>CAVZPD010000010.1:0-279717 GCA_963777045.1 uncultured Chloroflexia bacterium
AAGGTCGCAGATGGCGACTTCCGCCGCCGCATCTTGTCAGGCGTGACTGACAGTCGCCTTATCCGACTCCAGCCCCCCGCGACGGCGCTACCGGTCGCGAATCCACGCTCGCCGACCCCCTTGCCGGCCGAACGCGCACCCCGCCAAGGCGCCTAACGTGACTGGAGATCGCAGGTGACAACTTCCGGCGGTGAGGAAGCCATGAGCTGGAGCGCGGGACCTCCTCCACGCGCACCAGCCGCCGGCAGCCGCCGCCAGCCGCCGCCGCGCCGCCGCCGCCCCGCGGGCCGACGCGCCCTGGTGGCCGCGCCTCCGCCGCCCAGCCTCTTCCCCACCGCCGCGCCGCCGCCGCATCTTGTCAGGCGCGACTGACAGTCACCTTATCCGACTTCAGCGCCCCCCGACGGCGCTGCCGGTCGCGAATCCACGCTCACCGACCCCCTTGCCGGCCGAACGCGCACCCCGCCAAGGCGCCTAACGTGACTGGAGATCGCAGGTGACAACTTCGAGAAGACGAGTAGGCCCTCCGGAGCGCCTGCCGCGGCGAGGTCCGGCCGCCGCATCCAGCTGATCGCGCGCTTGCCGCGAAGGGAGAGGTGATCGAAGAGCGACGCGAAGCGCGCGATGCGCCGTCGGTTGCTCGACTCCTCCGCCACGATGAGCACCGGGACCACGGCCCTCGCCCGGCCCAGCCCCAGCTGCTCCGCCACATGCGGCGCCAGGCGGCGCTTTACATCCATGGCACCCAGCAGGTCCTGCAGGTCGACGATCTCGGACTTGATCTCGATCACCAGCAGGATGCGCAGTCGCGGCTGCCAGGCCAGCAGGTCGATGCGGCCGCGCTCGCCGTATCGGCTGTAGCTCACCTCCGCGCGCACCAGCCAGCCCCAGCGCTCCAGCCGAGCCTTCCAGGCGGCCTGCAGCGAGGCGTGCCGCTCGTCGAGCAGGCGCTCGAGAGCGGGACCGTGCCATCGCGGGACCAGGTCCAGCCTGATCTCCAGCACGGCGAGGCAGCTTCGCAGCGTCTCCACCGCCACGCCCCCGATCAGCCCGCGCTCGATCTTCGACCAGCTGGACCGATGCACGCTCGCGCGCGTCGCGCAGTCGGACTGGCGCCAGCCTCGGCGTCGGCGCAGGGCACGCACCAGGCGTCCCAGCTCGAGGTCGCGCATCTGGCGGCCGATGCTAGGCATCCCGGCTTACGCGCCACTTACCGTCGGCTTACGCGAGCTCCGGTAGCGGGGCGGCCTGGCAGCGGGGGCACCAGTACGTCATCCGCGCCTCCTCGCCCTGGCGCCGTCCGCGGATCGGTGTCCCGCATCGCCGGCACGGCCGGCCGGAACGCCCGTAGACCCAGAGCGAGCCGCCCGGACGCGCGACGCCGGTCGTCACCCGTCGTCCGCCGCGGACGTTCGCCCGCAGCAGCTCGCGAGACCGGCGCAGCACCGCGCCCAAGACCGCGTCGTCGAACGACGCCACCGGCCCCCACGGATCGAGCCGCTCGATGAAGCACACCTCGGACTTGTAGACATTCCCGATCCCCGCGACGGAACGCTGGTCGAGCAGCGCCTCCCCCAGCGACCGCCGGGGATCCGCGCGAAGGCGTCGCACCGCCTCGGAGAGGTCGAACGACGCACCCAGCAGGTCAGGGCCAAGCGCAGTGAGTCGTGCGTGGCGTCCGAGCTCGGCATCGGTCAGGAGCTCGACATCGGCGCAGTCGAAGCAGACGGCCACCGCGTCGGCCGTCTCCAGCCAGCAGGTGGCACGCGCGGCAGCCAGCCGCCACGGCTCGCCCGGGCGGTAGCGGTGCCAGGATCCGCGCATGCGCAGATGACTCCGCAGCCAGAGCCCGCCCGAGAAGCCGATGAGCAGGTGCTTGCCGCGCGCCTCCACGGCCTCCACCCGCGCCCCATCCAGGCGCGACAGGCGCGGCACGCGTGAGAGGCCGGGCCCCGGCTGCGCCACCGCACGTCGCACGACCGAACCGAGCAGCGCGCGGCGCAGGACATCGGCCGTGCGGAAGATGGTGTCGCCCTCGGGCATGGACCGATGGTACCGGTGCGGTCAGGCGCCACCGGATCGGTATACTGCGAGCGCCCCCGCACCGAAGCATCACAGGACCATGTTGCGCGCATGAAGATCGGGATCGACCTGGGCACGGCCAACATCCTCGTCTACGTCAAGGGCAAGGGTGTCGTGCTGAACGAACCATCCGTCGTCGCCATCAGCGACGACGACAACCGGCTGGTCGCCGTGGGCGAGGAGGCCCGCGAGATGATCGGCCGCACGCCCGGCAACGTCCGCGCCATCCGCCCGATGCGCGACGGCGTCATCGCCGACTACCTGATCACCGAGGCGATGCTCCGCTACGTGATCAACAAGGTGGCACGCGTCCGGCTCTTCAAGCCCGACGTGATGATCTCGGTTCCATCCGGCGTGACGAGCGTCGAGAAGCGCGCCGTGCGCGACGCGGCGCTCAAGGCGGGCGCCAAGGACGCGTACCTGATCGAGGAACCGCTGGCCGCCGCCATCGGTGCCAACGTTCCCATCTCGTCGCCGTCCGGCAACCTGATCATCGACATCGGCGGCGGGACGAGCGAGATCGCCGTGATCGCGCTGGGCGGCATCGTGGTCAGCCAGTCGGTGCGGGTCGGCGGAAACAAGCTCGACGAGGCGATCACCAACTACATACGCCGTAAGTACAACCTGATGGTGGGCGACCGGACCGCGGAGGAGATCAAGATCGCCATCGGCTCCGCGCTGCCCATGGATGAGCCGATGACGATGGAGGTCAAGGGCCGCGACATGATCGCGGGCCTGCCGCGCACCATCCCCATCACCTCGACCGAGGTCACCGAGGCGATCGAGCAGCCGCTGCAGGCGATCATCACCGCCGTGCGCGCCGTGCTGGAGGAGACGCCGCCGGAGCTGTCGAGCGACATCATCGACAAGGGGATGGTGATGTCGGGTGGCGGCTCGCTGCTGCGCAACCTGGACACGCTCCTGACCCAGGTCACCGGTATTCCGTGCCACGTCGCAGAGAACGCGCTCAACTCGGTGGCGGTGGGCACCGGCATGGCCCTGGAGCACTTCGGCACGTTCCGCAAGAGCCTCGTGAGCGCGTCGTGATCGTATCGGCGCCGGCCGCCGAGGCAGGCTCCGCCGCCAGGGCAGGGACCGTTGGGGCGCGGGCGAGCGTGGCGCAGCGAGCCAGGGAGACGACCGGCGGAGCACGGCGAGCCACCGCCTTCGCCGACTTCCACATCCACACCCGCTTCAGCCGCGACTCGATCCTCTCGGAAGACAAGTTCATCCGCGTCGCGCTGGACCGCGGCCTCACGCACGTCGCCGTGACGAACCACAACAACGTCGAGGGCGCCATCGCGGTCCGCGATCGGGTCGCGGCCCTGGGCCTCTCCGACCAGCTGCACGTCATCCTGGGCGAGGAGGTCTCCACCGCCGACGGCGAGGTGGTCGGCATCTTCCTGCAGCGCACCATTCCGCGCGGTCTGTCAGCCGATGAGACGGCCGATGCCATCCACGAGCAGGGCGGCCTCGTCTCGATCCCGCACCCCTTCGATCCGTTCCGTTCGTCGCACATCCGCTCAGAGCCGCTGGAGCGCCTGGCCGAGGCCGGCAAGATCGACATGGTCGAGATCTTCAACAGCCGCGTCACCCTCCAGCGCCACAACCAGGAGGCGGCCGAGTTCGCCGCGCGCCACGGCATCCCGGGGATCGCCTGCAGCGACTCGCACTCGAGCTTCGAGATCGCCATGAGCTTCAACGCCCTGCCTGACTTCTCCGGAGCCGATGAGCTGCGCGCGGGGCTTCCCGACAACGAGTGGCACGGAAACCGCTCCACGGTCCTCATCCACCTGACCACGCGCTGGGCGGTGTGGACCAACATCGTGCGTCGCTGGCTCGGCAAGGAGACCGCCGCCGCGCCGGTCCTGGGGCCGGAGACGCCGTCCCAGGCCGCGCAGGAGCCGGTCGAGCGCCCGTCGCCGGAGGAGCTGCCCGATCCGGATGATGCGGAGGCCGGCAGTGACCGGGGATAGCCGTCCCGATCGCGAGCGCTCGGAGCACGCGGCCGGCCCGCACGAGCACGGTGGCTCGCTCTACGAGGCCGGCGAGTACCTGGACGCACCCCCGGAGGAGGGGATCGCGGCGCGCGAGGTCTCGCTGCGCGATCGGGTCCTCAACTGGCGGACCATCGGCTCCATCGTCTTCGGCGTGGTCCTGCTCTACCTCCTCTTCCGCTTCGTCCTGAACCTGGACTTCGCCGACACCTGGGAGCGGATCACGCGTGCCAACCCGCTGCTGCTGCTTGCCGCCTTCGCGGTCTACTACCTGACCTTCCCGCTGCGGGGCTACCGCTGGGCGTTCATCCTGGGGCGCACCGGCCAGCCGGTCCGATTCCGCGACGCAACGGAGATCCTGTTCCTGTCGTGGTTCGTGAACTGCCTGGTCCCCGCCAAGCTGGGGGACCTGTACCGAGCGTGGCTGCTGAAGGGCAACTACGGGGCTTCAATCAGCCGCAGCGTGGGGACGATCTTCATCGAGCGGATCGCTGACATCGTCGTCATCTTCGGCCTCGCGCTGGCGGCCGGGGCGTGGAGCTTCAGGAGGGCCGCGCGGCCGGAGCTCAGCGCGCTCTTCATTGCCGGATTCATCACCGCCACGCTGCTGGTGGTGCTGGTGGTGCTGCTCGCCTGGCGTGGCGATCGCCTCGTTCGGTGGCTGCCGGAGCGCGTGGCGGCCTTCTACCAGCGGTTCCACGAAGGGTCGACCGGCGCGCTCAACGCCAGGTCGCTGCCCGTCATCCTGCTGCTGACCGGTTCCATCTGGATGCTGGAGGGGCTGCGCCTCTACTTCGTGATCCTGGCGCTGGACCTGCCAGCCGTGAACCTCGGCATCAGCTCCGCCATCTTCGTGACCCTGGCCGGGTCCCTGCTGACCGCCGTGCCGCTGACGCCGGCGGGGGTGGGCTTCGTCGAGGCCGGCATCGTGGGTGCCCTCTCCCTCTACGGCGTCACGAACGAGCCGGCGGCCGCAGTTGCGCTCACCGACCGAGCGATTAGCATTCTCACTGTCATCGTGCTTGGCGGCATCGCCTACGCGCTCTCGCAGAAGGTGCGACGCGCGCACGGCGTCGGCCTCACGCCGGCGGGGGCGACCGACTAGGCCGGGAGAAAGTGAGGGGGAGCATGGGCCGCACTTCGGACCATTGGGCAGCGTCTGAGTGTCCCGCTGAACGGTACCTTTGGGCCATTGAGGCGGAGGCGGCGGGTTGCGATGCTGCGGTTGCTCGTACGCACCACCACGGAGCCCACCGATGGTGATCCGGGCACTACATGGAACGAGGCGCATGACCCTCCAGTCGCCCCGATCATTCAACAGCTGGCTGCGGAGCCAGCTCAAGGAAAAGAAGATGAGCCAGCGCCAGCTGGCGCTGCAGTCCGGGGTCGATCATTCGACGATCTCGCGGCTCATCAAGGGGGACCGCATGCCGTCGCTCGGAACAGCGACCAAGCTTGCACGTGGCCTGCGCGAGATCCACGACGACGCGGAAGGCCCGGCCTACTTCGCATCGCTATCGGCTCGCCAGCTGTTGCCAACCGCACGCGTCGAGTACGCCCTGCGCGGGGACGAAGCCCTGACCGATGGCGACGTCCGCGAGCTGATGCAGAGCTACCTCACGGCTCGCAGCCGCCGGCTGCAGGGCAGCCCCGGTGGCCCAAAGCAGATGAGCGGCGGTCGCCGCGGGAACGGCGAGCCGGTCGGCATGGGCGGAGTCAGCCGCGGCGCTTGACCTGTTCCGGTCCCGGCCTCTTCACCGCGCCCATGCGGGTTGATCGGCGGGTCAGCCTGAACGCCTTCGGAGGGAGCTGTGCCAGCTCCGTTGCGCCAAGGAAGAGCTGCAGGGCGCGACGCATGTTCACCGCGTCGTAGCCCTCGTCGGCGCCGGGCGTCTCCAGCATCACCGCCGTCTGCGCAGTCAGGCGCGGATCGCGCAGCACCGCTCCCAGGCCAACGGAACCGATGCGACCGGCGCCGAGGTGCTCGTGCCGATCCGTCCTCGATCCGAGCTCCGACCGCGAGTCGTTGAGGTGAACCAGCCGGAGCCGATCCATCCCGATCAGCTGCTCGAAGCGGTCCAGCACCGCCGCAGCGCCCTCCTCCGTGCCGATCTGGTAGCCGGCGCCCCAGAGGTGCGCCGTGTCCAGGCAGAAGGCGAGGCGCGGCGCGAGCGACGCCTCCACGCCGTCCAGGATCTCCGCCAGCTCCTCGATGCGGGAGCCGATGTTGTCGCCGCCCCCGGCCGAGTTCTCCAGCACCAGCACCGTCTCCAGCGGCGTCGCGGCAAGCGCGGCGTTGACGCTGGCGGCGACCTGCCGCACGCCCGCGCCGTGGCCCTGGCCGCGGTGCGAGCCGATGTGGGTGTTCACCAGTGAGGCACCGTACTGCGGCGCTCTCAGCAGCTCGTGGATCAGTCCCTCGCGCGACTGCGACGCGAAGGGCTCCGCCGTCCCTGCCAGGTTGATCAGGTAGCTGGCGTGGATTGAGATGGGTGAGATGCGATGCTCTGCCGCATACGCAACGAAGGCGGCGGCATCGGCCGGTGGCTCCGCTCGTCGGCGCCAGGCGGTCGGGTTGTCGCTGAAGAGCTGCATGGCGGTCGCACCGACCTGGCGCGCCCGGCGCCCTGCCTTGAGGAGGCCGCCCGCCACGCCCAGGTGGATCCCGACCGGCGGCGCGCCCGGCGGCCAGGTCAGGCGCCGGCGTGGCTCGCGCCGTGCTACGGTCCGGGACATGGAGGATCAGCGAGCCGAGCGAGTTGAGCGAGTTGGCCGAGTTGAGCGCGCCGAAGATGACCGGGCGGGCAGGGCGAGCCTCGACCTCCTCTCCATTGGCCTGGCCGTCTTCTTCATCGCGCTGCTGGCACTCGTCGCCGCGATGATGCTGCTCCCGCTCGTCCTGGGATAGGGGCGTCGCCGTGCCGCCCGGCGCCCCCGGTGCTCAGCGCCGACCTCCGACGACCGGTTCGATCAGCCCGTAGGTCCCGTCATTGCGCCGGTAGAGGACGCAGATGCCCTGGTCCTCGGCGTTGAGGAAGACGAAGAAGGCGTGTCCCAGCTCCTCCATCCGCGCGATGGCGTCCTCCTCGAACATGGGCTCCATGTCGAAGCGCTTGATGCGAACCACCGACGGGCGTGTGGACCGGGGCTCGACCTCGTCGTCGGTCGCCAGGCTGCCGGTCGCCTCGCGGGCCAGGACCTCCTGGGTCTCGTCGGCCTCGCGCATGTGCGTGCTGCGCGGCTTCTCCTTGGCGCGCACGACTTGCCGCTCCAGCTTGTCGAGCAGGCTGTCGAGGGCCGCGATGGGCGTGGCGCCCGAGGAGGCGGAGCGCACCACGCTCCCGTTGTTGACCAGCGTGACCTCCGCCACGTGGGAGGCGTCGTTGGCGCGCGACGCGTGGGCGATGAGCTCTACCGTTGCCTCGGCATCGGGATGTGCCACCCGGTCCAGGCGTTGCAGCTTGCGGTCGATCTGCTTCCGGAGCCGATCGCTGAGCTCCATGTTTCGGGCCTTGAGCGTCGTCCTCACGATGAGTCTTCCTCTCGCTACGGTGACGCCCCTACGGTAGCACCGCTGAATCCCGGTCCTGGGTCACGTCTCCCGTGCCACCGAGACCCCCACGACCCGGCAGTCGTTCCCCTGGTGCAGGGCACCGGCACACGCCTCGAACGTCGCGGACGTGGTCAGGATGTCGTCGACCAGGACCACGACCGGGGGAGCGCGTGATCCCCGACCCATCGCGAACGCGTGCCGCAGGTTTCGCAGGCGCTCGGCGCGGTTGAGGCGGTGCTGCTGCTGCGTGGGGCGCAGCCGTACCAGGACGGGCGCAACCGGCATCTGCAGGATGGGCGACAGCTCGCGCGCGATCAGCTCAGCCTGGTTGTAGCCGCGCTGCCGCAGCCGCTCCGGGTGGACCGGGACGGGGACGAGCATGCCGCCGGGCGTGGCATGGGCAACATCCACCAGGTGCGGGGCCGCTGCCTCTGCGAGCGGCCGCGCGAGGCGAGCGGCACCGCCGTACTTCAGGCGCGACAGCACGCGCCTGAGCACGCCCTCGTAGGCGAACGCGGCCACGGCCACCTCCAGCTCGTCACCGACGACCGTGGCGGCATTGGGAATGACGAAGCGGTCGACGGCGTTGGCAGCCGGACGGAACGACGTTCGACAGGAACCGCACAGCCGCTCGCCGTACCGTCCGCAACCGGAGCACGATGGTGGCAGCACCAGGTCCAGCAGGCCCATGGGCCGATCCTGCCGCATGCCGCTTACCGCGGTCTTACCGGTGGCTTACCGGTGCATCCGTCAGCTGTAGCTGGTCGCCCGTCTCCGTTGCCGATGCCGCGGCCGCGCCGGCCGGGAGCTCCAGGCAATCGGAACCCCCGCCGCCCGACAGGACCATGCGCCATGGGCGCATGGCGGGCACCACGCGGGTGACGCGGGCGGATCGGTCCATGAAGACCAGGTCGATGGGGTAGCGCATGAAGGTCGTGTCGATGGTCGTCGAACCCCGGAGGAGGAGGCCCTCGCCGTCCTGCAGCTGTGGCAGGAGGTGGAGGCCGAAGATGCGCTCGCGCATCGACCCGGCGACACGGCACGTGCCGGCCACGGTCGTCCCTCGCGTGGTGTTCTCGACGCTGATCATGCGATACATGGCTGGGAGCCGATCCTAGCAGCGTCCGAGCGAAGCGCCCCGGCCGCTACCGACCGGGGCGCACTCGCCGGGGATGGCGGACCTAGCGAATGAGCTGGACGCCTACCGCAGAGTTCTCGGGTGGGCCGTTGCCAGCCTCAGCAACCGTGCCGGGGCCGGTGAAGCCGATGAACTCGCCGATCAGGCAGCCAGTCCCGCCGCCATTGACCACGGCGTCGCCGCAGGCCGCGCGCGTTGCGGCGTTGTTGCCGGTGATGAACGCGCCCTTCGGGTACTGGAACAGGAAGGTGGCGATGCCACGCGTCGGCAGGTGGTACCAGTTGTTCTGGCCGTTCCCCGGCGAGTGGCCGTCCCGGCATGGCTCGTTCCCGGGATCCGGGTTCGGGTTGGGGATGGGCGGCTGCTCGTCGCAGGTGCTGTCGAACCTTGGCAGCTGAACCGGGATGCGGTTCAGGGCGTAGTAGTTGATCGCGTCCTCGACGCCGGCCGTGTTCACGTTACCGGTGGAGGTCATGAATCGCCACGATGGCAGGTCCACGCGCGGGTTGCTCGGCGTCTGGATGGCCGCCTCCAGCTCGGACGTGCCGCCGCTGGTGGGCGTCCAGTCCAGCCAGCCCACGTTGCCAGGACCGTTGCCGCACAGGGGGATGACGACGCGGACGTTGAAGTACGGCCACTGGTCGGGGATGTCGTCGTTGTTGGCGTCGACCGTGATCGGCTTCCCGGAGTCGCAGGCGATGAGGTTCACCGGGATGGTGACCGGCAGGATGCCACAGCCGGACGCGGCAGGGCAGATTGTCTGGGTGTAGCCGGCCACGGCCGTCGCGCGCGCCGTTGCCGTGAGCTCGGCCACGCCGATGCTCTGGGCGAGCAACGTGTCGAAGTCCTTGGCGGCCTTCGTCTGGACGCCGGACGTGTTCTGCGGGATGACGCCGTCGCCCACGACCGCGGCCTGGTTCTCGCTGCCGGTCGCCGCGCCGGCGGGCGTCAGCCAGCGGCCGGCGATATTCGTGTAGTAGGAGACTGAGACGTCCACCGCGTTGTCGGCTGCCGACGTCGCGATGGCCGTTGCGACGTCCCCATCGGTGCGGGTGGCACCGAGGATGCGTTCGGCCAGGACGAGGGCGCCCGCCTCCGCGGCTGCGTCTGCGCCGTTCTGGGTGTCACGTTGCTGGCCCCAGGCGAAGCCACCGTCGATGACGAGCGCCACCATGGCGATCATGATCAGGAACCCGCCGGCCACGATGACGAGCATCTGACCGCGCTCGGAGTCCCTTCGTGACAATCGAATGGCCATTGGCCTCACTCTCCGTGTCAGCTGCATGCGTTCAACGTGGGCGGTTCAGGGCAGGTGCGCTCGACTGGCATCCTCGTTGAGGCACGCAACGCGATCGAACCGATGAGGTTGCTGAAGATGGGCGTCGCGGGCGTGAACGTGTACTCCACCGTCACCGATGCGACGCAGTTGATTCCGTACGGCGAGGTGCATGGCGTGGTGGTTCCGGGCAGGGTGTAGGCCACGTCGACGTCGTCCGCCGCCACGCCCAGGCCGACGGCGCGCTGCATCGCCTTGGCGTCGATGACGGACTCCGTCTGGTCGACGATTGCGACCCGTGCGGCCTCTCGTGCCGCGTTCGAGATGGTGTTGTAGGCGAAGACCGCACGGCCCATGTCGAACAGGCCGAAGACCATCAGGATGAAGATCGGGAAGATGAGGGCGAACTCCACGAGAGCCTGTCCTCGTCGCCCTTCCTGCCGGTTGCGAAGGCGGTGGCGCATCGCTACGGCCCCACCGTGATCAGGCTGTCGCACGCGATCTCCTGTCCACCCTGCACCGACTGGGAGCCGATGACGTAGTTACCGGTGCCGGGCGAGATTTGCACCGTGGTGAGGAACTGGTTCGTGGTCCAGACGGACTGGGCATCGTTCTTCCGCGTCCCGCTGAAGCTCGGCACGGTGCACGTGTCGTCCTCGGCCGGCGCCGACGCTGCCGCGCTGGGCAGCGAATTCCCAACCGGCAAGCCCTGGATCTGGCCACCGCGGATGGTGAAGGCCGAGTAGGCGCTGATCTCGAGCATGCCACCCGGGAAGAGGCCGGCGACGAGCGGCGTGATCGGCGCGAAGTCGCAGCTGAGGGCCACCTCCGCCCTGGCGCCCACCGCGGTGCCGTTGGGGAACGAAGGACTGGGGAGGGGCTGTGCGACGGCGCAGTTGAGCGTGGAGGTGTCGTTGGCGAGCTGCGCCAGGTAGGTGGTGCGTTTCGTCGCGTCTCCCGGCGAGCCCCAGGCACTGGGGTTCAGGGCGGCGTAGTTCGCCCCCTGCCGCACGGCGTTCTGCAGGCCCACCCAGCCGAAGAAGACGCGGCCCAGGTCGAGTGCCATGAGCACCACCAGGAGCAGGACCGGCAGGAGAATTGCCATCTCGACCAGGGCCTGACCGCGGGTGTGGCGACGCCTTCGGAAGAACATGCCGGCTACGAGCTCCTGCTGTTGGTGATGAAGCGAGCGTATGGAGCGCCCCTTTCACATCGCCTTGCAGGCTGCGGGTATTTCCCTGGTACCACAACGGTACCTTGGTCACACCGCCGATGGCTCTTCCTGATCCGCGGGCTCGGCCGCCTCGGCAGGCAGCGTGATGGTGATGACGGTCCCCCGGCCGAGCTGGCTGGAGGCACCGATAGAGCCGTTCATCGCCTCCACGAGGCCGCGCGCTGCGTACAGGCCGACACCACTTCCGTCCGGGCTCAAGCGCCTGGCGTCGGCCGAGCGGTAGAACTGCGTGAACGCCTGCCGGAGGGTTTCGGCGTCCATGCCGGTGCCCTCGTCACGAACGGCAAGTTGGCTCAGAAGCTCGCCGTCTGCCTCCTCCGTCGAGACCGTCACCGCGATCGCTGAGCCGGGCGGGCTGTACTTCACGGCGTTGTCGAGGACGGCCCACAGCACCTGCTCCAGCCGATCGGGGTCGCCGACGACGAGGTGCGCCGAGGCCCGGTCCTCCAGCGAGAAGGGCCGCCCGGCACGGAGCGCCTCCCAGGTGCGCTCTACCAGCGGCCCGATCCTGAACACCTCCTGGCGCGGCGCGAGGCCGCCAGCCTCGAGACGGGAAGCGGAGAGCAGCAAGCCCACCATCCTTCGCAGCCGGTCCGCCTGCTGCGCGATGGTCGCCAGGTCACCGCGCTCCGGCTCGTCGATGTCGTCGCGCGCCTGCAGTTCGGCGGCAACCGCCCGGATGCTGGTCAGCGGCGTCTGCAGGTCGTGCGTCACGCTGCGGAGAAAGTCGGACTGGATGGCCGCCATTCGCTGCAGCTCATCCGTCTGCTCGCGCAGCCTGGCGTACAGCAGTGCGTGCTCGATCGCCGTCCCCGCCTGTTGGCCGAAGAGCACCAGCAGGTCGAGCTCGGCCGGCGAGGGTGGCGGCCTGCCCTCGCGTGGCGCGATCAGGATGGACCGATCGTCGCCGGCTCCAACGTCCACGATCACGAACGCGCCCCAGGGGCCGACGGCGTGCCGAGCCCCAACCCCGTCGTTCTCGCTTTCGAGGCTCGAAGCCCAGGCATGGACCTCCCCGGCCTGCTCGCGCGGTGACTCGTCGGGGCTGTACACGCCGACGGGGAGCGAAGCGGGATCGGAGGTTCGCAACACCGCCAGGGTCCAGGTCGGGTCCTTGGTGACCGAGCGGGCGGCGGCCACGATGGCGCGTGCCACGGCGGCCGCATCGGTCCCTATCGGGAGCATTCGCACCTGCAGAGCGAGGTCGGCGATCTGGCGGTTCCGCTCCTCCAGCGCCTCGGCCATGCGCTTCTGCGCATCGGTCAGTTCGGTTCGCGAACCTCGCTCCGGTCCGCTGTGCGCCAGCTCCACCAGCGATCGTGCCTCGTCGGTGACGTAGCGGCCGAGGGTCACGCTGATCAGGATGGCCCAACCCAGGCCGATCAGGCTCGCAATCATCAGACGCGTCCCGTCCCCGCCGAGCGGATCGCCGACGTGGTTGAGGATGGCGTACGCGACCAACGGCGGCAGCGCAGCAACGATCACCACCGCGAGCAGTCGAATCGAGGCGCGCCGAAGGTCCATCCGCTGGCGCTCCTAGTGCGCTGGGGTGGCGCGGCTGTCGGAGGTGGACATCAGCCGGTATCCGACACCGCGCTCGGTGAGGAGGTACTGCGGGTTGTCCGGGTCAAGCTCGAGCTTGCGACGCAGGCGACGCACGGTCACCCACACGTAGGATGGGTCGGCGCCATCGGCATCGGACCAGACCCGGTCAAGCAGGGTCTCCGTCGGAACCACCCGGTCGAGGGAACCGATGAGGACCTGCAGGAGGCGAACCTCGGTCGGCGTGAGTGCGTGCGTCGCGCTCAGCGTGATGACCTTGCGGGCGAGGAGGTCGATCTCGAGCTCACCGCCATTCAGGGCGACCTGGGGCCGGGCGCTCGATGTGCGGCGAAGAATCCGCTGGACCCGCGCGACCAGCTCGTCGGGGTTGAACGGCTTGGTGATGTAGTCCTCGGCGTACTGTTCGAGCGCGCGCACCTTCGACTCGGAGGCGTCGACGGCCGAGAGGACGATGATCGGGAGGTCGGCGATGCGCTTCACGCGCCGGCACAGCTCGAAGCCGTCCATGCGCGGCATCATCAGGTCCACCACCAGGAGTGCCGGCCATGCGCGCTCCAGGGACTCCAGGGCCGCGTATCCGGACGAGGCGGTCCGCACGTCCATCCCCTCCCGCGTCAGGCGGCGGGAGAGGACGGAGAGCAGGTTCAGGTCGTCGTCGACCAGCAGGATCGCCGGCCGGATCGCCGGCAGCATGTCAGATCCCGACGCCGCCCATGACGGTGACGATCGCCGGACCCAGGATGACGATGAAGATCGTCGGGAAGATGCAGCCGACCATGGGGAAGAGCATCTTGACCGGCGCCTTGGCGGCGGCCTCCTCGGCGCGCTGCCGGCGCTCGATCCGGAGCTGGTTCGACTGGATCTGGAGCACCTTTGCGATCGGCACGCCGAGCTGCTCGGCCTGGACGATGGCGCCGATGAAGTTGGCGACCGGCTGTGCGTCGGCTCGCGCGACGATATCGCGCAGGGCTTCGCGGCGCGTTCGGCCCATTCGGATCTCTGCCAGTGCCTGGCGGAACTCGTTGACGAGCGGGCCCTCCATCTTCTCGACCACCTTGGCCAGTGCGGCATCGAAGCCGAGGCCGGCCTCGACCGAGATGGTGAGCAGGTCGAGCGCATCGGGCAGCTGGAGGATCATCTCCATCGACCGCTTGCGGATGCGGCTGCCCAGCCAGAACTCCGGCATGAGGAAGCCGAAGACTGCGCCGCCGACGGCGAAGATGAACCCGAGCGGCACGCCGCCCATGAGGAGACCCAGGAAGAAGAGGCCAATGGCGGCCAGGATCGCGACGAGGATCTTGACGCCCATCCAGTCGGCGCCGCGCAGCCCGCCTGGATAGCCGGCCTTCTCGAGCTTGGCGTCCTGCCGTGCGATCACCCCGCCCTGGTCGCCGCTGCGGCCCAGCGTTGAGAGCCGCTTCACGACGGGACGGAGGACCCGATCGAAGAACGGCTGCTGCAGCTCGAACTCCTCCAGCGTTTTGGGCTGGACGACCAGCTGCTCGAGGCGGGCCTGAACGGCATCCTTGGCGGGTCGAGCAGCGATTCCGTAGGTGATGAGCAGCACCGCCATGGCGGCAACTCCGGCGATGAGGATGATCTGCGTGTTGTCCATCGCGCTACACCTTGATGTCGACGATGCGCCGGATCAGCATGTAGCCGATGCCCATGCTGATACCGCCGATGATGAAGAAGATGACCCCCGCGGGCAGTCCGAAGATCGCCGGCTCCGGCTCCAGCATGCTTGCTGATGTAGCTGGGACTGATCAGGAACAGGATGCCGGCAAGGCCCACGGGCAGCAGCGTGATGACGTAGCCGCTGTAGCGCTGCATGGCCGTGAGCGTCTGGATCTCGCCCACGATCCGCACGCGCTCGCGGATAGTGAACGCGATCGAGTCGAGCACCGTCGCCAGGTTGCCGCCGACCTGGCTCTGGATGTTGATGGCGGTGACCATCAGCTCCAGGTCCTCCGAATCGACGCGGCGTGAGAGGTTGTTGAGGGCTGGCTGGAGCGCGACGCCCAGGCTCATCTCGCGCACCACTCGTTCGAACTCCTCGGAGATCGGCGGCTGCGATTCACGCGTGACGAGCTCGATGCCCTGCAGGAACGACGATCCGGCGCGCAGCGAGTTGGCGAGGAGCGTGATCGTGTCGGGCAGCTGGCTGGCAAAGGCCTTCAGCCGCTTGCCCTGCCGGTACTTCAGGTAGAAGCGCGGGAAGTAGGCGCCCACACCGAAGGCGACCGCCAGCGCGACCGGGTTCTGGAAGCCGCTGAACACGAATCCCAGGAGCAGGGCCAGCCCGACGAAGATGAAGGGTGACGCGATCCACGCAGCCACGAACTCCGCCGGCTTGAGCTTGAGGTCAGCGCGCGCCAGGTCGGTCGACAGGCGAACGCCCCGGCCCTGCCGTTCGACGAGTCGGGTGAGGCCCGCCGTCACCGCGGACTCGCGTTCCGGAGCGTCGGCTCCACTCGGCCGCTCGACGCCCGAGGCGTAGCGCTCGAGCCGTGCCGAGACGCCACCGGAGCCGCCGCTCATGGCGACGCCCACGGCGATCAGCAGCACGGCCAGGGCGGCGAGCCCGGCGATCGCGATTGGAAGCATTCCGTCGGCCATGATCGCGCCTGTCCTCTAGAACGGTGAGCCGAAGACGTTCGGCGGCAGGTGGATGCCCGCCACCTCGAACTTCTCCACGAACTTCGGGCGGATCCCGGTCGGCCGAAGCTTGCCCTGGATCTTGCCCTCGACGACGGCGGTCTGCTCGAACACGAAGATGTCCTGCATGACGATGACGTCGCCCTCCATGCCCTGCACCTCGGTGATGTTCGTGATCTTGCGCGTCCCATCCTTGAGGCGGTTCTGGTGGACGATCAGGTCCACGGCCGATGCGATCTGCTCGCGGATGGCCCGCAGCGGCAGGTCCATGCCCGCCATCAGCACCATCGTCTCGAGTCGGGAGAGCATGTCGCGCGGCGTGTTGGCGTGGCCGGTCGACATCGAGCCGTCGTGGCCGGTGTTCATGGCCTGCAGCATGTCGAGCGCCTCCGCCGAGCGGCACTCCCCGACCACGATGCGGTCGGGGCGCATGCGCAGGGCGTTGCGCACCAGCTCGCGGATCGGGATGGCACCCTTGCCCTCGATGTTGGCGGGACGCGACTCGAGCGTCACCACGTGCTCCTGGCGAAGCTGCAGCTCGGCGGCGTCCTCGATGGTCACGATCCGCTCGTCGTCGGGGATGAACGAGGAGAGGATGTTGAGCATCGTGGTCTTTCCGGAGCCGGTGCCGCCGGAGACGAAGATGTTGAGGCGGGCCTTCACGCAGGCCTCCAGGAACTCGAACATCTCGGGCGTGGCGGTGCCGAAGCGGACGAGGTCCTCCACGGTGAACGGCGTGGCCGAGAACTTCCGGATGGTGACCACCGGCCCCACCAGCGAGAGCGGCGGGATGATGGCGTTCACGCGGGAGCCATCGGCCAGGCGGGCGTCCACCATGGGGCTCGACTCGTCGACGCGGCGGCCGATGGGGGCGATGATGCGCTGGATGATCTTCATCACGTGCTCGTCGTTCTGGAACGTCACGTTGCTGAGCTCCAGGCGACCCTCGCGCTCGATGTAGACCTGCTGCGGCCCGTTGACCATGACCTCCGTCACGGTCTCGTCGCGGAGCAGCGGCTCCAGCGGACCGAGCCCAAGGATCTCGTCGGTGATCTGCTCCAGCATCCGGACGCGCTCGGCGCGCGTCAGGGCCAGCCCCTCCTCGTCGGCGATCTTGCCGAAGAGCTCCTCGATCTGGCGCCGGACCTCGACCTGGTTCGTCAGGTCGAGCTTCGGGTCCAGCTCGTTGATGAGCCGGCTCTGGACGCGGTACTTCGCCTCGCGGAACGACTCCCGCGCCGGCATGGCGCCCAGGAAGGGGCGGCCGGACGGGCTGGGGGGCGGTGCGCCGGCAGGCGGCGGCGTCGTGGGCGCGCCGGGACGTGGCGCCGCAGGCGTCTGGTTGACGGGCGCCGGGACGTTCGACTGCTCCCCCTCAGCGGCGGGACGTGCCCGCTCGATCCTCTTCAGCAATGACATATCAGCAGATCCTTCCCCTTAACGACGTGCGAAGAGTCCTCGCTTGTTGGCTTTGCCATCGGCAGCTGCGGCATCGCCCGCAAGCGTACGAGCGAGCTTGGTGATATCCCGGGAGAGCGCTCCCTCAGGATGTGAAACGACGAACGGGACCCC
The DNA here is from genome assembly GCA_963777045.1 of uncultured Chloroflexia bacterium. Classification (GTDB taxonomy): domain Bacteria; phylum Chloroflexota; class Limnocylindria; order QHBO01; family QHBO01; genus JAPSGM01. Next base: position 17,074 of record CAVZPD010000010.1, read on the forward strand.
CCGATTGACGGCCAGCACGGCGAGCCGCCCATCCGACACGATGCTGCCGTCGATTGGACGGCGGATCGAGGCCTCCAGGTCAGTCATGCGAATGCCCTGGGCGGAGTCGGATCGATTCACGACCAGCCTGATCTTGGACCGATCGTATTCCAACTGGTCGGCCACCTCAAGGAAGAGGCGGACGTTCTTGATGGTGGTGATCTCGAGCGCGGTCAGGACCACGATCTGCTCCGCGGTATCCATCACGGTCAGCGAGTGGTCGTTCAGCGCGGAGGGCAGGTCCACCACGACGTAGTTGTGGGTGGTGCGAAGGTGGTCGACCATCTTGCGCAGGTAGGCCGACGTGACGAGGTCGGCGCCCTCCGGCGTCGGCGGGGCCAGCAGCACCTGGATGCCGGTGGAGTGGTCGATCAGGACCGATGTGACGATATCGCCGTCGGGCTCGCCACCCTCCACCGCGTCGAGCATCGACCGGTTCTTCGGGTTCAGGTTGAGGAGGACGCCCACGTCGCCGAACTGCAGGTTGGCGTCCACCAGGCAGACGCGTCCCCCGGTCTCGCGCTGGAGGGCCAGCGCCAGGTTGGTGGCGATGGTGGTGCGGCCCGCTCCACCCTTCGGCGAGAAGACCGCGATGACCTCGTGCTCGCCGTTGTCCTCGCCGGGTGCGGCGGCAGCGGCGGGCGCCTGCGGCAGCGTCGCCACCAGCTGATTACGGCGTGCCAGCTCCTTCTCGTAGACGCCCCTGATGGTGCTGGTCAGCTCATCGGCGCTGAAGGGCTTGATCAGGAACTCGCGGGCACCGGCCGAGAGGGACCGCTTCAGCTGCTCCGCCTCGCCATGGACGCTCATCATCACGATCGGCGAGGTGGGCAGCCGCTGGGTGATGATCTCCGCAGCGGCCACCCCGTCCATGCCGGGCATGTTGATGTCCATGACGATGACGTCGGGCCGAAGGTCCATCGCCATCTGGATCGCCTCTTCACCCGAGCCGGCACCACCCGCCACGTCGATCTCCCGCTCCAGGTCAAGCAGCCTGGTCAGGTGGTCGCGCGTCTCGGGGATGTCGTCAACGATGAGGACTTTGATCACGTGGCTGTTCCTCGGTTTGCTCTGGTGCTTGCGAGCTGCCTGGCGTCCGCTACGGCGCGGGCGACGCGCTCTCCTCGGGGCCCAGCTGGACGATGATGTCCGGAATCGGGATCCCGTACTGTTCGAAGAGGATGTCGATCGTGACGCCGGTCGTCTCCTCCTCGGGCACGCCCTCGTCCGTGTCGGCGGTGCGCCGCAGGACGGCGGTCAGGGATCCGAGCTCAGTCAGGTCGTTCTGGGCGAACTTGACCACCTCGGCGTCCTGGTCGCTGCCGGCAAAGACGATGATGACGTTCTCGATCTGCTGCTGCGCTGCAGGCGTATCCGTCTGCTCACCCGGCGATGGGGTGTTCTGCACCGCGGTGGACCGAATGCGCGTGGCGCTGACGTACAGGACCCGCTTATCGGTCAGGATGGTCTTGACGGTACGTGCGTTCTCCAGTCCGGGAATCGTCTCGTAGCGCGGGGGCAGATCCGGATTGTCGAGCGACTCGACGGTCGGCTGCAGCACCTGGACCTGGCGGCTGATCACCACGTCGATGTGGTCGCCGGGCTGGACCAGGAAGTCGAGGCCGGTGACGCGGTCGACCTGGAAGGCGATCGCCTTCTCGCCCGGCTGGAGCTGGCATTCGATGCAGATGTCACCCTGCTGTCCCAGGCCGATGGCTTCGCGGGGCACCTGCGCGCCCTGCGGGATCGGGTACAGGGCGCGCTGCGCGCTCACCACCGACGGGTCTCCCATGCGGGTGCCGACCACGTCCTCGGGGTTGACGTCCGTCACCTCGACATCTTCCGCGGTGACCTCGTCCCCGATGGCGATGTCGCGCGTGGCGACGAGGACTTTCACGGTGGTCACCGGCTGTTCCGATGGCCCGGTTTCGTTGTTGAGGACCACGACGATGCCAACGAAGGCCAGGACGGCGAGCAGCACCCCGACCAGGATGACCAGACGATTGGATCGCTTCACGAAATGTTCCCCTTAACTCGGAGGTGGACAACAGATGACTGGGATGGGACGCGATGAATGTGCAGCCCCAGTTGTGACTGCGGTCAACAGTCTACGTTCGACGAGCAACGCTGTTCGACCGGACTTACGGGCTAGGCCGATGGTGGTACTCGGCGGGTCTGGAATTCGCGTCCGGGAAACGAGGAACCCCCGCCGCAATGGCGGGGGTTCAGTCGTGTTGGCTTGACTTGCTTGGCTTAGGTGCCGTTCAGGTTGTCGCCAACGTTCTGGAAGATCTGGCTCACGATCGGGCCGAGGAAGAGCAGAGCCACGATCACGATGATCGCGATGAGGGCCAGCAGCAGACCGTACTCGACGAGCGTCTGACCTTCCTCATCCTCGCGCTGGAACCGGGACATAAAAGTGCTGATGAACTGAAGCATTCCTTTGCGATACCTCCTTTCCTTGGAGATTGACTCCGGCAGCGTAGGGCAGGTTTCGCGCGCCTTGAATGGCTCGAACGTCCCATGGCAGCCGGGCCGGGGGAGTACCTTGCGGCACCCAGGGGCCGATGTCAATACCGTCTAACCCGCCTTTCACGGTCCACATGTCACAAGACCGAACCCCGCCTCGGCCTGGCGATAGATCTGCGAATCTGCGCCCGGCGCGGCTTTCGGGCGCAGGTTCTGGAGGTCTATCGGTGCGTCGTGAGCGCGAGATGGGCCTGCGGGTGCCGCTTGGGCACAGCATGGACCGATAGATCGCTCAGACCGCGACCCCACAACAGGGCCGGGTTCCCATCGGCAGATCTATCGGTCCCGTCGATAACTCGAGCGGGGCGGGCGAGAGCGGCGGAACCAGAGCAGACCATCGGCTCCAAGTGGCCTGCCGGTTCGGATGGCGCTGAGGACGGTGCGAGAGTCGGCCGGCAGCTGGCTCCGGATCAGCGGCAGGTGCGGGGCCAGCGCCAGCCGATTGCGCGGCGTCTGCTCGATGACGAGAACCAGCCGGACCGGGCGGGCGTGCCTGGCCGCCAACACCTCCCGCTTCGCGGCATCGGACCGATACTGGGCCTGGTAGTCGACGGCCTGCCGCTCGATCTCGATGTCGATGATCTCATTCGGCCCGAACAGCACGAGGTCGGCAGCCCGCCCGTGATCACCGGCGGAGACCTCCAGTCGCGGCTCCCATGCCGGTCCTGCGATGGCGACCAGCGCTTGGGCGATCGTCATCTGGCCGGTATCTCTCAGCGTGGGCCGGCGGCCGGGATATGCCCTCATCACCAGGTCCAGGCCGGCGGCTGCCGTGACCGCTGACAGCGTGTCGAGCTGGACGCCCGGGTCGCCGGCGACGATGCGCTGCACCGTGGAGCAGGCGACGCCCGCGCGGGTCGCAAGCATCCGGTCGGTCAGGCTCGATTCGGCGCAGGCAAGAACCAGCTCTGCACCGATGCCTCTGGCCTGCGCCGCAGCTCGATCCCGCGCCCTGGGCGCTCTTCGCCTGCGCGTCATGGCAGCAGCATGGCGCCGGCGGCTTACTGCGCGATTCTCCGCGGCTTACCGGCGGGCGGGGTCAGCCGGCCGACACACACCGACGCCGACACCGATCTATCGACGGTTGTGGACCTGGCGCCGGTTCTGGGTGCTGGTCTGACAGGTCTATCGGTGCAGGCTGAGCGTGAGGTGGGCATCTGGGAGTCTCTCGGGCGCGGGACGTACCGATCTATCGACGAAACCAGCGCCCAAGGAGCCGGTCTGGCGCATTTCTGAAGATCTATCGGCCGGAAGGGTCGGGCCGATGAAGGGACCAGGCCGATGACGAACCGGGCCGATGACGAACAGCTGATGGCGAAGGGAGCGGGCGGGGCCAGCCGGCCGACCGATCTATCGACGATTGTGGACCTGGCGCCGGTTCTGGGCGCTGGTCTGACACTTCTATCGGTGCAGGCTGAGCGTGAGGTGGGCATCTGGGCGTCGCTACGGCGTGGGACGTACCGATCTATCGACGAAACCAGCGCCCAAGGAGCCAGTCTGGCGCATTTCTGAAGATCTATCGGCCGGTAGGGCCAGGCCGATGAGGGCCAGGCCGATGAGGGCCAGGCCGATGACGAGTCCGGCGATGAGGGGTCGGGCCGATGACAAAGGGGCCGGCCAACGAAGCGGGACAAAATGAGGGAGCCGTGCCTGCTGCGACACGGCTCCCGCACCGGAGGAGGAGACCCGAGGCAATCCCGACTCGCGATCCGGAATGCCCCGTTCAGATGAAGGTCTCAGCGGATACCCGCCTCGACTTGCCCTGAGGCTACGAGCCGGCCACCGCCTTCACCATGGCACGACCGTACCGGGTGGAAACGGGACCTCCGGCCCAATCCTCGTGCCGGCTCAATCCCTTCGATCCCCTCAATCCTCGGGGATCTTGATCCAGCCCTGGCGCATCGCGTACACGACGGCCTGGGTGCGATCATTGACCGCCAGCTTGCGCAGGATGGAGCTCATGTGGTTCTTGACCGTCTGCTCCGAGATGGTCAGCGCGTAGGCCACCTGCTTGTTGGTCATGCCCTGGGCGATGTTGTCCAGGATCTCCACCTCGCGCGGCGAGAGCGGCGCGAAGATCGGCTGGGCCTCCGAGCCGTAGACGGCCAGCTCGCGGAACTCCTTCAGGACGCGGGTCGCCACGGCGGGCTTCGAGAAGACCTTGTCGTTGATGAGGTACTCGCCCGAGCGGACGCGCCGGATGATGGCGATCAGGTCGGTCGGGTCGATGTCCTTCAGGACGTAGGCGGCGGCGCCGGCCTTGATGGCGTCGAAGAGCTGGTCCTCGTCGTCACCGGGCGCCAGCACGATCACGCCGGTGTGCGGCAGCTCGCGCTTGATGCGCTGCGTCGTCTCGATGCCATTCGGAGCGGGCAGCGAGAGGTCCATCAGGATGATGTCGGGCGTCAGCTCCTCGACCGTCGCCAGCGCCTCGCGCCCGCTGCCGGCCTCGCCGACGACCTCCATGTCGTCTTCCAGCTCCAGGATGTTGCGCACGCCACGGCGGAAGAGCGTGTGCCCGTCCACGATGACGATGCGCGTCTTCTGCCCGGCGGCCCGGCGATCGCCGCCACGCCGTCGCTCCTGGGTCTCGGTCTCCATCTGCTCCTCCTTGGCTCGGTTCCGCGTGGTGGTCCGGGTGTCCTTGGTTGCGGTGCTCATCTTGCGGTCTCCCTTCACGTTCGTGCCTGCCTACCTTGCAGGGAGACGCAGCAGGATCCGCGTCCCCTCACCCTGTCTTGATTCGATCTGGAGGTCGGCTCCCATCAGCTCCGCGCGCTCGCGCATGAACTGCAGTCCGAAGTTGCGGCTGGCCCCCGACGCCAGGCGCATGACATCGAAGCCACGCCCGTTGTCGCCGATGACCAGGTGCCCCCGCTCCAGGCTGACCCGCACCTGGCTGGCTGCCGAGTGCTTGCGGACGTTCTGCAGGGCCTCCTGCACGATGCGGAGGACCGATGCCTTCTCGTCCGGGGTCAGCCGCTCGTCGATACCGTCCACGGCGACTTCCACGGTCGAGGCCGTGGCGCGCACCGAAGGCGGTCGCCTTGTCGTCGATGGCGGCGGCGAGCCCGACGTCCACGGCCGGTGGCCGCAGGTCGGCAATGAATCCGCGCACGTCGTCCAGCCCGTCGCGCAGCATGGTGCGCAGGAACGCCAGCTCGTCGTGGGCGGTGCTCGGGGAGTCGTCGATGACGCGGTCCAGGTACTCGACCTGGAAGATTGCGTTGGTCAGGGCCTGCGCCGGCCCGTCGTGGACCAGCTCGGCGAGGCGCTGGCGCTCGCCCTCCTGGGCCTGGATGATGCGCAGCGGGACGGCGGCCTGGGACTGGTCGGCATCGGTCAGGACCGGCTCGTCGTCGTGCGGATCCGTGCTGGCCAGGTAGCTCGCCACCAGCTCCAGCTGGCGGGCCGCCACGTCCAGGCGCTTGAGGCGCGCCTGCAGCGAGGCGAGGTCGCGGCCCATCTGGTCGTGGTGGCCGCGCAGCCGATCCGTCAGCGTGGACGGCGCCGATGCGCTACCTGCAGGCCGCGGCCCGTCGAGGTTGGCCCGGATGCGGACCCACTCCTCGAGCTGTTCGCGGTACAGGCCACGGAATCGGTCCGCGATCTCGTGCACGCGGCGCGCGTTGCGTCGCACGCTCTCCGTCGCCTGCGACTGCGTCCTGTCGAAGATGACGGCCGGTGCCCCGGCCGTTTGTGCCTTGGCCAATGTCGCTTGCTCCCCTGGTACCAGCGCGGTGGTAGTACCGAGCCGGACGGCCATCCTGTCGGGGGAGGTTGCCTAGGGTCAACAGTACTAAGGGCGCCGGAAGTACTACCCACGCTCATCGTCGGCGCCACCAGTTGGTTGACGCGGCACGAATCCCCCGCTCAACGGACCCGGTAGACGCGCACCCCGGGCGCCTCGAACGCCGGTTCGGCGGGCAGGAATGAGGGATGGTTCCCCTCCGCATCCACGCCGTCGGCCCCATCCCACAGGCCCAGCGGGTCCCGGTCCTCTCCGGCCGGAAGGGTCACCACCAGCCATCGGACGTCATAGGCCTCGACCACCTGGCCCACCACCGGGAAGGGGTCGAACGGCGGCGCAACGCCCTCCAGGGCCACCGAGAAATGCAGCGCGGCGGGGTCGTAGGCCATGACCCGGTCGCCCGGAGCAGCCGCGGACGACAGAAACGCCGCCGCGCGCCCCAGCCGGTCATGGGCCGATGCCCACTGCGCCACCATCACCGCCGAACCCGCCAGCGACAGGACGAGCGCGCCGGCCAGGCCGGCGACCAGCAGGAACCGATGCGTCTGCGGGCGGCGCAGGAACGGCCACCATCGGCCCGCCGCAGTGGCGGAGCCCGCCAGGGACGCCACCGCCAGGGGCAGGGCGAAGGGCAGCCAGGCGGCCGCCGAGTGGTAGAAGGCGCCCTTCGGTGCGTGGAAGGTGAAGACCAGCCCCATGACCAGGAAGACGACCGCAAAGTAGGCGATGAACGGTGCCAGCTCGGCGCGTCGTCGCTCGGCCCACAGGCCCCAGGCGAACGGCAGGACGAAGAGCCCGCCCAGCAGCACGGTGACCCGGCCCGCCAGCTCGCCCCAGGCCGCCAGCTTGGAGCCGATGATGTTCCCCGGCCCCCAGGCGAGGTAGCTGCCGAGGGAGGGATCGGCCGTGATGGAGAACTGCTCGTTGTAGCTGGTGATCCAGAGGGTGTGGCCGCCCGCGGATGGGAAGGGCGAGCCGAAGACGGACGCGTTCCGCAGCAGCCACGGGGCCAGCACCAGGCCGAAGGCAACCGCGGCAAGCATCGGCCAGACCGGCGAGAGGCGATGGCGGCTGACCCACCAGGCAACGGCCGGTGCCACCAGCAGGAGCATCCCGTCCACTCGCGTCAGCGTCGCCAGGCCGGCCAGCGCGCCGGAGCCGACGAGCCACCACCCCGCCCGCCCCGCCGAAACGGACCGCACGGCACACCAGACCGCGCCCGCTCCCAGCGCGCCGAAGAGGGCGATGTTGTTGACCTGCGGGTAGAGCACCAGGAACGGGCCGGCCAGCAGGGCAAGGACGGAAGCGCCCAGCGCCACCGAGCGCGACGGCCAGAGCTGACGGGAGACGAGGTAGGTGAACGGCACCAGCGCGGTGGAGAGGAGGACGAACGGCACCTGGGCGGCACGCCAGGTCCCCAGTGCGCCCTCGAACGCCCAGATTCCGCCGGCCGCGACGAGCGAGGTCAGCGGCATCCAGTGGCCGTTCGACGGCACCGGCAGCACCGCGTCGACGGGGAGCGAGCCGCCCACCTCCAGGAAGCTCCACAGGACGGGCGTGGTGAAGCCCTGCCCGTGCGCCAGGCGCTCCGCCACGACCAGGTAGTAGGCGGGATCGGTGTACGGCGGGTAGTCGACGATCCACGCCGCCGCCAGCCGCAGCAGGAAGGCGATCGCGGTCAGCCACAGCAGGTCGCGCCGCAGCGAAAGCGGCGGCATCAGCGGCGCACCCAGATGGCCGCCGTGTCATCGGCGTAAACCCGTTCCCAGAGGGGCGATGCGTCGAACCAGGCCGCCAGCTCCCAGTCGGGCGGGATGACGGCGTGGTCGATCGCGTAGCGGTCGAAGACCTCCTGCGGATCGCCCTGGACCCCAATCACGGAAACGTACATCCGCAGGAGCTCGTCGCCGTACACATCGGCCCGTCCGTCCATGAAGATGAGCTCGTCAGGCCGATGCTCCCCGATGTACCCGCCCCACTCGTACCGGTTGAAGATGCGCTCGCCCGGGTCGTTGCGCGTCCATCCACTCCACGGCGTGCACCGGCAGGCCGCGGGCCTTCTCCGATTCGGCTGCGGCCGGGTAGACGCGGGCGAAGGCGACCCCCAGGCCAATGACCAGCAGCAGGCCCACCAGCACGGCGTTCACGAGGCCCAGCCTGCCCGTCCGCGGACGAGCGAGCCGCTGCAGCATGGGCGACACGCGCTGGCCAAGCGCGGTGCGGCTGATCACCGGGGAGAGGGCGACCGCGGCGACCGCCCCGCCGATGGGGCCCACGATGAGCAGGAAGCGGATCGCCTGCCAGGCCATGACGGTCAGGCCGACCAGGATCAGCGCGTCGGCGGTGCGGAGGTATCGGCGCCCGAAGATGAGCGCGGGGATGACGGCGACCACCGCGAAGCCCAGCAGGAGCCAGCCGAAGAGGGAGTCCAGGCTGGCGGGGAACCACTCCATCACGTACCGGCTCAGGGCGGTGATGCCCACCGTGTAGAAGGGGTAGGCGTACAGGTCGACGCCGTTCGGGTTGATGACCAGGGCCGCGGCGCTGACCAGCAGCGCGATCGCCAGCTCGCCCATGTGGCGCCACTGCAGCGGCCGGCCCTCGGCCAGCCTCCGCCCCCAGAAGTGATCCACCGCCTCGCCCACCAGCACGGCCCCGCCCAGCAGGAAGAGCAGCAGCCAGCCCGCGTGCAGGTTGGCCCACAGGATCGCCACCAGCGGCAGGCCGATGAGCCAGCGCCGTCGCGGATCGACCAGGAAGCGCCACAGGATCCAGATGACGGCGGTCGCCATCAGCAGGTCCAGCACCTGGACGCGCACGCCCATGACCGGGCCGGCCAGCACCAGGCCGATGCTCAGCCAGACGATCCGGCTGGCCCAGCCGATCTCCGGGCGCCGCAGCCTGATGGCGCGCCACAGGATCCAGAAGGCAGCCAGCGTGGCGGCGCCGAAGAGGAAGGAGAGCGCGGTCTCGCCCCAGGGCCCGGCGCGCTCGCCGATGGCCAGGATCACGTTCGCCAGCCAGTCCTGGCTGGTCCACTCGCGCCCGGCGCCCACGATGCTCCAGGTATCGGTCCGCGGCACGCCACCCGCGTCCAGCACAGCCTGGCCGGCACGGATGTGCCACCACACGTCGCCGTCGATGAGCGGCCACGTCGCGCGGGGGAGCACCGCAGCCACGAAGAAGCCGACCACGGCGGCGGTGGCGGCGGCCACGCCGCGTCGGCTTGGTTCGGCCGCAGCTCGGGCGTTCACGCCGGGGAGTCTAGATCGGGGCGGGTGCGCGCTGTCACCACCCCGAAGTACTGCCGCCGCCTTTCCGGTGGCGGGCCGCCGCCTTTCCGGTTGCGGGCCGCGCTGGCCGCGCTGGTCCGCGCTGGTCCGCGCTGGTCCGCGCCGATAGATCTTCGGAATTGCACCCAGCCGGGCTGTCGGGCGCAGGTCTGGACGATAGATCGGTGCAGAGCATGCGTGGGAGGCGCCTCTAGCCTCGCCCCACGCTCAGCCTGTACCGATAGAACGCTCAAACCGATACCCAGAACGCCCTCCAGGTTCCATCTGTTCGATCTATCGCGCAGCGCCCGCCGTGCTAGCCTCCGGCCCGATGAAGGGAACCCGGATGGCCGGCGTCTACGCCGTTGCGGCATCGGTGCTGGCCGCCGCCCTGGCAGTCGCGATCCTCGCCGGTCCGTATCGGGCCATCGAGCGCTCCGACTACATGACCTACCACGTCGCGGCGCGGATCATCCTCGCCGGAGACGGTGACTGCCTCTACGAGCGGAGCTGCCAGGCGGATGCGCAGCGCGAGCTGATCGGCGAGGAACCGAGCTTCGAGGGAGGTGCGCTGCCGTTCAACTCGCCCCCGTGGCTGGCGCTCCTCGTCGCGCCGCTCGGGTGGCTCTCGCTCCCGGCGGGCTTTGCCATCTTCACCATCCTGGGCCTGACGGTCCTCCTCGCGGCTGCCTGGGGCCTCTCTCCGGGGGCGGGGTCGGCGCGCGTCCTGGGCCCGCTGCTGCTGCTGACCGCCTGGCCTACGGTGATGGCGGCCATCCGTGGTCAATCCACCCTGCTCGTGGCCGGCCTGCTCGGGCTGTCGGTGGCGCTCACCCGCTACCGGTCGGGTGCTGCGCTGGGGCTCGCCACGCTCAAGCCGACGCTCGCGCCGCTGTGGGGCATGTGGCTGCTCGTCGGCGGCCACTGGCGCGCGGTAACGACCGCGATCGCGCTCTTCCTCGCCATGGTCGGCATCAGCCTGGTGGTCGTGGGGCCGACCGCGCTCCTGGCGTATCCCGGCTACCTGCTCGACGTGGCGGGCCCGAACGCGACCGGGGTGCACGTCGACGAGATGATCAACTGGCGCGGGGCGGCCGAACGACTGGGGGCGGGCGGCTGGTTCGTGGTCGGGGGTTCACTCCTCTCGCTCGCCGTCGTCGCCTACACCTGGGCGCGGTCGGACAGCCGCTACCTGGCGGCGGGATCGGCCTTCCTCGCCACGCCACTCGTCATCCCGCACGCGAACCAGCACGAGTTCGTGCTCGCCGCCCTCGGGATCCTCATCGTCGTGGGGGCATCGGCTCAGCGAGCCAGCCTGGCCCTGGCCGCGGTTGCGCTGCACGCCGTCCTGTGGGCAGGGCCGGCGCTGCCGGCGCAGGCATCGGCCTGGCTCCTGTTCGTGGCGCTCCTGGGCTGGCTGGCCGCGGCGGCCTGGGTTGCGCGCGGCGGTACTTCCGTCCGGTGGCCGGTGCACCGAGGCACCGACTAGACTCGCCAGCGATGCCAGATGCTGCCATCAATCCGGCCGTGACCGACGCTGCCGCTCCCGGGCCAACACCCCAATGGACCGCCGCCGACCAGGCCGCGGCCCGGCGGCTGGCGCGCCTTCCCTCGCCGCTGGCCATCTTCGCCGTGGCGCTGGCGGGCGTGCTGGTAGGCATCACCGTCACCAAGGGCGTGCAGGATCCCGACTTCTTCTGGCACATCACCGCGGGCCAGTGGATGGCCGAGCATGGCCGCGTCCCGACCACCGACCCGTTCTCGTTCACCTGGGCCGGGCAGCCGTGGACGCCGCACGAGTGGCTCTCCGAGCTGGTCATGTACTGGCTGGTCAGCGGCCTGGGGCGCACCGCCACGCTGTTCGTCTGGGGCCTCTTTCCGGCGGCCATCGTGCTCGTCCACGCAGCGATGCTCGCCCGGCACGGCGTGACCGTGCGGGCCTTCGCGCTGCCGGCGATCCTCATCGGCCTGGTGATCACGCCGTACGTGACCCTGCGGCCGCAGGCGGAGTCGTGGCTGATGCTCAGCCTCCTGCTCTGGGGCCTCTGGGAGCTGCGCCCCGAGCACCCACGACGCGCGCTGCTGCTGATCCCCTTCTTCGTGCTGTGGGCGAACCTGCACGGCGTCTACGTCATCGGCCTCGGCGTCGTCGCAACCTACTGCCTCTTCACCATCCTGGGTCGCACTCCCATGTCGGCCGCGAAGGGCTGGATGGCAGGCGCGGCGGTGGGCGTGCTGGCCGCCGCTGCCCTGACGCCCTCGGGCCCGGTCGGCATCCTCTACCCGCTTCGCTACGTTGAGCTGGGCGACTGGGGCCTCGCCAACATCCAGGAGTGGCAGTCACCTTCGTTCCACGAGCCGGCGCACTGGGCCTTCCTGGGGCTGATCGTGTGGGTCGGCCTGAACAAGGGGCGTGCCACGCCGGGCTGGCTGGTGATGCTCTCGTGGGTGGGGATCGCCATGGGCCTGATCGCGCTGCGCAACGTGCCGATCGCGGCCGTCTTCTGCCTGCCCACGCTGGCCCTCGGTCTCCAGGACCGCCTGAATGCGCGCGCGGCGCATCGGCCCCAACCGAAGCCGATGGCGCCCTCCCGCGCGCTGGGCCGTCGCGTCATGGAGATGGGGACGGCAGCTGATCGTCGTCATCGGCGCCCTGTTCGTGCTCGTGCCGGCCGGGGTTGGCGAGGGGGTGACGGCCAACATCGAGAAGCGGTTCCCGGTGCCATCGGTCCAGCTGCTGCAGGAGGTGGCGCCCGATGCGCGCGTGCTGGCCGACTACGGCTGGGGCGGCTACGTCATCCACGAGCTCTATCCGACCGGCGGGCGCGTCTTCGTGGACGGCCGCAACGACATGTACGACCAGCAGATCCTGGAGGACTACGACGCCATCCGCCAGGCCGATCCGAACTGGCAGGAGCTCGTCGCCTCCTACGGTGTCGAGGCGATCCTGCTGAAGCCGGAGGCGGCGCTTACCCGCGGCCCGGCCGAGCACGCGGGCTGGTGCGAGGCGTTCAGGAACGCGACGCAGGTCCTCTACCTGCCGTCCTGCCCGGGTTGAGCATCCGGCTCGACGGTCTGCGCCGGGTCCCGCTTCACGCCACGCAACGTCTCCGCGGCGCCAACCAGGATGTAGGCGACGTCAGGTAGCCAGACCCTTGGTACCGCAGCCGGAATCGATGCCGATACCGCCAGCCAGGCCCATGGCGAGCGGACGACCACCAGGCGCACGACGATCAGCCCAATCGCGCCGCTGACGGCAACCCAGATCAGCGGCGAGACGCCGAAGAGCGAAACCCCGCCGACGTAGAACGACGGGCCGCCGATCTGCGTGTAGACCAGGACGTCGAAGGCCAGGATGTTCAGCCAGAGCATGCTGGCCACGCCGATGCTCACCGCTGCTGCCAGCCACCTCCGCTCCGCGAGGTAGCCGGCCACGAGCACGAGCGGGAAGAGCTTCAACGAGCCGGCCAGGCCCAGCAGCACCGGCCCAACGTTCGTCCGGAGCCCTGCCACCAGCATCGCGACGATCAGCGGGGTGGCATTAGCCGCGGGCAGGTTCGAGAGGAGGAGGCCGCCCAGCAGTACCGCCAGGGTGATGGATGCTCGACTGGGACGCTGCAGCAGCGGCCATACCGCCACGACGATCGACACGACCAGCGTCAGGCGCCACAGGAGGAAGGCCGTCTCCTTGCCGAAGTAGGTCAGCGGCACCCACGCGAATGCGAACCACGGCGCGTAGCGGTAGATCTGCGTCTCGTCGCCGCGCGGGCCACCGTACAGCGGGGCGCCCTCTCGCAGGCGCTGCGCCGCAAGCCAGTACGCGTCGGCATCGGGATGCACCGTTACGCTTGCCGTTGCGCCGAACATCACGATCAAGCCAAGAATGGCGACCCCCAGGGCCACGACGGGTGCGACGCGGCCGATCACCGAGGGCTGTCCGACGCAGCCGACGCATGGCGTGCGGCAAGTACGCCCACCAGCAGGTAAGTCGCGTAGGTCACGTGGCTCCTCGGCGCCAGGAGCATCACGGCCACGGCGGCCGCCACCCAGACATACGGCGAACGGATCATGGCAAGGCCCGCGGCGACCAGGACCGCCGCGCCTGCACCAACCAGCCAGACGGCTGGCGATGCGTAGTAGTACAGCGAGTAGGAGCGGCCGGGATCGGTCTGGTAGCCGGAGACGTCGTACAGGAGGAATGGGGCGGCGAGGAGCACCGTGAAGGCGACGGAAAGTGCGAACCGCCACCACTCGCGGCGCGCCAGGTACGCGACTGCGAAGAAGCCGGGGACGAACTTGAGCGATGCGGTAAGGCCCACCCAGAACGGGCCGCTCCGGCGCCTCAGCCCGTACCCCAGGGCCGCCACCACCAGCGGCTGGATGTTTCCCACCTGGACCAGCGACAGCAGCCACGGCGTCATCAGGAAGATGAGCGCCCACGCGGCTGGTGTCCGGAGTCGGGCGATGCCGAAGAGCACCCATGCCGAAGCTCCCGCCAGCAGCGCCGTCCACCCCGCGATCACGAGCTCGCGTGGCAGGTAGGTCAGGGGAACCCAGACCCACGCGAACCAGGGTGCGTAGCGGAAGACGCGGTAGCTGTCCGGGTCGAGCGAGCCCAGGTAGAGCGGCTCGCCCGACCTGAGGCGCTCGGCCGCCAGCCAGTAGGCGTTGATATCGCCGAAGTTCCAGTCGAACGCAATCTGCCAGACGCGGATCAGCGTGGTGCCGAACAGGAAGGCGACCACCAGCCGCTCCAGGACCGGCTGGAACCGCGCGGTCGCCGGCTGTGCCGCCAGGGCAGTCATTCCGGGCACGTTGCCAGAGTATCGTCTGCTCCGGTATGCGCCGATGGTCCTCCAGCACACGCCTCCAGCTTCCCTCGCCCACGCTGGCGCTGACGGCCACCTTGCTGGCCGTCCTCTTCGCGCTCGCCGCCTACGCCCTGACGACCTACGCGCTCTCGCGCGAGGTAGGTGCCGATGTCGCCGCGTACTGGAACGCCGCCCAACGGCTGCGGGACGGGGAACAGCTGTACCAGGCGGGCGCGGCCAATGCATCCGACCTGTACCGCTACGCTCCTGGTTTGCCGCCGCCTGGATGCCGCTCACCTACCTCCCCAGGGAGGCAGTGACCGCGGCGTGGGTGGGCCTCATGATCGCGGCGGCCCTTGCCTCGACCATCCCGTTGCTCTTCCGCGGGCCGACCGGTTGGGCGGCCTTCGCGATCTTCGCCCCGCTCCAGCTGCAGGGCGCAGTGTTCGGCAACGTGCAGCCGCTGCTGGTGCTCGTTCTGCTGTGGGGCGTTGAACGCCGTGCGGGGCCGCTCTGGATCGCCATCGCCGCGAGCCTGAAGGCGGTTCCCGTGGTGCTCGCGCTGGTCTACGCCGGGCGAGGCGAGTGGCGCAGGGCGGCGCTCAGCCTTGCGCTCTCCGTGGTGCTGGTGCTGCCGGCGCTGCTCTTCGACCTGTCCGCGTACTCGACCGATCCTGGTCCGAACCAGCTCAGCCTGGCCGGTGTGTCGCCGTTCCTGTTCGTTCCGGTGGTCCTCGCCGCGTTGGCGGCGACATGGTTCCTCGCACGGACGCCTTACCGCTGGGTGGCCGCAGCGACCGCCATGGTTCTCAGCCTGCCGAGGCTCCTGGACTACCAGATCGGCCTGGTGCTCGTGGGCCTGGCTCGCCGCGCGAGGTAGGGCGAATGCCCAGGAGCGCCAGCATCGCCAGCAGGAATGTGGTGTCGTAGATGTTCGGCGGACGAGCTCCAGCAGGGTAGTCGCGCCAGTTGAAGAAGAAGATCGGCAACCACAGGACGGCCGCCACGCCGATGGTGATGCCGACTGCGCGCCAGTCCCTCCGCCACGCGTATACGACCGCGGCGAGGATGGGCCATGGTTTGATGGATGCGGCAATGCCGGCCGCCCACGGGCCGGCCGAAGTCGGCAGGAGATAGATGAGAGCCGCAAGCAGGAGCGGCTGGACATTTCCCCAGCCCACCGTTCGGTAGAGGAGCGAGCCGAGGAGCAGGACGAGGGCGAATCCCGCCCGCGAGCGCCAGTATGGCCAGAGGCACGCCGCCATGGCTACGAGCAGGACCACGGCCCATCCCACCTCGAGCGCCAGCGGCGGGACCCACGTCAGCGGTACCCATGCGAAGGCGAACCACGGTGCGTAGAGGTAGAGGTCCGACGTGTCGGTCGCCGAGATGTACAACGGCCCGCCGTCCAGCAGTCTCTGGGCGGCCGCCGTGTACGCGTGAATGTCATCGAACTCCCAGACCTGGGTCACGAGGACGGCATTGGCGAGGGCCCATAGGGAGAGGGTCGCGAGGACGAATAGAACTGCCAGGAATACAGTCAGTCGGTGGCCATTCGGTTGCGCGCGTTCCATCTCTTCCCATCGAGGCTGTCTAGGCAGATAGTGCCAATGACGAGAAGAGAGCCTGGGCCAGAATCTGCAGATCGTGCCGATATTTCTCGCCAGTGGGGCGGTGGCAGCGCTTCTCCTCCTTCCTGGACTTCTCGTCGGGCCATCGCTTGACGCCGCTGTCTTCACTCAGATCGCATCGGACCTGCGGCATGGCGCAACGCTCTACGTGACAGCCTGGGACCACAAGCCTCCCGGGGTCTACCTGCTCCTTGCGGCGGCTCAGGCGGCCGTCCCGATGTTCAGTGCGTGGCTGACTACCTGGCTCCTCTCCGTCCTGGCAACTGCCGGGGCCGCGGCGTTCCTGGCGATGACGGTTTGTCGGTTAGGCGTGGCCAGGCACACGTCCCTGCTCGTCGGCCTTCTCGTCACCGTGGGCATGGCGCAGTACTTCCTCGCACTGGGGGGCGGTCTGACGGAGCCCTTTGCAGCACTGCCCCTGTCGTTGGCGATGTATCTGACGCTTGGCCCCTCGCGTAGCCGGTCCGCCGGCCGCATGGCAGCCGTGGGATCACTGCTTGCCACCTCGACGCTCCTCTCCCTCCAAGCTCTCCCCGGTGCAGCCGTTCTTTTGGTGCTGGGGACAGCCGGTGCGCCAGCCACCCGGCGCGATCTGAGAACTCACGGAGCGCTGCTCGTCGGCGGCCTAGTGCCACTCGTCGCCAGCCTCGTGTGGCTATCTGTCTCAGGAGCGCTTCCAGCAGCGATTGATGCGGTGTTTGCCTATCCCGCTGCCTACCGGTCGGCGAACCTGAGCGCCGGGTCCTCGTTGTCGACTTCGGTCGTAGCGTGGCTCCTGCTTGCGTTCCTGTACCTAGTCGTCGCTGCGGCCATAGGCACACCGGCCGCCCTTAAAGCAGGAAGCGCATCCCGGACTGCCGCGAGGGCCAGCATCGGATGGATTGGGCTGACTCTCGTCTTCCTGGTCTTTCAGGGCAGGTTCATCGCCCACTACGCCATCCTGTTGGCGCTTCCCCTGAGCGTGCTGGGAGCATATGGCATCCAGCGCCTCGGCAACCAGATGCAGCGCACGAGTGTTCTGACGCGCCGGTTGGCGTTCGCCGCGCCACTATCTGGTGCCGTAGGCATTTCGCTCTTGGCCGCGGTGGTTGCTGGTCAGATGGAGCTCGCGCCCGTCGCGCACGACCATCAGCGGGCGGAAGCTGTCGCGGCAGCTATCCGTGGACGTACTCTCGCGGACGAGTCCATCTGGGTGTGGGGCAATAAGCCACAGCTGTACCTGGAGGCACGCAGGCCGGTAGCAGGGTCGTTCAGCTACCTCTATCCGCTCGTCACATCGGGCTATGCCACGCGGAACTTGGTGGCAGAGACGCTTGCCGACCTCATGTCAGATCCACCGTCCATCGTCATCGACGCCGGGTCGGATTATCCGGGACGACCGGGCTTCCAGCCGCTGCTCATCTACAGACCGATTGCGAGCGATGGACGCGATCTCGACATCCTTGAGCCGCTCCGGTCGTTCATTAGAGAGGAGTATGTGCAGGCAGAGACGGTTGACGGATGGGTCTTGTTCGAGCGGCGAGACCGATGAAGACGGCAATCCTCGGCGCCGGAGCGTTGGGCCTCACGGTCGCCTACCGGCTCGCCGCGCGCGGCGAAGAAGTCGTCGTCCTCGAGCGCGAACTCCGGCCCGGCGGGCTGGCGGCCGGATTCGAGGTGGAGCCGGGCATCTGGCTCGAGAAGTTCTACCACCACCTCTTCCAGGGGGACCGGCACGCCATCGGCCTGATCGAGGAGCTGGGGCTCGGGCGACGACCTGGTCTGGCGCCGCCCGCTGACCGTCACCCTGCGCGGCGGGCGCGTCCACCAGCTGGACTCGCCGGCGTCGTTGCTCCGCTTCCGCCCGCTCCCGCTCGCCGACCGACTCCGGATGGGCGCCGCACTGGCCTACCTGCGGGCGCTGCCCAGTCCCGAGCGACTGGAGGGCCAGACCGCCGCCGCCTGGATCCGCCGCAGGATGGGCAACAACGCCTACGAGGTGGTCTGGGGTCCACTCCTGCGCGGCAAGTTCGGCGCGCTGGCGGAGGAGATCGCCATGCCCTGGTTCTGGGCCCGCGTCCACGACCGCACCAGCCAGCTGGGCTACCTGCGCGGTGGCTTCCAGCGGCTCTATGACCGGCTGGCGGAGCGCATCGGCGAGATGGGCGGCGAGCTGCGCTTCGGAACCGAGGTGCGCGAGGTCCGCAGCGGATGCGGAAGGCGGCTTCATGGTCCAGACGAGCGACGGCGCCATCGCGGCCGACCGGGTCGTCTCCACCCTGGCCCCGCGCCTCACCTGCCGCCTGGTGCCGGAGCTACCGGCGGACTATCGCGCCCGCCACGAGTGGGGCCAGGCCTACGGAGCCCACTGCCTCGTGCTCTCCCTGGATCGGCCCCTGACCGATACCTACTGGATGAACGTCAACGATCCTGGCTTCCCCTTCATGGCCCTGGTCGAGCACACGAACTACCTGGAGGCCGATGCGTACGCCGGCCGCCACCTCGTCTACCTCGGCAACTATCGGCCCATGGATGACCCGCTCATGACGATGCCCAGCGACGAGGTCGTGAGCCAGTTCGCGCCCGCACCTGTCGCGCATCAATCCCTCGTTCAGCTCCGCCTGGATCACCGATGCCTGGGCTTTCGCCGCGCCCTTCGCCCAGCCCATCGTGACGACGGACTACCGCGACCACATCCCGCCCTTCGAGACGCCGATTCCGGGGCTCTGGGTGGCGAGCATGTTCCAGGTCTACCCGCACGACCGCGGGCAGAACTACTCGGTCGGCGTAGCAAACAAATTGGCAGAACGCCTCAATCCGGCGAAGTCACCTCAGTGACGGTCGTGACATGATTCTCGATGTCCGTGTAGAAGAAGCGATTCGCGAGCTCTGCGCCGGCATCGACACGGGTGTAAGCGTTCAGCAGGATGCGGAGGACATTGACAGGCGTGGCTGAGTCCAGCAGGGCACGTTGCCCTGGCGTGTAGGCCGCCAGCAGGTTTCGTAGCTTCGGATCCCCACCGCTCGACGACGCACCGTCGAAGCCATGGTCCGACATGATGACGATGACGGGTGGCTGACCGCTGTCACGCATGATGTCGTCGACCGCCGCCAAAAGACTGCTATTCAAAGCCAAGATCGCGGCTGAGTAGGCTGCGTCGAAGGCGGAGGTGCTCAAGTCGTACTCAGCCGGCCGCTTCGCGCCGTACTGCCTGGATGAATAGTGCGGGACGCCACCTCCAGCATCGAAAGCAATTGGCAGATGCGGTGCCGGAACGTGGACGAAGGCAAACACGGGGCCATCATGCGAGCCAGATGCGATGGCCCGGGCGTCGCTAAGCACGCCCAGGACGCGGCTGTGAAGTTGCTGAAAGAAGAGGTTCCGTGGGACACCCGGCAGATCCGGGATCCACGTTTCCCACAGGAGGAACTCCTCCAGGTCGGTCAGCTCCGGCCGCTCCATCATCCGGTCGACCCCGGCTCGCAACGAGACGTGCTCCCACCCCGGCGACGTCCCGACCACTTCGTAGCCGGCCTGGCGCAGCAGCCGCAGACCGTCGCCCTCTCGCAAGGCGTGGTCAAGTATCTGGCGCAGGTCCGCATCGCTGTACGACGCGGTCTGGGCCGCTGCCAGGTAGCGCATCCCCAGCAGCGATGGCAGCGTCAGGGCCGTGTTGGTGTAGTTCGAATGACTCTCCTCGTTGACGTCAAATCCGCGGGTGCGTAGCGCGGAGAGGAAGCTAGCGTTGTCGAATCCGAACTCGCTCTGAAGCTCGTCGGCGCGCGCGTACCCGTCGAGCACGATTAGATAGACGTTGGGGACGTTGGCGGACGCGCTGACCGGCTGTGGACGCCCAATGGGCAACCACGACGGAAGCTGAGGGACGGCAGGAATCAGGATAATCAGCAGCAGGATCGCAGAGAACACGTTGAGGCCGACGGTGAGGCGACTGATATCGGTGGCCCTCATGAGGCCCTGCCGGAACCGCACCACGCTGAACGGAATGCCGACCGTGGCGACGGACAGCAGGGCGATGAGGATGATCGTGCCGACACCGGACCCGAAGGCGTCCCGCACGAAGCGCAGCAGCCAGATTACCGGCCCGTGGGTCAGGAGAAGCAGGAACGCCGCTGACGTTGCGAGCGCGCCGAACCCCCAGCTCCTACAGATGGCGGCGACCAGGATGGTTACCGCGACGGCCGTGGCAATCCCAACCAGCAAGGGCCGGACGAAGCCAGCCGGCGCAACGCCGTCGCCGATGGCCTTGGCCAGGACAAACGCTGCCACCAAGAGGAATGGGTGGAGCGCAGGCACCTTACGTGTTCTCCTCATCGCGACCCCCGCGTCCGCGCGATGGGTTGCGCAGGACATGGGGTGATAGGCTCAGCCCTGATGGTCCGTGCTGCCCTCACCAGGAGCCGCCCTCTTCGGATCGCCTTGGCACTGCTCGCGCTGCTGCTCGCTATCGTCGCCATCGCGTCAATCGCGCTGAACCTGATCTACAACGTTGTGGATGTGAGCAGCGGCCCCATGCTTGTCGCCGGCCGACGAGGCGACGTTGCGAGCTGGCCGGAGAACACGCTGGAAGGGATGCTCTCGGCTGCCGAGCAGGGAGCCGACGCCATCGAGATGGACGTTCGGCGTTCCGCAGATGGCACGTTCTACCTGATGCATGATGCGGATGTGGCTCGCACCACCAACGGCAGGGGCCTCATGGAGGCCATGTCTGACCGGCAGATTGACGGCTTGATCATCGACGGGGGAATGGGGTATGCGGGCCAGGAGGGTCTGCGCGTCCCGCGCCTCTCCAGCGTGGTGGCGGCACTCGGCGACTTCCCGGGTGTGATCCTTTTGGACGCGAAAGGGTCCGCTGCCGATCACGCTGCCGTCGCCGAACGGATTGGCACTGCTCCAGTGGTCGTCTGGATAAGCTGCGGGACACGGATGGACGTCGATGCGGTGGGTGGCCGCCTTCCCACATACGGACCCGCAGGAGCGGACCCCGTTTACCGAATGGCTGATTCGCCGCTTGCGCTTGGCGCATTTTTCGAGCGAGCTGAAGTTAGCCCCATATTCTGGTGGTGGACCGGTAATGAGACAGATGCGATGGCTCGCGCCCAGCGCTGGGGCGTGAAGGTCTACATCACTAACGACCTGGCAGCAGCGCTCGCCTGGAGCCGGCAGTAGCGCCATCAGGCACCGGCCTTCATCTGGAAGAGGACTCGGTGCGACGCCGCGAGCGGCACTCGCGCCGCGACTCGATAGTGGCGCTCGAATTCGCGGAGGAATGCCTCCTCCACGTACCCCGGGAAGACATCCTCGCGGGCGGCCAGCAGGCGCTGGACCATCGGGTCCTCCTTCGGGACCCACTCGATCACCAGGTTGGGCGCCAGCATGGCGAGCGTCTCCGCCACCAGCGTCAACGGCACGTTGCGGCCAATGGCGAGGTGGTGCACCAGCGCCAGCGCCATGACCACGTCCCCGCGCAGCCGCTCCAGCAGGCCGCTTCGCTCGCGACCGGCCCAGCCGAGCGCCGGCGAGGGATTGGCGATGTCCGCCACCAGCGGCAGGATCCGAGCGTCGTCGCGCCCGCGGACGGCGCGGTAGTGGCGTTCGGCCGCGGCCCAGTCGAGGTCGGGGGCAACGACCCGGTAGCCCGCATCGGCCGCGAGGGCGGAGAAGCGGCCCGTGTTCGCCCCCAGGTCGATCGCGCTCGCGCCGCCGATCGCCCGCAGCATGTCGGCCACGGCTCCCTCCTTCCCCGCGGCGGCGGCGGACTCGTAGCTGGTGTTGTCGGCGTAGTCCGACCAGGTCGTGTCGGACGGATCGACCTTGAGGCCCGATACCGTCCGGCGCAGGTGGTCCAGCAGGGCGGCGCGACGGTTCGCGCTCATCCGCACCCTGGCCGGGCGCTCCCCGCGATGCTGGTGGCGGCTCTGCGCGCGAGCGTGCACGTGGAGGTGTGCCGCCAGTCCCGGTGCGAGCCGGGTCCGCCCGGGGAGCAGCCGGCTGGCCAGGTCCAGCGGGATGCCGTCCACGAAGTCGCGGAGCATGAGGCCCAGTCGCGGATCACGGCGCGCCATCAGCGCCAGGGGTGCCAGGAAGTGCTCGCAGAACTGGCGGTAGGGCTCCCACGGCGCATCGGCGTCGAGGCGCTTGAAGGAGAGCGTGTCGATCAGGATCGGCCGGCCATCGGCGACCTGGACGTTGTAGGCACTGGCGTCGCGCAGCGTCATGCCGTGGCGCTCGGCCAGCAGCTGGGCGTCCAGGGTGAGCAGCGCGGCGTCCTGCAGCTGCGAGAAGGTCCACTCGAAGGGGTAGCTGATGAACGGGATGCGCTCCGGCTCCACGACCGCGATGGCACCCGGCTCAGCGGCCAGGTCGGCCTCCACCTCGCGGTGCCGCACCAGCAGCCTGCGCTGCCACAGGGCGTCGAGCAGCCCGCGCTCCGCGAGGGCGCTCCAGTCGTCGGCGAAACTGGTGTTGACCTGCCGCAGCAGGCGCCCGTCACGCTGGTAGACGAATCCGCTCGGGTCGCGGTAGGAGCCGGGATCCCTGGCCGATGCCCGCGACGTCGCCGCCGGCGGCTGCGTCACTCGGAGTCGGAATCCGAGCTCGTTCCCGCCGGCTCTGCTGCCTTCTCGCCACGGATGCGGCGGACCCCGTTGCGGATCGCGTTCCGGAAGAAGAACGGGACGGATACGACAGCGGCAATGAGCGCCTGGATGAGCAGGCTTCCTGCGCCGGGGTCGATGTACAGCAGGATCACCGGTACTTTCCCTCCTGAGGCGCCATGGGCGGGCAGCTCGCCGGGCCCTGGCGTGGCGCTGATACTACGACCACGTGTCCAGTCAACGCGAATGACTGAAGTACCACTTCAGTCTGGGTTGTGCGGATCAATGGCGGGCTGGCCGACCATCAGGTAGGTCACGTCGTACACGAAGAGGCGCGGGAGGGCCAGGACCACCGTGGTCGCTGCGGCCAGCCAGCCGAAGCGCGTGCGGGCCAGCGCCAGCGTGGCACCCACGCCCAGGCCGCCCACCACGAAGTAGAGGACCGGCACCGCGTAGAGGGATGCCGCCTGCCCGGCATCCACGGCGTAGTTCGACAGGTCGTAGAGCAACGCCGGCGCCCAGAGCAGCGCGGTGAGCGCCACAGACAGGCCGAAGCGACCCCACTGCCGGCGCCCGGCGTAGACCAGCGCGAAGAGCAGCGGGAAGATCTTCAGCGACGCGGCTGCCGCCACGGCCAGTGGACCGGCGCGGCGATCCACCCCCCACACCAGCCCTGCCACGATCAGTGGATGCGCGTTGCCCACTGCGCTGATGCCGACGAGGATCGGCGCGAACAGGGCCACAAGGAGCCATGCGCGCGCGCGCGCAAGCGGGTACAGCGCCAAACCCGATGCCGCAAGCAGCAGCACCGACCACAGGGCACTCGCCACCGGTACCGGCAAGTAGGTCCAAGGCACGGCCAGCCAGGCGAACCACGGCGCGTACCGGTACACGTCGGAGGCGTCCACCGATGCCAGCGCCGGGTACAGGTCCTGGCCATCCCGCAGCCGCATCCCGGCCTGCCAGTAGGCCGATGCATCCGACAGGCCCCAGCCGACCACGGCTTGGTACAGGTTGAAGATGCCGATGGCGATGACCACCGCCAGTGCGACAATTCGAGCTGCGCGGTCCAATCCCATCACCGCTCATCCACCGGCTCGACGGACCGTCTGTCGTCGCCGCGGATCAAGGTCAGGTCGTAGTAGTCCAGCCGCGGGATGCTTGCGATCATGGCCGCCGAGGCGGCACCCCATCTGTACCGGCTGAACGCGATGGGCACCGCCGCCAACATGGCGAGGGCCGCGACCACCAGGAAGGGCACGAGACCGAGCGAGAGGAGTGAGAACGACTCGCCGGGTTCCGTCGGGTACTCGCTTAAGTCGTAGGCCAGCATCGGCGCGAGGAAGAGCGCTCCAATCACCAGGGTCAGCAACGCTCGTCGCCATTCCCGCCTGCCGATATAGGGAATGACGTACAGGACGGGGACGAACTTAAGCGAGGCGGCCAATCCGATCCATAATGGACCGCATCGGCGGTGTACACCGAGTACCAGCACTGCGACCAGCAGTGGATGGACGTTGCCCGTCGATGACGCTCGCACGAGCAGCCCACCCAAGAGCGCGGCGAGGCAAATCGCGGCTGCCGTTCGGTGCTTAGAAGCGGCGCCACCGCGAGAGCGGAGGCAAGGAGCAGCAGCGCTGACCACCCTGCCTGGACCAGGGCCTTGGGTAGGATGTCAGCGGCACCCATAGCCAGGCCAGCCATGGCGCGTATCGGTAGGCCAGCATTTCGTCCGCATTCGGGTCCACATGCACGTAGAGTGGGTGGCCGTCCCGGAGACGCAATGCAGCGTTCCAATACGCGTTGGCGTCTTCGAGCTCCCAGCTGCGGATGTTGGCGATGACGAAGGCGACTCCGAACCCGATGCAGACAGCAATTACGACGACGCGTGCGATTGGGACGGCTGCGGTGGACAACCGACCCACTCGTCGGGCCACAACGGGTTCGACATGCGTACATCATGCAGCCGAGGGCTAAGAGTGGACCGGCCACAACAGTACAAAGGGACTGTCGCCTAGGCGCACCAGCGATGGTTCCATTGCGTCGCCGATTGACGTGGTTTGGGATGATCGGCGCTGCTAGGAGGGACTCAACCGGATGGTCAGGCGTCACCTGATGACTCTTCGCCTGGTCCTGTTGCTCGGCGATGGCATCGTCGCCGGGCTCGTGTTCATGCTTGTGTCGGCCATCCGCTTCGACGGCGGCGACGCCGGCGCGCAGTGGTCAGTCAGCATCGACATCGGTGGGGCGGCGATCATCTTCGCCGTCATCTGGGTCACGGTCCTGTGGGCCTCGGGGATGTATCGCCTCGGGGCGCGATGGGGCCTCATGGCGGAAGCCCGCGACCTGGCACGCGCGACCGTGGTGGTGCTGGCGCTCACCCTCTCCGGTCTGTTTCTCCTCCACCAGGATGACGTGAGCCGCCTGTTCCTCGCCATCCTGTTTGTCGTTCAGCCTATCGCCAGCCTCCTCGTCCGGGCACTTGCCCGATCGTGGTTTGACTCGATCCGGCGCAGAGGGGGAACGCCCAGCTACATGCTGGTGGTGGGCACGGGTCGACTGGCGCAGGCGTTCGCCGATCGCATTGAGCACCGGGCGGAGCTCGGCATCCAGGTGGTGGGGCACCTGTCTGTTCCACATGGCAGCGACGGCCGCAGTGTGACCGATTCGGAGCCCCCGCTCACGCGCCCAACACTGGGCTCAGTGGACGACATCGAGGATCTCTTCGCGTCGCGCGTGGTGGACGAGATTGCGATCTGCCTCCCGCCGGAGGCGGCGCACTACCTGGACCCGCTGGTCGGCATCGCTGCCGACCACGGCAAGACGGTCCGGGTGCCAACCGACATCGAGGAGAGCGTCCTCACTGCCGCCCTGAACGAGGAGTTCGACGGGTTCCTCGTCCGTTCCATCGTCCACGACGGTCACCGCGAGGTCGGCCTGGCCGTGAAGCGGCTGCTCGACATCGCCGGGGCTGTCATCGGGCTGATCGTGCTGAGTCCAGTCTTCCTCGTCACGGCGGCCGCGATAAGGATGCGGGATGGTTCGCCAGTCGTCTTCAAGCAGACCCGCGTGGGGCGTCACGGGCGGCTGTTCACCATCTATAAGTTCCGCACCATGGTCCCCGATGCAGAGGCGCGACTCCAAGAGGTGCGGCATCTCAACCAGCGGAACGGCGCCGCATTCAAGGCAGAGCTGGATCCCAGGGCCACCCCTCTCGGCAGGTGGCTGCGCAAGACCTCGATCGACGAGCTTCCGCAGCTCTGGAACGTGCTGCAGGGAAGTATGAGCCTCGTCGGCCCGCGACCACCGCTTCCGGGCGAGGTTGCGCGGTACGACATGTGGCACCGCCGACGCCTGAGCATGCGGCCCGGCATCACGGGCCTCTGGCAGGTCGAGGCCCGCCATGAGCCCGACTTCGACGGCTGGGTCGAGCGTGACCTGGCCTACATCGACACGTGGACCTTGTGGCTCGACATCCGCATCCTTGCTCGCACGATCCCCGCGGTGCTGGCACGAGAAGGGAGGTGATGACACAAGCCGCCCGCAGGGTTGCAGGCGGCCCGCTGCTCACCGCCCTGCTCGCCGCGTGCTTCGCGACGGGAATCGTCCTCGCGGACGCGTCCACGCTGGTCATTCCCTGGGCAGACATTGCCCGCCCTGTCGTCCTGACGGCAGTGGTGTCAGCCATGATCGGTCTCGTCGCCGGCATCGCGTTCACGCCGCACCGCGCCGCCGTCATTGCCGTCCTGGCCGCGGTTGGGATTGTGCGACCGCTTATCGCGGTGGGAATCGTCGCTGCATTCCTGGTCTGGGTACTGTGGCGTCGCCGTCGGGCGGCGAGGCTTCATCATCGAGAACGTGCGATCGCGGAAGCCGTACTCGGACTGAGAGTGGGCGGGTTGGCGCTTGCAGTCACGACGCTGACCAGCACGTTGGTCATCCACGGCCTCCCGTCGCCGGCGGTGCAGCATCGCGTGGCGGAAGCCATGGCTCCCGGGGAGAGCGTCTACGTTCTATTGCTGGATGGATATCCCCGAGCGGACACATTGCTTGGCGACTTTGGATACGACAACCAGCCGTTCCTGGACGCACTGACCGCCCGAGGTTTCGTCATTGACCCCGAAAGCGAGTCGCTTTACCACTGGACCCCACTGGCAATTGCGCACCTCCTGGGGGCTGAGGTCGAACCTAGCGAGCGTGAGCCCACGGCCGACGGGTATCGGCGCAATCGCGACCGCATCAACTCGGCTCCCTTGCCCGACCTGTGGCGGGCGGAGGGATATGACGTGACCATCGTTCGATCTGCCGTCGGGCATGTGACACGCGACGACTCAGTGGGTACCGGGGAAGTGACGGACTTCGAGGTGAGCCTGCTCGGGCGCTCGCTGCTGGCACCCCTCGTGGGCGATTGGATCGTTGCCCAGCAACGAGATCGCCTGGACGAAAGTCTCCGGACCGTCGTCAGCATCGCTGGCAGCGACGGTAGCCACATTGTGATTGCGCACCTGATGGCACCTCACGCTCCGGTGCTGACCGGGCCGCCCCCTTCGTGCTGGGCGACGTGCGGGCTCTGGAACGTTGGCCTGGGGATGCACTTTCCGGGGGACCAAGGTGCATATTCCGCCGCGATGAGGGGGCAACTGGATTACCTGAATCCACGCATTCTCAGCGCGCTCGATGCGGTGATCGCCGCGGATCCGGCGGCCGCCGTTGCAGTCTTTTCCGACCACGGCAATCGATTCCGGCCATTGGGGGATCCGAGCTGGAATCTCAATTTCTTCGCCATTCGCGGTACGCCATCGGTGGACATACCCTTCCCGCTCAAGAACAGGAGCTAGATGCGCGTGCTTGGCGTGCCAGCGTCGGACGAGATCCCCGCGGCCCTGCGGTCTCGACAGCGCTATCGACGCGCGTTTCTGACAGCGCTGTCGACCTTGGGAGCGCGCGGTGTGGCGATTGTCACCGCGGTCGCCGTTGTCCCCCTCACGCTCGGCTACCTCGGGCCGGAACGGTATGGCTTGTGGGCGACGGTGACGTCCTTGGCGGCGTTCCTGATCTTCGCGGACCTCGGCCTGGGGAACAGCCTCTTGACCGCTGTTGCGCGGGCCGACGGTAGGCAGGACGCGCAGGCGCAATCCAAGACAGTCGCGACCGGCATGTGGATGCTGACAGGTGCCGGGTTCGCGTTCGGCGTCCTTGCGATTCTCGCCAATGGCCTCATCGACTGGGGCCAGGTTCTCAACCTTCGTGATGAGATCGCGAGGACTGAGGCTGGCTCCGCAATGCTTGTTCTCGCCCTCTGCTATGCCGGCTCACTCCCACTCTCCGGTGTCACCCAGGTCCGTAACGGACTGCAGCAGGGCTATATCAACGGCGTCTTCGTCGCAGCCGGCAATCTGCTAGGCCTCGCTTTGGTCGTACTCGCCGTACAGGCTCGGCTCGGGCTTCCGCTTGTCGTGTTGGCATTCATGGGAGCGCCGCTCGTCTCTGGACTCGCGAACGCGGCCGCACTCTTCTGGAAGCACCCCAATCTCACGCCGTCGTTCCGTCACGTAAGCGCCCCGATGGCCGCGCAATTGGCTCGAAGCGGCGGCCAGTTCCTGATCCTCCAGCTGGCCATGGCTGCGGCCTTCTACTCCGATACGCTCATCGCCGCCAGCGTGATCGGCCCAACTGCCGCGGCTGAATACAACGTAGCGAGCACGCTCTTTCTGGCGCCGATGGGGCTTGTGGCCGCTGGCTTGGCGCCACTTTGGCCGGCATATGGCGAGGCGATGGCGCGCGGTGACACTACGTGGATTCGTCTCACTCTGAGGCGGTCGCTGATCATTGCCCTCGCAATCAGTGGTCCATGCGCGGTGCTGGTCGTGCTTCTGGCGGATCCGATTCTGGTGCTTTGGATCGACAAGGCGGTGGTGCCGGGCACGACATTGATAGTTGGCATGGCGCTCTGGACGGTGTGGCGGTCGGTCGGTACCGGAATGGCCATGCTGCTCAACGGCCTGCACCTTCTCCGTGTGCAAGTCGCGACTGCGGTCGTCATGGCTGCCTTGAACGTGACGCTCAGCATCCTGCTGACGATGCAGATTGGCGTCGCCGGAGTGATCTACGGGACTGTCATTGCCTACACGGTGGCAACGCTCATTCCGTTGGGTATCTACCTCCCGCGCGCTCTGAGGAAACTGGAAGCCAGCCGTTAGGTCGAAACGTGGTCTCTTGCTCCACGGAGTCTTTCGATCCCGAGGCGAACGATGATGCCGGTGGCCGCGGTGACCAGCCTCGCCGGCGTGACGAGGCCGCGGTAATCCTTGGCCGCCGCGGCGGGGCTTATCGGTCGGCCAGTGTCGCGGATTAAGCCAAGCCAATGCCATGCGAGGATCGTGGGAATGAGGTCTTCCCGCCCGATCTCGCCAGCGAACCAGCTCTTCGTTAGTGCGTACGAGAGAGCGACCTCCCTGGCGCGTGCGCCCATAGTTATTGATCCCGAGTGTGCTCGGAAGAACGCCAACGGTTCGGGCACATGAGCAATCAGGGGTCGAAGCCGGGCGGCGCGCAGATAGAGGAGCAGATCGGTGCCGGCCCCCGTGCGACTCAGATCCAAAGGCGGATCCGTTGGGATCCCGAAAGTGAAGCCCCTGCGGATGTCCGCAAGCCTGAAGACGGCACACGCGGGCGAGACGGGGAACCGGCCACGCGTCTTCAGCGAACCCAGAACGAAGGCTTCGCTTGGGAGCGTGCCGGTGCCGCCGTTCGCGTATCTGACCGTTCCGGAACCCGGAGAGTCGCCAATCTCCGCAGCGGTGTAGACAAAGGCGACTTCATCGCCTAGCAGGGAGATGACCCGCTCCAGGAACGTTGGCATGAGCAGATCATCCGACCAGAGGAACGTTGCGAACGTCCCCCGCGCTTCCTCCACACACCGCCACCAACCCGCCACCGGTCCGGTGTTCACCTCGTCTCGGAAGGCTCGCACCCGACCGTCGTT
Organism: uncultured Chloroflexia bacterium; assembly: GCA_963777045.1. GTDB lineage: Bacteria > Chloroflexota > Limnocylindria > QHBO01 > QHBO01 > JAPSGM01. Next base: position 46,686 of record CAVZPD010000010.1, read on the forward strand.
AGCCGCGAACCGCTCGCACATCGCCCATGTCCCATCCGTGCTTGCTCCGTCGACGACCACGATCTCCAAATCGCCCATCGTCTGTGCTAACGCGGACTCCAAGCACGCTCCGAGGAGGTCCACCCGGTTATGCACGGGGACGAGGAGGCTGACCAGCGGACTGTCGCGAGTCTCCACGGCCTAAGTGCGCTCGCTCTGCTGAACGGCGGCTTCCACGGTCTCCCCCAGGTCAATTCGACGGGGCTTCTCACCCGTCAGAGCGATGAACCGAGTCGGATCGCCCACCAACCATGGCACGTCATCGTTGCGGCCGGGGGCTGCCGTCGCGCTCCCCTGGATCACGTCCGCATCCGGCGGCCCAATTGCATGGATAACCAGACCTAGCAGGTCGCGGATGCTAACGGCCTCCCCGGAACAGACATTTGTGACGTACAGGCCCTGCGGCCATGGTGACTCGGCTAGTTTCAGGAGGTCGTTGCAAACGTCCCGAGCGTCTAGGTAGTCCCGGACGAAATCGAGCCCAGGGATTGCATTTACATTCCGTGTTCGGACGCGCTCTATCAGGGCCGGGAGGAGGTAGTGCGGAGCTTGGTGGGGCGCAAGGAGGCCGAAAACTCGGCCGACGAGAAGCGGAACCTTGTGCGTCCGGCATAGGCGGCTGAGTTCGCGCTCTGCGGAGAGTTTTGTCTCCGCATAGACGGATCTGGGGTTTGTATCGGCATCTTCGCTGAGGCGGGACCCTGGTGCGGGCGCCGCGTAGACATGTCCGGTGCTGGCGTAGACGACTTTCAGCCGCAGCTGTCTGCTCTCGGCCCATTGGATGATCGCAGTCGTGGCCGAGCGCGCATATCTGACATTCACGGCACGCGCCGCCCTCGGGTCTGCTTCACAGGCAGGTACTGAAACCATCGCTGCTAGATGAATGAACGTGACCTCATCGGTCGGCTCTATGGCGTCCAGTTCCTCGCTTAGCCCGGGTGCATCCTCGAGCCGAGCTGCGATGGCATGCGATCTCATGCCACGGCGCGCTACGGATGCTTCCATGTGACGGCCAAGCCCCCCCGACGCGCCGTTGTAGATGATCAAACGGAGGACTCCATCGACGACGGTTTGAGCCGGTTCAGAGGTCCCTGAGGCCCGTCAGAGCGCGTTCGAGCGTCGCAAGGCTGCCGGGCGACAGTACGGGATGGCACCCGATCATGAACGTTTCACGGAGAAGGGCATCGGACACCGGCATAGGAACGCTTGACCGGTGTGGCACTTGGCGGACAGCAGGGTGCCTCGCAAGGTTCCCGGCGATGATCGGACGTGTCTCGACGCCGCATTCCTCCAGTCGATCGACAACCCGGTCTCGGTCGATTGGTGCGCTGGAAAGCAGTCTCAATGGAAGGGTCATCCACGAGTTGGTCCTTGCCCGGTGCCGCAATGGCGGCCCGTCGTGAAGGCAATCACCTCCGATGAGCTCAAGCCATGGCGCTGACTCTCCGAGCCAACCTTGTACCGCCCGGGCAAGCGCCTCCCGCGCAATGAGCATCTCGTTGAGGCGTCGGAGTTGGACGCTGCCGATTGCGGCCTGGATCTCAGTTGGCCTGACGTTGTAGCCAACGGTGGCGAACAAGAACCGAGGGTCAAGTCCTGGATTGGCGAGCGTCCATTCCTTGCTGTCGCTGCGATCGCGAACCCAGCCGTGCGCCCGCAGTCCGCGAAGGTCATCAGCGAGTGCATCGTCACTCGTCACCATCATTCCCCCCTCGATCGTGGAGATGTGATGCGAGAAGTAGAAGCTGAACGATCCCGCGACACCTGCCGTTCCCACGTGTGCTCCAGACCAATGCGCACCCAGGCTCTCGCAACAATCTTCAACGAGGACAAGGTCGTTGGTCCGGCAGAAGGCCTCATAGCGAGCAAGGTCCACGGCACGACCAAGGGGGTGTATCAGGAACATGGCACGTGTCCGCGGGCCGAGGGCAGCACGCGCACTTTCGAGATCGATCGCAAGTGTGATGGGGTCGACATCCACGAAGACGGGCACCAATCCGAGCTGTGCCACCGGCCAGACAGTCGTTGGCCAGGACAGCCCGGGAACGATTACCTCGTCCCCGACAGAGAGTCGTTCCTTCGCCGAGGTGCCGCGGAGTAGTGAATCGGTAATCAGAAGATTCGCCGATGAGCCGGAGTTGACCATCACCGCGTGCTGAACTCCAACCCAGGAAGCGAACTCCTCCTCAAACGCGCGGACTCGCGGTCCCATCGTCAGCTGGCCAGAATCCAGCGCCGCTTTCGCGGCCGCAAGCTCTGCATCCCCGAGCGTATCTGCCGCCAACCGATACGCATTCGGTGTGGCGGACCAATCGCGATCGCTGCTTCCGCTCATCGGGGATCCTCTTGGTCATGGACCGAGTGCGAACGATTCGTCTCGTACGATTGCACAGTTCGCTGGAGCCCTAACTCGAGGGGCACTTGGCTCGCGAACGCGAACGCGTCGTGCGCCCGCTGAGTCGCCAACGACCGCCGCGGTTGACCGTCTGGTTTGGCGGTATCCCAGCGAAGTACGCCCGAGTAACGCGTGATCCGGGCGATCAACTCCACAAGGTCGCGGATGGTGATCTCTGAACCCACGCCCAGGTTGACGGGCTCCGCCTCGTTGTAACGCTCCGCTGCGAGGACGATTCCCTCGGCCGCATCGTCGACGTACAGGAACTCGCGCGACGCCTGTCCCGTCCCCCACACTTCGATGTACGGAGCGCCGGCCTCGCGCGCGTCCACGCACTTCTTGATCAGCGCCGGAATCACGTGCGAGCTGGCCGGATCGAAGTTGTCGCCCGGGCCATACAGGTTGACGGGGATCAGGTGGATGACGTTGAACCTGTACTGCTGCCGGTAGGCCTGACCCTGCACCAGGAGCATCTTCTTCGCCAGCCCGTAGGGAGCGTTCGTCTCCTCTGGATACCCATTCCACAGATCATCCTCGTGGAAGGGCACCGGCGTGAATTTCGGGTACGAGCACACGGTGCCGATGGTGACGAACTTCTCCACACCGGCGCGCCGCGCCTGCTCCATGAGCTCGATGCCCATGATCGCGTTCTCGTAGAAGAATCGGCCGGGGTTCTCACGGTTGGCACCGATGCCGCCGACGACTGCCGCCAGGTGGATCACCAGCTGCGGGCGCCCATCCGCCAGCGCGCGGCGGATGCCATTTGCCGTCCTGAGGTCGTATTCGGCGGACCGTGGAATGAAGATTTCGTCAGCACCAGCAGATTCGAGTCTCTTGGCGACCGCCTTGCCCAAGAATCCACCGCCACCGGTCACCATGACCCGACGACCGTGCCAGAAGGCCATCAGCTCCCGGCTTCCTGCGGAAGAGGCCGGAGCCGGTCAGCCACACCTGCCTCAGCCAGATCGTGCTCGAGCATCAGGGCAACGAGGTCGTGAAATCCGGTCTGCGCCTGCCAGCCCAGTCGCTCGCGGGCCTTTGCGGCGTCGCCGCACAGCTCCTCCACCTCAGTTGGCCGAAAGTATTGCTCGTCGATGCGCACGAACTGCTCCCAGTCCAAGTCCACCAGGGCGAACGCGACCTGGCAAAGCTCGCGGACGGTGTGCATCTCGCCGGTCGCCACCACGTAGTCGTCTGGCTCGTCCTGCTGCAGCATCAGCCACATCGCCTCCACGTACTCCTTGGCATAGCCCCAGTCGCGACGCGCGTCGAGGTTGCCCAGGTACAGGTGCTCGGCCTTTCCGGCCAGGATGGAGGCGATGCCCTGGGTCACCTTGCGGGTGACGAACGTTCCCCTCTACGAGGAGACTCGTGGTTGAAGAGGATCCCGTTGCTGGCATGGATGCCGTAGGCCTCGCGGTAGTCGACGGTCATGTAGTGCGCGAAGAGCTTCGCGATCGCATAGGGACTCCGCGGGTTGAAGGGCGTCCGTTCTGTCTGGGGCGCCTCCAGCACCCTGCCGTACATCTCGGACGATCCCGCCTGGTAGTAGCGAATCGGCCAGTCCGCGGTCCGGATCGCCTCCAGCAGTCGCAGCGTGCCCATGCCGGCGGTCTCTGCGGTGAACTCCGGCATCTCGAAGCTCACCTTCACGTGGCTCTGCGCGCCCAGGTTGTAGACCTCGGACGGCTTGATCCGATGGAGGTGCCCGATGAGCGACGAGGAATCGGTCAGATCGGCGTAGTGGAGGAAGAGGCGGGTCTCGGCCTCGTGGGGATCGACGTAGAGGTGGTCGATACGCTGCGTGTTGAATTGGCTCGAGCGCCGGATCAGCCCGTGCACCTCGTATCCCTTGTCCAGCAACAGCTCCGCGAGGTATGAGCCGTCCTGGCCCGTGATGCCGGTGATGAGTGCCTTCACGACGTGGCCCCGTTCGATGGATCGGACGATGGGACAGTATCGCCCCGGCGTCGCCTGACGGAACCAGACTTTCGATCTACGGCCCATTGCAGGACCTGCTCGAACCGATCGGCGATGCTGGCAATCTGAAACGCGCGGCGCGCGTGGGCATGCCCGGACGCCCCCGTCCGTTGCAGTTCGCCCGCGTCCGAAAGCATCTCCCTTGCGGCCTCCAGTAGCGGGCCTGGCTCCGGACCGACGACGCGCCCGGCCTGCGCGCGCCGGACGGCCATCGCCGCCGGATTGTCATCAGGCATGGCCGCCAGGATCGGACGTGCGGCCGCCAGGTAGGTGAGGATCTTGGACGGAGCGGAGAACGAGGATGCGTCGGGCTCCAGGACCGCAACGAGCAGGTCGGAGCTCGCCAGCATGAGATCGACCTGGTCGTACGGCTGGAACGGCAGGACCCGGAGATTGGCCTGGCCCCGCCCGTTCTGGGTGAGCCATGACGCACCGGGGCCTTCGGAGACGACGACCACCATCGCTGTGGGAAGTCCCTCCGCCAGTGAAAGCAGCAGCCTGGGATTGTGCTTCAGCGCCAACGTTCCCGCGTACATGATGACCTGCCGATCCGCCAAACCGTGATGCTGGGACCACGCGTTGAGCCGAGGAGGCGGCGCGTCGCCCGTGAGGGGAGCCCAGTTCTCGATCACGGTGACATTGTCACTGGGGATTCCCCACGCTGAAAGGGTTGGGGCGAACGCCGGTGAGATCGGGACGACTGCCTCCGCCCCTCGCAAGATGCTTCGTTCCAGGCGGCGGAAGCGGGCGCCGACCAGGGTGCCTGCGAGGCGGAGGCGCCTGCCGATGATGCGACTGATGGCCACGGAGTACAGGTCCTGGAGCCAGAAGACGGACGCCGCGCCCACCGCGTGCGCGCCTGCCTGCGCTGCGGCTTCGACGTCCAGGGGCGAGTTGGCGGAGATGACGACATCGGGCCGATAGGCGCCGATGCGATCGGCTAGGAGCCGGCCGTACCGCCGTTCCTGGGGAATCCTTCGCATGCCGCCACGATGCAGCGGCTCTGCGAGGGTGATCGGTTCCAGCAACAGAGAGGGTGGATCAGTCGCGAGCCGTTCGACCGGCCCTTTCGGTTTGCGGAACCCCGCCGCATGGAGGTGCAGCACCTCGTTGCCCCGTGCGGCGAGCTCGCGGGCCAGCTCGACCACGAACGGAAAGCCGCCGTAGTCGTGCACGACGACCCGGAGCGGGCCGCGTTGAGTCCGAACCGCGCTCACCTGCACGCCCCTGCGCGGATCAAGAGAGTGCCGCCTGAGCAGGGAAGCGGACGAGATTCGCGAACCCGCTTCGCGGGGACGGCAGGTCCCAGGGAGTGTCCGGCCAGTGAATGGGAGGTCGTCGGTAGCCCCAGCGGTCGGCGCTTGATCCGCGCACTCCGTTCTCCGCCAATGGATTCAACGGCTTGGGCAGGCCGTCCGCCAGCAAGGGATCACCGGCGAGGATCGAGTACAGCTGGATGGCCACGGTCGGGTCGTCGTCATCCAGTACCGCCTGGCGTGCCTCGAGGGCCCAGTATGTCCCGCCCCGCCGATCAGCTTGCGGGACCGACGAAAGGTCGGAGCCCGCCGTGGCGCTGCAGCTCATCACACTGACGTAGGCGGCAGCCAGGGAGGGCGAAACGTGCGAGATCGCGCCCGGCACGTCACGCGGTGGCGAACTGAGCGCGGTGAGGAGCAGCGGTTGCGTCCCGACCGGCTCCGGTGAGGCAGCGCCGGCCGTCCACCGCCCAAGGGCGGTGCCCACGACGTCCTGTGTCGTGAACCCGTCCACCATCGACGACCACTCCGGGGCCGCCATCAGCTCAGGCCAGGCTTGCACGGCCTCGGCGAGGGCAGCGAAGGCGTCCCGTCCCTGGTTGGCGTCCTGTTCCAGCCGTGCGACGAGAAGCAGATTGGTGACATCTCCGCGCTGGAGCTCCGCTGCCCGCTCCGCGGCTGCAACCGATGCGTTGGATCGGCCCAGCTCGAGATACGCAAGCGACAGCGCCCTCCATGTCAGGTCGTCGGATCGGTTCAATGATGTCGCGCGCTGGAGCTCGGGAACCGCCGCATCCGGCTCCGATTGGAGCACGTACAGGATGCCGAGCTGCCGCGGGTACAGGGCCATGCCCGGATCAAGCGCGGCGGCAAGCTTGAGCGGGGCCTCCGCCGCCGCGACGTCGCCGGACTCGATTTCGGCGCGCGCTTGCAGGTAGAAGAACTGCCCGCCAATGGTCGCCAGCATGGCTGCGCCGATCAGGCCCATGGCTGTCAGCGAGGCAGCCTTGACCGGTCTGCCTCGGGTGCGCGCGACGACGGCGGTCTGAGCATCATGCGGCAGTGCGAATGCGAGCCATGCGATGGCCACGATCACCATGAATGGGAAGTCCGTTGGGTTGCCGGCCAGCGCCGCCAAACCGAACGCGACCAATGCCCACGTGGCGGCAACGGATCGGCTTCGCGGCAGCCGGCGACCGATGGAGACGACCGCGATCGCCATCGCCGCCAGTCCCAGCAGTCCCGCCTCCGCCGCCAGCTGGATCACTGCGCTGTCCGGGTGACGTGGCGAAAAGGAGTTGGTGTCGAAGTAGCCGGTCAGCTGGAGGATCCACGGAAACGAGCCAGGGCCCAGGCCGGCAACGGGATGGTCAGCGAACGAGCCGGCAAGCGCTCCCCACATGGCTGTCCGCTCGGAAAGCGACGCGGCTCCCAGCAGTCGTTCGATCAGCGGGTTGGCGAGCCCGCTCGCCAGTACCACCACGACCAGTGCGACAGCGGCGAGCGAAGGCCAGAGCATGCGGGATGGGCTCAACCTGGCACGTCGCATCGCAAATGGGATGGCAACGACCACCGTCGCCGTTGCGATTGCGAGCCACACCATCCGTGATCCCCCAATCACGATGACGGAGAGCCCGAGGAGACCGAAGACCACGCCGAGCAGTACGCGCACGGGTGAGAGACGGCCGATCCACCACGCCGGGTAGAGCATTGCGATGAGGATCGCGAGGTCGTGCCGATGCCCCCACGGTTCGGAGGGGACGTTCATGCCCAGCGGCGGCGTGATCGTCCAGTCGGTCAGCGACCACCAGCGGAGGAACAGCAGGTCCCACTGCAGTGCCGTGAGCAAGGTGAGCACCGCCGACAGCGCCATGGTCGTGAGCACGAAGAGCCGCCGCCCGCTGTCCCGCGCGAGGACGTCTCGCGCGATGAGCAGTGCTCCGAGGTAGACGAGGACGGCAAGCACGGAGTCGAGCGACTGGCGCGGAAAGGAAGAGAGGATGCCCGATCCCGCGAAGAGGAGGAATGCGGCGAGCAGGCTCGCATCCAGCTTGTCCGCGCGGGTGTGGGGCCCGCAGCACGTAGAGCACGACGACCCCGGCCGCCAGCGAGAAATGGAGCGCCGGTGCGATGAAGCCGTCTCGCCAGGTCAGGCTTCCCACGAGCACCGCGTAGGCGAACAGCGCCGAGGAAATGACAGCTGCCAGGTTCAGGGGTAGTCGGGGAGCGGACTCGTCCTCGCCCATCCCTACGGCAGGTTCAGGTCAGGCTGCTGGATCTCGATCTGGGGCTGGCCCATCGGTCCCCCCAGCGGGTAGTCGATCACCGGCAGCTGCATTCCGCCCAGCTTCATGCCGCCCCCGACGAGGACCAGCACCAGCAGGAAGAAGAGCAGCCATCGCATCGGGCCAAGGGTAGCCGCGGGGTGCAAGCGCTCAATGGAACCATCGGCCTAGACGATCCGGAGTAGGCTGCGATCGATGGGTTGGACAGCGAAGAGCGCGCCGGTTTACCTGGAGGTGCTGCTTGCCGGGCTGCTCAGCGTGGTGGCCTGCCTCGCGCTCGGCATCGTCTTCGCCGGGTTCCGGAACGGTCTCATCGTGTTCGTGGTCTCGACGCTGGTGGCGGTGAACTGGTGGCTTTACCTCACCGGGCGACTGCAGAAGATCTCCTTCGGGCGGGCGCTGGTGATCGGAGTCGCGATCGCGGCGCTCCTCGCCTTCATCTTCGTGTCACCCAGCACGGTGATTCGCCTGCTGCAGTAGGCATCAGCCCGGTGCAAGCGCTCAATGAAACCATCGGCCCACATGACGCGCGGTGCGAAGTGAGCCAACGCAGGCTCTATCGGCGACACCGAGTGGAGGGAGGCACTCGTGCGCAGTAGCTCATGCAGCCGATGGACCGGCATGTTCGCGACGCTGGCGGCCGCAGCGACGCTCGCCGCGTGCAGCTCGTACGGGATGCCGCTCGACCCCACGGCGCCGCACATCGAGCCCTGGGTCGGCCACGACGGCGCGCTGCTGCGGACCTCGGCGCCAGACGGATCCTTGACGCCCGGCATCGAGGGATCGGTCCTCTTCGTCCGCCTGCTGGATTCCGACGGCGAGACCGTCATGGATACCTACTTCCAATGGCCGACCGATGAGAAGGACATTCCGGCCGGCTCATACTCGCTCGTCGGCTACTGGAGCGGCTGCTCAGGCAACTGCGGGAACCTCGGCGGCGAGGCTCCCTTCTGTTACGAGCAGATCGATGTCTCTCCCGGTGATCGCGTGAACGTCGCGGTGATCGGCCCGACCAGCCTCGCTCCCGCGGGCAACTGCCAGGTGGTGATCGACGGGCCCGGCTGAGGCTGGCGCCCGGGCGCGCCCCTTGCCCGCTCTTGACGGCGTCGAGGTGGCGGCAAGGGTAGGGTTGTCCGCGAGATGCTGCGGAAGCTCGGGATTGTCTGGCTGCTCCTCTTCACGTGCTGGGTGGCGTTCGACGTCACGCAGGGGCTGAACGCCATCGGGGAATGGCCGTTGGGTGGACCGGACACGTTCGCTGTCGACTGGCGCACGGTCTTCTCCTACGCGGTGCTCGTGGCCTCCGTGCCGACACTTATGCTCGCCGCACTCTGGCACGCGCTAACTGGTACCACCGGCTGCCGCTCCGTTAGCGCATCGGTGGCGCGGACACGTAACGCGAGGGACGTCGCCGGGCGTCGGCCGTGAACTTGCCTAGACTCAGGGCATGGCACGTGGCTCCCGGCTCTCTCCTGCCGTCCGCATCGCGGTGGTGCTGCTGGTCGGCGTGCTGGTGATCGCCGCCATCCCGTTCGTGTGGGCCTGGTGGTCCGGTCGCGACATCACCGACATCGGCTCGCTGGACCTGCCCTCCTTCGGTGCCCTGCCGACCCCGGTCGAGGGCGAGGAGACGCTGCTGGCGATGGGCGACATCGGCTCATGCGACGGCACCGCCGACGAGCAGGTGGCGGCGCTTGCCGACGAGCTGCCGGGCACCATCGCCATGCTGGGCGACGACGTCTACCCCAACGGCACCGCGGCGAACTACCGCGACTGCCTGCAGCCTGCCTGGGGACCGATGCTCTCGCGCACCCGCCCCGCCATCGGCAACCACGACTACGTCGGCGACTCCGCCGATGCCTACTTCTCGTTCTTCGGCTCCTCCGCCGGCGACGCCGGCCAGGGCTGGTACTCGTACGACCTCGGCGCCTGGCACGTGGTCGTCCTCAACTCGAACTGCGGGATCGTGGGCTGCGGGGCCGGCTCGGCGCAGCTGGCCTGGCTGGCCGACGACCTCCGTGCGCACGCCGCCGACTGCCTGCTGGCCTACTGGCACCACCCGCGCTGGTCATCGGGCCGGCATGGCTCGAACGCCTTCATGGATCCGATGTGGCAGGCCCTGGTCGACGCCGGCGCGGACGTCATCCTCAACGGCCACGACCACGACTACGAACACGTCGCCGCCGATGGCGTGGACCAGTTCGTGGTCGGCACCGGCGGCCGCTCGCTGTACCGCTTCCCCGGCGGTCCGCTGGCCTCCACCGTCACCCGCCGGGAGGGCACGTACGGCCTCCTCTCGCTCACCCTGGCCGATGGCTCCTACGCCTGGCGCTTCCTCTCCCTCGGCTCCACCGCCTTCACCGATGCCGGCTCGGGGTCCTGCTGACCCCGCGACCCCGCGAGCCGATACAGCCGATAGCCGATACATCGGGCCAATCCTCACCCCAGAAGGCCGTTGGGCTTCAGGCTGCCGATACATCGGGCAACGCTACCCACGTCCGGCACCCGCGGGTGCGCCTCACGCTCAACTCTGCCCGATGTAGCGACGAAACGAAGCCAGACACCGTCCCCAGGCGCCGATCTGCCCGACCTACCGGCACTTGGCAGCTGGCAGCTGGATGGGGCCGAAGCGACCGGGCAAATCGGGTCGGTCGGCACGGTGATATCTCAGCCGGCGCTGAGACACTTTCCGCATGGCCACGGAGCTTCCCGTCATTCCCACGCCGCGCCCGGGGATCGTGGCGCCGCAGGTCGGTCCCGTCACTGAGGCCGCGGGGCTGCTGGCCGACAGGACCCGCGCCGCCATCCTGGCGCTCCTGCGGTCCGGGCCGCACTGCGTCTGCGAGATGGCCGCCGCCACGGGGGAGCGCGAGAACAACGTGAGCAACCACCTGGCGCGGCTGCGCAGCGCCGGCCTGGTGCGGGCCAGCCGCCACGGGGCCGATGCCCGATGGATCTACTACGAACGCGACGAAGCGGCGTGCGCTGCCGCGCTGGCGCCGCTCACCGAGCTGCTGGCATGACCGCCACCCACGCACCGCTGACCCACAACCGGCCGATGGCCGCGCTGGCCGTGGCCGCCGTCGCCGCCTGGCTGGTCGCGTGGTTCGCCCACGCCCCGCTGGCCGAGTGGCTGACCTTCACCCTCCTGCGCCTCGAGCGCGGCAGCCACCTGGGCGAGGCGGTCGCCTTCTTCGCCATGGACGTCCCGAAGGTGCTGCTCCTCCTGCTGGGCATCGTCACCCTCGTCTCCTTCGCCCGCAGCTTCTTCCCGGCGGAGCGGGTGCGCACCGCGCTGGCCGGCCGCGGCCTGCTGACCGGCACCGTGGCCGCCGCCGGCTTCGGGGTGATCACGCCGTTCTGCAGCTGCTCTGCGGTGCCGCTCTTCATCGGCTTCGTGGAGGCCGGCGTCCCGCTGGGCGTCACGTTCGCCTTCCTGGTCAGCTCACCGATGGTCAACGAGGTCGCCCTGGTGCTGCTCTGGGGCCTCTTCGGCCCGGCCGTGGCGCTGACCTACATGGGCGCGGGCCTGGTCATCGCCGTGGTCGCCGGGCTGGTGATGGGCCGGCTGCGGCTGGAGCGCTTCGTGGAGCCGTACGTGTGGGAGGTCCGCGCGTCCGCATCGGTCCTGCCGGAGGCCCGTCCAACCATCTCCGAGCGCCTGACCGATGCCTGGGCGGAGACCCGCCGCATCGTCGGCCGCATCTGGCCGTACATCGTGGCCGGCATCGCGCTGGGCGCCCTGATCCACGGGTACGTTCCCACGGAGCTGGTGGCGCAGATCGGCGGCGCGGGCAACCTGCTCGCCGTCCCGATGGTGGTGATCCTGGCGGTGCCGCTCTACTCGAACGCGGCGGGCACCATTCCCATCGTGCAGGCGCTGCTGGGCAAGGGGCTGCCGCTGGGCACCACGCTCAGCTTCATGATGGCCGTCACCGCCATCAGCCTGCCGGAGCTGATCATCCTGCGGCGCGTCATGCGCCTGCCGCTGCTGCTCGTCTTCGTGGGGATCGTCACGTCGGGGATCCTCGCCATCGGCTACCTGTTCAACGTCCTCATGTCCTGATGTAGGGGAAGGAGTCTTCACGCCATGCGAATCATCGAGGTGCTCGGGTCCGGCTGTCCCAACTGCCAGGCCGTCGAGCGCAACGTCCACCAGGCGCTCACCGACCTTGGCCTGGAGGCCGATGCCGAGGTCCACCACGTCACCGACTGGGCCGAGATCGCCGGCCGCGGCGTCCTCTCCACCCCGGGCCTGGCGATCGACGGGACCGTGGTCAGCACGGGCCGCATCCCGACGCCGTCCCAGGTCGCGGACTGGCTCCGGAACTGACCTCGCCCCGCCCCCGCGGCGCCGATACATCGGGCAATTCTGGACCCCTGGGCTCGGTTGGGCTCCAGGCTGCCGCTCCATGGGGCAGCCCTTTGCACGAACAGCACCCGAAGGCGCGCCCCATGCTCATCACTGCCCGATGGATCAGCGAAATGGCGCCGCAGACTGTCCCCGGGCGCAGATCTGCCCGCTGTAGCGGCACCGCCCCGTCCGCGGTCCAACGCCCGTCCACGGAGCGCATGCGAGAGGCGCTTTGACGAACAAAGCGCCCAGGCCTAGCATCGGCCCGTGATCCCGAACACCCCCGGACTCGTACCCGCCGCATGACGCGAGCTCGCCGCGGACATCGGTCCAACACGCCCCAGCACGAGGCGGCCATTGCGGGCGCGGCCTACGTGCGGACGCGGCGCGTGCATCGGTCCGCGAGCCATCAGCGGCCGCGCATCCTGCAGCTGCTGGCGACCGGCGGCAACGGGGGAGCGCAGGAGTCGTACACGGGGCTGCTGCTGCGCCTGGACCGGCAGCGATACGACGTGCGGGCGCTCTCCCTCTCGGCAGGGAGCGCCGTGCAGCGGATCCATCGGCTGGGACTGCCGGTCGACGTGATCGAGGAGGCCGATGACGACGCCGCCGTCGACGCCCTGTCCGCCTGGCTCGGCCGCAACGAGATCGACCTCGTCCACGCCCACATGTACCGCGCCGAGGTTCTGGGCACGCGCGCGGCGTTGGCGGCCGGCACGCCGGTGATCATGGCCACCGTCCATTCGTCGCGCGTCCGCTCGCCCGAGGACGTGGCCGCGCTGGCGGCGCTGACGCCGGCCATGGATCGGCTGATCGTGCCGTCCGACTCGATCGAGGCCAAGGTCGCCGCCGAGGGCCGCGGGGGAGCGCGCTTCGCGGTGATCCCCAACGGCGTCGACCTGTCGCGCTTCGCCACCCCGCCGCCGCGCTGCGGCTTCCGGGAGGAGTTCGGCGTGCCGGCCGAGGCCCCGCTCATGGGCGTCGTCGCGCGGCTCGAGGCGGAGAAGGGGCACGTCCACCTGCTCGAGGCGTGGCCGGCCGTCGCCGAGGCCGTCCCCGAGGCCCGCCTCGCGATCGTGGGCGAGGGCTCGGAGGAAGGGGAGCTGCGCCGGCTGGTGGACGCCATGCCGCCGTCGGCCGCCGCGCGCGTCATCTTCGCCGGCCGCCGCGAGGACGTCTCCGCGCTGACCGCCGAGCTCTCGGTGGCGGTCCTCCCCTCCCTGCGCGAGGCCCAGGGCATCTCGCTGCTGGAGGCCATGGCGCGGCGCGTTCCGGTGGTCGCCTCCGCCGTCGGCGGCATTCCCGAGGTGGTGACCGATGGCGTCGACGGGCTCCTGGTTCCCCCCGCCGCTCCCTCCGCCCTGGCCGATGCGCTCATTCGCCTGGCCTGCTCGCCGGAGCTGCGCGCCCGGCTTGGGCGAGGCCGGGTACCGCACGGTGCGCGACCGCTTCTCGATCGAGGCCCAGGTGCGGCGGATCGAGGCGGTCTACGACGAGGAGCTGCAGCGTTCCGGCGTCCTCGCCGCGCTGCGCGGCCCCGCCCCTGCGGCTGGCTCTCCCGTCTCGCGTCCCTCCGGCCGCGCCACCCTGGAGGTCCCGCCCGTCTGAGTCCGCGCGCCGGTGTTCCGTGGTGCCGTGGCGGGCGGCCGGTGTTCCGTGGCGGGCGCTCGCGCTCGGCGGCCCTGCTCACGCGCCGCGGCTCGCACGATCTCGTCACCTGCGATCCTGAGTCGCGTTATCCGAGTTCCGCGCCCTCGGAGGCGCCATTCGGAGCTCAGCCTGAGCGTGGCCGAGGCGAGGCGGGTGGGCAGAACCCGCCTAACGCTACTGCCAGTCGCACCTGACAACTTCCGGTGCCCAGAGACCCCGCGGCGCCCCGGGACATGCGGCTGCGCACGTCGCCGCCCCGTCACGCGCACGATCTCGTCACCTGCGATCCTGAGTCGCGTTATCCGAGTTCCGCGCCCTCGGAGGCGCCATTCGGAGCTCAGCCTGAGCGTGGCCGGGGCGAGGCGGGTGAGCAGAACCCGCCTAACGCTACTGCCAGTCGCACCTGACAACTTCCGGTGCCCAGAGACCCCGCGGCGCCCCGGGACATGCGGCTGCGCACGTCGCCGCCCCGTCACGCGCACGATCTCGTCACCTGCGATCCTGAGTCGCGTTATCCGAGTTCCGCGCCCTCGGAGGCGCCATTCGGAGCTCAGCCTGAGCGTGGCCGGGGCGAGGCGGGTGAGCAGAACCCGCCTAACGCGACTCCCAGTCGCACCTGACAACTTCCGGCGCCCACTGGCCCCGCGGCCGTGCGCGAGATCCAGGCAAGGGGCAAGGGGCAAGGGGCAAGGAACGGGGCGCCCAAGAAGCCACAAGCCTCGAGGGACGAGACTTGTGGCCAAGTGTCCTGGGCTCCCCCCGCGACTCCCCCCGCAGGCTCTCCGGAACTCCCCCCGGAATTCTTCCGGATCCCCGGTTCAGTAGGTGCGGCGGCGCTCCGGCAGGCTCAGGATCGCCATCACCAGCAGGGCGATGAGGCTCCAACCGACGATCGCGACCAGGGCGGCGATATCGAAGACGCTCTGACCGCTGGGCTGGACCTGATCCATGCTGAACACCCCGCGGAACGGTGCGACGAGCGGCTCGGTGATGGCGTAGATGGCATCCACCAGGCCGTTCCCCTCGTTGGCGCCGAGCGCGAGCAGCAGGATTCGGATCCCGATGAGCGCAATCATCACGCCGAAGATGAGGCCGACCACGCGGCGCACGAGCGCCAGCGGGCCGGGCCCCTCGTCGACGTAGGTTCGGCCATCCCCCGCATTGACGTTGACCTGCTCGCCACCGCGCGATGGCGCGTCGTGGGTCCGGTGCTCGCCAGTCTCGTCGACCGCCGGGTCGTTGCGGTATGTCATGTTCATTGACCTCCAGGGCCGATGCAGAAGCACGATGCATGCCACGCGCGGCCCACCCGCATCGGCTCAGGAGGGAAAGCCGTGCTCGCCGACCAGGGGCACGAAGACGACCGGTTCCCGCGTGCGCGAGTGGAAGTCATCGCCCCGACGCTCCACCACGGTGAGCTGCTGGTGCGTTCGCGTCCCGATCGGCATCACCAGCCGCCCGCCGTCCGGATTGAGCTGCTCCAACAACGGCGGAGGGACCGATGGAGCTGCGGCCGCCACGATGATCCCGTCGTACGGCGCGTTCGGCGGGTAGCCGCCGCTGCCGTCGCCGACCACCAGCACGACGCCGGGGTAGCCCGCGTCATCCAGCGCGCGGCGAGACGTCTCGCTCAGCTCCGGGTAGCGCTCCACGCTGGTGACCTGGGCACCGAGCTCGGCCAGGATCGCCGCCTGGTAGCCGCTCCCGGTGCCGATGTCGAGCGCCCGCGCCCCGCGCCAGCCCTCGGCCCGGCCGGGCCGGGCCGCATCGGTCATGAAGGCGACGATGAATGGCTGGGAGATCGTCTGGCCCTCCTCGATGGGCAGGGCCTGGTCCCCGTATGCCCGCTCGGAGGTCACGAACCGATCGCGCGGCACGGCCCGGAATGCCCGCAGCAGCTCCGGATCACGCAGGCCGCGCGCCTCGATCTGGTGGACCACCATGCGCTCGCGCGCCTGCGCGAGCTCGTCCGTTGGGGATGAGGGGCGACGGAGCCAGCGCATCGGTCCGGAAAAGCAGGACGGCCGCGCCTGTCGCGGCGCGGCCGTATCGGTGCCCGGTCCTAGGCCTGGGCCTGGGCGGTGCTCTTGCTGCGTGACCGCCCGTTGCCGCTGCGGCGTCCGTTGCCGCCGCTCTCCTCCTCGTCGCCACCGGCGCCGGAGTCGAATGCGCCCAGCGTGGCGGCGTCGAGCAGGTCGTTCAGGAGACGATCGGCCCGCTCGCGCACCAGGCGGCGCGTCTCCTTGCCGGAGCGTGGCGCGAGCAGGACACCGACGGCCAGGCCCATGAAGAAGAAGCGAATCGCGATGCGTACGCGGCTGAACATTGGGTCAGGACCCTCGTTTCGTGCTTGTTTCGTGCTTGTTTCGTGCTTGTTTCGTGCGGGATGGGCCGTTTGAGGATACCACCCGCCCCGTTTCGTTCTCCTGCACGCTCCCTGCCACACGCGCGGCCGCCAGTTGCCAGCCGCCGACGTATCGCCCGCCGACCGCTCCACTGATTGCCCGTCGCCAATTGCCCGGCCGCCGATACATCGGGCAATTCGCCGCCCGGGGGCCGTGTGGGGCGCCAGAGTGCCGGTATGTGGGGCAGACCCACGCCAGACCGGCACCGACGGGTGCCCTTCACGTTCCCCATTGCCCGATGGAGCGGCACTTCGTTGCCTCAAGCCGCCGCCGAACAACAATCTGCCCTACCTATCGGCGCAGGATCGGCGCAGGATCGGCACAGAAGCGGGCGCAGGTCGACGCAGGCTGGGCGTCCTATCGGCGCGCCATGGTCGGCCCGCGAACCCGCGGGAACCCCCGCGGTCGGAGCCAGAGCAGGCCGTCGCGCCCGAGCGGGCGACCGCTGCGCAACGCGCGGAGCACCTCGCGGGACGACGCGGGAAGCTGCGTGCCCAGCAGTGCAGCGTGGGGGGCCAGGGCGTCGCGATTCGCTCGCGTGTACTCGATGGCGAGGACCAGCCGGATCGGTCGCGCATCACGCCGGCCAAGGAAGTCCCTCTTCTCCTGCGCACGGCGCAGCTGGGCCTGGAAGTCGGTGGCGCTTCGCTCCACCTCGAGATGAATGACCTCCTCGGCGCCGTACATCACCAGGTCCGCTGCCCGACCATGGTCGCCGGCCCCAACCTCGAGCCGGGGCTGCCAGGATGGGGCTGCGACCGTGCGAATGGCGTCGATCTGCCGCATGTGACGGGCATCGCGCAGCGACCGATCGCCCCCCTCGTAGGCGCGGAGCACAAGGTCAAGGCCAACCGCTGCCAGGACTGCCGCCAATGTATCGACCTGGACCGATGCATCCCCTGCCTCGACTCGCTCCACCGTGGACCGGGACACGCCCGCTCGCCGGCTGACCGCCAGCCGGGACAGCCCCAGGGTCGCGCGCGCCAGGCTCAACTCGGCAGCCATCCGTCCGACCTGATTTGCCGCACGGGCGCGCGCCGCAGTGGTTCGGTGTGCTCGACCTGGCATGGGCCGATGGTGATGGGTAGCCCCTTATCGCCCGCTTACGGTGCGCCTACATCGGGCAATTCGTTACCCGGGGGCCGTGTGGGGCGTCAAGGTGTCGCTACATGGGGCACCCCCACGCCAGACCGGCACCCACGGGTGTCCTTCACGCTCCCCACTGCCCGATGTGCCGGCAGTCCATCACCAAAACCCGTTTGCGGGTGCAAATCTGCCCCACCTATCGGCAGGTCCAACGCCGCCGCGCACGGGCTACTCCCCGAGGCCGTACTCGCGCATCTTGGCGTAGAGCAGCCGCCGGTAGATCCCCAGCTCCTGCGCGGCCTTCGAGCGGTTCCCGTTGTTCCGCTCCAGCGCCTCGGCGATGAGGCGGCGCTCCAGCGACTCCACCTCTTCCTTGAACGTGCCGCCGGCACCGTTGCCGTTCGTGGCACTTGCGACGCCGCCAGCGGCCCCGCCCCCCGCGGCCCCGCCCCCCGCGGCCACCTCAGACCCCGCGGCGCCCGCGGCGCCCACGCCTCCGACCTCCTCCGAGACGCTCGCACTGGTGGGGCCGACCGGGGCGGCCTGCCGGCTGCGCGCCTTGCCGCCGGCCGCAGCCGGGGACTCGGCCAGTGGCAGGTGCTCGGGCATGATGGGCGCGCCGCGCGACAGGACCACCGCGCGCTCGATCGCGTTCTCCAGCTCGCGCACGTTCCCCGGCCAGTCGTGCTCCATCAGCCGGTTCATGGCCTCCTCGCTGATGGTGGTGGGGATGGCATCGGCCTTGTGGCGGAACTTCGCCAGGAAGTGCTCGACCAGGAGCGGCACGTCCTCCATCCGCTCGCGGAGCGGCGGCATGTGGATGTGGATGACGTTCAGCCGGTAGTAGAGGTCCTCGCGGAAGTGACCCTCGTCCACCCAGACGGCCAGGTCGCGGTTCGTCGCTGCGATCACGCGGATGTCGACCTTGATCGGCAGGTTCGACCCGATCCGCTCGAACTCCCGCTCCTGGAGGATGCGCAGCAGCTTGGTCTGGGTGCCGAGCGTCATCTCGCCGATCTCGTCCAGGAAGATGGTGCCCTTGTTCGCCGTCTCGAATCGGCCCTTGCGCTGCGTCATGGCGCCGGTGAAGGACCCCTTCTCGTGGCCGAACAGCTCGGTCTCCAGCAGCGATTCCGGCAGGGCGGCGCAGGAGACCTTGACCAGCGGGTGCGGATTGCGCTTGGAAGCCCGATGCAGCGCCTCCGCCACCAGCTCCTTCCCGGTCCCGGACTCGCCCGTGACGAGCACGGTCGCGTCGGAGCCGGCCACCTTGCCGATGAGCTTGTAGACCTCCAGCATCGGCTTCGAGGAGCCCACGATGCGCTCCCGTTCGGCCGCCGACTTGCCGAGCTCCAGGCGAAGGGTGTTGACCTCCGACGACATCTCGACGTGCTCGAAGACGCGCTTCAGCAGGTTGAGCAGGTGGTCGATCTCGAAGGGCTTGGTGACGTAGTCGTACGCGCCCTGCTCCATCGCCTTGATCGCCGTCGACGAGCCGCCGAAGGCCGTCATGACCACGATCTCGAGCTCCGGCCGCTCGCGTTTCAGCGCCTTCAGCACGTCCAGCCCGTCCTGGTCGGGCAGCTTGATGTCCATCATCACCAGGTCGGGGCGCTGCTTCTCGACGGCGGCCAACGCCTCCGCGCCGGTCTTCGCCTTGCGCACGGCATAGCCGTTCGATTCGAGAAGGTCGGAGAGCAGCGATCTGATCTGCCCGTCGTCGTCGACGACCAGCACGCACCTGTCCCGGGCCACGTTCAGGAGTCCCCTCCGTATTGAGGACGGATATCGTACACCTACGGTGAGCTGCTGGCGCCAGGGGCGCTCGAGCTGGGTGCCGCGCTCGCACTGGCACTGGGAACCGCTGATGGCGCCAGCGTGGGAAGTGGTGTCGCCGCCGGGAAGAGGCTGCTCGGCAGGCCCACCAGCGCCAGCACGACCATGAACAGGAAGAGGGCGATCACCACGATCACCCAGGGCCCGGCCATTCGATCGTTGCGCGGCGGCAGTGCGCCGCGATAGCCGGGTTCCGTCTGCCGGTCGGTCATGCCTCTCCTTCGTCGTCCATTCGTCCCGCGGCCCGGCTCAGCGTACGAAGCCGGCGTTCCACCACGACCGTCGCGAGTCGGGCCTTCAGCACGTCTCGGCGCGCACGGCGCAGGGCATTCGGGAGGGTGATTCCCACGGTCCAGGCCAGGAGCCCGAGCGTGCCGCAGACCATCACGGCGAGTGCGATGACTGCCAGGTCAAGGATGGGAGCCACGGCCGGCGAAGCGTAGCAGGCTATCGGGCGTCGCGCATGGAAGGGATCGTGAGCCCGACCAGGCCGGCGGCGGCGATCAATGACCCGCCCAGCATCAGCACGTTCGCCGGACCGATGATTTCGGAGAGCCAGCCGGCGAGGGCCATCGAGATCGACATGGCGCCGTAGGTCAGGGCCTGGCGTGTCGACACCACGCGACCGAAGAGGCGAGATGGCGTCCGCTCCTGGAAGAGGGTGATGGTGGGGGCCAGGTAGAGCAGGTTGGCTGCGCCGATGGCGAAGAAGATGCCGATGGCCAGGTACGGGTTGGTGGTCAGCCCGGCGGCGACCATGGCGGCACCCATGCCGATGAAGCCGCCGATCGTCATGAACCCCTTCGGAGCCTTGGTGGCGAAGGTGCCGATGGCCAGGCCGGCCACCACGCTGCCCAGGCCCAGCGAGCCCATCAGCCAGCCGTAGTTCTGCGGATAGTCGATGACGCTGCGGTCCAGCGTCTGCTGCGCGTAGATGATCGAGCAGATGGCCTCCGCTCCGAACGCGAGCTGGGCGACGGTGCTGACGACCGTGTTCGAGAGGAGCTCGCGCTGCCGCGTCAGGAAGTTCCAGCCGTCGGCCATCTCGCGCCACACGACGCGAACCGAGAACGGCGCCGCCTCGATCGATTCCTTGGGGACGACCATGCCGGCGATCAGCAGCGCCGACGCGACGTAGGTCCCGGCGTCCATCACGAAGGCGGCGCCCACCAGGCCGGCCAGGGCCGCCACGATGGCGGCCGCCAGCGGGATGCCGAAGACGTCGGCGAGCGTCTCCGACAGGGTGGAGGCGGAGTTGGCGGTGACAAGCTGATCGTTGCGCACGATGGACGGGACGATCGCCGTCTTCGCCGGCCGGAAGAGCAGCCCGACCGTCGCCACCAGCAGCGCGATGGCGAAGACGAGCCAGGTGCTGATGTCGATCACCACCGGCACCAGCAGCACCAGGCCGGCGCGCACGAGGTCGCAGGCGATCATGGTGCGCCGCCGATCCCATCGGTCCACCAGGGTGCCGGCCAGGGGGCCGAGGAAGATGTTCGGAATGGTCGACGCGGCGGCCACGATGCCCAGGTCCAGGGCCGTTCCGCGGTCGATGACCAGCACGTAGAGCGCCACCTGGTGCACCCGGTCGCCGAAGAAGCTGACCAGCTGGCCGATCCAGAGCAGCGAGAAGTTGCGGTTGCGGAAGAGGGCCAGGTAGGGGGACTGCGGCCGCGCCTCGCGCTCGACGGCGACCGGCGGGGCGACCGCCACCGACGGCGTGGGCCGAGGCAGCACGGCGGTTGCGGCCGGGGCCGCGCTGGCGAGCATCCCGCTCGGGAACGGATCGCCCCGTCTCGGGCCCAGGGCCACGGAGCGGCGAACCGGCGCGTTCGGCCGGGTCATGGTGTAGACGATCGTCCAGAAGATGCCCAGCGCCAGCAGCAGGTCGCCGATGCTCACCACGTCCCGGATCACCGGAACCGGGACCGGGACCACGTCACCGAAGATGCCGCCGCTCCTGACGAAGTCGGCCACGCTGCTGACGGTCACCAGGTAGTGGAACGGATCGCCGGCCACGGCATCGGCGGTGAAGCCCGCGGCCTCGAACGCGCCCGGCCAGATGGGCATGCGGCCGCCGTTGACCAGGACCGCCAGGAAGTTGAGGCCGATGCCCACCGCCGCCACCTGGAGTCCCGGCACGCGCGCGTTGACCCAGAGGAAGACGAAGATGAAGAGGTAGGCCGCCACCAGCCCCCAGGCGAGGGGCAGCCCGCTGCCGATGCCGTTCTCCTGCAGCAGGACCACGCCCACGCGCAGGGCCAGCGCGGCGAGCAGGACGGGGAGCCAGCGCAGCTTCAGCTCAGCGAGCCGCGGGAGACCTCCCCCTGCCAGGGCGCCCACGACGAGCGCCAGCAGAATGACGCTAAGAAACATCGTCCGATGCGAGCTTCGGCCTCACCCGGCTGCCGGCATCGCCTGGTCCGATGCGGGGCCCCGCTCATGGTCGCGCGGATCCGGCGCCTGCAGCATGGTGGGCAGCTCATCGGGCCGATCAGGTGGGCGGTCGAGGATGGACCGATCCAGCCCAACCAGGACCGGCACGATATGCGGGTCGAACTGGATGCCGGAGTACTTCTCCAGCTCGGCCACCGCCTGCTCGTGCGTCAGCGGCGTCTTGCGGTACGGCCTCGCCGACGTCATCGCCTCGTACGAGTCCGCGACCGAGAGGATCCGAGCGCCCAGCGGGATGTCGAGCGCCTCCCTGCCCGAGGGATAGCCGGAGCCGTTGAACCACTCATGGTGTGCGTGGATCAGCGGCGCCTCCGCGGAGAGCTGCTTGGCCGGGCTCACGATCTCGGCACCGATGGTCGGGTGCTGGTTCATCAGCCGACGCTCGTCCTTGTCGAGCGGGCCCTCTTTCAGGAGGACGTCGTCGCGGATGCCGATCTTGCCGACGTCGTGCAGCAGGCCGGCCCAGTGGATCTTCTCGATCTCCGCCTCCGGCAGCTTCATGACGCGACACATGGCCTCCGCGATGTGGCTGACCCGGTTCGAGTGGCCGCGGGTGTACTTGTCCCGGGCGTCGACGGCGTTGGCCAGCGCCCCGATCGTCTGCTCGAACAGCTCCCTGGTCTCGACGTAGCGGTGGTACGCCAGCCTGGTGGTGAAGAGGGGGATGACGAAGAGGGGAGTGGCCCACCATCCCGCTCCGTCGGGGAGGAGGAAGACCTCGGCCATGAGCCATCCCAGCGGCGCCAAGCCCAGCAAGTTGTGAGCAATCGCTTGGACATCTTGGGCAAGGATCGTCCGGACGGCCGTCCCCGTTCGGCTACTCACAGCGACAACTGCAAGCAACACATTTAGGACGAAGTAGACGACCGAGGCCGACATGAGCCCCACAAAGAGGACGATGTTAGCGGCGAATCCGGTCTGCTGATCTGCGAGACCTCGGGGAATTTCGAAGAACAAGCCCGCTACGACAGCGGCGATGACGATTGCGGCGTGATTGAAGAGTGTTCCGTACCACGGAACTTCTCGGCGAGAAAGAGTCGATCTCGCGTAGGTCCGTCGTTCCGATCGCGCCGACGATTCCGGCAGCCATTGGACCACCGAGCGCAATCGTGGCGAGCAGAGGCGCGACGCTGACGTTGACGATGATGCCGCGCGGCAGCCGTACCGGGAGCGCACTGCCGATGAGGGCCAATACTGTCCAAAAGGCAATCCCAGGCACACCACCAATCTGCTCGTGTGGTGGGGAGAGCCAAGTAGCCGCCGCGAATACAAGAATCGCGACGGCTACTGTTGCGGTTACTAGACTGCGGACAGTGGCAGACACCGATCACGTCACCTAGCGGTGAACGGGCCGGAGTCTACCACGCGCCGTTACCAGCCCTTGAGAGATGCGCCTCCGGCCAAGGCCAGAGTGACGAGTCCTCCAAGAGCTGCAATCAGAGCGGAGAGCCGCTGAACGTAGCGCTTCATTGTGCCCTCCACGTTCAGGGCTACCAGCCCTTGAGCGAATTGCGTGCCATCAGAAGGTGCCCTCTTCTGTGACTAACCAAGACAACCGACACACTCCGGTGACGGAACGGTCGGTTGCACTACCTGCTCCCCGACGGCCTAAGTGCCCACATTCGGCCGGCGGATCAAAGCACCCACATATTCTCGGGGCCAGTACGTGCGCAGTACGAAAGTACTAGCCATGGCGTACTCTACGCGCTAACGGTCCGGCAAGTCAAGGCCGAGTGTAGGCGCCGTCGTGCGAGGTCAAAGATTATTGGACCGCCCGCTCTCCGTGTGCAAGCGCTCGAGGGTTGTCGTAATTAGGTCCGAGGGCGACTCGTCGAGTTCGGTTTCTAGCTTCTTGGCGTACCTGCTAATCAATGCACGGGCGGCAACGCGACGACCAGAAAGGTCCAAATGGCGCGCCATTGCGGCATAAGCGTGATCGTCAAATTCGTCGAGCTCGATCAGGGCACCGGCCGCGCGAATGCATAGGTCTGGGAGCGGCGTGGAAATCCCCTGTGGCGAGTTGGAGCAGGCTCTGCCTCACTTCTGCATGAATCGACGCCTGGAGGCGGTTCGCCCAATCCTCGTACCGAAGTTCACCTAGGTACTTGACCTCTGACGATGTTCACCATAGAAGCGGCGACTTCGGCCGCGCGTGGACCCTCGGACGACAACTGATCGCGGAGGCTCCGGAAATCCTCGGCCACGTCGGTTTGGACCAACTCAGGGTTGAGCTGTACGACGTCGATCGTGCTGATCACGTATTGCGGACTCTCGCCATCCCGATACGCCGGATCAAGCGCGCGTCTCAGCTGGAACACAGTCTGGTTTAGGCCGTCGACGGCTGCGCCTGGGTCTGCATCCTCGGCCACATGATGTCTAGGACCATGTCTCGAGTTAGCGCAGTCTCGCCGTGCCCAGCGATAAGCCCGAGGAGTGTCCGCGTTCGACGACGATCAACTGTAATGGTGGGGCCGCTCCAGGAACCTCGGTGTATGGCAAGGTCCCGAACGCACCGGATGAACAGCCGGGGCGCCTGCTTCTGAATTAGCGACTTGCGGAGTTCCACAACGTCCGGACGGCGTACTGCCGTACGGGGGTCCGACCGTTTCCGTGGTCGCGTGTCGCCGTATGCCCCCAGGAGCAACTCTCGACGGAGGCCTTGGGTGTGCCGCAATAGGCCTATCAATGTCTCGCGCCAGCCCCGGGACCTGGTCTGTCGCCGCGATCACCAACTCGGTACCGTTCTGGGACGCCAACTGCCTCGCGTATGTGACAGACCGACGGAACGACCAACGCAACGGACGCAATGCTCCGGCCGCATGCGCCTTGCGCAACGCCTCGGCGGCAAGTCTGTAATTGGGCGTTCCGCCGTGCTCAGGAGCTAGCGCTCCCAATTTCGCAAGACTTAGGGCAACGTCGTAAAGGGCGCCTGGGTTCTCCCACCGCCTAACATGTTCGAGTCCTTGAGGTTGCCGCCCAGTTGCTGTCAGGTGGCGAGTAACCGCTTTCGCAGGGATTAGGGCGAGTTCCAAGCGTGGGTCCGGTCGCGATCAAATCCGCTCTCCCCATCCGGCGACATCTCTTGCGGATTCGGCCACCCCAGTAGTGGCACTCAGTAAGGAGTGCGGCAGCCTGCGATGCGGTCGGCCCGAGCGGTTTCGGGTTCGCCAGCAATCCCTGGAGCAAGGCCGATGCTTGTTCAAACTCGCCCTGATAGGCGAAGACCAGCGCCTGGCCATAGACAGCTTCGGCATGCGGCCTAGGCCATGGCTCAGTCCGAATCACGGCGGTCGCCGCGAGAGTGTGTGCGCGGCCCGGGTTCCCGGCTGCAAGGACGGAGGCCACCAGTTCGGCGTTGTCGGCGAAGGGACTTGCCGGAAGGTCTCCCCAGAATCTCGCCGCGAGCCCAAGGCTCCTGACACTTTCGTCTATCCTCCCCACATGGCGAAGTGCGGCGCCGAGGTTGCGAAGGCCAATCGAGCGAAATGCCTCCCAGCCGTGTGACTTGGCCTCGACGACGATCCGTCGGAACTCTTGGATCACGTCCTGAAACGGCAAGCCCAGCCACGCGGCCGTGATTGCGAATATTGCCGCGAAGCCGTAAGCGGGTAGCGGTCGCGTCATCGGCGCCAGCGACAGCCCATTGGAGGCTTCCATCGACGCCTCCTCCACTCGGCCTAGGTTCGCCAACAGCGTGCTGAGTTTCAACCTGCAAAGGGCCACCATCCGGCGGTCGCCGCGGCGATCAAAGAAGGCGAGAGCTCGTCTCAGGGCGTCGAAGGCCACCTCCCACTCACCTCGGATCCCCATCGCCTCGCCGAAGAGCAGCGAGAGTCTCGCGTTCTCAGAAATGGTTCGTTCAGGCAGCTGCTGTAGCCACTCCTCCAATAGTGGGAGCCGACCAGCTGTCGCCAGATCGTCGCCGTACTTAGCTATTAGACGGGCGGCCTGGGGCTGTAGGCGTGCGCGGAGGTAATGGTGTATCGCCTCCGGCCAGGATTGGGTTGTCTCGAAATAGGACGCCGCGTGGATGTGAAGCGCGTCAACTTCTCCTTCCGATCGCTCGAGCGCCAGCCGTCTCTCGAGGAAGTCTCGGAACAGGCCGTGATACCGATAGCTCGACTCTTGAGAACCGAGCCGGTAGGTGAAGAGACCTCGCCCCTCAAGATCTCGAAGCACCCTTTCTCCGTCGTCCTGCCCGGACAGGCGACTCGCTAGTTCCGGCGTGATCCTATGTAGGATGGATGTGGTTAGCAGAAACTGGCGGAGGAAATCTGGCTGCTGGTCCAGCACCTCTTCGGCGAGGAACTCCACCAAGTCGCTGTCCGTGGTGGCAGTGATCGACTGGATGAACGACTTTCTCTCCTCGGGCGTATGCCGCTCCCGCAGCGAGACCTCCACGAGCTGCAGGCTTGCTGCCCAACCCTCCGTGCGTCGCTCCAACTCGGCAAGCTCGGTCGGGTCGAGCGGGTCGTTGTAGATGTCTCGGAACAGCTCGTCGATCTCGCGGTCGTTGAAGCGGAGGGCATCGGTCCGCATCTCGGCGTAGCCAGCGTGCGTCTTGAACCGTGCGAACTGGAGGTGCGGCTTGGCGCGCGACAGGAAGACGAAGCGGCAGGTGGGCGGGGCGTCGCGCAGGATCTGATTCCAGAGACCGCGGACTTCAGTGACCGATGCGACGAACTGCCAGTCATCGATGATGAAGGTGCACGGCTCCGTCAGCCGCTCGTACATCTCTGCCAGGAGGTAAGCGGCCACGCCCGGGCGCGACGAGCCTGGTCCGCCCATCTGCTCCAGCATTGAGTGGGCGCGCCGGCCGAATCCTGCATGCCGCTGGCTGATCGACTCGATCAGGTAGCTGATGTGCAGCGACCAGTCGCGGTCGTTGCGATCGAGCTTGTACCAGTAGCAGGGGAAGTCGACCTCGCGCTCCCACTGCCACAGGAGGGTGGTCTTGCCGTAGCCTGCATCCGCCGCGATGACCACGGCCCTGCACTCGGAGCTCTCGTTGAGCCAGTCGATGAGTCGCGCACGCCGCAACGTCGGGGTCACGTAGTGAGGGGACGTGACCTTGTTGTGGATCAGCGGGTAGACGTACTGGATGTCCGACAATCGGTGCCCCGGTGGCGGATGCCCTGCGCGACGAGACGAGCTCCCCCGATACCGACCGGCGCGCCCCCCGCACCACCTCGGCACGAGTGAGGATAGGCGGCGCCGATTATCAGCCGCTTACCACCCGATTGACCAGCCCTGCCGCTCGTTTCAGCGTGGATCAGCCGGCAGCTGGCGCCAACGACCAGGATTCGCCGATGTCGGCGGTCCAGGTCGCCGCTTCATTGCCACTTCCATCATCTGCTGGCGATTCCGACCATGAATCGGTCCGTCCAGGCGGATTCGTGGTCGATACCGCCACGGGCTGGCGACGGGGTCAGGCGGCGACGGGCCGCGGAACGGCACGGCACGCAGGCTGCTGACGCATCGGCCGGAGGTGATTTGGACCGATGCCGATTCGAGAGGACCTTCCGGGGACGATCGAGCGGTCCCCCAAGAAGGCGCAGGAGACGTTCGCCAAGACGCATGACTCGGCGGTGGAGACGTACGGGGAGGGGGAGCGAGCCCATCGCACCGCCTACTCCGCGCTCAAGCATTCGTTCGAGAAGGTGGGCGACCACTGGGAGCCGAAGGACGAGCGAGGACCATCGGATCCGAGGGCGAAGCGAGGTGGCCGCGAGGCTCGCGAGGGGAAGGGCGAGACGTTCGGTGGCGTGGACCTGTTCGGCAACACCAAGCAGGACCTCTACGAGCGAGCCCGCAAGCTGAACGTGCGCGGCCGCTCATCGATGAACAAGAAGGAGCTGGCCCGAGCCATCGCCGCCAGGCAGGATTGACCGATGTGGGCGGGCCGCGCGCGCCCGCCCGAACGGCAGAGCTAGCGCAGCTTGTCGCGCAGCGCGTCGAGCAGGCGCTCGGCGTGCTTGCGGTCGTCGCGCAGCAGCTCCTCGAAGAGCTCGCGTCCATCGCCCTGCGCGTCGTCGCGGTACATCTCGTACGCCTCGATGGACTCGAGCTTCGAGGTCAGCGCCTGCAACAGGTCGTACGTCGCGTTGTCGACCGGCGACTCCATGCCGCCGCGACGGGTCTGGGTTGCGCTCTGGATCATCTCATCCCCCTTGTCAGTGCGTTGGTTGGACGGGGAGCCCGGAAGCAAGCGCCATGCCTGCGCGTCGCGCCAACCGATTCTCACCGCAGGGGATCTCCGGGGCCCGCGCGTTGGTCTAGAGTCGCGGGTACGTGCGCGCCTTCATCGGTCTCGGCGGCAACATCGGCGACCCCAGGCGGGCCTTCGTCGGGGCTCTGCGGGAGCTCGCGGAGATCGGCCAGGTCGTGCGCGTGTCGAGCCTCTACGAGACGAAGCCGCGCGACTTCGCGGACCAGCCCATCTTCACGAACGCGGTGATCGAGCTCGTCACCGAGCTCGGCCCGGCAGAGCTCCTCTTCCATGCGAAGCGCATCGAGGTCGCGCTGGGTCGCGATCCGCAGGGGATTCGCTTCGGTCCCCGGATCGTGGACCTGGACATCCTCGCCTTCGATGGCATGTGCATCACCGACACGGAGCTCGACCTCATCGTGCCGCACCCCCGTCTGCAGGAGCGTCGGTTCGCCCTCGAGCCGCTGGCCGAGCTGGAGCCGAGCTTCCGGCCATGGCGCAATTGCGCCGACCTGCGGACCGATGTCACCGTGGCCGATCTCCTGCCGAGCGTCGCCGACCAGGACGTGCGGCGGATCAGCGAGACCGACTGGGCGGACCGATAGCGCCGCGCGGTCCGCGGACCGTAGCTCCCGCCGCCGCGCAGCCCCCCCGCTCCCTTGCGTCCGTGGCTCCCTGCGCCCGGGCTCCCTGCGCCCGCGAAGTTGTCAGGTGCCGTCCTGAGTCGCGTTATCCGAGATCCGAAGCGGCGGCGGACGCCGGCGGAGGCGATTCACGCTCGGAGCAGCGGGCACGCCGGGTAGCAGCGTGCGCGGGTGTCGGATAAGGATGCCGTGACGCGACATCTGACGAGTTCCTCGCTCTCGCGGTTCCCCGCGGATCGTTTCCCGCAACCGGTCGCGCGGATCGCCCCGCAACCGCGCGTGACGAGTTCGCGCGGATCGGCCCGCGTCGAGCCGCGCAACCGCGCGCGAAGTTGTCAGGTGCTGTCGTGAGTCGCGTTATCCGAGTCGCGGGCGGGCCAGATGCGTGGGCCTGCGACGATTCACGCTCGGCCGGGCCGCGGCGCCGGGTCGCGCGACGCTGCGGTGTCGGATAAGGATGCCGTGAGGCGACATCTGACGAGTTCCTCGCTCACGCGGTTCCCCGCGGATCACGAGTTCGCGTGACGAGTTCGCGTGACGAGTTCGCGTGACGAGTTCGCGCGGCCCACGCCTCATCGGGGCCCGCGGCTAGAGGCGGACGCGCGGCGGAGACTGGCGGTCGAAGGTGTGGACCGTATCGATGAAGCGGACCACGCCCCGCGAGTAGCTCATCACCAGCGAGTGGGTCCGCGCGCCGCCGCCGAAGAAGCGGACGCCACGCAGGAGCTCGCCGTCGGTCACGCCGGTCGCGGAGAAGACGACCTGCTCACCGGATGCCAGGTCGTCGGTGAAGTAGACCCGCTCCGTGTCGTCAACGTCCACGCCCATGCGCCGTGCCCGCTCCTTCTCCTCGTCGGAACGCCACACGAACTTGCCCTGGATCTCTCCGCCCAGGCACTTGAGCGCCGCGGCGGCCAGCACGCCCTCGGGCGCCCCGCCGATGCCCATCACGGCATGCACGCCGGTACCGGAGACGGCCACGCTGATCCCGCCGGTGAGGTCGCCGTCGCCGATCAGCTTGATTCGCGCCCCGGTGGCTCGCACATCGGCGATCAGCTGCTCGTGGCGCGGCCGCTCGAGGATGATGACGGTGATGTCCCACGGCTCGCGACCCAGCCGCTGGGCGATGGTCCGGATGGTGACCTCCGCCGGGTCGTCGACGCTGACGTGACCCGCCACCTGCGGCCCGACGATCAGCTTGCGCATGTAGGTGTCCGGCGCGTGCAGCAACCCTCCCGGCTCGGCCGCGGCCAGGACCGCGGTGGCGTTGGGTGATCCGGTGGCCACCAGGTTCGTGCCCTCCAGGGGGTCGACCGCGATGTCGATCGCGACGGCGGCCTCCGGGTTGCCCACCTTCTCGCCGATGTAGAGCATGGGCGCCTCGTCCCGTTCGCCCTCGCCGATGACGATGGTGCCGCTGATCTCCGCCTCCTCCATGGCGTGCCGCATCGCCTCGACGGCGGCGTGGTCGGCGCCCTCGCGGTCACCGCGGCCCATGAGGCGAGCGGCCGCGATGGCGCCCGCCTCGGTTGCGGCGACGGCCTCGACGGAGATCAGCTTTTCCATGCGGTCGGATCCCTCAAGCGTGTTTCAGTGCCGGAAGTGGCGGCGTCCGGTGAAGACCATGGCCATGTGGTGGCGGTCGGCAACCTCGATGGCCATCTCGTCGCGGATGCTGCCGCCCGGCTGGATGATGGCGGTCACCCCGGCCTGCGCCGCGATCTGGATGCCGTCCGGGAACGGGAAGTAGGCATCGGAGGCCATGACCGAGAGCGGCGCACGCTCTCCGGCCTTGCGCAGCGCCACCTCGACGCTCACCACGCGTGACGGCTGCCCGGCCCCCATGCCGATCATGGCGTGCTTCTTGGCGAGCACGACCGCGTTCGACTTGACGTGCCGCACCGCGCGCCACGAGAAGAGCAGGTCGGTCAGCTCCTCCAGGGTGGGGCGGCGCTTGGTCACGACCTGCAGCTTGTTGCGGTCCTCCTCCAGGTTGTCGGTGGTCTGCACCAGCAGTCCTCCGCCGATGCGCTTGAAGTCGAAGTTCCCGATCCCCAGGTCCGTCGGCAGCTCTTCGGCGGCGGGCACCTCCACGATCTCGAAGCCCTTCTTGGTGCGCAGGATCTCGAGCGCCTCCTGCGTGTAGCCGGGCGCCACGATCGCCTCGAAGAAGCCGGGTCGGATGGCCCGCGCCGTGCCCTCGTCCACCACGCGGTTTGCGCCGATGATCCCGCCGTACGCGCTGACGCTGTCGCCCTCGAGCGCCAGCCGGAACGCCTCGGCGAGGTCGACCACGCTGGCCAGGCCGCACGGGTTGCCGTGCTTGACGATCGTCACGGTGGGCGTCTTGAAGTCGCTGGCGATGCTCCAGGCCGCGTCCAGGTCGAGCAGGTTGTTGAACGAGAGGTCCTTGCCGGCGATCTGGCGCGCCCCGCTGATGCTGCCGTCGGTCTGCAGCGGATCGGCGTAGAAGGCGCCCGACTGGTGAGGATTCTCGCCGTAGCGCAGGTCCGAACGCTTCTCGACCACCAGCGTCAGGCGGCTCGGGAAGAGCGTGCCCGCCTGCTGGTTGAGGTAGGAGGCGACGTGCGCATCGTAGGCGCCGGTGAGGGCGAAGGCCTCGGCCGCCAGCTTCTGGCGGGTCTCCGGGCTGACGGTGCCCTGTGCCTTCAGGTCGCGCAGGACCTTTGCGTACTGGGTCTTGTCGCTCACCGCGGCCACGCCCGGGAAGTTCTTGGCGGCGGCGCGCAGCAGGGCGACTCCGCCGATGTCGATCTTCTCCAGCGCCTGGTCGAGCGAGACGTCGCCGTCGCGCACGGTGGCGGCGAAGGGGTACAGGTTGACCACCACGATGTCGAGCTGCTCGATACCGTGCTCGGCCAGCTGCGCCAGGTGGTCGGGCTGGTCACGGCGAGCCAGGAGCGCGGCGAAGATGTTGGGGTGGAGCGTCTTGACGCGGCCGCCCAGGATCTCGGGCGAGTCGGTCAGGTCGGTGATGGAACGGACCTCGATGCCCTCATCGGCCAGGTGCGCGCGGGTGCCGTCGGTGGCGAAGCACTCGACCCCGGCGTCGCTGAGGCCCCGGGCCAGCTCGATGATGCCTTCGCGGTCCGAGACGGAGAGGAGTGCGCGCAAGGGAACCTCGATGCGGCGTGGTCGTCGGGAACCGTGATTATATCGTCGCCGGCGCCCGCCTAGCACGGCGCCGCTGGCCGGCGCGAACCCTCTGCTAGACTCCTGAACCGATGAGCGACCTCGTCTCTCCCTTCACCCCCATCACCTACCCGAACCTGTTCACCCTGATGTGGGCCGGCGGCCTCGTCATCGTGCTCGGTGGCATCGCCGTCTACACCGTGGCGCAGAGCAGGTACCGCCGCTACCCGGAGATCCTGGCGCTGCACGAGTGGGTCTTCTGGTCGATCGTGATCACCTGGGGCATCGTCCCGCTGCTGGCCGTGATCCACGTCCCGCTGCTGCTGCTCCTGCTGATCGTGGTGCCCGGGATGGCGGTCGCGGCCTGGGCGGCCTTCGTGAAGTTCCCGCCGCGGATCGCCGCCATGAACGACGAGATCCGCCGCCAGCGCTTCGTCCCGCCGCCGCGCCGTACCGAGCGCGAGCGGTCGCGCCCCACGCCCGCCGGACGCCGCCGACGGCACCGCTGAGCGCGGCGGTGCGCCGACCGACATGACGAAGGACCGAGGCCTCGCGCCCCGGTCCCTGATTGGTGGTTGTCGATTGGTCCCTGCCGGCCGTCGGGCCGGGCGGTCAGTGCCTAGAGGGCGCCGACCAGCCAGAGAATGAGCAGGATGACCAGGATGGTTCCGATGATCCCCAATCCGAACATTTGTTGCCTCCTTGTGTGAGTTCGGTGACTCCCGAAGGAGCGACCTACGTGCTCATGGGAGGCACGTGGCGTGCCAACTTGCCCGGCACCGCCCGGATTGTCGGATTCACGACTCGTCCTCCTCGATCGGCTCGGGCGGCTCCTCCGGTGGTCCCTCGTCCAGCTGGTCGAGCGGCGCCTCGCGCTCGAGCGCGCTGAGCTCGCCGGCATCGGTCAGGTCCAGGCTGAGCGGCGTCATGGAGGTGTAGCCGTGCTGGACCGCCCACAGATCGGTCCCCGGCTCGGTCTCTTCGATGCCGACCACGGTGAACCAGTAGTGCTGCCGGCCCATGGGATCCTCGCCGGGAACGACCTTCCCGTCGTAGCGCTTGACCGCCTGCCGCGTCCAGCGCATGCCCCGCGGATGGCGAGGCACGTTGACGTTCACGAGCTCGAGTGAGTCCTTCGGGATCAGGCACTCGAGGGCCTGCTGCACGTGCGGCTCGAGCGACGCGAAGTCGGGCTCCTCGCCGGTCACGGGCGTGCTCAGGGCAATCCCGCGCGCGCCGAACAGGACCGCCTGCCGGGCCGCCGCAACCGTCCCCGAGTGCCATGCCCCGTGACCCAGGTTGGTTCCCAGGTTCACGCCGGAGAGCACGATGTCCACCTTGTCCCACTGGAACATTCCCAGCGCCACGCAGTCGGCCGGCGTGCCGTTGACGCGGTAGGCCTCAACGCCCAGCGCCTGCATGACCGGCGTGCGCTTGTAGCTGAGCGGACGGGTGGCGGTGACGGCATGGCCGGCGGAGCTTTGCTCCACGTCCGGCGCCACGACCCGCACGTCGCCGAAGTGCGTCGCGACCTTGGCCAGTGCCGCGATGCCGGGGGAGTAGATGCCGTCGTCGTTCGCGACCAGGATCCTCATGTCCGCACGGATCCTGCAATTCGCGGTCCGGTCCGGTTGTCCTCGCCGATTGGCTCCCCTGATCAGCATCGGCCCGGCGAAGGTCGGCTCCCCGATAGATCTTCCGAATTGCTCCCGGATGGCGTGTGGGGCCTCAATCTGCTCGATCTATCGGTGCAGGGATCGCCGCAACTGCACCCGGCGGCGCGCGCCGTGCGGAGCCTGCACCGATAGAACTGCCATACCTGTCCCTGGCGGCGTGGTCTGGTGCAGATTCGGAGATCTATCGAACGGGAGAACGGGAGAACGGGAGAACGGGCGAACGGAGGGGCGGGCTGACCGTGGATTCAGCGGTCGGGAACGGGTATTTGGGACTGCGAATTGGATAACGCGATCCCC
Source organism: uncultured Chloroflexia bacterium (assembly GCA_963777045.1). Taxonomy (GTDB): domain Bacteria; phylum Chloroflexota; class Limnocylindria; order QHBO01; family QHBO01; genus JAPSGM01. Next base: position 80,404 of record CAVZPD010000010.1, read on the forward strand.
ATTCGCCACTGACAATTTCGATGCCGCGCGGCGCGCTGCCCGATGCACTGGGCGATTCATCGCCCGGAGGCGGTGCGTGGTTCCGGTCTGCCGCTCCATGGGGCAACGGCTAGCACGCCATGCGCCCAAGTGTGCCGTTCTTGCGCGGGGCTGCCCGATGCACCGGCAGTTCGACGCCGCAACGCCCCCCGTGCGCACATCTACCCGATGTGCCGGGCAGCCGCTGGCCAGGACGCCAGCGGTCCACGGCATTCGTCAGGACTCGGTCGCGGCCCCCGATCCGACTCTGGCCTCGGCGGGGCCGTCCAGGGCGCTGAACGACAGGGCCCCATCGGCGAAGTCGATCTTCACCGTCTGGTCGGCGTGGAACTCTCCGGCCAGGATTCGCTTCGCGAGCGGGTTCTCGATCAGTCGCTGGATGGCGCGCCGCAGCGGACGAGCGCCGTAGGTGGGGTCGTAGCCCTCGCGCGCCACGTAGGTGCGGGCGGCATCGCTCACCTCCATGGAGATGCCAGCCTCCTCGAGGCGACGCGCGACGCCGGCGAGGAGGAGCCCCACGATCTCGGCCAGCTGCTCCTCGGAGAGCGGTCGGAAGACGATGATCTCGTCCACGCGATTCAGAAACTCGGGGCGGAAGTGCTCGCGCAGCTGCAGACGGACGCCGTCGGCCGCCTCGTCGAAGGCATCGGCCCCGCGCTCGGAGGCGTCGATGAGCGTCGTCGAACCGATGTTCGAGGTCATGATCACCACGGTGTTCTTGAAGTCGACGGTGCGGCCCTGGGAATCGGTCAGGCGCCCGTCGTCCAGCAGCTGGAGCAGGACGTTGAAGACGTCGGGGTGGGCCTTCTCGATCTCGTCGAAGAGCACCACCTGGTACGGGCGGCGGCGAACGGCCTCGGTCAGCTGGCCGCCCTCCTCATAGCCGACGTAGCCGGGCGGCGCGCCAACCAGCCGCGACGTAGCGAACTTCTCCATGTACTCGCTCATGTCGATCCGCACCAGCGCGTTCTCGTCGTCGAAGAGGAACTCGGCGAGGGCCCGGGCCAGCTCCGTCTTGCCGACGCCGGTGGGGCCAAGGAAGATGAACGAGCCGATGGGCCGCTTCGGATCCTTCAGGCCGGCGCGCGCACGGCGGATGGCGTCCGACACCGCCGTGACGGCCTCCTCCTGCCCGATGAGCCGGTCGTGCAGCCGCTCCTCCATGCGCAGCAGCTTCTCCGTCTCGCCCTCCATCAGGCGCGAGACGGGGATGCCGGTCCAGCGCGCCACGACATCGGCGACGTCGTCCGCGTCGACCTCCTCCTTGAGCAGCAGCGAGCCCGATGCCTTGAGCTCGCGGAGTCGCTCCTCCAGCTCGGCCAGCTGGGTGGCCAGCTCGTTGGCGCGGCCGTACTTGAGCTCTGCGGCGCGTGCGTAGTCGGCGGCGCGCTCGGCCGCCTCGATCTCCGGCTGCAGCCGCTCCGTCTCCTCGCGCGTGGAGCGGATGGAGGCGACCACCTCCTTCTCGCGCTCCCACTGGGCCTTCATGGCGTCGCCGCGCTCGCGCAGGTCGGCGAGCTCCTTCTCCAGCGCCTCCAGGCGTGCCTTCGAGGCGGCGTCCTTCTCCTTGCGCAGCGCCTCGCGCTCGATCTCCAGCTGCATGCGCCGCCGCTCGATCTCGTCGAGCTCGGCGGGGAGCGAGTCCATCTCCATCCGCAGCCGGGAGGCGGCCTCGTCGACGAGGTCGATCGCCTTGTCCGGCAGGAATCGCTCGGTGATGTAGCGGTTGGACAGGACCGCGGCGGCGACCAGCGCGGAGTCGGTGATGCGGACCCCGTGGTGCACCTCGTACCGCTCGCGCAGGCCGCGCAGGATGCTGATGGTGTCCTCGACGCCCGGCTGGTCGACGATCACCGGCTGGAAGCGGCGCTCCAGCGCGGCGTCCTTCTCGATGTGCTTGCGGTACTCGTCCAGCGTCGTCGCGCCGATGGCGTGCAGCTCGCCGCGCGCCAGCATCGGCTTGAGCAGGTTGGAGGCGTCCATGGAGCCCTCGGCGGCGCCCGCGCCGACGACGGTGTGCAGCTCGTCGATGAAGAGGACGATCTGGCCCGCGGAATCGGTGATCTCCTTGAGGACCGCCTTGAGGCGCTCCTCGAACTCGCCGCGGTACTTGGCCCCGGCGACCAGCGCGCCCAGGTCAAGGGCCACGACGCGCTTGTCGCGCAGGCCCTCGGGCACGTCGCCGCGCACGATGCGCTGGGCGAGGCCCTCGGCGATCGCCGTCTTGCCGACCCCCGGCTCGCCGATCAGCACCGGGTTGTTCTTCGTCCGGCGGCTGAGCACCTGGATGACGCGGCGGATCTCCTCGTCGCGGCCGATGACCGGGTCGAGCAGGCCGCGGCGGGCGGCATCGGTCAGGTCTCGTCCGTACTTCTCCAGGGCCTGGTAGGTGGCCTCCGGGTTCTCACTCGTCACGCGTTGGCTTCCTCGAATGCTGCTGAGGGCTTCCAGGGCCGATGCGCCCGTCACGCCGGCCGTCTCCAGCAGCCGCTTGGCGTCGCTGCCGGTGGCGTCCTCGATGATGGCGAGCAGCAGGTGCTCCGTCGATACGTACTCGTCGTGCATGCGCTCTGCCAGCGGGTGCGCATCGGAGAGGACGCGGCGCGTCTCGTTCGAGAGGCTCAGCTGCTGAGCCCCGCCGCTCACCTTCGGCAGGCGGCCGAGCGCCTCGCGCACCTGCTGGGCCAGGACGGCGGGCTGGACGCCCATCCGCTCCAGGGCTGCCGGCACGACGCCGTCGGGCTGGTCGACCAGGCTCAGCAGCAGGTGCAGGTTGGTGAGCTCGGGATGCCCCTCGCCCTCGGCCAGCTGCTGCGCGGCCACGATGGCTTCCTGGGCGCGAGTGGTGAAGCGTTCGGTGCGCATCGGTCAGTGGACCCTCCCCTTCTGGCGGGGATCCGGCTGCGGGTGCCGGCCCAGGACCTTCGCCATCTCCTCGCGCGCCTCCTCGTCGAGCGTCGGCAGCACGACGTCGGCGCGAACCACGAGGTCGCCCTTCTCCGACGCCCCTCGCTTCGGCAGGCCGCGGCCCGCCAGGCGGATCTCCTGCCCGTTCTGCGTGTTGGGCCGGATGCGCAGCTTCACGCCGCCGGTCGGCGTGGGTACGCGCACCTCCGCGCCGAGCAGCGCCTCGGCCAGCGTGAGCGGCAGATCGGTGACGAGGTCGGCGCCGCGTCGCTCGAAGCGGGGATCCGGCATGACCTTGACGTTGATCACCAGGTCGCCGTGCTGGCCCTGTCCGCCGCCGCGCACGCCGCCGCCCCGGAGGCGGATCCGCGCTCCATCGCTCACGCCCGGCGGAATCTTGACCTCCAGCCGCCGGCCGTCGACGTCGACCATGCGGTCAGCGCCGCGCGCGACCTCGGCCAAGGTCACCTCGGCCGTCGCCTCGGCCGACGGGGCCGCACTCATCCGCGAGCGCCGCCCGGCCCCGCTGCCGGTCGCCCCGCCGGGGCCGCCGAAGTCGAAGACCTGCTCGAAACCGCCGCCGCCGGTGCCGCCGGCGCCCATCGGGCCACCCGCGCCCGCCGCGCCACCGCTGAAGAAGGTGCGGAAGAAGTCGCTGAAGCCGCCCAGGTCCTCCGGGCTCACGCGCCGGTACTCCCAGTGGGTTCCGCCCGGTGCACCGCCGAAGCCGCCCCAGTCGGTGGCGCCGCCGCCGAAGCCGGCCTGCTCGTAGGCCTGCCAGTTCGCCCCCAGCTCGTCGAAGCGCTTCCGCTTCTCCGGGTCGGAGAGCACGGCATGCGCCTCGTTCGCCTCCTTGAAGCGCTTCTCCGCGGCGGCATCGCCCGGATTGCGGTCCGGATGCAGCTCGCGCGCGAGGCGGCGGTAGGCCTTCTTGATCTCGGCCTGCGACGCGCTCTTCGGCACGCCCAGGATCTCGTAGTAGTCCTTGTATTCCATCGTCAGCCGTTGCCGGTGAGCAGGAGCCGCACCAGATCAGTCGACGGAGCGGCGTGGACGCGAGAGGGGCGGCCCCCCTCCGCGTCCACGATCACTCGCTGCATGCTCCCACGCGCCTCTCAAGCGGCACCCGCCGGCGGCTGCTCACGTCGGGGAGTCGGCGTCGCCGCGATGGGCGGCTCCTCCTCCTTCTGCCGGCGACGCCGGCCCCCGACGCGCTTCTGGCGCGCCGCGCGCTCCGCCTTGATGCGCTCGGCCGACCGGGGCTGGTCGATGAGCGCCTCGCCGAGCACGTCGTCCATGGTCTCGACCGCGATGATGCGCAGCTGCTTGCGCACGTCCTCCGGCACGTCGACCAGGTCCTTCTCGTTCCGCTTGGGGATGAGGACTGTCTTCACGCCGGCGAGGTGCGCCGCCAGCAGCTTGCTCTTCAGCCCGCCAATGGGCAGGACGCGTCCGCGCAGCGTGATCTCGCCGGTCATGGCCAGGTCGCGCCGCACGGGCCGGTCGGTGAGCAGGCTGGCGACGGCGGTGGCCATCGTCACGCCGGCACTGGGGCCATCCTTGGGCGTGGCGCCGGCCGGGACGTGGATGTGCAGCGTCTGCTTCTCGAAGATGCCCGGGTCGATGCCGAGCTCCTTGACCCGCGCCCGGATGTAGGAGAGTCCGGCACGCGCCGACTCCTTCATCACGTCGCCCAGCTGCCCGGTGAGGATGAACTCGTCCTTCCCCTCCATGCGGGTGGCCTCGACCTGCACGATGTCGCCACCGGCGTCGCTGACCACCAGCCCGGTGGCCATCCCCACCTGGTCCTCGCTGTCCAGCTCGCCGTACTCGAAGCGAGCCGGGCCGAGGTACTCCTCCAGGGCGCCGGGCTCGACCACGACCTTGGTCTTCTCGTCGTCCGCCACGCGGCGGGCGACCTTGCGCGCGACGTTGGCGATCTCGCGCTCCAGGTTCCGGACGCCGGCCTCCTTGGTGAAGGCCTGGATCAGGCGAACCATGGCCGGCTCGGTGATCGTCAGCTTTTCCTCGCTCAGGCCGTGGTTCTCCAGCTGCTTGGGCATCAGGAAGCGCTGCGCGATGCGCAGCTTCTCCAGCTGCGTGTAGCCGGGAAGCTGGATCACCTCCATCCGGTCACGCAGGGCCGGCGGGATGGTGTCGAGCATGTTGGCCGTGGCGATGAAGAGGACCTTGGACAGGTCGAACGGGACCTCGAGGTAGTTGTCCTGGAAGCTGTAGTTCTGCTCCGGGTCGAGCACCTCCAGCAGCGCCGATGACGGATCGCCGCGGAAGTCCATGCCGACCTTGTCGATCTCGTCGAGCATGAAGACCGGGTTCCGGCTGCCTGCCGTCTTGATCGACTGGATGACCCGGCCCGGCAGCGCGCCGATGTAGGTGCGCCGATGGCCGCGGATCTCCGCCTCGTCGTGGATGCCGCCCAGGCTCATGCGCACGAACTTGCGTCCCATGGCCCGCGCGATGCTCCTGCCGAGCGAGGTCTTGCCCACGCCGGGCGGACCGACGAAGAGCAGGATGGGGCTGCGGACCTTCTCGGCCAGCTTGCGCACCGCCATGTACTCGACGATCCGCTCCTTCGGCTTCTCCAGCCCGTAGTGGTCCTCGTTGAGGACCTTCTCGGCCTCGGAGAGGTCCAGGTTGTCATCGGTCTGGTCGCCCCAGGGAAGGCTGACCAGCCAGTCGACGTAGGTGCGAATGACGCCCTGCTCAGGCGAGGCGGAGGGGATGCGGCTGAGCCGATCGACCTCCTTGAGGGCCTTCTCCTTGACCTCGTCGGGCATGGCCGACTCCTCGACCTTGGTCCGAAGCTCGTTCGCCTCGGCCACGGCCGGATCGTCCTCGCCCAGCTCCTTCTGGATGGCCTTCATCTGCTCGCGCAGGATGTACTCGCGCTGGGTCTTGTCCATCTCGGACTTGACCTCGCTCTGGATCCTGCCCTTGAGCTCCAGGACCTCGATCTGCTTCGCCAGGAACTGCCCGACCATCCGCAGCCGCTCGGCCACGTTGAGGGTCTCCAGCAGTGACTGGCGCAGGTCGGTCGTCATCTCCGGCGAGTAGGCCACCATGTCGGCCAGCAGGCCGCCATCGGTGATGTTGCGCGCGGCGACCGCCACCTCCGGCGGGACCGATGCGCCCGAGCTCACGTACTGCTCGATCTGCGCCTGGACCGATGCCATCAGGGCCTCGACCTCCAGGGTGTCGCTCTCCTCGTCGGCGACGAGCTGGACCCTTGCCTCGAGGTGCGGCTCGGTCTGCACCATGTCGAGCAGCCGGATGCGGCGCTGGCCCTGCACGATGGCCCGGATGGTGCCGTCCTGCAGGCGGATCACCTGGGCGATCTTGGCCAGCGTGCCGACCGCGTACAGCTCATCGGCGCTGTTGACCTCTTCGGTCTCGTTCGAGCGTTGGGTGATGAGGGCCACCGGCTGGGAGCTGCGGACGGCACGATCGAGCGCCTTGACACTCCGGTCGCGACCGACCTGGAGCGGCACGATCATCTCGGGGAAGATGACGGTGTCGCGCAGCGCCACCAGCGGCAGGACCTGGATCTCGTCCAGGGGCTGGTTGTCGCGCTCGTTGGATTCTTGGTTCATGCCTGTCGTCTGTCCCTTCCGTTGAGGTTGGCCGCCGATACGTCCTCCGGCTCGCCCTCCTCCATGAAACGCTCGACATCATCGGCTTCGAACAGGTCGTAGACGCGGATCTTGCCGAGCGCCTCGAGCTGCAGGATCACCTTGACGCCCGCCAGGTTGACCCCCTGGCGTCGGGTGAGGAAGCGGATGATGCGCACCCGCTGGATATCGGCCTCCGAGTAGAGGCGAAGGTTGTTGCGACGATGCGGGCAGAGGAGGCCCTCCTCCTCGTAGATCCGCAGCGTCCGGGGATGCACGCTCGCCAGCTCGGCGGCGATGCTGATGAAGTAGCGCGGCCGGTGCGGGTCGCGGATCGAACTCATCGCCCGATCCGCAGGCTGCGCCCGCCGGCCGCGCTCACCGATTCGCTGACGTCGCCGCTGAGCCCCAGGCTCACGCGGACCGCTCGCCATTGGTGGACGAGTCGACCTGCTTCGGGGAGGCCTTCACCTGGATCTGGCGAGGCTTGACCTCCTCCGCCTTGGGAATGGAGAGCCGAAGCACGCCGTCCTCGAAGGTCGCGTTGGCGGCGTCGCCCTGCACGCGGACGGGCAGCTGCACCTGCCGCTGGAAGGTGCCGAAGCGGCGCTCGCGGTACAGGTACTGGTCACGCCCGACGTCCGAGTCCTCCTTGAACTCGCCGCGGATGACCAGCGTCTGTCCGGTGATGGTGATGTCGACGTCCTCCGCCTTGAGCCCGGGCAGGGCGGCGGTGACGACGATCTCATCGGCGGTCTGGTGCACGTCGAGCGCGGGGGCCGATGCCTCGCCGTTGTAGGTCCGCAGCGTCAGCGGGCTGACGAACGAATCCTCGAACAGGCGGTCCATCGCCTGGCGCAGGGTGACCATCTCGCCAAAGGGGTCGAATCGAGTGATGTTTGCCATGATGCGGTGCTCCTTGGAACCTCCTTCACCGATGTGAATCAGGAACGCACCGCTACCCTAAACATTGACAATGCCATTGTCAAGAGAGCTTCCATAAGGTTTGCTTAACCTGGCTTCAACGCCCGCGAGATCGGGCGTTGCCTAGGCCCGCAGGAAGCGACGGAGGGCCGCCAGCCGCGACGGCGCGCGGCGCGTCTCGGCCTGCGGCAGGCGCCGGCCGGCGTAGCGCGCCAGCTGGTACGCCGCGGCGAGGCGACCCAGCGCCGGCGCGGCGAGGCCCTCCTGCTGCGAGCGCGCCGCGTGGGCGGCCGGGCTCTCGTGCGGCCGGCGCCCCCAGCGACCGTCCCGCTCCAGGAGCTCGAGCGCCTCCAGGTAGACGCCCACCGGGTCCGTGGCGCGCCGGCGTCGGGCGGGTCTCGACGCCCGCGTCCGGGGCGCGGTGTCCGCGGCGGGGGGAACGACGATCGAGCGTTCCTCGAAGGCATCGGGCAGCACGATGCGCATCCGCTTGCGCTCCTGCCAGCGCAGCCAGAGGATGGCGGCGACGATCGCGAGCTCCACCGCCAGGATCAGGCCCACCACCACGTAGAAGATGAGCACCGGCGCCGCGCTGACGATCTGGCGTCCGTCGACGCCGAAGTTCGGGCAGTCTGAGGCCCTCCAGGGTGATCCCTTCCGGCAGCAGCGGGCCGACGATGTCGGCGATGGCGGCGGCAACCACGATGATCGGCGTGGCCAGCAGCAGCAGCACGAGCAGGATGCTCTGCAGCGGCCCGAGCAGGGCGACCATCAGGCTGCGCGCCGGAACGTCGAGCATGGCGGCGGCCGGCACGGAGACGAGCGTCACGGCCAGCGCCACCATCACCACCAGGCCGACCCAGGAGCGGTTCGAGCGCCAGTCGCTCCCCGTCGAGGCGCGCACCGCCTCGAGGCGTGCGAGACCCATGGCGACGAAGGCCGAGGCCACGAAGAAGACGGTGCCGATGAAGGCGGCCGCGGCAAAGTCATGCTCCAGTGCGCCATTCGTGGCCAGGTGCCCCACCGCCCACGGGATCGCCAGGCCCGGGATCGCCCAGCGCAGCAGGCGGTCCTGGATCGCGTCGTCGTCCTCGCGCGACCGATGCACCTCCCCACGCCAGAAGGCGATGGCAGCCAGCCAGCCAGGACCGTGGAGACCGAGGGCGACCAGCGGGTCACCGGCCAGGAGGGCGTGGCGGACACCGGGATCGATGACCCAGCCGAGCGTCCCGGCCGCCAGGGCGAGCAGCGGCAGCCCGAGGGCCTCGATCGACGGCGTTCGCAAGCTGCCACGGCGGCCCCACGCCATCCCCGCCCAGGCGAAGACCGCCAGCTCCAACGGCCCGAGCCAGGCTGGCTGGCCGGTCAACGCCTGGAGCGCGGCGTAGGCAACCGCCAGCCAGCTCCCCTCCGCCACGACCTGGGCGGCGGGGAGCAGGTACCTAGCGCCCCATGACGATCGCATTCGGATGCTCCGGTCCGGGGCTGAAGGAGGCGGACCTCGCGCCGATACCGCCGGCACGCGCTCGCCGGACATGATCGGTCGCATCGGCGCCGGTCGAGATGAGCTCGATGCCGTAGCCGCTGGCGAGGAGGCGCCGCAGCGACGGCATGAAGGTGAGCGGGTCGCGCGCGGAGAGGACGAGGAGGGTGGCACCCGGCGCGACCCGCCGCGTGAGCCAGGTCAGGAGGCCGCCGAACGGGGCCGAGCTGATGGGCCCGATGCGGGCCAGCAGGCCCCCCACGCGCGACAGCTGGCTGGCGGAGGCCTGGGGAGCCAGCCAGGCGTAGCGCTGCGGCGTCCCGGTGAAGCTGGCCGCCGCGAGGCCCACGCTGGCACCCTGCGCCAGCAGGTGGCGCGCGGTGCTCGCCGCCGTCGTGCAGAGCGCCTCGAAGGCGGCCTCGTCCCAGGTCATCTGCCAGTGCGGTCCGGGGAGCGTCTGGACGTCGAGCGCGAGCAGCACCTCGCGACCCTGCGCCGGCTCGTAGCGGCGGCTGACGGGCTTGCCCAGCCTGGCCGTCGCCCGCCAGTGGACGCGCCGCAGCGAGTCCCCCTGCTGGAAGGGGCGTACCCCGGAGTAGAGTGCCGGATCCACGAAGAGCGAGCGGCGCGCCCGCCGGTCACCGATGGGCGAGGACTCGTCGCCGCTGCGTCGCACGGGCAGGGCCGGCGGTGCCACGACCAGGCGGTCCGGCAGCTCCAGAGACGCCTCGACCGCGTCGCGGCCGAGCATGTCGCGGACCCGGATGCGGACGGGGCCGAACTCGTACACGCCCCGGTGCACCGCGTCGAGGTGGAAGTGCCGCACGACGCGCTCGTACCAGGCGAGCGACCACGCGTTGTGCATGATCCGGCGGCCCTGGACCTCGTTGTCGCGGTCGAGCTGGGAGCGCTCCCGGACCTGCAGCCCATCCGTCACCAGGTCGTCCGCCGCGACCCAGGGGAGCGGCAGCGGCTTGCGGTTCCAGATGGTGACGTCGAGGGGCACGCTGTCGCCGGCCACGGCGCGCCTCGTTCCCAGCCGGCGCTCGTACGAGACGCGCTGGACGCCGAAGCGCGACCAGAGCCGGGTCAGCCAGGCGTAGAGGAGCGTGACGACCGCGACGAGCAGCGCGCCGGGAGCGGAGGCGATCACCGCCAGGACGGCGATCAGGACCGCGACCGCGACCCAGGCGCCCACCGGGCTCAGCCGGACTCGTCGACGAGCGGCAGCGGGACCTGCTCCAGCACCGATTCCACCACCCCGCCCACGCTCGCCCCGCGCAGCTCCCGATCCACGTCGAGCAGGAGCCGGTGCTCGAGGACGGCCGGCGCCAGTGTGCGGACGTCATCGGGCAGGACGAAGTCGCGGCCGGCCAGCAGGGCCTGCGCCTGCGCGGCCCGGTAGAGGGCCACGCTGCTGCGCGGCGAGGCGCCCAGGCGAACGTCCTCGTGGTCGCGCGTGGCCCGCACCAGGGCGACGAGGTAGCGTTCCACCTCCTCGCTGACGTGGACCCGCCGCGCGGCGTCGCGCAGGGCCGAGACGTCGTCCGCGCTCGCCACCGGTTCGACCCGATCCAGCGGCTCGGCCGAGGCCTGGTGGCGCGCGGCGATGCGTCGCTCGGCCTCCTCCTCCGGGTAGCCCAGCTCGATCCGGAGCAGGAAGCGGTCGAGCTGCGCCTCGGGGAGCGCGAAGGTCCCCTCCAGCTCGACCGGATTCTGCGTGGCGAGGACCAGGAACGGGTCGGGGAGCGGGCGCGTCTCGCCCTCGGCGCTGACCTGCCGCTCCTGCATCGCCTCGAGCAGCGCCGACTGCGTCCGCGGGCGTGGCGCGGTTGATCTCGTCGACGAGCAGCACGTTGGTGAAGACCGGGCCGGGCACGAAGCGGAAGCGCTGCCCGTCGGGGATGCTCGAGCCGGTCACGTCGGTCGGGAGCAGGTCGGGCGTGCCCTGGACGCGGGCGAAGGCGAGGCCCAGCGAGGCGGCGAACGCGCGCGCCAGGAGCGTCTTGCCGACGCCCGGAACATCCTCGACCAGCGCGTGCCCCTCGGCCAGCAGGGCCGTCGCCAGCAGCCGCAGCGGGCGCTCGGCGCCGACGACGGCTCGGGCCACCGCCTCCCCCACGTCCTCCAGGAACCGATCGCCACGCACGAGCCGGAGCTCGTCGGCCGGCCGGCGCGGGTGCGCGCGTCATGTCATTGGTACCCATCAGCCGGACTCGGCGTTCACGATCGTCCAGCGCACCGCCCCCAGCGCGGCGGGCGTGGTCGCCAGCCGGACGGTGAGGATCGACTCGACCGGCACCGGCACCAGCTCGGTCGCCTGGATGAAGCCGAAGATGGTCGACGGCCGACGCTCGAAGCGGACGAGCTCGGCCACCGCGCGTGGCGCGGCCGTCGCCCGCCATCTCGATTCGCACCCGCACGTCGCGCAGCAGGTTCTCCGGGCGCTGGCGCAATCGTCTGCGAGCGGCGCCGCTGCGGCAGAGCCGCCGCAGCCGGTCGAGCCCGGCGGCTGCCGCGCTCGCGGATCATCTCCGGATCGTCGCCCAGCGCCGTCGAGATCGGCATCGGCCCAGCCGCTGACGAACCGATCCATGACCGCCGCCGGCGTGGCAGCCTCGCCCGCCACCACCCAGAAGCCGGTCGCCCAGAGGAGCAGCGGGAGCGCCAGCCAGGCGATGGTGAGGGCCGGCGAACGCGCGGCGGCGGGTGGCGTCGCGCCCTGCGCCCGCTGCGCGCGCCGGTAGGCGAGGACCGCCTGCCCGGCCCACGCCACCAGGAAGAGGACGCCGAGCAGGAACGGAAGCAGGTACCAGGTGGTATCGGCGAAGACGACGGACGTGATCGCCGACGGCGGCCAGCCCGAGGCCCTCCGCGGCGAGCCAGGCCAGGCCGGCGGCCGAGTTGCCGAGCGCGATGTCACCGAGGCCCCAGGCCAGGACGGCGAGACGCAGCACGCGCCCCGGGGCCGGGGTCACTCGCCGATCAGCAGCGAGCGCAGCTCCGCCTCCTGGTCCGGCGAGGTCACCGCCAGCAGCTTGTCGCCGTCGAGCAGCCGGGTCTCGGGCCGAACGGCCAGCGCGCGCTCGTTGCGGATGACGACCGCGATGTGGCTGCCCTCCGGGAGGCGACCTCGCGCAGCTCGTGGCCGACCACCGGCGAGTCGGCGTCCAGCTGCGCCTCCACGATCTGCAGCTCGCCGCGCTCCAGCTCGGTCAGGTGCAGGAGGTCGTGAATCGGGATCTCGTGCTCGATGACGCCCAGGATCGTCCGCGTCGGGCTCACCGTCTCGTCGATCGCCAGCTGCCGGAAGAGATGCTCGTTCTTCGGGTTGTTGACGCGGGCGATCGCGCGCGGGACGTTGAAGCGCATCTTGGCCACCTGGCAGGCCACCAGGTTGTCCTCGTCGTCGCCGGTGACCGCCGCCACGACATCGGCTCGGCCCATGCCGGCCTCCGCCTGGTAGCGCCCCTCGCAGCCATCGTTGGGGATGACGATGCTGCCGAGCTCGTCGGCGATCTGGCGTGCCCGGGGCGGGTGCTTCTCGATCATCACCACCTCGTGCCCGGCGGCGAGCAGCTCCTTGGTCAGGTAGTAGCCGACGTTGCCACCCCCCACCACCACGACGTACATGGCTACTGCTCCTCTTCGGGGGCCGATGCGTCGGCCGTCGTCGATGGCCTCCAGGGCCTTGGCCCGGCCTCGGCCTTCGAGCCGGCCACCGGCGCACCGCGCAGCGGCTCGGCAGTCGGCGGCAGCACGAAGCGGTCGGAGCTGGGGTCGGTCGCGGCCGCCACCAGCGCATCGGCCAGGATGGAGGTGCGGCAGATGGTGAACAGGCCCAGGGAGCGGTAGGCCTCGGCGCGCATCGGGTCGTTGATCTTGGCGATGAGGCGCGGGATGCCGAAGACGTGCTTCCCCAGCTGGGCGGCCATGGCGTTCCGGTTGTCACCCTCGGTGAGTGCCATGAGCAGGTCCGCCATCTCGGCGCCCGCCCCGCGCAGGACGTCCTCGTCACCGCCGGAGCCGCGAACGGTGACGCCGCCGAACGATTCCGGCAGCCGGTTGAAGGCACGCTGGTCGGTATCGATGACCGTGACGTGCTCCCCGGCCTTGTCGAGCTCGGTGGCCGTCTGGGCGCCGACGCGCCCGCAGCCGATGATGATCACCCTCATGGCGTGTGAGCCAGATCCTCTGTTTCGTCGCGCAGGGCCCAGACCGGGGCGGTCGAGTTGCGCATCACGTACGGAACCGTGCGCCCGGCGTCCCACCCTCCGCCGAAGCGCTTCTTATAGCGTAGCCCCATGATGATCAGGTCGGCACGCTGCTCGACCGCATCGTCGACGATGGCAGCGCCAGCTGCACGCGCCTGCGAGATGGAAGTGCGCACCTCGATCTCCCGCTCGAGGAGGAACGCCTCGGCCCTGCCGAGGACCTCATCGGCGAAGGCGATGGCCTCGTGGTCCTCCGCGTCGAGCTGCAGCTCGAAGGGAACCTCGATGACGTGCAGCAGCGTGACCTGTCCCTCGGAACTCTTGCTCAGCAGAGCGGCCAGTCGCAACGCAGGCTCGTCGGCCTCCGTGCCCGCCAGCGGCACCAGGATGCGCTGGAAGGTGAGCAGTGGTGCACGCTTCTCTGGATGGCGTCCGAAGATCATGCGATAGCTATCCTACGCGCCCGTCACGGCACGTTCGATGCCTCCGGCACCACCACGGTCGTCTCGGCGATGAATTCGCCGGTGATCGTGTCGTCCGCGCGCACCAGCAGCTCGCCGGCGGGCAGGGCTGCTCGGGTCAGCAGGCCGCAGTCGGCGGGGTAGGTGACCTCGGGTCGCGTGTTGCCGCGTGGTGCGTTCTCCCTGGCGGCGATCTCGACCGTGCTCCCGGTCAGCGTCGCGGCGCGCAGGTCGAGGCTCCAGCCCGACGTTTGGCGAGGTCCCAGGAAGACGCAGACGACCGCCTGGGCATCGAGATCCAGGTCATCGGGAACCTCCTCCAGCAGCGCGGCAGCGGCCTCGCGGTCGAAGGCCAGCGCCACCGATTCCTCGCGGCGCTCCGCGGGCTGCACTTGGAGGTTTGCCAGCGCCAGGACGGGTGCTTGCGAATCGGCGGCCGACGGCACGGCCGTGCCGCCGCCCTCCGCAGGCGGCGAGCACCAAACAGCCGAGCGCCATGCCAGCGACGGTCAGCCATCGAGGCATCGGCTCAGCGGCCGTAGGTGAGGCGCTCCGCCAGGCGCGCTGGGAGGCCGGCCTCGCGCATCAGTCGCTGGGTCACGTCGATGTCGTACGCGACGCGCCGGAACTCGACCTCGGCGGCTTCGATGCCGAGCACGAGGTACGAGGCGGCCGGGTTGCCGTCACGCGGCTGCCCCACCGATCCGGGGTTGACCAGCGAGCGGCCCGTCGCGATGGAGACCGGCGCTCCGGGAAGGGCGGCAACCGGTGTGATCACGCCATCATCGGCCTGGAAGACGGCGGGCACGTGCGTGTGGCCGTACAGGCAGACGCGGGTGTCGAAGGCGGGGAGGTTCTCGCCGGCTACGTCCGAGCCGGTGATGTACTCCCAGATCGGGTTGCGCGGCGACCCATGCACGGCGGTCAGCTCACCATCCACCCTGATCTCGGGCAGCGTGGCGAGGTAGGCGCGGCTGTTCTCGTCGATCACGCCGACGGTCCACTCGATGGCGCGTGCCGCATCGGGGTTGAACCAGCTGGTGTCGACCGTCCCGATGGCGGCGCCGTCGTGGTTGCCGAGCACGCTGCGAGCGCCCATCTCCTGCAGGGCGGCGATCACCTCGTTTGGCCGTGGGCCGTACCCGACGGTGTCGCCCAGCACCCAGACCTCGTCGACTCCCCGCAGGTCGGCACGGACCGCCTCCAGCGCGGCAAGGTTGGCATGAATGTCCGAAAGGACGGCGAGTCGCATGGTCCGCGAGTATACCGAGCGCTCCGCGAACCTCCGTCAGTGGAGTGTCTCTGCCGGTCCCGGGCCATCCCCGGGTGACCTTCCCGGGTGGCTGGTTATCAGCCGGACCGATGAACTGGCGAACGAAGGGCCACGCGGGCGCCGATTCATCAGTGGGCGCGATGAGATGGAGAACGAGGGACCTCGAATCGCTGCGCGGGGCGGCTTCGTTCTCCAGATCATCAGCGTGGGCGATAAGGCGGCGGCCCCCGCCCTCCCGGCCCGCCTCGGGGCCGCCCAGCAGCGCCCGGCGCGTCAGCCGAGCGGCCGGCGCCCGGGCTCTCCCGGCCGACGCGGGTAGCGGGCGGGCGTGGCGGACACCTTGGGGACGACCACGAAGGTGTGGTCGCCGAGCGCCTGCGGGCCGGCGTCGTGGACCGTCACGTGGCCAGCCCCGAGCTGTCCGGCCGCGACGCGGCCGCGCCGCAGCTCGTCGTCCTGCGGTTGCAGCGGCCCCTTCCACGCCAGCAGCGTCCCGCCGACCAGGACCAGCGGCAGCGCAAGCTCGACCAGCACCGGCAGCGACAGCGCAGGCGCGTGCGGTGGCCAGCCCGTAGCGCTCGCGATGGGCGGCGTCGCGGCCGAGGATCTCGGCCCGTTCGGCGACGACGCGCATGTTGCGCAGCCCGAGCGCGACGACGAAATCCTGGAGCATGGCGGCCTTCTTGCGGACCGAATCGACCATGACCCACTCGATATCGGGACGTGCCAGGGCCAGCGGGATGGCCGGCACGCCGCCGCCAGAACCCAGGTCGACGACCGCTGCCGGGGAGGCTGCATCGATCAGCGGCAGCGCGGCGAGCGCGTCCAGCAGGTGGAGGCGCGCAACATCGGCCGGCGCGACCAGGCGGGTCAGGTTGAGCCTGGCATTGGCCTCGAGCAGGAGGCGGACGTACGCCTCGACGCTGGCCGCCGTACCCGTCCGGCAGGCGCGCCGCCAGGGTCGGGAGGTCCGCCAGGAGTCGGTCGAGCTCCCGGTGCGCCGCAGCCGCGGCATCGACGGCATGCGTCAGCGGCCGGCGGTTCGTGGGCCAAAAGGAAATGCCTCCTCCGGTGGCGTTTCGGTCTTCCCGGTCGCGCGCGGTCTGGACGGCCGGCTTTCGCATCGGCCCCGCGGGCGCCCGGTTACCGTACTCGGCCGCCGGGGAAGCAGGACGGCGACCATACGCCCATGCGACGTGGAGAACAAGGTGGCTTTTCCACGAATTCACGCACTGTTCGGGAGAATGTGGATAAGTCGCGCGCATATACTCGTCGCCGATGCGGTTCCCATGCCGTGATGACGGTAGGATCGAGGAGTAGGTGGCGGCGACACTGATCGACGCTCCGTCACCTCGCTTCGCGCACGACAGCGAAGCGGAGCTGGCGCGCATCCTCGACTTCTACCAGGTGCCATGGCGATACGAACCCGACACCTTCCCCATCTCCTGGAATGCCGACGGCGTGGTCACCGAGTCTTTCGCGCCGGACTTCTACCTGCCCGAGGTGGACCTGTACGTGGAGCTGACGACGCTCAAGCAGTCGTTGGTGAGGCGCAAGAACCGGAAGCTCCGCCACCTCCGACAGCTCTACCCGGAGCTGCGGGTGAAGCTGTTCTACGCGAGGGACTTCAAGGCACTGATGCTCAAGTACGGCCGTCTTGACTTCCTGGCCGATGTCGCGGCCATGAACGGCAGCGGACCCCTGAACGACCGCTCCGGCGGCAAGGACTGACCGATGGATACCACCACCAGCGACCGGATGACCGGCTCGATCCACGACGACGTGGAGGAGATCCTGCTCTCCGGCCAGCAGATCGCCGACCGTGTCGCCGAGCTCGGTGCGCAGCTCGCGACCGACTACGCCGGCCGCGATCCGGTCCTGGTCAGCGTGCTCAAGGGCTCGATCATCTTCCTGGCCGACCTGATCCGATCCATGGAGATGTCCGTCTCGCTGGACCTGATGGAGGTCTCCAGCTACGGCGCCTCGACCGAGACGAGCGGCCAGGTGCGCATCCTGAAGGACCTCTCGAAGCCGATCGCCGGGCGCGACGTCATCGTGGTCGAGGACATCATCGACACGGGCCTGACGCTCAACTACCTGCTGAAGTACCTTCGCGATCGGAACCCGGCCTCCATCCGCATCTGCTGCCTCCTCGACAAGCCGGCGCGCCGGCTGGCGGAGATCGACATCGACTACATCGGCTTCACCATCCCGGACCGCTTCGTGATCGGGTATGGCCTCGACTACGACGAGCGGTACCGGAACCTGCCGTACATCGGCGTCCTCAAGCCCTCGGTCTACGGGGGCGCTCCGCCGGAGGGCTGAGCAGCCGATGCCCGAGCGGCGACGCTACCGCTTCCCGATCCTGGTCGGCAGCCTGCTCATGGTGCTCGCCGGCTTCCTGCCGTGGTGGAGCGCAGGGGGCGAGTCGATCAACGGCGTGCCCGTTCCAGCCGCCCACGGCATCGGCCTCGAGGGGCCGGGCATGATCATCTTCGGTGCCGCTATCGCGGCGCTGGTGCTCCTCGACATCGGCTACATCCGCGGACGGTGGGGCTTCATCCTGGATGCGCCGTGGGCCTACCTGGTGCTGGGGATTGCCGCCGCGGGCGCGCTCGGCTACCGGATCTGGGAGCTGTGGGGGGTGGGCTTCATGCCGCTGCCGCAGGATTCGCCGGGGATCGCCGCCGCCGCCGTGGGCGTGGCGCTGGTGCTGTACGGGGCGGGGATCGGCTTCAGCGCGCGACGCCCCTGAGGCGGCTACGTCGTCCGGACGGGCCCGTGCCCGCGGCCGCTCCGTGCCCGCGCCGTGCCCGCGGTGGCTCGCGCCGCTCGGTTGTCGCCCAATGCAGACCAGGGCCGCACCAGACGCTGATCCACCGCCCCTGGCCGCCCCCTGCAGGCTGAGCGCCGCACCAGGCGGCGGCAGGCCCCGCTTCGCGAATTCGTGCGGCTGTCAGCTGCAGGAGGCGATACGCCGCGAGAGCCGAGCCTCCACCGGGCCGTGCGCCGACGCTACCCGGGCAGGATCAGCGGGCTGAGCAGCAGCCAGCCGATGATGACCCCGAGCAGCAGCGCCGCCAGGATGAGCATCGGGCGCAGGTCGGGACGGTAGTCGGACGGCGGCTTCGGCGTTCGTGGCTCCCGCGGTGGCTCAGCGCCGGGGTCGGCGAGTGGATCGGGCGGCATCGGCTCCGGGGACGCGCCTAGATCTCGCCGAGGTAGGCCTGGCGGACCTGCTCGTTGGCGGCGAGGTTCTTGGCCGTGTCGTGCAGCAGGATCTTCCCGGTCTGGAGCACGTAGCCGCGGTGCGCGACGTTGAATGCCATGAGCGCGTTCTGCTCCACCAGCAGGACGGTCGTGCCCTGGCTGTTGATCTCGGTGATGATGGTGAAGATCTGCTCGGTGAGGATGGGGGAGAGGCCCATCGAGGGCTCGTCGAGGAGCAGCACCTTGGGTGCCGCCATCAGGGCGCGGCCCATGGCCAGCATCTGCTGCTCGCCGCCGGACATGGTCCCCGCCTTCTGTGAGCGCCGCTCCTTCAGCCGGGGGAAGAGGTCGTAGACGCGGGCCACGTCGTCGTCGATCTTCTCGCCCTGGCGGGAGAAGGCGCCCATCTGCAGGTTCTCGTACACGCTCATCCGCGAGAAGACCTTGCGGCCCTCCGGGGAGTGGGCGATTCCCAGCTTCACGATCTCGTGCGGCGGGGTCTCCTGGATCTCGTTGCCGGCCAGCCGCACGGTCCCCGTCCGGGGGCGCAGCGTGCCCGAGATCGTCTTCAGCGTGGTGCTCTTTCCGGCGCCGTTCGAGCCGATGAGGGTCACGACCTCGCCGTGGTTGACGTGCAGGGTCAGGCCCTTCAGGGCCTCGATGTTGCCGTAGAAGACGCGCAGGTTCTCCAGCTCGAGCAGCCGCTCTCCCGTCCCGGCGGCTGGATCGGCGGTCACGACCGACTCCTCGACGGTCATCAGGCGGTCGCCTGCTTGCCCAGGTAGGCCTCGATCACGCGCGGGTTGGCCCGGATCTCCTCCGGAGAGCCCTCGGCGATCTTCTCGCCGTAGTCGAGGACCGTGATTCGCTCGCTGACGCCCATCACCACCTTCATGTCGTGCTCGATGAGGAGGACCGCGAGGTCCAGCTTGTCGCGCAGCTCACCGATGAGCCGCGTCATCTCCGCCGTCTCGCCCGGATTCATCCCGGCGGTCGGCTCGTCCAGGAGCAGGAGCTTGGGATCGCTGGCGAGGGCGCGGGCGATCTCCAGGCGGCGCTGGTCGCCGTACGGCAGGTTGCGGGCCCACTCGCCCTCGTATGACGGGTCGAGGCCGACCAGCTGCAGCAGCTCGCGGGCGCGATCGGTCGTGACCTTCTCTTCCTGGCGCACCTGCGGAAGCTGGAGTAGCGAGCCGACCCACGAGGCGTTCATGCGCGCGTGACGGCCGACCATGACGTTGCCGAGCACGCTCATCTCGTTGAACAGGCGGATGTTCTGGAAGGTGCGGCCGATCCCCAGCTCCACGATCTTGTGGGGCGGCCGCCCGACGATCGAGACGCCGTCGAGGCGGATATCGCCGGAGGTCGGCGTCAGCATCCCGGTCAGCTGGTTGAAGAAGGTCGTCTTGCCGGCGCCGTTCGGCCCGATCAGTGACACGATCGAGCGCCGCGGAATCTCGAAGTCGACATCGCGGTTGGCGACGAGTCCACCGAAACGCATCGTGATCTTGGTGGCGCGCAGGACCGGATCGCCGACGGAGGCCGCCGCGCGCGTGGTGGCGGTGCTGGAGGTGGTCTCCGGCTCGGGCGTGCCGGCGGGCTGGGCGGTCATCGGCACATCCTCCATCGGCTCGTCTCCGGTCATGTGATCTCGGGCTCCGGCGTCTGCTTCCCGCTCTCGCGGTCCCAGCGCTTCTCGTCCCAGTCGGGCTCGGAGTCTCCCTCGCCCTCGTGCAGCTCGGCGCGCCGGCTGCGATTCGGCAGGAAGCCCTCCGGGCGCAGCAGCATCATCGCAACCAGCACGATGCCGTACAGGAGCAGGCGGTACTCGCTGAACTCGCGCAGCAGCTCGGGCAGGCCGACCAGGACCAGGGCACCCACGATGACGCCGGGTATGGAGCCGATGCCGCCCAGGATGATCAGCGCCAGGGCGTTGATCGAGACGATCACGTTGAGCTCCTGCGGGAAGACGGTGCCGATACGGACCGCGTAGAGGGCTCCGGCCAGGCCGCCGAAGGTCGCGCCCATGGAGAAGGCGAGCAGCTTGTACTTGATGGTGTTGACGCCGGTCGCCTCCGCCACCGACTCGTCCTCGCGCATGGCGGTCCATGCCCGGCCGACACGGGAGTTGGCGAGCGAGACGGCCGCGATGGCGGCGATGATGCACGCCACCAGGATGGGGTAGTAGAGCAGGGCGGGATCGCGCAGGTCCTTGCCCAGCACCTGTGGAGCCGGGACCTGCAGGATGCCCTGCGCTCCACCCAGGTAGGGGGTCATCCAGTTCGACTGGAAGATGAGGCGCGCGATCTCGCCGAAGCCCAGCGTGACGATGGCCAGGTAGTCGCCGCGCAGTCGGAGCACCGGTGCGCCGATCGTCAGGCCGATGAAGGCGGTGATGGCCATCACCAGCGGCAGCGCCACCCAGAAGTCGAGGTGCGGCGCGAAGGCCGGCGAGACCGGCGAGGTCAGGACGGCGGTGGCGTACGCGCCGACCGCGTAGAAGGCCACGTAGCCGAGGTCGAGCAGGCCGGCGAAGCCGACCACGATATTGAGGCCCAGGCCCATGATCACGTAGATGCCGACCAGGTCAAGGGTCTGCGACAGGAACGGACCGATGAAGAGCGGCAGCGTGGCCAGGATGAGCAGCAGGATCCCCAGCGCGCTGATTCGTGCGCTGCGCTGCTGCACGCTTCCCATGGCGGCGAAGCGCTGCCTGAAGGCCTCGCGCCGGGAGGCCCAGGCCCAGCCGATGAGCCCGAAGACGACCAGGGAGGTGATGGCGCCCGGCCATGTGAGGCCCTCTCGGGCGTAGAGGAAGTCGTCGACGAAGGTGAGGGGCAGTCCGGTCAGGATCTGGCTCATGAAGGTCTGCATCAGCGCCAGGCCGAGCAGCCCGCCGATGCCGGTCACCGCGCCGCGGCGAACATCGCCGGGAATGATCCGCAGGCCGGCGCCGATGACGCCCATGATGATGCCGCCCGCCACGTTGATGGCGTTGCCGGTCAGGACGTCCTGGCCCCAGTGGAGGACCTGGACCAGCTGTGGCGATGCGTTGATGAGGACATCGCGGGGCGTGAAGGCCTCCACCAGCCAGGCGAGGACGGTGATGATGATGCCCGTGACGAGGCCGGCCACGGCCCCGCTCGCCAGCGCGATGGTCGCTGACGGCACCGCCATCCCCTTGCGCAGCGGCCTGCTGGCCACGTAGCCGGCGGCCAGCGCGGCGATCACGGCGATGGTGGAGCCGACGCTCACGACCCCGGAGATGAGCTCGCGGCCATTCAGCGCGACGACGAGGCCGACCAGGGAGAGGTGCGTGACGGCGAGGCCGAAGACGGCGCCGGTGAACGCGGCGCGGCGCAGGTAGGCCGTCATCTCACAGGTTCTCCTTTCGGCCGAGGAAGCCGGAGGGCCGGAAGATGAGCACCAGCACCAGCACGCTGAAGGCGATCACGTCCTTGAGCTGGTTGGGCGACGGGATGCCGAAGCCCTCCAGGATCAGGAACGGCGCCACCGCTTCGAGCAACCCGAGCGCCAATCCTCCCAGCATGGCACCCACGATGTTGCCGATGCCGCCCAGCACGGCCGCAGTGAATGCCTTGATGCCGGGCAGGAAGCCCATGGTGTAGTTGACCTGGTTGAAGATCAGCGTGTAGAGGATGCCCGCCGCGCCGGCGAGCACGCCGCCGATGGCGAAGGTGATGACGATGATGCGATCGACGTTGATGCCCATCATGGCCGCGACGTCCTTGTTCTCGCTGACGGCGCGCATGGCGCGTCCCGTCCGGGTCTTCTCGACGAAGAGCCACAGGCCGAGCATCAGGAGCACCGCGGCGATCGTCACCACCCCGCGCGCGACCGGGACGGCGATGCCGAAGATGTCCCACTCGCCCTGGAACATCGACCAGGTCGGGTAGGCCTTGATGCCGGCGCCGTAGAGGCCGCGGAAGGTGTACTGCAGCACGAGCGAGGCGCCGATGGCGGTGATCAGCGGGACCAGCCGCGGCGCGCCGCGCAGCGGCCGATAGGCGATGCGCTCCAGCAGGATGGCCACGATCATGGAGACCACCATCGAGACCAGGAGCACGATGGCGAAGGAGAGGACGGGGTTCGACTCCACCAGGCCCTCGTCGGCGAGCGCCTGGGCGGCGAAGACGGCGGTGAATGCACCCGACATGAAGACTTCGCCGTGGGCGAAGTTGATCATGAAGAGGATGCCGTAGACCAGCGTGTAGCCGATCGCGATCAGGGCATAGACCGCGCCGAGGGCGATTCCGGAGACGATGAACGACTCCCACACCTCGAGCGGGTAGCGCTCCTGCGAGATGGTCAGGTAGGAGCCGGTGATCACCAGGGCGGCGACGGCGAGCGCCAGAAGCGTCAGGACGATCGTCCCGAGGGTGATGCGTTCCGGTAGCCGGAATAGCCTCATGCTTGCTCCTCGTCTACGCCCCGGTCTCCAGATGTTCCCCCAAGATAACGCGCGGGTGAGCCGGATTCCGGCTCACCCGCGCTGCGTGGGTCTGGTGCCTTACCTGAGCCGACTAGGGCCAGATTCGGACGTACGCGCCGTCCTGCACCTGGGAGACGGAGATCTTCGCATCGGCGCAGTCACCGTTCTCGTCGCAGGTCAGGGTGCCCGTGATGCCCTCGTAGCCGCTGGAGGCGAAGAAGGCGTCGCGGAGCGCGGTGCGCGGGATGAAGAGCGATCCGCCCTCCTCGATCGCAACCTGCTCGATGGCGTCCATGATCATGTTCGCCGCGTCGAAGGCATGCGCGTGGAAGACGGAGATGGGCTCCGGCTCACCGGAGACGGCGGTGTACTCGGGCTTGAAGGTCGACTCGTAGAAGTCGCCCGCGAAGTCGAGGTCGGGACCGGAGAGGTACATCCCCTCGGCCGCATCACCGGCCGCCGCGAGGAAGTCCGGGTTGAACAGGCCATCGGCGCCGGCCAGGTACGTGTCCGACATGCCGGACGTGGTCGATGCCTGCTGCGTGATCAGCGCGCCCGCGGCGGTGAAGATCGGATAGTAGAAGAACTCGGGAGCCGAACCGCCGTTCGAGGTGGCGATGCTCTGGAGCAGCGACGCGAAGTCGCGCTGGTCCGGAGTCACGGCCTCCTGGGTGGTGGTCTCGCCGTTGCAGATCTCGGCGAAGTTGTCGACGAAGACCTGCTGCAGCTGCTCGGCGTACGGGCTGCCGTCATGGACGGTGGCCGCCGTGGTGACGCCCAGCTCGCTGCAGGCGAACTCCGCCATGGCCTTGCCCTGCACCTTGTCGTTGTGCGCGGTGCGCGCGTAGAACGGCTCGTGCGAGGAGGGATCGGTCAGCGACGGAGCGGTGTTGGACGGCGAGACGAGCAGGATGCCGGCCTCGCTCAGGATCTGGGCCGCCGGGACGCCGGCGCTCGAGCAGCTGGTCCCGATGACGGCGACGATCTCGGGGATGCTGCGCAGCAGGTTGGCGGCAGAGGTGCCACCGTCGGAGCTGCAGCCGTCGTCCTGGGGATTGAGCTCGACGTCGTGTCCGAGGACGCCGCCGTCATCGTTCCGCAGGTTGATGGCAACCTGGGCGCCGTACTGGCTGTCGAGGCCGAGCGACGCGTCGGCGCCGGTGATGACGAGGGCGCTGCCGAGGACGATCGGATCGCCCTCCGCGACCTCGACGCAGCCGAACTCGTCGGCGTCGCAGGTCTCGGCGGCGCTTCCGCCACCGCCCGTGGAAGGTGCAGCGCTCTCTACCATGCTCTCGGCCGTGCTCGGCGTCGTCGTCCCACCTGACGAACAGGCAGCCAGGACGAGCACGAGAACGGCAAGGAGGGCGCTCCACCGCAGGTGCTTGATCATTCGGTACTCCTCCAACTGGTCGGGACAGCGCGAAACGACGCGACCCCGGAAAGGTGGGGCGCATCATAAGGGCGCCCCATCGCCGGGCGCAAGGGTTGCGCCCGCATCGACACCTAGGTCCGGGGCCCGGCCAACGTTCATTCAGGCCCGATGCAGTGGCCGCGTCGCCGCCATGCTAGACTTCCGTGGGTGACGTCAGCGACCCGTGGGTCGCCTACCGTTATCCCGAGAGGCCTTCGTGCAGTATCACGTCCGCAGCGCTCGCCTCACCGATGTCGACGCCGCAGTGCGCATTCTCATGCGTGG
Organism: uncultured Chloroflexia bacterium; assembly: GCA_963777045.1. GTDB lineage: Bacteria > Chloroflexota > Limnocylindria > QHBO01 > QHBO01 > JAPSGM01. The sequence continues at coordinate 104,696 of CAVZPD010000010.1, forward strand.
CGCTTCCGATCCCGGCGAGCAGCGCGACGACGCCGATCACCTGAGAAGCCTGCTCTTCCTGCCGGCCGCGACCGTGCTCGTGGCCGAATCAGGACGGCAGCTGGTGGGGGTGGGAGTCCTCTCGATCCGTCCATCGGTCCGGCCAGGCCCGTTCGTCGGCGTTATCGACGAGCTGGGGCTGACGGAGCCGCAGGACTCCAGCGAAGAGCCGACGCAGGTTGGCGGCACGATCATCGAGCAGCTGATCGCGTCGGCTCGCAATAAAGGCTGCGCGCGCGTGGAGGTCACTGATCCTCTCGCCAGCGACGAGCCGGCGCTCCTCGAGAGCGCCGGATTCGAGCAACGAGGGGCGCTGCTGAGCCGCACCGCGGGATAGGCGACTTCGCCCAACCCGATCGGTGCGCCGGGCCAGGACCCACGAGGCGCCAGCCGCCACATAACACCAACAGGAGAAAGCTCGACTGTGAGCAAGAACGTGGCCGTCTTCGTTGACGTTGCCAACCTCTACTACTCGGCCCGAGGCCAGGACGTCGACGTCGACTACGTCGCCCTGCTGAAGACGGCCACCAAGGGACGCGACCTCATTCGCGCATATGCCTACTCGGGGCTCGACCCCGACAACGAGAACCAGCGCAAGTTCATCGACTTCCTGGGCAAGAACGGCTACAAGGTCATCACCAAGGACATCCGCAAGTTCGGGGATGGCCGGGTCAAGGCCAACCTGGACATCGAGCTGGTGGTGGACCTCATCCGCCTCGCCGATCGAATGGATATCGCCGTGATCGTCTCCGGCGACGGCGACTTCGCCCCGGCCATTCGTGCCCTGCAGGACAAGGGCGTGCGCTGCGAGGTCATCAGCTTCCGCCCGAACACATCGTCCGACCTGATCGCGGTGACCGATGAGTTCATCGACATCATGAAGATCGCGGGCATCGGCCGGAACTCCAAGGAGGCCAAGGCGCAGCGCGGCATGAGCGCGCCGGAGATGCCCGCCAAGGAGGTCACGCCCGAGTTCGGCTTCCGGGAAGCGTCGCCGGGGGTCGCCAAGGCGGCGATGGCCGCCCTGCGCGAGGGCAAGCCCGCGGGCGGTGACGGAGCCGAGCGCGGACGCCGGCGTACCCGTTCGACGGCCGCAGCGGCTGCAGACGAGCCGGCCGAGACGACGGTCCCCGAGACCGAGACGACCGCATCCCAGGCGGCCAGCGCCGAGACGGCGAACGGCGACGATGGGCCGCGCAAGCGCCGGCGCCGGCGAGGTGGGCGCGGACGCGGACGCGGACGCGGACGTGGCGAACAGGGCGGCGAGGACGCCGCGACCCCCGAGGAGGCGGACGGTGAGATCGGCTGGGTGGAGGTCGACGACCTCTCGCAGCTGAGCGATCTGGAGGGGATCGGCGATCTCGACGCCGAGCGCGAGTACAACTTCGAGGAGGCCGACGCGAGCACCCTGGCTGAGCTGGGTATCGATCCCGGCGAGGCGGCATCCACGGGATCCGACGAGATTGCGGAGGCTGCGCCGGAGGAGAAGAAGCCGGCCCGACGCCGCACCCGTGCCACTCCAGAAGGCGGCCGCCCCGTCGACCGAGGGCGAAGAGGCGGCCAGCGAGGAGAAGAAGCCGGCGCGCAGCCGCAAGACCCCGACCCGAACGACGCGTTCACGCAAGACGGCCGATGCCGCACCGAGCGAGGCGGGTCCGGCCAGCCCAGGAAGGGGCGGACGCGGAGGAGAAGCCAAAGGCCCGCAGCCGCAGCGGCGCCCGCAGCCGCAGCAAGAAGGATGAGTCCGGTGCTGAGGAGAAGGCCAAGGCGGCTCCCCGCCGTTCTCGCTCACGAAAGGCAGAGGCCGGGCAGGGCGCGGCAGCGGACGGCGAGTCCGAGGGCGAGCCGCAGGAGGGGATCTGGAAGCGGTTCCGGTCCGCCCGAGGCACGACCAAGAGCTCCTGACGCACAGCGGGCACGAAGAAGGCCGGCCCAGGTGGGCCGGCCTTCTCTGCTTCAGCGACCGATCGGTGTCAGTGCGCTTCCTCGCTCTCGGCGTGGGCCGGCTCGGTGCCCCCGTTGGTGGCGTCACCTTCGCGTTGGAAGAGCGGAACCCAGTCGCCGGCTCCCTCGCGAGCCTTGTCGGCAGCGTCGCGGGCCTTGACCGCCAGCTCGTCGCGCATCTCGCGCCCGGGCTTCGGCGTGGTGAGCATGGCGACGATCGCGCCGGCGGCGGCTCCGATCATCACGCCCAGGAAGAAGGCCAGCCAGTGCCGGCCCTCGCGGCGCTTGCGCACCCCGAGCCGGACCGCGGCATCCTCCACGATCTCGCGGCCCACCGGGATGGCGGCGGCAGTCGCTCCGACCGCCGCGGAGCGCTTGCTCCACAGGTCCTTGATGGTCGGTCGCAGCTGCTTCTTCCACGTCTCGCGCGACCAGCCGACAGCCTCGCGGCTGGCTTGTCGCATGGTCTTCTCGGCCTCCCGGCGCTGAGGTTCTGACTCGTTCCAGGCCTTTGCCGCACGTTCGGCGACGGCATCGGTTGCTTCGCTGACGGTCGCGGCGATCTCTCGGCCGCGCCGCGCGATCTGGTCGGTCACGTCTGCCTCGAGCACCCTCTCCACCACCTGGCGTAGCCCGGTGGAGACGTCTTCGGCCATATCGTCCTCCTCGTTGTCTCGGGCAGGGTCGGTGCACGAAGTATGCCACTGCCGTCCCGGGGAGGGGGAGCTTGGCCGCCGAGGGTGGCGCCCGCCGGACTCGCCATCGACGGCGAAGCCGGTTGCCGGCCGGTCGCCAGCGTCCATGCCCTGCGGCAAGCCCGGGCGGGCGCCAGACAGAGCATGCAAGATCGGTCCTCATCCGCTGCTTACCGGCCGCTTACCTATACTCAGCCGGTGTCCGTTTCCGAGGTGCAGGCCGGCTTCTTGAGCGTTGGCCACGAGACCGCGCGCGACGCCGCACTGCGGGCGTCGAGCGCCGGTCGGCTGCAGCGGACGATCCTGGTGCACGGTCCGAGAGGCGCCGGCAAGGGCGCCTTCGTCGAGGACCTGCTGGCACTGCTGCTCTGCGCCGATCGTGGCACCACCGATCGCCCCTGCAACGCGTGCCGTGGCTGCCGCGACGCCCGGGCCAGGTCGCACCCCGATCTCGTCATCGGCTCGCCGGAGACCTGGCGCGAGGCACGCTCGACCGGCGAGAGCATCGTGGGCGCCGCTCGCCGCTGGCTGCTGGAGAGCTCCGGGACGCCCATCGCGGGCGAGCGTCGCGTGGTCCTGGTGGAGGGGATCGATCGGGCGAACGAGCAGACCCAGAACGCCCTGCTCAAGGCGCTCGAGGAGCCGTCGGCCCGGCAGATGTTCGTGCTGGTGGCCGACGACATCGGACGGCTGCTGCCGACCATCCGGTCTCGCTCACAGGCGCTGCGCATCGGGGCCATCCCCCGCGAAGCGCTGGTGGCCTGGCTGGTCGACCGGGAGCGGATCCCGGCCGACTCGGCGGACACGCTGGCCAGGATCGCCGATGGGTTGCCGGGCCGCGCGATCGGCTACGCGCGCCAGGCTCCCCTGGTCGAGTGGCGCCGGCGCGTCCAGGCGGAGCTGCTCGCGCTCCTCGCACGCGGCCGGGCGGATCGCTTCGGCAGCGTACGGGACCTGCTCGACCAGTCCGGGCCGGCGCCGGCCGAGCCGCTCGTGGAGGTGGAGACCTCCGCCGATGTCGATGCGCCGCGGACGACCGGCGCGCAGCAGCGAGCGAGAGCGATGACCATCGTGGAGGCGTGGCGCGGTCTCGCCCGCGACCTCCTGGTCGCGGCGCTGGGGCGGCCCGCGATGGCGGCGTCCGGCCAGCTGCTGCCGGATCTGCGCTCCGTGGCCTCGCGGCTGCAGCCGGAGCGGCTGTCGGATTTCCTGCTCCTGCTGGACCGGGTGGAGGAAGGGCTGGCCCAGAACGCCGCACCGCGCCTGGCGCTGGAGGCGGCGATGCTCGTCTGGCCGGAGCTCCCCGAAGCGGCGGACCGGCGCGAGCAGGCGGCCGGATGAGCGACGCAGCCGAACGGATGGAGGTCCACATCTCCGGCCGCGTGCAGGGCGTCGGCTTTCGATGGTGGGCACGCACCCGCGCCGATGCCCTTGGCCTGACCGGCTGGGTCATGAACAATGACGACGAGCGGAGCGTCTCGCTGGTGGCGGAGGGCCCGCCGGATCGCCTCGACCTGTTCGAGCAACAGCTGCGCGAGGGACCGCCATCTGCCCGGGTCGAGGCGTTCGAGGCGCGCCGCGGTCCCGCCTCCGGCGCCTTCTCCCGTTTCGGGATCACCCGCCCATGAACTGGCGCGCAGCCGGCTGCCTCGTCGTGGGCGTGGCCGCGTTCGTCGGTCTCGGGCTGTTCGGCCTCTCGCTCGCCTTCCGCGACGCGCAGGGCTGCCCCGCCGGGCTGCAGTGGGACGACCGTGGCTACGCAGCGGTCGGCTCGCCCGCCCCGAGTCCGGCCCTCGGCAGCGGGGCTGCCGTGCCCATCGGCTCCACCTTCATGGGCCCGACCACCAGGCAGGTGTTCGGCCCCCCGGGCAGCTCGCCCTCCACCGATGCGGCAGATCGGCCCGAGACGATCGCCCTCGACTGCGCGGATGGGACCTTCCAGGTCTACCGCTGGGACGGTCGCACCCTGACGCCCGGCCCGTCGGCTTCGGGCGGCCAGTGACTGCGCGCCGCCCCATCCTGCTCGTCGTCAATCCGGCGTCCGGGGGCAAGATTGCTGCGCCGGCCGGCGAGAGCGGCCGGGAACGGCTGGAGCTCCAAGACCTGCTGGCCGGGCTGCGCTCGCGTGGCCTGCAGGTGGACCTGCACCCCCTCGCCGAGGACGAGGATCCGGTCGAGCTGGCGGCGCGGGCGGCGAGCGAGGGACGGGACGTCGTGGCGGCCGGTGGCGACGGGACGGTCGAGCCGATTGCGACGGCACTGACCCGCACCGACGCAACCCTGGGCATCCTGCCGCTCGGATCCTGGAACAACTTCGCGACGTCAGCGGGCATCCCTGCCGGGCTGGAAGACGCCCTGGACGTGATCGCACGTGGCCGGATCGCGGCCGTCGACGTCGGGCTCGCGTGGCACCCGTCGGAGGACGAAGGGCTCGACGCGGCGCCGCCCCACGATGCAGAGCGTTTCTTCGAGGCGGGCGGCGTCGGGGTCGATGCCGAGTGGTTCGGCGCCGCCCAGCTGGCGGAGCGCTACGGGCTGCTGCGCGCGGTGCGCACGGCCTGGCGAGCCCTTCGCCGGCGCCATGCCCCCATGCGCCTGGTCATTGACGGCAGCAGCAGCGAGACCGAGGCGCCGGCGGCCATCGTCTGCAACGGTCCCTACCTGGGCATGGGCTTCGCCATTGCGCCAGAGGCCGACGTGGCCGACGGCGTGCTCAACCTCGTCGTCTTCCGCGGCATGAGCCGCTGGGCGGTCCTGCGCCACCTGATCGCGGTGGCACGCCGCAGGCCGCGGCCCGAGCCGCGGGCCGTTCCGATCGGCGCCCGCCGCATCACGATCCACGGCAGCAGTCGGACGTTGCCGGCCCACGTGGACGGTCGCTCCATCGGGACCACGCCGGTCACCTTCGCGGTGGACCCCGGCGCGCTCCGCATCTTTCGCTAGGTTCCGCTAGGCGAGCGCGCGCAGCTCCGCCTCCGCGGCCGGATCGGGGCCGAACACGCGGCGATGGGCCGCCAGGGCGTAGCGATCGGTCATGCCGGCGACGTAGTCGGCGACCTGGACCACGGCGGGTGCCTCGTGCTCGCGGTAGGTATCCGGAATCTCACCGGGATGCGCCAGGTGGTGCTCCACCAGGTCCCGCAGGATGCCGATCGCCCGTTCCTGCCGGCCCAGCTGCGACGGCGACTGGTAGACCCGCTCGAACATGAAGTCACGAAGCTCGTTCATCACCGCCAGGGTGTCGTCGTCCATGCGCACCTCGCCGACCCGCAGGGAGTTGGCGATCACCGCCCGGATCATCTCGCCGACCCAGCTCCTGCCCGGATCGCCGAAGCGCCTGGTCACCGCCAGCGGGAAGGCATCCGCCTCCAGGACGCCGGCACGCAGGGCATCGAGGGCATCGTGCGTCAGGTAGGCGATGCGATCGGCGTACCGCACGCAGAACGCTTCGGCGCTGGCGGGTGGCGGGGCGATCCGCCACGAGTGGGCCCGGATGCCGTCGCGCACCTCCCAGGTCAGGTTGAGATCCTCGAGCACCTCGAAGATGCGGACGCTCTGCGCGGCGTGGTGCCAGCCATGGGGTGGAAAGTAGGGAGAGAAGGCCTCCTCTCCCGTGTGACCGAACGGCGTGTGCCCCACGTCGTGTCCCAGTGCGATCGCCTCCGCGAGCGGCTCGTTGAGGGTCAGGCCCGCGGCCAGCGAGCGCGCGATCTGGGCCACCTGCAGGGTATGGGTCAGCCGCGTGATGAAGTGGTCGCCATCGGGATGCAGGAAGACCTGCGTCTTGTGCTTCAGACGACGGAACGCCTTGGCGTGCACGATCCGGTCGCGGTCGCGCTCGAACGCCGTCCGCAGCTCGTCGGGATCCTCGGCTCGGGCTCGCCCTCGAGACGCGGCCGACCGGCTGGCCGCCGGGCTGAGGCGCGCCTCCTCCTCTTCGCGGGCCGCGCGATCGCGAAGTTGCAGTGCAGCCATGCGCCAGATGATGACCGATGCAGCCGATCGTGGCGCGCGGCTTGCAGCCACCTGGGCCAGAGAACACAAGCCAGCTCAGGGAGGAACCAGATGAGCACAGTCCAGAAGTCGATCGACGTCAATACCCCCATCCGAACGGCCTACGACCAGTGGACCCAGTTCGAGGATTTCCCGCGATTCATGAAGAGCGTCAAGTCGGTCAAGCAGACCGACGAGACGCACCTGCACTGGACCGCTGAGGTCGCCGGCCGGGACGAGGAGTGGGATGCGGAGATCACGGAGCAGAAGCCCGACGAGCGGGTTGCGTGGCGCTCCACGGAGGGCGCCGAGAACGCGGGCGTCGTGACCTTCCATCGGATCGACGACGACACCACGCGCGTCACCCTGCAGATGGACGTCGAGCCGCAGGGCGTGATCGAGTCGGCGGGTGATGCGCTCGGCGTTCTCGACCGCCGCGTCCAGGGAGACCTCGAGCGCTTCAAGGAGTTCATCGAGGAGCGTGGTGCACCCACCGGTGCGTGGCGCGGCAAGGTGGACAGCCCCTCGGAGCGCTGAGCGGGCGACACCATGAGTGACGAGCGATTCCCCGCGCCCCGACCGTCGAACGAACCGCTCGACGGCATGACCGGGGCGACGGGGAACCTCACCCCCGACGACGCGGACGATGCGTTCGTGCCCGCCGAGCGGCGCGAGGCCGAGGATCCCGAGACGGCTCGCCACCTGACCGCCGCGTCCCACCGCCGCCGCGAGGCACGACGCGCAATGAGCGACGACGATCCGGGGAGCCTGATCCCGAGGCGCGACGACGTTCCGCCGAACGACCGTGACGGTGGCTACGGTTCGGAGCACGGACTCTCCGGCGACGATCCCGCCTACCTCGAGCAGACGCACCTGCCCCAGCCGTCGCAGGAGGTGCAGCCGGGCAGAGAGCCCCGCCTGGGGGCCGATGAGGAGCACCAGCCCGAAGAGGACCGCTTCTAGCGAGTCTGGCGCGCCGGACAGGATTCGAACCTGCGACCTTCGGCTCCGGAGGCCGACGCTCTATCCACTGAGCTACCGGCGCGCGAACCGGGCAGCGAAGTCTAGCAAACCCTCCGGGCTGCCCCCTGCCGGGCCCTGGCCGCCACCATTTCGCCAGCTGCTGGCGCTAACCGCCAAGTTCCACCGACCTCGCCCGTCTGAGCGCGGGATTCCTGGTCGTTTCCGGCCGCCGGCTGGCGATGCCGCCTCGAAATGGCCCGCGCTGCCAGGTTCGTGGCCGATACCGCGACCGGCTGGCTGACCGGCTGTTAGCGGCGAAGCGCGGCGTCGAATAGCGAGTGGCTCGGCGTGCGAGCGACCGCTTGGCACACGAAGTGCAAACGCCTGGTGGGCAAGCACGGCGAAACGCTAGATGGAGGTAGACATGTACTGGGGTGGAGGGATCATTGGACTGATCCTGTTGATCCTGCTCATCCTGCTGCTCACGGGAAACCTGTAGCAGCAGCCAGAGCAGCAGCCACGATAGAAGAAGGCCCCTCCGAAGAGGGGCCTTCTCATTGCTGCCGGATTCGCTAACCACAAGGGCATCTTTCACGCGCGGTTTCCCGCACTACCCTAACCCAAACCTACCCATGGCCTTGTGATCAGTGGTGAATCGCTGTGCGAACAGCGAACATAGGATACGGTCCGCGGCCTCGAGGGGTCAACGGTCTGGGACTAAGATTCCTTTACATTTCAAAGCGGAAATGGCGGAACCGGGCCTGTCAGCCGGCGCCGCTCCCCTCGATCTGGATCCTCTCGATCACGACCGGGTCGATCGGCGCGTTGTAGGGGTCGCCGGTCGTCTCGACCTGGCCGATGGCGTCGACCACATCGGTCCCCTGGACGACCGTGCCCAGGACGCTGTAGTAGGGACGAAGGGTGGGAACGTCCGCCAGCATGATGAAGAACTGGCTCCCGTTCGTATCGGTGCCGCCGGTGATCTCGCCGGTGTTGAAGTCGTACTGCATGGCGTTGGCCATGGCAACCATGTATCGCTGGTAGGTCAGCGATGGGTCGGGCAGCTCGATCTCGAAGCGGTAGCCCGGCCCGCCGGTGCCGAGTCCGTCGAAGACCTCGCGGTTCTCCTTCGTCTGTGGGTCGCCGGCCTGCGCCACGAACTCGGGGATCACGCGGTGGAAGGTGACGCCGTCGTAGAAGCCGCAGCGGGACAGGGTCACGAAGTTCGCCACGGCGATCGGCGCCGTTGCCGCGTCGAGCTCGATCGTGAACTCGCCCCGGTCGGTGCTGACCACGGCGCTGGTGGCGTCGGCAAGGATCGCCTGCGCTCCGTCCGCCGTCGGCGGGGCGCTCGGGCACTCCGGCGTTGGCGTCGGCGTGGCTCCACCCAGCGAGCAGCCGCCGATGAGGAGCCCGGTGAGCATGGCGGCAGCCAGCGGCAGACGCAGCTTCATCGGTCCGCCTCCAGCTTCTGCTCGAAGAGCCGCCAGGCGAACGAGACCGGCATGCTGCCTCCGTAGATCAGCGTGTCGTGGAAGAACTTCAGGTTGAAGGCCGGCCCCATGGCCCGCTCGACCCGATCGCGAAGGCGGTCGATCATGTGACGGCCGTAGAGGTAGCTGAGCTGGTAGGTGGGCGTGCTGGTGTAGCGCTTCACCTCCGCCACGGCCGCCGCCTCCTCGAAGCCGGTCTGGTCGACCATGAAGCGAACCGCGTCCTCGAAGCCGATCTCGCCCCGGTGCAGCTGCACGTCCAGGATGATGCGGACGGCGCGCCAGATGGCGTCGGTGTGCTGGATGTAGCGATGCGTCGGCGTGTCGTCGAACCCGGCCTCCTTCATCATCCGCTCGCAGTAGAAGGCCCACCCTTCGACGAACTCGGCGGCCGAGAGGCCGAGCGTCCTGACCAGGCTCGGATTGGTGATGGCACCCGCCAGCTGCTGATGGTGACCGGGATACGCCTCGTGGACGCTCGTGTTGGAGATGGAGGCGTAGTTGTGCTCGCGCCACATTGCGTCGGTGGCGGGGGGCGTGACGACGTACGTACCGGCCGGGTCCGGGTCGAAGCGCGGCGGCTCGTAGTAGGCGGCGAAGGGGATGAGGTGCCGTTCGTAGTGGGGCGTCTCGATCACCCGCAGCACGTCCTGCGGCGGCATCGTGGCCAGCTCGTGCTCGATCACGAAGGACCGCGCCCGAGCCATCGAGCTGCGGTACGCCTCGAGCGCCTCGGGAAAGGTGCCGGGATGGTCATCCTTGACGATGTCCGCCACCTCGGATGGGCTGGCGCCGGGGTCGATCTCCGCGCAGACCGCGTCGCGCGCCGCCTTCTCGGTCGCCAGGATCTCGTGCCCGACCGCCAGAATCTCGTCGCCGTCCGCCTCGAGTGCCCGCAGGCGTACCAGCTCCTCGAACTGCTCGGGACCGGTCCGCCACTCGGCTCGGGCGCGCGGCATGAGCTCGTTCTTCAGCCAGGCCGCGTGCTCGTGGAGTGCGTGACGCAGCTCGTCGGCGGCGCGCTGCAGTCGATGCGACAGCCGCTCCTCCACGTGCTCGCTACGGGCGGCGGCGAGGATCGAGTCCAGGAACTGGCCGAAGGCCTCGCTGCTCTCGATGTCGATCTCGACCCAGAGGCGCACGGGCGCTTCCGCGCGCTGGCGGGTCGCGGCGAGGTAGCGGGGCGCATCCTCCAGGCGTGCAGCGATGGACGTGAGCCGCTCCTCGAGCGGGGCGTAGTCGCGGGTGAAGATGGGGAAGAGGGCGCCTCCGATGTGCTCGGCACCGTTCGTCGTACCGGCCCACGCCCTTCGCTCCGCAAGCTGGAACCGGGCGAGGCGCGACTCGTGGAGGATCAGGTCGCGGTCGAGGGCGCGGTCGGGTGACAGGTCAGGGGCGTCGAAGCGCTCCATCTCGGCCATGGTGTCGTCGTGGAAGGCGATCTCACGGTCGACCTCCTCGCGTCCACCATCGGCCAGCCGGTCATCGTGGTCGTGGATGCCGACGTAGGTGGCGAGCTCGGGATCAATCTGGAGCAGGTCGCGAAACCAGCGGCTCACCGTCCGGTCGAACCGAGCTTCGGCGTCGTTCCTCGGCTGCATCTCGCTGAGAATTCCTCCTGGGCCGCAGCCGGCGGCAGCGACGGATTGGCGGGCAATGACGTTGGGAAGGGGCGATCCTGGTCCAGGTTCGCGCGGCGTCAGCGGGCCGGCTGGAGCGCGCTGCCGAAGAAGCCTAGCACCCAGTCAAGGTAGGCGTCCGGACACACCTCGATCGACGCGGCGTGGCCGGCATCCTCGCACTCCTCGAGCTCCACGTCGGAGCCGCCGGTCCTGGCGGCGGCAGCGATCTCGCTGGCGTCGTTGCGTCCCAGCGCGTCGTCGAGGCCGGCGCTGATGACGAGCAACGGCCGATCGCCGTAGCGTTCCGCAACCTGCACCGGGTCCGCTGAGCTCATGTCCTGGCCGGTGCGGACGAGGCCCCCGAACAGGATCGCCCACGCGCCGGGCAGCGAGAGCGGGTAGCCCTGCCGGTCGAGCCGCGCCTGCATCGCGTTGGCCAGTGTGCCGTGCGTCGAGTCGAGGGCCAGCGCGACGACGCGATCGTCGGTGACGGCCTCGTTGAGGGCGGCAGCGCCACCCATCGAGATGCCCAGCACGCCGATCTGGGTCGGCTCCTTCCGCGCCTCCAGCCAGTCGATCACGGCCCGTACGTCGAGCCGTTCGAGCAGGCCTATGGTGGTGAGGCTGTCGTCGCTCTGCCCGTGATTGCGGAAATCGAAGAGGACCAGGTTGTAATCCTGGTGCAGGAGGGCGGCGGTCGGGAGCAGCTCGCTCTTGTTCGAGCCGTAGCCGTGCGCGAGCACGATCGTCGGCCCGTTGGCATTCATGCCCGAACCGGCCGGCACGTACCAGGCCGCCAGCCTGACGCCGTCCGATGTCACCAGGTCGTCGCCGGCCGGCGCCGGCGTGGCTCCGCAGTCGTCGAGGTCGGCCTCATCCGCCAGTGCCAGATCCGACGCCGAGTCGTAGTTGACGACCTCGTAGGTCCACCCGTAGGCGAGCGCGGGAGTCCGGCAGGCACGACTGGGCGATGGGGGCTCCACTGCCTGGCCGGAGCCGACGTAGCCGACGTAGCCCAGGTAGCCCACCACCACGACCAGCACGACGACAAGGGCAACCGAGAGCCAGCGCCAGATGGCGCCGCCCCGCTCGGATGGGGGCTCCGCCGGCAGCTCGTACGGCACGGGCCGAGTATACGGTCGCGCTCTCGCGGGTCGTCCCCTACAATCGGTTCCCGTCCCAGCGTACGATCGAAGTCCCCGCACACGTGCGGCGGCGCTCGAACCCCCGTCAGCATGAGGACCTGCTCCAGCGTGGTCACCCGCAAGTCCACCAAGTCCGGCGCGCGGAACCGATCTTCCGAGCCGGCTACCCGTCCGGCGCGGACGAGGTCGCATACCCTGGCGCCGCCGCACCTGGGCGAGGCGGCCAGCGCGGCCGTGCTGGCCGTGGCGGTCCTCGGTCTCGCCGTCTTCATCGCGGGTGTCGCCATGGCGGTGTCCGGGCTGACCATCGAGAGTCGCTACGGGTCCAGCGCACCCCCGAATGCCGGGGAGCTGGGCGTAGGGCAACTGCTCGGCGGGATTGGCCTGGCGTTGCTTGGAGTCCTCCTCAGCGGTTCGTCGCTGGCGGTGCTGGCCGACGTGGCACGCAGCCGCCCGGTGGCCGCCATCGCTTCGGGCCTTGCTGCGGTGCTCGCAGCCGTCGGCGTGGTACTCGTGGAGGCGCAGGTCCGCGGCGACGCGGTGCTCGCCGTCTCGCTGGCCGCGGTAGCGGTCATCTTCGCCGTCGCCGCCGTGATCCTGGTCCGCCCGCGCCACTGAGCGCGGTCTGGAGCGGTGACCCACTCGAACCGCGTCCCTGTCCTGCTGCTGCTGGGCGTGGGACTGCTGCTGCTCGCCCTCAGCGCCGCCTGCATCTACGCCGGGCTGGTTCTCGCCGAGCCCATTCACGCACTCCTCCCGCCCATCACGGCCGACGCGGACGCCATTGGTGGCGCGGCCGTCGCCCTGGGCATCGGCTTCCTCCTGGCTGGCCTGCTGCACCTCGGAATGGGCTTCGTCCTGGCACGCGGCCGATCGGCAGGCAGTGAGCTGAGCCTCGTCTCCGGGATCACGCTCTGCGCGGTCATGGCCGCGCTCGCCATCGCCTGGGCGGTGGCGGCCTTGGTCAGCGCGGCGTCGGGCAGCGCGCCTGCGGAGGGCATGCTGCCGGCCGGGATCGGGCTGCTTGGCCTGGCATGCCTGTACGGGTGGGCACTGGCCGTGCTGCTGCGCGCCCGCCGCCGGCTCAGGGGGCGAAACTGAAGCATCGGGCCGCCCCTGCTATACTCCGCCACCGTCACTTCCGCGGGCCCGTGGTGTAGTGGCCAAACATGCCAGCCTGTCACGCTGGAGATCGCCGGTTCGAATCCGGTCGGGCCCGCCATTCAGCTTGCACCGCCTCGGGCAGCGCGACGGCCAGCCCATGTCGGTACGCCGCTGGCGTGAGCTGTGCCTCGACGAAGGTAGTGCCGACCACTGTGATGCGGGTGTAGACGGCGCGGATCATCTTGGTCCACCACTCGGCCTGCTCGCGTAGCTCCAAGTCCCCCGAGGCGACTAGTTCGTCGAACCGCCGCAGGCTGCCCGCCAGGTCGCGCAGATAGGCCGTGGGCCGGCCCGCTGGGGAGTGGCCAAGCGGTAAGGCGCCTGACTCTGGATCAGGAGATCGAAGGTTCGAATCCTTCCGCCCCAGCCAATCTGACGCCGGCACCACAACAGGTTGTGCTCGCTGCTCACATCGGCGCAGATGTTGTGTTCTCTGCTTGAGTTGCGAACCTCCGCTGGATGGACCGCAACCGTGCAATGGGCACCTGACACCTCTGACAAATGGGCACCTGATCTTGCCCCCCCCGAACGAATGGGCGCTTGAGTCTGCGGCGGGTCCGCTGACAATCGGCGCCGCCGTCCAGCACTTCCTGACCGCCAAGGCGGCCGAGGGTGCCTCGCCCAAGACGATCGAGTGGTATCGGATGGTGCTCGGTCGTGCGGCCCGCGATCTCGGGCTGCTCGGGTAGCCCGCGAAGGCCCTCAGAGGTTCGGGACAAGCGACAGCTGCGACACCTGCAGGACGTCATAGGACTCTCGCCTCGGCGGCTGTGGGTGTCGTCTGCAGACTTCACTCGCTCTGCACGCGGCAGCGAGATTCGAAGTGACGAGAATACTGTGGGTTGGCTGTAGGATGACGGCCGGTGATGATCCGATCCGCTCAGGAGTGCTTCCACCTTGCGGCTATGCATTCGTGGAAGGGCCTCCTCCGGAGCTTGGCACGTTGGCGCTGGCGGAGAGATGATGGGTGGAATGATGCCGTGGAGGAGATCGTGGCTCCGGCGAGGATGGACCGGGTCAATCTGGCGCTGGATTGCACTGTTCCTTGCGGGACTCCTGGTCGGCATCGTCGCCGGGGCATACGTGATCGGGCGCCCAACGCTACTGCAGGAGCCAACTTCAGGCAGGGAATCGTTTACTGTTCAGGACGGGACGCTGAGCCGTAGCCTTCGGTTTCCGGCTGTCGCGTCATGGACTGTGCTGGGAACCATCCGGTCGCCGGCCAGCGGCATCATCACCGACGTCGTCTCCGCATCAGGCATCTTTCATGGCGGCGACGTCGTCCTTCGCATCAACGAGCGGCCGATGGTCGTCATACCGGGATCGGTGCCGGCATTCCGAGAGATGACCGTCGGAACGCGGGGCCGCGACGTGGCTGCCCTGCAGGCGTATCTGGCCGAGCTTGGCTACGAAGTCGATGACGTCGTGGACGCGTACACCCCGGTTACAGCCGCCGCGGTCCGCGCCTGGCAGGGGGCGCTGGGCGTTCCCGCGACAAGCAATGTGCCCCTCGGCGACGTGCTGATCGTCGATCCACTTGCCCTACAGGCCCCGTTGCGGTGGACCGACGCCGTCGACATCGGGGTTCCACTGACTCCTGGTACCGCGATCCTCGAGCGGTTGAGTGCATCACCGAAACTGACAGTCGAGTTTGGGGGATCGCCACCAGCCCAACTCGAGACGGGCATCCAGGGCGTTGCCACCTTTCCATCCGGCCAACGGCGGGATGTCACCCTGGCCGCATTCGAATCGTCTCAGGGTCGCCAGTCGGCCGCGCTCACGGCGGCGAATGGGACCTTGTGCGCGGTCGATGACTGCCTCCGCCTCGCGCCGCCTTCGGGTGACACGCTGATCGAGGTGGACTTCATCCTCGTCCATGAAACCAGCGGGCCGCTGCTGCCAGTCGCCGCGATCCAGACCGACGCTTTGGGCCAATCCTTCGTCGAGCGACCCGACGGGACCCGGCGGCCGGTGACAGTTCTGGTGGCATCGGGCGGAGCGGCCATTGTCGATGGAGTGTCTGCCGGCGAGGAGATCATGCTGCCGTGACGGAGGCAGCCCTGATCGCCCACGGCCTGACGTTCGGCTACCCGGGGGCGGCAGAGCCGCTGATCAGGGCGTTCGACATCACCGCGGACGCCGGTGAGATGGTGGCTGTGCAGGGACCATCCGGCTGCGGCAAGTCGACGCTGCTCTACCTCCTTGGCCTCCTGATTCAGCCAAGCGCCGGGCGCATTGTGCTGGGCGGTCAGGACTCCGTTTTGCTCGGCGATGCCGAGCGCAGTCGGATCCGCGCGCACCACATCGGCTTCGTGTTCCAGGATGCTGCGCTCCATCCCAACTTGACCGTCGAGGAGAATGTCGCCGAGGGTGCCATTTATGCCGGCACCTCGTACGCTCCCGCGGCACTGCGCGCGAGGGAGCTGTTGGACTCGACAGGCATTGCCGACATCGCTGGCCGCTGGCCGACGCAGATCTCCGGCGGCCAGGCGCAGCGTGCCGCCCTTTGTCGAGCACTGATACGCAACCCACTCCTCATCCTCGCCGATGAACCCACCGGCAATTTGGATCCGGACAACGCCGCAGCTGTGATCGCCGGTCTTCGAGACGCGGCCGGGCATGGGGCTGCAGTCGTCGTCGTGACCCACAGCCCCATGGTCGCGAGCGGCTGCGACCGTGTGATCGGGCTGGCATGACGCCTCTGCAGCGGCTCCCCGGCATCCGGGTCATGGTCCTGCTGCGCCTGGTGCGCGATGGCATCACCCGACACCGGATCCGATCGACGGTGACCGTCGTGGTTGTCGCCCTCGCCGTGGCGGTGGTCGTCGGAACCACCGGGCGAACGGATGCCACGCGACGAAGCCTGCTGGCCAGGCTCGAGGATCCGTCCGCGCGGCTGATCCGCGTCGTCGATCGCAGCGGTCAAGCGAACCTGTCTCCAGTCGCGGTCGATCGTCTGCATGCACTCAGTTCAGTGGCCTGGGTCGTCGGGCTCAGTCCAGCGGGCCCGCTGGCGCGCAATCCATCGGCGGGCGGTCCCCGGCAGGGTTACGCGCGCGATGCCGTGGGCAGCAGACTGTACTGGGGCGACCTCGAGGGTGGGCCACTGGTCCAACGCGATTTGGGCCGGGCGCCACTGGTGGGCGAGGCGGTGGTCGGTGAGCGGGCGAGCGCGTCGCTCGGGTTGGCGGACGGGGTCGGCACCGTCGACGATGAGACCCGGGGACCGGTGGCCGTGGTCGGATCCATGACCGCACGTTCGCCGGTCGAGAACCTCGGCGCCTACGCACTGATCCGCGGATCAGCGAGTGAGGGGCCGATCACCGAGCTCCTCATCCTGGCCCGCAGCAGCGCCGAGGTCGAGCCGCTGGTGGCCAGGCTACCCAGCCTCTTGTCAGTCGAAGATGGCGGGGCACTGGGCGTCGACCGCGCCGCTGAGCTGCTGGCGCTGCGCAGCAGCCTCGCAGATGAGGTAGGTAGCCTGAACACCGCCGTGCTGCTTGGCTCCCTTATCTCAAGCGCGCTGCTCATCGCGGCGATCCTGTACGGCGCGGTCGAGGAACGACGCCGTGAGTTCGGACTGCGCCGTTCACAAGGTGCGACACGCTCGACGATCGGGACCTTGGTGGTGATGGAAGCCTCCCTGCTTGCCGTCGCCGGGACAGCGGTTGGAGCGGTCGCAGGGAGCATCGCGGTGGCCGTTCAGACCGCAACCGTGCCCGATCCCACCCTGACGGTCGCCATTGGCGCGCTGGTGACCCTCAGCGCCGTGGTTGGCTCGATCCCACCCGCGCTGTCGGCCGCCTTACGGCAGCCGCTCTATGTCCTGCGCTCGGAATGAGGCGGCCCTGCTCGCCCGAGGTGGGCCGGCATTCTCTACCAATCCAGGAACCCAGGCCGTCCGTCCACCTGCTCGCATTTGCGGTAGTCAGCTTGTGAGGCAGGAGCCCCTGCCTGAATCAGCTCGAAATAGGGATCCCAGTCGCCTTGGCTATCCACGAACACCGCCTCCGGCGGTGGAGACGGCACGGGATAGCCCGCCGCCAAGAGACAGTCGACCTGAGCGACGACATAGACATACCACGCTCGCAGTTGCTCCTCCGAGCGAGGAGAGACCGGCTCGAGGCGAGCGGGGTCGATGGCAGCTTGGCATTCCCGCACGGCGGCCGTCGCTCGCTCCTGCTCGCGTTGATCACCGAACGTGAACAGGAGTGAGTTGTCCTCAGGGTCGAGCTCCACCGTGAACCCCGCGTCCTCGAGGCATGCCTTCGTGCGCAGCATGAACTCCTCAAGCGTCGTGGCGTACGGGCTGTCCGGATCGACGGTCGCGCTTGCCTCCGGGACAGGCGTCGGCCCAGCACCAATGGATGATGGCGAGGCGGTGCACCCAGCCATCAACACCAGGACAAGGAGCCCACCGCACCGGCGGATCACGTCACGCAGTACGTCCCTTGTCCGTTGCTCCCGACGGACCATGAGACCGTCCACCAAGTGCTGTTGTAGCTGGTGTACGACTCGCGAAGGAACTTGTTCGGATTCCACCAGTACTGCGCGTGGGACGTCCAGAGATGCCAGAGCTCGCTGCCCGCCCTGCTATAGATGACGACGTACTTGTACTGCGGGCAGGTCGTGTTCCCGCTCGCCGAGCCGGCGAAGACCATTTGGACCGAACTCGACAGGACCAGCATCGTGGCGAGAACCAGAGACAACAATGCCGACGTAACAGTTCGTCTACCCATGATCATTCTCCCCTTTGGGTTCGTCGAATCGCTTCGGCAGAGCCCCGATCAGCATCACCTCCCTCCTGAACTTACGCCGTGACGCGACTGTCCCAGCCTAGGCCCCGCTCGGGCAGCGGTCAATGCGGAAACGTAGGTCCGGCGGGCCGTTAGTCAAACGCAGTTTGATGAGTCCTTAGGTCCTCGCCGGCGCGCCCCGGCGTGAGCACCTCGTGCAACGACCCAGCGCCAGCCTGGCCTATGTCTGGCGCAATGACGGCCTGCTCGATGCCCGCCAGTGGCCGTCCGGCTCCGGCGGTGCCGCGGACTTCACTTATGACGCCGCCAAGCGCCCGACCGCCATGACCAAGTACGGCGATGCGGCCGGCAGCTTCAGTCAGACCTACGACCGCGATGGGAACGTGACCTCTGAAGGCCGCTCGCTGACCGCGGTGAGCGGCGACGCCGGCGGCAATACCCAGTCGTTCACCTACGACGGCGCCAACCGGGTCACCGCCGCCTCGGGCCTGGCCGATAGCGCTACGTATGCCTACGACCACGACGCCAACCGCACCGGCGCCACGATCGGCGGGGTCGAGACAACCTATGCCTACGACCGCAGCGGGGCCCTGATCAGCCGCACCGACGACACCGACACGACCTACTACCTCTACGACCGCTACGGCAACCAGACCACTGCCGCCAGCGCCGTCAACGAGCAGTCGACCTACGCCTACGACCTCGGTGACCGGCTGACCGCCATCACCCCGTACGGGGCAGGCAGCACCACCTTCACCTTCGACGGGCTGGGCCGGCATGCATCCCAGACCACCGCCAGCGTGACCACCAGCTACGCCTACCTCGGCACGTCCGAGACGGTGTGGCAGACCGCTGACGGGGTGACCACCCTCAGCGCCGCCTACGAGCCCTCCGGGGCACGGGTGGCGATCGATCTCGACGGGAGCGACGCCTTCGCCCTGGCCGACCTGCACGCCAATGCGGCGGCCCTGGTGAATGCCGCCGATGACGCCTACCTGAGCGCCACCCGCTACGACGCCTGGGGCCAGACCGTGGCCAGCCTGGCCAGCCAGCTGGAGACCCCCTGGGGCTTCCAGTCCCGGCTCGACATCAGCCCCGATCCGGACCACCCGCTCTATGACTTTGCTGCCCGCTTCTACGCCCCCGCCGCCGGGGTCTTCACCCAGCTCGACACCTATGCCGGCTCACCCGGTGACCCGCTCAGCCTGAACCGCTACCTGTATGCCGAGGCCAACCCGGCGACCCTGATCGATCCGACCGGACACTACGTGACCAAGGGTCCTGAGCAGGAGGATCTGGCCAGCAGCGACTTCGTGCCCGGCACCGGAGGAGGCCAGGTCGCGCCCAAAGTCGAGACGATCGCCAACCACCTGCTCGAAGGCGGCGAATCCGAATCGGTCGATGGCCTGAACCTGTAGTCGAACTTGTCCCTCGCTGCCTGGAACCTCCTCGACCGTGGCACCCAGCTGACCCTCATTCGCCTGTATGGCACCGATGCACTGGCCGGGCTCGATATGGCGACCAATCCATTCAGCAACCCGATCTGGCTGACGGTCGCCGACGAGGTCATGTTCGATCGGGCGGTCAAGGCCGGCGACATGTCGATCTATGAGGACTGGCGCGCGTTCCTGGCGGCCAACCTCAATCCCGATGACCTCGATGCGGCGTATGCCGCCCAGGGCAAGGACACCACCGTCGACTCGCCGATCTTCTACTGGGTCCAGGTGGCCGGCATCTACGGGATGGGCGGCTGGGACGGCCTGAGTGACGAGATCCGCGCGGTTGGCGGACGCGGACCACGGATGTTCGGCGGGGGCGGGGGTACCAGGGCAGCAGGAACAAGTCGGCCAGCAAATCTATCTCCAGCGGGGGCCGGCAGGAACGGCGCTTGGCGCGCTGCGAAACGCGATGCGGGCATTCCGGTCGGCACCCAACCGGTCGCCACTGGTCGACTAGCCAACGGTAGTATCGAGTACGACTTCGAAGTCCCGACCTCGCATCACGGAGGCACAACGCGCGTAACGATCCGGGAGGATCCGCTGGGCCACGTCTTCCCTGATGATCCATTCCAGAACCGCGGCCCACACTTCAACAGCCCAAATGGCGGCCACTTTGAGTATTGATGGCACAAGCCCTTCGCTCTGGCGCGTAGACGACGCCCGCGACGCAGACATGCCGACCGGCGGCAGTCCACCATATCCACGGGGTTGTCCGCTGCTCCGCGCGTCGCTAACGCGACACGGACAACGAAGCCTGAAGCTCATGCACTATGAGTTGCTGCAGGCGGTGCGTGACGCGATCTGGCCGTCACATGACCAGCGCCTTCGTTGCTGGATCCTTGTGGCCGATGGCCCATGGCAGCCGCCGTCTGGCAGCCTCGGGCACCTGCGCCTGGACGGCCGTATCGAGCTCAAGTACGGCCCGGTTGGTCACATCGCTGACGAGATTTCGTGGGAATCGCCGGAGGGAGTCCGCTTCGCTGGGCAACTTCCTTCGAGCCAGGTCGACCCGGAGACAGCCGACTCGATAATGACGGCCTACGAGTCCTTTTTCTTGCTACGTCACGAATCACGCCCGATTCCGACAAAAGAGATCGTCCATGCGGCCTTCATGGAGCGCGATCGCTGGATCCGACGGGTCATGCCTGACCCTGTTGTCAGGCTGGCCCGCACTCACAACGCGGTCGTTGGATTCTGGACGGGCGGCTTCGACGATCCTGAGATCTCGCTCGACATGCTGGGCGACTCCGCCACCCTGGACGAAGTCTTCCAGCTCGTGTCGGGTTGACCTGTGACCCCGGACGAAATCTGCAGAAGTGTGGTGGGACCTGCCGACGACACGCCAGCGGAGATTGCGGAATGTCGTCAGCAGTTGGAGGCCGCAATCGGCCTGCTCCCGGAACTCACTGACCCCTAATCTGACCCCTTATCGCAGCCACAACCGGTCGGGCCCGTCAAGCGCTTGCTCGTTATGCGGGCAAGCGTGTCTCCTGCTAGCGCTTCGTCCCGACTCTCTGCGTAGAGACCGCGGTAACTTCAGATTATCGCGGTCCCGTTAGTGGCGGATGTCGCCCACACGCAGGTTCTCACTAAGCCTCGGACGGGTCACACTGCGCCTTCGCAGGTTGACGGGACCACTCCATCGATATGTTGTCCCGCGGTATTGCCGTCGGAGATCCTGATGCCCATCCAATACTCCGGTTCAATGCCACGTAGCTCGCCGTTGTGATCGAAGAACACAAGCATCTCCGAGTAGTACAGGTCCCCGGAATCGGTCCGCCCGCACAACTCCAACACCCGGCCACCGACCCTACCGGCGTCCGTCCCGGTTGGCTGTATGACTCTGTCACCAACGATCACCGGCGCGGCCTCGGGGACTTGGCGTCCGCCTTCAAGATCCAAGTAGTCCTGGCAGCTTCCGCCGCCCAGGTCGCACAACGCCGTGAAGTCACCGGACTTAGCTGTGTCGACGACCTGATGCAGGAACGCCTGAGCTTGGTCGGCGGAGGGTGGCGACTGCTGGGCGATCGCCGCGCAGCCGCCAAGCACTAGCGCCAAGAGGACGAGCCTCACGCCTCTAACCCTATGCCGACTCTGAACCGCGGCGTCGAGCTCTGGCTCACAGAAACAAGCATCTGGTATGCGATAGCGCGGGAAACAGGCGTCGGTGGAGTGCTGAGTCCGCCAAACCCACCGAACCAGCAGTCGCAATCCCACGAAGACCGCAGCCATGGGGAGCATGTGTTGCAGCTCTTATCGAAGTACCAATCCTCACAGGCAGTGACCGAGTACGTCAGAACGACGATGTATGAGACACCAAGATTCATGGTCGAACAGTTGCCGGTGTGTGATTGGTCAGGGGCAAAGTCTTGCCATGTTTGGCTGGCGGTATTCGGCGTTCGCTCGCCGCTAACGAACGCGTGGTGGAGACCCGCCTCGTACTCGAAGGCCGTGCCCTTCTGACGTAGGGCCCAGTAATTGCGCGTCGTACTGCCGTCGTTGATTAGCTGGAAGATCCAGTAGCACGAGTCCAATCGCGCGGACTGCACGTAGAGAGACGCGAGGCAAGCCGTTTCGCGTTGCGTCCAGTAGGCCGATGCCGCCGTGGCCTCGACTTCCAGCGTGCGAGCACCGGCGGTGGAATCACTCTCGGAGTCCAACGTGGTGCCCACGTCAAACGACGCAACCGCTGAGCCATCCGCCGACTGGCCTGCGATCAGGCCCGCTGAGGCACTGCGGCGGACTACCAGGACGCTTCCGTCGCTGTATTGGTACGCGCTGAGATCAGGTGCGGTGGTCGGATCCCCGAGTGACGTAAACCGATCTGCCGTCTCGGCTACCAAATCCGCACCGCGGGCCGTCGAGCTAATGTCCGTCAGTGATGTGCCTGCTGCAGGCTTGGCGGCGATGGTCGTCGTTGGAATCACGGCTATGAGGGCCATCGCCATTGCCAGGGCGACAGCTGAACCACGCATGGGTCGCATGAGTACCTCCTAGGGCTTCCAATGCAGCAGGCAGGCGATCGCGGATGACCTGGAAAGCCACCTCCTGCCTCCGGGGTCGGCTGCCGGTCGGTTCGGCTGTTCTCTGGCGTCCATCTCTGATGAACACCTCGCCGACACTTCATGTCTTGCGATCTCCATCTGCGGAGGGTTTCATGTCTTTGAGGTGTCGGGCGCCGCCGGATCCAGCGACCGTGCCACAGCGCGCAGGTGGCCCTCTCACCGCTTCGCGGCCGTTCTGGGCGCATCGTCCCTGGCCGTCGCTCACCCCATCCCTGGGCCGACCGCTCATCGACGGTAGACCGAGCTGATCGCGTTGTTGAATGTGCCGCTGAGCGACGCCGCGGTCTGGTTGCAGCAGAAGTCGAGGCGAGATCCGCCGGCGTACCAGTCGACGTAGAAGCTGCCGCGGGCGCTGTTGCGGCCCTTGAAGGCGCTGATCCGGTCGTTCCAGCCAATCACCCACAGCCCGTCGTAGCTCTGCGAGAGGTGGGCGTACGACCCGCCAAAGGCCGATTCGGAGTAGATCGTCAGGTAGTCGTTCGGACCGTAGGCGGCGAGCGCCAATTCGGCGCCATCCGCGGTGCCGGTGGACATTGCGGCCTCGAGGGCCTGAGCCGTCGAGAAGCAGCGCAGCTCGGGGTACTCGAGGTCATGGCAGAAGTACCGCCCGGCGTCGGTGGCCGGGATGGGCACACCGTCGAGATCGGCTGTGATCGCAGAGGGCTTCGGTGTGGGACGGGCAGCAGCAGCGGCAGAGGGCTGCAGCGTCGACGCCACGAGCAGCAACGCCAAGGCTACGAGGATGCGTCGTCGCATCGGTCCCTCCCTCATCCAGCGAACTCGGCGCTGTACGCTTCCGACGCTATGACGCGGGGAGGGCGCCGCCTACTGGGTGAAAACCTGGTTGGTGCCTAGGGATTTCCCTAGTCGTGCCCGGCGATGAAGTGGGTGGAGGATGGATCGAATCAGGAGCACGGCGATCGTCGTCGTCGGTCTCGTCGCCGCGGTATTCGGCCTGGCGGCCGCCCTTGGAGGTTCTGTTGCGCCCGGAGTGTTGGTCGGACCCGACGCGGCGGAGGTCCTCACAGTCGATCCCGGCGGCTTCGCCTGGCATGACGGGATCCGCCCGGGTCAGGTCGTGGTCGCCCTCAGCGCGGCCGACGAGGCCGAAGGCTGGGCCATCGAGACCCGCGACGGCGGCGTGGTCTTCAGCAGCGCGGCAGGCCCTCAGAGCCGGCTGTTGCAGGCGATCCAGCCGGTGGCCCTGCTCGCCCTCGTGGTGGCCGGCGCAGCCGTCGTCCAGCTCCCGCGCCGACGCCGCAGAGCCGAGGCGATGGCCAGCCTCGCGGTGGTCCTCGCCAGCTTGCCCCTTGCGATCGAGGGTCATCTGGGCGCATCGAGCGTGGCCTCTGGACTTGCCCTCCTCCTCCCCGTGGCGGCGGTCAGCCGCTGGGCAACGATCCCCCGGCCGGCAAGCGCCGCGCTGGCCATCCTGGTGGTCGTCCTCATCGCCGCCTGGATCACGCTGCGAGTGCTCGGCCAGCCCGCATATGTGCCGCTGGAACAGTTCCGGCTGGCGGCGGTGGTCGGTGCCACGCTGGTCATGCTGGGC
Source organism: uncultured Chloroflexia bacterium (assembly GCA_963777045.1). GTDB lineage: Bacteria > Chloroflexota > Limnocylindria > QHBO01 > QHBO01 > JAPSGM01. The sequence goes on from CAVZPD010000010.1 coordinate 128,627, forward strand.
ACCCTCGTTGGCTGGCGGCGGCCCGAGCTGTCGATGCTGACCCGGCCGCGGCTGATCGACGCGCTGACCCTCGCCGGCCTCGCGGGGGTGGTCGCCCTGCTCCTCCTGGCCAGGATCCCGCTGCTGGCGGTCGCGCTGCTGGCTGCCGTCGTCGCCGTCGTGTACCCCGCCTTTCGCCGCCGGACGCTGGGGATGCTGGATCGCGCCTTCCTCGCCGAGCAGCGAGAGCGGGCGACGATCGTTTCCGCCGAGGCCGAGCGTGCTCGTCTGGCCCGCGAGCTCCACGACAGCTCCCTCCAGGAGCTGGCCGGAGCCATCAAGCGTCTCGAGCTGGTTCCAGAAGCCCATGCAGAGGAAGCTGCCCTGCGCCGGGTGGCCGATGAGCTGCGACGGCTGACCAGCGACCTTCATCCCCCGATCCTCGACGATCTCGGGCTGGCATCGGCGATTCAGCACCTGGTCGATCAGGCGAGTGCGACGACCCGCGTGCGCCTTGTCGCTGAGATCGAGGATCGGACCGGCCTGGCGCACGCCGACCGACCACCCGATCAGGTCGAGCTCAACCTGTTCCGCATCGTCCAGGAGGCGCTTGGCAACGCCCTCAAGCATGCAGAAGCCTCCACCGTCCGCATCTCCGGCGAGGTCTCAGCCCGGCGGGTGCGGCTCCTCGTGGAAGATGACGGCCAAGGGCTCCGACAGGTGGCCGCAGACGAGGCGCTGCGTGCGGGCCGGCAGGGCTTACCCTCCATGCGGCGAAGGGCAGAGGTGATCGGCGCCGAGCTTGAGACCGGCCCCGGGCATGCGGACGGCACTCGCGTCGCCGTCGACTGGGAGGGGCGGGGATGATCCGCCTGCTGCTGGTCGACGACCACCCCGTCGTGCTCGACGGGCTCGAGGCGGCCCTCGCGTCGCATGAGGGGATGGCGGTCGTGGCGCGGGCAGGGTCGGTCGCTGAGGCCCGGGCGGCGATGCGGGGTCAGGAGATCGACGTCGCGCTGGTCGACATCCGACTCCCGGATGGCACCGGGCTCGAGTTGCTCCCGGGTCAGGAACAAGCCACCAACGCGCCGGCGGTGATCCTGCTAACCACGTTCCAGAGCCCGCAGTATGTCGCGAAGGCGATGGGCCTCGGCGCGCGCGGATTCCTCCTGAAGACCGCTCCCACCGACGAGATCGTGGATGCCCTGCGGCGCGTCGCCGCTGGGGGTATTGCGTTCCAGGTCTTCAGCGACGCGGTGCAGACATATACGGACCCGCTGCTCACTATCCGAGAGCGTCAGATCGTAGCGGCCATCGCCGCCGGCCAGACGAACAAGGAGATCGCCCACCACCTGCAGATCTCGCCCAAGACCGTGGAGTGGCACATCGCGCGGCTGTACGCGCGCCTCGGGGTGAGGAGCCGGGCCGAGCTGGTCGCCCATGCGGATCGTGGCGGTTGGCTCGAGTCGGCGACTGATGCCGAGCCATGAATCCGTGCCTCGCATTCGTCACCGCTGCGTCGCGGGACGTGGCGCTGAGATGCTCCTATCCTACCTGCGTGGCGGCCAGCTCCCACTCCTCGCGCCCGGCGATCGGGATGCGGACTAAGCTGAGACGCGGGTTTGAATCCGGTCGGGCCCGCCACTCCATGCCATGGCATGCCGCATGCGTGCTCCCTCGGCTCGAGACGCACGGGAGATGCAGCAACGTGGCGCTGACGCAGGCGAAGGAAGCCCCCACCCAGCGGGCGGCCGAGCGAAGCGGATCGGTCCTCTTCATCGGCAACGCCACGCTGCTGATCCGCTTCGGGTCGCTCTCCATCCTGACCGACCCGAACTTCGTCGGCCGCAACGCCGAGGTCCCGCTCGGCTACGGGCTGACCGCGGTCCGCACCACCCAGCCGGCGCTGGAGGCCGATGAGCTCGCGCAGCCCGACGTGGTCGTCCTCTCGCACGACCACGGCGACCACTTCGATGACGTCGCCGCCGATTGGCTGGATGCAGGGGTGCCGATCGTCACCTGCCCCGGAGCCGCCGGCGGGCTGGCCCAGAAGGGCTTCCGCTCGGTGCGGGCCCTGCCCACCTGGGAGAGCACCGAGCTGGAGCGCGACGGGACGCGGCTGCGGGTGACGGCCGTGCCTGCCCAGCACGCACCCGGTCCGCTGGCGTTCGCCCTGCCCGAGGTGATGGGGAGCGTGCTGGAGCTCTGGCACGACTGGCGACCGGCCGATGGCGGAGAGGGCGGGGACGGCGACGAGCGGCGGCCGGACCAGGTCGTCTACATCTCGGGCGACACGGTCCTCCACGATGAGCTGGCGGAGATACCCGAGCGCTTCCCGAGCATCGACCTCGCCTTCATTCACCTCGGCGGGATGCGGGTGATGGGGATGACGCTGACGCTCGATGCGCAGCACGGTGTCGAGCTGGTGAACCTGCTGCGGCCGCGGCTGACGATCCCGATCCACTACAACGACTACGGCACGAGCGGTTCGTCACTCTCCGAGTTCGTGGCGCTCGTCCGGAACGCCGGCCTATCGCAACGCGTGCGCTACCTGCGGCACGGGGAGTCGTGGCCGCTGCGGATCAGGAGTCGGGCGACTCCGCCGCCCGCGTGACGGCCTCCTCGGTGGCCTGCTGCGACTCGCGTTCCTGCTGCTCCCGTCGGTCGCGCTCCACCCGCTTGCGCTGCGAATCGATGATCGCCCTGCACGCTTCGTCGGCGTCATCGGTCACCGTGACGAGGTCGAGATCCTCGGGACTGATCTTCTCCTCGTAGAGCGGCTTCTCCCGGATCCACTGCAGCAGGCCGCCCCAGTAGTCCTTGCCGTAGAGGACGACCGGGAAGTGCTCGACCTTGCCGGTCTGGATCAGGGTCAGCGACTCGAACAGCTCGTCGAGGGTGCCGAAGCCGCCCGGGAAGATGACGAACCCCTCCGCGTACTTCACGAACATCACCTTGCGGACGAAGAAGTAGCGGAACTCCATGCCCAGATCGACGTACTCGTTGAGCCCCTGCTCGAACGGCAGCTCGATGTTGCAGCCGACCGATAGGGCGCCGGCGTCGCGCGCGCCGCGGTTGGCGGCCTCCATGATCCCCGGACCACCGCCGGTGATGATGGCGAAGCCTTCCCTGCCCAGCCCCTCTGCCACGCGGCGTGCCGCCGCGTAGTAGCGGTTCCTGCGCCCGACCCGCGCCGAGCCGAAGATGCTGACCGCCGGTCCGATCTCCGCCAGGGCATCGAAACCCTCGACGAACTCGCCTTGGATGCGCAGCGTGCGCCACGTGTCGGTCTCCCGGAAGGCGGGGAGCGGCCGCGGTCGAAGGAGCTCCTGGTCCTGGGTGCGGCGGCGCAGCTGCCCGCCGCCGCGGACGACGACGGCGCCTCGGCGGCGTTCCGGCTCCTTCTTTCGGCGTGGCATTGCGGCTGGCTCCTGCGTTGATTGCGCGCGCTTCGGACCGATGGTAGGGTGCCCATGGAGCCCCCAGACGTCCTGAAGAGGATTCTATTGCCCGACCTCCTGCGGCGTGTCGCCGTGCTGACCATCGTCAGCGCACTCGGAATCGCGGCCCTGACCCCGCTCACCGCGCGCTCGGCGGCGCCCACCTCGCCTGAGACCGAGCGGCTGCTCGCCGCAGCCGACGCTCCGGCGACCTCCCTGTCGCGGGGGCTGCTCGACGGGCGGGAGCTCTCATCGTCGCTCACGCTCTCCGCAGGCAGCGAGCCGATCCGGACCGAATCGCTCGGACTCTCCAACGGGGCGCCCGCGGTGCCGCCGACCGCCTCCATGCAGGCGGCCCTCTACGCCAAGCCGACGCCGCGGCCGACTCCGGCGCCGACACCGCCGCCCGCCCCTCCGTCGCCACCGCCGCCGACCGGGACCGGCGGGACCGTGTCGGGAATCGCCAGCTGGTACTGCCACCAGGTCGGCACCTGTCCGGCGGGCTGGGGTCCCGGTGACGCCTTCGTCGCGCTGCCAGGGGCACTCGGCGGCGCTGGAGGTCGAGGCATCGTCGCGTACGTGACGGTCTGCGCGGATCGCTGTGTACGGTTGCCGGTGGTCGACTACTGCGCCTGCTACTGGGGCACGGCCAACCAGCGCGTCGCCGACCTGTCGGTGGCCGCCTGGCTGCTCGTGAGCGACACCCCGACGTCGGCCGGCGTCCTGCCCGTGACGCTCCACCTCGAGGGCTGAGTCTCGGTTCTTCCACTGGGTCCAGGCTTTGCGTCTGGCCGTGCGCTAGCATCCACCGGTGCTCCATCCGCTGCGCATCGGCCACGTCGTCCTGAAGGTGCGCGACCTCGACAGGTCGCTTGCCTTCTACCGCGACCTGCTGGGCTTCCAGGTCTCGGGCGAGATGAGCAACGTGATGATCTTCCTCACCGCCACGGGCGAGAACCACCACGACCTTGCCCTGCTGCGCGTCGGCGACCAGGCGCCGTCCCCGCTGCCGACCGCGGTTGGCCTCTACCACGTCGCGATCCAGCTGTCGGACATGGACGCCGTACGGGCCGCGCACGGCGCGCTCATCGAGCGCGGACTGCTGCGCGGGACGGCTGACCACGGCGTCAGCCGCTCGCTCTACACCGCGGACCCCGATGGGAACGAGATCGAGCTCTTCTGCGATGCGCCCCGCGAAGAGTGGACGGGCCGCGTGGCGGCGGCGATGACGGTCAAGCCGCTCAGGCTCGACTGAGGCCGCGCGCGGCGGGCACGCGAGTTGCTCTTGAGGCGGTCATGCCGTTCCTGCCGTTCGTGGTGCTCCTTGCCTGGCAGGCTTTCAGCAAGTCGGCCTCGTTCGCCCTTGGTTGGGCCACCGCCATCTACTTCGGCCAGGTGCCCGGCAAGCAGGGACGGATCCTGGCGGTCGTGAGCCTGGCCTCCGCAGCGTGGGTCATCCTCCTGGTCGGCTTCGGCCTGCCGCTGCTGGCCGGCGCGGCGCTCGACGCGGCAGGCGTCGTGGATCGCAACTTCTCGGTCCAGCCGCTCCACGTGCTGGGGCTCAGCGCGGCGCTCGTGCTCGGGCCGCCGGCCATCGCCGCCGCGACGGTGTGGGGAGAGTTCCACCCGGAACGCACACTCGGGCAGTGGGCCCGGATGGTGCCCTCCAGCTATCCCGCCGCGGCCTCGCTTGGCCTTGGCGTGATGCAGATGATCATCTTCACCCCGGTCCTGCTGGTCCAGCGCCTCGTCAAGAAGCACCTGCTGCTGCAGACCGCGGTCTCGCTGCGGCCGGAGGCCGACGACGACGACCTGCTCGACGGGGTGCGAACGGCGCTGGCCCGGATGGGCCTCGAGAACGTGGGCGAGCAACCCGCGCCGACGATCCTCGCCTGGCCGATGCGGACCATCGGCTTCGCAGCCCGTCGCCTCATCGGTGCCGTCGTCCGCGGCGAGCCGATGCGTCTGCGGGTGGACGGCCTGCAGATCTTTGCCTACGCGACCAACGTCGCCGTCCTCGGCCCGTCGGGGCAGGCGCACCGGGCTCGCGCGGAGCTGGGGCGTGAGCTGCCATTCCACAACGCGCGCATCACCTGGTCGGATGACGCGCAGCAGCTCGAGGACGAGATCCTGGACGCCCACGCGGCAGCCGGCGCCGAACCGGAGCGGCTCCACCGGCAGCTGGAAGCGATCCAGGCCCGGTTGGACCTGGCCGAGCTGGATCCCGACGAGTGGAACCTGCTCTACCGGCTTCGCCTGCAGGTCGAGCACCGGGCCCTCGAGCGGGCCGGCGGTCAGCGCGCGAAGGTCAGGATCGCGAAGCCCGCGATCAGCACGAAGGCGACGAAGACGACCAGCAGCCGGGCGCCCCAGTTGGTGCGACGCTCCGGATAGGGCTGGTACGGGCGGCCGCGACGGTTCGAGCGCCGGCTCATCGGCCCCACTCGCGACGCAGCAGGAAGGGCGTGGTCAGCGCCTCGCGGTTCGACACGCTGCGCAGCTGCTTGCGGACCCGCTTCAGCAGCTTGCCGTGGTACGTGCCGTCGCCGTACGGCTCGTGGAGGCGCGCGACGTCCCAGTCGTGGGTCCCCGCCAGCGCCGTTGCCGGAAGGAAGCGGTCCAGGACCTCCTTCGCCTCCTCGATCGCCACGAAGCGACGAGGGCGCGTGCCGTTGTCGAGCAGCGCGAGGAGGTCCGCGAAGCTCGCGTCCAGGTCGGTCACGAGGGTCGAGAGGCGTTCCATGGTCCCCGGCATGCGCTCCTGCTTGAAGAGCCCGCCCAGCAGCGCCTTGCGGTCCTCGTCGCCCAGCCCCTCGAGAGCCTCGGGCAGGTTCGGCACTCCGGCGGCCCCGTCGGCCGGCGGGACCTCGTAGTCGAAGAGGTGGACCATCATCGGTGAGTCAACTCTAGACCGATGCGGCCGCATCGGCTGGGCCGACGGAGCGGGAGCGCGCGGACGGGCGCGCGGACGGCATCGGTCTACAATCCGCGGACCACAAGGAGGAGGTCCACCCCACGTGCTGCTCGAAGGCAAGAAGCTGCTCATCACCGGCGTCCTGACCGACGATTCGATGGCGTTTGCCGCCGCGCAGGTCGCGCAGGCTGCGGGGGCCGAGGTCCTGCTGACGAGCGTCGGCCGTGCGATGCGCCTGACGGAGCGCGTGGCCAAGAAGCTCGATCCAGTGCCCGACGTCATGGACATGGACGTCAACGACGACCTGCAGATTGCCGGCGCGCGCGCCGAGGTGGAGAAGCGCTGGGGCAAGCTCGACGGGGTGCTGCACTCCATCGGCTTCATGCCCCAGTCGGGCCTGGGCGGCAGGTTCCTGGAGACGCCGTGGGAGGACGTGGCGACCGGCTTCCAGACGTCGGCCTTCTCACTGAAGGCGCTCAGCGTGGGCCTGCTGGAGCCGATGAAGAAGGCCGGTACCTCGAGCGTGGTGAGCCTCACCTTCGACGGGCGCTTCGCCTGGCCGATCTACGACTGGATGGGGGTCGCCAAGGCCGGCCTGGAGGCGACCACCCGCTACCTGGCCCGCGATCTCGGGCCGCACGGGATTCGCGTCAACACCATCTCGGCCGGACCGATCCGGACCATGGCCGGCAAGAACATCCCCGGCTTCGACCAGATCGCCGGCGGCTGGCTCAAGCGCGCGCCGCTGGGCTGGTCGATGACCGATGCCACCCCCGTCGGCCAGATGGTCGCCTTCCTGATGTCTGACTGGTCGACCATGACGACCGGCGAGATGATCCACGTGGATGGCGGCTACCACGCCATGGGGACCGATATCACCTGGTGAGCAGCTGATGCCGGGCAAGACGGTCGCGCAGCACTTCGACGCCTGGGCGGAGCGCTACGACGCCGAGATCCGCGTCCAGGTGCCGCGCTACGACGAGATCCACGCCACGCTGGTCCAGCTGCTCTCGCTGCGGCCGCCGCACCGCGTCCTGGACCTGGGTACCGGCACCGGAACCACCGCGCTGCGCGTCCTCGAGGCGCTGCCCGAGGCGCGGGTGCTCGGGCTTGACGTCTCGAGCGAGATGCTGGGCCGCGCGCGGCTCCGCCTGCGGGACCACCGCAAGCGCGTCCAGCTGCGAGCGGCGAACATCGCGGCGCCGGAGCTCGACGGGCTGTTCGACGCGATCGTGAGCGTCCTCGCCGTGCATCACCTGTGGGGCGACGAGAAGCGCCACCTCTTCTCGCGCCTCTGGGAGCACCTCTCGCCCGGCGGCATCCTGGTCGTGGCCGATGCCTTCCGGCACGCCTCGGATCGCCTGCTGGAGCTCTACCACTACGAGCGTCCGGAGGACCCGCACGAGGCGGAGCACGATCACCTCGACACCACCTCGGACCACCTCGAGTGGCTGCGTGCCGCCGGGTTCGCCTCGGTCGACGTCGCGTGGAAGTACGAGGACGTCGGCGTGCTGGTGGCCTGGAAGGCGGATCGCTCCGACCGACGCTGATCCCGCCCGGCGTGGCGATCGGCGGGTGCTCGATAGATCGAACGAAAGGAGCCCGAGAAGCGTTTGGGGCGGCGGTCTGGAAGATCTATCGGTCCGTGGCGAGCACCGGCGATGCCTCCGGGCGCTGTCCACGCTCAGCATGCACCGATAGATCGGCAGTTCCACGCCCCCCAGGGCTTCCGGGTGCGAGATTGACCGATAGATCGCCGCCGGCAGCGTCCGGCTTGGCCGATGCGACCCGATCGGCCACGGCGCGCTCGTGGTCGAGCAGCCAGGCCTTGCGCCAGCGGCCACCGCCGTAGTTCCCCGTCTCGCCGCTCTTTCGGACGACGCGGTGGCAGGGAATGACGAGCGCCAGCCGGTTGGCGCCGTTGGCGGTCCCCGCCGCACGCTGCGCGCCCGGTCGTCCCGCGCGAGCGGCAAGCTCCTCGTAGCTGATGGTGCCGCCGGCCGGAATCCCGCGCAGCACTCCCCAGACCCGCTCCTGGAAGGGCGTGCCTGGCGCGACCAGCGGGAGCGCGAACTCGCGTCGCCGGCCGGCGAAGTACTCGCCCAGCTGAGCGGCCAGTTCGTCGACCAGCCGGTGGCGGCCGGTCACCAGCGGCCGGCGCAGCCGCCGTTCGAGCACCTCCAGCTGCGTCGGGAGCATCGGCCGGTCGGAGAACTCGAGCAGGCAGATGCCGTCGTCGGTGGCGCCGGCAAGCATCGGTCCGAGCGGGGTGCGCAGCATCCGGAGGACGACCGCCCCCGCGCCCGAGCGGTGCCGGCGAGTCCGGCGGGCGGACGACAGGAGGGGCCGCAGCGACGAGGCGCGCCGCAGCTGCGCGGCGGTGACTGTCGGGCCGTCGCCCTCCAGCGGGTGGCAACGAAGGCACGGCCGGAAGCCCGCGAAGAGCGCCTCGCGGGCGGTTGCGAACCGCTCGACGTGGTCCGGCTTCGGCGCGGGGGCCGGGCAGCCGGGACGGCAGAAGACGTTCGTGGTCGACACGGCGACGAGGTGGCGGTCGCCCGCGCTGGCGGCAGAAGTCACCGAAGCCTCCGGAGATTTGTCCATCGGCATTGAGAACGCCCGTGGCGGCTCCGGCGTGAGGTCAGGCGTTGCCGGCCTGCCGCCCCTGCCAGATCAGGTTGACGGTGAAGGGCGTGTTGCCGAGCACGCGGTCGCCCGCCCGCAGCTCCAGCCGGTGCCGCCCGAGCTCCTTGAGCTGGAGGCCCTTGAGCTCGGCCACGATGTTGGCGGTCGTCGCGTTTGGCGGCACGTTCAACCGCATCTGCGGTGGTCGCTGCAGCAGGGCCTCGCCGTTGGGCGAGACGACCTGCAGGCTGACGTTGTGCTCGGCCGGATCCGCCTCCAGGACGGCCACGATGAAGAGCCTGGCGTACGTGGTCGGCAGCCGGGTCACGTTGATCTGGCTGAAGAGACCGATGGCGCTCACCTTGCCATCCTGGGCGGTGATGGCATGGTCACAGAGCAGGAGGCTGTGCAGATCGAGGCGGGGGTCGGCCATGGCGATGAGTATAGGGACGGCCAGCCGGATGCCCGCCGCGGGTCACCCTGGAGTGTGGCTCACGCCTCGTAGAGGTCTGGGTCGACCAGCCACGCCACCTCGCCGGTCCCGACCTCCGGGATCCCGTAGAACTCCAGGCAGGCGAGCCCGGCCTTGCGCATCCGGACCGATGCCGCCCCGGTGAGCGCCGCAATCGCGCTCGACAGATCGGGCTCGTGGCCGACGAACATGACCCGTTTCGCGTCCGGCCGGTCCGCCATCGAGCGCGCCATGGCACCCCAGTCGGCGCCGGGCGCCAGGCGCGGCTCCTCGTGCACTCGATCGGCAGCGCCGATCGCCTCGGCGAAGAGCGCCGCCGTCTGCGAGGCGCGCGGGAGGGGCGAGGTGAGGATGACGTCCGGCCGTACGTTCAGGCGGCGCCAGATGGGCGCAGCGCGGCGCAGCGCGTCAGCCCCGGCATCGGTCAGTCGCCGATCCGCATCGTGGCCCCTGCCGCGGTTCTCCGCGGCTCCGTGGCGCAGGAAGTAGAGGATCAATCGGCCCAGCTCAGTCTTCGTCCGCACCCCCGCGACCACCGACGTGCCCAGACGTCATGCCGCGGGCATGGCCCGCCGGGCTCACGCCGAGCGAGGCAACCTGCGTCTCCGCCGCCTTGGGCAGAGTCACCGCCAGGACGCCGTTGCCGTAGCTGAGGTTGGCGCGGCTGGCATCCACCGCGCGGGGCAACTCGAGCGTTCGCTCGAATGGTCCGTAGCTCCATTCGCGGAGCAGGTAGCCGATGCGCTCCTGCCCTTCGCCATGCATCCGGGCGCGCAGGGTGAGGCTGCCGTCCGCCTTCACGTCGACGCTGATGTCCTCCGCCGCCACGCCCGGCATGGGAGCGATCACCATCAGCTCGCGCTCGTTCTCGTACACGTTCACCGGAATCGCCGTTGGATCAGGCATGTTCGGACTCCCCTGCAAGCAGCATGCTACCGCGGGTAGCCAGGGCCTGGCGGTGCGACGTCCAGCGCGGCGGAAGACCGGGGCCGAGGTCCCAGGAAGCAGATCCTGGACGCGGAGGAGGCCGCTCATTGCCCGATAGGTGGGGCAGATCGCGACCGGGAGGCGTGTTCGGGCAACGAACTGCCGCTACATCGGGGCAAGGGGGAGCTTGAACGGCATCTGGAGGTGCGGCGTCGGCGTGGGGATGCCCCATGCACCGGCACTCTGCCACCAAAGCTGCTTCCCGGGTGACCGGTTGCCCGACATATCGGGCGCCAGCCAGTGCTGGCTGGCGCTGCGCAGGATCAGTCCGGGAAGGCTTCCGGCCCGCGCTCCGAGAGCTCGCGAGCGTGCTCCCCGCCATCCTCGGGCGGTATCCACGAGTACGGGTAGCGATCGTCCTCCATCTCCACCGCCTGGCGCGTGAGGAGGAGCGGATGGAACGTGTCGATCATGACCGCCAGCTCCTTCGTCTCCTCCTTGCCGATGGAGGCTTCGACCGTGCCCGGATGCGGCCCGTGCGGGATCCCGGCCGGGTGGACCGTGAAGGAGGAGATGTCGACCCCGCGGCGGCTCATGAAGTTGCCGGCCACGTAGTAGATGACCTCGTCCGAGTTGATGTTGCTGTGGTTGTAGGGCGCCGGGATCGAGAGCGGGTGGTAGTCGAATTTGCGCGGCACGAAGCTGCAGATCACGAAGTTCCGCGGCTGGAAGGTGAGGTGGACCGGCGGCGGCTGATGGATGCGGCCGGTGATCGGCTCGAAGTCGCCGATGTTGAAGGCGAAGGGCCACAGGTAGCCGTCCCAGCCGACCAGGTCGAAGGGATGGTGGCGGTAGTGGTATGGCGTGATCCGGTCACGGCTGCGCACGCGGATGACGAAGTCGCCCTGCTCCGAATGCGGCGCCATGTCGTCCGGCGGGCGAATATCGCGCTGGTAGTAGGGCGAATGCTCCAGCAGCTGTCCGTAGTCGTTGCGGTAGCGCTTCGGCGGCTCGATCTCCGACGGGCACTCCAGCCACAGCATGCGCTGCTCGACCCCGTCGTCGGGCACGAGGCGGAAGGTGGTCCCGATGGGGATGACCAGGTAGTCCCCCGGGCCGTAGGGGATCGGCCCGAAGATCGTCTCCAGCGTGCCGCTCCCCTCGTGGACGTAGTACATCTCGTCCGCGACGCCGTTGCGGTAGTAGTCGGACATCGGTCCGGCCGGCCGGACCACCCCGAAGGTGACGTCGGCGTTGTGGAAGAGCGGGATACGGCCGGAGAGGCCGTCGCCGGAAGGCTCCAGCTGCGCGGTGTTGACCAGCCGGTGCCGATGGGGCTCGGTTCCCTCCGGGTCGGCCGGCTCGATCTGCACGCGGGTGGGCGCGTCGATCTGGTGCGTCTGCGTGGGCGGCGTCTCGTGGTAGAGGAGAGAGCTGCGACCGGCGAAGCCCTCGACGCCGAAGAGCTCCTCGGCATAGAGCGATCCGTCGTCCCTGCGGAACTGGGTGTGGCGCTTGTGCGGGACGGAGCCGCGCTGAACGTAGAACATCGCGGTCCATTGTATCGGCCATCGGGGCAGCGCCGGCCGCTCGGGAGTGGGGTGCACCCGCGGCGTTGCGCTGGATGCAATCTCGCGTTGCGCTGGATGCAACATTCTGCACCCGATGCCGGCTCGTTCGGGCGCCCTGGCGCTGTTCGTTGCAGTCGGTGCATGGTTCTGCACCCGAAGGTGTGTTCCGGCGGGCTACGTTGCGCCGGGTGCAACGTTTCGTACCGGAAACCATGTTCCGGCGGGCTACGTTGCGCCAGATGCAACGTTTCGTACCGGAAACCACGTTCCGGCGAGCGACGTTGCGTCTGGTGCAACGTTTCGCGCAGGAGCGGCCGGTGGCCCGCGGCCCGGGAGTGATTCGTTGCGCAATCTGCACCGGGCGCCAACGGCGGCCTGGCCAGGCTCCCCGTCAGCGGCTCACGGCCCTGGCTAGGCCCCGGTCAGCGGCTCACGGCAGCCGGCCGCGCGACCGACTCGTGGAGCACGAGCCGGCGTCACGCCCGTCCGCAGATCGGTCGCCTTGGCGGTCTCGCGGTCGCGAGGCCGTGCGTCGCGCATCTCCCGCGCGATCACCTCGACGCGACGCCGAGCGTTCACTTCCAGCACAGCCATATTCATCAGCTCCATCATCTCGGCGACCCTTCCGCTTGATCCAAAGACTCTCGACGTCAAACTACAATGGTGGCAGAGGCTAGCGCCCATATGGCATGATGTCAAGAGTCTTGACATAAAGAGGTCTTCAGGAGGATACTCGCCCCGTGGAGAGCAGCGCCGATGAACGTCGGCAGGACCGGCTGGACGAGAAGCTCGCGGTCTGGAAGCGGGAGATCCCGGACCTGGACATCCCCACCGAGGGGGTCGTCGAGCGCATCATGACCCTGGCGAGGTACTTCAACCGGTCGATGGACGAGACGCTCGAGGAGCATGAGCTCGACCGGCGCGCCTACTGGTTGATCGGCCACCTGCGCTTCTTCGGGCCGCCGTACCGACGCTCCCCCGGCCAGCTGGGCGAGGAGCTGCACCTCTCCAGCGGCGCCATGACGAACCGCCTCGACCGCCTCGAGTCGGCGGGGCTGATCCGCCGCCTCCCGGATCCCAATGACCGCCGCGGCGTCCTGATCGAGCCCACCGAGGCCGGCAACGCTGCCTGGGAGGCGAGCGTGGGCGCACAGGCGCGTCGCGAGGCGCTCATCGCATCGGCGCTCTCAGCAGATGAGAAGGAGACGCTGCACGACCTGCTGCGGCGCCTGATGGGCGCCTTCCCGGCGGGGTACGAGACGATGAAGAAGCCGCGCCAGGAGCACGAGACCGCCTGATCAGCGGTCCGCGCGGCGCTCCATTGCCGGCAGGTCGGTGATCACCAGGCGCTCCGTCTCCAGCCGGACGAGGCCATCGTCGATCAGCTCCGCGAGCAGGCGGTTCACCGATTGCCGGGTACCGCCGATCATCGCCGCGAGGTCGCTCTGGGTGTAGGGCCAGTCGAGGGCCACCGCGCCGCCGGCGTTGGGTCCTGTCTGCCGCCCGAGGTACGCGAGCCTGGCCGCCAGCCGGCCGGCGAGGTCGAGGAAATGGAGCTCCTCGACGTGGTGCGTCAGGCGTCGCAGGAGCTGGGTGAGCGCGGCAAAGAGCGCGTCGCGGAGCTCGGGATGCGCGTCGAGCAGCTCGCGGAAGATCGTGCGCGGCAGCACCAGCGTCTCGGTCGTCTCGACGGCAGTGGCGGTGGCCGAGCGCGGCTCCGAGTCGAGCAGCGCCAGCTCGCCGAAGAAATCACCGGCGCGCAGCGTCGCGATGATCGCCTCCTCGCCCTCGGGCGAGGGCAGGACGATCTTGACCGAGCCCCGGGTGATGACGTGCAGCGCGTCGCCGGGGTCGCCCTGGTGGAAGATCACCTCGCTGCGCCGGAAGGTCCGGGCCCGCAGCTGATGGGCCACCTCGGCGAGCAGTGCATCCGAGCACGGCGCGAAGAGAGGGCAGCGGCGGAGGGCGTCAGCGGCAGCCCGGTCGTCCAGCGCGTTCACACTCCCGAGTGTAGATGAGAGGCGCGAGGAGAGGGCGTGGGCCGCCCGGGCGAGGCGGCCGTCGCTACACTCGGGCGCGTGATCGGTTCGCCTTCCATGCCCGTGTTTCGCAGTGACGCGCACCTCGGCCACAGCGGGCTGGTGGAGCTGCTCGCCGGGCGCGAGATCCCCTGCTACGAGTCACCCGAGCGTGTCGTCGAGATCGAGCGGGCGCTCGCTGCGGCCGGCGGCTACGACCTCCGCCAGCCCGACGCATTCGGCCTGGCACCAGTCCTGGCGGTGCATGACGAGGACCTGGTGGAGGTGGTGGAGCACGCCTGGACCGATGCGCTCGCGGCCGGTGCCGACGGCTCCCGACCGCTCATCCCCGACACCTTCAAGCTGGCGGCCTACCCCGGACCGATGGAGCCGCTCTCCCTGCCCGATGGCGCCCACCTGCGCCTGGGCGCCTTCTGCTTCGACACGGCCACGCCGATCGTGGCCGGGACCGCCGCCGCCGCACGCGTGGCGGTGGACGTGGCCCTGAGCGCGGCGCGCAACGTTGTCGAGAGCGGCCGGCCGGCGTACGGGCTCTGCCGCCCTCCCGGGCACCACGCCGCTCGATCGATGCTGGGCGGCTACTGCTTCTACAACAACGCCGCCATCGGTGCCGAGTGGCTGCGCCGCGAAGGCGGGTTCGCCCGCGTCGCGATCCTGGACGTCGACTACCACCACGGCAACGGCACGCAGCAGATCTTCTGGGAGCGGGACGACGTGCTCTACTGCTCGCTCCACGCCGATCCGGCCCGCGCCTACCCGTACTTCTCCGGCTTCGCCAGCGAGCGCGGTGCCGGCGCGGGCGCAGGCGCCACCCGCAACTTCCCGCTGCCGGCGGGCACCGCCCTCGACGGCTACGCCGGCGCGCTGACCGAGGCGCTCGACGCGGTGGCCGCCTTTGATCCGGACGCTCCGCTGGTGGTCTCGCTGGGGTTCGACACCTTCGAGCGCGACCCCATCGGCGACCTCGCCCTGCGCACCTCCGACTACGCCGAGGTGGGGCGCATGATCGGCCGGACCGGCCTGCCGGCGGTCGTGCTGCAGGAGGGTGGCTACGCCGTCGACGCCATCGGCGCCAATGCGGTCGCCTTCCTTGGCGGCCTGCGGGAGGCCGGCGAGCGGGCGTGACCGACGCGCACCAGCATCCGTCCGGCCCCCTGTGGCCGGCGTACCTGGCCAGCTTCACCTTCATGCTGGGCCAATGGGCGAGCGGCGTGGCCATGCCGCTGCTCGTCATCTCGCTCGGTGGGACGTTGGCAGAGGCCGGCATCATCGCCGCCATCCGCTTCGGGCTGGGCGCGCTCTTCAGCCTGCCGTTCGGCGCGGTGGCCGATGCGTGGGGTACACGCCGCACACTGGCGCTCGCCGTCGCCTCGAACGCGGCCATCAACCTGGTGCCGATCGCCGGCGCCGTGACCGGCAGCCTGGTGCCCCTCTACGCATGGGCGATCCTCTCGGGACTGGCTGCCTCGCTCTTCCTGCCGGCCAACGGCGCCTACGTGGCGGGGACCGCCTCGCCGGAGCGACGCGGCTCTGCGTTCGGCTGGCTCACGCTCGCCACGCACACCGGCGTGGCCGCCGGGCCGGCCATCGGCGGCTTCCTCTGGGAGCAGACCGATCCGACGCTCACCTTCCTCGCCTCGTCGCTGCTGGGAGCCACTGCCATGGTGGCCCCGCTCTTCGTCGCCGCCTCGATTCGCACCCGGGTCGACCTGAGCGGCCTGCCGCGGCTGGTGGGCGGCGTGGCGCGCGACCGGGTGATCGTCGGGACGTGGCTGGCAGCGCTCGGCATCGGCCTGCCCTGGGGCGCGGTGAGCGGCCTCTTCCCGCTCTTCGCCGGCTCGATCGGCATCGCGGCCGGCTCGGCCGGCCTGCTGCTCGGATTGCAGTCGGTCGCCAACGGGCTGTCGCGCGTGCCGCTGGGCCGAATCATCGACCGGCGCACCGTCCGCCCGCTGGTCGCGGCCGCCACCTGCGCTGCCTACGGGGCCGCCACCGCACTGCTCGGCCTGCAGACGGGGCCGCTGGGAATCGCCATCATCTTCGTGGCCGGCATCGTCGCGCTGGCCTCGACCCTGATGCTGGTGCAGGTGACCATCAGCGCCCGCGCGCCGGCGCACCTGCGGGCCACCGGTCTCGGTGGCTACTCGACGTTCCTGTCGGCCGGCCTGGGCATCGGTCCATTCATCGCCGGGACGGCGGCCGAGGGTGGCGGCTTCGGCATCGGGTTTGCCTCCGTCGCCCTGCTCGGGATCGGGGTGGCCGGAGTGGCCGCGCTCCTGCTGAGAGGCGCCCGCGACGGAGTGACCGAGGCGGATACAGCGGAGCTACGCCTCCGCCAGGATCTCCGCCAGCCGGTGGGGATCGATGTTGCCCCCGCTCAGCAGCACCACGCGCCGGTCGTCGCCGGGCTCGCGCCGCGCCGCTCCGGACAGGTGCGCCGCCATGGAGGCGGCACCGGACGGTTCGACGACGAGCCGTGCGCGGGTCGCGAGCTGGCGGATGGCGTCGACCATCTGCTCCTCGGTCACGGTGACGATCTCGTCGAGGTAGCGGCGCAGGTGGATGAACGGCAGGCGCCCAAGGTGCTCGACGCGCAGGCCGTCCGCGGCCGTCCGCGTGGTCATCTCCGCCGGCCAGCTCACGACCTCGCCGGCGGCCAGCGACTCGCGGGCGTCGGCCGCCAGCTCCGGCTCCACGCCGATGACGCGGGCGTTCGGTGCCAGCGCCCTGACCGCGGTCGAGACGCCCGAGGAGAGGCCGCCGCCGCTGACCGGAACGACCACGCTCGTCACGTCGGGCATCTCCTCGGCGATCTCCAGGCCCGCCGTCCCCTGACCGGCGATGATGCGCCGGTCGTCGTAGGGCTCGACCATGACGTAGCCGCGTTGCGCCACCAGCTCGAGCGCAATCCGATGCCGCTCCTCTGAACCGGGCCCGGTGAAGACGATCTCGGCACCGTCCCGCTGGACACCGTCGATCTTCACCTGCGGCGCGTTGCGAGGCATCACGATCGTGGCCCGCGCCCCCAGCAGGCGCGCGGAGCGCGCCACCGCCTGGGCGTGGTTGCCCGACGAGTAGGTGACGACGCCCCGTGCGCGCTCGTCGTCGGCGAGCGAGGCGATCAGGTTGTAGGCGCCGCGCATCTTGAAGGCGCCGATGGGCTGCAGGCTCTCCGGCTTGAGCCAGGTCGTGTCGTCCCAGCGCAGCAGCGGGGTGCGCACGGCCGCTCCCCGTATTCGGGCGGCGGCCGCCCGGATCTCGTCCAGCGTGACGAGCTCCAGCCCGTCGAGCTGGTCGGCGTGCTCCTCGATGTGGTCGACGAGGAACTCCTCCACGATCCGGCGCACCGGCATCTCGCCCAGCGTGGGGTGTTGCCCCCGCACCTCCCACGCCTCGGCCGGCAGCGCCCGGAGCGCGGCGGCCACCGCATCCAGGTCGGCGCTCACGCGACGCAGCAGCTCGGCGGGCGACGTGTGCCGCTCGCGCTCGATCGCTGCGATCCGTCCGGCATCGGCTTTGGTGCGCCCGAAGGGGATTGGCTCTGCCGCGCCGTCGGACCTCGCCTGCAGCAGGCGCTGCGCCTGGTCAAGCCAGTAGGCGGGAAACTCGGCCAGGTGCGCCCAGACCTGTCCCGCCTCCCACCGCTCGGTTCCGCCCGGATCGGGATCGGTCATGCCCGACGGCACCGGCTGGGCCGCGTGATCGGACAGGCGCCGTCGCGCCCGCTCCATGCGAGCCAGCAGCTGGTCCAGGCTCATCGGTTCCCGGGCCGATCGACCACCGGGCTGCTCAGCTCGCCCAGGCGCTCGACGCGCAGGCCGACGGCATCACCGGGCTGCAGCCAGCGCTTGAGCCGCTCGTCCTTGATCTCCAGCAGGCAGCCGGTGCCGACGGTCCCCGAACCGAGCAGGTCGCCAGCACGCAGCCGCACGTCCGCGCTGGCACGCGCCACCATCTCGCCGAAGCTGAACTGGGCGCTGGCCCATGTCCCGCGGCTCAGCTCCTGCCCGTTGACCGATGCCGTCATGGTCAGGTCGTACGTCTTCCCGGATCGCGCATCGGCCAGCTCGTCGGGGGTGACCAGCCACGGACCGATGCTGGTGGCGAAATCCTTGCCCTTGGCAGGGCCCAGCCGGACCGCCGTCTCCTCGCGCTGGAGGTCGCGCGCGCTCCAGTCGTTGAGGATCATGTAGCCGCCGATGGCCTCCTCGCCGCGCTCGGGCGACAGATCCAGCGCCGGCGTATCGATGAGCGCGGCCACCTCCAGCTCGTAGTCGAGCTCCTGCGAGGCCGCGGGGCGCCAGACGGGCTCCCCGGGCCCGCGCACCTCGCTGACGTTGCTGAAGTAGAAGACCGGGATCCGGTACCAGGCCTCCGGGACGGTGCCGCCGCGCCGCTCCCACATCGTCTTCACGTGTCGCTCGAAGGCGTAGAAGTCGCGCAGGCTGGGCGGCTGCAGGATGGGTGGGCCGAAGACGAGGTCGTCGGCGTCCAGGATCGCCTCGTCGTCCTCCGCCGCCCCGGCGTGGCCCTCCACGATCTCGGCAAGCGCCTCGACCCGCAGGCCACGCGCCAGGTGTGCATCGAGCGTGGTGATCGGCTGGCGAAAGAGAAGCGTATTGTGGGCGCGACGCTGGTCGGCCACCACGAGTCCCTGGCGTGCCTCATCCAGGTCGAGCCAGCGGGCCGGCTGCTCGCCGTGGTCGAGCGCCGCCGCCAGCCGCCAGGGCGTGCCGGCCGGAGCGTGCCGTTCGCGGACGTGGGCAATCTTCATCGGCCTTCGAGTCTAGCTCAGCGGTCCTTCGAGAGCTCCCACGTGCGCCCGATCTCCTCGAACCCGAGTCGGGCGTAGAGCTGGTACGGCCAGTCGCCGGCATCGGCGACCAGGAAGACCAGGTCGTGGCCCTCCGCGCGGGCAACGCGCAGGCCCTCGAGCACGATTGCCGACGCGAGCCCGCGTTTGCGGAACGGCGGAAGGGTGAAGACCATCTCGATCTGGGCCGTGTGCCCATCCGAGTAGAGGTCGGCGTAGGCGCCGCCCTCGGCCGGGGGCGCCGGGGCGACGATGTGCCGGAGGTCGGTCGACGCGGCGAGCGCCGCACGCCGGTCGGTCAGCATGACGGCCGTCCACTCCTCCGCGATCTCGGGGTTCTCGCGCCACGCGCGCAGGACGAGCGGCCGCACGAGCTCCCAGGGGACGACCGCTGCGCTGGCGTCGACGCTGCGGGTGGGCTCGTTCAGGGCGGCCATGGTCAGCAGCTCGACGACCTCCCAGCCGCGTTCGCGGAGCGCGGCGGCGGCGCGAGCCCCGGTGGCGTGGTCCTCGATGATGGCCTGCAGGTGCTGCCGCCCGGCCGCGTCCATGGCCTCCGTCACGCTCGCCTCGATGGCAGCGGCGTCGAACGCCTGCCGCGGCCGGTCGATGCGCAGGTAGTTCATCGAATGGCTCTCCGGCCAGTCGTCGTTCGCGATCACCCGTCCGAGCGGATGCTCGATCGGTCGCGTCGCGACGCGGTCCCCGATGGCGCGCGTGAAGGCGAGGCTCCGTGCGAAGAGATCGTCGTGCTCCGGCATGGTCGCATTCTGCGGGCTGTGAATCCGCCGCATACACTCCGCGGGTGAAGCGGATTGGATTCCTCTCGTTCGGCCACTGGTCGGCGTCGCCCCACTCGGGCGTGCGCTCCGCCTCGGATGCGCTGCTGCAGTCGATCGAGCTGGCGGTCGCAGCCGAGGAGCTTGGCGCCGACGGCGCCTACTTCCGCGTCCACCACTTCGCGCTGCAGCTCGCCTCGCCCTTCCCGTTGCTGGCTGCCGTCGGGGCGCGGACGAGCCGCATCGAGATCGGCACCGCGGTCATCGACATGCGCTACGAGAACCCGCACTACATGGTCGAGGACGCCGGTGCAGCCGACGTGATCTCGGGCGGGCGGCTGCAGCTGGGAATCAGCCGCGGCTCGCCGGAGCAGGTGATCGACGGCTATCGGTACTTCGGGTACGCGCCGCGGGAGGGCGAGGACGACGGCGCCATGGCGCGGCGAACGACCGAGACTCTCCTGGAGCTGCTGGCCGGGCGCGGGTTCGCCCAGCCCAATCCCAGGCCGATGTTCCCCAATCCACCGGGCCTCCTCCGCCTGGAGCCACACGCGGAGGGGCTCCGCGACCGGATCTGGTGGGGCTCGGCGACGAACGCCACCGCGGAGTGGGCCGCGGGGCTCGGCATGAACATGCAGACCTCCACGCTGAAGTTCGACGAGAGCGGGCAGCCGCTCCACGTGCAGCAGGCGGAGCAGATCGCCGCGTTTCACGCAGCCTGGCGGGCGGCCGGCCACGAGCGCGAGCCGCGCACCTCGGTCAGCCGCAGCATCTTCCCGCTGGTCGACGACCGCGACCGGGCCTACTTCGGACGCTCACAGCAGGGGAGCGACCAGGTCGGCTACCTCGACGAGACGACCCGCGCCATCTTCGGCCGCACCTACGCCGCCGAGCCGGACGAGCTGGTGCGGCAGCTCCGCGAGGACACCGCCATCGCGGCGGCCGATACGCTGCTGCTGACGATCCCCAACCAGCTGGGCGTGGACTACAACGCCCACGTCATCGAGAGTGTGCTGCGCCACGTGGCACCGGAGCTGGGCTGGCGCTGAGCGCGGGCGCCGTCGGCCGCGGCGCGGCGTTGCACTCAGCGCAACGATCCAATCCGGAGAGCCGGGTCAGCGGGCGCTCGTGCGCGAATCGTTGCGCCGGCTGCAACAGACCACGCCTGAGCGCCCCTTCCCGCGCCTGGCGTTGCACTCAGCGCAACGATCCACTCCGGAGAGCCGGGTCAGCGGGCGCTCGTGCGCGAATCGTTGCGCCAACTGCAACGCCGCACTGGAAGCGGGACCTGCAACCAGCCGACCAAGCGCTCAGAGGTTGCCGCGCCGCCCCTGCTCGATCTCGATCGCCTCGAAGAGTGCCTTGAAGTTGCCGACGCCGAAGCCGCGTGAGCCGTGGCGCTCGATGATCTCGAAGAAGAATGTCGGCCGGTCCTGCACGGGGCGGGTGAAGATCTGGAGCAGGTAGCCCTCCTCGTCGCGATCCGCCTCGATTCCCAGCTCCTCGAGCACATCCATCGGCACGCCGACGTCCCCGACCCGGTCGGGGAGCTGCTCGTAGTAGGCATGCGGCATGCCCAGGAACTCGACGCCGCGCTCGCGGAGGGCGCGCACCGTCCCCACGATGTCCTCCGTCCGCAGGGCGATGTGCTGTGTCCCGGCGTCGAGGTAGTAGTCGAGGAACTCCTGGATCTGGCTCTTCTTCTTGCCGGCCGCCGGCTCGTTGATCGGGAACTTGATGCGGCCGTTGCCGTTCTGCATCACCTTGCTCATCAGCGCCGAGTACTCGGTGTGGATCACCTTGTCGTCGTAGTGGATGAGCTGGCTGAAGCCCATGATGTCGCGGTAGTAGGCGACGAATTGGTCCATCTCGCCGAGGTCCACGTTGCCGACGCAGTGGTCGACCTCGAGCAGGCTCTGGCCCTCGGCGGCGGGTCCCGGCTTCCTGATCTTGTGGTACCCCGGCGCGAAGGTGCCGTGGTAGTCGGAGCGGTCGATGAAGGAGTGGATCACCTCGCCGTAGGTGTGGACCGCCGATCGACGCATGACGCCCTTCTGGCCCTCGACCGCGGTCGGCTCCTGGGCCGATGCCGCTCCCCGGGATGTCGTCTCGCGCCAGGCCGACTCGACGTCGTCGACGGCGAAGGCGATGTCGTGCACCCCATCGCCGTGCTTCGCGACGTGCGCCGCGACGTCCGTGTCCGGGCTCAGCGGGGCGGTGAACACGAAGCGGATGTCGTTCTGCACCATGACGTAGCTGGCGCGGTCGCGCACGCCGGTCTCGAGGCCCGAGTACGCTACCGGGGTGAAGCCCCACAGCACCCGGTAGTAGGCGGCGGCCTGCTTGGCGTTGCCGACCCAGAACTCGACGTGGTCGATCCCCTTCAGGGGCAGGAAGTCCTGTGCCTCGGTCGCAGCGTTGGGGTTGATGACGGCGCCAGCCTGGTTGGCGGCCCCGCGCGCGACGGTATCGGTCATGCCGATCAGTCTACCGCCAGCCCCGTGCCAGCCTCCAGCGCGACCACGGTCATGCGGTCGGTCGCCCGCTCCAGCTCCTCGCGCGAGATGTAGTCGCCGTGGCCGGTGGCCTCCTCGCCCAGCACGTCGCTCACGATGAGCACACACCCGGCCCGCACTCCCGCCCTCGCCGCGAGGAAGAAGAGTGCCGACGCCTCCATCTCGAAGGCCAGCACGCCCCGTTCGCGCCACTTTGCGGCGTAGTCCGCATCGGTGTTGTAGAAGACGTCGACCGATGCGACCAGGCCGGTGCGGACGCCTGCTCCGGCAGCATCGGCGGCATCGACCAGCGCCCGCGTCAGCGTGAAGTCGGCGACAGGTGCGTACGCGTCGCCGTGCAGGTAGGTGCGCGTCGCGCCGTCGACCGGACAGGCGGCGGTGGCGATGATGAGGTCGCCGTTGCGAATGCCCGGACCGATGCCGCCGCAGGTCCCGACCCGGATCAGCTGCCGTGCTCCGAGCCGGAGCAGCTCTTCGACCACGATGGAGAGGCTTGGCGTGCCCATCCCGCTGGCCTGCACGCTGACCGGCACCCCGCGGTACGTGCCGGTAAAGCCGACCATGCCCCGGTGTGCATTGACCTCGCGCACCGAGCCGGGGTCGAAGCGCTCCGAAATGCGGCGCGCCCGGTTCGGGTCGCCGGGCAGGAGGACCAGCGGCGCGTAGTCGCCCTCCTCGGCGCGAAGGTGGATCTGCGGCATGTCGCGAAGGGTACCCGCCCGGCCCAGGAGATGATGCGCGCCGTTCGCACGCCCCGGGCACCCGCCGCCCGGGTGTGGCTTCGAAGTTGCTGATCCGGTTTACATGAGCGGAGCGGGCAAGCGTTCAGCCGGCAAGGGAACGGACAGCAGTGACACCGCCACGCAGTCGCTCAGGGACCTGGTGCGGGCGGCGGCCGGTGGCCTTCTGGTGGGACTGCCGCTCCTCTTCACCATGGAGATGTGGTGGGAGGGCTTCCTGCTGCCTTCATGGAAGCTCCTGCTCCTGCTGGTCGTCACCTTCGTGGTGGTGATCGGCTACTCCACCGTCAGCGGCTTCAGACGGGAGCGCTCCTGGCTGCAGCTCTTCGTCGATGCCGTCGAGACGATGGGACTGGCGGTGCTGGTCGCCGCGGTGGGGCTGCTCGTTCTCGGCCGTATCGGCCCCGGGTTCGGGTTGCGGGAGTCGGTAGGCAAGCTCGCACTCGAAGCCGTTCCGGTGGCCTTCGGCGTATCGCTTGCGGGCACGCAGCTGTCCGCCTCCGCCCATGACCGGCGTGACACGGGCAGTGACGCCGCAGGCAGGGCCGGCAGCGGCCCGGCGGGGCGGCTGATGGTGGCTGCTGGAGGAGCGCTCCTCTTCGCCCTCAACGTGGCGCCCACGGAAGAGCCCGTGGTGCTGGCCATCGAATCGTCGCCCTGGCTGCTGCTGGCCGTCGTTGGCTGCAGCTTCCTCGTCTCGCTGGGCATCGTCTTCTACTCGAACTTCCGCGGCGGACGGACGACGGGCACCGGCAAGAGCCCGCTCGACGACGGCTTCGCCGAGACGAGCGCGGCCTACGCCATCAGCCTGGCCGTCTCGCTCCTCCTGCTCTGGTTCTTCGAACGCACGCGGGGGCAGTCGCCCGGGACCATCGTGGCCGAGACGGTGATGCTGGCCCTGGTCGCCTCCTTCGGTGCCGCCGGTGGACGGCTCCTCGTCGGCGGCGGGTCGGGAGGCTGATGCCCATGCGCCAGAACCGGGTCGAGTGGGTTGCCCTCGTGGTCAGCATCGTGGCGATCGCGGCGGTCGTCGTTTTCCTGGCGGTCGATGCCGTGTCGGACGATGGGCGACCGCCGCAGCCCGAGGTGACCCTCGACGCCGGAGACGGGTACCGCACCGCGGTGGGCTGGGTTCAGCCGGCGCTTGCCCGCAACCTGGGCGACGAGCCCGCGGAGAGCATCGTCTTTCGCGCGACGGCCACGGTCGGAAGCGCCAGCGAGACGAGCGACGTGACGATCGACTTCCTGGCGGCGGGCTCGGAGACGCGCCTCTTCTTCGGCTTCAGCGCGCAGCCATCCGCTGAGGTGAGCGTCCAGGTGGTCGGCTTTCGAGCGCCGTGAGAGGCATGCGGCTAGCATCGGCTCCTGATGGGTAGCCGCTGGAACGATGAGCTGGCGTTCGCCGTCGACCTCGCTGCGCGCGCGGGCGAGCTTCTGCGAACCAGCTACGAGCGCGTGGAACGGATCGACCGCAAGAGTGCGCGCGACGTGGTCACCGAGGTGGACTACGCGAGCGAGCGGCTGGCGATCGAGTCGATCCGCGAGCGCTACCCGCACGACACCATCCTGGCCGAGGAATCCGGCCACCACGAGCAGGTGTCGTCCGAAGCGGAGGCCAGCGGGCGGCGCTGGGTGGTCGACCCGCTCGACGGCACCGTCAACTACGCCAACGGGATCCCGTACTTCTGCGTCTCGGTCGCCATGGTCGACGGCGACACTCCGGCGGTCGGGGTCATCCACGATCCGATGCGAGGAGACTGCTACGCCGCGGCAGCGGACGGCCCGGCGACCCTGGATGGGGTCGAGATCGTGGCCAGCCAGAAGGCCGCGCTCGGGGACTTCGTGATGGCGCTGGCAATCATCGGCCGCGGGGGCATCGGTCGCGAACGGCGCATCGCGCGCGAGATCCGCATCCCGCGCCGGATGGGGAGCGCGGCGCTGTCGCTCGCGTACGTCGCCAACGGGCGCTTCGACGCCTTCGTCCAGAACGGCGGCCTCTCCCTCTGGGACGTTGCCGCGGCAGGGCTCATCGCCGAACGCGCCGGCGCAAGGGTGACCGATCTGGAGGGCGGGCCGTGGTGGGATGCCTCACGCAAGAGCGCGACGGTGAGCGTCGTCGCAGCCCCAGAGCCTCACCACGGGGAGCTCCTGGCGCTCCTGCAGCGAGCCGGGACGCAGCTACGGACGCGGCGCTAGCTCACTGGGCCCGGTCGGCCTGCCGCAGGACCGATGCGAACATGGCCAGCGTCCGGGCGGTGGCGCCCCAGATGACCTGCTCGGCGTGGCGGTAGGCCCCCGCCCGCAGCGACCATCCCGGACCCGAGACGAGGTGCTCGCTGATGGCATCGTCGCCGAGCAGGAGGCGGACCGGCAGCTCGACGATCGAGGCGACCTCGCCGGAGTGCGGCACGAGCTCGGGCCGCTCTCGGACCGCGCCGACGAACGGCTTCAGGCGGAAGTTGCTGACCGGGATCCAGACCTCGTCCAGGCTGCCGAGCAGCGTCACCGCTTCGGGCGGCACGCCGACCTCCTCCCAGGCTTCGCGCAGGGCGGCGGCCCGGGGCGACGCGTCCTCGGCATCGACGGCGCCGCCCGGGAGGGAGACCTCGCCGGCGTGGGCTCGAAGGTCGGGCCGTCGCACCGTCAGCGGCACGGTGAGCTCGCGCTGGTCGCCGGGGTAGAGGAGGAGCAGGGTGGCGGCCCGACGCGGCGGCGGGAAGTCCGCCGGATCCCAGCGCGGCCGCTCCCCGGCGCTCGCCTGGCGGGGCAGCAGGCGCGGGTCGGTCGCGATGGGGCGAGCGATGGTGGTCAGCGCCCGGCTGATCGCTTCCTGCCAGCCGGGCTCAGCGCGTAAGATGCCGTCCATGACCTCCCTCGCACCCACCGATCGCGACTCCCGGGTGGGGGCCGCACTCTACCGGACCCGCATCCTCGTGAACCGCACGCCGCACTTCACCACGCAGACGCGGCGCGAGGCAAATCGCGCGCTCGACATGCTCGAGGGGCAGCTGGGGCTGAACCAGGTCAACCTGGCCGAGGCGATGCGCGGCATGGAGCTGCTCAATCGTGCGCACAGCTCGCTCGCGTTCGGCCTGCTGCGCGACCCCGACTTCGCCGATCGCTTCGCCGCGCCGCTGCGCCGGCTTGGGTTACGCGGCATCGGCCAGCGGCTGGACGAGGTGCCCGGCTCGGTCATGGCGGAGCCGATTTCGGGGCCGACCGGCGGGCGCCACCATCGCGACGACCTCCCCGCCGAGGAGCGCCGTGACGCCGCGGGGAACCTGCTGCCGCCACCGCCCGGCTACTACTAGCCTCCGCTCGCGGCGGGCGAGGCAAGCGCGCCGATGAGGTCCGCGTCGGTCGGCGTCGAGCCGAGCCCGAGCCGCGCGCCCGCGACCGCGGACGAGGGCGGCTCGAGGTAGGTCGAGCGAAGCGCCTCCCAGGACGGCTCCGCGAAGACGGCCTGCGGCGGTCCGTCGAGGATGATCCGGCCCTCGCGCATGACGACGACCCGCGCGAAGGTCTCGGCCACGAACTGCATGTCGTGGCTGATGGCGATCACCGTGCGCCCCTCTGCCGCGGCCGACTCGACCACGCCGCGCACGACGGCGACGCCCGCCATGTCCTGGCCGGTCGTCGGCTCGTCCAGCGACGAGCACCGGCGTGCGCATGGCCAGGACCGATGCCAGCGCCAGCAGCTTTCGTCGCGAGGCGCCCAGGTCGTACGGGTTGTCGTCACGGTTGCCCGCCAGCCCGGTGGTGGCCAGGGCGGCGTCCACGGCGTGGCGCAGCTCTGCGTCCCGCAGCCCGAGGTTGCGAGGCCCGAACGCCACCTCGGCGTGGACCGATCCCGCGAAGATCTGCCGATCCGGGTCCTGGAAGACGAGACCCACCTGGCGCGCCAGCGCGGCGACCGTCAGCTCGGAAGCCTCGCGCGAACCGATGCGCACGCTGCCCGATGTCGGACGCAGCAGCCCGTTCAGGTGGCGAACCAGCGTCGTCTTGCCTGAGCCGTTCTGGCCGATGAGCGCCACCCGTTCTCCCGCGGCAAGGTGGAGGTCGACCCCGTCGAGCGCCCGCACCTCGCCGCGGGGGTAGACGTGCACGAGCTGCTGGATGGTGATCTCGGTCATGGCAGCGCCTCCGCGAGCGCCCGACGGCGTTCTGCCCCGACGCCCGCCTCCTGCGCGAGGCGCAGCAGGCGGTTGCGTGCCGGCGCTGCCACCCCGAGGCGACGCAGCTCGGGATCGGCGAGCACCTCTGCGGCGGGCCCCTGCAGCGCGATCGCCCCGGCCTCCAGCGCCACCACCCGAGTGGCGATGGCCGCCAGCAGGTCGGTCTTGTGCTCGGCGATCAGGATGCTGGCCCCGGCCGCGGCCAGACGGCCGATCGCGTCGCTGACGAGGTGGGTCCCCTCCGGGTCGAGCTGCGCCGTCGGCTCGTCGAGTACGAGGTGCCGGGGATGCATCGCCAGCAGCCCAGCCATCGCCACCAGCTGCTGCTGCCCGCCGGAGAGCCGCGCAGGGTCCCGCTCCGCGAGCTGGCGGATGCGGAGCACGTCGAGCGCGGCCCAGGTGCGTTCGATGAGCTCGTCGCGCGGAACCCCCAGGTTCATCGGTCCGAAAGCGACCTCCTCGAAGACGGTGCTGGTCACGCCGGAGAGCTGCGTGCTCGGGTTCTGGAAGCCGATCGAGATGCGGTCGGCCAGCTCGTGCATCGGCGCGTCGGCCATGGCCTCGCCGTCGAGCAGGACGCGGCCGCGGAGCGTTCCGCCGACCACCCGTGGGGCGAGGCCGGAGGCGACGAGGCAGAGCGTCGTCTTGCCGGCCTCCGACGCACCGACCAGGCCGACCACCTCGCCATCGGCCAGGTCCAGCGAGACCTCGCGCAGCGATGGGCGTCGGGCGCCGGCGTACCGGTAGCCGACGGCGTCGAGGCGCAGCATCTAGGGCAGCACCCCCGCCAGCCGTGCCGCGAAGAGGGCCAGCAGCGCCGCCAGCATCATCCAGCGCGCCAGCCGCTGCCCGGCGCTGTCCGCCGGCCACCAGAGCAGCGTGCGGCGGCCCGGACGGCTGAAGCCCCGTGCCTCCAGCGCCATGGTGCGCTCCTCGACCTCGGCGATGGATCCCAGGATCACGGGGCCGACGATCGGCACGATGCCCCGGATGCGTCGCCACGCGCTCCCCTCGGTGTCCAGGCCGCGCGCCCGTTGCGCCGCGGTGATGGCCGATGCGCGCTCGACCATGGCGGGCACCGTCTGGACCGATGCATTGGCCACGAACGCGACGCGGCCGGGAACGCCGCGGTGCTCGAGGTCGATTACGAGGTCCGCCGGCCGGGTGGTGAGGTAGAAGAGGGTGATGGCGCCGCTGATGGCCAGGATGCGGGCAAGGACCTCCACGGCGAAGCCGAGTCCCTCCGCGGTGGCGGCGATCGGCCCGAGGCGGAAGAGGACCGTTGCGCCACCCGGGAAGAAGAAGAGGTTGACGATGACGGCGCTGAGCGCGATGGGCAGCGTGAGGAGCGCCGCCGTCCGCAGCAGGCGCCAGAGGACGCCGGCGTACGCCGCCGGCGCCAGCACGGCGACGGTCACGAGCAGAGCCGGGCCGAGCACGCCCCCCAGCACAACCGCTGCCACCGCGGTTGTGGTGGCGAGCGTCAGCTTGGTGAGCGGGTTCAGCCGGTGGAAGGCGCTCGACCCGGGCCGGCCCAGAAAGTCCGGCGCCCCCACCGTGGCGACGGTCTGTGTCAGGCGGTTGCTCCCGGCATATCCGTCTCGGCCGGCGGGTCGGTGTCGACCAGCTGCTCACCCTGCGGGAAGCGAGCTTTCGTGCGACGTGCCATGGCGCTGAGCACCAGGTAGACCACGAAGAAGGTGGTGATCTTGTCGACCGGATCGCTGATCAGGCCCTGGCCCAGCGTCGCAGCACCGATATCCGCCCCCGCCTGGCGGAATGCCGCCACCAGGAAGTCGGTCCCGGCGCCCGTCACGCCGCCGAACAGGTTGGCGCTGATGGGGGCGCTGATGAGCGCCGCGATGACGCCTACCAGGAGTCCGGCCACCACGACGTAGGCGGCGGTCAGGTCGCGGCGCACGAAGAGCGCAACCAGCAGCCCCACCACGGTCAGCGCCACCAGCCCGAGCGCAAGCCAGCCCAGGATGACGAAGATCACGTCGTTGCTCGTCACCGACAGGTCGACGTCACCGATGTTGGCGACCCAGCCCTGGTAGGCGAGGAAGGCCATCACGCCGATGATGCCGATGGCGACCGCCGCGCCGGCGGCGAGCTGACCGGTCGGCCGGTCGGGCCGTGGCCGCAGGAAGCCGTAGCGACCGAAGAGTCCGGCAAGCAGGCCGATCACCGCCGCCACGATGGCGAAGGGAGCCGCGACCGCCCCCTGGAATGGTGGCGGGATGACGTACTGCCACAGGATGTTGGCCAGGAAGCCGGTCAGCGCGCCGGGAATCGGCCCGGCCAGCGCCCCGACCAGGATGGTGCCCACACTGTCGAGGTAGATGGGGATCTTCAGGGCGTTGGCGACGGCCGCGCCCAGGATGATGTTGATCGCGATCGCAAGCGGGATGAGCACGATGGTGCGGGTGTCGAACTGCCGGGTGATCGAGGCCATGGCGCCCGTCTGGGCGTACTCGACCGCGGCGTAGGCGACGAAGGCGACGACGAGCGCAATGGCCGCGGTGAGCGCCCACGAACCGCTGGCCGCGCTCTCGGAGAAGTCGCCAATGACCCCCACGCCCAGGAACGCCACCACCACGAACGCGATCGCGGCGGCGATCCAGCGCATAGCCATGTCTCTGAACCCTCCTCGGTGCTGCTGCGGCCCCCTAGCCGGCCGGGCCGGCGACGGCCCGTGACAGGCGGGAGATGAGCTCTTGCTTCATGCCATCCGGGTCAACGGCCACCGCGACCTCCACCGGTCGTCGGTCGCCCTGGTTGGAACGGTACAGGCTGCCGGCAAGGTAGGGATCGGTGCCGGTGTCGCAGGCCAGGCGTTCGACGACCGTCTCGGTCACCAGGTCGGGCCGCAGCAGGGACCCGATCAACGTCACCGGGTCGTGCAGGTAGCAGCCGTCAATGCCATCGGCCTGGCGGTGGAAGCCCACGTAGAAACGTACGGCATCCCGAACGATGCGTGCCAGGTGCGTATCGGGCAGAACGGACAGGTCGTCCATGGTGAAGATCACGTCCTGCGTCGCGTCGAGCGGGAAGACGCGGTGCAGCGTTCCCGTGCGCAGGCAGGTTTCCGCCGCCTCGGGATCCACGCACGCGTTCCACTCGCCGGTGTCGGTGGTGTTGCCCCGCTCCTCGAGCGTGCCCCCCATCCAGATCACGTCCCGCGCGCCGCCGGCCAGGTCGACGCCGTTGAGCGCGGCCGCCGCCAGGTTGGTGAGCGGCCCGAGCGCCACCAGGCTGATCTCGCCGGGGTGCCGGCGCACGTGCGCCCCGATGTAGCGCGCCGCCGGGATGGGGGTGTACTCGGTGGTCCCGAGCTTCGGGTCCTCGCCGCGCAGCTCGGTGAAGCCGGTTCCCGTCGGTCCGTGGGTGTCCGGGGCGGTTCGCAGCCGGCGCTGCAGCGGCCGCGCCGCGCCGATGCTGACCGGCACGTCGGAGCGGCCCGCCATCTGGAGCACCTTGCCGGTGTTGCGCGCGACGTGGTGAATCTCGACGTTGCCCGCCACGCAGGTGACGCCGCGCAGGTTCAGCTCGGGTGCGCTGGCGGCAATGAGCAGCGCGACCAGGTCATCGATGCCCGTGTCGACGTCCAGGATGACCGGTCGTGGGGAGCTCGGGAGCGGCGCCTGCATCGGCTCCATCAGCGCAATCCTAGCGCGGCCAGGCTCCGGCGCGTCCGACCTTGCTGATCGGCTCCGAGCGGCCGAGGGCGGCCGACACGAATCGGGCGGCGCGGAGCACCGCCTCCAGCTCCAGGCCGTGCCGCAGGCCCTGCCGGTCGAGCAGGTAGACCAGGTCCTCGGTGGCCAGGTTGCCGGCGGCACCGGGCGCGAACGGCGAGCCGCCGGTCCCCCCGGTCGAAGCGTCGAAGGTCGTCACGCCGCGCTCAAGGGCGGCCATCACGTTGGCCAGCGCGGTGCCGCGTGTGTCGTGGAAGTGGAAGGCGACCCGGTCCGTGGTGATCCCCGCCGCGGAGAGGGCGTCGAGCACGCGGCGCACGTCCGCCGGGCCTGCCGCGCCAACGGTGTCGGAGATGGCGAGCTCGTCCGCGCCCAGCTCCAGCAGCCGGCGGCTCACCTCCACCACCTCGCGGGCGTCCACCTCTCCCTGGTATGGGCAGCCGAAAGCGGTGCTGACGTAGGCGCGCAGCCACCAGCCGCGCTCGCGGGCCGCGGCAGCGACCGGCTCGAATGCCAGGAGAGACTCGTCGATGCCCATGCCGATGTTGTGGCGCACGTACGACTCGCTGGCAGCGGTGAAGAGGCAGACAGCGTCCACGTCGGCCGCGAGGGCGCGCTCCAGCCCGCGAGCGTTTGGCACCAGCACCGGGTAGCGCACGCCGGGGCGGCGGTCCAGGCGTGCCATCAGCTGGTCGGCATCGGCCAGCTGCGGAATCGCGCGTGGCGAGACGAAGGAGGTGGCCTCGATCTCGCGCAGGCCGGCATCGGCCAGGAGGGCGAGGAAACGGAGCTTGTCGTCCGTCGCAAGCGTGGCGTGCTCCGCCTGCAGGCCGTCGCGCGGCCCCACCTCGTAGACGCGCACGTCGAGGGCGGTCATGGCCGGCACATCCTAGGCCGATACCTCTGCCAGCACGTCGCCGCGCTGCACCTGCCGGCCGGCCTCGACGGCCAGCCGGACGATGGTGCCGGCGATCGGCGTCACGACGCCATGCTCCATCTTCATGGCCTCCAGCACCACCACCGTGGCATGGGCATCGACCCTCTCACCCTCGGTGGCGCGGATGGCGATCACCCGGCCGGGCATCGGCGCGGTGAGCACCGCGGTTCCTTCGCCGTGCGCGGCGGCGTGACGCACCGCCTCCTCGACGGTTGGCGGCGCCGCCAATGTGAACTCGAGCGACTGCCCATCGACGTCGAGGTGGACCGTTCTGCTCGCCGGAACAGCTGCGGACGGTGCGAGCCGGTCATCCGTCGAGGGCATGAGCGGAACGCTTCGTTCCTCGTCCCCGTGCCGGAGACGGACCACGGCTGCGGCGTTCATGCGCCAGCCGGCACCCCAGACGCCTTCGGGGAGGAGTCCGTTCGCGGCCGCCGCAGCAGCGGCATGCCGCCAGTCCGCATCCCCCGGCTCTGCCGGCGCGGGAAGGCTGAGGGCAGCGATGGTGTCGGTCCGGACCTCGCCCTCGCGCATGGTCGCCTGGTCCAGCAGCCAGCGCAGGAAGCGCAGGTTGGTGCGGACGCCCAACAGCTGCGTGGCGGCCAGCGCGTCGCGGAGGTGCGCGAGTGCCTCGTCGCGCGAGTGTCCGGCGGCGATGACCTTGGCGAGCATCGGATCGTAGCGGTCGCCGATCTCGTCGCCCTCGACCACCCCCGCGTCGACCCGAACGCCGTCCGGCCAGCGCAGGTGGACGACCCGCCCGGTGGCAGGCAGGAAGCCGGCCTCCGGGTCCTCCGCGTAGAGGCGGGCCTCGATGGCGTGCCCCGACAGCCGCACGTCGGGCTGGGAGAAGCCGAGCGGCTCGCCCGCCGCGATGCGCAGCTGGTCGGCCACCAGGTCGCGCCCCGTGACGAGCTCCGTGACGGGGTGCTCCACCTGCAGCCGCGTGTTCATCTCCAGGAAGTAGAAGCTGCCGTCATTCGCGAGCAGGAACTCGACGGTCCCGGCGTTGACGTAGCCGACGGCGCTCGCCACGGCCAGGGCGGCGGCACCCATCCGCTCGCGCAGCTCAGGCGTGACCGCCGGACCCGGTGACTCTTCCACGATCTTCTGGTTGCGCCGCTGCGCAGAGCAGTCGCGCTCGCCGAGGTGGACGCCCGTGCCGTGGGCGTCGAAGAGCACCTGGATCTCCACGTGGCGCGGACCGTCGAGCAGGCGCTCCAGGATGAGACGGTCGTCGCCGAAGGACCGATGCGCCTCGCGGCGCGCTGCCGCCAGCCCCTCCTCCA
Source organism: uncultured Chloroflexia bacterium (assembly GCA_963777045.1). Taxonomy (GTDB): domain Bacteria; phylum Chloroflexota; class Limnocylindria; order QHBO01; family QHBO01; genus JAPSGM01. The sequence continues at coordinate 161,541 of CAVZPD010000010.1, forward strand.
GCTGTTCAGGCGACCTGATGACCCGCATGCCCTTGCCGCCGCCGCCCGCGGCCGGCTTGATGAGCAGTGGCATCCCGATCCGGCTCGCTTCGCGGTGCAGCCTGGCGTCTGCCTGTTCCGCGCCGTCGTAGCCGGGCAGGACCGGCACGTCGTGTGCGGCGGCAGTCCGCCTTGCCGCCGCCTTGTCGCCCATTGCGTCGATCGCCTCCGGCGGCGGGCCGACCCAGGTCAGCCCGGCGTCCAGCACCGCCCGCGCGAACGCCGCGTTCTCGGAGAGGAAGCCGTAGCCGGGGTGGATCGCGTCGGCGCCGGAACGGCGGGCCGCGGCCAGGATCGCCTCGCCGTCGAGGTAGCCGGCGATGCGTTCGACGGCATCCATGTCGTCCGGCAGCCGCTCGTCGGTCGCGTGGACACCCACGGTCCTGATGCCGAGCCGGCGCGCGGTGCGGGCGACGCGCAGGGCGATCTCGCCGCGGTTCGCGATCAGGAGCGTGCGGATGGCGCCCGCGCGTGGTGCCGGTGGATGGCTGCCGCCCTCGACCCTCGCCAGCGACGAACGCGACACGCGGAGGCGCCCACCCACGCGGAGCGCGGGGAGACGGCCGTCAGCAATCCATCGCTGCACCGTCCGTACCGTCACATCGAGCTCGTTGGCGACCTCGCGCGGGGTGAGCTGCTCTCCTGGCACGTCGCGATTGTCGCAGACGGCCGTGTCGGGCGCGCCGCTAGTCGGCCTCGGCGATCCAGGATGGCGCGCGCTTGTCGAGGAAGGCCCGCAGACCCTCCTGCCCCTCGTCCGAGACCCGCTGGCGGGCGGCGACCTGGACCGTCTGCCGGCGGAAGGCATCCTCGCTCATCTCGCGGCGGGCGCGGATCACCGCCTTCGCCTCGCGCACGGCGGTCGGCCCCGCTGAGAGCAGCTCGGCCACGACTGCCTCCACGCGTTCTCCCAGCGCCGCCGGATCGGGCAGAACCTCGTGCACCAGGCCGATGCGCCGCGCGCGATTCGCACCGAATCGCTCTCCGGTGGGGAAGAGCGCCCGCGCGTTTCCTTCGCCGATGCGCGCCAGCACGAACGGGGCGATCACGGCCGGCAGGATGCCCAGCTTCGTCTCGGTGAAGCCGAAGGTGGCATCGGCAGCCGCGAGCACGATGTCGGCGACGCAGCAGAGGCCCATGCCGCCACCCAGCGCGGCGCCGTGGACGCGAGCGATGACCGGCACCGGGCACTCGTCGATGGCCGCCAGCATTGCCTGCAGCCGCGCCGCGTCCGCCTGGTTCTCGTCGATCGAAAGGTCCATCGCGGCGCGCTGCCAGGCGATGTCGGCCCCGGCCGAGAACGACTTCCCGTCGCCGGCCAGCACGACGCTTCGGAGGCGCTCGGGAGGCTCGGACGACAGGTCCCGGAAGGCGTCGTGCAGCTCGCCGATGAGGGCGGCGTTGAACGCGTTGCGCACCTCCGGCCGCGCGAGGGTGACGTGGGCGACGACTCCCGCCGGACCCGAGCGCTCGACGCGGAGGAGGCCGCTCATCGCTCTCCTCGCCGGTAGAAGGGTTGCGTCACGGCCGAGACGGAACCGAGGAGCGGCTCTTCGAGCCAGACGACATCGGTCCCCTCGGGCACGTCGACCGTGGCCGAAGCCCCATCTCCGCCCAGCAGGCCGAGCATCAACCGGGATCGCCCGTCGCTCTCGGCGGTGACGAGCCACGCCGCCTCCACATCGGTCCCGCTCAGGCCATCCGACAGGGAGGCCTCCAGCGCCAGCGCCTCCGGCCCGGGCAGCCGCAGGCGCACCGAACGACGCGCGGAAGGGTCGAAGAGCGGCTCCTGGCTGCCCGGCAGGCGGCCGTCGGCGAGGGCCGCGAGCTCGTCGGGCTCGAAGCGGTAGGGGATCGGTCCGGCCGGATCCATGATCGCGGGCACGCCGCTCGCCGCCATGTTGGCGACGGCGATGCGCCCGGGGATGGGCAGCGTGGCGGTCCCGCGCGGCGCCCAGGCGGAGAGTGACGCGTGCGAGGCGAAGCAGACGCTGATCGGGCGGCCGTCGGCATCGGCGGCGAGCATCACGCTGATCTCCACCTCCGCATCGTCGTTGACCGCCGCCGACAGGGCCTCCCGGGCCTCCTCGCCGTGGTCCGGGGGCACCGGGAGCAGGAGGATCCCCCCAAGGAGCGCCTGGTAGAAGCTGCGCCGGGCGGGCCCCGCTGCGTCGCCACGCTCCTCCGCGTCGCGGGCCGCGATCATCGTCTCGAAGAGGGCGGCCGCCGACTCCTCGAGAGAGCCGGTGGGGGTGGAGCGGTCGTGCGAGCCCGCGGCCGGGCGTTCCATGGCCATCGGCAGCAGCCTACCACCGGGAAGCGTAGGATCGGGGCATGGCGGAAGGCATCGATCACGTCGTCATCGCCGTGCCCGATCCGCACACGGCCGCCGCGTCGCTGACGGCCGCGCTGGGGCTCTCGTTCACCGCCGGCGGGCGCCACGAAGGCGCAGGTACCCACAACCGCGTCGCGTTCCTCGGGGACGCCTACCTGGAGCTGATCGGCGTCGACGATCGATCGCTGGCACGTGCCAACCCGATCGGTGCGGCGGCGGTGCGCGCGCTCGACGCCGGCGGCGGCTTCGCCACCTACGCGCTCCTCGACGAGGCGCTGGAGACGACCGTCCCGGCGCTCCAGGTCAACGGCAGCAGCATCGGTCCCCCCGAGCGCGGCTTCCGCATGCGCCCGGATGGTGCGGCGGTGGTGTGGTGGCGTGCCTCGTTCGCGCAGCTCGGTCCGCAGCAGCCGCCCTTCCTCATCCGCCACGACGCGACGGCCGCGGAGTGGGACCCCGCGGCGCGCGATGTGCGAGCGGCGTACGTGCACCCGGTCGGCTCACCGGCCAGGCTCATTCGGCTCGACATCGCCACGCCCGACCCGCCGTCGCTGGCAGCGGCCTACCAGCGCGAGCTGGGCCTGGAGATCCGGGCCGTCGCCGACCTCGCCATCTGCACCCTCGGCCAGCACACCATCCGCCTCCGGCCGTCGGCCGAGATGTCGGTCCCGGCGGCCGTCGTGATCGGCGCCGACGTCGATTCCCCGCGCAGCGTGGTCGCCCTGGGCATGCAGTTCGACATCGAGCCGGTGCAGCTTCCCGCTGCGTGGCTCGAGCAGCGTGCCAAAGGCACGACCCCACTCCCCCGTGAGCAGGGCACCGGCACCTAGCGGCACCTACATCCGGAAGAGGCCGAACCTCGTCTCGGCGATCGGCGCGTTGAGGGCAGCGCTGATGCCCATCGCCAGCACGCGTCGCGTATCCATCGGATCGATCACGCCGTCGTCCCAGATCCGCGCGGTCGAGTGGTAGGGCGATCCCTCGCGTTCGTACTTGTCGAGGATGGGTGCCTCGAACGCATCGCGGTCGGCATCGGTCTCGAAGCCTCCGCGTACGGTGGAGAGGACGCGGGCTGCCTGCTGGCCGCCCATCACGCTGATGCGGGCGTTGGGCCACATCCAGAGGAAGCGTGGCGAGTAGGCGCGTCCGGCCATGCCGTAGTTCCCGGCGCCGAAGCTGCCGCCGATGATGACCGTGAACTTCGGCACGCTGGTGGTGGCCACCGCGGTGACCAGCTTGGCACCGTCCCTGGCGATGCCGCCCGCCTCGTACTCGCGACCGACCATGAAGCCGGTGATGTTCTGCAGGAAGACGAGCGGGATGCGGCGCTGGCTGGCCAGCTCGACGAAGTGCGCGCCCTTCAGCGAGGAGCCGCTGAAGAGGATGCCGTTGTTGGCGACGATGCCGACGGGGTACCCGTCGATTCGCCCCCAGCCGCAGACCAGCGTCTCGCCGTAGCGCTCCTTGAACTCGGCGAAGTCGCTGCCGTCGACCAGCCGCGCGATCACCTCGTGCACGTCGTAGCTCTGGCGACCGTCGGCCGGGATCACCCCGTACAGCTCGTCGGGCGAGACCGATGGCGGCGTCGGCTCCGATCGCTCCCAGGGCGGCTCCGGCTTGCGCCATCCAAGGTTGCGCACGATCTGGCGCCCGATGGCGATGGCGTGCTCGTCGTCCAGCGCGAAGTGGTCGGCCACGCCACTGGTCGTGGTGTGGACCTCTGCACCGCCCAGGTCCTCGGCGCTGACCTCCTCGCCGGTCGCCGCCTTCACCAGCGGCGGGCCGCCCAGGAAGATCGTGCCGGTGCCCTTGACGATGACCGTCTCGTCGCTCATGGCCGGGACGTAGGCGCCGCCGGCGGTGGAGCTGCCCATCACCAGGGCGATCTGGGGAATGCCGGCGGCCGACATGCGCGCCTGGTTGTAGAAGATGCGTCCGAAGTGCTCTCGATCCGGGAAGACCTCGTCCTGCAGCGGCAGGTAGGCCCCGCCGGAGTCGACCAGGTAGATGCAGGGCAGCCGGTTCTGCTCCGCGATCTCCTGCGCGCGCAGGTGCTTCTTGACGGTGATCGGGTAGTAGGTGCCGCCCTTGACCGTGGCGTCGTTGGCCACGATGAGGCACTCGACGCCCTCGACGCGGCCGATGCCGGTCACCATGCCGGCACCGGGGGCATCGCCGTCGTAGAGGCCGTCGGCCGCCAGTCCGGAGAGCTCCAGGAAGGCGCTCCCCGCGTCCAGGAGCAGGTCGATCCGCTCCCTGACCGGTAGCTTGCCTCGCTCGCGATGCCGGGCGATGGAGCGGTCGTCGCCACCGGCGCCGCGGGCCGCCACGAGGCCGGAGCGAGCGCGGAGCTCGTTCACCTGGACGCGCATGGACGCGGCGTTGGCCGCGAAGGCCCCGCTGCGCGGATCGATGCTGCTGGGAAGGCGGCTCATCGCCCCGATTATCGCCGCCGACGCGCCACCGGGCTGGGGAGCCGTACGCGATCCGGGTGAGCGCCGGCGGAGCTAGGCGAGGGTGATCAGCGGGACGATCTGGCTGACGTGCGCCGTGTTCACGATCACCACGCTGACGACGTGCTCGAAGGGCGGCTCGCCGTTGTGGAGGAGGTAGGCATCGGTGAGCGGCATGAAGCGCGGGCGGCGGGCGAGGTACTCCGGCCCGATCTCGGCCCCGGCGGGAACGTGGACGTTGCCCGTCACGCTGAACGGACCGACGGTCACGGCCACGCGCCGGAGCTTGCGGTGCAGGCGCAGCTGGCGCGAGGCCCGCCACTCCGGCGGCATGGCCAGCATCACCTGCTCGGTCACGAGCTCCTGCCACTCGCCGTTCGGGGTGATCTGCGGCGCGGCGCCGGCGCTGCCCGGCTCATCGATGGGTCCCGGCGTGGGACGCCAGAGTCGCAGCTGGTCCACCTCGTTGAGCAGGTCGGTGACGCGGCGGCCCTCCGCCGCGATCCAGCCCACGATGCGCGCTTCGTTGGTGTAGAGCTCGATCGGGGCGAGGTCGTCGCCGAGGGCGGCGGCGGCGCTGCCGGAGGTCGTCGCTGTCGGGCTGCCGCGGCGCCAGTTCCAGAAGGTCACATCGCATCTCCGTACGGCCGGCGGCCAGCCGCCGGCTCGGTGCTCCACACTAGCCACCCGCGTCGACGCGACCAAGGACCCGACAGTACTAGACGGGTAGGTGGCATTCGCGGCGCCGGCCGCGCCTGCGCCCCCGCCTGCTACCGTGGCGCGGCATGGAGCCCACGCCGCAGGTCACCACTGACGATTTCACGCGTGTCGAGATGCGCGTCGGTCGCATCCTGGTCGCCGAGCCCTTCCCGGAGGCTCGCAAGCCGTCGTACCGGCTCCGTATCGACTTCGGGCCGGAGCTGGGCGAGCGCGTCAGCTCGGCGCAGCTGACGGTCACCTACCCCGATCCGGCGCAGCTCGTCGGCCGCCAGGTGGTGGCCGTCGTCAACTTCCCGCCGCGGCGCATCGCCGGCCTCGCCAGCGAGGTGCTCGTTCTCGGGGCGATGGGAGAAGAGGGCGAGGTCTGGCTGCTGCGCCCCGACCCGCTCGCCCCCGAGGGCACGCGCATCGGCTGATCCGGCCCGGCACCTCCTTCGTAGAGCGGGCAGTGACCCATTCACCAAACCGAAGGAGTCCAAGACCGATGAACCGATCCATCCGCCGCCTGATCGGCGCCCTCGCAGCCCTCGCGCTGGTCGGCGCCATGGCCGGCACGGCCGCCGCGGCCGACAACGCCTGGGTACGCGTGGTCCACGCAAGTCCCGACGCCCCGAACGTCGACGTCTGGGTCGACGGCGCCAAGGTTCTGACCGATGTCCCGTTCACCGCGGTGAGCGACTACCTCGAGGTCCCGGCCGGAGACCACAACTTCCAGGTCGTGGCCACCGGCACCACATCCCCCGCGGTGATCGACGCCGACGTCACGCTCGAGGCGGGCAAGGCCTACACCGTGGCCGCCACCGGCATGCTGGCCGATATCGCCCCGGTCGTGCTGACCGATGACCTCGCCACCGTGGAGGGCATGAGCAAGCTGCGCGTGTTCCACGCCTCTCCGAGCGCCCCGGCCTCCGTGGACGTTGCGGTGACCGGTGGACCGGTCCTGGTCGAGGGGCTCGCCTATCCCGAGGCCACCGGCTACCTGACCGTTGACCCGGGCAGCTATGACCTTGAGATCCGCGCGGCGGGCGACACCGCAGCGGCGCTCAGCCTGTCCGCCACGCTGGAGGGCGGCAAGAACTACACCGCGATCGCGATGGACGGCGGTGACGCCGGCGTGCAGGTGATCGTGGCGCTCGATGCCGAGATGCTCAGCGACACGGCCATGTCCCCGACGAACGGGAGCCCAGTCGCCATCATCGGCCTGATCATGCTGGGCGCGGCGATCCTGCTCGCCGTGGCCGGCAGCCGCCGGCTGGTCGGGGTCCGGGAGCGCTAGGCGACCAGCCTCCTGAACCGAACCCAACCGGTCAATCGGGCCGTCGTCCCTTCCCTCCGGGACGGCGGCCCGGTTCGCGTTCGGCTCTGCGAGGCGGCACACTTGTGAGGTGACCGAGACGCAGCACCCGATCGTCGGCGGCCCCGCGCCCGAAGGCATGCCCGCCCCCACCATCGTCCCACCCCAGATTGCGCGCAGCGGCGACCCGTTCGCCCGGCTGCGCGTTCTGCATTTCCTGTCGCGGCTGCGCCGCAACCAGACCCACCAGCTGCGGGACGTGGTCGCCGCGCTCAACGCCGAGTTCCTCGACTGGTCCTTCAGCGAGAAGGTCGTGCTGGCGGAGCTGGTGCAGCTGCAGGCGAACTGGTCCATCAGCTACCACGGCGAGGACCGCATCATCCTCGACCGCAACGAGCGGGGCCACACCCTGCTGCTGGTCGACTCCAGCAAGATGAGCTCGTTCCTGGTCAGCGAGGGCCGGCGCGCGGCCGACGAGGCGGCCGATGAGCTCCGCCGCTTCGCGCTCGGAGACGGCATCACGCAGGAGTTCTAGCGCAGGCTCAGCCCCGCAGCTCCTCGAGGTGATCATCCCTGCCGATCAGGATCAGCTCGTCACCCTCGGCGATGCGCAGGTCGCGCGTGGGGTTGATGAAGACATCCTTCGCGCGACGCAGCGCAATCGGCGTCACGCCCAGTCGGTTGCGCAGGTCGAGCTCTTCGAGGTTGCGCCCGATGAAGGAGGCCGGCGGACGGACCTTCTCGATGCCGAAATTGGGCCCGATGTCGAGATAGTCGATCACGTTCGGCACGTGGAACGAGTGGGCGAGACGCGTCCCGCTCTCGTGCTCGGGCAGGATCACCCGGTCGGCGCCCACGCGCGCCAGGATCTCGGCATGGAGTGGATTGCCTGCCTTGGCGATCACGGTCCGCACCCCAAGCCGCTTGAGGACCATGGTGGCGAAGATGGATGGCTCCGCCACGCTGCTGATGGCAACGATCGCGGTACTGAACTGGGCCGCTCCCGCATCACGCAGCGCTGCCTCGTCAGTCGCATCCAGCTGGATCGCGTGCGTCACGTGCGACGCGATCTCGTTCACTGCTTGCTCGCGCTCGTCGACGGCGAGAACCTCGTGCCCGAGGCGCTCCAGCTCGCGTGCCACCGCGGAGCCGAAGCGGCCGAGCCCGACCACCAGGACCTGCTGGCGTGCCACGGCGCCCTCCTATCCGATGCGAATCGTCTCGACTGCCGGACGATAGGGTACAGGGCGCACGCGTGCCATCAGGGCGAGGACCAGGGTGACCGGGCCCAGCCGGCCGATGAACATGGCCGGGATGACGAGCATGCGTCCGACGTCGGAGAGCTCACGGCTCACGCCGGTCGAGGCGCCCACGGTGCCGAATGCCGACACCGCCTCGAAGAGCGTCCGGACGAACTCTGCCCGCGTGATGAGGGTGAGCCCCAGGCCCAGGATGAACACGAAGGCGATCGAGAGCAGCACCACCGCCAGCGCGCGGTAGACGACCGCGTGCGGGATCCGCCTTCCGAACGCCTCGGCTGAGGGGCGGCCCCGCAGGCTCGAGATGATGACGACGCCGAGGATGCTGAACGTGTTGACCTTGATCCCGCCAGCGGTCGATCCCGAGGCCCCGCCGATGAACATCAGCACCATGACCACGAAGAGGCTCGCGTCCACGAAGGCGCTCGTGTTCAACGCGGTGAAGCCCGCGGTCCGTAGCGTTGCGGATTCGAACGCGGCGTTGAGGACGCGCTGCTCCGCCGGTAGTGCGCCAAGCGTCTGCGGGTTGCTCCACTCACTGGCACCGATGAGCGCGGTGCCGGCCAGCAGCAGCCCGGCCGTGGTGAACACCACGAGCTTGGTCTCGAGCGACCACCGTCGCCATCGACGCCAGTGGCCCCCGCCCAGTGCGTCGCCGATGATGGCCCACCCGAGGCCGCCCGAGATGAGCAGGACCGCGACGGTGGCCAGCACCACCCAGTCGTGAACGAAGTGGGTAAGGCTCTTGAAGCCCCCGGTCAGGTCGAAGCCGGCGTTGTTGAACGCCGAGACGGCGTGGAACAGGCCCCACCAGATGCCGGTCGGGTTGCCTCTGCCGCCAGCCTCGGCGCTGAGCGAGAAGGCGACTGACAGGATCACGGCGCCCGCCAGCTCCAGCACGACGGTGAAGACCGCGATGCGCCTCAGGACGGTCGTGACCGAGCCCAGCTGCAACCCTCCCATCGACTCCTGCACCGCCATCCGATCACGGAGCGTCGTGCGCCTGCCCATCAGGAGGAACAGCAGCAGGGTCGAGCCGGCCATGATGCCGAACCCACCGAGCTGGATCAGGCAAAGGATGACCACGTGCCCGAACATGCTCCAGTAGGTGCCCGTGTCGACCACGACCAGGCCCGTGACGCAGACCGCCGACGTGGCGGTGAAGAGCGCCGTCGTGAAGGCCGGCCATTCCCCGCCGGCCGTGGCGAGGGGCGTCGCCAGCAGAAGCGTGCCGAACGCGATCATGGCGGTGAACGCCAGCAGCAGCGACTTGGCCGGTGACAGCGGCTGGCGCGCCCGGCGGAGCGGCGCCAGCACCACGCGCTCCTGGCGCGTGCGCTCCACTCGGACGCGCCGGTCGCCGGGCAGGCGACCCGGGAGCGTCAAGACGGGGCCTGGTTTCGGCTCATGCGTCTAGCCTAGACCGCCTGATCGCCACGCCTCAGACCCGGTCTGAGCCTCCAGCCTGGCCGATGGCCGCCTGCGGCGGCTCTGAGCGCTGTGCCGGCATCGTCTCGCCGCCCGGCTCGTCGGCGGCAACGGGGACCGGCACCCGACGCGGGCGGGGCCGGAACGGGGACGTTTCGGACACGACCGGGCCATCGGTCTCGGCAAGGTCGCCGGCCCGGTAGGCCTCCCACACGGCCATGACCGTGTCGCGGTGCGGGCGGATGCGGCAATGCTCGTCGCGGTTGCCCATCTCGTCGCAGTAGCCGAGCGGCACGCACTTGGGCGCCAGGAATGAGCCGAAGAACGGCGAGACCCGGAAGATCTCGTGGCGGATCTGCTTGAAGAGCTGGCGGATCTCCCACTGCGCCATGGTGCACAGGCGCAGCCCCGACATGTGGATCAGCTGGCGCAGGTTGACGGTCATCACCAGGTTGGTCTGCATGGCGTTGGGGAAGATGAAGCGAGCGTCCTCGGCCGGCACCTCCGCCTGCAGCAGCTGCCCGTACAGGTCCAGGTTCTCGTCGATGGCCTGCTGGAAGCGCCCGGCCAGGTCATCGGGCAGGTCGCCCTTGGTGATCGTGTCGGGGACCGTGTAGTTGTCGCGCTTCTTGAAGCTGACGTAGCGCTGCGACTGCTGGTCGAAGGCGGTTCCGGCGCGGTGACGCACCAGCTGGTGCGTCAGGGTACGCGTCACGCCGCTGATGGCGAAGGTGAAGTTGACGTGCTCGATGGTCGAGCCATGCCCCGACTCCATCACCTTGCGCACGAGGTTCTGCTGCTTCTCGTCGGCCACCTCGCGGCTGACCGCCTTATCCCAGATCTTGTCCGGCACCAGCTCCGAGTAGCACGTGCGGCAGGCGGTGTAGATGATCGGGAGGTAGTACTCCTCCACGATCTCCTTGGTCGGGAAGATGAGCCTGGCGGAGAGGGCGAGATCGGTCGACATCGGTCCGCCGAGGATAGCACCGGCCCTGTCGGCATTGCAGCCCCTTATCCACAAGATGTAGCGGTGTGGATAAGTTGGGACCGCTATCTTGTGCTGTCGCCCCGTCGCAGCCCATCCTCGCCGTCGACCGCCGACCGGCGCCGCGCCTCGAGTCGCAGCAGGCCGTGCATGCGGTCGAACGCGATCCGGTTGCCGCCCGCCGCCCGCGCCGATGCCAGGGCGGCCTCGGCCTCGCTCAGCAGCTCCTCTGCCCCGAGTGACATGCCGGGGCGCATGAAGGCGACCCCGATCGAGATGGCCACCGTCAGCTCGCCGTCGTAGCTGTCGATTGGACGTGACAGGAGCCGCTCCACCAGCGCATCGGCGAAGGTCGCGGCGCCGGTCTCGTCGGTGTGCGGCAGGAGCAGCAGGAAGCTGTCGCCGCCGATGCGCCCGAGTGCGTCGGCGGCCCGCATGCGCAGGCGAAGCCGCAGGCCAACCTCGCGCAGGACCTCGTCGCCGACCCCCATCCCGTGCTCCCGGTTGAGCGCCGTGAAGCCATCGATGTCGAGCAGGACGACGGCGACCGGGTGCTGGTAGCGGAGGGCCTCGGCTACCTCCAACCCGAGTCGATCCAGGATCGAGCGCCGGCTCGCCACGCCGGTCAGCAGGTCCTGCGTCTCGAGGCGAAGGATCTCGTCGCGCTGGAGCTCCACGGTCCGGCGCACCTGGAGCAGCTCGGCGATCGTGCCACGCAGCTCGCGGGCCAGCCGGGTCGCCACTGCGTCGGGCGGGCGGTCGACGTCGGGGATCGTTTCGGGGGGTTCGTGGTCCGCCCCGGGTCCATTCCGGCTCCCGCCGGCGCTTTTCGGCTGGGCGCCGCGCCCAGCATCGCGACTGCGCCAGCGGCGAGCGCGATGACACCGGCGATCGGCTCGATGGTGCCGGTCCTGCCCGCCGCCAGGGCCAGGAGGCCGGCCACGACGAGGCCCGTGCCGAGCCGTGCCTCCCGCACGGACGAGGCGGCGGCCAGTGCGGCACCGGCCACCAGCAGCCAGGCAGCCGTGGCCGGGGCGATACGCAGGAAGAGTCCCGCTGCCAACGTCGCCTCCAGCAGGGCGAAGAGCAGCAGCAGGGTTCCAACCGCCCAGCGGCCTTCGCGCGGGACGCGGGAGGCGAGGAGTCCAGCCGTCGCCATGAGGCCGCCGGCGACGATGCCCGAGGGGCCCAGCGCGGTGTCCGGGAAGCCGGCTGGACCGGTCGTGGCGCGCACGGCCGCGACGGAGAGTCCCATGGCCAGGCTGCCCAGGGCGCCGCCACACAGGAGGAGCGGCACGTCGGCACGGCGCAAGCCCCGGGCCACGCCGACGAACGTGGCGATCGAGCAGACCGCGGCCGCGAGACCCGCCACGACGGCGGCGAGCCATGTTGCCGACGAGTCCGCGAGGGTGAGCGGTTGGAAGAGGTGCAGGACCCCGACCGTGAGGGGCGCCAGCAGGACGGCGCTGATCCCGCCCGCAGCGGCGGGCAGCCCGGTTCCGCCCGGCGCTCGATCGAGCGGCGGGCTGATTGGGGCAAGCGGTGCGTCGGCTGGGACGGGTCGGTCCAGGACGGTCCTGCACGGTTCGGGCGTGTGCCGCGAGTCTTCGGCTGTGGCGAGGCAGCAGCAATAGTACGAAGGGCGCTGGCAGCACCGGGCTCGCCCCGGCGGCCGGCGTGGCATATCCTGCCGCCCATGCCCGCCCGCTCGGCGCCGGTCCCGCCCAACCGCCACGTGATGTCGCGTCAGCGCTTCCTGTCGTTGACCGACCGGCTCATCGAAGAGGGCCGGGCGCTGCAGGCAGATCCGGACTGGAACCGCTTCCGCACCTGGCTCCTCAACTCGGATGAGCTGCTCGAGCGCGTCTGGGGACGCATGGACCGCTACCACCTCGCGTGGCTCAACGTCGGACGCGACTCGGCTCCCCCAGGCTCCGCCATGGACGCGGAGGCCACCGCGCGCTTCGTGAGCGAGGTGGCAAGCGCCAAGCTGGCCGTGCTGACTACGATGAGGAGCGCCGTCGCGCAGCGGGGCTGGACGCTGCTGAGCGACACCGACGACCCCGGGAGCGACGCCGGGGATGATGAAGACGAGGAGGATCGGTGACGAGTCCCGACAGCCACAAGGGCGGCCTGGCGGCGGTGCTTGCCCACCCCGATGACGAGAGCTTCGGCTGTGCCGGCGCACTCGCCCTGGCCCACGACCACGGACGTCCCGTGCGCCTGCTGGTGGTGACCCGGGGAGAGGCGGGCTCGCCCGAGGGCGCCGAGGACCCGGGCTTCGCCGAGGTGCGAGTGGACGAGCTGCGCTGCGCCGCCGCGAAGATCGGCTTCACGGAGGTGACCATCCTGGAGGGCTACCCCGACGGCGGCGTGGCCGAGATGCCCTTCGACGACCTCGTCGCTGAGATCGCCGCCTGGCTGGCCGACCGCCGTCCGGACGCGGTCATCACCTTCGGCCCCCACGGCATCACCGGCCATCCCGATCACGTGGTCGTCGGGTCGGCGACGCGCTGGGCGGTCGAGCGGCTCGCCGACTCGGGGCTGGCGCCGCACGCCCTCTACGTGCTGGCCCCCGTGTTCGGGCCGGGAACCGGCCGCTACGACCTCTCCGCCGAGGAGGGGGCGGCGACGCATCGCATCGACATCAGCGAGGTGGCCGAGCGGAAGGTGGCCGCGCTGGCCTGCCACGCGTCCCAGCCCGACGCCGTGCAGGAGGCGATCGAGGTGCAGTCGCTGCTGGACGCCCAGGGCACGCTCTACGAGGGATACACTCGCATCCGTCCGACGATCGCGCTGCCGCATCCGAAGTTCGACACGCGCCTCATCTGAGGCGCCATCGGCATCGGTCCTAATCCTTGGTAGACTGGTCGGGATATGACGATCGACTCCAACCTCGGCAAGGTCGACGAGGTGATGACCGCGCTCTACGAGATCCACGATCCGGAGATCGGGATGAGCATCGTCGACCTCGACCTCATCAAGAACGTCGAGATCGGGTCGGGCGAGACGCCGACCGAGATCAAGATGGTCCTCACCACGCCCTTCTGCCCGTGGGCCGGCGAGCTGATCCAGACCGTGAAACAGAAGGCCGAGGAGGTGGTGGGTCCCCCCGTCAAGGTGACCCTGCTGGCTGACCGCTGGGAGCCGCCGCCAGGCCTCTTCTAGGCGCTAGCCGCTTCCCTCTGCCCTCACCCCGGACGGGTCGGTGGCCCTGGTGCTGCTGCCCGGCGGTGATCCCTTGCCCCCGAGCTGCAACGCGTTCACCACCGCGTTCTCGAGCTGGTCGACGGTGAACGGCTTGAGCACCACCTCGATGCCCTGCTCGAGCAGGTAGGCCTCCGACTCGCGCACCTGGTGCACCGCCGCCGTGCAGGCGACGATCGGCACGTCCTCCGTGTCGCGGTGCATCCGCATCTTCTGGAGCAGCTGCCAGCCCTCCATCTCCCGATCGCCGAGCACGAAGTCGATGATGACCAGGTCCGGTTGATGCGCCACGATGCGGCTCAGCTCGTCGGGCGCGAAGCTCATCAGGAGCACGTCGTGCCCCATGCCGTCCTCCAGGATGGCCCTGAAGAGCTCCAGGATCTCCTTGGTGTCGTTGATCACCAGGATCTTCTTGCGCTGCGCCATGCTGAGCGTGCGCTGCACGCGGCGTGCCTCGCCCGGCGGCGACCCGGTCAGGGCCACGCGGGTACCATGCAAGGACCGATGCGCATCTACACCCGCAAGGGCGATACGGGCACGACCGGGCTCCTCTTCGGGGGAGACCGCATCTCCAAGGCCGATCTGCGCGCCGATGCCTACGGGACCGCGGACGAGGCGGTCTCGGCGCTCGGCCTGGCCCGTGCCTCCATGGGAGCCGCCACCGATCGCACCGAGGCCCTGCTGCAGACCCTCAGCGTGCGCCTGCAGCGTGAGCTCTTCGTGCTGGGTGCCGAGCTGGCAACGCACGTCGACCGGCGTTCGCGCCTCAAGCCCGGCGAGACGCTGGTGACGCCGCAGATGGTCTCGGCGCTCGAAGCGGAGATCGATTCGCTCGAGGCGGCCAACGCCATGCCTGTGGAGTTCGTGCTGCCCGGTGAGACGATGCCGGGTGCGGCCTTCGACCTCGCCCGCACCACCGTCCGGCGCGCCGAACGACGCGCGGTGGCCCTCTCGGCGGAGGGCGGCCTGCCCGATTCGCAGGTGGTGCCCTACCTGAACCGCCTCGCCGACCTGCTCTTCGTCATGGCCCGTGCGGCAGACGGCGGCTTCCGTCCCGTTCGTCCCCGCGAGTAGAATCGGCCCTGCCGGCGAATCCGCCTCCCGGTGTGGTCTCACCGCGGTGAAGCGGCTCTCGGCGGCGCACTGACAAGGAGGCCGAGACGATGAGCTATGCCGTGACGAACCCTGCCACGGGGGAGACGGTCAGGACCTACGAGACCATCAGCGAGGCCGAGCTGGATGCCGCGATCGCTGCGGCCGACGAGGCGCATCGCACATGGTCGAAGTCGACGACAGCCGAGCAGCGGGCGGCCCTCATCCGCCGCGTCAGTGAGCTGCACCGCACGCGCCGCCAGGAGCTGGCGGAGCTGATCACGCGCGAGATGGGCAAGCCGATCGCCCAGTCGCTGAGCGAAGTCGACTTCGCGGCGGACATCTACGAGTACTACGCCGACCACGCGCCGAACTTCCTCAAGGACGAACCGATCGAGCTCCTCGCGGGCGAGGGCTCGGCGGTCATCCGCCGCTCGTCGCTGGGGGTGCTGCTCGGCGTCATGCCCTGGAACTTCCCGTACTACCAGGTTGCCCGCTTCGCCGGCCCGAACCTCATCATCGGCAACACGATCCTGCTCAAGCACGCAGGACAGTGCCCGGAGTCCGCCGCCGCGATGCAGCAGGTGTTCGGGGACGCGGGATTCCCGGCAGGTGCCTACGTGAACATCTACGCGACGCACGACCAGCTCGAGCGGGTCATCGCGGACCCGCGCGTGCAGGGCGTCTCGCTCACCGGCTCCGAGCGAGCTGGCGCAGAGGTTGCGGCGATCGCCGGCCGGCACCTGAAGAAGGTCGTGCTCGAGCTCGGCGGCTCCGACCCGTTCATCCTGCTCTCGACCGACGACCTGGATACCGCCGCCCAGAACGCGGTCGACGCCCGCCTCGACAACAGCGGCCAGTCGTGCAATGCGGCCAAGCGCTTCATCGTCGCCGAAGAGCTGTACGAGCCCTTCCTCGAGAAGTTCACCGAGAAGATCGCCGCCATCGAGGCGACCGACCCGGCGTCCGCCGACGCGGCGCTCGGCCCGCTCTCCTCGCTCGAGGCCGCCGAGCGGCTCGAGGAGCAGGTCAAGCGCGCGGTGCAGCACGGCGCGAAGCTCGTCCACGGCGGCAGCCGCGACGGCGCCTTCTTCGCCACGACCGTGCTGACCGATCTAACCCCCGACAACCCCGCCTCCAAGGAGGAGTTCTTCGGCCCGGTTGCGCAGGTGTACCGCGCGAAGGACGAGGCCGATGCCGTGCGCATCGCGAACGACACCCCGTACGGCCTGGGCTCGTACGTCTACACCACCGACCCAGGGCAGGCGCTCCGCGTCGCCGACGGCATCGAGGCCGGCATGGTGTTCGTGAATGTCGTGCTCGCCGATGGCGCGGAGCTGCCGTTCGGCGGCATCAAGCGCTCGGGCTCGGGACGCGAGCTCGGTCGCTTCGGCGCGGACGAGTTCGTGAACAAGAAGCTGATCCGCATCGGCTGACGAGCAGGCGAGACGTACGGGTCCCCGGCATCTTCCGTCTCCTGATTCCGGGCGCAGCCGGGTTGCGCTACGATCGGTGCTCATGGCCGACCAGATCGCAGAAGCTCCAGAGCTTCCCCGCGGCCGGACACCGCCCCTCGACGCGTCAGCGGCCGACGAGCTGTTCCGGCGCGGCGTCTCCCTCTTCAACGGCGTGCGCTACTGGCACGCGCACGAGGCCTGGGAAGAGCTGTGGCGCGCCGCTCCGGACGCCGAACGCGACTTCTACCAGGGGCTGATCCAGGTCGCTGCCGGGCTGCTGCACCTGCAGCGCCGCAATATGCGGGGGGCACGCAACAAGCTGTCCGAGGGAATCGCGCGCCTGCGGCCCTACCAGCCGACACAGCGCGGGATCTTCGTCAACGAGCTGGTGGGACGGAGCGAGCGCATCCTCGAGGATCTCGAGTCTGGCATCCTCCCGTACCTCATCCCGCCGGTCATCCGCTTCGCGGACCAGGATCAGCCCGACTGGAGCCGATGAGCCGATGACCTCGACGAACGAGCCCGGAGCCGAGGGACCCTACCGCATCGAGCACGACTCGATGGGCGAGGTCCGCGTTCCGGCCGACGCAAAGTGGCGGGCGCAGACGCAGCGCGCGGTCGAAAACTTCCCGATCTCGGGTGCGACGCTGGAGCGTGCGCACATCGAGGCGCTGGCGCGCATCAAGGCTGCGGCCGCGCGCGTCAATGCCGAGCTGGGGATCGTCGAGACGGAGATGGCCGGGGCGATCGCCGCCGCTGCCGAGGAGGTGGCCGGCGGGGAGTGGGACCGGCATTTCCCAATCGATATCTTCCAGACCGGCTCGGGTACGTCGTCCAACATGAACGCGAACGAGGTGATCGCCACGCTGGCGAGCGAGCGCCTCGGGCGGCCGGTCCACCCCAACGACCACGTCAACGCCAGCCAGTCGAGCAACGACGTGTTTCCGTCGAGCATCCACGTCGCCGCCGCCAGCGCCGTCGTCAACGACCTGGTACCGGCCCTCGAGCACCTGGCAGAGGCGCTGGAGCGTAAGCGGGACGAGTTCGCATCGGTCGTCAAGAGCGGTCGCACGCACCTCATGGATGCGACGCCGGTCACCCTGGGACAGGAGTTCGGCGGCTACGCCGAGCAGGTGCGCAAGGGCGTGGAGCGCCTCGAATCGAGCCTGCCCCGGCTGGCGGAGCTGCCGCTCGGCGGAACCGCGGTCGGGACCGGGATCAACATGCCGGCCGGCTTTGCGGAACGCGTCATCGCCGACGTCGCGCGCCAGACGGGCCTGCCACTGACCGAGGCGCGCAACCACTTCGAGGCGCAGGGCGCGCAGGACGCCCTGGTCGAGACCTCGGGCCAGCTGCGAACGGTGGCGGTCAGCCTCTTCAAGATCAGCAACGACCTGCGCTGGATGTCATCGGGGCCGCGCGCCGGCCTGGCCGAGATCCACCTGCCCGACCTGCAGCCCGGCTCCTCGATCATGCCCGGCAAGGTGAACCCGGTGCTGCCCGAGGCGACCTGCATGGTCGCCGCGCAGGTGATCGGCAACGACGCCGCCATCGCCTTCGGCGGGGCGTCGGGCAGCTTCGAGCTCAACGTGATGCTGCCCATGCTGGCGCGCAATCTCCTGGAGTCGATCCGGCTGCTCGCCAACGTCAGCCGCCTGCTCGCCGATCGCTGCATCGACGGCATCACGGCCGACGAGCGAGCGAGCTCGACACTTCGCCGAGAGCTCGCCGTCCATCGTCACGCCGCTGAACCGCTACATCGGCTACGAGGAGGCGGCGAAGGTGGCGAAGCAGGCGCTGGCCGAGGGCAAGACGATCGGCAGGTGGTGCTGGAGCGCGGCCACGTGGACGAGGGGAAGCTCACCGAGGAGGAGCTGGACCGGGCCCTGGATGTCCTGTCGATGACGCGTCCCGACGGCTGACACGACGACGCCGGCCCGTTGCCGGACCGGCGCCTGCCAGACCGTCCAGGCGGGTGTGCCACTACTTCAGCCCCGTTAACGTACGTAAACGGTTAGCCCACCGGACGGGTTTTCGATTGTGAACGCATCGTGCAGGGCCGAACGGAGCTGCAACAGGGACGAATGTCCCGCGCCGGCCGGGAATCCGCGCGTTGCGATGGGTCAGGCCACGAATCGGTCAGGCCACGAACGGGCGCGGGCCCGAGGTCTCCGCGCCCGACCCGGGCTCGCTGACGACCACCACGTCCTCGCCAACGGAGACGATGCGGTCCGCAGGGATGGCGTCGCCCTTCTCGAACAGTCCGCCACCCAGCACCAGGGCCTTCACGCGCGCCTCCTGCTCGTCGATGGTGTAGTCGGAGACGGTCCCGACCACGGTTCCGTCCTGCGTCACGACCTTCTTGCCGTTCAGCCCGCGCTTGCTGCCGCGGGCCTCCTGGAACTCCTGTGCGGCCGCCTCGCTGGTGACGGCCACCTCGTCGCCCTCCACCGTGATCGCATCTGCGCCAATGGAGCGAACGTCGGACATCTCGACGATCCGCTCGTTGGGCGACAGGACGCCCAGGCTCTTCATGACGAATCCGAGCAGGCGCCCGCTGTCGGGCGACACCACGAGCTCGTCGGCACTCCCCAGCTTCCTGCCATTGGCCACGTCCACGATGGCCAGCCCGTGCAGGTCCTTAGCGTTGCGCATCTCGTTTTCACCTCTTTCTGACCATCTCTGGCAGCAATTTCCATTCCCGCGCGTACAATCGACCTCCCCACCCGACGCATCAACCACGGCCGCGCAGAGCCCGCGGCGCACCGGAGGAGCCCTTCCGTGACCACCAGCTACCAGAACCTTATCGGGGACCGATGGGTCCCGGCCCAGTCCGGCGCCACCTTCACCAGCGTCAGCCCGGCGAACCACGACGAGGTCGTCGGCGAGTTCCCGGCGTCCGGCCCAGCCGACGTCGACGCGGCGGTGAAGGCCGCACGCGCCGCATACCCGGCCTGGTCGCTGATGCCCGCGCCGAAGCGCGGCGAGATCCTGTTCCGCGTGGCGCGGCTGCTCGCCGAGCACAAGGAGGAGCTGGCGCGGCTCATGACGCGCGAGATGGGCAAGGTCCTGCCCGAGGCGCGTGGTGACGTCCAGGAGGCGATCGACGTCGCCTACTACATGGCCGGCGAGGGCCGGCGGCTCTTCGGACAGACCGTGCCGTCGGAGATGCCGGACAAGTTCGCCATGGCGATTCGCCGTCCCATCGGCGTGGCCGGCATCATCACCCCGTGGAACTTTCCCATCGCCATCCCGGCCTGGAAGCTCTTCCCGGCCCTGATCTGCGGCAACACCGCGGTGATCAAGCCGGCTTCGGACACCCCGGCCTGCCTGGTGCGCTTCGTGGAGCTGCTGATGGAGGGCGGCATCCCGGCCGGCGTGGTGAACGTCGTCACGGGCAGCGGAGCGGAGGTCGGCAACGCCCTGGTCGACCATCCGGACGTGCGGCTGATCAGCTTCACCGGCCACACGGAGACGGGGATCGAGATCAGCCGGCGCGCGGCCGAGACCCTGAAGCGCGTCAGCCTGGAGCTGGGCGGCAAGAACCCGATCGTGCTCTGGGAGGATGCCGACCTCGAGCTGGCGCTGGACAGCGTGGTCTGGTCCGCCTTCGGGACGAGCGGCCAGCGCTGCACCGCGGCCAGCCGCATCGTCGTGCATCGGTCCATCCATGACCGATTCGTGGATGCGCTGAAGGGCCGGGTCGCCAAGCTGGTGCTGGGCGACGGGCTCGACGACGCAACCGATGTCGGGCCGGTGATCAACGAGACCGCCGTGGAGCGGATCGCCTCGTACGCGGCGGTTGGTCGCGGCGAGGGGGATCTGGTGATCGGCGGGGAGCCCGCGCGCGACGGCGCCCTGGCCAGGGGCTCGTTCTTCGAGCCGACCATCTTCGCCGACGTGCGGCCGGCGGCGCGGATCGCGCAGGAGGAGATCTTCGGCCCCGTCACCGCGGTGATCCCGGTCGACACCTGGGAGGAGACGGTCGAGGTCGTGAACAGCGTGAAGTACGGCCTCTCGACCTCGCTCTTCACGCGCGACATCAACCTCGCCTTCCGTTCCATCCGCGACTTCGAGTCGGGGCTCGGCTACGTCAACCACGGCACCATCGGGGCGGAGGCGCACCTGCCGTTCGGCGGGACGAAGGCCACCGGCAACGGGCACCGCGAGGTGGGCCAGGCGGCTCTCGACTTCTTCAGCGAGTGGAAGAGCGTCTACATCGACTACTCCGGCAAGCTGCAGCGGGCGCAGATCGACACGACCTTCGTCGACCAGGAGTAGCGCCGGCCGCCGCCATGGCGGCGGTGGCCCCGGGGCGGCGGCGTCACGCGCCTTTGCGCTCCACGCCCCGGCATGCCACGATGCCCCGCAGCCATGCGACTCCCGCTCTTTCCCCTGCACACCGTCGCCTTCCCGCACCTGCCACTGCCCCTGCACGTCTTCGAGGAGCGGTACCGGGGCCTCGTCCGCGACGTGATGGCCAACGCTTCTCCCTACGCCGGCCGCTTCGTGGTCTGCATGATCGCCGACGGTGCGGAGGTCGGTGACGGGCCGATGCCGCTGTTGCAGGCGGTCGGCACGGTGGTCGAGGTCCACAGCGCCGACCAGTTTCCCGACGGGCGCTGGGGAATGCTCGTGGTCGGCGCCGCCAGGGCACGGCTGGGTGCGGTCGATCGCGATGGCCAGTACGCCACAGTGGAGGCCGACCTGCTCTCCGAGCAGGTCGGCGACCTCGCCGAGGCGCGCCGCCTGCTGCCGCGCGTCCAGCAGGCGCTGGATGGCTACCTGCGTACCGTGAAACGTTTCGTTGCGTCTGCTGCGTCCATTGGGGCGGAATCACCGGAGATCACCAAGGTGACCGCCTCCCTGGACGAAGTGCTCAAGCCGATCACCCTGCCCGACGACCCGCTGGCGGCGAGCTATGCGGTCGGCGGCGTGCTGCAGATCGAGCTGACCCGGAAGCAGCAGCTGCTGGAGATGCCCGACGCCGCCAGCCGCCTGCAGGCCGAGCTCGGGCTGCTGCGCCGCGAGGCGCGTCTCCTCTCCGATGGATCCATGCCGCCGGTCGCCACCGGCGATCTCCGCTACCACCCGAACTGAGGGACGCTCGTCGCCATGGAGTCCATCGGCCTTCGTCGCAGTGCCGTGCTGCTGACCGCGTCCCTGCTCCTGGCCGCCTGCGGCCAGAGCAGCCCCTCGCCGAGCGTCGCGCCGGCGACGCCATCGGCCTCGGGGGATCCGACGCCGGAGGCGACGCCCACCGATCAGCCGACGCAGACGCCGCCGACCCCACGGGCCAGCCGACCCCGACATCGGGGGCCACCGTCTACACGGTCAAGTCCGGCGACACGCTCTCCTCGATCGCGCGGTCCTGGGGCACCAGCGTGGCGCAGCTGCAGGCGTGGAACGCCGCACGCTACCCGAGCCTGGCCGAGAATCCGAACGTGGTCGAACCGGGCTGGGAGCTGATCGTCAGCAGCGACGCGCACGCCACCCCGCTGCCCACCCCGGTCGCGACGCCGGTTCCCACCGCGAAGCCGACGCCTCCGCCGGTCAGCTCTGGCTGCAGCGCGGGCAACCGCGTGGCCGCCGGGAGCGCCCACACCTACTACGCCGTGCCAGGTGCGGGCAGCGCGGTGGCGTTGACGTTCGACATGGGCGGCCGGCTGGATCCCGGCGTCGACATCCTGAACTTCCTCATCGAGAACAAGGTCTGCGCCACCATCTTCCCGACCGGCGTCATGGCCGATACCTCGCAGGGGCGCCAGGTGATGGCCATCATCGCGGCGCACCCGGAGCTGTTCGAGATCGGCAACCACACCATGCACCACTGCGACCTGGTGCGTGGCGGAGGTGGCTCGCCGACCACCGCACCCTGCACCGGCATCACCCCGACGGTGCAGTTCATCCAGCAGGAGCTGACCGCCTCGGAGCAGATCCTGCGGAACCTGGCCGGCCAGAACCCGCAGCCCTACTGGCGTCCGCCATACGGCTCGATCAACGACGGCGTCGTCTCGGCCGCGGCGGGGGCGGGCTACACCAAGACGATGATGTGGGACGTCGACACGATCGACTGGAAGCCGATCTCCGACGGGGGCCCGACTGCGCAGCAGATCGCCGCGAAGGTGGTGACCAAGGCCGGCAGCGGCTCCGTCGTGCTCATGCACCTCGGCGGCTACGAGACGCTCGACGCGCTCCGCATCATGGTCCCCGGCCTTCGTGATCGCGGCTTCCTTCTCACCTCCATCAGCGACCTGCTGAACTAGCCTCACGGGCTGAAGGGCCCACGCCGCCCGGCCCGAATGGCACTCGTGCCACGCGGCTTGAGGACCGAGCATCGCCCAAGAGGTTGGCTGCGTCCGCGCGCGGCGTCGATGCTGGCCCGCCCCACATCTGGAGGTGTTGCCGTCATGGCGGAGCGCGTGATCATCATGGGGGCCGCCGGTCGCGACTTCCACAACTTCAATGTCGTCTTCCGCGACGATCCTTCGGTGGAGGTGGTGGCCTTCACCGCCACGCAGATCCCCGGCATCGCCGACCGCCGCTACCCCGCCCAGCTGGCCGGCGCCCGCTACCCGCAGGGCATTCGCATCGTGCCGGAGGCCGATCTCGAGTCGCTCATCCGCACCGAACAGGCGACCTCGGTGGTCTTCGCCTACAGCGACGTCAGCCACGAGACCGTCATGCATGCAGCCTCCCGCGTCCTCGCCGCCGGAGCCGATTTCGTCCTCCTCGGGCCGGATCGAACGATGCTCGAGTCGCGGCTGCCGGTGGTCGCGGTGTGTGCCGTCCGTACCGGCGCGGGCAAGAGCCAGACGACACGTCGGGTGGCAGAGATCCTCGCAGAGCTGGGGTACACCCCGGCACTCATCCGCCATCCCATGCCGTACGGCGACCTCGTGCGCCAGAAGGTGCAGCGTTTCGGCTCGATGGAGGACCTCACCCGCCACGAGACGACCATCGAGGAGCGCGAGGAGTACGAGCCGCACATCGCGGCGGGGCGCGCGATCTACGCCGGCGTCGACTACGGCGCAATCCTCGAGCAGGCCGAGCAGGAAGGCGACGTCATCATCTGGGATGGCGGCAACAACGACTTCTCCTTCTACCGACACGACCTCCTCATCACGGTCGCCGATCCGCTGCGGCTGGGCGATGAGACGCGCTACCACCCGGGCGAGGCCAACCTGCGACGTGCCGACCTCGTCATCATCAACAAGATCGACACCGCCAGTCCTGAGGCGGTGGCTGCGCTGCGCCACACCGTGGCTCAGCTGAACTCGCATGCCACCGTGGTGGAAGCTCGCAGCGAGCTGCGGCTGGACGGCGAGCCGATCGCCGGACGCGACGTGGTGGTGGTCGAGGATGGACCGACGCTGACTCACGGCGAGATGCGCTTCGGCGCCGGGACGGTGGCCGCCCACCGCTGGGGTGCGCACGTCATCGATCCGAGGCCGCACGCCGTGGGATCGCTGCGCGAGGTGCTTGCCCGTTGGCCACACCTGGATCCGCTGGTCCCGGCCATGGGGTACGGGAGTGCGCAGATCAAGGAGCTCGAGGCCACGCTCAACGCGACGCCGGCGGATGTCGTGCTCGCCGCGACGCCCATCGACCTGACGCAGCTGATGGCGCTGGACAAGCCGGTGGTCCGGGTGCGCTACGACCTGGTGGAGACCGATCCGCCGGCCCTGCGACGAAAGATCGAGCACGCGGTCACCCGCCGGCGCGAGGGGCTGCCGGCCGGACGCGTCGGAGACCGTATGCCGGTCTGATGGCCCTTGCCGATCGGCACCCTGCGGCATCACGAATGGCACTGCCTGGGGACCGGTCGACCCTGCACGCTGAGCACATGAACGAGGTCCACGATGATCACTGACAGCGGCGTTGCGGCGCGCCTCAGCTCGACCTGGTTCGGGGCTGACCTGTCGCCGCACGCGCGCGAACGCCTCGCCGGCATCGGAGAGATTCGACACGTCGATCCGGGGGCGGTCCTGCTGCGCGAGGGGACGCAGACGGAGCGTTTCGGGATCCTGCTCGGAGGCCTCCTCTCCCTCCGCGTGACGGTGGCCGGCCGGGGGCGAGCGACCCTGATGACCATCGAGCCAGGCGAGGTCTTCGGCTGGACGGCCGTCGTCCCGCCCTACCGGGCCACGTCGACGGTCGTCGCGCTCGAGCCGAGCGAGGTCGTCGTCTTCGACGCGACTCGGCTGCGGGAGCTCCTGCGCGACGACGAGGCGCTGGCACTGACCCTCTACCCGCGCCTGCTGCAGTGTGTCAACCGACGCCTCACCGCGACGCGCAACCAGCTGCTCGACCTCTACGCACGCGATCGGGAGTACGAGCCGTGGTGACAACAGCCGCACCTGTCTACCTGCCTCGCGAGCGGCTCGACGCCCTGCTCGACCTGCTGCACGAGGGCGGGCGTCGCATCATCGGGCCAACCGTGCAGGACGGCATGGCGGTGCTCGACGAGATCAGCCGCGTCGACGACCTGCCCATCGGATGGCGCGACGAGCAGGCACCGGGCAAGTATCGGCTGGTGCAGGGCGCCAGCGCGCGGGCCTTCGATATCGTCAACGGCCAGATGAGCTGGAAGCAGTTCACCTTCCCGCCTCGGCAGGAGGTCGGCAGCGTCCGGCGGGAGACGGGCGGCTCACTCTCCTTCGAGGCGCTCGCTCCCGATCCGCCGCGGCTTGCGCTGCTCGGCGTGCGGGCATGCGAGCTGGCGGCGCTGGGTATCCACGACCGGGTGCTTGCCGGCGGGACCTACGTGGACGAGGACTACCGTGCTCGCCGCGACTCTCTGCTGATCGTCGCGGTCCAGTGCACCAGGGCAGCCAGCGGCTGCTTCTGCACCTCGATGGGTACCGGACCGGAGGTCCGCAGCGGCCACGACCTGGTCCTGACCGAGCTTGACGATGGCTTCGTCGTCGACGCTGGCAGCCCGGCCGGCGAACGGCTGCTGGCGCGCCTCCCCGGCCGACTCGCCAATCCTGCCGAACACGGGGCCGCCATGGCGGCCGTCAACGACGTGCGCGTGCAGATCGGGGAGCCCGTGGTGCTGGAGGGGCTTCGAGACCGGCTCATGGACCAGCTCGACAGCCCGCGCTGGGCGGAGGTCGCCGAACGTTGCCTGGCCTGCGCCAACTGCACCATGGTCTGCCCGACCTGCTTCTGCACCTCGACCAGCATCTCGTCCGACCTCGACGGAACCGTCAACGTCGCGGAACGCCGGTGGGACTCGTGCTTCACGGCGAACTTCGCCCGGGTCGCGGGCGGCAACTTCCGTCCGGAGCGAGCTGACCGCTACCGTCAGTGGCTCACCCACAAGTTCGCCACCTGGCAGGATCAGTTCGGCAGCGCCGGCTGTGTTGGCTGCGGGCGCTGCATCACCTGGTGCCCGGTCGGCATCGACGTGCGCGAGGAGCTTCAGGCCGTCGCGCCCCCGGCCATCGCCCCGCAGCAGATGCTGACCCGTCCGGCTGCCGCCACGCCCGGCCGGTTCGAGATCGCGACGGTCCAGACAGTCAGCCGCGAGACGGCGGACACCGTCAGCCTGCGCCTGCAGCCGCGAGAGCCGGCGCTGCTGGCGGGCCTGCCGGGGCAGTTCGTGATGGTGGAGCAGCCCGGATTCCCATCGCTGCCCATCTCGGTCTCGCGCTTCACGAACGAGGAGATGGTGCTGACGGTGCGGGCCGCCGGACCCGCCACAGAGATCTTGACCGCATCGACGCCGGGTACCGAGATCGGGCTACGCGGCCCGCTCGGCCGTCCCTGGCCCGTCGACCGGGCCCTGGGCCGCGACCTGGTCATCGTGGGCGGTGGTATCGGCCTGGCACCGCTGCGGCCGGTCATCGACATCGTGCTGGCCGACCGGGCTCGGTACGGCGACGTCCTGCTGGCCTACGGCGCCCGAACGCCCTCCGACCGCCTCTTCGTCGAGGAGCTGGAGCAATGGGACGGTCAGATCGAGGTCGCGCAGATCGTGGATCGGGCCGAGCCGGGCTGGAACGGCCGCGTGGGCGTCGTCACGCAGCTCCTCGATCGACGCGAGTTCAAGCGCCGCCCGACGGTGGCCCTCGTCTGCGGGCCGGAGCGAATGATGGAGGCCTCGGTGGCGGTCCTGCGGGAGATGGGCATCGCGCCGGAGCGGCTCTTCGTATCGATGGAGCGACACATGCAGTGCGGCATCGGCCTCTGCGGCCATTGCCAGATGGGCCCCTACTTCGTCTGCCGCGACGGCCCGGTCTTCGCCATGAGCGACCTCGGTGAGCTGTTCGGAAGGGAGGGCGTGTGATGGCCGCGGAGACGAGGCAGCAGGAGGACACCGTCGCCGGCCCCCGCGGCGCGGCGGCAGCGCCTCGCGTCGGGGTGGTGAAGCTGGCGTCGTGCGACGGCTGCCAGCTCACGCTGCTCGACCTGGAGGACGAGCTGCTGGCAATCGGCGCTCGCTTCGACCTGGTCGAGTTTCCCGAGGCGACCTCGCGGCGATCTGAAGGCCCGTACGACGTGCTGCTGGTCGAGGGCGCGGTGAGCACGCCGGAACAGGCGGAGCAGATCGTGGAGCTGCGCGAGCGAGCGAAACTGCTGGTCACCATCGGCGCCTGCGCCACCGCCGGCGGCATCCAGGCGATGCGCAACTTCGGCGATGAGCCAGCATGGCGAGCGGCGGTCTACCCCAGTCCCGAGCTGATCGAGTCGTTGCCCTGGGCTACTCCGGTCGCCGATCACGTCAAGGTCGACGCCGAGCTGCGCGGCTGCCCGATAGACCCCGGCCAGCTCGTCGAGTTGCTCACCGCGGTCCGCCTGGGGCGCCGGCCGCAGCTGCCCGACGAGGCGGTCTGCCTCGAGTGCAAGCGACGCGGCCGCGTCTGCGTCCTCGTCGCCGGCGGCACCGCCTGCCTGGGACCGCTGACCCAGACCGGGTGCGGCGCGCTCTGTCCGGGCTATGCGCGAGGCTGCTACGCGTGCTTCGGCCCGCGGGAGCAGGCGAATACCGCCAGCCTGGGCGAGTGGCTGGCTGCGGACCGGAGCCAGCCCGAGGTCGACCGCCTCTTCGCGGGCTTCACCGGCTGGACGCTTCCCTTCAGGCCTCGCGCCGGCCGTGCCGTCGAGGGATTCGGCACCGGGAAGGCCAACGATCCGGCCGATCTGCCGGACAGTGCAGCGGAGCCGGGCGCGCTCCAGGAGCCATCGAGATGACGACCCCCGTACAGGAACGAGAGGACCTCGACTTCACGGTCGGCCAGCTGACGCGGGTCGAGGGCGAGGGCTCGCTCCACCTCTCCGTGGATCGCTCGGGCGGCGTGGACGCCCAGCTGCGCATCTTCGAGGCGCCCCGCTACTTCGAGCAGCTCGTGGTGGGGCGGACGCCCGACGAGGTGCTCGACATCGTGGCGCGCATCTGCGGGATCTGCCCCGTCGCCTACCAGATGTCCGGCGTGCACGCCTTCGAGTCGCTCTTCGGCGTCGAGGTGGACCCGGCGGTTCGTCAGCTGCGCCGGCTCCTGTACTGCGGTGAGTGGATCGAGAGCCACGCGCTCCACATCTTCCTGCTGCATGCTCCCGACTTCCTCGGCTATCCCAGCGCGCTCGAGATGGCGGCAGACCATCGTGACCTGGTCGAGCTCGGCCTGCGGATCAAGAAGCTGGGCAATCAGCTCGTGGGCCTGGTCGGGGGACGGGCGATCCACCCGGTCAGCGTCCGCGTCGGCGGCTTCTCGCGCGCGCCGCGCGCCAGCGAGCTGCACGCCTTCCGGGCGCCGCTCCGGGCCGCGCTGGCGGATGCCCAGGCGACGGTCGCGGTGGTTGCGGGCCTCGATACCCCTGCCGCAGACCGCGAACCGCGACTGGTCTGCCTGCGCCACCCAGGCGAGTACCCCATGAACGACGGGCGCATCGTCTCGTCTGACGGCATCGACCTCGCCCCCGGCGACTGGGGCGAGGCCTTCCACGAGGTGCAGGTGCCGTGGTCGCACGCCCTGCAGGCGCGCACCGCGGACGGCGTGCCCTACCTCCTCGGCCCGACGGCCAGGGTCGTGCTCGCCGCCGATCAGCTCCACCCGCTGGCGCGCGCCGCGCTCGACGCGACCGGCCTCTCCCCGGACGACCTGCGTCGGAACGTCTTCCGCAGCATCGTGTCGCGGGCGGTGGAGCTGGTCCACGCCCTGGCCGAGGCGCTGGAGATCGTCGAGGGCTACGAGCGCCCGGCGCGCCCGGCCGAGCCATGGGAGCCCCGGGAAGGCGTCGCAGCCTGGGCGACCGAGGCACCGCGCGGACTCCTCTTCCACCGCTACGAGCTCGACCCGGCGGGCCACATTCGCTCCGCCCAGATCGTGCCACCCACCAGCCAGAACCAGGCGGCGATCGAGCACGACCTGGAGCTCTTCGCTCCATCCGTGCTGGACCTGCCGCACGAGCAGGCGACGCTGCGGTTCGAGCAGCTGATCCGCAGCTACGACCCGTGCATCAGCTGCGCGACCCACTTCCTGGACCTGACCATCCAGCGGGAGCCATGACCGCGCGTTGCCGCATCCTGGCCTGCGGCTCTCCCGACGGCGGGGACGATGCGGCCGGCCTCGAAGCGGTGCGCGGCCTGCCAGGACCGGTCATCGCGCGGGCGACCGTGGAGGTGGTCGGCCAGCTCTCGGCGGAGCAGCTGCTGGACGACGCACCCGGCACCGTGCGCCTCGTCGTTGACTGCATCGCGGGCGCGGCAGCCGGCGAGGTGGTGGAGATTCCGCTGCGCGATCTGCCGGCCCTCGAGCGGCGGTTGCAGCCGGGCTCGAGCCACGCGCTCTCCATCGGTCAGGCCGTGGCCCTCGCCGATCGGCTGGGTGGCATCGGTCCGGCCGATCGCTTCATCGGCATTGGCGGGACGGCGTTCGGCCTCGGCGCGCAGAAGAGCCCGGCCGTCGTGGCCGGGCTCCCCGAGCTCATCGGTCGCATCGCCGAGCGGGTGCCCTAGCCCCCGACCTCCTCGTGATTCGGCGTCGGCCTGGCGGATGCCGCCATCGCCTCGCCGAAGAGCCGGGCCGTAAGGTCGACCTGCTCCGCGTCGATGATCAGCGGCGGGCAGAGGCGGAGGGTCGACTCGCCGCACTCGAGCACGAGCAGCCCGCTCTCGAAGCAGGCGCGCTCGACGGCGTTGGCCTGCTCGTGCGTCGCGAACTCGACGCCGATCATGAGCCCGACGCCGCGCACGTCGCGCACCGCATCCGATCCGGCGGCGACCCGCTCCAGGGCGGCGCGCAGGCGATCGCCCATCGCGGCCGCGTTGGCGATGAGCCCGCCCTCGAGCAGCTCGAGCGTGGCCGTGCCCGCGGCGGCCGAGAGCGGGTTGCCCGCGAACGTGGAACCGTGGGCGCCGGGCGGCCAGGTCCAGACCGAGTCGCGCGCCATGAATGCGCCGATCGGCATGCCCGAGGCGATGCCCTTGGCGGTGGTCAGGATGTCCGGCTCCACATCGGCATGCTCCACCGCCCACCACCTGCCGGTGCGGCCCATGCCGGACTGGATCTCATCGGCCACCAGCAGGATCCCGTGCTCGTCGCAGATCTCGCGCAGGCCGCGCAGGAAGGCGGCCGGAGCCGGGAAGTAGCCGCCCTCGCCCTGTACCGGCTCCACCACGACGGCCGCGACGTCCGTCGGCGCGATGAGGCGACCCAGGATCTTCGTGCGCAGCACCTCCAGCTCGGCCGCACCGTCGCCGCCCGAACCCTCGCGCCACGCCCGAACGCGTGGGAAGGGCGCGTGGTAGACCATCGGGACGAGCGGGCCGAAGCCGGCGCGCTGCTTCAGCTTCGAGTTGGTCAACGAGAGCGCGCCCATGGTGCGGCCGTGGAAGGCGCCCTCGAAGGCGATGATCCCGGCGCGGTGGGTGTGGTAGCGCGCCAGCTTGATGGCACCCTCGATCGCCTCGGTACCCGAGTTGGTCAGGAAGACGCGCGCCTTCTCCTTGAACGGGGCGATGGCCGCCAGCCGCTCGGTGAACTCCACGTAGCGCGGCTCGTAGAAGTCGGTCGCGGCGATGTGGATGAGGCGGTCCGCCTGCTGCTTGATGGCGGCCACGACGGACGGATGTGCGTGTCCGGTACTGGCCACCGCGATGCCCGCGGCGCAGTCGAGGAAGACGTTGCCGTCGACATCGGTGACCCAGCAGCCGGTGGCGGTCTCTGCGACGAGCGGGTAGGCGCGGGTCAGGCTGGGGCTGACGACCGCCTCGTCGCGGGCGATCAGCGCTCGTGCCCGGGGACCCGGCAGTTCGGTACGGATGTGCGGCGCCGTGATGCGGGCAGCCGCAGCGGACGTTGTCTCGATGCTCATGGCGACGAGATCTCCGAAGCGGAGTGGCGCGTCCTGCCCGCGCCCCTGGCTAGATGTGACGCCATGCTACCAGCCGCGTGACCCTGACCGGTACGGAACGCGAGAGGCTTCGCCGATCAGCCCCGGGCCGCGGTAGATGAGCCCGGTCCACAGCTGCACGAGTTCCGCCCCGGCTGCGTAGGCGGCCGCAACGTCAGCCGCTCCGTCGATCCCGCCGGAGGCAATGATGGTCAGGCGATCGCCGGCCACCTGCCGCGCGCACGCGACGGCCTCGAGCATCCCCGCCAGGAGCGGCGGTCCGGAGAGCCCGCCGGGCTCCGCGGCCTCGCCGGAGCGCAGCGTCGGGGGGCGCGTGAGGGTGGTGTTGGAGAGGACGACGCCGATTGCCGGGCCGCGCGCGATGGCCTCGACCAGCCGCTCGAGCTCGCCCCGCTCCTGCAGCTCCGGCGCCAGCTTCACCAGCAGCGGCGCCGTCCTGCGCAGCCTCTCCCCGGCTGCGGCAAGGGTGGTGAGCAGCTCCACGAGGCGGTCGGGATCCTGCAGTTCGCGCAGGCCGGGGGTGTTCGGCGATGAGACGTTGACGACGACGTAGTCGGCGACCGGTGCCACCACCCGGTAGGCGGCCAGGTAGTCGTCCGCGGCGCGCTCGTCGGCGGTCCGTCGCCCCCTGCCGATGTTGATTCCCACCACGAAACGACGCGGCAGGTGGCGGCGCGCCAGCATGACGTTGCGCGCAGCCGCGACCGCGCCGGCGTTGTTGAAGCCCATCCGATTGACGAGCGCCTCGTCGGCCAGCAGGCGGAAGAGACGTGGCTTGGCGTTGCCAGCCTGGGGCTGCGGCGTGACCGTCCCGACCTCTGCGAATCCGAACCCCAGCGCCGCCCAGCCGCGCAGGGCGACGCCGCTCTTGTCGAATCCGGCGGCGAGGCCGACCCGGTTGCGGAACCGGGTTCCCAGCAGCTCCGCCCACGGTCCCGGGCGACGCGGCACGCCCCCCGCCAGCCTGAGCGCCGGCCGCCCGATGCGGCTCTCCCCGGCGATGCGCAGCCCGTCCACGCTGAGGCGGTGGATCCGTTCAGAGTCGAACCTGAAGAGCAGCGGCCGTGCCGCCCGGTAGGCCAGGGATCGCCAGCCGGTCACTCCTCGTGGGCGCGCGGGAACGCCATCTCCAGCGGGCGGAGCGCGGGAAGGGGATCACCGAGCACGTCGGTCTCCACGCCGTGGGGCGCCATGAATTCGTGCCAGACCTCGGCCCCGCCAGCCGGCGGATCGTCGAGCTCCTTGATGGCGACGATGCCCTCGAAGCGAATCTGGCCGGTCTCGCCGCCCTCGGTCTCGAACTCGTCCTCGTACTCCTCCGCGATCTCGATGGCGCGGCCGAGCGCCGCCTCCTCGTCGTCTCCGTCGACGAGGACCACGCGGTCCTCCATCATGACCACGGCCTGCGTCTCGCCGACGAGGTAGGCGTAGCGCAGCTGGACGCTGAACCAGCCACTCGGATCGACGACGGGGTCGAACTCGTCCTCCTCGGCCAAATGGCGCAGGTCGTCGGCGTCGATGCGGCCGTTGTGTGGCGTGCGGTCAATGGTCATCGTTCAGCTCGACGCGCCGTCGTCGATGACTGTCTGCGACTGCTCGCGCATGAACTGCTGGACGTAGTACGGACCGAGCCCGCTCTTGCCCGACGAGCCGGATCCCTTCCAGCCGCCGAAGCTCTGGATCCCCGGCCAGGCGCCGGTCGTCGCGCCGGCCCGTCGGTTCACGTACACGACGCCTGCCTGGATGGTGGACAGGAACCGGTCGATCTCCGCCTTGTCGCCGCTGAAGACCCCGGCGGTCAGCCCGTAGGCAGATGCGTTGGCGCGTTCGATGGCCTCGTCCAGCGAGCCCACCTCACCGACCACCAGGAACGGCACGAAGAGCTCCTCGCGGAAGAGGTGATGGTCGAGCGGCAGGCCGGTCACCACGGTGGGCGTCGGGAAGTAGCCGCGCCCGGTCTCATCGTTGCGCAGGACCTCGCCGCCGACCTCGATCGTGCCGCCATCGCGCTTCGCCGTCTCGACCGCATCGGTGAACTTGCGGAGGGCACGCTCGTTAATGACAGGCCCCATCCAGTTCTCGCGCCGGGTGGGGTCGCCAACGGTGATCTGCTCCGTGCGCTCCACGAGCTTGTCGACGAACTCGCGCGCCACGGAGCGATCCACGTAGACCCGGCTGTTGGCGCTGCACTTCTGGCCGTCGTAGCCGAAGGCGGATCGCATGACCCCCTCCGCGGCGACGTCGAGATCCGCCGACGCGGTCACGATGGCCGGGTTCTTCCCGCCCATCTCGGTGATGATCGGCCGGGGATAGTCGCGGGTGAAGTGGGTGTAGAGCTTCATCCCCACCTCGTAGCTGCCGGTGAAGACCATGCCGTCGATGCCGGGGTTCTCCTGCAGCTCGGCGCCGACCGTCTCGCCCGGGCCGGTGACCAGGTTCACGACGCCCGCCGGAACGCCCGCCTCGCGCAGCACCTCGCAGAACTTGTAGGCAAGCAGCGGAGCGTCGGACGAGGGCTTCATGACCACGGTGTTGCCCGCGATCAGCGCACCGGCCGCCGGCCCGCCCGCCAGGGCCATCGGGAAGTTGAAGGGGCTGATGATGCCCCACACGCCGTGCGGCTTGAGGACGGAACGGGTTCGTTCGCTGGGGGAGAGCGAGCCCATCGGCTGCTCGAAGCCGTCGTTGCGCTCCATCACGTCCGAGTAGTAGCGCAGCAGGTCGGCCGTCTCCTCGACGTCGCCGAGCGCCTCGAGCCGGTTCTTGCCGACCTCCACCGCCATCAGCGCCGCGTAGTCGAACTGCCGCTCGCTGATGAGGTCCGCCGCGCGGCGCAGGATCTCGAGCCGCTCGCGCCAGCCGAGATCACGCCATGCCGGGAACGCCGCGCGGGCGGCGTCGACGGCGTCCTGCACGTCCTTGCGGGTGCCCACCGGAAAGCGGCTGACGATGATCTCGGTATCGATCGGCGAGCGATCGTCGAACAGTTCCCCAGCGCTGCGTTGCTCGTCGCCGATGATCATGGGATAGGCTCGGCCGAAGTCGCCGCGAACCCGGTCGACGGCGGCATCGAAGGCCGACTGGAGCTCCTCGTTATCGGCGGATAGCGTGGCGTAGGTGATCTTCATGCGGGGCGTCGAGGAAGCCATGTCGCGTCTGCCTCCGAGCGTGCTAGGCGGGCGCCGCGACGTGCGCGGCGTCGATCGTGTCAGGGTTCAGGCCATTATCGCACCGGCCGCGTGGCATGCCGAAGGCCAGGCTCCGGGGGGAGAAGAGCCTGGCCTTCGACGGGGCGATCATACGGCCACCGATCCAGCCGCGCAAGGCGATTCTTGCACTGAATCCGGAATTTGTTGACCGGATTCGACGCTTTCCTGCCGGCGCAGTGGAGTGGCTGCTAGTCGCGTGCCCGGTGGTAGAGGCCGAGCTTCAGGACCGGGCTCAGCCGGTGGGGCGTCATCAGGTAGGCACGTCCCCGATCACCGTACAAGCGCGGGAGCAGGTCGTGCGCGGTGTCCTCGTCTGCCAGCCGAAGGCAGGTGTGGACGACTTTGATCTTGAAGCCATTCCGCAGCCACCACCCGGTCCGCCGCTGCGTGGCATCCAGGGCGTGCTCCACCACCTCCGGCTCCAGCAGGCTCGCGAAGTCGTCGCGCCCGTAGTAGCCGATGACGACCAGCCGCCCACCTGGACGAAGCACTCGCAGCGCCTCGGCGATCGCCGGGAGGGACGTCTCGTGAGGGCCGATGCTTCCGGACAGGACGACGTCGACCGCGCCATCCCGCAGCGGCAGGTGCTCCGGCTCGCCGGCGACGATGCGAATGTTGGGCTGATGTGCCTCGTCGGCACGCTGCCGAGCCCTCTCGCGCAGCGCGGCGTCGTCCTCGATGCCGTAGGTGCGACCCGTGTGGCGCGCGAGCAGCATCGGGTAGTGACCGATCCCGGTGTCGACGTCGGCGACGCGCTTGCCGGAGAGCGGCGTGATGCGCTCGAGCGCCGCCAGCACCTTCCGCTCGGGGTCGAGCGCGTCGCCGAGCTGCGCCAGCAGGGCGGCATCGGCGTGGACCCAGGTTGGCAGGATGGCGCGCACGCCGTCAGCCTACGCTAAGCGGCGCGCGCGTCAGGGAACCTCTACGCGCAGGTCGGCCGCCGTGCCGTCCTCCAACGACAGGACCGACTCGCCGGCCAGCACCTGCAGGTCGAACGTCACCGGTCCCTGGGCTCGGCGCGTCACCAGGATCGGGATCTCGAGCGTCGCCCCCGGATCCAGCGGTCCCCAGCCAAGGGAAGTGGTGCCGGCCGGCTCATCGTTCTCGCCCGGACCCTCGACCCACTTGGTCCACTCCTGCAGCAGCGGCGGGCCGCCCTGCGCGATTCGCTGCTGCGACGGTTCGAAGGGCGCCAGGAAGAGCGTCTCGCCCAGCTCCGTCGGCCAGCGCAGGACCAGCTCGACCACGCGCTCGGCGGAGAGGTTCGTGACCATCAGCGTGATCCGCCCGTCGCCGTCGGCCGCGACCTCGGGTGCCACCTCGACGCGCACCCGGCGGTCGTCGCGTCCCTCCGGCAAGGCCAGCGACAGCGCCGGCTCAGGCGTGGCGGTCGGGTCCGGGCTGGCTGGGAGGGTGGCGCGCGGAGAGGGCGAGGCGGTCGCCGTCGGCGTGGACGCGTCGGTGACCCGCGGGGATGGGCTACCGGTCGCCTCGCATGCGGCGAGGAGCCCGCCCACGCCCATGGCGACGACCACGACCAATCCCACGGCCCGGCGACGCGATGATGCGTCAGCCATCGGGATCCTCGGCCAGCTCGGTCAGGCGGTTGCGGATCGCGAAGGCCGCCGCCTGGGCCCGGCTTGCCAGCGAGAGCTTCGCCAGGATGTTGCTGACGTAGTTGCGCACCGTCTTCTCGGCGAGCTCCATGGCGCCCGCGATCTCCCGGTTGGAGGCTCCCTGGGCGAGGTGCGCCAGCACGCGGCGCTCCTGCTCGGTCAGCTCGGTGAAGGCGCCCGATTCCTCCGCGTGGGCGGCACGCCGCAGGCGCTCCAGCACGGCCGACGTCACCGCTGGATCGAGCATCGACTGGCCGCTGGCAACGGTTCGGACGGCGCTGACGAGGTCATCGGAGCCGATGCGCTTGAGCACGTAGCCCGAGGCCCCGGCCGAGATGGCGTCGAAGAGCGCTCCCTCGTCGGCGTAGCTGGTCAGCATCACCACCGGAGTCTCCGGCAGCTCGGCCGTGATCGTGCGGCAGGCATCGGTCCCGGAGCCCTCCGGCATGCGGATGTCCATCACCACCACGTCCGGACGCAGCGCCCTGGCCATGCGGACGGCGTCGGTTCCGGAGGCGGCCTCGCCGACCACGCGGAAGCCAGGCTGGCGCGCGAGCAGCGAGGCGAGACCGATGCGCACGACCTCGTGATCGTCGGCGATGAGAATGCGTATCGCTGGATCGGTGCTCACGGCGCCGTCATTCCTCACGGCGAGGTTCGCTGCTCGAGTCATTGCGCCTGCCGGTTGCCGGTAGCGGCATGGTAAGCGAGAGCGAGGTTCCCTGCCCCGGCGCCGATCGGAGGACGAGCTGCGCGTGGAGCAGCTCCGCTCGCCGCCGCATGTTCGAGAGCCCCTCGGACCGCCCGGCGTGCGGGGCGGCGACCGCGTCAGGCGCGAAGCCGAGGCCATCGTCCCGGATCTCCAGGGCGAGATGGCGGCGGCTCGCGGCGAGGCGCACCTCGACCCTGCTCGCCTGCGCGTGGCGGAGGATGTTGCTGAAGGCCTCGTGCACCAGCTGTCGCAGCTCCTCCGCCTGGTCGGGACTCAGGCGCGGGCGCGGCGATCCGCTGACCCGCAGGTCAAGGGAGACGAGCGTGTTGGCCCGCAGCTCGTCGGCGACGCCGCGCACGATCTCCTCCGGGTCGAGCGCCTCCAGGCTGGCGCTGCGCAGGTCGAAGATCATGCGCCGGATGTCGCCACTGATGCGCTCCATCTCCTCCAGCACGGTCCGGATGCGCGCCCGGGGCGCTTCCGCGGACGCGTCCAGCGAGGCCGATGCCTCCTCGAGGTGCAGCCCGGCGGCGTAGATCGACTGGATGATGCCGTCGTGCAGGTCGCGACCGATCCGTTCGCGCTCCCGCACGAGGAGCTCGCGGCGGCGTGCCTCGGCCAGTATCCGGTCGGTCTCCTGCTCGAAGAGGTCCAGCGCCAGGATGATGGCGACCACGATGACGAGGCCGGTCAGGGATCGGATCACCTCGATCGGGACGCCCAGCAGGTCCATGACGCCGGCGCTGTTCAGGACCGATGCCGGGGCGAACGGTGCCGGCTGGGAGATGAGGCCGCCCACCACGGCGTAGACGGCGAACGCGCCGGCGGCGATGCGCAGCCCGGCCACGACCGGTGATCGTGCGATGGGGGCGACTTCGCGCGCGCTGGCCAGCAGCCCCCAGGCAGCGAGCGCCGACGCGGGCAGCGCGAGCATCCAGCGGGCGAGGGCATCGCCGACCGGCAGGCCCGCCCCGATGCCGGCCAGGGCCTCGGCGATCCGTCCGTCCTGCAGCCACGGGCCGGCCGTCGGGTGGTACGGGGAGACGGCCGCGGCGACCGCAAGCGTCGCGCCGCCCCAGGCCAGCAGCGCGGCGGCGGGCAGGAGCCGCAGCCGGCCCAGGATCGGGTAGCGCGTGACGGCCGCCAGCAGCTCCACCCCGAACTGGAGGAGGAGCGCGTAGGAGATGGCCTCCATGAGCAGCTGGACCACCAGCAGCAGCTCCGTCGCCTCCAGCGGCAGGTAGCCGGACTGGATGGGGATGAACATGAATCCCCACTCGTGGAAGCCGTGGACGATGCCGAAGGCCGCCAGCCAGGGGAGTGGCCGCGCCAGTGGCAGCGCGCTGCGCTTGAGCGACTGCAGCGCCACCGCCAGGCCGAGCACGAAGAAGACCTCTCCGTACACGGTCAGGACGATGACGCGGTTCGTCTCGAAGATCTCGGCGAGCCCGGGCATCGGTCGAATGGTAAGCCCGTCGCCACCCTCGGCCCGGACGTCGCACCGCCTCAGGGGCGATCTTGCTCCCGCTGGCTGCTAGCATCGGTCGAGCCGATGTGGAAGTCCGCCCCCTGGCCCGTGCGCCTCTGGTTCGTGTGGGCCTACGCGCTGCTCGCGCTGACCGGCCTGCTCCTGCCGCAGATCATCGCCTTCGTCGATTTCTCGGAGCGAGCGCCATTCAGCCTGCTCGGCATCTTCATGATGCTCGAGCTGGCGACGCTCCTGTTCGGGATCACCGTGGTGATGCAGCGCAAGCGGATCGGACTGCGCTTCGCGATCGGCCTCGCCGCGCTGACCGTGCCCCTGATGGCAGGACTCCCGCCGGCGCTCTTCGAAATGCCGGCCGAGGCCGCTAACGGCTGGTACGTGCTGACCGTCCCCATCGGCCTGGTCATCAGCGTGGTGCTGATTGCCGGCCTGCTGCGACCGTCGGCACGCGCCTGGTTCATCGAGGACTGAGCGAGCGCTACCTATACTGAGCGGCGTGAAGCTGGTCGCCTACGCATCCATCGACGGCGGCGACTCCAACGGTCGCAGCGGCCTGCTGGTCGGAAGCTCCATCCACCCGCTTCCCGGCGTGGGGGCCGATGTGGCGGCGCTGATCGGCCGTGACCTCGACCGGCTGGAGCCGGAGGCGCCGATCGATGCCTCCTCGGTCCGCCTGCTCGCGCCGCTGCCGGCGCCCGGCAAGATCATCTGCGTTGGGCTCAACTACCACGATCACTGTCGCGAGCAGGGCGTCCAGCCGCCCGTCTACCCCATGCTCTTCGCCAAGTTCGCGAACGCCGTCAGCAACCCCGGTGACGCGGTCCGCCGTCCGCGCGCCACCGAACAGCTGGACCTCGAGTGCGAGCTCGGGGTGGTCATCGGCCGGCACCTCTCCGGCGTGTCGCGCGACGAGGCGCTGGACGGCGTCTTCGGCTACACCGTCGTCAACGACGTCACCATGCGCGACCTGCAGCGGGAGGACCGCCAGTGGCTGCGAGCCAAGGGATCGGACGGGTTCGCGCCCATCGGTCCCGCCATCGTGACCCGCGATGAGCTCGGCGCCGCCGACCGGCTGGCGCTGCGTTCGAGCGTCAACGACGAGACCTGGCAGGATTCGACCACGGCCGAGATGGTCTTCGACGTCCCGACCCTGCTCGCGTTCATCTCGCGCACGATCGCCCTCGCCCCCGGTGACCTGATCGCGACCGGCACGCCCGCGGGCGTCGGGGCATTCCAGGACCCGCCACGCTACCTCCAGCACGGCGACGTGATGCGGTGCGAGATCGAGGGCATCGGCTCGCTCGAGAACCGGGTCGTGGACGAGCTGCCGCGCGCCGCTGACCACGCCGCCGCCGCCGGCGTCGCCGACCTCGCCCCGCAGGCACGAGGGTGAGTGGCGTGGCGGCTCCGAGCCGCACCATGCGCGCCCTGGCGAAGACGCGACCCGGGCCGGGCGTGGAGCTCGTGCAGCGGCCGATCCCGACGCCGGGCCCCGGCGAGGTGCTGCTCAGGATGGAGGCCGCCTCGATCTGCGGGACCGACATCCACCTCTTCAAGTGGGATCCGTGGGCCGCGGAGCTGCTCAAGCCGCCCATCACCCTGGGCCATGAGCTGGCCGGCCGGGTGGTGGCCCTGGGCGAGGGGGTGACACGCGTCCGCGAGGGAGACCTGGTCGGCGTGGAGAGCCACATCGTCGATTGGACCTGTGCGCAGTGCAGGGCGGGTCAGATGCACCTCTGCCGCAACCTGCGCGTCTTCGGGGCGCACGTGGATGGCGGATTCGCCGAGTACGTCGTCGTGCCCCAGGCCAACGCGATCGAGTCGAACGGGCTCGAGCCCGCCGTGGTGGCCCTCCAGGAGCCGATGGGCAATGCCGTTCACGCCGCGTTCGTCGAACCGATCGAGGGGCGCTCGGTGGCGGTCACCGGATGCGGGCCGATCGGCCTGCTCTCGGTCGCCATCGCCAAGGCATCGGGTGCGACGCTGGTGGTGGCGACCGATGTCGAGGAATACCGGCTCGAGATCGCGCGGACGATGGGTGCCGACCTGGCGCTCGACGCGCGCGACCCCGAAACGGCCGCCCGCATCGAGGAGGCGACCGGCGGCGACGGCGTGGACGTCGTGCTGGAGATGAGCGGTTCGCAGCCGGCCCTCGAGCAGGCGCTGGAGTTCGTGACCCGCGGCGGCCGCATCTCCCTGCTCGGCATCTTCGCCAGCCCGGTGGAGGTCCACCTCTCCGACCTCGTCATCCAGAAGGGGCTGCGCCTGTACGGCGTGTACGGGCGGCGGATCTACGAGACCTGGGAACGCACGCAAGCGCTGCTGCGCTCGGGTGCGGTGGACCCGACGCCGCTGATCACCCACCGCTTCGACCTCGCCGACTGGGAGCAGGCCTTCGAGCTGGTCGCCTCCCGTCACGCCGGCAAGGTCGTCCTGCTGCCCTAGCGGGATAATGGAGGGCATGGAGACGAAAACCCCGAACGCCAGCGCCCGCTCTCGCAACCCGCTCGCGTTCCTCGAGGCTGAGATCGAGGAGCTCAAGGCCAAGGGCCTCTTCCGACGGCTGCGCGTGGTCCAGAGCCAGCAGAAGAGCCGCTGCATCATCGATGGGCGCGAGGTGATCACGCTCTCGAGCAATAACTACCTGGGGCTGAACACGCATCCGCGCCTGGTCGAGGCCGCCGAGCAGGCGGTGCGCACCTACGGCGCAGGCTCGGGCGCGGTCCGAACCATCGCCGGCACGATGTCCCTCCACGAGGAGCTCGAGGCGCGCCTGGCGGAGTTCAAGCACGTCGAGGCGGTCCTCACCTTCCAGTCGGGCTTCACCGCCAACACCGGCGTCATCCCCATCCTCGCTCCCGAGGGGGCCGTCATCGTCTCCGATGCGCTGAACCACGCCAGCATCATCGACGGCATCCGCCTCACAAAGGCGGAACGTAAGATCTTCCCCCACGCCGACATGGACGGCCTGCGCCAGGCGCTTCGCGAGGTCCGTGACGCCCCTGGCGGCGCCGAGAAGACCGTCCTCGTCATCACCGATGGCGTCTTCAGCATGGACGGCGATATCGCGAAGCTGCCCGATATCGTCGAGGCCGCCGACGAGGCCGGTGCCGCCGTCTACGTCGATGACGCGCACGCCTCCGGTGTGCTCGGCCGCAACGGCCGTGGCAGCGTCGATCACTTCGACCTGAACGGGCGCGTCCAGGTCCAGGTGGGGACGCTCTCGAAGGCGATCGGCGTGCTCGGCGGCTACGTGGCGGGGAGCGCCACCCTGCGCACGGTGCTCGAGCACAGGGCGAGGCCCTTCCTCTTCTCCACCTCGCATCCGCCGGCCGTGGCCGCGGCCTGCCTGGCCGCCATCGACGTGCTCGAGACCGAGCCGGAGCTGATCGAGCGCCTCTGGGAGAACACGCGCTTCTTCAAGGCCGGGCTGGAGCGCCTGGGATTCGACACCGGGAACTCCGAGACGCCGATCACGCCGGTCATCGCCGGCAGCGGAGCGCTGGCCATGAAGCTCTCCGACCGCCTGTTCGAGGAGGGCATCTTCGCCCAGGGGATCGGGTTCCCGACCGTGCCCGACGACCGGTC
Source organism: uncultured Chloroflexia bacterium (assembly GCA_963777045.1). Lineage (GTDB taxonomy): Bacteria > Chloroflexota > Limnocylindria > QHBO01 > QHBO01 > JAPSGM01. The sequence goes on from CAVZPD010000010.1 coordinate 202,782, forward strand.
ACGCGTCCGGACCATCGTCACCGCCGAGCACAGCCGCGACGAGCTGGACGCCTGCCTGGCCGCCTTCGAGCGGGTGGGGCACGAGCTGGCCCTGATCTAAGGCGTTGCGGCCCTGCACCGGACCGCTGGCTCGGAGCTGGCGGCCGATGGTAGGGTGGCGGCGGCCGATGCGGTGGCGGCTGCCCACACACGACCGATAGCTGAGTCCGTGCCCATGCGCGAGCGCCCCATGAATGCAATCGTGGCCCAGGCCCTCCGTGATGCCGAGCTGCCGCGCTCGGCGCAGTCGCCCGCTGCGCCGCCGCTGCGGGAAGGCCTCAGTATCGATGCTCTGGCCGTCGCCGCCTCGGCTGGCGACGTCGATGCGGTCGGACGTCTCTACGACGCGTTGGTGGAGCCCATCTACCGCTACGTCGTGGTCCGCGTCCACCGGCGCGAGGATGCGGAGGATCTCACCCAGCTCGTCTTCGAGCGGATTGTCGGCAGCCTTCCGCGCTACCGCGCACGCGGCCGGCCGTTCGAGGCGTGGGCCTTTCGCATCGCGAGGAACGCGGTGATCGACCACGTGCGCCGGGAGCGCAGCTACGAGCCCCTGGACGAGGAGGAGCATCTGGTGCGGGGCGACGCCGGCCCCGAGGCGCTGAGCCTTCGCGGCGAGGAGATCCGCGAGCTGCGCACCGCCATGCGCTGCCTGACCGCCGATCAGCAGGAAGTGCTGGCCCTGCGCTTCGCGGCCGGCCTCAGCGCGGAAGAGGCCGCGCACGTCATGGGCCGCCGTGCCGGAACGGTGCGCGGCCTGACGCATCGGGCCATCACGAGCCTCCGGCGTCACCTCGCCGTTGAGGCCGATGGGGCGAGCGAACCGTGAGGCGAGCGGAGCTGCACGGCAGCCTCGTGGGCCACCAGTCCGAGGAGCAGTCTTTGGCGCGCGTGCTGGATCGCGTGGAGCCGGATCCCCTCTTCCGAAGGCGGCTGCGTACCACGGTGCTGAACTACCACGTCGCCATGCGCGAGGGGCACCTTGAACGGCGCCGACGGCCGGGCCGTCGGATGGGTGCCATCGGCAGGTCGGTCCTCTACGCATCGGTCATCCTGGCCATGGGTGTCACGGCAGTGGGGGCTGCATCGCAGGAGAGCCTGCCGGGCGATCCACTCTATGCGGTGAAGATCCGCCTGGAAGAGATCCGCATGCAGATCGCGCCGCCGTCGGTTCGCGACGACCTGGCCACGCTTGCGGTCGCGGAGCGCACAAGCGAGCTACAGGGCCTGGTGGCTGCCGGGGATTGGACCTCGGCCATGGCCGCCGCTGAGCGCCTTGCCGCGGCCGAGGCGGCCCTGTTCGTCCTCGAGCCCGAAGCCGCCGGGACGCTGGCGGCGAGCCACGCGCACGACGTCCTGCAGGCAGTTCTGACGAATGCGCCGGCGGCTGCCCGTCCGGCACTGGAGCGCGCACTCGAGGCGAGTGACGCCATGACAACCGAACCCTGGAGTCCCGGTCAGCCGCCGCACGCCGCGGAAAACCCGGCCCAGGTACCCCATCCGTCCCCACCCCCGCATCCGTCGCAGCCACCGACGCCCCGCGGCGAGAACGGCAGCAGGCCGGACGGGGACGCCAAGGGCGCGAACGCCCACGACTGACCAGTTGTCCCCGTGAACCAGAAGACGGGGTAGAGGCGAACCTCTACCCCGTCCCTGCCAGGGGGGCTGGCTGATTGACCGACGGACCGGACGAGATGCCCGGCCCATCGGTCCTCCGGTCGCTACCGCCGGCGTCGCACGGCCCGCACGTTGGCCAGGGCCAGCGCGCCGAGCGAGAGGACGAAGGCAACGAGCATGAGCTCGACCGGGATCGAGAGTGGCTGGCCGTTCAGCCCGGGCACCAGCGCCGTGTCCGGCACCGATGGCTTCGGCGTGGACGTCCCGGCCTGCACGCTCTCGGAGGTGATGAGGATTGCATCCTCGCCGTCATCCTCGGGCGTCTCGTTCGAGACGATGGTCGCCACGTTGACGATCGGATCGGTCTCCGGAGCGCCCGGATCCACCCTCGTCACCAGCGTCACGCTCCCGCTCTCGGTGAGCGTCCCCAGCTCCCAGGTGACGGTACGAGTGGCGTCGTCGTAGACGCCGTCATCCGAGGCCGACACGAAGTCCAGGTAGTTGGGCAGCGGATCGCTGATCACCGCGTCGGTGACGGGTCCGTTGGCCAACGTGAAGCTGAGGGTCCAGGTGACCTCCTCCGGCGTGATGGACTGGAGATCACCATCCTCGTTGAAGACGAAGTGGACGATCTCGGTATCCGCGTCCTTGTCGATCACCAGGGTCGGGACGCGCACGACGACGGTCGAGTCGTCAGTGCACTCGTCCGCCGCGCTCTCGGCGTCGGGGCACTGGCTGTTGTCGCTGCTCACAACGGCAACGTTGACCAGCTCGTCGCCGTGCTCGGTGCCGGCGCTCACCGCGGCCTGGTAGGTCAGCTCGTACGAGCCGTCCGCCAGGTCGCCCAGGTGCCACGTGATGGCCCGCGTGCCGCCGCTGTAGCTGCCGCCGTCGCTGATGCTCGTTGGAGCATCAAGGCCCAGCGGCAGGAGGTCGGTCACGGTCACGTTCTTGGCCGGTCCGTCGCTCACGGTCACGGTAACCGTGTACGAGACCACGGTCCCCGGCAGCACCGGCTCCGGCTGGTCGTTCACCTTCTCGATCGCCACCGTCGGGCACTTGACCGTGATCGAAGCCGACGCTTCGACCGTGTCGTCGTTGCTCGCGTAGGCGAACGCGGTGTTGTCCAGCACGCCGCAGTCCTCGCGGTCGGTCGAGCCCGAGACAACGATCACCTTGCCGTGCTCCATGTCGGAGGGAGCAAGATCACCGAAGTCGCAGGAGGCCGACTGGTTGCCGTCGCCGTCGATGCTGCTCGCGCAGGCATCGTCGCCGTCGGGGTTCTGCAGCTCGACGTTCCAGCCGACGCCGGCGGGCAGCTCGTCCGACCACGACGCGTCGAGCGCCGTCCCCGGACCGACGTTCCACACCGTGACGGTGTAGCTCGCCAGCTCACCGGCGTCGATGGTGCCGTTGTCGGCAGTCTTGCTGATGTTCAGGCCCGGGCATTCAACGGTCGTGTCGTCGCTCGGGTTCAGCCCGTCATGGTTGGTGGCGGTGACCGAGGCCTCGTTCGGATACGTGGCGCAGTCGGCCGGAGCCGTGTCGCTGACCACGTGAACGGCGACCGACTCACCGGCGGCGAGGTCGCCGAAGCCGCACTCGAGCACCTGGGCGCCAAGCGCCCCGTTGATCTCGCAGTCTTCGTTGGCCGGGTCGATCGACCAGTCGAGGCCGCTCCCCGCGGGCAGCGGGTCGTTCAGCTCGACGTCGTAGGCCGTCCCGGTTCCAGCCGCACTGGAGTTCGAGACCGTCATCGTGAAGCCGATCTGCTGACCGGCCGACACGACGCCGTCATCGGCCTCCTTGGTGGCGGACAGGTCGGGGCACTCGACCACGATGGTGTGGTCGTCCGAGTTGTCCGAGGTGTCCTCGTCGGCCTCGTTCGAAGCCGATGCGGAGGCCAGGTTGTAGAGCTCGCCGCAATCGGCGAACTGGGTATCGGCCTCCACCCGCAGGGTGAACGAGTCACCCGCCGCGAAGACCTCCCTGGCGCAGGTCAGCGCCAGGCCGTTCAGCTCGCAGCCGTCCTCGGCCGGAAGGACGAGCGTCCAGGTGCCGGCCACGTCGGGCAGCGTGTCGGCGAAGGCGAAGTCGTAGGCGTCACCCTCGCCGTCGTTGCTGACGGTGATCTCGAAGTAGATCGCGTCGGAGGCGTTGACCGTCCCCGAGCCGGTCTTCTCGACCACGATCTCCGGGCAGTCGACCTCGATGGCCACGTCCTCGACCGAGTTGCCGGGAACGTTCTCATCGGTGTCGGTGTCCACGTCGGCGCTCACCGACACGTCGTTGAGAAGCGTGCCGCAGTCATCCGGCGTGGTGAGGTGGGTCAGGGTCACGACCTTGGTCTGGCCCGGCGTCATGTCGCCGAAGGAGCAGTCGAGGTCGTTCCCGACGATAGAGCACGAGTCATCGGCGTCGGGCGAGGCGATCTGGTAGGACCAGCTCCCATCGACCGGCGGGAGGTCGTCGTGCAGTGCCACGTTCTCGTTGGTGCCGGTGCCGCCGGCCGTCACGGTGACGGTGTAGCGGGCCTCGTCGCCGGCGTTGATGGGCGTGCTGTACGCGGTCTTCTCAACGCCCACGTCGGGGCAGTTGACCTGGATCTCCACGCCCTGGCCCTGCGGGTGGCTGGCGCCGGAGCCCGCATTCTCGGACGTGTAGGTCGCGCGGTTCAGCATGCTCGGGCAGTCGTCGGCATCGGTCCATCCGGAGACGGTGATGCTGAAGCTCTCCCCCGCGGGAATGTCCACCGTGCAGGACAGGACCCCGCCGCTGATCGAGCAGTCGGCGCTGTCCGGATCCTCCGACCAGCTGATGCCGGCTGGCAGCGTATCGCTGATGACGACGTTCTCCGCGTCGCCGTCACCGTTGTTGTCGACGGTGACCGTGTAGCTGACCTTGTCGCCGGCCGTGACGACCGGCGTGTCGGTCGACTTGTCGATCTCCAGGTCAGGGCAGGTGACCTCGATGGCGCCCGAGTCGGCCGGGTTGCCGTCGTTGCTCGAGTGTGCCTGCGCCAGCGGGTTGTCCAGCGTGCCGCAGTCGTCGGCCGTGGCGGTGGTCCAGACCTCGACCGTTCGCGAGGCGCCCGAAGCGAGCGTCCCGAACGCGCAGTCCAGCTCGTCGCCGACCAGGGTGCAGTCACCCTCGTCGTGGCTGCTGCCCAGGCTCCAGCCGTTGTCGGTGGAGGGCAGGGTGTCGTCCAGCGTCACGTTGTAGGCGCTGCCGGCCCCCTCGTTGGCGACGACGATCTTGAAGGTCGCGACGTCGCCGGCGTTGACGCTGCCGCCGGGATCGCCCGGCTGGTCCGGCGTCTTGGTGATCGTCAGGTCGCCGCAGTTGACGGTGATCTGCGCAGTCGATGAGTTGTTGCCGTGGTCCACGTCCAGCGTGGCGCCGACCGTGGCGGTGTTGGAGATGGACGGGCACTCGCCGGAGTCGGTGACGCCGTTGAGGACCACCGTCTTCGTCGCGCCCGGATCCATGTCGCCGAACGAGCAGGAGAGCGCGCTCGAAACGATCGAGCAGTCGCCCTCGTCGTTCGCGTTGCCGAGCGTCCAGCTGAGGCCGGCCGGCAGCGTGTCGTTGAGGGTGACGTTCTGGTTCGTCCCGGTGCCGCCGGCCGTCACGACGATCGTGAAGGTCGCGGTGTCACCGGCCGTGATCGGGCCGTTGCCGGTCTTCTGCACCGAGGTGTCGGGGCAGAGGACCGTGATCTGGGCGCCCTGGCCGTCGGGGTGCGAGGCACCGGAGCCATCGTTGCCGGAGGTGAAGGTCGCGCGGTTCAGGATCGAGGGGCAGTCATCGGCATCGGTGACGCCCTTGACCGTCACGCTGAAGGAGCCGCCGGCCGGGATGGTGATGCCCGAGCAGGACAGGTTCCCGCCGCTGATCGAGCATTCCGCCGTGTCGGGGTCCTCGGCCCAGGTCAGTCCGGAGGGCAGGGCATCGGCGATGGCCACGCCGGTGGCCGTGCCGGAGCCCGTGTTGCTCACGGTGATGGTGTAGGCCGCCGTGTCACCCGCGTAGATGACCGGCGTGCTGGTGGTCTTGGTGATCGCCAGGTCGGGGCAGAGCACGCTGGTGCTGGCCGAAGCCTGGACAGGGTCCGAATTTTCGCCATCCGCGGTGGCGGTGTTCTCGTACAGGCCGCACGAGTCGGCGGTTGTGCCGCTCTGGACATGCACCGACGCCGACGAGCCGGCCGCGAGGTCACCGAATGCGCAGCTCAGTGTCTCGGTCGGTGGGTTGCCGCTGATCTGGCAGGTGCCAGGACCGGAGTAGGCCGGGCTGATCTCCCAGTTCACGCCGCCGCCGGCGGGCAGCGGATCGCTGAGGGTCGCGCTCTTTGCCACGCCGTCGCCGCCGTTGGTGACGGTGATGGTGAAGCCGATGTTCGCGCCGGCATTCACGCTGGTCGCGTCGGCCGTCTTGATGATGCCGAGGTTCGGGTACACCGGCGTGATCGCGTTGCTCATGATCTGGTTGTCGCGGTTGCCGATGGAGGCACCGTCGATTGCCGTGATCCGGATGTGGTAGGGACCACCGGAGATGGCGGCGGAGCCGAGCCCGGCGCCCCAGCCGCGCTCGCCCAGACCGGCAGCCAGGTGGCCGCCGAAGAGGAGCTGGACCTTGCCGCCGGCGCCCACAGTGAAGTTCACCGTGATGTTGCCGTAGTCGGAGCCGGTCTCGCTGGGATCGACGCTGTGCGTAATGGCCGACGTGCCGGTGATGGCGCCGCCGTACATGACGAACTGGCGGTCTGCCTGCGGCAGCTCATGGGCCGCGGTCGGCTGCGGGCCGCCGGGCGTCACGCTGTTCGGGTCGCTCGGGATGGGGTAGGTGCTGGCTGAGCCGCCGATGCACCCGGTCGCCGTCGGCGTCTGGCACCGGTCGGCACCGGTGTAGGTGTGGTTCCAGGTGGCGAGGTAGTCGTAGGCGTGACGCTGCCCGCTGGAGTCCTTGCGGGCCATGTAGGTGATGGTCACGCTGTGGGCGCCGGGACCGCCGAAGTCCATCAGCAGCCGCTGGGGGACGACCTCGTCCTCGGCGTAGTCGTTATGGGTGGCATTCAGGATGCCGTTCGTCCACTTCTCCGCGCAGTCCAGGGCGGCCGGCTTGGGATTGCCGATCTGGCACTGTGCGTAGTCGCTGATGCCGTCGTTCGCGGCGAGGGTCACGGCCTGCTGCGCGATGGGAGCCAGCGGGCCGATCACCAGGTTGATGAGGAAGGCGATGAGGACGGGGAAAGCGCGGAAGGGGTTCGCTCGGTGAGTCATTTTCGGATGCCCCCTTGGCATATCTGTGGGCCGCCTGCCGCGACCGTTCATGAACTCGAGCTTGTTGACCAGTCGTCGGACCCGCCGTCAGGTGAAGGGTCGGACGCCCGCCATATCGGCAGCGAATTGAGTCTCCCACGGGTCCCGGTACTTTGGTACCCACCTATTTGACCCCGGTCAAATAGTCTGGTGGAGTTCGGTGCGGTGACCCGCGCGATTGCGTTGTCGCAGGTCAACGCGGGGTCCTGGTACGGTGGTCCTGCATGCCCGCCCCGGCGGGACGAGAAAGACCCCCGGCCTGACGGCCGGGGGTCTCTTCGTGGGCTGACGCGGAGGGGTTACGCGCGGTTGCGGACCGCCCTCACGTTGACCCACGCCAGCGTCCCCAGCGACGCGAGCAGGATCAGGCCGAAGAACACCGTCGGCAGCTGGCTCGGGCCGCCGGTGGCGCCCATGGCGCCGTCGGGCAGGCTCGGGGCCGGCGTCCCGGTCGCGCCCTTCACTGAACCCTCGGGGCTGGAAGAAGGCGACGAGGTCGAACCCTCGACGGACTCCTCCGGGCTACCAGACTCGGACGGCGATGCCGACTCGGAGGCAGACTCGGACGGCGATGCCGACTCGGAGGCAGACTCGGACGGCGACGCCGACTCGGAGGCAGACTCGGACGGCGATGCCGACTCGGAGGCAGACTCGGACGGCGATGCCGACTCGGAGGCAGACTCGGACGGCGACGGCGACGGGGACTCCGTCTCCTGGGGCGCGTTGCGGAAGACCGCATCGCGACTCGTGCAGTCGCCGTCATTGTCGACCTGGACCAGCTGAGAGGCCGGATCCGCCAGGTCATAGCCCTCGGGCGCCTGGATCTCGGTCACGGTCCACTTCGAATTCAGCGGCAGACCCGTGATGCAGAAGAAGCCATCCTCGTTGGTGACGAAGGTGCCCTCGATCCCATCGACCTCGAAGACGGCACCCGCGAGGTATGGGTAGTGGCCCGGGATCTCCGGGTCGAGCACGGTCGACGTCTTGCGGATCATCAGCGACCCGGTGTCACCGGTGTGGCAGACGTGGCTCAGAACCAGGTTCGCACTCCCCGGGTCCGTGTCCACCACGGCATAGGCGTCCACGAGGACGTCGTCCGTCGGGGTGTTCAGGTAGAAGTGCTGCGTGTTCGGCAGCACCTTCGAGGAGACCGTCGACAGCGTCCCCGCGCTATCGAACTCCGCAAACAGCTCGGCGGCATTGCCGCTGTACTGGTTCAGGATGAAGTGCCAGACGACACCGCCGGTGAAGTCGCCGCAGTCGTCGTCGGGGGTGAAGCTGCTGCTGTCGGCGCCCTTGTGGGCATCGTGCAGTGCAACCTGGTAGGTGTCACCGGCGAAGGCCGGTTGGGCGATAGCGGAGGCAGCCAGCGCGAGCGCCGCGACCGCCACGATGAAGGCGAGCGGTCGGGCCAGCCTCCTCGTCTGCGTCGTCGTGTTGTAGTCCATCGATACGGGTCTCCTAATGATTCCAGCTCCCCTGTTTCCGACGGCAACACCGCCGGCTCCCCCTTCTGGGACAGGCAGCGTACCGAGTGGTACCGGCGTTGGCTAGTACCTTGGGTGAACGGATCGTGTCACATAAATGACGCAGGGGTCGGTCTGGTGCGGTGAGGTCGGAACGGATCCGTTGACGGTCAGCAACACGAGTACGGGATGGGGGAGTACCTCTGGCGGCTAGCCCGTCCGGCCGCGTGCCTCGAGGATCACGACCTGGGTCTCGCTTGGCAGCGAGGTTGCGTGCAGGACCGCCTTCGGCTGCCGCATCGGCTCACCAATTCCCATCTCGTGGACGAACTTCTCTGGACCGAGCAGGTCGTCGGAGCCGCCATCGACCGCGTAGTGCATGGGGATGGCGAGCTTCGGGCTGATCTGGGAGACGACCTCGGCAGCCTCCGACGGCGAGATGGTGAAGTTGCCGCCGGCCGGCACCAGGAGGACGTCGACCGGGCCGAGGTCCGTGAGCTGCTCCTCGGTGAGAAGGTGGCCCAGGTCGCCGAGGTGGCAGACGTGGACCCCGTCCACCTCGACGGTGAAGATCACGTTCTCGCCGCGCTCAGCACCACGCGAACCGTCGTGGAAGGTGCGGACACCCGTCGCGAGCACGCCGTGATACTCGTACTCGCCGGGGCGGGTCAGGGTAAGGCCGGCCGTGATCGACCGCGTGTAGGTGTGGTCCTTGTGGCCGTGGGAGAGGGTCAGGAGGTCCACGTCGTGCTTTCCGGCCACGAAGCCGGTCGACGGGGGGCAGGGATCGGTGATGACCGTCGCCTCACGGCCTTTCAGTCGGAAGCAGGCGCGGCCGTACCAGGTGATCTCCATCGGTTCGGGGAGTGTACGCCAGCCACGGACGCGGCACTTCCGGAGATAGCACGAGCGCCGGTGCCCGCCCAATGACACCGGCGCTCGAAGGAGGGAGGGTGGAGGTAGAAACCCGACTGGATCTCCAACTCGCATGGTGAAAATTACGCCCCGGATGTGAATCCCCAAGACCGCGCCGGCTTAAGAAAACACAATCTTCGCGTTCCCCCTGCCGGGCGGGCCGATGGGACAATGGGGCCGATGTCGACAACTGGCCGAACCGCAGTCCTCTCCCTCGTCGTGATCCTGGCCGTCGCCATGGTCGGCGTCCTGGTGCTGCGACAGGTGGGCGCGCCCATCGGCCAGGGTCCCGGCGTCACGCCGGCGTCCAGCCCCACGCCCGTCGCAACGGGCACGGCGCGTCCGAGTGCGAGCCCCTCGCCGGCGGGGGATACGGCGAGGGATCTCGCCCAGATCGAGGGCGAAGTGCGCGACCTGCGCGAGCTGCCGGAGCCGGAGATCGGCGCCCCCGATGTCATCACCCGCGCACAGCTCAGCGACGAGGTGCAGGCCATCCTGGACGAGAGCTGGACGCCCGCGGAGCTGCAGCGGGCCAACCTCACGCTGCAGGCGATGGGCCTGTTGACGGCCGACCAGGACATACGGCGGCTGACGGCGCGCCTGCTGGAGGGGCAGGTGCTCGGCTTCTACGACTACACCAAGGAGCGCATGGTGGTCGTCTCCGACGCCGGCCTCACGCCCGAGGCGCGCGTCACCTACGCCCACGAGTACACGCACGCGCTGCAGGACTCTGCCTTCGACGCCGGCGCCCGGCTCGACGCGTTGACCGGCGACGACGCTATCGGCGCCTACCAGGCCCTGGTCGAGGGTGACGCGACGCTGCTCATGTTCCAGTGGGCCTTCGCGCACCTGTCGCCCGATGAGCTTGGACAGGTCGGGGCGACCCCGCTCCCGGACATGACCGGGATCCCGGACTGGATGATCCAGCAGCTGCAGTGGCCGTACCTCGCCGGCCTCAACTTCCTGGCTTCGGTCTCCGGCATGAGCGTCGTGCCGGGCGCCGGCGCGAACTGGGAGGCCGTCGACGAGGTGTACGCGGATCCGCCGGCGTCGACCGAGCAGGTGATCCATCCGGACAAGTACATCAGCGGCGAGGCGCCGCTGGTCGTGGAGGCACCCGCCGTCGCCGACGCGCTCGGGACGGGCTGGGAGGACCTCAGCCCGAACACGGCCGGCGAGGCAATGATCTCGATATGGCTCGCCGAGCTCGGGGCGGTCAGTCCCGACGCGGCGGCTGCCGGCTGGGGCGGCGATCGCCAGGTGGTGGCGAGCGGCCCGAACGGCGAGTGGGCTCTCGCGTGGCGCATGGTGTGGGATACGCCCGCCGATACCCAGGAGTTCTTCGCGGCAGGCCAGGAGCTCGACCCGACCGCCGGCACCACCATGTCGATCCTTCGCCCTGCGAGCGGCGAGACGCTGGTCCTTCGCACGTCGTCGTCCGAGCTGCTCGCCACGCTCGAGGCGGCGCTGGGCGGCTGAGCGCGCCCCGCTACATCGAATCGGGGGCCGAGATTCCGAGCAGCCCCAGGCCATTGGCGATCACCTGGCGCGTCGCGTCGGTCAGCGCGACGCGAGCCTGGGAGAGCTCACGATCTTCGGGTGCCTCGGGGAGCACCCGGCAGTCGCGGTAGAACTGGCTGAAGAGCTGCGCGACCTCCAGGCAGTAGCGGGTCAGCTCGTGCGTCTCCCGTCTCGTCGCGGACTCGGCAACGACATCGGGCAGGAGCAGGAGCTGATTGATGAGCGCCTGCTCGGCGGGGTGCCGGAGGTGGGCCGATGCACTGGCGGCATCGGCCTCAACGCCAGCGGCGCCCGCGTTGCGCAGGATGGAGGCGCAGCGCGCGTGGGCGTACTGCACGTAGTAGACGGGGTTCTCCGCGCTCTGGCTCTTCGCAAGCTCGATATCGAAGTCGATCCCGCTGCTGGCGGCGCGCGAACCGAAGAACCAGCGCGCGGCATCCGGACCGATCTCGGCCAGCAGCTCGTCGAGCGACACGAACTCGCCGGCGCGCTTGCTCATCGAATCGACCTCGCCCCCGCGGACGAAGCGCACCCAGGCGATCAGGATGACCTGGACCGCCTCCCGGTCATGGCCCAGCGCCTCGGCCGCGTTCCGCAGGCGGGCCACGGTGCCGTGGTGATCGGCCCCCCACAGGTAGATCAGCTCGTCGAAGCCGCGGCTGAACTTCTCGGTCACGTAGCCGATGTCGGAGGCGAAGTAGGTCGGCTGCCCGTTGGATCGGTAGACGACGCGATCCTTGTCGTCGCCGTAGGCGGTCGAACGGAACCAGGTCGCGCCGTCCTGCTGGTAGACGTGCCCGCCGGACCGCAGCTGCTCGATCGCCCGCTCCACCCAGCCCTCGTCGTGTAGCGACCCCTCTCCCTTCCAGACGTCGAAGTGCACCCCCAGGCGCTCCAGGCTGTCCTCGATCCCGGCTCGCACCTGCTCCGACGCCCATCGGCCCAGGACCCAGCCCACATCGGCGCCGTCCTCGTTGGCTGCCTGCCAGACATCATCGGGGACCGCTGCGGCCAGCGGACGCACGTAGTCGCCGTGGTAGCCATCCTCCGGGATCGGCTCGCCGTTGCGGCGCGCGAGCACGGAGAGGCCGAGGTTGCGGACCTGCGCCCCGAAGTCGTTGAAGTAGTACTCGCGGGTAACGTGGTGGCCGGCACCCTCCAGGACGCGGGCCAGCAGGTCGCCGACGAAGGCGCCTCGGGCGTTGCCGACCGTCAGCGGGCCGGTCGGGTTGGCACTGACGAACTCGACGTTGATCCGCCGCCGCTCCGCCGCGCGCACGCGGCCGTAGGCGGAGCCGGCGTCCAGGATCTCGCCGACCTGGCCGGCGACCCAGCCGGGGTCGAGGCGGACGTTGAGGAAGCCAGGCGGCGCAACGGACACCTCGGCGACCCATTCCGGTGTTCCGAGGTGCTGCCGCAGCGTGTCGGCGATGCGCAGCGGTGCGTTGCGGACCACCGGGGCCAGCTGCAGCGCGGCGTTGGTCGCGTAGTCGCCGTGCTCCGGGCGCGCCGGCCGTTCGACGGAGATGGGCGGCAGCTCGGCGCCCTCGGGAATGTGAAGCTCGCCCGCTGCGGCGGCGTCGCGGATCGCGCGGCTGATGGCGTCGGCGAGCAGCTGGCGTGGCGTGGTCATGGGCGGCCGATTCTAGCGCCCGCCGCGACGCGGCCGTCGGGATCGATCAGATGAGGGTCGTGAAGTGGCGCGCGACGAGACGAGCTCGACGGACGAAGGGGCGGTGGGATCGGACGGCGCGGACGCCCAGCCGCGCTGCGATGAGGGCGAGCGCCACGCCGGCGATGGCGAGGGTCATCACGGGCGCTTCGTGCGGAGCGCCCTGCAGCGCCGTCGCCGTCGCAGAGGTCGCTGCGCTCACGTGGCCCGAGGCGGCGCTGCCGGCGGTGACCACGGCATCGTGCATCGACGACGCAGCGTCGACGGCCGAGATGTCGGACGCCCACACCAGGGTCGCCAGGTAGGCACCCGCGACGAGCATGAGTGCCAGCACACGTGGCAGCGAAGGACGCTGCCGGGTCGAACGATCCATTTCCTCCCTCGGTCGATATCGCGGAACGCGGGTCCACCCCGCGGCCGCGGTTCCCCCTCGCGGTGCAACGGGAAGCAGGATTCGTGCCCAACCCGGCGCGTTCAGCGCTCGCGCGCGATCCGTAGCTCCAGGGCCTGGTCAGGCGAGAAGTCGCGCAGGCCGAGCGCATCCGCCGCGACCTCGAGCAGCGACGCGGTCGGCGCCAGGCCGATGAGCTCGCAGTGGTGGATGTCGGTCCCCCCTTCGAGCGCCAGCCGGCGGATCTCGCGCACCACGCTGCTGATCCCCGTTCGCTCCCAATCGACCAGGTTGAGGCTGACCTGTGCGTAGCGGCGTTCGCCGGGATTCTCGAGCAGGACGCCCATGGCCTGGATCGCCGGCATGCCTCCGGAGGACTCGCGAATGGTGTGGGCGATGCGCTTGGCGAGCGCCACGTCATCGGTTGCCAGGTTGACGTTGAAGGCGATCAGTGGCTTGCGCGCTCCCACGGCGATGGCGCCGCCGCGGGGGTGCATCCGGCTGGGGCCGAAGTCCGGGGCACGCTCCAGGTTCGTGCCGATCTCCGCCTTGAGGCCCTCGTACTGGCCGCGGCGCACGTCGGCCAGGCGCCGGCGCTCCGGCCGGAGCGCCGCCTCGCCGTACAGGTAGACGGGCAGGTCGAAGACCTTGGCGATCTGCTCGCCGAAGCGACGCGCCAGGTCCACGCACTCGTCCAGGCGCGTTCCGCCCAGCGGCACGAAGGGCATCACGTCCACGGCGCCGATGCGCGGGTGCGCACCGGCGTGCTGCTCCATGTCGATCAGCTGGATGGCGCGGCCGACGGCGGCGGTGGCCGCACGGACGACGGACTCCGCCTGTCCCGCGAACGTCACGACGCTGCGGTTGTGCGTTTCATCGCGCGAATGATCGAGCACGGTCACGCCGTCGATCTGGCCGATGGCGTGGACGATCTCCTCGATCACCTCGGGACGGCGTCCCTCGCTGAAGTTCGGGACGCATTCGATGAGGCTGGCCACCATGGACCGATGATAGGCCGCTCCCTCAGGCGTCGGCGGCCGCAGCCTGCCGCGGGTCGTCGCGGCCGATGGGGTCCGGGTTGACGCCGTCGCGCGCGGGCGAGCGCGCTCGGCGAGCAGCTGGAGCGGGATGGCGGCTCCCAGCGCGGTCGTGACGACGCGCGGCAGGTGGCGGTGAGGGGGACCGCGGCGCGTCCGGCCGGGGTGAGCTCGCGCGGGCAGGTCGTCGCCGAGGTCGGCCGCGACCAGGGCGGCCGCCGGCATGCCCAGCTGCGCCGCCGCACGCAGGCTCGACACTGCGCGCTCGACCAGCTCCGACGCCCCGCCCTTCCCCATCGGTCAGGATCAGGACCAGGCCCGTGGTCTCGTCGGCCGCCGCCGAGGTGGCCATGCAGCAGCGTCTCCAGCTGCAGGGCGCTGCCGGCAGGCGGGGACCCTCCTCGAGCTTGAGCGCCAGCTCGCGCGCGGGACGTAGTCGATGCCGGAGCCGATGACGAGGATCGCGAGCAGCCCGCCAGGCGCGCGGCGATCCCCTCGGCGGAGGCGGCATCGTCGGCGGACATCCAGCAGGGCGCGAACTGCGACGCCGTCGATCCGTCCCCGCCACGCGATCGCGCGAGGAGAGCGCCGCGCCGGCCACCAGCGGCGAGAGGTAGCCGACGGTGTGGCACCAGCTCTGGTCCTGCTCGCCGGTGAGCAGCAGGTGGTCGGCCAGCACTGCGCCAGGGGAAGCGGGTCCAACCGTGATCAGCGCGGTCATCGTCCCCGCATCGCGCGCGCGCTCCAGGGCGAGGTTGGTGGCCCAGGTGCCGCCCTCGTGCGAGACGGCCAGCAGCAGTCCTGCGTCCGGCACGCGTGCCCGGCCAGCTCGAACGCCTGGACCGATGCAACGGCCGGAGCCGGACAGGCCGGCACGTGCGCAGCGCATCGGCCAGGAAGGCGGCGAGCGCCATGGCCCGTGCTCGGAGGTGCCGCAGCCGGTGGTGATGATCGGCTGCCCGATCGGCGCGGCGGCCGGCGGATCGCCTCGGCCAGCCGCTCCGGCGCCGGGTCAGTCGCGAGTCGACCGACGATGCGCTCGGCCAGCGCCGGCTCGGCGGCGATCATCTCGGTCATCGCGTAGGGCGGCCCGTCACGCAGCGCCGGCATCGTCGAGGAGCCCACGGGTCGGGCGGCCCGGGGAGCGGGGCACCGGGTCGAATGTCATGGCGGCGATGCTACCCGCGCGCGAAGGCTGTCGGCATGTCCTACCTGCCATGGCCGCCGGACCGCCAGCGCACCACCGCGGCACCGGTCCCGGGCCGGGCGGCCGACGCCGATCTCGTCAACCTGCTCGACTACGAGCCTGCCGCGGCCGCGCGGCTGGATATCGCGGCCCTCGCCTACTACGCCGGCGGTGCCCGTGACGAGCGCACGCTCGCGGACAACCGTGACGCCTTTGCGCGACGCCGCTTCGTCCCCGGGTGATGACCGGGGTCGGCGAGGTCGACCTGGCGGTGGAGGTGCTGGGTCGCTCGTGGCCCGTGCCGATCTGGATCGCCCCGACCGCCCTCAACCGCATGGCCCACCCGGACGGAGAGCTGGCGGTGGCCCGGGCAGCCCGGTGGTGAGCACGCGCTCCAGGCGCGCGGCCGCTTCCGGCGTTCCGTCGGCCACGATCACCATGCCGGCGTGCAGCGAGTACCCGATCCCCACGCCGCCCCCGTGGTGGAAGCTCACCCAGGTGGCGCCTGCGGCCGTGTTCAGCAGGGCGTTGAGGATGGGCCAGTCGGCGATCGCGTCGGACCCGTCGCGCATGCCCTCCGTCTCACGGAACGGGCTGGCGACGCTCCCTGCATCCAGGTGATCGCGCCCGATGACGATGGGGGCGGCGAGCTCACCCGAGGCCACCATCTCGTTGATGCGCAGCCCGGCTCGAGCCCGCTCCCCATACCCGAGCCAGCAGATCCGGGCCGGCAGGCCCTGGAACGGCACCTTCTCCTCGGCCAGGCGCAGCCATCGGTGCAGGCTGGCGTCCTCGGGGAAGAGCTCGATCAGGGCCGCATCGGTCTTCAGGATGTCATCGGCCTCGCCGGAGAGGGCGGCCCAGCGGAAGGGGCCTTTGCCCTCGCAGAAGAGCGGCCGGATGAAGGCCGGCACGAAGCCGGGGAAGTCGAAGGCATCGGCCACGCCGGCTTCATGGGCCTGCTGGCGGATGTTGTTGCCGTAGTCGAAGACGAGCGAGCCTTCCTTCTGGAAGGCGAGCATCGCCCGCACGTGCTCGGCCATGGAGGCCATGGAGCGACGGGTGTATTCCGCGGGGTCGCGCTCGCGCAGCTCGCGCGCTTCTGCCAGGCCGATGCCCCCCGGCACGTAGCCGCCCAGCGGATCGTGGGCGGAGGTCTGGTCCGTGACGAGGTCCGGGTGCCAGCCGCGGCGCACCAGCTCCGGCTCGACGTCGGCGGCGTTGCGGATGAGGGCCACGCTGCGTGCCTCGCCTGCGGCTCGCCAGGTGTCGACCCGGCGGACCGCCTCGTCGAGGTCGATGGTCATCTCGTCGACGTAGCCGGCGTCGTGGCGGCGCTGCGCGCGGGCCGGATCCACCTCGATGGCCAGGCAGGCGCCCTCGTTCATGGTCACGGCCAGCGGCTGCGCGCCGCCCATGCCACCCAGGCCGGCGGTCAGCGTGACCGTCCCCTTCAGCGTTCCGTTGAAGTGCTGGCGCGCGGCCTCGGCGAAGGTCTCGTAGGTGCCCTGGATGATGCCCTGGGTGGCGATGTAGATCCACGAGCCGGCGGTCATCTGGCCGTACATCGTCAGGCCGGCGCGCTCCAGCTCGCGGAACTGCTCCCACGTCGCCCAGTGGGGGACCAGGTTGGCGTTGGCGATCAGGACTCGCGGCGCGTCGCGCGTGGTGCGGAAGACGCCCACCGGCTTGCCCGAGGCGACGAGCAGCGTCTCGTCGTCCTCCAGCCGCCGCAGCTCGGCGACGATCGCGTCGAAGGCCTCCCAGCGACGCGCCGCCCGGCCGGTGCCGCCGTACACGATCAGGTGCTCGGGGTCCTCGGCCACGTCGGGGTCGAGGTTGTTCATCAGCATCCGGAGGGCCGCTTCCTGCTGCCAGCCCTTCGTGGAGAGCTCGGTGCCGCGAGGCGCGCGAACGGTGCGCGGACCTGCCTTGGAGGCGACGCTGGTCATCCGCCGATGATAAGCCCGGGCAGTGCAATGCCCGGCGCAGTCGCCGCGCCGTCAGCAAGCGCGAGCACGGGCGCCATTGAGAAGCGCTGCACGATGGAGCGCTTCCTTCGCCGGGCGTCCTGCCGGGAAGGGCAACGCCGTCGACGGGCAGCACCAGGGTCAAGCGTAGAGACCAGCCCGACGGGTAATGCCGATCGGCAGCGGCCCGGACAGGTCGGTCGCAGGTTCAGCTCAACCGCCGGCCCCCGCAGTGCGCTGGGTACTCGAGCAGATTCCCACGTTCAATGCCACGTCTCGCATTTCGACCGAGCCGTGCAACGTCAGTCAGCGCGTTGGCCGAGGACGACACGTCACCATTCGTCGCTTCCGGCCCGAATCGTGACCGCGATCCGCGCGTCCGCGCGGCGCGAGGGCGCACGGCCGGCGCGGAGGGCGCCGTCGAACCGAGCGACCGTCGCCGCTGCCCAGCACGAATGGCTGGCTGCCGTGGACTCCCGGGGTACGACGGCAATGACAACCCCGTTCGCGACCGGCGGCGATGCGAATCCCTGATCTGTCTCCGAGAGGACGATCGGAGCGCTCCACGCTGCCATCGGGGGTGAGCCAGAGCGCCAGTCCTCGGGTGCGCCCGATCCACCGAAGGGGTCGGCAAGGTAGGAATCGTAGGCGATGGCGATAGCGGCCGTGGTTGGCGCCGTTCCGGCGGCCCACATTCGCGCAGGCCCGGCGTCGACTCCGAGACCAGGGGGGGCCGAGCGGCCACCGTCCACGTTTCGATCTCCGCCGATCCGCGAGCAGCCGACCCGGAGCGGCCGCGAGGTGCTGCAGCGCGTCGAACCGGTCGTCCGGGAAGGGATCTCCTCCCAACTCCGGCCGTCCACCGAGATCCAGGTCGTGGCGCCGTATCCGCCGTGCCCGGTGTGAAGCGGAGACTGAGGAGAGCCGACTGCACCAGTTCGTCACCGCACCAAGGTCCACGGGGAAGTGGTCGCTGCTTCACCGGGAAGGCCGTTCCGCATGGTCCAGGTGTTCCCATCGGCCGCCGTCGGTGGACGTCCATTCCGACGCGTAGCCGTTGTCACAGCACCCGATCCCCTGCCAGCCGAGGCCGATGAGCTCTCCCTTGAACGAGGCGACGGTCGTCATCCAGAAGCGCTGTCCCGGCTCGTCATCCGGCCTGAACTCGACGTAGGGCGGGTCGACGGGCTCCGAGGGCTGCAGCTGACCGTCGGACTGGAGCACGTAGGCAACGGCGATCCCGTCGATCCGCCCCCCGACCGCCACGAACCGGTCACCGGTCGACTCGAGGTCGTTGATCGACACTCCGTCCGCAGCAATCGATCGACTGCCAGCCGGTCCACGGACCGCGCGGCGGGAGTGTCGGGGACGACGGAGTACATCTCGCGCATCGGCTGATTCGAGAAGAGATGCGTGGGCCGACGAGGGTGATTCCGTTGCCGCGCTGCGTCGGCTCCTGGCTGTCCGAAGCCGGCGGTGGCGATGCCTGCGCCGATGGCCACGGGGATGGACTGCGGGCGCCTGTCACCGGAAGCAGACGCGTGGCCGCAACGCCGGTGATGCCCGCGGCGAGCACGACGAAGCCCGCGGCCAGCCAAGTGACGCCGCGACCGGGAGGCGCGAGGTGGCCATCGGAGGGGCCGGTCTCGCCGGCGCGCGGTCCTCGGCGGCCGAAAGTCGTGAATGTAGACGCACCTCGAAATCGTCGCGCTCTTCATTCATCGGTCAGTGCCTCGCGCATGTGGGCCTTCGCCCGCGACAGCCAGCTGGCGACGGTTCCCGGCGCCACGCCAAGCAGTCGAGCGATCTCCAGCTGCGTGTAGCCGTCCACGACGTTCATGAGCAACGCCGCGCGGTGCTCGCGGCGGAGCCCGCGCAGGGCATCGGCCAGGGAAGGGTCCTCGGCATCGGTCCATGGCTCGCGCTCCGTCCGCCGGCCGAACAGGCCAAGGAACCGTCGGCGTCGGTCGCGCTCGTTGAACGCCAGGCGGAGGCCGATGGTGTGGAGCCAGGCGCGCACGTCGCGCCCGTCGAATCGCTCCCATGCCCGGAAGGCGCGCAGGTAGGCCTCCTGCGCCAGGTCCTTGCCGCCCTCGTGGTCACCGACGACGAGCGTCAGGCGCCGGACGAGCCCGGGGTAGTGCGGGGCGACCGCATCGGTGAATTCGTCGGCGCGGGTGCGAGGTTGGGCGTCCACCCAGGCGATTCCCTCCATCTCGCCCCATACAACAGGCGAGTCGCGCGGATTCTTGCACGCGAATCACCATTGACGCGACGCCAGAGGTCGGCCTGCAGACCGGAGACGAGCTGGTCGCCTTCGCTGAGGCTGGCGGCGTCCTCCTGCTGCCCCGCAGCGCGGTCAAGGGCCGACTGCGCGCGATGTTCCGCGCCGGCCCCAGCTTGGCGGACGAGCTGATCCGCGAGCGCCACGATGCCGCGCGGCGCGACGCCGCCGAATGACGGCGGTCGTCGACACGTCGGTGGTCCTCGCCTGGCTCCAGGACGAGCCGGGCGCGGACGCGGCGGAGCCGATGCTGATGGACGGCGTCATCGGCGCGGCCAACTGGTCGGAGGTGATCCAGAAGGCCCGCCAGCACGGCGCCAATGCAGAGCTGGTCGGCCGGCTGCTGACCTCATTCGGGCTCCGGGTCGCCGACGTCACCCGCGCCGACGGAGAGGTCGCGGCTTCACTGTTCGACCGCGCCCGCCCCTTGAGCCTGGCCGGCCGCCTGCGCCTGGCGCTCGGTCAACGCCTTCAACTGTCGGTCGCCACGGCCGATCGCGCATGGCTCGGCGTCGGCCCGGCTCGAGGCGGGTGATTCACCCGGCGCGCTATTCGGGCGGGAACGGCAGCGCAGTGGTCGCTGCCTCGACCCCACCGGTGGGAGTGATCCTGACCGGAACGGAAGGCCGGTGCCCGCGGCGCGGTCGGTGATGAAGACGACATAGCCCTGGTCGCGCATCCGATGGGCGCCGCCGGACCCAGGGCACGTAGAGGGATGCCGTAGTGGAACTCCACCGCCTCGATCGTCGGAATGGATGCCGGCAGGACCCGCCTGGCTGCCGAAACCGCCCGTCGCAGCTGAGTGCCGGGCCGGGTTAGACAGCGGAGGTCCGCGCTCGGCGGCTCGGCATCGCAGGGCGGGCTGGAGGGCATGGGAACCGGCGATCCGATCACGAGGTAGGGTCCGCAATCCGCGGTGGGACCGCAATCCCCCACTACCACCACCGAGTCGCCGACGGCCGCGGCAGAGCGCCCGACGCCAGGATCGATGGGAACCGCGGTCGAGCTGCCGAGCGGCAGGAACCAGGCACTGGCGGCGGACGCGCCCGGTTTCATGGGATCGGCGGTGATGAGGCTGCCGAGTGACGTCCCCTCGATCGAGACCGGCGAGATCTGGTCAACACCGGGCGGAAGCGGCAGGTGGATCGGCTCCTCCGTCCAGTGCGTGCCATCGGGCGAGGTGAGCAGCACCCGGTCGCCGGTCCGCTCCGGCTGCAGTATCGACCCGGGACGGCGTGGCCTGTGCCAAGGCTGAAACGGTGGCCGATGTGCTTGTGCCTGCTGGTTCTCTCGGTCGAGGATGCTCTGCGCCATGGCCGACGGGGACCAGGTCGCACCTTCGTCGTCGGAGTACCAGACCAGTGGACGTCCGTCGGCGGATCCCGTCACGACGAGCCGATCGCCCACGGCGGTCACGAAACGGAGGCTGGCACCTTCGTCGGGGAAGGGGATGCTGCGCCGAGGCGAGCCCGGGTTGCGCAGTGGCGGCTGGTGCGCCCTGCTGGCTCTCCCGGTCGAAGAACGAGGCCATCGAGAGGCCTGCGAAAACGCCGAGCACGGCAACCACCGCGAAGGCAGACGGCGAGGATCGGCCGGCGAGCCGGTACGTGGCCGGGTTCGAGCGAGGGAGGGCCTGCGCCCGGTGCGGCGGCCTCGAGGGAGCGCAGCTCTTCGGTCAGCCGATCGTCGTCGTCCATCAAGTCGACCCTTCCTCGAGCGAGTCACGCATCCGCCGCTTTGCCTCAGCCACCCAGGAGGCGACCGTTCCCTCCGGCGCATCGAGCATGCGGCCGATCTCGGCCTGGGTGTAGCCGTCGACCACGTTGAGCAGCAGCGCGGCCCGCTGCTGCGGCTTCAGCTCACCCAACGCTCGCCACAGGTCGATGCGCTCCGGCATGACCCAGTCCGGGTCGTGCCGCTCCCTGCGGAGCCATCGGTCCCAGAGGCGCCTGCGACGCAGGCGGTTGAAGGCGAGGCGGAGGCCGATGGTGTGGAGCCAGGCGCGGACATCGGTTCCGTCGAACCGATCCCAGGCCTGGAAGGCCCGCAGGTAGGCGTCCTGCGCCACGTCCTTCGCCTCCTCCCCGTCGTGCAGCACCAGCGTCAGGCGCCGGACCAGTCCGGGGTAGTGCCGATCGACCGCGGTCGCGAAGTCACCACGCTCCACGTGCTCGGCTCCCTCCGATGCCGGTCCCTACCCCTTACAACACCCGGGGCGGGCGGATCCTTGGGGAGATGCTACCTGCCGGTCCGGTGGGGCGAGGAGTGACCTGGTTTCGCCCGGTGCAGATGGCAGCCGCACGGATTGCGCCAGATGGTCCCGGCACCGCCTCGCTGCGGCTCTCAACCAGCAGGAGGCGGCGGTACGGGCTCGTTCGCTCGTTCGTGCGGCCCTCACCTGCAGGGGGCGATCCGGGACGCCGGGACCCCGGGACGCGGGACGCCGGCACGCCGGGATGGTTGCGCGACCTCAGCCCGATACGGGGAGGTCGCCCAGGGTGATGTCGAGCTGCCGCTCGTTCCCGTCGCGCATGATGGTGATGGAGACCTGATCGCCCGGGCTGTGCTCGCGCAGGGCGCCAAGCAGGTCCTCGACGGTGTTCAGCTCGGTCCCGTCGAGCGCGGTGATGATGTCGCCCGGCTGCAGCCCGGCGTCATCGGCCGGACCGCCCTGCTCGACCGAGATCACCGCCACGCCGTGATCGGCCTGCGTGCCGAGCTGCTGGGCCAGCTGTTGCGTCAGGGTCGCAGGTCGGATGCCGATGTAGGCGTGCTCGACCGTCCCGGAGTCGAGCAGCTGCTGGACGACGTTCGTCACCGTCGTTGCCGGGATGGCGAAGCCGATGGCCACGGCACCCTGCTGCGAGTTCGGCGGGATGTAGGCCACGTTGATCCCCATCACCGTGCCGTCGCCGCCCACCAGAGCGCCACCGGAGTTGCCCGGCGAGATGGCGGCATCGGTCTGGATCAGGTCGACCAGCGCGGCCGACTGTTGCGCCGAGCCCGGAATGGACCGATGCAGCCCGGAGATGATGCCCTGTGTCACGGAGTTCTCGAAGCCGATGGGATTGCCCATGGCCAATGCCAGCTGACCGACCTGTGGAAGCGAGTCGCTGAAGGTGGCCGTGGGCAGGTTGTCGCGGTCCGCCTGCATGACCGCCAGGTCGGTGCGGGGATCGGTGGCAATGACGCTCGCGTCGACGCGCTGGCCATCGGCGAAGGCCACCTGGAACTGGCTGGCGCCATTCACGACGTGGTTGTTCGTCACGATCTTCCCGTCGGATGACCAGATCACGCCGCTGCCCTCACCGCCATCGGCCCGGAGGATGGAGACGACCGATGGCTCGACCTCGGCCACCAGGTCCGGCAGGTTGCCGAAGGTGAGGCCGCCGTCCTGCGTGGGCGCGCTGGCGGCTGCGCTCGGGTTGGCGCTGCCGTTGCCCGCAGCCGAGGCGGCAGGCGACGTCGTCTCGCTCGTGCTGCACGAGGCGAGGAAGAGCACCGCGGCCGCGGCCAGGATGGCGAAGGTTCGATTCCGGGGGAGGTGGCGTTCCATGGCGGACTGCTCTGCAGCCGGAATGCCATAAGCAGCCTCGTGCGGGAGGTCGCTAGCTCGTCGTGCTGAGCAGGAACGCGATGGCGAAGCCGAGCACCGTCGCGAGCCCCGCCTGGTCGCCACCACCGGAGAACGCCTCCGGCATCATGGAGTCGGCGAGCATGGCGAGGATCGCACCGGCGGCGAAGGCCTGGATGACGGCGACCGCGGCCGAGCCGCCCAGCGCCCCCAGACCGGCGTAGCCCAGGGCCGCGGCTGCGCTCGCGACGAGGACCACCACGACCCACACCCCGAGGATCCAGGCCGGCGACCGGCCCTCATCCCGGAGATCGGCGGCGGCTCCCATGCCTTCGGGCAGGTTGGAGAGCGCGACGGCCACTAGGAACGAGATGCCGATGCCGCCTCCGCCCAGGAGCGTCGATCCGAGAACGACCGACTCGGGGACACCGTCCAGCAGCGCCCCGAGGACCATGGCGATGCCGCTCTTCTGCTCGCCGCCGGAGCCGCCGCCCTGGTTCCCGGTGATCCGCTGGAGCAGCCGGTCGCCGACGTAGAAGACGACGGCGCCGGCGGCCAGGCCCACGGCGACAGCCGCCGTCCCGCCGCGATCGAAGGCCTCCGCGGTCAGGTCGAAGGCCAGGGCACTGATCAGCGCCCCGGCGCCGAAGCCCATGACCAGTGCGATCAGCCGCCGCGGCACCTGCACCAGCAGCGCGAGGCCGGCACCCAGGACCAGCGTGCCTTCGGCCGCGAGGGCCCACAGGGCTGCTTCGAGCATCAGTCGTCGCCGAACGGGTTCGGCCGCTTCGGCCTCTCGGGGAGGCGGAAAAGGTCGTCCTCGCTCGGTCCCTTCGGCAGCGGCAGGGGCCACTCGTCGCCTTCGTCCGCTGGTCCGGAGCGGGCAAGCAGGTCGCCCCAGTCGACGTCGCCGGCCGCCTCACCCAGCTCGCGACGGTAGACGGGGTAGCGTTCGTCACCGGCAACCTGCGTGAAGCCGCCCGCCTGGTAGAGGCTGGCGGGTCCGGCGGACGGGATCCACGGCTCCGGAACGCCCTCGGGGTACGCCTCCACGGCGCCGATGCCGCGGCGATCGAGCTCGCTGCAGACCGCCTCGAGCAGGGCGCTGGCAGTCGCGTCGCGGCCGTCCACCGTTGCCACGACCTGCAGGCAGGTGATGACCCACGGCGCGGTTGCGTCGGCCAGCTCCGGGTAGCGGTCGCGGATGACCTGGGCGCGCGGGTAGGCCGAGACCGGGCCGAACTGGGCCCACCCGACGGCGACGCGGTCGCCGTCGGCATCGGTCTCGTAGGCGAGCATGCCGTAGGCACCGGCCAGGCGCTCGCCGGCCAGCAGGCGCGCCAGCTTCAGGTCCCGTGCCGACTTGGTTTCCTCGGCGTCGCGGGAACCGTCGAGCCGCTCCCAGTAGTCGCAGGTCTGGCATCGCGCCGCCGGTCGCGCCGGTGGCGGGATGTCCTCGAAGTGGCCCGCGTCGACGACGGCGAACGAGAGATCAGGCATCGATCGCGAGCTCGCCGCGCGCGAGCAGCTCGGCGGCGGCAGCGATATCGGGCGATGGCGGCCGATCCTCGCCGAGGTGGGGGACGCGAGAACGCACGACGGCGTGCGCGCGGGCGACGCCGGCGCCGGGTCGCATCGGTGCTCGGTGGTCGAGGCCCTGCGCGGCGCAGAGCGCCTCGATGGCCAGCACCGTCCGCGCTCGCTCCACGGCGTCGCGCAGGTGGAGCGCCGACGTGGCACCCATGGAGACGTGGTCCTCCTGGTTGGCGCTGGTCGGGATGGTGTCCACGCTGGCCGGGTGGGCCAGGACCTGGAGCTCGTTGACGAGTGCCGCGGCGGCGTACTGGGCGATCATCAGCCCGGAGCGCAGCCCGGGCGCATCGGTCAGGAAGGGCGGGAGCCCGGAGAGGTGGCCGTCCACCAGTCGCGCCGAGCGACGCTCGGAGATGGAGGCGAGCTCGATCACCGCCATCTTGGCGTAGTCGGCGGCCAGTGCCAGGGGCTCGCCGTGGAAGTTGCCGCCGGAGATGACGCGGCCGTCGGGGAAGACGAGCGGGTTGTCGGTCGCGGCGTTCATCTCGATCGCCAGCGAACGCGCCAGCTGCTCGAGCGCATCGCGGACCGCGCCGTGGACCTGCGGGATGCAACGCAGGGAGTAGGGATCCTGCAGCCGGTGCGGGCTATCGGCGTGCGAGGCCCCGATCTCCGATCCTGCCAGCAGTGCACGCAGGTGGGCGGCGACCACGACCTGCCCGGGGTGAGGGCGTGCCTCGATCAGTGAGGGGTCGAATGCGGCGGCGGTGCCCAGCATCGCCTCGAGGCTCATCGCACCGATGACGTCGGCCGAGACGGCCAGCATCTGCGCGTCGTGCAGTGCCAGCGCGGAGAGCGCTGCCATGAGCTGCGTGCCGTTGAGGAGGGCGAGTCCCTCCTTTGCCTGCAGCTCGAGCGGCTCGAGCCCGGCACGTCGCAGCGTCTCGCCACCGGCTCCCGGGCCTGCATCGTCGAGCCACGCCTCGCCCTCGCCGATGACGACCAGCGCCAGGTGCGCGAGCGGCGCGAGGTCGCCCGACGCACCGACCGAGCCGCGCGACGGGATGACCGGGTGGACCTCGGCGTTCAGCATGCCGCACAGCAGCTCGACCAGCTGCGGCCGGACGCCGGAGAGGCCGATGGCAAGGGCGTTGGCACGCAGGAGGAGCATCGCCCGGACGACGTCGCGCGGCAGCGGCTCGCCGACGCCCGCTGCGTGGGAGCGGACCAGGTTGCGCTGCAGCTCGGCACTCTGCTCCGGCTCGATCCGGACGTTGGCCAGGTCACCGAAGCCGGTGGTGATCCCATACGCCGTCCGGCCCTCGGCGACGAGACGTTCCACCACTTCACGTGAGGCGCGCATGCGGACCGCGGCATCGGGCGAGAGGCGCACTTCGTCGCCCTCGCGGGCGACCGCGATCACGTCGGCGACGGTCAGGTGATGGCCCGTGAGCTCGACTGGCACGACCCTATACTACGAACGTGCGACGACTGCCGGACCCCACGAGCCGCCTGCTCGTGGACGCGGACGGCAGGAACCGCCTCGGCGGCGCTGTTCCGAGCCCGTCCGCCGCCTTCCTCCTGACGCTCATCATCCTGCCGATCCTCTTCTGGCTGGTCACGCTGAAACGGACCACGCAATACACCGTGCCGGAGGAGTGGCTGATGCAGATGGTGGTGCCCCATGTCCGCCCCTGGGTCGTCGAGCACCTTCCGCTGCTCGACCAGCTGATCGTGGGCGTGAGCGGGCTCGGGTCGGGCTGGTTCGTTGCGATCGGCTTCGCCCTCCTCGGCCTGCTTGCGCTTGCCAAGCGGCGGTCCGACCTGGCCCTGGCGCTCGCCGCCGGGACGTTGGCCTTCCCCGTCGAATGGGCGTTGAAGTTCTTCACCGCCATCCCCGCCATCAGCCTGGCCGACCTGTGGAGTGCGATGCTCAACGTCAACGGCATCGGCCTCGACGACATCGCCGACTTCCCTGCGGGACACGCACTGAGGGCAACCGTGCTCTATGGTCTCGCCGCATTCTGCATCGCGCGGCTTGCACCGAACAGACGACAGGGAATGACCGCCTACGTCATCGCGCTCGCGATCATCGCCGCGATCAGCGCCACCCGGATCTACCTTGCCGCCCACTATCCGATCGACGTGCTGGGCGGCTGGATGGCCGGAGCGGCGATCGTCTCGATCATCGTCGCCGTCCACGTCCTGGGGGTCGACGAGCGGCTGCGCCTGGCCCAGGCACGGATCGCCCCCGCGGAGGATGGCGCTCGGCGGGTAGCCGTCCCCCTGCATCGGCCGGAAGATCGCTGACCGGTGCTCGAGTTCATCTACGACACCATCATTCCGTTCTTCCTGGAGCTGTACGACGCGGTCGGCTACGTCGGGGTGGCGATCGCCATCGGCCTGGAGACGTTCGTCCCCATCATCCCGTCCGAGGTCATCGTGCCCATGGCGGGCTGGAAGGTCAGCCAGTCGGCAGCGGATCCGAGCGTCCTCGAGCCGCTGACCAACGCGCCCTGGAGCTGGTTGGCCGTGCTGCTGGTGGCCACCGCCGGCGCCGTGCTCGGCTCGCTGGCCGGCTACCTGATCGGCGCCTGGGGTGGACGCCCCCTCCTGGACCGCTGGGGGCGCTACGTCCACATCAACCCCGAGGACCTCGATCGCGCGGACGAGTGGTTTCGCCGCTACGGTGATTGGGCGGTCTTCCTCGCCCGTCTCGTCCCGCTGCTGCGCGCCCTGATCAACTATCCAGCTGGCGTGGCGCGCATGCCGCTCGGTCGCTTCATCGTCTTCAGCACCCTCGGCTCGCTGCCCTGGAACGCGGCACTGCTGCTGGCGGGCTACCTGTTGGGTGAGAACTACGAGCGGCTGTACGAGGCGGTCCGGCCCTACGAGTACGTGATCTACGCCGTCGTGCTGATTGGCCTCGTATACGTCCTCTACCGGTGGCTGAGCGGTCGAGGCGACGCCACGCCAGCCTGAACCGCCAGGCCCATCGGGTTGACCGCGCCTGCCACGGGGTGGCACGCTAGCGACAACTGAACGAATCCATCGCCTTCGGGGCGGGGTGAAAGTCCCCACCGGCGGTCGGTCCGCTGCAAGCGGACCAGCCCGCGAACCCCTGGCGGCCGGCGGCACGGAGCAACGCCACCGGACCACCACCAGGGGCCGACCTGGCCCGGCGCGCGCGACGCGCGACGGCAGACAGGGCCGACGGTCAGAGTCCGGAAGGGAGAAGGCGACCGCGACGCGTTCCTCCGACGCATCGTCGACCGTGGCCGGCCCTGCGCGCCGTTTCGCGGCCGGCGTGTCGACGCCGGCGGACGTGCCCGGCGGCGACGCCCCGGCGGCACTCAATCGCACGGAGGCGCGCGGGACGCGGCAAGGGATGGCGACCAACGAGCACCTGACACCGGCCGGGGAATCGGGCGGCCTCGCAGTGCGCCTGGCGGATGTTCGCCGCGGCTTCGGCAGCTTCGACACGCAGGTGTTGGCGCTCGATGCCCTCGACCTCGACGTGCCTGCCGACAGCTTCACGGCCATCATCGGGCCGAACGGCTGTGGTAAGTCGACGCTGCTGCGCCTGGTTGCGGGCCTGCTCGTCCCGGATGCCGGAACTGTCCGGATCGGGGAGGGGATTGTTGCGGCTGAGCCGCACGCGGGCGACGGCCGCGTCGGCATCGCGTTCCAGCAGCCGCGCCTGGTCCCCTGGCTTACCGTCCTGGACAACGTGGCGCTGCCGCTCACGCTCGCCGGCGCCCCGCCTGCCCCGCGGAACCAGCGGGCACAGCTCGCCCTGGAACGGGTCGGCATGCAGCGGGCGCAGCGCCTGCGACCGGGAGAGCTGTCGGGGGGGATGGCGCAGCGTGCCGGGCTCGCGCGCGCGCTCATCGGCGATCCACCCGTGCTGCTCCTTGACGAGCCGTTCAGCGCCCTCGACGCCCTGACCCGCGAAGCCTTCGACACGGAGCTGCAGCGCCTCTGGCTCGACCAGCCGCGGACGGTCGTGATGGTGACGCATTCGGTGAGCGAGGCGGTGCGGCTCGCGGACCGGATCGTGGTGATGACGGCGCGCCCCGGGGCGGTCGCGACGGTGATCGAGGTCGACCTCCCGCGGCCGCGCCCGGTCCTCTCCGCTGACCTGCGCGCCACCGCGGTCGATCGAGCCGTGCGCCAGGCGCTTGCGCTCGTGCATCCGCCCGAGCTCTCACCGTGGACGGAAGCGACGGCGCCCTCGTGACCGGCGGTCGCCTGCTGCGGATCGGTGGCGGGCTCCTCTCACTCGCCGCCTTCCTCGTCGCCTGGAAGCTGCTGGTGCTGGCGACGGGGACGCCGGAGTACATCCTGCCCGCGCCCGAGGTGGTGGGCGAGCGTGCGGTCAGGGCCGTCGGCTCCGGCGTGCTCTGGGATCACGCGGCGGCGACCGTGCTCGAGATCGTGCTCGGATTCGGGCTCGGAGCGGTCACCGCCATCGGCGTCGGCATCGCGCTCGGCAAGAGCGTGGTGATCGAACGCGTCCTGTCGCCGTACCTGGTCGCCGCGCAGGCAGTGCCGATTCTCGCCCTCGCCCCCCTGCTCGACATCTGGTTCGGCGGCGGGCTCTTCGCCCGGGTCCTCGTCTGTGCCCTGATCGTCTTCTTCCCGATCGCCATCGCCACCATGGTCGGCATCCGCTCGGCCGACCCTCTGCTGCGCGAGATGCTCCTCTCGCTGGGCGCCTCGCCCGGCCAGGTGACGGCACGGCTCGAGATCCCGTCGGCCCTGCCCGTGATCTTCGGCGGGCTGCGGGTCGGGGTGACCCTGTCCGTGATCGGCGCCGTGGTGGCCGAGTGGGTGAGCGCCAGCGTCGGCCTGGGCGTGCTGATCAACATCGCCGACCAGGGGCTCTTCGACACCCCGCTCATGTTCGTCGCTCTCGCCGCGCTGGCGATCATCGGCCTGGCCTTCTACAGCCTGGTCGTCCTGGTCGAACGGCGGCTCCTCCAACCCGCTTGAGGTAGACCGATGTCATCGCGCCGATACGTAACCGCACTGCTTGCCATGGTCCTGGTCCTCGCCGCGTGCAGCGCCGAGCCATCGGCGACGCCGCCGGCATCGAGTGCCGGGGTCCCGCAGCCGGTGACGCTGCTCCTCAGCTACCGGCCCGACGTGCAGTTCGCGCCGTTCTACGTCGCGCAGCAGCAGGGCTACTTCGCCAGCGCCGGTCTGGATGTGACGATCGAGCACCGCGATGGTCCCGACGTCATCCGGCTCGTGGCCGATGGACAGGCAGAGTTCGGGGTGGCCGATGCCACCGACGTGATGATCAGCCGTACCTCGGGCATCCCCATCAAGTACGTCTCCACCCTCTACGCCCGCTTCCCGGTGGCGCTGATCGGCCCTCCGAACGTGGTGCCGCCGGATCCGGCCGACCTGGCCGGCCTGCGGATCGGGACGCCGGGCCGCTACGGCTCGTCGTGGGCTGCGCTGCTGGCGATCCTGGACGCCGGCGGCCTGACGGCCGATGACGTGACGATCCGCGAGTACCCCGCCTTCAACCAGGTCGAGGGGCTGCTGAACGGAGACGTCGACCTGATCACCGGCTTCCGGACCAACGAACCGCTGCAGCTGGAGGCGCAGGGGCAGGAGGTCGGCATGCTCACGGTCGACGACGTCGCGCCCCTGCCCGGTCCTGGGCTGGTGGTGGGTGACGACCTGCTCGGCTCGAACCGACCCATGGTCTCCGCCTTTGCCGGCGCCGTCCATGCGGCGCAGGCCGCCATCGCCAACGACGTGGACCTCGGCCTCGCCGCCGCCGTCAACCAGGTCCCGGCCATCGGAGAGGATCGCGAGACGGCGCGCGCGGTGCTCGCCGCCAGCGTCGAGCTCTGGAAGGACGCCTCGGGCGAGGTCAGCACCGGGATCGACACGGAGGCATGGACCGCCGGCTACGAGACCATGGTGAAGCTGCAGCTGATCGACGGCTCCGTTCCACGCCGAGAGATGTACGACGACGTGGTCGGCTAGTACGAGCGGGGGCTGTCAGCGCTCCCGTCCAGGCTCC
Organism: uncultured Chloroflexia bacterium; assembly: GCA_963777045.1. Taxonomy (GTDB): domain Bacteria; phylum Chloroflexota; class Limnocylindria; order QHBO01; family QHBO01; genus JAPSGM01. The sequence continues at coordinate 233,351 of CAVZPD010000010.1, forward strand.
GGGACGCGGAACCGCTCCATCAGGCCCTCCTGGTCCTCGCGGGAGAGTTCCGCGGCGCGAACGGCCTGGTCCAGCAGCATCATGGTCGTCACCGGTCCGACCCCGCCGGGCACCGGCGTGATGGCCGCCACGATCGGCCGGACTGCCTCGTAGTCGACATCGCCCACCAGCCCGCTCTGGCCGACGTTGATGCCGCAGTCGACGACCACCGCCGAACGGTTGACCATCTCTGCGCGAATCAGGCCCGGCTGCCCTGCCGCCACCACCAGGATCTCGGCGCGCCGTGTCTCACGTGCGAGGTTGCGGGTGCGGCTGTGGCAGATGACCACGGTGGCATCCGCGGCGAGCAGGAGCGATGCGACCGGCCGGCCGACGACGGCAGACCGGCCCACCACCACCGCCCGACGGCCGGCGATCGGGACCTCGTGGGCTCGCAGAATGGCCATCACGGCGAGCGCCGTCGCCGGCGCGAATCCCTGCGCCCCGCGCGCCAGGCGGCCCACGTTCAGCGCCGTCGCTCCGTCGACGTCCTTGGCCGGGTCGATCAGCTCGAGCACGGCCTCGGCATCCAGGTGATCGGGGCCCGGCTGAGCGACGACGATGCCGGCGACCTGCGGGTCGCGGTTGAGCGCACCAATCCGTGCAGCGAGATCGGCCAGGCTGATGCTCGACGGCGGGACGATCTCGATTGGCTCCATGCCAATGCTGCGCGCCGCTCGAAGCAGGCTGCCGGCGTAGACCGCGGTGGCCGGGTCCCCGTCGAAGCGCAGGATGGCCAGGCGCGCTGGCGTCTCGGATCCGAGCGCCGTCACGCGGTCGGCAAGCTGGCGCCAGAGACGGGAGGCGACGGCCCGGCCGTCCAGGGTCCGGCTGCTCACGGCTGCTGCATCCGCTCGTCGACGGCTCGCTCGACTGCGAGGCGCAGGGCATCGGCCCGCGTCACCAGCTCCACCAGCTCGCCGGGCGCGCTCTCCCGCAGCGCGTCGCCGGGCGGCAGGTAGGGAAGGTTGATGCGGACGTTCAGGACCGCCCCACGCAGGGCCGTCCATGCCAGCAGAGCCGCGACGCCGGCGTCACTCACCGCGTTGACGTTGCCGATGGGCGCGACCCGAGCGGCATCGCTCAGCACGCTCATGGCCGCGCGCGCCGTGCTGAGGGGAACCTCGGCTGCACCGTGCATCTCGCGATCCATCGCAGCGCGTCGGGCGCGACGCTCCGCCTCCGAATCACGCGGCATGCGACGGGCGAGCACGACGGCCAGGTAGGCCGCAGCGTCGCGCTCGGACAGCTCCAGCAGCTCGGCGCGTCGCTGGGCCGCCGATGCCCGCAGCTCTGCGAGCTGCGCCTCGTGACCCTCGCTCCCGGTGCGGCGGATGGTGAGCTCCACGACCATGCCGACCAGGGCTGCCCCCATGGCACCGGCGATGGCGGAGGCGCTGCCGCCGCCTGGGGCCGGATCCCGGCTGGCGAGGCGATCGACGAGGTCGTCGACGGACAGGTTACTGAGGCTGGTGGTCTTCGCGTCCTCCACGGCTGGCCTCGGTACGGGAGCCGGCCACGAGATGCGGCATCGGCTTGCGTGCCGGATTGTACGCGGGGTGGACGCTGCTGGCTGGTGGCTGCTCGTCGCCGTCAGGCGGCCTCCATGGCCTCCACAAACCAGCGCCGGCCACGGGCGTCGAAGACGAGAGACGCCTGGCCGGCGTCCGTGTCGAGCAGGAAGGTGATGCGCGGGCCGCGATCCAGGGGGTAGGCCGCCATCTCGTCGCGGACGGCGTCGACGCCATTCACGACGAACCGGCGCTCGCCGACGAGCAGAGATGCGGGGCGGTCCTGTGCACGGTCCCAGCGGACACGAGCGCGCACTGGAGTGATCTTCGTCATGGCCATCTGCGGTTGGTGCTCCTTCGCACAGCGGCCTGCCAGGCACCGAACAGGCGTTCTACTTGGACACGAAGGATACGAACGGCCGTTCTAATTGTCAAGATCGTCCGGGTCGGGCGCGTCAGGGCGCATGCCGAAGTCGGGACGGCGTCGATCCGCGCGTCCCACCAGGCGCGCCCGGGTGATGGCCGAATCGCCGAAGCGCCTGCGCACCGAATCGATCGACTGCGTCAGCCGTTCGTTGCGGTCGGGGGCATCGAAGAGGGTCAGCTGCTGCGCCTCCGACAGGTGGATGGCCGTCAGGCCGATGAGCCGGACGGCGCGATCGGGTGCCAGCGCCCTGCGCAGCAGTGCAGCCGCCGTTTCGTACAGCGGCTCCGACTCTCGGACCTGCCGGCCCAGCGAGACCTGCCGTGTGATCGTCTCGAAGCCCTCGTAGCGCAGCTTGAGCTGGACGGCTCCGGCCGCCAGCCCGTGGCGCCTGAGACGTGAAGCGACCGACTCGGCCAGGTCGAGCAGCGTCGTTTCCAGCCGCCGGAGGTCGAGCACGTCGTGATCGAAGGTGAGCTCGTGCCCGACCGACTTCGGTAGGTGGGCGGGCGTCACGCGCGATGGATCGACGCCGAGTGCTCGCAGCCGCAGCTCGGCGCCGTGCGTACCGAAGCGGCGGCGCAGCGTGGCCTCCGGCAGGCCCGCCAGCTGGCCGATGGTCGTGACGCCGTAGTCGCTCAACGCCTCGCGCGCCTGCGGTCCGACGCCCCACAGCCGGCTGACCGGGAGCGGCGCCAGGAAGGCGGCCTCGCCGCCGGGAGGGACGACCACGAGGGCGTCCGGTTTCCGCAGGTCCGAAGCCACCTTGGCGCACAGCTTGTTCGTCGCCACCCCGACGCTGACCACCAGCCCGGCCTCCTCCAGCACGCGTCGCTTGAGGTCCAGGCCGATGGTTTCCCCGTCCCCGAACGCGGCACGGCTGCCGCTCACGTCGAGGAACGCCTCGTCCAGCGAGATCGGCTCGACCAGCGGGGTATAGCTGGCGAAGATCGCCATCACCTGGCGGCTCAGCTCGTGGTAGCGATCGAAGCGACCGGGCAGGAAGACGCCATGCGGACAGAGACGGCGTGCAGTGCGCAGCGGCATGGCCGAGTGGACCCCGAAAGCACGCGCCTCGTAGGAGGCCGCGCTCACCACGCCGCGGGCGTCCGGATCGCCGCCCACGATGACCGGCTTCCCGCGCAGCGCCGGATTGTCGAGCACCTCCGCACTCGCGTAGAAGGCGTCCAGGTCTGCGTGCAGGATCGTCCGCATCGGCCCGGCCTCAGTCGCTGCCCGGATAGCGGACGAAGGCGCCGGCGGGCAGGATCGGGAGCAGGCGCCCGGCCTCGTCATCCAGGGCCCTCCGGTCCCTCGCAGAGAGGCGGCCGAAAGGCCGCAGTTCCGCGAATGGCTCGCCGGCCTGGCTGTGGCGCGGGAGCCACGTACCCGCCACGCGCCCGTCGAGCAGGAAGGTGGGGAGCACGTCCGCATTGCGGGTGATGACGGTGGCCTGGTGCTCGGGCGGCAGGATCCGCGTCCGGTCGCGCGTGCCGTAGGCGAGCAGGACGCTGTCCCAGCGCGCCAGGAGGCGCGGCGGCGCGGGCTCGTCCTCGGCGGGGCGCGGCGCGTCGGCCAGGTCCAGCAGCTCCCGGCCCGACTCATCGCGGAAGCGCATCAGGCGGTCGCCGAGCGCCTGCATGCCCGTGCGCAGCAGCGGCATTCGCTTCCCGCGCCCGACGAACGCGGCGAAATCCTCGACGCTCGCCGGACCGAAGGCGGCGAGGTATCGCTCGGCGACGGCCGCGGCGGCTGAGACCTCGTCCGTCTCGGGTGTTTCGCCCAGCCACTCGGTGGCAGGCAGGTAGCGGCTCCGCCCGTAACCCTCCCCGTCGAACGGCACGAGGACCAGCGGGACCGACCCGCTGAAGTGGCGCCACAGCGCGCGATGCGGTGGCACCTCGATGTCGCCCACCGCGTCGCCCAGGATTGCCTCGATCTGGGCGATGGTGAGGGCCTGCTCGCGCATTGCCGAGAGGACGGCCGGCTGCGCCGCGGTGATGGCACGGCCCAGTGGCGAGGAGTGCGGGTCGAGCTTGTAGATGGCGCGGAACTGGTCGCGTCTATAGCCGATGGTGACCGAGGACATCGGCCAGTAGTCGCTGCCGGCCACGAGGTGCACCGTGATGCGCATGAGGGAGGCGCGCACGAGGTCTCGCGTGCGTCGTGCGGCCATGATGTCAACGGCAGGCGCATCGGCGGGGAGGCGGGACTGGAGGGCGAAGCCGGGCCAGTCCGGATGCTGTGCCTGCAGGGCGCCCAGGCGCGCAACCATCGATGCTGGGGCGGCCTCGGGAAGCGGCTTTAGCAGCCCCTGGCGTGCGAGCGTGGCGCGATTGAGCCGGCGGAGCGTCAGCGTCTGCGGCGGCATGGGCCTCCACCCAGCCAGCGGCCCTGGAGCCGCGGCGTATCGGTCAGAGCTTGCGGATCACCCCGACCACCTTGCCCTGGATCTGGACCTCGCTGGCGTAGATCGGCTCCATCTCCGCGTTGGCCGGCTGCAGCCGGATGCGATCCTTCTCGCGGAAGAACCGCTTCAGCGTCACCCCGTTGTCCTCCAGGAGCGCGACCACGATGTCGCCGTCATGGGCGGTCGCCTGCGGCTGCACGACGACGTAGTCACCGTCGTCGATGAGGGCGTCGATCATCGACTTGCCGCGGACCCGCAGGACGTACGAGTTGTCGCGCGCCTGCATCGAGCGTGGCACGTCCAGGCTCTCGGCCCCGTCGTCGTACGCCTCGATGGGCTGCCCTGCGGCGATCTCGCCCAGGACCGGAAGATTGAGCACGTCGCGCTCGACCGGCATGCGGAACGGCGTGACCCGCCCGCTTGCCGGGCGCGAGGCGGGTGCGATCTCCGCGTCGCCCTTCTCGGTGAGGCGCAGCGCCCGCGACGAGTGGGCACCGCGCTCGAGGTAGCCCTCACGCTCGAGGGCGGTCAGGTGGTGGTGGACGGCGGACGTCGAGGCGAGGCCGACGGCGTCGGCGATCTCGCGGACCGACGGTGGATAGCCGCGTCCCTCGACGGTCTGCGCGATGAACTCCAGGATCTTCTGCCTGCGCTCCGCGTCGTGTCTGGTCACGGAGTCGATGCTAGCCGAACATCCGTTCTATTGTCAACCGATGGGATCGGCGCTGCTATCATCGGCGCCCACCCGAAGATCGATCTGGAGCACCGCGTGAACGTGTCCGGCAGGTGGCGCTACCTGCGCCTCGCACGGCTGGTCTGGAAGCTTCCGACCTATGCCCGCATGGTCTGGGGCCTGGCCCGCGATCCGCGCACCCCGCTGCCGCTGAAGGCGCTGCTGGGCGCGGGCCTCGCGTACGTGCTGGTCCCGCTCGACGTCATTCCCGACGTCATCCCGATCATCGGCCAGGCCGACGACCTGACGGTCCTGCTGCTCGTGTTGGACCTCTTCATTGCGAACGCACCCAGCGAGGTGCGACAGGAGCACGCGATGCGTGCGCGCAACGGCACCGCCCAGCTGGACACCGACCTCTCCCGCCTGCGCGAGCTGATGGGCGACCGATACGACCAGATCCGCGATCGTCTACCCGACCTGCTGGAGCGCTACGGCGAGCTGCGGGACCCTGCCGCCGTGAAGGCACTGCTCGCCGACTGGCGCCGGCGCCGGACGCGGGAGCCCGCCAGAGCCGAGACGGGCGTTTCCGCCGGCCGCGGCGACCACTTGAACTGAACCGATACCTGCGCTCGGCGGCGAGTGCCGCTGAGCGGACCGAGAAAGGAACGCTCCACACATGAAGGTCATTCTCAAGCACGACGTGAAGGGCCTCGGCCGCGAGGGGGACGTCAAGGAGGTCAAGGACGGCTACGGTCGCAACTTCCTGCTTCCGACCGGCAAGGCGGTGATGGCCGATGCCGGCGCCCTCAAGAACTGGGAGCGCCACCGCGACGAGCGCGACGAGCGCGACCGGGCCGAGCGCGCTGAGGCGGAGGCGCTCGCCGAGCGACTGCGGGAGATGACGATCGAGATCGCCGTCAAGGCCGGCGAGAAGAATCGTCTCTTCGGTTCCGTCACAAACCGCGAGATCGCGGACACCATCGGGCGGGAGGGCATCTCCCTCGATCGGCATGTGATCCACCTGCGCGAACCGATCAAGACGGTCGGCGACCACCGGGTTGACGTTCGGCTCCCGTACGGCATCACCTCGCAGGTTACGGTCACCGTCGTACCGGCCTGACCCGGCGCCCACTCCCCGCGGCGCGGCGCGCAGCCCGGGTACCCGCATGCGGCGACCCGGCGCTGGAGCCGCGGTCTTGACAGGCTAGCTGTCACAACGCTGCGCTTCCCTTGGCTGCGGTGACGGTATCCACATTTCGGGCAGGGTTATCCCCGATGAACTTCCGAGGTTGTGGGCAACCGTGACTGTTTCGGCCGACGAGCGACCACCGCGAAGCCACGCCGGCCGTAGGGTCTGTCTCCGGCGCCGAGAGGCGCAGCAGCTTCAACCCGCATCGCGGCAGGCGCATGAGCATCGACAAGCTGGCACCCCAGGCGGTGGAGGCCGAACAGAGCGTCCTCGGCTCGGTCCTGATCGACCCGGAGGCCATCCTGCGGGTCGCCGAGTTCCTCCATCCGGCTGACTTCTACCGGCAGCAGCATGCCGACATCTACGAGGCCATGCTCTCCCTGCACGGCCAGCGCGAACCGATCGACCTCGTCACCCTCGGCGATGAGCTCACCCGCCGTGAGCGCCTCGAGCAGGTGGGGGGACCGGCGTACCTCGCAAACCTCATGAACGCCGTTCCGACCGCGGTCCATGTCGAGCACTACGGCCGGATCGTCGAGCGCAAGGCGGTGCTGCGCAACCTCATCGCAGCAGCCGGCAAGATCGCGGCGGTCGGGTACGAGGAGGCCAACGATGCGGAGGCAGCGGTTGACCGCGCCGAGGGGATCCTGTTCGAGATCAGCCAGCGGCGCACGGTCGGGGGCTTCGAATCACTGTCCACGCTCCTCGGCCAGGCGTACGACCGGCTCGAGTACCTGCACGAGCATCGCGGACAGATCCTGGGCATCCCTTCCGGCCTGTCGCAGCTCGATGCCCTGCTGGGCGGCTTCCAGCCGTCCGACCTCGTCATCCTGGCGGCTCGTCCCAGCGTCGGAAAGACGAGCCTGGCGCTGAACATCGCGCAGCACGCCGCCGTGCGCGAGGTGAAGAAGGTCGGTCTCTTCTCGCTCGAGATGAGTCGCGAGCAGCTGGCCCTCCGGCTCCTCTCCGCGGAGAGCGGGATCAATCCACGCCCGCTGCAGTCCGGCTTCGTGGACGAGACCGACTGGTCGAAGATCGCCCAGGTGATGAACGACATGCACAACGCGCCGATGTGGATCGACGACTCGCCGGCGCTCACCGTCATGGAGCTTCGGACGAAGGCCCGTCGGCTCGAGGCGGAGCAGCGGGGGTTGGACCTCGTGATCGTCGACTACCTGCAGCTGATGCAGGGCTCCACGCCGCAGCGCGACGCCAATCGGGTGCAGGAGGTGAGCGAGATCAGCCGCGGTCTGAAGCAGCTGGCCAGGGAGCTGAAGGTTCCTGTCATCGCCCTCTCGCAGCTTTCGCGCGGCGTGGAGCAGCGAGGGACTCAGGAGCCGCGCCTCTCCGACCTGCGCGAGTCGGGATCCATCGAGCAGGACGCCGACGTGGTGATCTTCCTGTATCGAGAGGGCGAGCAGAACGCCGAGAGCGAGGTCGAACTGGTCAAGGCCAAGGTCGCCAAGCACCGCAACGGCCCCATCGGCGAGGTGCCGCTGCAGTTCCGGAAGTCGAATACGCGCTTCTACACCATGCAGCGCGAGGCCGAGGTGCAGGCCTACTGACGCTCGCTCGCTAGCCTGCCGAACTCTGTACATCCCCTTGTACCCGCGTGTATAGTCGGGCGCTGAACGTCCGGTCCACACGCTCGCGCCCCACCGTCGCACGCAACTCGCACAGGCGCCGGGAGCCAGCACCGTCCAAGTTCCGGCCCGGGCGCGCGAACAGGAGGCATGGGTAGGGTGTACGCCGACAAGACCATTCGCTGTCGAGATTGCGGAATGGACTTCGTCTTTTCAGCGGGCGAGCAGGAGTTCTACGCAGAGAAGGGGCTCGTCAACGAGCCCCAGCGCTGTCCGAGCTGCCGCGCCGTTGCCAAGCAGAACCGAGCCCTCGGGATCGGTAACGGTGGAGGGGGCGGCGGCCAGCGCGAGATGCATGCGGCGGTCTGTGCCGAGTGCGGAGGTCAGGCCCTGGTGCCCTTCCTGCCGCGCAACGATCGGCCGGTTTACTGCTCCAGCTGCTTCGACAAGGTTCGCGCCACGCGCGCCTGACGCACCAGCGGCGAGAGCGCCGACGACGAGCGCCGCGGATGCGGCGCTCGTTCCGTTTTCCGGTCCCGCGGGGCGCTACCATTGCCCCCTTCCCCGTAGTCGAGGTTCCGACGCTCCATGTCCGTCATCGCCGTCGTCGGCGCCCAGTGGGGTGACGAGGGCAAGGGCCGGGTGGTGGACTACCTGGCAGAGGACGCGGACCTGGTGGTTCGCTACGGCGGCGGCAACAACGCCGGGCACACCGTCGTCAACCCGCACGGTCACTTCAAGCTGCACCTCATCCCGTCGGGCATCTGCTATCCGGCTACGCGCAACCTCCTGGGCAACGGCGTGGTGATCAACCCGCCCGCGCTGGTGGGGGAGCTGGACGGGCTGCAGGCGGCCGGCATCGGCTGCGAGAACCTCGCCATCGCGGATCGTGCTCACCTGGTGATGCCGTACCACGTGCTGACCGACCAGCTCGAGGAGCGCGAGCGAGGCGCGAAGAAGCTGGGGACCACGAGCCGCGGCATCGGTCCGGCCTACGTCGACAAGGTGGCGCGCCGCGGCATCCGCGTGGTCGACCTCATGGAGGCCGATGTCTTCCGCGCCCGCCTGCACGCCGCCCTGCAGCGTGCTCGTCGCCTGGTGGAGGGCTACTTCGGGGCTGGAGGTCCGGACGACGAGCTGCAGGGGGCCGTCGCCGAGGCCCTGGACGAGGAGCGCATCGCCGATGCCTACCTCCGCGCCGGCGAGCGGCTGCGTCCCCACGTCGTGGACGGCCAGGCCGTGGTGGATGAGGCGCTGACCGCCGGACGCAGGATCCTCCTCGAGGGACAGCTCGGGACGATGCGCGACATCGACTGGGGCACCTACCCGTACGTCACCAGCTCCAGTCCCATCCCGGGCGGCGCGAGCCTGGGGGCCGGCCTCCCGGCCGTCCGCATCGATCGCGTCCTCGGAGTCGCGAAGGCGTACACGACGGCGGTCGGCTCCGGTCCACTGCCGAGCGAGGCGAGCGACGCGGACGGCGAACGACTGCGAGAACGCGGCGTCGAGTACGGCACCTCGACCGGCCGCCCGCGTCGATGCGGCTGGTACGACGCGGTGGCGGTTCGCTTCAGCGTCCGGCTGGCCGGGTACAGCGCCATCGCGCTGACGAAGCTCGACGTCCTCGACCGGTTCGACCGCGTCCGGGTCTGCACCGCCTACCGCGATCCGGTGAGCGGCGACCTGCTGGAAACGGTTCCCGCATCCACGCCGCTCTACGAGCGACTGGAGCCCGTGTACGAGGAGCTCCCCGGCTGGCAGCGCGACACGACAGACTGTCGCCGGTGGTCGGATCTGCCACCCGCCGCCCGCGGCTATGTGGAGCGCCTGGAAGCGCTCGCGGGCGTCCCGGTGAGCCACGTCAGCATTGGACCCGAGCGGCAGCAGATGATCGTGCGATCGGATGCCGGCGCCTGGGCGGCGCGCAACCTGCAGGAGGCGCCCGCATGAAACTGGGGCTCATCGTGCCGCAGGGATGGACCGGCGAGTACGACGGCTGGGACGCCGACAGCGCCTGGTCACGGACGTTGGCCGTGGCGCGCCACGCCGACCGCATCGGCTTCGAGTCCATCTGGCTCTTCGACCACTTCCACACGGTCCCCAAGCCGACCGACGAGCTCACCTTCGAGTCGTTCGTTGCGCTCACTGCACTGGCGACGCAGACCGAGCGTGTCCGCGTGGGGCAGGTCGTCATCTGCAACGGCTTCCGCAACCCGGCGCTGACCGCGAAGATGGCCGGCACGCTGGACGTCGTCAGCGGAGGTCGCTACGAGCTCGGCATCGGCGCCGGCTGGAAGCGAGACGAGTGGCTGGCCTACGGCTACGGCTTTCCCGAGACGCGTGAGCGGCTGGCCCAGCTGGGAGACGCGCTCGAGATCATCACGCGGATGCTCGGGCAGGGCCGAGAGCACGCCACGTACGACGGTGAGCACGCGGCGGTGCACGGCGCCATCAATCTGCCGCGCGGCCTGCAGGCACCCCGCATCCCGATCATGGTGGGTGGCAACGGGCCGAACGTGACCTGGCGACTGGCAGCGAAGTTCGCCGACGAGCTGAACCTCGACGCCATGTCGCCCGCCGAGCTGCGCGACGCGCTGCCGGTCATCAGGTCCCGCTGCGAGGAGATCGGCCGGGACCCGGACAGCCTGCGCATCAGCCTTCACGCCTGGTGGGGCGACGATGACTGGCGGACCCCGGGCGATCGCCGGATCGCCCTGCTGGGCGAGCTGGCCGACCTCGGCGTCGACCGTGTCATGGGACTCCTGCAGGAGACGGCCACCGCCGACGAGCCGATGGAGGCGCTGGCCGAGGACGCACGGGCGGCGGGCATCGCTCTGGGCGATTGATCCCGCACGGAGACGCGACCGTACCGACAGCGTGACTCGCACCCCGCGACGAGCGATCGCCTGGTTTCGGCGCGACCTGCGCATCGACGACAACAGGATGCTGGCGCTCGCCACGGCCGAGGCGGCCCAGGTCTTCCCCGTCTTCGTCGTCGATCCCGCATTGCTGGAGCGCCATGCCGAAGCAGCGGGCCGCCTGGCCTGGTTCGCCGCGAGCGTCGAAGCGCTCGCCGGCCGGCTGGGCAGCGTTGGCAGCGGCCTTCGCGTCCTCGCCGGCGATCCCGCCGCCGTCCTCACCCGATTTGCCTCCGAGGTCGGGGCCGATGCGATCTTCGCCGGGCGCGACGAGGATCCATTTGCCGTGGCCCGTGACGAGGAGGTCGCCCGCCGCGTCGACCTGCGCCTGGTCGATGACCAGCGGCTCCTGCCGCCGGGGGCGTTGCGCACGGCGAGCGGCGACGCGTTTCGCATCTTCACGCCGTTCCGCAACGCGCTGGGTGCTCGCCTCGCCGCGGACAGCTCCCTGGTGGCCGAATCAGTCGCGGACGTCTCGCGCCTCGCGAGGATCAGCGGGTCCCTGCCGAACGAGACCTTCCCATGGCCCGCGGCAGCAGGTCGGCTGCCGCTGGCCGGGGAGCTGGCTGCCAAGAGACGCCTGCGGAGCTTCGTGGCGAACGACCTGCGCCGCTACCGCGCCGAGCGGGACCGCCCGGATCTCGCCTCCACTTCGGGCATCAGCCCGTACCTGCGCACTGGCGCGCTTTCGGTTCGCGCGGCCTGGCGCGCCGTGCAGGCGGTCGAGCGGGACGCCGAGCTCGCTGACGACGCGGAGTTGGCGGCCAGTGCGCGGCGCTGGCGCGACGAGCTCGCCTGGCGCGAGTTCTACGCCGGCGTCCTGCTCGCGCATCCCGAGGGGATCGAGCGCGGCCTTCGTTCAGAATACCGGGGCATCGGCTGGGAGACGGGCCGGGCCGCCGATGACGCGTTCGAGGCGTGGCGCTCGGGATCGACCGGCATCCCGATCGTCGATGCCGGGATGCGCCAGCTCCGCGCCACCGGCTGGATGCACAACCGGCTGCGGCTCATCACCGCCAGCTTCCTGGTCAAGGATCTCGGCATCGACTGGCGCCGTGGCGAGGCCGCCTTCATGGAGCACCTGCTCGACGGGGACCTGTCGCAGAACAACGGCAACTGGCAGTGGGTGGCCGGCGTCGGGACCGATGCGGCGCCCTACTTCCGCATCCTCAACCCCGTCCTCCAGGGCAAGCGGTTCGACCCACAGGGCGACTTCGTGCGGGCCTGGCTGCCGGAGCTGGCCGAGCTGCCGACGCGGTTCATCCACGAGCCCTGGCTGGCCCCGCCGGGCCCGCGGCCGACCGCCTACCCCGCGCCGATCGTCGAGCACGCCGCCGCTCGCCGGAGAGCCCTCGAGCGCTACCGGCTTGGCAGGGAGGAGATCGGGGAGCCGACCGCTGCGGACCTTCGTGCCGCGGCAACCAGCCGGTGGAGGTAAGGACCAGGGTTCGGACGGACGGTGGCCATCGAGGCGGCGATTCGTAGTCAGGACCGGTCACCGGCTGGTGATTTCCACGACGAAACCCCGTCGCCACGGAGATTCCTGGCCGATAACACCACCAGCTGGTGGTCTTGGGACGACGGCCCCGTTGCCTGATGCCGGCACCGCCGCGTATTAGAACGCGGCTTGCAAAGGATGTGTTGCAAAGGTATCTTTGCATGCATGACCGATGAAGAGCGCACCCTGCCAGGAGGGTTCGACCCGCGCCGCGACGTGTTCATCGACGCACGAAACCTGCGTGGGCTGACCCACCCCCTCCGTCTCCGCATGCTGGCCATGCTCCGCGAGCGCGGTCCGGCCACCGCCACCATGCTCGCCGAGCGGCTGGGTGAGTCGAGCGGCGCCACCAGCTACCACCTGCGCCAGCTGGCGGAATACGGCTTCGTGACGGACGACGAGACGCGCGGGCAGGGGCGCGAGCGCTGGTGGCGCTCCGCGCATCGGTCGTCCTACTTCAGCACAGCCGAGGCGGTCGACGACGAGACGCGGCTCCTCGGCGACGCCTACCTGCGCGCAGTGGTCAGGGGCGCGGCGATGCGCATGGAGGCGTGGGTCGACGCCCAGCCGACGCTTCCCGAGGCGTGGCGCGATGCCGGCACCGTATCGGACTACCGCATGCTGGCCACGCCGGAGGAGGCCAGGGCGCTGCTGGAGCGGCTGGAGACGATCGGCAACGAGATGCGCGCGACGGAGGACGAGGCGCCTCGGCCGGGAGCGCGCCGGGTCTACCTGCAGTTCCAGGTTCTCCCCGACGCCAGGGAGACCGTGGACGAGGGCGAGGATGCCGTCCATGGCTGAGCGGCGGCGTCGCGGCATCCTGGCGCTGTTGACCGCCAACGGCGTGTCGGCGCTCGGCACGCGGATGTCCATGCTCGCCATCCCATGGTTCGTGCTGACCACTTCGGGCAGCGCCGCGGAGACAGGCCTGGTGGCATTCGCCGAGACGGCCCCCTACGTCCTGCTCATGGCGTTCGGCGGCCCCCTCGTCGACCGCATCGGCGCGTGGCGGGTCGCCATTGCGTCGGAGCTGATCGCCGGCGTGGCGATGGGCCTCATCCCCGCCTTGCACTTCAGCGGGGCCCTCTCGCTGCCGACCCTGGCCGTGCTGGCGGCGACCGCCGGCGGCGTGCGGGGCGCGGGCGACACCGGCAACCGCGTCCTGGTTCCAGCGCTCGCCGACGAGGCGCGGATGCCGATCGAACGTGCGGCCGGGCTGTTTGACGGCATCAGCCGGGTTGCCAGCATGCTCGGCATCCCGGCCGCGGGCCTGCTGATCGCCGCCACCTCGGCCCCCGCGGTGATCGTCATCGACGCGGCGAGCTTCGGCCTCTCCGCGCTGCTGCTCATGGCGCTCGTGCCGGCGTCGTCGCAGCCCGAGCCGCACCCCGATGAGGCCGAGGCGGGCTACCTGACACGGCTGGGCCAGGGATTCCGCCACCTTCGCGGCGACCGGCTCCTGCTGGGCATCGGCTTCATGGTGCTGGTCACGAACTTTCTGGACGCCGCCAATGGATCGGTGCTGCTGCCGCTGTGGGGCGCGGAGCGCCTGGGGAGTCCGGTCGGGATCGGCCTGATCTCCGGTGCGTTCGGCCTCGGTGCCGTGAGCGGCAACGCGGCTCTGACCTGGTTGGCTCCCCGCCTGTCTCGTCGATGGGTCTACGCGGTCGGCTTCCTGGTGGGAGGCAGTCCGCGCCTGGCGGCGATGGCGCTGCTGCACACGGTCGAGCCGATGCTGGTCATCGGCTTCGTGGCCGGCTTCGGCGCCGGCAGCATCAACCCCATCCTGGGCGCCGTCGAGTTCGATCGGGTGCCGCGCCACCTCCAGGCACGCGTGATAGGCGCGATCGGTGCCCTCGCCTGGGCAGGCATTCCGCTCGGCCCCGTGGTGGGCGGCGCGCTGGCGGAATCGGTCGGCCTGGCCACCACGCTATGGATCGGCGCGGGGATCTACCTGGTGACCACGCTCGTCCCGTTCGCCTTCCCGGTCTGGGCAGAGATGGACCGACGTGGCCCGCGCGCCCTCGTCGGCGGGGAGCCCTCCGGTGCGGCCCTCGACGCGCCGCGGGCGGGGTGACCCGGGCTATACTCGCGGCACGATCCGCAGCTTCGACGCCGTGCTTCCCATTCGAGCGGTTCCATCCTGCGGCGACCACCAGGGCCCGCGACGGCTGATGCCGCACGCGGGCGTTCTCGTACCTGATCGGAGGCGAGGTTGATCGAGCAGCGGCCCACCCTCGGCGAGACAACCCAGCAGCGGCTGCGCCGCGCCTACGGGTTCGACGAAGTCGCGTTGGCCCCGGGTGCCGTGACGCTCGATCCTGCGGAGGTCGAGCTCGTCACCGAGATCGGTGGCAGGCGCCTCGAGATCCCGTTCATCGCGGCGGCCATGGATGCCGTCGCCGACGTCGACTTCGCGGTCCGCATGTCGCGCCACGGTGGGCTCGCCTTCGTCAACCTCGAGGGGCTCTACACGCGCTACGAGGACGCCGGGCCGATCATCGAGCGCGTCGCTGCCGCCGAAAACGGGCAGCAGGCCGGCGCGATCCTGGCGGATGCCTACGCCGCGCCGGTCCGCGACGAGCTGATCGCGGCGCTCATCACCCGCATCAAGGCGCAGGGTGCCATTGCGGCCGTCGCGACCACGCCGGCCTCGGCCTGGCACCACGCGGAGATCGCCGCCGCGGCCGGGGCGGACCTCTTCCTGGTCCAGTCCCAGGTCTCCAGCGCACGCCACATCTCCACCTCGACCCGGGTCCTGTCGCTGGCCGACCTCACCGGCGGCCTGCAGCTGCCCGTCCTGGTCGGCAACACGGTCAGCGGTGAGGCCGCCTACCAGCTGATGCACCAGGGAGCCGCAGCCGTCCTGGTCGGGGTCGGTCCCGGGGCCGCCTGCACCACGCGCGAGGTGCTGGGCATCGGCGTACCCCAGGTGAGCGCCACCCTGGAGGTCGCCGCCGCCCGGGATCGCTACGCCGACGAGACCGGTCGCTACGTGGCGGTCATCACCGACGGCGGCATGAAGACCGGCGGCGACGTCGCCAAGGCGATCGCTTCGGGGGCCGATGCGGTCATGCTCGGCTCGCCGTTCGCCGGCGCCAGCGAGGCGCCCGGGCGTGGCTTCAACTGGGGCATGGCCGCACCGTCGGCGACCCTCCCGCGCGGAACGCGGATCCGCCTTGGCGAGCGGCTGCCGCTGGAGCAGATCCTGTTCGGACCGGCGGCCACCCAGCACGGCACGCAGAACCTGGTCGGCGCCCTGCGCCAGTCGATGGCGGCACTCGGCGCTCGGACCATCCGCGAGATGCACGACGTGGAGATGGTCATCGCGCCGTCGATCGTCACCGAGGGCAAGTCCTGGCAGCTGGCCGGGCGCGACTAGCCGCCCCTCTCCTCACGCCGCGCCAGCTCAACCGCGCCCTGCTGGCCCGCTAGCTCGGGGTAGCATTGGGCACGTGACCGGCACCGATGTGAGCGCCTGGCAGGAAGTAGCGGACCGCGTCTTCGTGCGGCGCTACGACTTCCTCGACCAGTCGATCGGGGCCGTCGTCGGGGCCGGCGGGGCCGTCGTGGTCGATACGCGCGCCACCCATCGGCAGGCGGACGAACTCCTGGCCGATTTCCGCTCGCTGACACGGGCGCCGATCAGCGTCGTGAACACGCACCACCACTGGGACCACACCTTCGGCAACGCCCGCTTCCTGCCGGCGCCGATCTGGGGTCACGACCGATGCGCGGAGGTGCTCCGTAGCGGCGGCGAGACGATGCGGCGCCGGCTGATGGCCGAGCTGCCGGAGCTTGCCGCCGAGCTGGGGCGGGCCGAGATCGTCCCGCCGACCCATACCTTCGACGAGATCGCGACCCTGGATCTCGGCGACCGCAAGGTCGAGTTGCGCTACCTGGGCCACGGGCACACCGACAACGACATCGTGGCGCTGGTGCCGGACGCCGGTGTCATGTTCGCGGGCGATCTCCTCGAGAACGGCGCCCCGCCATCATTCGGCGATGCGTATCCGCTCGCCTGGTCCGAGACGGTGGGAGAGCGGCTGCTGCCACTCGTGCGCGACGTGGTCATCCCCGGACACGGCATGCCTGCCGGACGGGACTTCGCCGAGCGCCAGGCAGGGGAGCTGGCCCTGCTGGCGGAGCTGCTCCGCAGTTCGCTCTCGGGGGTCATCGGCCTCGAGGAGGTGATGGCCGCCTCGCCGTACCCGGCCGACGTGACGCGCATCGCGGTCGACCGGGGCCACCACGAGGTTGAGAACCCGCCACACCACCCGCGCGGCGGCTGAGGCGTCAGGCCAGGGGCCAGACGACCTCGGTGCGGAGCTGCGACGAGTCCTGGACCTCGGCCGGATCGTCGACGTAGGACTCCCAGGGGCCCTCCCCCGGTTCCTCGCCGCGCTCCTGGAGCCAGGCCTCGAGCCGGCTGTAGGCCTGGTTCAGCGCCTCGTAGCTGCCGACGTGTTCCACCATCGCCGCCCGTCCGCCGGGAAGCTCCCCGGCGGCCAGCTCTCCGCGGGGCACCTCGCTGGCCGGGGGCAGGTTGCCGACGGGTGCCACCACCGGGACGCCGATCTCCACATCGACATGCTCACGCGTGTACGCGTAGTAGCGTCCATAAGGTGGGCCTGCCGTCTCGCCGCCAAGGTCGGCGACCCGCTTCGCGACCAATGGCAGCAGCTCGCCGAACAGCTCTCCCAGGCGCGAGGTGGGCTCGGCGACGCGCACGCATACCGTCGGTTGCGGTCCGAGGTCGCGGATCTCGGGCGGGGCGATTGCTGGTCGTTCCTCAGTCATGGCCTGCTGAACGGGCATGACCGATGCCAGCCTTCACCTTCAGACGATCGGATGGATCAGCTCCGTCCGCAGTTCCTCGGGCGGGACGGTCTCCGGATCGTCGATGTAGTGCTCCCATCCACAGGCCGCGGAGAGGAGCTGACGCTCCGCCATCAGCTCCTCCATCCTTCCCCAGCTGTCGCCCAGTCGTCCATAGGGACCCTGGTGCACCATGACTGCCGCGCGGCCGGACGGCAGCTCAGATCCGGCAACCTCGCCGCGCTCGGCGAGCACCACCTCCGGCAGATCCGGCAGGAAGGAGGCGATGGGGGCACCGATCTCGACCTCGACGACGTCCCAGCCCCAGTGGAAGTAGCGCGCGTAGGGTGGTCCGGCGATCACGCCGCCCAGCTCCTGTACGCGGGACGCGATGCGTGGCAGGTGGACCGGAAACGCGCCGCCCAGCTCCTCGGGCCCGATACGCAGCCGCACGCATGCGGTCATCTGTGGCCTCAGCTCGCGGATCTGAAGGCCGGAATCGGTTGCGGTCGAAGCGGTGCTGCCCATGGCGTCCTCGGCGGAGCTGCTGCACCAAGGGTGGCTGAGCCGCGGCGCGCTGGCAAGGGTCGTTTGACCCTGGTCTCGGTGCAACGCATGACGCCGAACCGGAACCGCCGCCACCCCCGTCGGGTAGACTCGCGGCCATCCCGCAGCCAGCACCCCGTTGAGCGACAGCCAGGAGCAGCAGACCGAGCCATCGCCGCCTCCCGCCCGCGATCGCGGGCGGACGGTGCACGGCGAGCAGGCCAACGCGGGTCACCGTGTGCTGGCACCGGACGACGCGGAGGTCGAGGCCTACCTCGAGCAGGCGCTGAATGCCCCGCCCGCGGCCCGGGCCGAGGAGGCGCCGGAGGGACCGGACACCATCGTGATCCTGGACTTCGGCAGCCAGTTCGCCCAGCTCATCGCCCGGCGTGTCCGCGAGCTGAACGTGTACTCGGAGCTCCTTCCGCACGACACGCCCTGGTCGGAGATCGAGCGGCGGCACCCGAAGGGGATCATCCTCTCCGGCGGTCCCTCATCGGTCTATGACCCGGATGCACCACGGGCCGATGCTGGCCTATGGTCCGGCCGCATCCCGGTGCTCGGCATCTGCTACGGGCTGCAGCTGATGGCGCACGAGCTGGGTGGCGAGGTCGTGCCCAGCGCGAAGCGCGAGTACGGGCCGGCATCGGTCCAGGTCACGCGGGCCGATGGGCTCTTCGCCGGGCTGGAGCGCGAGCAGCCGGTCTGGATGAGCCACGGCGACGCCATCCTTCGCCCTCCGGAGGGATTCCAGGCCACCGCCCAGACCGATTCGACGCCGTACGCGGGCCTGGTCGACCACTCGCGCGGGCTCTACGGCATCCAGTTCCATCCCGAGGTCGTCCACACGCCGCAGGGCCGCGACATCCTGCGCAACTTCGTCGTCGAGATCGCTGGCGCCAGCCCCACCTGGACGCCGGCTGGCTTCGTGGACAGCAACGTGGCTGCGATCCGTGATCGCGTCGGCGACGGGCACGTGATCTGCGCGCTGTCGGGAGGCGTGGATTCGGCCGTGGCGGCGACCCTCGTGCATCGGGCCATCGGCGATCAGCTGACCTGCATCTACGTCGACCATGGACTGATGCGCAAGCGCGAGTCGGAGCTGCTGCGCACCACCTTCGAGGAGCACCTGGGCATGCGCCTGGTGATGGTGGACGCGCGAGACCGATTCCTCCGCCGGCTGTCCGGCGTCGAGGACCCCGAGCAGAAGCGCCGCATCATCGGGGACGAGTTCATTCGCGTCTTCGAGGAGGAGGCTGCCAGGCTCGGCCAGATCGACTTCCTGGTGCAGGGCACGCTCTACCCCGACGTGATCGAGTCGAAGACGTCGGACTCGAAGGCCGCCGCCAAGATCAAGACGCACCACAACGTGGGAGGGCTCCCCGCCGACCTCCGCTTCAGCCTGATCGAGCCGCTGCGCTACCTGTTCAAGGACGAGGTGCGGCGGGTGGGGGCGGAGCTGGGCCTGCCGGAAGCGATGGTGCTGCGGCAGCCCTTCCCTGGGCCGGGGCTTGCGATCCGAATCATCGGCGAGGTCACCGCGGAGCGGCTCGACACGCTGCGCGAGGCAGACTGGATCGTCATCGACGAGATCAAGGGCGCCGGGCTGTATCGGTCCCTGTGGCAGTCGTTCGCGATCCTGACGCCGGTGCGATCGGTGGGTGTGATGGGCGACGGGCGCACCTACGCCAACGTGGTGGCGATCCGCGCGGTGACCTCGGATGACGGGATGACCGCCGACTGGGCACGCCTGCCGTACGAGGTGCTGGCGCGCATCTCGTCGCGGATCGTCAACGAGGTGCCGGGCGTGAACCGCGTGGTGTACGACATCAGCTCGAAGCCGCCCGCCACCATCGAGTGGGAGTGACGCTCTTCTACCCGTCAAGGCGCATGCAACGGGGACGGCCTCCCCGCGCCACCCGGGCCGGGGGTACAGGCGACGCGCCCGCCCGAGCCTCCCCGCTGCGCCCCTCAGGACGGGTAGGCCGAACAGGGCCTCCCCGTTACACCCGCGCCGACGCATGCCGGCAAGATGCCGGCGCGTGGAGCGCCGTCGAAGCAGGTGCCGTCTCCTGGATCCGGCGCATCGGCGCGGCATGCGTCATCAGCTGGCACCGGTGCCGTCCGGTCCGAATGATCAGCCGGCCAGCCGCTCCACGGCATCACCGACGCGCACCGTCCCGGGCTCGACCACCCGCGCGTTGACCCCGCGCAGCCGGCGCTCGCGCCAGTGCCGCCAGTTCGCCCAGCGCAGTGCGTCCTGCCCGAACCGGCCAGCGAACTTCGAGCAGCCGGTGTGCGGCACCGCGGTGATCTCCAGCACCGCGGTGCCGACCTGCAGCCGCGCGCCGGGCGCCAGGTTGTCGGCGCTGATGTCGAAGTCGACCAGCATGTTGTCGCCGGCCTCGTGCAGCGGCTGCTCGCCGGCAGCGACCAGCTCGGCGACGGTCGCGTTCATCAGCGTGACCTGCGCGTCGCGGTCCGGGTCCCGTTCCCGCCAGCCGCGTGCCCAGCGATCCCCATCCAGGCCGCCCTCGACGCTGACCATCACCGCATCCGGCGTTTCGTGGACACTCGGCTCGCGCCGGACGCAGAGCAGTCGAACCGTGCCGGTCTCGCGCGGCGCGGCGGGCGTGGCCGCCCAGAGTGCCTCCAGCTCATCGAAGGTGCGCATCGGGCGAAGGGTAGCGCCCCACCGCCCGATGCGTCACGCCATGCGCCGTGGTCAGTGCTAGGAGGCGTTGGCGCAGTGCTCGCCGCCCTGCCCCTGGCCGTTGCCGGGTGTCCCGACCGGTGGCAGCGGCAGGCCACCCGGGTTGTGGGCGAGCAGCGCCTGCTTGGCGTTGCCGTTGTCGTTGGACGGGCTGCCTGCCGCCTCGGCATGACAGGCCGTGGCGGGCAGGCCGCCATGGTGGAATGCGAGCGCCGATGCCGGGAAGGCCAGCGATGCCAGCAGCGCGAGTGTCAAAACGAGGCGTCTCATGGGCGGGAGCTCCTTGCGTTGTTTGCTCTCCGTACGCCGCTGGTTACGCGGCGTCGGCCGTCAGACGCCGCCGGTCGACCCGTTCCTCCGAGCACTCTGGGAGCAGGCTGCGCCCGGGACCGCTAGGATGGACCGCGTACACATGTCCTCCTGGTTCGACAAGCTTCTCGAGGAGCTCCAGCGCCGCCAGGCCGAGCAGGACGCGCGTCGCGAGGGGCGACCGTTCCCGCGCGAGCCCCGCTCCGCGCGCGGCGGAAACGGCAGCCCGGGAGGCGCTGACGACGACGTACCGCCTGACGATCGCCCGCGGCCCACGGCCTTCCCACGGAACCAGGGTCCACAGTCACCCGACCTGCGACGCTGGGTGATCTGGGGCGGCATCGTCGTCCTGGCGCTCTTCCTGTTCGGCTTCGTCGGACGCATCGTCGACCTGGTCACGGACCTGATGTGGTACGACGCGCTGGGCCAGACCTCGGTGCTCACCACGCGCCTCTGGTCGCAGGTGGCGCTCTTCGCCATCGGCTTCGTCGCCTTCGCCATCCCGGCCGTGCTGAGCATCTGGCTCGCGCGGCGGATCGCGCCGCAGGTGCCGGTCAAGCGCATCGGCCAGTTCGAGATCCCGGACGCGTCACGCGCGGTGACCTGGGGCCTCGTCGCGGTGGCCGTCGTCTTCGCGCTCGTCTCCGCCGGCTCGTGGAGCGGCGCCTGGGAGACCGTCCTGCTCTTCCTGAACGGTCAGCCGTTCGGCGCGACGGACCCACAGTTCGGGCGCGACGTCGGGTTCTACGTCTTCGACCTGCCGGTCTTCCGCTTCCTGCAGGGCTGGGGCATCGGCGCGCTCATCGGCATCCTGGTCCTGACCCTCGGCGCCTACGCCGCCGGCGCCATGCGCTGGCAGTTCCGCCTCACGGCGCCGGTGCGGGCGCACCTGTCGATCCTGGGCGCGCTGCTGCTGGGCCTGATCGCGGTCGGCTACCAGCTGGACATCGCGGAGCTCGTCTACTCCTGGGGCGGCTACGAGTCCATCCGCGCCGTCACCTACACCGATGCCAACGCCCAGATGCCCGCCTACGTGATCCTGACCTTCGTGGCCCTGGCTGCCGCGGTCCTGATGCTCCTCAACATCTGGTTCCGCACCCTCTGGGCGCTGGTGCTGGCGGGAGCGGGCTGGTTCGTGCTCTCGATCCTGGTGGGCGGCCTCTACCCGACTTTCGTCCAGAACTTCCAGGTCAACCCGAACGAGCGGAACCTGGAGCGGCCGTACATCGCCGACCACATCAGCTCGACGCGCGAAGCCTTCGACCTCGACACCATCGCCGTTCGCAACTTCACCGGTGAGCAGCCGATCACGGAGCAGCTCCTCGGGCAGGAGCAGCGCACGATCGACAACCTGCGGCTGTGGGACTACCGGCCGCTGCTGACCACGTTCGGCCAGGACCAGATCCTGCGCCGCTACTACAACTTCATCGACGTGGACATCGACCGCTACGACTTCGACGGCGAGCAGCAGCAGCTCATGCTCAGCGCCCGCGAGCTGGATGTCGAACGCCTGGCGGATGCCGCCAGGACCTGGACCAACGAGGCGCTCGTCTACACCCATGGCTACGGGCTCACCGCCGTTCCGGTGAACGCGATCACCTCCCAGGGCCAGCCGGACTACCTCGTGAGCGGCATCAACACGCAGTCCAGACTCGAGGTGAGCCAGCCGCGCATCTACTTCGGCGAGGCGACGGACACCTACGTGGTGACGAGCACGAACACCGACGAGTTCGACTACCCGCTCGACGACACGTCCGAGGAGGGTGCCACCACCGTATGGGACGGGACGACGGGCGTGAGCATCGGCAATCCGATCTCGCGGCTGCTCTTCGCGCTCAGGTTCGGCGACCTCAACCTGCTCATCAGCGACCAGCTGCGGGGCGACTCGCAGATACTCTTCCGCCGAGCCATCACGGAGCGGGTGCCGGAGCTGGCGCCCTTCCTGGCCTACGACGGTGACCCCTACCTCGTCAGCGCCGATGGCCGGCTGCGGTGGGTATGGGACGCCTACACGCTGACCTCCCGCTACCCGAACGCGCAGCCGCTGCCGGACGACAGCCCGTTCCCCGGTGCCGACTACATCCGCAACAGCGTGAAGCTGGTCATCGACGCCTACGACGGCACGGTGCGCTTCTTCATCGCCGACCCGGACGAGCCGATCATCAAGGCCTACGCGAAGATCTTCCCGAGCCTCTTCGAGCCGATGTCGTCGCTGCCGGCCGGACTCGAGGCCCACCTGCGCTACCCGGAGGATCTCTTCGTGGCGCAGAACATGATCTATCGCCAGTACCACCTGCTCCCGACCGAGGGCGGGGCGACCACCTTCTACAACCAGGACGACCGCTGGGCGATTCCGGAGGATGTCGTCTCCGGCGGCGGCTCGCTGATGGAACCCTACTACGTGATCATGCGCATCCCCGGCGAGGAGAAGGCGGAGTTCGTCCTGATCCAGCCGATGGTGCCCGAGGGCCGGCCCAACATGATCGCCTGGGTGGCGGCCCGGATGGATCCCGGCGTCTACGGGGAGCGCATCACGTTCCGCTTCCCGAACGACACGTCCACCGACGGTCCGGCCCTGGTCGAGGCACGGATCGACCAGGACTCGACCATCAGCGCCCAGTTCAGCCTCTGGGATCGGTCCGGCTCGTCGGTGATCCGCGGGAACCTGCTGGTGCTGCCCATTGGCGAGGACGCCCTGCTCTACGTGGAGCCCATCTTCCTGCAGGCGTCCGGTGCGCCCTTCCCCGAATTCGTGCGGGTGATCATGGTGAGCCAGAACAAGGTCGCCTTTGCCGAGGACATCCCCGGCGCACTCGAGCAGCTGCTGGGCGAAGCGCTTCCGCCGCCACCCGACGGCAGTGGGGGCCTGCCGGAGGACGTTGCCGGCCTGGTGCTCGAGGCGCAGCGGCTCTACACCGAGGCACAGACGGCGCTGGCCGCCGGTGACCTGGGCACTTACCAGGCTCGCCTCGACGATCTGCAGCCGATCCTGGAGCGCCTGGCCGAACTGACCGGCGCCGCGACGCCGTCGCCCGAGGCGTCTCCCTCCGCCAGTCCGTAGGCCGTGGAGATCCTGGTCGTCGGGTCAGGGGCACGCGAGCATGCCCTGGCCTGGCGCCTGGCGCGGGACGAGGGCGTGCGGCGGGTACGGATCGCGCCGGGCAACGGCGGCACCCCGGCCGTCGCCGAGACCGTCCTCGATCTCGACGTGCTCGACCCCGTTGCCGTCGCGCGTCACGCCTCCCGCGAGCGGTACGACCTGGTGGTGATCGGGCCCGAGGCGCCGCTGGCCGCGGGAATCAGCGACGCGTTGGTCCAGGCCGGGATTCCCGTCTTCGGACCGTCCCGGGCGGCGGCGCGCCTCGAGTCGTCGAAGGCCTACGCCAAGGAGCAGCTGCGACGGGCGGAGGTTCCCACGCCGGCCAGCGCGACCTTCACCGATCTGGCGGCCGCCCTTGCCCACGCCGGCGCCTCGGAGGTCCCTCCGGTCGTCAAGGCCGACTGGCTGGCGGCGGGCAAGGGCGTGATCGTGGCGGAGACCCATGACGAAGCCGCCGACGCGATTCGTGCGCTGCTCGACGGCGCCCCTCCCGGCGCACGCCTGCTGCTCGAGGAGCGGCTCCGAGGACGAGAGGTATCGGTCTTCGCCCTGGTGAGCGACGAGGCGGTCGTCCCGCTCGCGGCCGCACGCGACTACAAGCGGCTGGGCGATGGCGACACGGGCCCGAACACCGGCGGCATGGGCGCCTTCTCGCCCGTCCCCGGCTTCGGCCCGAGGGAGCTGGAGCATGCCGCGGCCAGCATCTTCGAGCCGGTCGCCTGGCGCATGGCCCGCGACGGCAGTCCGTACCGCGGCCTCCTCTACGCCGGGCTGATGCTCACCGATGCCGGTCCCATGGTGCTGGAGTTCAATGCCCGCTTCGGCGACCCGGAGGCGCAGGTCGTCCTGCCGCTGCTGGAGGGCGACCTGGCCGCGGCGCTCCTCGGCGTGGCGACCGGCGACCGCGCCGCCATGGAGGAGTCGATCGGCATCGGCCGTCGCGCAGCGCTGGGCGTCGTGCTCGCATCCGAGGGCTACCCCGAGGACCCGATCACCGGGCGCGCCCTGGAACGTGCCGACCCAGCAACGGCTGACGACGATGGCCCGCGCCTCTGCTTCCACGCCGGTACCCGATCCGTTGGCGGCGGCCACGTGACGACCGGCGGCCGGGTGGCCACGTTCGTGGGGGTCGCCGACGAGGCGGGCGTGGCGCGGGACGAGGCCTACGCCGGACTGGCCGAGGCCGAGCTCGAGGGTGGGCTGTATCGGTCCGATATCGGCGTGTCCGAACCGTGAAGCCGTTCCGGTTCCTGGCGGACGTGCGAGCACCTGTTTCGGCACGCGAGCTGGGGGAACAGGCGCGGAGGGCCGAGGCCGCCGGTTGCCATGCCGTCGTCATCCCGGACCACCTGATCGACCAGCTCAGCCCAATCCCGGCGATGGCGGTCGTCGCGGCGACCACCGAGAGGATTCGCTTCAGCGCCTTCGTCCTCAACAACGACCTGCGCGACCCGGCCGTGCTGGCGCAGGACCTGGCGTCGCTGGACGTCCTGGGCGAGGGCAGGCTCGACGTGGCGATCGGTGCGGGCTGGAACATCGCCGAGTACGAGGCGGTGGGGATCCCGTTCGCCGACGGGCCGACTCGTGTCTCGCGCCTGGAAGAGGCAGTGGCGGTGCTCAAGGGCTGCTTCGCCGATGGCCCCTTCACGTTCCGCGGCGAGCACTACCGGATCACCGACTACGACGCGCGCCCCAAGCCGGTGCAGCGCCCGCATCCGCCGTTCATGGTCGGCGGCGGCCAGCGGCGGATCCTCTCGTTCGCGGCGCGCGAGGCACAGATCGTGGGGCTGGCACCCACCGTCGGGCCGGCGGCGCCCGATCGGCCGAAGCGCTTCACCCGTGCATCGGTCGAGCAGCAGGTGTCGTGGGTTCGCGAGGCGGCCGGCGAGCGCTTCGACGAGCTGACGCTCAACGTCTACCCCTCCTCGTACCCGGTGAGCGTGACCGATGATCCACGCGCCGAGGCGCGCCGCGCCGCCGACGTGCTCCGGCAGCGCGAGGTGGAGCTGACCGAGGACGAGGTGCTCGCCTCGCCCTACCTCTACATCGGCTCGGTGGATTCGCTGGTCGAGAAGTTCCTGGGCCTCCGCCAGGAGCTGGGCATCAGCTCCTTCATGGTCGGCGAGCTGGACGACATGCTGCCGGTCGTGGAGCGCCTGGCCGGAACCTAGGCCCGGTTGGCGCAGCCATGCCTCCTCCGTGAGGTGCCGTGCCCGAGGCGCTGCGCCCCTGGCACGGCGTTCAGCCCCCAAGATCAGTGGCCGCGCTCCGCTCCGGGTACGTGGACGTCCACCCACACCAGCCGGTGGTCCGAGCTCGGGAAGGGAAAGACGCCGGTGAGACGGAAGAGCGGATCGTCCTGGATCGGCCAGAACACGTGCCCGTCAATCATCCGCAGGTTGCGGCTGGGCAGGACGTAGTCCGCGCGCAGGTTGCCCGGTGCCGAGTCGGCGAAGTCGGCGGTGTCGTACTTCGGATCGCTCCGGTGGCTGTCGTTGATGGCGTCCTGCAGTACCGACGCCTCCACCGCGCCCTCGCTGGTTGGCGTGAGCGTGGTGTTGACGCGTGGGTTGTCGAGCAGCTGCTGCGCCGCACCCGGAATCGAGTCGCCGTCGAGCGGGTCCGAGTTCTGGTCGCCGGCGATCACGAACTTGGAGCCCGGCTGCAATCCGCCGTACACGCCGTCGTCGTCATAGATGTAGCCGCCGGCGCCAGGGGTGATGTAGTCGGCCCACAGGCCGATCTCGTCGAAGTTCCGGGTCCCGTTGCGATCCTCAGGTCCGTCGAAGACCGGCGGTGTGGGGTGGCTGACGAGGAAGTGGACCGTGCTGCCACCGATGTCGATCGGCACGTCCCAGTGCGACTTCGAGGAGAGGCGGAAGACGTCCAGCTCCGCTGGCGAATACCAGTCGGCCGGCTCAGGCGTGGTCGGGTCGTCGGGGAGCATCGCGCCCGGCATGTCCTTCCACAGGAAATGCTGGAACGTGCGCACCGCGTCGTACTCGATCGGGTACTTGGACAGGACGAGCATGCCGTACTGTCCGGGGAAGAACCCGAAGCCGAAGGCGTCATCGGGTCCGCCCACGGCGCCGTCGTTGTTGAGGTCGAAGCCCGACGCGATGCCGGTGTTCGACGGCGCGATGTAGAGCCAGGGATAGCTGACGGCCGGGGCGCCGTTATGCGGCTCCTCGAGGTAGTTGGTGCGGAACAGCTCGGCCGCAACCGGGTCGTAGTCGAACTCGTTCACCAGCAGTACGTCGGGGTTGGCGCGCTGGATGATCTCGGCCACCGCTGCCGCCTGCGCGTTGCCCTTCGTGGACAGGTCGCTCTGCAGGTCGCCCGCGTTGAATCGGTTGAGCGACGCGTTGAAGGTGGCGAAGCGGACCGACTGCGGCCCCTTCGGCGCGCCCAGGACGCGCGGCGGCAGCGCCGCAGCGAGCAGGAGCGCGACCACCATGAGAATGATGGTCAACGTCAGCGGATGGGACCGATGCAGGGATTGCTCTCGCATTCGGGGGTGCTCTCCTTCGTCTTGGCGAGTGCCGCGTTGAAGCTCGGGGCAGCACCGGGATCCTGTTCCATCTAGCCTACGTCAGCCCGCAACCCCGCTATGCTTCGTAAACCGATGCCCAGCACTCCGCACGTGGCCGTCATCTGCGGCTCCCGCTCCGACCTTGGCACCCTCCGCGCCTGCTTCGACGTCCTCGATTCCTACGGCATCGGCTGGGAGGCGTCCGTCATCAGCGCTCACCGCCAGCCGGAGGCGCTGCACGAGTACGTGCGCGATGCCGAAGGACGGGGAGTCCGCATCTTCATCGGTGCTGCCGGGCTCGCGGCGCACCTGCCTGGCGTGCTGGCCAGCCTGACCGCGCTACCGGTGATCGGCGTGCCCATGGACGGTGGAGCACTGGGCGGCGCCGACGCGCTCTACTCGGTCGTCCAGATGCCGCCGGGCGTGCCGGTTGCGTCGGTCGCCATCGGCTCCGCCGGCGCCAAGAACGCCGCACACCTGGCGGCGCGCATGCTGGCCCTGGTGGACGCGGGCGTCGCCGAGCGGGTGAATGCGTTCAGGCAGGAGCAGGCGGGCAGGGCCGAGGTCGGAATCGACCCCCGGGGCTGATCTACCAGCCCCGGTCCGGGGCACGCGCATGCCGAGGCGGGACGATCCGGCCAGCCGCAAAGCCGAGCGCCACCGTCACGAGGCCGATCAGGCCGAGGGCGTTGGGCAAGGCCTGGAGCCAGCCGAACGAATCCGCGAATCCCTGGAGCACCCAGTACAGGTTGACGATGGTCTGCCACGCGCCGTTGGCCACGGCCATTCCGGCCCCGATGCCGATCAGCAGCTCCGGCATCCGGTAGTGGGCCGGCAGCCGATGCAGCGCGCTGGCACCCAGTGCGGCCAACCCCGCCAGGCCCATGCCGCTGAGGGCGAAGTACGCCACGTCGAAGGCCGGGACCGGGCTCCGGCCGGCGACCACCACGGCCAGGACGATGCCAGCGGCGAGGGCCGCCAGCCCCAGGAGCACCAGAAGCGCGACGGCTCGGGCTCGTTGCCGGTTGCCGCGCGAAGTGGGCGGGCTCGCCAGGATGCCTGTCGCCAGCAGCGCCGGTGCCGCGATGGCGGTGAGGAGCGCCGCCACCCCGCGGACCCAGGCGAACGTCTGGTTGAGGCCCGGGAGCTCGAACGGCTCCAGGGAGAAGATCCACCAGAACCAGGCCTGCAGAACGATGTCGAGGATGCCCTGCACGACCAGCGCGATCGCCCCGGCCACCAGCCAGGAGCGCCCGTCTGGCCAGCGCTCCATGCCAAGCACCACCGCGGCGGCCAGGACGAAGCTCATCGCCTCGGTGAGGTGTCCGATGACGATGGCGGGCGCGAAGAACGACGACTGGCCGATCACACCCTGGACCGCGGTGGCGAGCAGGAGGTGCGCCGCGCCGGCGACGAGGAGGAGCGCCGGAACGAGCCCCAGGCCACCGAACTGCCGTGGCGCCGCGCGCTGTGCGCCGATCCCCTCCGTCATGGGCGGATAGTCGGGGCACCGATTGCTCGCGTCAAGAGTGGCCGCGGTATCCTCGCCCGGTGATCGACCGATACGCGCTGCCGGAGCTGCGCGACCTCTTCGCTGAGCGGCGCAAGCTGCAGCTCTGGCTGCGCATCGAGCTGCTGGCGGTCGAGGCGCTGCACGCCGAGGGAGTGGTGCCGGACGCGGACTGGGAGCGGATCCGGGAGGCGCTGGACAGCGGCGACGTCGACGCCGAACGCGCTAACCAGATCGAGCGCGAGTCGCAGCACGACGTCATCGCGTTCCTGCGCTCGGTGACCGAGCGCCTCGGCCCAGAGGGACGCTGGCTGCACTACGGGCTCACCAGCTCCGACGTCCTCGATACGGCCACCGCCATCGTCCTGCGCGATGCCACCGAAGCGCTGATGCTCGAGCTCGACCGGCTGATCGAGGCCGTCCGACAGCAGGCGCTGCGGCATCGGTCCACTCCGATGGTCGGACGCAGCCACGGGATCCACGCGGAGCCGACCACGTTCGGCTTCAAGGCGGCCGGCTGGTACGCCGAGCTGGGCCGCGATCGGAAGCGGCTGGAGCGGGCCGGGAGCGAGATCGCGGTCGGCAAGATCTCCGGGGCGGTGGGCACGCACGCCAACGTCAGCTGGGCCGTGGAGCGGCACGTCTGCGACGCGCTGGGTCTCCGGCCCGATCCGGCCGCCACGCAGGTCGTCAGCCGCGACCGCCATGCGGAGCTGGTCGGCTCGATCGCCATCCTGGGCGGGACGCTGGAGCGGATCAGCACCGAGGTGCGCCACCTCCAGCGGACGGAGGTGGGCGAGGCGTTCGAGCCGTTCGGGGCGGGCCAGCAGGGGAGCAGCGCCATGCCGCACAAGCGCAACCCGGTGCTCGCCGAGCGGGTGAGCGGCATGGCGCGCCTGCTGCGAGCCGATGCCCTGGTGGCCCTGGAGAACATGGCGCTCTGGCACGAGCGCGACATCAGCCATTCGAGCGCCGAGCGGTTCGTCTTCGAGCGCGCCTTCGGCGTCGCCGCCTACGCGACGCGGACCCTCGGCACCATCGTCGAGGGCCTGGAGGTCGATGCCGAGCGGATGGCGGCGAACCTGGAGCAGCTCGGGGGCATGGTCTACTCCGAGGCGCTGCTGCTCGCCATGGTCGCAAAGGGCGCGGATCGACAGGAGGCCTATCGACTGGTGCAGGGAGCCGCCAAGCGGGCATGGGGAGGTCGCGCCACCTTCCGCGGCGAGCTGCTGGCCGACGAGGGCGTCGCGGGCTGGCTCTCTTCCGATGAGATCGAGCGGGCCATGAATCTGGAGCACCACCTGGCCGGGATCGAGTCCAGCTACCGCGCGCTCGGCCTGGACGGGGCCGGGGAGTGACCGGCTGGCTGCGGCGTGGAGCCGCGGCCGCATCGCTGGCCGGTGCGCGCGCCGACCTCTGGCCGTCGGCCATGCTCGCCTCCCTGGTCTACGTCGGATGGCTGCCGCTCCTGCTCGTGGTGGCGCCGCCGGACGGGAACGACCTGGAGTACTTCGGAATCTCGCTCATCACGTCCGGCTTCTACCCGTTGAATGTGGTCGCACTCTCGGTCGCGGCCGTCGCCGGCTTCATCCTGCTGGCGCTGCTCGCCGCGGTCGCCGAGACGGCGCTGGTCGGGCTGCTACGCGGGCGGCCGGTGGCCGGCGCATCGCGGATGGCATGGAGCGGCCTGGCGATCCTGCTGGTCGCGACGCTTCCGGTCCTGGTCGCCGGTACCGCGCTGGTGATGGCCATCGTCTCGGTGGCGCCGGGCGTCTACATCTCGCCCGACGTCGAGACTCCCGTGCTGCTCCGGCTGGCTTGGACCGTCCTGCCCCACCTGGTGGCGGTGGGCGCGGCGATCCTGGTCGGGCAGTCGTTCGGCGGCGTCGCGCTGCGTGTCGCGGCGCTCGGAAGTGGGCGCGACACGACGGGGGCGATCCGTGCGGGTTTCCGCCGGCTCGTCCGCGACCCGTTCGGCCCGCTCGGCGTGGCGCTGGTGGGCTGGGTCAAGGACCTGCTGCTCGTCGTGGGCGGCTACCTCCTGCTGAGCGGCCCGTGGTCGGCGGTGGGCGATCGCCTCTCGGGAGGGCCGCCGCTGCGTCCGGAGGCACTGCTCCTGCTGGTAGGCTTCGTCGGGATCTGGCTCGCGGTGTTAATCGTCGGCGGCGCCCTCCACGCCTTCGTCTCCGCCTGGTGGCTGGCAGAACTGCCATCATTGCCGCGGAGCGCCGGCACGGAGGCGGCGCCGGCCAACCAGCAGGACCCGGTGTGAGGGGCAGGCAGTGTCACCCGAGTTGAGCGTGGAACTCCAGATCGAGCTCGGGCTGCGGCTGACGGCCGGCCTGGTGCTCGGCGCCATCATCGGTTTCGAGCGGGAGCTGCATCGGCAGCCGGCAGGGTTCCGGACTCATAGCCTGGTCGCGCTGGGCGCGGCCCTCTTCACGATCGTCTCTGCGTACGCCTTCACCGGTCCGAACGTCGATCCCACGCGCATCGCCGCCCAGATCGTTTCGGGCATCGGCTTCATCGGCGCTGGGACGATCCTGCAGTACCGCGGCGGCATCCGCGGCCTGACGACGGCGGCGTCGCTCTGGGCGGTGGCGGCGATCGGGACTGCCGCCGGCGCAGGACTGCTCATCATGGCCGTCATCGGTACCCTGCTGATCCTGGTGGTGCTCGCCTTGCTGGACCGCGTCGAGTCGTTCGTGACGCGCCGGCTTCGGCTGCCACCCGAACCCAAGACGACCCCGCCTCGCGGCGACGAGGACGGACGCACGGAGGACATGCCTTGACCCTGGCACGTAGCGAGATTCCCGGCCTGCCGCTCATCCACCGCGGCAAGGTGCGAGAGACCTACGCGGTCGGTGACGACCGCCTGCTGCTGGTGGCGACCGATCGGCTCTCCGCCTTCGACGTCGTCTTCGACCAGCCGATCCCCGACAAGGGGCGCGTGCTGACCCAGCTCTCCGCCTGGTGGTTCCGCGAGCTCGCTGGCCTGGGTCCGACCCATTTCATCTCGGCCGACGTCCCCGACCTGCCCGATGCGGCGCGGCTTCCCGAGCTGGCGGGCCGCATCACGCTGGCGCGGCGCGCCGAGCGGATCGATGCGGAGTGCGTCGTGCGCGGCTACCTCGCCGGTTCTGGCTGGGCCGAGTACCGCAAGACAGGCATGGTGGGCGGCCATCGCCTGCCAGATGGCCTGCGCGAGGCCGATCGGCTGCCGGAGCCGATCTTCACGCCGTCCACGAAGGCCGAGGTCGGACATGACGAGAACATCACCCGCGACCAGCTGGCCGAGATGGTGGGCACGGACCTCGCGCGCGAGCTGGAGGAGCGCTCGCTGGCCCTCTACCGCGCCGGCGCTGAGCGGGCGCAGCGCGCCGGGCTCATCCTGGCCGACACGAAGTTCGAGTTCGGCTGGATCGACGGCAAGGTCGCCCTCATCGACGAGGTCCTGACCCCCGATTCGAGCCGGTTCTGGGACGGGGAGCGCTACGCTCCCGGCTCTTCGCCGCCGAGCTTCGACAAGCAGTACGTCCGCGACTTCGTATCTGCATCGGACTGGAACAAGGAGCCTCCCGCGCCCACCCTGCCGGCCGAGGTGATCACCGGGACCCGCGAGCGCTACGTGGCCGCCTACGAGCGGCTGACCGGCCGCTCGTGGAGCGACGCCGGAGCACCGTCCTAGGCATGCGCTGGCTCGCCGAAGTCCACGTACGGCTCCGGCCCGGAATCGCCGATCCGGAGGGCCAGACGATCCGCGGCGGACTGCAGTCGCTCGGATTCGGTTCGGTCGACGAGGTGCGCGTCGGCAAGCTGCTGCGGATCGCCTTCGAGGCGGACGGACAGGCAGAGGCAGAGGCGGCGATCCACGAGATGTGCCGCCGGCTCCTCGCCAACCCGGTCATGGAGACGGCGGATTGGGAGCTCCGCGCGGAGGTCGACCAGGCGGCCGGCGAGGTGACCCGTTGAGCCGTGGCGCGCGCGTGGCGGTTGTCGTCTTCCCCGGAACCTGGAGCGATCGAGACTTCCTGCACGTGGCTCCGCTGCTCGGCTGGGAGGCGCGGCCGGTCTGGCACGCAGAGGCCGACCTGGGCGATGCTGATGCGGTCGTTCTCCCCGGCGGCTTTGCCCACGGCGACCACCTGCGCACCGGGGCCATCGCCCGCTTCTCGCCGGTGATGCGCGCGGTGCGGGCCTTCGCCCAGCGCGGTGGGCCGGTGCTCGGCTCCTGCAACGGGTTCCAGGTCCTGTGCGAGGCGGGGATGCTGCCCGGGGTGCTGCTGCGCAACGATCACCTGCAGTTCCGCTGTGACTGGCAGTGGCTCCGCGTCGAGCGCCCGACGGGCGCCTGGCTGTCCGAATCCGAACTCGCACCCGGCGAGGCCATTCGGCTGCCCATCAGCCACGGCGAGGGGCGCTACCACGCCGACCCAGAGGTCCTCGATCGGCTGGAGGCCGAGGGGCTGGTGGCCCTGCGCTACGCCGACGAAGCCGGCGATGTCAGCGAGGCAGCGAATCCGAACGGTTCGGCCCGGTCGATCGCGGGCATCACGAACCCGGCCGGCAACATCCTGGGCCTGATGCCCCATCCCGAACGCGCCGCCGAGGACGAGGTGGGCGGTACCGACGGGCTGCGACTGCTTCGCTCGCTCGACCGATGGCTGCTGGCGCAGCCGGCCGCCGCGGAGCGTCGGCTATGATGCTCGACGTCGCCCACAGCCCGGATGGAGGCTGATCAGCCGATGCAAGATGACGAGCGCCCCGAGCGTGACGAGCGTGACGAGCGCAGCGAGAGGCGGGAGCGCGATCCCGCCGATGCAGAGTCCCCGCAGGCTGCCGAGCCGCCGCACGAGCCCGACCCGGTAGCCGAGCCCGGCGGGGCCGAAGAGTTCGAAACGGCAACCTGGCCGCAGCAGGACCTGGACGAGCAGCCGGCGGACCGAGAGCCCGAGGCTGACTCGGCGCCACCGCCATCCGAGGTCGAAGCCTACGCAGCCGACCCCGGGGCGCCGGCAGCGCCGCTTGCCGCGCACAGCGTGCCCGCCACGGAGCCGGGCGAGAGCACACGCTGCCCTCGCTGCGGGACCGAGAACCGGCCGGGCATCTCCTTCTGCCGCAACTGCGGACAGCGGCTCGTGGCGGCAGGGGCGCCGGCGACCGTCGCCCGTCCGGCGGCGCCGGAAGGCAGCCAGGCGTGCCCGCGCTGCGGGACGCATAACCGGGCCGGCGTGGCCTTCTGCCAGAACTGCGGTGCCAACCTGCGCGGAGCGGCCGACGGCTACGTGCCGCCCGCCGTGGCCGCCGGCAGCGCGACGCCCGCCGTGGCCGAGTCGGGCGGTCCGGCCCTGCTTGGCCCCGCGGTGCTCCTCATCGGGGCGATCGGCATCATCACCGCCTGGCTGCTCCCCTTCGCCGTGGGGAGCGGTTCGCTCTGGGACCAGTCGTACGGCCGGTCCGACGGCTACGGCATCGCCTTCTGGTCGACCTACGAGTCGGTTCCCGCGCTGGCCGAGCAGGTCTACCTGGGCCTGGCAGCCGCCGCCCCGCTGCTGGTACTGCTTCTGGTGGCACTGGCAATCGGCGGGTTCCTGCGGCCGGCCCCCGCGGCGCTGCAGCTGGCGGGCCTCGTCGTCGCGCTGCTGTGGGCCATCGGCCTGGCGGTCCTGTTCGCCGTCGTGGAGGTCTTCGGCGGTGCCGGTGGGGAGTTGGTCGACATCCTGCGCGACCTCAGCCCGGGCGGAATCATCTTCATGCTGGCATCGCTGATCGTCATCATCGGCGCGCTCACGCGCATCGGGCGGAGCTGAGCGTGGCCGATCAGTATTGCCCCAGCTGCGGCACCGAGGTCGACGCCAATGCCCGCTTCTGCCCGACCTGCGGCCAGACGCTGCTGGAGGATGCCCGGGACGAGCAGGTCGACGAGACGGAGACGGCGGAGCCGGCGGCGATCCCGGCTGCTCCAGCGTGGCCGGAAGCCGAACCGCCGCGCACCGAGCCGCGAGCGACCGAGCGCGAGCCGGCTGAGATGGAACCGGCGAGATCCGGGGACGGCCGGCAGCGGCCCACGACGCACCGGGAGCCGCGCGCCCACCGGCCCGGCAGCGTCTGCCGGCGAACTACCTCCGCCCGGGGCGCCTCCGCCGCCGCGGTCCGAGCCCGACGATGGTGGCGAGCTGCCCATCACGGTGCCGACCATGCTCTCCGGCTGGCTCATCGGTGCGGGCAGCGGCCTGGCCGCGCTGACCCTTCTGCCGCGGCTGTTGAGCGTCCTGAACGTCTTCATCTTCCTGGCGCTGCTGTGGGTGACCGCCACCGTCTTCCTGGCCGATCGCCTGCCACAGTTCGCCCAGCAGCGCCTCGCCATCCTGGCGGTGGTGATGGTCGCCCTGGGCGCCGCGCTCGACCGGGCTGCGTTCCGGGTAAACGGCGTCGAGAGCATCTTCCTGATCATGATGCTCGTGGCCGCCGCCGGCGTGCTGCTGCTGGAGCTGGGGCGTGATCGACCCATGCCGCCGCCAGGCGGCTCCGCGTGACGGGGGACCGCGTCCGCCCGTGAGCACCGCCCCGCCCGTCGAGCGGCATGGGTTGACGGAAGAGGAGTATCGGCTCGTCACGGAGAAGCTCGGCCGCCGGCCGAACGCCGTGGAGCTGGGCATGTTCGGCGCCATGTGGTCCGAGCATTGCGCCTACAAGCACTCCCGGCCGCTGCTCGGCCGCTTCCCGACCACCGGCCAGCGCGTCCTGGTGGGGCCGGGCGAGAACGCGGGAGTGCTCGACATCGGGGACGGGCTGGCGGTCGTCTTCAAGGTCGAGTCGCACAACCATCCCTCCGCCGTGGAGCCGTACCAGGGCGCGGCCACCGGCGTCGGCGGGATCATCCGCGACATCTTCACCATGGGCGCGAGGCCGATGGCGCTGCTCAACTCGCTCCGCTTTGGTCCGCTTCAGCCGCAGGAGGATCCGAGCGGCATGACCGATGCCGCAGCAGCCACCCGGAACCGCTACCTGTTCGATGGCGTGGTGGCGGGGATCGCCGGCTACGGAAACTGCATCGGCATTCCCGACGTGGGCGGCGAGCTGGCCTTCGATCCGGGGTACAGCGGCAACCCGCTCGTCAATGCCATGTGCCTGGGCATCGCACGGCACGAGGAGATCACGCTGGCCCGCGCCGCCGGCCCTGGCAACGCGCTGGTGCTGGTGGGCGCCGCCACCGGGCGCGACGGGATCCAGGGTGCATCGTTCGCATCGGCCAACCTGGGCGATGACCGTGACGAGCGCCGGCCCGCGGTGCAGGTCGGCAACCCTTTCCTGGAGAAGCTGCTGATGGAGGCGTGCCTCGAGCTCTCCGGCTCGGACGCCGTGGTGGCCATGCAGGACCTGGGTGCCGCCGGGCTGACCTGCGCCCTCAGCGAGCTGTCAGCGCGGGGCGGCTGCGGCGCGGAGGTGGACCTGGACCTCGTCCCGGCACGCGAGCGCGACATGACCGGCTACGAGCTGTTGCTCTCCGAGTCGCAGGAGCGGATGCTGCTGGTGGTGCGCGCTGGCCGCGAGTCCGAGGTGCAGCGCGCCTTCGAGCGCTACGAGCTGCACGCGGTGACGATCGGCCGGGTGATTGCCGAGCCGGAGGTGCGCGCCACCTTCGCCGGTGAGCTGGTCTGCCGCGTCCCCGGTCGCGCGCTGGCGGACGACGCGCCGCGCTACGTTCGCCCCATGGCGCCGCCCCCCGAGCTCGCCGCTCGCCGAGCCGATGCGCCCCGCGCGCTCGCCCGCGAGATCCCCCGCTCCGCGACGCTGATCGCGCTGCTGTCGAGCCCCAACCTGCGCAGCCGCCGGCCCATCTGGCGTCGCTACGACCACATGAATGGGATCAACACTCTCGTTGGACCGGGGCATGGCGACGCGGCCCTGCTTCGCGTCAAGGGGACGACGCGCGCCATCGCGGTCAGCCTCGACGGCCCCGGACGCCTCGGTGCGCTCGACCCTCGCCTGGCCGGCGCCGCAGCCGTGCTGGAGGGCGCGCTCAACGTGGCCTGCTCAGGCGCCGTGCCGATCGGCATCACGAACTGCCTCAACTTCGCGTCACCGGAAGAGCCTGCCGGCTACTGGCAGCTCTCCGAGGCGATCGACGGGATGGCCGAAGCCTGCAGCGTGCTGCAGCTGCCCGTCGTCTCCGGCAACGTCAGCCTCTACAACGAGACGCCCGACGGACCGATTCTCCCGACACCGGTGGTCGGGACCATCGGCCTGCTCGAGGATCGGTCCAGGGCCGTACCGATGCGGTGGCGCGAGGGGGACGAGCTCCTACTTCTCGGCCCGCTCACCGACGACGCCGGCTCGCTGGCGGCTTCCGAGCTCGCCTGGTCGCGCGGCCACGTCGGCGGCGAGCCTTCGCTCGACCTGGAGACGGGCGCCGCCCTCGTCCGGCTGCTGGCCCGTCTCGCCGGGGCAGGGCTCGTCGCGGGCCTGCACGACGCGAGCGTCGGGGGACTGGCGGTCGCCATGGCGAGGATGGCGATCGAGTCGGTCTGTGGCGCGGCGGTCGGTATCAGGGACGCGCAGCTTCCCGCAGCCGTCCTCTTCGGCGAGAGAACCGGGAGGGTGCTGGCCGCCGTGCCCTCCGCTTCCCAGCAGCAGGTGCGGGCGCTCGCCGACGAGTTTGGCGTCCCCTCGCTGCACCTCGGGCGGGCCGGCGGCGACATGCTCCGGATCGCGTGCGGGACCAGCCTGATCGAGGCGAGCGTGGACCAGCTGCGGGAGGCCTGGCAGGCGAGCTTCTAGGTGTCCGAGCCGCCGGCGGTTCGGTCGTCGATTGCTTCGAGGCCCAGTGAGGCCAGCATGGGGTCGCCATCGAGTGACGGCTTCGGACGACGACGCGCGTCACCCGCGGCGGCGTCTGGCACCTTTCGGGCGTGCCGGTGTCGCCACCATCCCACGCAGAGCAGGATCACGCCGGCGAGACCGGCGAGCCCTGCCATGCCGACGAGGAGCGGTCCGGGATCGGTCACCCGGTTGCCTCACGGACAGCATGCGGCCCGGCCCCGTTGCGGCCGGCGTGCTCGTGGACGTGGCTGTCGAGGGAGGTCACCGGCGTCGTCTCGGCCGGTCGCGCACCCAGGACGCGCGCCGCCGCGTTGGGGTCGATCCGCGCGAGTCCGCCTCGAGCACGTTCGTGGAGCCGGTAGACCTCCTCCAGGCCGTCCGGTGGCACGCCGCGCGCGTAGATCTCGCAGAAGAGCTCCACGACGTCGGGATCGAACTGCGTCCCGGCGTGCAGCCGCAGCTCGTCCAGCGCCTCGTCGTGCGACCGGGCTCCCTTGTAGGGGCGGTCGTTGACCATGGCATGGTACGCATCAGCCACCGCGACGATGCGGGCGCCGATCGGGATCTCGTTGCCACGGAGGCCGTGCGGGTAGCCGCCGCCATTGAAGCGTTCGTGGTGATGGAGGACGACGGGGATCGCATCGCGCAGGGCGGAAGCCTGCTCCAGGATGACCTGCCCGATGCGCGGATGCTCGCCGATCGTCTGCCACTCGCCGTCGGTCAGCGGGGTCGGCTTGTCCAGGATGTCCGACGGCACAGCCAGCTTCCCCAGGTCGTGGAGCAGGCTGGCGATGCGGATCCGCTCGATCTCCACGTCGGGAAGCTGCATCTGCAGGCCGAGGCCGGTCGCGAGCGAGGCGATCATGTCAGAGGGACGGCCACGATGGTGAGGCTGGGGCGCGAGCACCGATGCGAGCGCCTCGGCCGCACTGTCGCTGGCCCAGCGACCGAGAGCGCTGGCTGCGGCCCGGTGCTCCTGGGAGATGGGCGCTCGTCGAACGAGCATGGTCTCATCGAGGTCGCGGTAGATGTAGACGCGGTCGCGACCCAGCGACTTGGCCGCGTACATGGCTGCATCGGCCTGGTCGACCAGTGCATCGACCTGCAGCTGGGAGCCGACGCCGCCGGCGACGCCGGCGCTGATGGTGACGCCGATCGTCTGCCTTCCGGCGATGACCAGGTGCTGCTGCGCGACCAGCGTCCGCAGCTTCTCGGCGAGCACCGCCGCCTCGGTCGGCGAGGTCTCGGGCAGGATCAGCATGAACTCCTCGCCCCCGTAGCGACCGAAGAGGTCCGAGGTGCGAACCTTGTCGGCGACGAGCGAGGCTACCTGGCGCAGGACGGCGTCGCCGGACTTGTGTCCGTAGGTGTCGTTGACCTGCTTGAAGCGGTCCAGGTCGATGAACGCAACCGAGAGCCACTTGTGGTGCCTGGTCGCTCGCTCGACCTCCGTGACCAGGGTCGTGAGCAGCGTCTCGCGGTTGGCGACGCCGGTCAGGCGGTCGTGCGTGGCCCGCGCCTCGGTCTGCAGGAATGCACCCGACGCCGCGTTGAAGGCCCGGGCCAACCTCCGCTCTGCCGGCACGCCTCCCTCCCGGATGCGGATCGGCACGTCCGACTCGAGCGTCTCCTCGAGCGCGCCGGCGACGCGGTTCAGTCGCCATCCGAAGTAGCTCCAGGCCACGAGTGCCATCGAGGTCATCCCGGAGATGACGCCCAGCCCGGCGAGCAGCAGCTGCATATTGCGCTCGGCGGGCGTCGCGTTCGGGTGCACCGCCATGGCGACGCTGACGAACAGTGTCACCGCAAGGGGAGCAAGGAACCCCAGCGCTCGAGCGAGCTTGAGCATGCCACCTCGTCCTGCCGAATCTGGATGATCGACGCTATGGCCGGCAGGATGCTCGCCGCCGGTTCGCGGCGCCATGGGTCGATGGTCACGCGTTGCGAGGCGGCACCCACCGCGCGGCGGCGCAGACGCGCGAGTGCGGTGCAGTGGAGTACCCGACCGGTACCTTCGGGCGCGGCTCCAGGAGGGCCAACGCCACGCACGCCGGCCGCTGGCGCCCGGTATCATCGGCCGCGTGCCCCAGCTGCCGGCCTACGAGGCTCACGGTCCGCGCGAGGAGTGCGGCGTGGTGGGCATCCACGCGCCCGGCGCCCCGGTCGCCCGCCTGGCGTACGTCGGCCTCCACGCGCTGCAGCACCGGGGCCAGGAATCGGCCGGGATCGCGGTCTCGGACGGGACGCGGCTGACCCTCCACAAGCGCCTGGGACTCGTCAGCCAGGTCTTCGACGAGGAGACGCTCTCGCGGCTGGAGCACGACGGCGATGAGGATGCGCCGCACATCGGCATCGGGCACACCCGCTACTCGACCACCGGCAGCAACTCACTGCCGAACGTGCAGCCCGTCTTCGCCTCGTCCGACCTGGGCGAGCTGATGCTGGGCCACAACGGCAACCTGACCAACGCCACCTGGCTGCGCGACGGGCTGGCCGAGCAGGGCGTGGAGTTCGCCACCGCGAGCGACACCGAGGTGCTGGCCAAGCTGATCGCCCACGCGCCCGGGCGCACGTGGGCCCAGCGCGTCGAGCACGCCTTCCACCGGGCATCGGGCGCGTTTACCTTCACCATGCTGACCGAACGTGCGCTCGTCGCCGCGCGCGACCCGGTCGGCTTCCGGCCCCTGGCACTCGGACGCCTTCCCGCCGCCGACGGCCGTCCAGCTGGGTGGGCCGTCGCCTCCGAGAGCGCCGCGCTGGACGCCATGGGCGCCGCCTTCGTCCGCGACGTGGAGCCGGGCGAGGTGCTGACCATCGACGACGAGGGAGTCCATTCGCACCGTGTCTCGCTCCCCGGGCGCAGCGAGCGCCTCTGCGTCTTCGAGTTCGTCTACCTGGCACGGCCGGACAGCGTGATCGGCGGCCGACTGCTCTACGAGGCGCGGATGGCCATGGGCCGGCGCCTGGCCGTGGAGCATCCGGCCGAGGCCGACCTTGTCATCCCGGTTCCCGACAGCGCCATCCCGGCCGCGATCGGGTATGCCGAGCAGGCGGGCCTGCCGTACCGCGAGGGCCTGATCAAGAACCGATACGTCGGCCGCACCTTCATCCAGCCGCAGCAGCGCTCGCGCGAGACCGCCGTGCAGATGAAGTACAACCCGCTGCCCGAGGTGCTGTCGGGGAAGCGGGTGGTCATGGTGGACGACTCCATCGTGCGGGGCACGACCACCGGTCCCACCGTCGAGATGCTGCGGCGTGCCGGCGCACGCGAGGTGCACGTCCGCATCCACTCGCCGCAGATGAAGTTCCCCTGCTACATGGGCGTCGACACCGGTCGCCGTGCCGAGCTCGTCGCCGCGACGCACACGCTCGAGGAGATCCGCCTCCGCATCGGCGCCGACTCGCTGGGCTACCTCTCGGAAGAAGGGCTGCGCGCGGCGGTCGGGCGCGAGGAGGACGGCGAACGGCGGCACTGCACCGCCTGCTTCGACGGGCGCTACCCGGTGGATGTCCCGCTGGACGTCGACAAGTTCGCGCTGGAGCGCGGCTAGCGTGGCGCGCAGCTACCGGGAGGCCGGCGTGGACGTGGACGAGGCGCGCCGCACGGTGGAGCTGATCGGCCGGGCGGCGGCGGCCACGGCAACGCCCGCGGTGCTGGCGGGGATCGGCGGCTTCGGCAGCCTCTTCCGTTTCGACCCGGCCCCGTATCCCGACCCGGTGCTGGTCGCTTCGACCGATGGGGTCGGCACCAAGCTCAAGGTGGCCGTCGCACTCGGCCGCCACGACACCATCGGCGTCGACCTCGTCAACCACTGCATCAACGATATTGCGGTCCAGGGCGCCGATCCGCTCTTCTTCCTCGACTACCTCGCCACCGGCGTCCTGCGCGCCGACGTTGCGGAGCAGATCGTCGGCGGCATCGCCGCCGCCTGCGCTGCGGCCGGGGTGGCGCTGGTCGGCGGAGAGACGGCCGAGATGCCGGACCTGTACCACGGCAACGACTACGACCTGGCCGGCTTCATCGTCGGCGTGGTGGCGCGGCAGGACGTCATCGACGGCGCGCGGGTGCGTGCCGGCGACTCGCTGCTCGGCCTGCCCTCGTCCGGTCTCCACACCAACGGCTACTCGCTGGCGCGGCGAGTCCTGCGTCCCGACGATTGGGGCCGCGAAGCTGCGGGCCTGCGTGGAAGCATCGGCGATGCGCTGCTCGAGCCTCACCGCTCCTACCTCGACGAGATCCGACGGCTGCGCAGGTCGCTGCGCTCGGCCGGCGGCGACGTGCTCGCCTTTGCGCACATCACCGGCGGCGGCTGGATCGACAACATCCCGCGCACGCTCCCCGCTGGACTGGGGGCCGAGATCGAGTCGGGCAGCTGGCAGGTGCCGCGCATCTTCAGCCTCATCCAGGAACGCGGCGACATCGACGACGCGGAGATGGTGCGCACCTTCAACCTGGGCATCGGCCTCACCGCGGTCGTGCGCCCCGAGTTGCTGCAGCCGGCCCTGGCCGCCCTGCCGGATGCCGTCCACATCGGCTCCGTGGTGGAGACGGGAGACGAGGCCACCCGGGTCCGCTTCAGCTGATGCGCCTGGCGATCCTGGTCTCCGGTCGCGGCTCAAACCTGGCGGCGGTGCTGGAGGCGATCGCGGAGGGGCGTCTGGCCGGCGTGGATCCGGTGCTCGTGGTCGCGAACCGTGCGGGCATCCCCGCCCTCGAGGCGGCGCGGCATCACGGCGTTCCTGCTCGCGTCCTGCCACGCTCCGACTTCACCGACGCCGCAGCCCGCGACGCGGCGGTCGGCCGGGCGCTGGCCGAGGTCGGCGCGGAACTTGCCCTCCTGGCGGGCTATGACCAGCTCCTGCATCGGTCCTTCTTCGAGGCCTACCGCGGGCGCACGATCAACATCCATCCCAGTCTGCTGCCACGTCACGGTGGCAAGGGCATGATGGGCATGGCGGTCCACGCTGCCGTCGTGGCGGCCGGCGATGCGGAGACCGGCGTGACCGTCCATTGGGTCACGCCCGAGCTGGATGCCGGTGCGGTCATCGCACAGCGCAGGGTGCCGGTCCATGCCGGCGAATCGGCGGCAGGGCTGGCCGCGCGCGTGCTCGCGGTTGAGCATCGGCTCGTCGTCGAGGTCCTGCGCGAGCTATCGGGCGAAGTGGCCGCCGACGGGGCATCTGGTAGCATGACCGCCGCGTCGCGAGCACCAGAACGCCTCGCCGCGGCTCAGGAGAGGTCTCGCTTCGATGCCTGACGGCCTGCCGGATCCCGGCCAAATCTGGAACGACTTCATCAACAACCCCATCGTGGGGCTGGCGTTCCAGCTGATCGTCATCTACGTGGTGATGCTGTGGCTGGGCACCGCCTATTGGGCCTTCCGCGACATGCAGGCTCGCACCGAGAACCCCATCCTGCCCTACTTCAGCGCGGCGCTGATCATCTTCTTCACCCCGCTGCTCTTCGTGTTCGCGGTGGTGCTCTACCTGATCGTCCGCCCGCGCGAGACGCTCGGTGAGATCTACGAGCGCTCGCTGGCCGAGGAGTCGCTGCTGGCCGAGGTGGAGAAGAACCAGCTCTGCCCGGTCTGCCGCGACCGGGTGCAGCCCGATTGGCTGGTGTGTCCGAACTGCCGCACGCGCCTGCACCGGGTCTGCCCGTCGTGCAATCGCCTGGCCCAGCCGGAGTGGCCGCTCTGCGCCTACTGCGGCCACGAGTTCCAGCGGGCGCCTACGGCGCGGCCTGTCGAGCGCGCCACCGAGCTTGCGGAGGCGCCCAGCCAGCGGCCGACCGAGCGCCCCTCGGAGCCCGGCGGCCTGCAGCGACCCGCCAATACCTGAGCGGCGGTGATCCCCGGTCCGGACGGCCACGCCCAGGCCTCGTCCGGTGAGACGGCAGCGGTCGATGCACCGACGTCGCCCACCCGTTACCTCCTGCTTC
This sequence comes from uncultured Chloroflexia bacterium, assembly GCA_963777045.1. GTDB lineage: Bacteria > Chloroflexota > Limnocylindria > QHBO01 > QHBO01 > JAPSGM01. The sequence continues at coordinate 276,888 of CAVZPD010000010.1, forward strand.
GCGACCTTTCGCTGGCGCTGATCGTCCTGGGCGGCGGGACCGTCGCCTTCGCGCTGGTCACGACCAGCGGCCTGCTCTCCGGTGAGCTGCTCGATCCAGGGTCCGGCGATGCACGGACCATGCTCATCGCCGTCCTGGTCGGCGCAGTGGGCCTGGTGCTGGGCCTCGTGATGCACGCTGTCCGCTCGCTGGTGGTGCGCGAGACACTGCCGCCGCAACGCTACCGCGGCCCCTCGATCATCGTGCTCTGGCTGCTCGCCACCGTGGCCGCCAACCTGGCCGTTGTGCCGGTGGCGTCAGGCCTGTCGGAGCTCGTGGCCGGCGGGACGCTATCGGTCTACAGCACCGTCGTCACGCTCACCGTCACGCAGGCCGGCCTGGTGGGCGCGGCGACGCTCCTCGTCTTCGCGCCGCGCGCGCTGGCGGGGCTGCGCCTCATTCCGCGCCGCGGGCTGCTGACCTCCATGGCGATCGGACTCGGCCTCGTCGTCCCCAGCTGGATCGGGGCGCAGATGATCAGCTACCTCACCCTCCGTGCCCTTGAGCTCATCGGGCTGCAGCCGGAGGCGGGCATCGCTGACGCGGCCCTCACCAACGCCGATCCGTTCGTGCTGGTGATCGCCCTGGTGGTGGTCGCGCCGGTCGCCGAGGAGCTCTTCTTCCGTGGGGTCGCCTACAACGCGTGGGAACGCGAGTACGGACCGACGCGCGCGCTCTACGGTTCGGCGATCCTGTTCGCGGTGATCCACGGGTCGATCTTCGTGATTCCGTCGATCTTCGCGCTCGGCATCGTGCTGGCCCTGCTCTTCAGAGCCACGCGCTCACTCCCCGCCACGATCATGCTGCACGCCGGCTTCAACGCGATCACCGTCCTGATTGCGCTGCTGGTGCGCTTCAACGTCCTGGACATCCCGCTGACCTGACCGTCGTGCGACCTCGTCCGCCGGTAAGCCGGCGGTAACCGCGCGGTGAGCCTTCACGCCTAGCGTGATGGGATGTCGACCCTCGTTCCGCTGCCGCAGCCGTCGGACCTGCTCACCCTGCGCAACCCGGCGCCCGGACCCGCCTTCGATCACGATGCGTCCTCGCCGGAGACCGCCGATCTGCTAGCCCGGGCCACGGGGCTTGGGGTGGCCACCTGCCGGCGCCTGCTCGACGCGGCGGGCGGGCTGCCGCGCCTGGCGCGGCTGCTCCCACCGGAGCTGGCCGGGGCCGGCGGCATCTCGGCGTCGAGGTCGGCCCGCCTGGCGGCGATGTTCGAGGTCGGCCGCCGCATCGCGGAGGCTCCTGCCGCAGAGCGCGGCTGGCAGGTGCGGACGCCGGCCGACGTCGCGGACCGTATGGTCCCCGCCATGCGGCACCTGGAGCGCGAGGAGCTGCGCGTGCTGCTGCTCAACACCAAGAACTCGGTTCTCGGCGGTACCACGGTCTACCGCGGCAACCTGGCGGGGTCGTCGGTCCGCGTGGGCGAGGTCTTCCGCGACGCGGTCCGGCACCTCGCCGCCGGCATCGTCGTGGTCCACAACCACCCCTCGGGCGATCCCACTCCGTCCGGCGAGGACCTTCGCATCACGGCCGAGCTGGTCGAGGCCGGACGGATGCTCGACATCGAGCTGGTCGACCACCTCGTCGTCGGCGACGGAGGCTGGGTGAGCCTGCGTGCGCTGGGCGGCCTGGGGCCTCAGTCCGCGGCGAGCACGCGGTAGATGGCGCCGCCGCGCACGTCGGCGAGGTAGATCTCGCCATCCTCGCCCGTCCCGAAGGCGGTGATGCCGAGGCCGCTCTCCAGCGCCACCTTGGGCGTCACGGTGCCCTCGTCGACCTGGAGCGTGAAGACGAGGCCGCTGCAGTAGTCGCCGAAGACGTAGACGCCGACCAGCGCGGGCTGCGCGTCTCCGCGGTACACCCTGCCGCCGCTGATGGAGCATCCCTGGTCGTGTGAGTACTCCGCGATGGGCTTGACGTAGGGTGCCTGATCGCATCCGTCCACGTAGCAGTGGCGTCCCTCCATGACCGCCCAGCCGTAGTTCTCGCCGCCACCCGAATCGCTCGGCTGGCGATCGATCTCCTCCCAGCTGCCCTGGCCGACGTCGCCGATGTAGAGGTCGCCACCGCGCGGGTCGAAGCCGAACTGCCACGGATTGCGCAGGCCAAGGGCCCAGACCTCCGGCGCTCCCTCGCCCGCCCGCGCGCCGCCGGACGCGAACGGGTTGTCGGCCGGAATGGCGTAGGCCTTCCCCGCAGCGGGCGGCGCGTCGACGTCCAGCCGGAGGATCTTCCCCAGCAGCACGTCGGTGTTCTGGGCGTTGCCCAGCGGATCGCCGCCGGATCCTCCATCGCCCAGCCCCATGTAGAGGTAGCCGTCCGGCCCGAACTCGAGGTGGCCGCCGTTGTGGTTGCCAAACGGCTGCAGGACGGTCAGCAGCACGCGCTCGCTGGAAGGATCCGCCGTCCGCCGGTCCGGTCCCGCCCGCAGCTCTGCGAGCACGGTGGTCCCGTCGCCGCGGCGCGAGTAGTGCACGAAGATGCGCCCGTTGTCCGAGTAGTCGGGGTGGAAGGCGAGGCCCAGCAGGCCGCGCTCCCCGCCGGACTGGATGCGCCCGGAGAGGTCCACGAAGGGCTCGGTCCGCAGCGAACCGTCACGCTCGACCACCCGCACCCGTCCCGCCTGCTCCAGCACGAAGAGCCGACCAGAGCCGTCGCCGGCAGCGACGATGCCCACGGGAGCATTGATCCCGTCGGCGACGAGCGCCAGGTCCAGCTCATCTGGTCCGGTCGCAAGTGGCGGGTTGGTCGAACCACCGGGTTCGGGGCTGGTCGGCGCCGAGGC
>CAVZPD010000011.1:0-4519 GCA_963777045.1 uncultured Chloroflexia bacterium
GCAGCCGGCGCGAGCGTTCGCGCCGGCTGTGTTCGGCTGCTCTGGCGAGGGCCAGGGTGCTCGGCGCGCCGGGGCGCCGGGGCACCCGGCCCGTGGGATCAGAGGCCGAGGATGTCCGCCGCGATGGCGATCATCGCCTGTCCCAGCTCGCTGTCGCTCCAGTGATCGATCCCCTGACCGTCACCGGCGTGCTTCTCAGCAGCTGGGTTGTCCTCACCCGTCTTCGGGTTCGTCAGCAGGGTGTGCCCCTCGAAGAAGGACGCCCACTCCTGGAGCCCCTGCTCCTTGTGCATGGCGACCGCCTCGTCGAGCATGGCTTCGGTCGGCTCCACGCCGAAGACCACCACGAACGTGAACTCGTACGCCTCGTGGGAGGCCATGTTCTCGCTGAGCCACATCGGTGAATGGCCCACCGCCTGCTCACCCTGCTGCGACCGATTGGCGGCCATGCACTCGTGCGCGGCGACTGCGCCGGCTGACACTGCCAGCAATGCCCCCGTTAGTAAGAACGTGCCGGTAACGCGTCGGATGGTTCTCATGTCCACTCCTCATTAGGGATGCTTGCGGGCGCACGATCGCATCGATCCCTTGCGAGACTCTTTCGGCTGGCTTTCGCGCCACGGCCCTATCGCCGGGTCAAGAGCTGGCGTGCACCTGCCATCCGCCCCAAGCGAAGAGCCGATGCTGGCAACCAACGCGCGCCTGGGCGCGATAGCGCCCGATGGACGCTGAGGCGCTGTTGAAGGCCGCCACGACGCCGGGACGGGCCCCGTCTCACGCCACCCAGGTCAGCCCGCGCCTGCCTCACAGGCCCACGCTCGCCTGCATCATCCCGCCGTCGGCGACATAGGTCGTTGCGGTCCCATACGACGCGGCGTCCGAGGCGAGGAAGGCCACGAACCGTGCGATCTCCTCGGGCTCCGCGACTCGGCCGAGCGGGATGGCAGCCTCCAGCCTCCTGCGCTGCTCGGGGTTCGATAGCGTCGCCTCGTCGATCGGCGTATGCACGGCTCCGGGCGCGACGCCCACGACGGTGATCCCGTGCGACGCCAGCTCGACCCCAGCGGTCCGGGTGAGCATTCGTACCCCGCCCTTCGCGGCGCAGTAGGGCGCGTTCCCCGGCATCGGCCAGTCCTCGTGGATCGACGAGATGTTGATGATCCGACCGCCCCCACCTTGTTCGATCATCTGTTTGGCAGCCATCTGGACGCCGAAGAAGGCGCTCTTCAGGTCCACGCCCATCACGAGGTCGAACTGCTGCTCGGTGGTGTCCAGGATGGAGGTGCGGGTCTCCATCCCGGCGTTGTTGACCATCACGTCCAGCCGCCCGAAGGCCTTCACCGTGCGGTCGACGAGCTTCCGGATGTCGGCGACCGACGACACGTCTCCCTGGATCGCCTGGGCGTCGCTGCCGAGTGCCTGGATGGCTGCGACCGTCTCCCGTGCGGACCCCTCGTTGCGGTGGTAGTTCACCGTGACGCGACTTCCCTGTCGTGCCAGCTCAAGGCTGATCGCGTGGCCGATGCCGCTGTCACCACCCGTGACGAGTGCGGCCTTTCCCTCGAGTGACATGCGTGCCTCCTTGGCGGTCGAGTGCGGGACTCAGCCGGTCCCGGTGTCGGATTGCCTACATCCAACCCTAGTGTGACCAGGTGGATGCCGGGCAACCGCTCTTCGTGACGGCGCTCGGCTTCTCGCTGCCCGTGCTGCTGGTCGGCACCGTGGTCCTCGTGGTCGGTATCTGGGCTCTGCGCGGGATCGGTCACCAGGGCACGCCGGATCTGGCCGCCGGCTGAGCGTCCGCCATGCGTCGTCGGATCAGGCTAGCCCCCGCTGGCTAGCCTTGGCGGAAGGAGCCCGATGGCGCGGTCCGTCCTCGCCTTCGCCGGACGGCACAGCTGGATCCTGTTCCTGGCGATCGGCGCGCTCCACGTGTGGTTTGGCTGGACCGATATCGGCGAGGCCAAGATCTACGTGGATTCCGTCGCCGCCATGAGCCTGCTGGTGATCGGGGTCCTGACCACCACGATCAGCGTAACGGCCCTGCAGCGCGGCGAACGCTGGGCGTGGATCACGATGCTGATCTGGCCAGTCTTCGGCGTCTCCTTCGCGATCTTCGGCTGGACGCGGCCAGGGGTGGCCGTCTTCGGCATCATCCATACCGTGGTGCCCGGGGTTGCGCTACTGCTGTCGGCCCCGAGGCGCGCCGATCCCCTGTTGAATCCGATCTGGCTGGCAAGAGTTCGCCGTCAGACTCATCTGACTAGACGTCCTAGCGCGGCGAAACGAATCATGTGGGCTTGGCCGCTGTGAAGCGCGTACTCGTCGATCATCTTGACGAGCACGAATCCGAGAGCCTGACCGTGGCCGAGACCCGTCGAGCTGATCTCGTGGTGACTGGCCAGCGCGGCATCGGAGCGTTCAACCTCAGCGAGGTACCAGCGAACGTCCTGGTCGACGGTGTCGGCGCTGCCGCCGGAGTAGTCATCGTCACCGTAGTAGTCGGCTCGCTGTCCGCCGCCGAGCCCCCAAGCCAGGTAGGCGTGCTCCATCTGCCTCATGTGACGCACCAGTCCGAGAACGGAGAGCTCGACCGGGGGGACAGCCCACGTCGCCAGTTGGGTCGGCGACAAATCGCGCAGCTTACGAAGGAACTCGTGGCGCTGGTAGGCAAGCCATGCCATGAGGTCGTCACGCTGGCTCCCGCTGGGCTCAGGCTCATTAGTCCGGGAGAAATCGAGAGTGTCGAGGACGGATGCGCTCATGGGCAGATCATGCGCCGTTTGCGGTTCAATCCTTCTTCGCTGCGGACACATCGACGCACAGGACTCCCCTGTTGCCGTCCTGGTCGGCGATGACGGTGAGCGCCGGCGCGTCGCTGTCGTCGACGACGGTCCCACCCGCGGCGAGGGCGGCGGCGAGCCGCTGCTCGGCCACCTCGGGCGCCACGTAGACCTCGACGTGGAACCGCTGACGCGCAGTCTCGTGCTCGTCGGGATCCCCGAACCACAGGTTCGGCACCCGTCCCATGGCGTCCCGGATCTCGTCGCTGGGAGACCCGTGGCCCTGGGCCTCGGCGTTCCCGGTCAGCAGGGCTGCCCATACCGGGGCGATGGTCGCAGAGTGCGCCGTGTCGAGGCCGAGCTCGATCATGCTGACCGAGGCCGGGTCGGCGTCAATCTTGTGGTCGGCGGCGATCTCGGCGATCCGTCGCGCAAGGTCGATGTCCTGCTGCGTCACCCACTCGATGACGTGTTCGGTGCCCTCGTCGTCGCGGTAGATGGCGCCGTCGCTGACGAGCTTGAGATCGACGTAGCCCTTGCCGATCGACACACTCGGGTGGTGTCCGAGCGCGTCGCCCGCCTCGCCCACCGCGGCGACGAACCGTGCGCCGGTGCCGAAGTCTTCGACCACGTAGCGGGCATGCAGCCCCTGAGCCAGCTTGCGCCAATCGGTCAACTTGGCCTCGGCGATCTGTTCCCCCATCAACATGTCCATGGTTTGGGACCCCCATCCTGTGACTCAGCCGCAGGGCTCGCGCTCATCGCGTCGCCCCTCCCCACCTTCGCGCGGGCCGTCTTGCGCAACCCAGGAAGGCTGGTGAAGCCCGCCTGCTCGAAGAGGCTCCGCGTGGCATGGTAGAGGAAAGACGCTGAGGTCTTCTTGCCCTCGCCTCTGCATTGATCTCACGTGTGCGGCGTTCCGCGTATCGGCGTGAGGTGCAGGGCGGCAGGACCGCCGATGCGAGAGTACCGGGTGAGTTTGGTACCGCATACCGGATTCGAACCGGTGATCTCCGCCTTGAGAGGGCGGTGTCCTAGGCCTCTAGACGAATGCGGCCCGTCGTCCGCGGCTGTCCGGGACGGCCCGGAGGATAGCATGGCCCCCGGGAGGCCTCAACCGCGGCCTCTGCCGGAGGCGCTTGCTGGTCGCGGCGACCCGCCTGACACTGGACCGATCATGACGAGCACCGATGAACCCCGCACGCAGCTCCTCGCCCTCCTGGATGGCCGCGGCGCGCACATGCTCTTCGAGGCCGCCGTCGCCGACTTTCCGGATGCCGCCATCAACGCCCGCGCCCCGAACGTGGCGTACACCCCCTGGCACCTCGTCGAGCACCTGCGCCTGACCCAGGCGGACATGCTCGACTACGTCACCAACCCCGACTACCGGCACAAGCGCTGGCCGGACGACTTCTGGCCCGATGCGAAGGCTCGCGCGGACCGCGCGACGTGGGACGCATCGGTCCAGAAATTCCTGGACGACAAGGCGGCGCTCCGAGCGCTGACGGCTGACCCCGAGCGCGACCTCAATGCGCCGATCCCTTGGACCGATGGGCACTCGCTCTTCCGCTGCGTCCGGATCATCGGCGACCACAATGCCTACCACGTGGGCGAGTTCGCCATCCTGCGGCAGGTGATGGGCAGCTGGCCGCCCGACCACCGCTGATCACGGGGGTCAGCGGACGGCAGTCAAGCCCTGAAGCACCGCATTCATGGCGTGGCGCCGCTCCTCCAGC
>CAVZPD010000012.1:0-62858 GCA_963777045.1 uncultured Chloroflexia bacterium
GAGTCGCGCCTGACGAGATGCGGCCCAGCGGGCCGCGCGGGGCGCGGGGACGCGGGTGACGAGATGCGGCGGACGGTCCCGCGCCCGCGGGCACGGCGAGGGTCAGGCGTCGATGCGGCTGATCTGGGCCCCCAGCGCGACCAGCTTCCCCTCGATCTGCTCGTAGCCGCGGTCGACGTGCTCCACGCCGGAGATGACGGACGTCTGCTCCGCGGCCAGCGCGGCGAGGACCACGGTGGCGCCCGCGCGCAGGTCGGCGATCGAGACCTCGCGCCCGTGAAGGGGCGTGGGGCCGGCAATGCAGGCATGCCGCTCGTCCAGCACCTCGATCACCGCGCCCATCTTGACGAGCTCCATGGTGTAGTCGAGCCGATCCTCGTAGATCGTCTCGTGGATGGTCGAGTCGCCATCGGCCTGGGTCATGAGCACGGCGAGCGGCGCCTGCAGGTCGGTCGCGAAGCCGGGGTAGGGCTCGGTCTCGACGAGCGCCGGTCGGTAGGAGGCGGCCGAACCGACGCGCAGGGCGCCATCGGCCTGGTCGAAGGGGACGCCCATCTCGCCCAGCACCGAGAGGAACGAGCCGAGGTGCGCCGGATCGGCCCCGCGCAGGACGACCTCGCCCCCGGTCACCGCGGCGGCGATGGCGAAGGTCCCCGCCTCCAGCCGATCGCCGATGACGGCGTGCTCGGCCCCATGCAGGCGGTCGACGCCCTGGATCTCGAGCCGATGCGGCGCGGTTCGCTCGATCTGCGCTCCCATGGCGGTCAGCAGCGCGATGAGGTCGTCGGTCTCCGGCTCCTGCGCCGCGTTCTGGATGACCGAGGTCCCGCGCGCCATGACGGCCGCGAGGAGTGCGTTCTCGGTGCCCATCACGGTGATGTAGGGGAACTCGATGTGCGCCGCCCGCAGCCCAGACGGCGCCTGGGCGAAGTAGTAGCCGTTCTTGTACTCGATGCGCGCGCCCAGCTGCTCCATCGCCTCCACGTGGAGGTCCACGGGCCGGCGCCCGATGCGATCGCCGCCGGGGTTCGAGATGATGACGCGACCGAATCGCGTCAGGAGCGGCCCGAGCAGGATGAAGGAGCTGCGCATCTTGGCCGCCGCTTCGAGGGGCACGAAGAGCCAGTCGCCGCGTCCCGCCCGGATCTCCAGCGAGTCCTGACCGGGGCGGCGGATGTCGAAGCCGATATCGGACATCGTCTCGAGCATGATCGAGACGTCGCTGATGCGCGGCACGTTGTGCAGGACGACCGGCTCGTCGGTGAGGGCGGCAGCGGCCATCAGCTTCAGCACGGAGTTCTTGGCTCCGGCGATCTGCACCTCGCCGCGCAGCGGCGTCCCCCCGGTCACGATGAATTTCTGCATGGCTGAGGTGCAGTCTAGCGGGGGCTCTGCGGCGCTCGCGATGTGACTCTTCGCCCTGCGCTCTGGCACTGGACCGATCACGCGGCGTGCGGTGAACTAGGAGAGCCATGAATACACGTGAGCCGCAGGAATGGGTCGACGAGCCCGTCCGGCACGCGCTCGACGGCGTGCTCTACCGATGGCTGGCGCTCTTCTGCGTCCCCGTCTCCGCGGCCATCGTGCACAAGCTTGCCGGCAGCCCATCCGTCGACGCGGCGCTCCACGTCTGCGTACCGCTCGCGCTGGTGGCGTACATCGGCGTCCACCTGGTCGGCCGGCTCTTCTGGCGCGAGCGGCTGCCCGCCGACGGCTGGGACAGGGCCACCGCCAGCGACCGTTCCACCGTTGCCATCACCCGCACGACCGGCTGGGTCGCCGTCATCGGTGCCGGCCTGGCCATCGTCGCACCGCTCGGCAGCCTGGGTGAGCCGCGGCAGTTCCTGATGGAGGTGCTGCTCTGGTTCCCGCTCCTCTTCCCGCTCTACTCGCTGGCGGTGTGGGTCACCATCGACTGCGCGCAGCACCGGCTGGCTCGCGGCGTGGACGAGGCTCAGCATCGGTTCCAGGAGTACTGGAGTCGCGTGGCGGGTTCGCACCGGCCGTCGGCCTAGGCGGCGGTTCAGCAGGGAGGGACTCAGAGCCGGATTGCCTCCTGGCGGCGATAGATCTTCGGATTCACGCCCGGGCAGGCTGCGGGGTGCCGGTATGGCAGGTCTATCGGCGCACGGTGAGCGTGGAACCCTCCCCCGGGCACAGCCCAGGCGCAGCCAGCACCGATAGAGCGGCCAGGTCTGCGCCCGGCGGGCTGGTCGGGCGCCATTCGTGCGCTCTATCGGCGCAGGGGCCCAGCGCAGAGGCCCAGCGCAGGGGCCCAGCGCGGGAGTGCGGCGCATGGGGTGCGACGCATGGATGCCCGGCCGTCAGCCGGGGAAGGCTTCCTTCCATTCGTGCGGACCGGTGTGGTGCCCGTCGCACAGGCCAACGCGTCCGCCCATGTGGCGCGACGGCAGGAAGGGCTGCATTCCCTGCTCGAAGGTGGTCGGGGCGCGGTTGCAGAGCATGTAGCGCCGCTCGCGCGCCCACTCGTAGGCGTGTTCCGCGCCGCAGAAGGTGTAGCCCTTGGTGAAGTTCACCGTCTCGCCCGGACGCGGCGCCGTCGCCAGGCCGATGGGGCCGGTCTCCCGCACGATCTCGATCCGCACCGGCAGCTGGGGAGCCCGGGTGCCGCACTGGTCGCAGGTCTGCATCAGGCGAGGTAGTGCGCGCCGTCGTCTTCGGAGTGGTTGGCCACGAAGTCGGGGTCGTCGTTCGGGTCTTCACCCGGCGGCGAGCCCTTGTGCGGCTTGAAGTCGACGGGGCAGATGAACGGGTACTCGCGGCCGACCTTGCGCAGCTCCTGCATGCGCCGATGGCCTGCGTCCGCCTTGCCCGCCGGCCCTCGCAGGTGCGCGCGCTCCGCCTCCTCCGGCGTCATGCCTGATCCATCCTCCATGGACCGATGCTACAGCAGCACTTCGTAGAGCGAGGGTAGAGCGAGGGTAGACGCCGCCTGAAGCCATGCGTCGGATGGTCGCTGCCACAGCCGAGCCGGACAGGCCGCTCGGCGCCGAGGAGCGCAGGAGGAGATCCAGATGAACGGACAGCTGAGGTCACGGACGGCGGTCACCGGATTGGCACTGGCGGCGATCCTTGGCGCCTCGGCCGGCGCATTCGTCGCCGGGATCGTGCCCGCACAGGACGGCATGCCCGGCCGGGCAGTCGGGGCGTGGACCGATCGGCTCACCCAGCAGGCGGAGGCGTATCGCGAGGAGCGCGTGAACGATGCCTGGACGAACCGACTCCGAGGCCAGGGAATGAAACGCGTCCGGGAGGCGTGGACGGCACGCCTGAACGCGCAGGCGGACGCACAGGACCAGCGAGGGATGAGCGAGCGCGCACGGCAGGCATGGACCGATCGCCTGACCGGCCTTGCCGAGGACTACTTCCCAGACCAGTGACAGCCAACGAGGAAGCCGTGCCAGTGAGGCGTCCGGAATTCCCGGGCGCCTCACTGCTTGCATCCCCCACCGCGCATAGAGCCATCGTTGAACAGTGGGCGGAGAATGGTGATGCGTCTGGACGGGATCGGGCCATCACAGCCGGTCCTCCATCCCGACGAGGGGCCGTGTTGCAGGGAGGGAGAAGGTGAAATTCCGGGTACTGGGCTCGCTGGCTGCCATCTCGGATGGAAGTGCCGCGGCGCTCGGACCGCCGAAGCAGCGCGCTCTCCTGGCCCTGCTGCTGATGCACGTGGGCGAGGTCGTTCCGATTGACCGGCTGGTGAGCATGCTGTGGGGCGATGACGCTCCGCGCACCGCTGCCCATTCGATTCAGATCTACATCTCAGATCTGCGAAAGGCCTTTGAGCCGATGGGCGGCGGGGGGCTCATCGTCACCCGTCCCCCCGGCTACGGCATCGAGGCCGACCGCGATTCCATCGATGCCTGGCAGTTCCGGCGCCTGGTCCAGGATGGCGCCAGGATGCTGGACGCCGGCGAACGAGAGCGCGGGCGCGAATCGCTGCGAAGGGCGATGACTCTGTGGCGCGGTCCCGCGCTGTCTGACTTCACGTACGAGGAGTTCGCTCAACCGCACATTCGGCGCCTGACCGACCTCTATCTGGACGCTCTCGAGGTGCTGGCAGGCGCCGAGCTCGATGCCGGTCGCACGGCCGATGCCCTGGAGCTGCTGACCACCGCCGTGCGGGAGGATCCGCTGCGCGAGCGCTCTCGCGAACTTCTCATGCTGGCGCTCTACCGGGCGGGGCGTCATGCCGAAGCGCTGCGCACCTTCGCCCAGCTGCAGGGCGTGCTGGACGAGGAGCTGGGCATCGAGCCCTCGCCGGGGCTTCGTTCGCTCTACGACCGGATCCTGCTGCATGATCCGACACTCCTTCCGGAGCCGCGAGAGCCTTCCTCTGCGACGGCCCGCAACCCGTACAAGGGGCTACGCTCCTTCAACGAGCAGGACGCCGCCGACTTCTTCGGCCGCGACCGCCTGGTGGACAGGCTGCTCGCCGCCCTGGCTGCCGGAGCCCGCCTCGTCTCGCTGGTTGGCCCATCCGGGGCCGGAAAGTCCAGCGTGATGGCGGCAGGACTGCTGCCCCGCATTCGGGAAGGCGGCCTTCCGGGATCGGCCGACTGGCAGATCAGCTGGATGGTCCCGGCGGCCGACCCGCTGCAGCAACTCGAACAGGAGATCCAGGCAGGCACCGATCTCCTGGTGATCGACCAGTTCGAGCAGGTATTCGCCGCGACCCCCGAGGGCGGGCGGGATTCATTCCTTCAGGCGCTCGCCGATGCCGTTGCCGGTGAAGATGGAGTACTCCGCGTCGTCCTCGACCTGCGAGCCGACTACTACGACCGTCCACTCCTGAGTCCTGCGTTCGCCGCGATCTTCACCCCGAGCGTGATCAACGTCATCCCAATGGCCGCGAACGAGCTCGAGGCTGCCATCGTCGGGCCCGCGCGACAGGTGGGGGTGGCGGTGGACCCCGCGCTGCTGGCCGAGCTTGTGGGCGATATTGCCGACCGCCCCGGCAGCCTGCCGCTGCTCCAGTACGCCATGACCGAGCTCTTCGAGCGACGCCAGGATGCGACCCTGACGCGCGCCGCGTTCGCCGGGCTCGGCGGCCTGCGCGGCCTTCTCACCCGCGAAGCCGAGGGCCTGTACGGCGGCCTCGACGACGCGGCGAAGGCGGCTGCCATGCAGGTATTCCTGCGGCTCGTGCGGACGGGCGGCGGCGTTGCGGAATCTCGCCGCCGCGTGCCGCTCGGGGAGCTCACCGACCTCCCGATCGATCCGGTGGCGCTCTCTGACGTGCTCACCACGTTCGGGCGGCGTCGTCTGCTGACCTTCGACCGAGAGCCGGGCTCGGACCAGGCGACCGTCGAGGTGGCCCACGAAGCGCTGCTGGTCGAGTGGGAGCGCCTGGCGGCCTGGATCGACCGCCACCGCGTCGACCTGAAACGTCACGAGGCGCTCGTGCTCGGGGCCGAGGAGTGGGACCAGTCCGGGCGCAACCCAGACTACCTCTTCAGTGGGACTCGCCTCCGCGAGTATGAATCGTGGCTCGCGGGCGGAATCATCCAGCTCAGCCGGCGCGAGCGGGCCTTCGTGGAGGCAGGCGTCGAGTCGAGGCGTTCCGGGGAGGCCGAGGCGGTTGCGGCCGCGGAGACCCACCGTCGGCTCCAGCGGCGTGCGCGCTCACGTCTCGTCGGTCTCGGGGCCGTCGTGGCACTCTTGGCCGGCCTGGTCACCTACGCGGTCCTGGTCGGCATCGGCGCATCGTCAAGGCGCGTGGTGTTAGCCGGCTGGGACGATGCGGGGTCCTTCTCCAAAATCGTTTCGTCCGGATTCGATCGCGGGACGACTGACTTCGGATTCCTCGCGACGAAGACGTGGGCCGGGAAGTGGTTTGACCCCGAAGCCGGCACATTTGATGAGGAAGGCTATGCGGATGAGCTGGCCCCGATCTTCAGCGAGGCGCCTGCCCTGTTCGTGATGATGGACCTCCCCATCGATGCGGCAGACGCACTCGCACGGGAGCACCCTGACCAGCACTTCGCCGTGGTCGACCAGGTCGGCGCGGAGTCGAACGTCGCATACCTCTCGTTCGCCGAAGAGCAGGGAGCCTACCTTGCCGGCGTCGCGGCGGCGCTCACCACCAAGACCGGCACCATTGGCTTCATCGGCGGCCTGGACTTCCCCGTCATCTGGCGGTTCGAGGCCGGGTACGAGGCCGGAGCGCGAGCCGTCGATGAGGACATCGAGATCCGGTCCACCTACCTGAGCGCAGACGCTGAGGTTGCCTTCGGGATCCCGGACCGCGCGGAGGCTACCGCACGCGCGATGTACCTGCGGGGGGCCGATGTGATCTTCCAGGCAGCCGGTGACTCAGGTGCTGGCGTGTTCGAGGCCGCCGCGTCGATGTCCGCTGAGCTCGACCGGCAGTTCTGGGCAATCGGCGCCGACACCGACCAATACATGACAGCTCCACTCCTGCCCGGCGCCGTTCGGGCGGCAGCCTGGAGACCACACATCCTCACATCCGTCGTGAAAGATCAGGACCAGGCCGTCTACCTCGCCCTCGAGGATGTCGCACAGGACCGGTTCGTCAGCGGGCCGACTGGCTATGGCCTGGCGTCAGGCCTGCTGCACCTCTCGTACACGGGCGGGTTCATCAACGACATCAAGCCGATGATCGAAGGCTACCGTCAATCGATCATCGATGGAGCCATCGAGGTCCCCTGCGTCCCCGATGACCGCCACGAGCAGGCGCGCAAACTCGGAATCTCCCCGGAGGACTGCGGCGGGCGGTGAGCCCGCTGAGGGGCGGCCCTGTCACGCCTCTGTCGCGCCTCGTGGCATCGCGAAGTTGTCAGATGCGATTGTCAGTCACGTTAGGTGAGTTTCGGCGCGTGAGAGGCGGGTGCGCTGCCCTTCGCCATGCTCAGCAGAGACGCCATCCGGCGAGGTGCGGCGCTCGGAACTTGGATAACGCGACCCAGGATCGCACCTGACGAGTTCCGGGGGCCGGGACGGGGGCTTCCCCATGCCGGCTCTGTCGCAGCTCGTGGCGCCGCGTGGCATCGGGAAGTTGTCAGGTGCGATTGTCAGTCACGTTAGGTGAGTTTCGGCGCGTGAGAGGCGGGTGCACTGCCCTTCGCCACGCTCAGCAGAGACGCCATCCGGCGAGGTGCGGCGCTCGGAACTTGGATAACGCGACCCAGAATCGCACCTGACGAGTTCCGGGGGCCGGGACGGCAGTGGCCGGCAACGCTGCGGCGGCGGCTGCGGCGGCGGCGGACGCGCGACGCGTCGGCGGCGACGGCTACCCGCGCGAGCGGCGACGAGTCGCGATGCGCTCGCGCATCAGCGCCGTCTGCAGCGCGGCGCGCACGCGGGCGATGTCGACGGGGTCCCGCACCTCGCCCAGCTGCGCCTCGGCGCGCTTGCGGGCCTCGGCAGCGGCGGCCTCGTCAATCTCGTCGGAATGCTCGGCGAGGTCGGCCATGATGATCACCTTGTCCGGCCGCACCTCCACGAAGCCGCCGGAGATGAACATCAGCGTCTCTGTGCCGCCCTTCTTGATCTTCAGCTCGCCGACGCCGAGGGCGCTGATGAGCTGCGTGTGGTGCGGCAGGATGCCCAGCTCGCCGTCGATGCCGGGCACGACAACCATGTCCACCTCGTCGGTATAGGCACGTCGCTCCGGCGAGACGATTTCGAGCTGCAGCGGCATGGCTACTTCATGGCCTCCGCGTTCTCGACGGCATCCTCGATCGGTCCGGTCATCAGGAACGCCTGCTCGGGAAGCTGGTCGTGCTTCCCCTCGAGGATCTCCTTGGCGCCGCGCACCGTCTCCATGCGCTGGACGTACTTGCCGGGGCGGCCGGTGAACTGCTCCGCGACGAACATCGGCTGCGACATGAAGCGCTGCAGGCGCCGGGCGCGGGCAACCGTCAGCTTGTCCTCCTCGGACAGCTCGTCCATGCCCAGGATGGCGATGATGTCCTGCAGGTCCTTGTAGCGCTGCAGGGTCCGCTGCACCTCGCGCGCGACCTCGAAGTGCTCGTCGCCGACGATGCGGGGATCGAGCACCGTGGAGGTCGAGGTCAGCGGGTCGACGGCGGGGTAGATCCCGATCTCCACGATCGCGCGCTCGAGCCGAATCGAGGAGTCGAGGTGGCCGAAGGTGGTGGCCGGCGCCGGGTCGGTGTAGTCATCGGCCGGGACGAAGACCGCCTGGAGCGAGGTGATCGATCCCTTCTTGGTCGACGTGATGCGCTCCTGCAGGGCGCCCATCTCGGTGGCCAGCGTCGGCTGGTAGCCCACCGCCGAGGGCATCCGACCCAGCAGCGCCGATACCTCCGAGCCCGCCTGGGTGAAGCGGAAGATGTTGTCGATGAAGAGCAGGATGTCGCGGCCCTCGACGTCGCGGAAGTACTCCGCCATGGTCAGCCCGGTCAGGCCGACCCGCTGGCGCGCTCCCGGCGGCTCGTTCATCTGGCCGAAGACCATCACCATCTTGTCGATGACGCCCGACTCGGTCATCTCGCCGATCAGGTCGTTCCCCTCGCGGGAGCGCTCACCCACGCCGGCGAAGACTGAGTAGCCGCCGTGCTCGGCGGCGATGTTCCGGATCAGCTCCTGGATGATGACCGTCTTGCCAACGCCGGCGCCGCCGAAGACGCTCGCCTTGCCTCCGCGCTTGAAGGGAGCGATCAGGTCGATCACCTTGATCCCGGTCTCGAAGACCTGGATATCGGTGTCCATCTCGTCGAACGCCGGTGCGTCGCGGTGGATCGGGAGCGTCTCCTTGGACTTGACGGCGCCCTTGTTGTCGATGGGGTGACCCAGCACGTCAAAGACACGACCGAGCGTGACCTCGCCCACCGGGACGCTGATGGCGGCGCCGGTGTCGACCGCCTCGAGCCCCCGGGCCAGGCCGTCGGTGGTCGACATGGCGACGGTGCGGACCCAGTTGTTGCCCAGGTGCTGCTGCACCTCGACGACGAGCGTCTGGTCCTCGCTGCCCGCCCCCTCATCGGCCTCCACGGCGCGCTGCGCCTCCTTCGGGCGCTTGATCTCGAGCGCGTTGTAGATGGCGGGCAGCTTGCCCGGCGGGAACTCCACGTCGATCACGGGGCCCGTGATCTGGATCACCTTTCCGGTGGCCATCGGTCTGTCCGTACTCCTTCGTGTATCCGATCAGCCGCCGAGGGCTTCCGCCCCGGAGGCGATCTCGATCATCTCGCGGGTAATGGTGGCCTGGCGCGTCTTGTTGTAGACGAGCGTCAGGTCGTCGATGAGCTCATTCGCGTTGTCGGTCGCGTTGCGCATGGCGATCATGCGCGCCGATTGCTCGGAGGCGTTGGCCTCCAGCACCGCCCGGTACAGGTCGATCGCCACGTAGTGCGGGAGCAGCCGGCTCAGCACCTCGTCGGGTGACGGCTCGAACAGGTACTCGTCGTTGCGCTGCGCCTCCTCGTCACTCAGGTCGGTCGGCCGCTGGACGGGGAGGATGGTCAGCACGTCGGGGTGCTGGCTGAGCGTCGATTGGAAGGCCGGGTAGACCACGCTGATCTCGTCGTACTCCTCGGCCAGGAAGTCGTTGGTCACCAGGCGTGCCACCGGCGTCACGTCGGCGAACGATGGGCGGTCGCCGAAGCGCTGGAAGTGGGCGGCAATCGGGACGCCGGCTCGGCGCAGCTGGTCGCGCCCCTTGCGCCCGATGGTGATGCCGCTCACCTCCACCGGGTCGTTGGTCCCCTCGGCCGGCGGGTGCTCGCTGATGTAGCGCAGGGCGGCGCGGACCGTGTTCGAGTCGAGCGCGCCGGCCAGGCCGCGGTCGGTGGTCATGACGATGAGGCCGATGCGCCGGATCGGCCGCCGAGCGAGGAGCGGATCGACCTCCTCGCTGACCGCCGATGCCACCCGTTGCAGGGCGCCGTGCAGCTCCTCCGAGTACGGTCGGGCGGCCAGGATGGCGTCCTGCGCCCGCTTCATGCGGGACGCGGACATCATCTCCATGGCCCGCGTGATCTGGGCGATGTTGCGGACCGACCCGATCCGACCGCGGATCTCCTTCAGGCTCGGCATGGGCTAGCGCATCCCGGCGGCCGGGAAGGCCGGCCCGCTTGCTACATCGGGCAAATCGTCACGCGAACCGGCATTGAGGTGCCGTTTCGCCGCTGTATCGGGTAGCGTGGAGCGTGAGCCGCGCCCAGCGGTGCCGGCCACGCGTGCCATCGCCCGGTGTATCGGCAAAACGGACATCAGCTTCGCCCCTGCGTGACAATCTGCCTCACCTATCGGTCCTCCGTGCCCTCGTCCGCGTTGGCGTCCGGGGCGCCGGGGGCCGCATCGGCACGATCGGCTTCAGCCGAGGCCTTCGCCTCACCAGCATCACCAGCCTCAGCCTC
The DNA here is from genome assembly GCA_963777045.1 of uncultured Chloroflexia bacterium. GTDB lineage: Bacteria > Chloroflexota > Limnocylindria > QHBO01 > QHBO01 > JAPSGM01. Next base: position 10,371 of record CAVZPD010000012.1, read on the forward strand.
ACCAGCCTCCTCGGCCTCGGCCTCCTCGGCCTCGGCCTTCGCGGCCGTCTCGGCGGGAGCCGCCTCGTCGGCGGTGGTCGCCTCGTCCTCGGGCTCATCGGGCTCATCGGTCTCGTCGGTCTCGTCCGAGACTTCGGCCTGGGCCGCCTTCTGGCCCGAATCGGTGGGCTCCTCATCGGCCTTGCCGAATCCGCCCTGCGAGCGGAACTCCTTGACCGCCTTGCGCAGCTGATCGGTCAGCTCGTCGGAGAGTGCCTTCTCCTTGGCGATGGCCGGCAGCAGGTCGCCATAGGTCGACTCCAGGAAGCGGTAGAAGCCGGATTCGAACTCGCCGATGCGGCCCGACTCCACGTCGTCGAGGAAGCCGTTGGTGGCGACCCACAGGATCGCGACCTGCTTCTCGACCGGGACCGGGGCGAACTGCGGCTGGCGCAGCGTGAGGGTCAGCTTCTCGCCGCGGGTCAGCTGGTCGCGCGTGGCCTTGTCCAGGTCGGCGGCGAACTGGGCGAAGGCTGCCAGCTCGCGGTACTGGGCCAGGTCCAGCCGCAGCTTGCCGGCCACCTGGCGCATCGCCTTGATCTGCGCATTCCCGCCCACGCGACTCACCGAGATGCCGGCGTTGACCGCCGGCCGCTGGCCCTGGTTGAAGAGGTCGGTCTGCAGGAAGATCTGGCCGTCGGTGATCGAGATCACGTTGGTCGGGATGTAGGCCGACACGTCGCCCGCCTGCGTCTCGATGATGGGCAGCGCGGTCAGCGAGCCGCCGCCGGAGTCCTCGTTCAGGCGCGCCGCGCGCTCGAGGAGCCGCGAGTGGGAGTAGAAGATGTCGCCGGGGTAGGCCTCGCGACCGGGCGGCCGGCGCATCAGCAGCGACACCTGGCGGTAGGCCCAGGCGTGCTTCGAGAGGTCGTCGTAGACGCACAGCGCGTCACCGCCGGCCTCCATGAACTCCTCGCCCATGGCGACGCCGGCGTACGGCGCCAGGTACTGCAGCGGAGCCGGATCGGAGGCCGATGCGGAGACGACGATGGTGTGCTCCATCGCGCCGCGCTCCTCCAGCTGGGCCACCACCTGCGCCACCGTCGACTGCTTCTGGCCGATGGCGACGTAGATGCAGATCAGGTCCTGGCCCTTCTGGTTGATGATCGTGTCGGTAGCGATGGCCGTCTTCCCGGTCTGGCGGTCGCCGATGATCAGCTCGCGCTGGCCGCGGCCGATGGGGATCATGGCGTCGATGGCCTTGATCCCGGTCTGGACCGGCGTATCCACCGGCTGGCGCACGATGACGCCCGGGGCGATGCGCTCCACGGGGCGCGTCTTCTTCGTCTCGATGGGGCCCTTGCCGTCGATCGGCTCGCCCAGGGGGTTGACCACGCGACCGATCAGCGCCTCGCCGACAGGCACCTCGACCACCCGGCCGGTGGTCTTGACCTGGTCCCCCTCCTTGAGGCCGGTGAAGTCGCCCAGGATCAGGGCGCCGACGGTCTCCTCCTCCAGGTTGAAGGCCATGCCCATGACCCCACCCGGGAACTCGAGCAGCTCCGAAGCCAGGGCTCCGGAGAGGCCGTAGATCTGGGCGATGCCGTCGCCCACCTCCACGATGGTGCCGACGCCGGAGACATCGGCTCCCTCGTCGAAGCCCTTGATCTCGCTGCGGATGATCGACGTGATCTCGTCGGATCGAATCGCCATGCTTTCCTCGTCCTCTGCCGGTTATCGGTCTCGCCGTCAGCCGGCGGTCAGTCTGGTCCGCAGCCGCTCCAGGCGGTTGCGAACGCTCGCGTCGTAGAGCCTGTCGCCGATGCGCACGGCGATCCCGCCGATGAGCGCCTCATCGACGATTTCGTTCATCTCGATCTTCTCGCCGGTCAGCTCGGCAAGCCGCTGCTCGACCGCACCACGCTGCGCGTCGTCGAGCGGCAGCGCCGTCCGCACCTCGACCAGCTCGATCCCGCGCTCGCGGCGCACGAGCTCCGCGAAGTGCTCGATCATGCGGTCGACCGCGCCGGGACGCCCGCGGCGGATCATGAGCAGCACGAGGTTCACCGCCTCGGCGTTCACGTCCTTGCCGGCGATGCGCCGCAGCAGCTTCTCCTTCTGCGCGTAGGGCACGGCCGGATGCTCCAGCACGCGCCGCAGCTCGTCGTTGGCGAGCAGCTCGCCCAGCAGGGAGAGGTCCGCCTGCCACGCGTCGAGCTTCCTGTCGGAACGGCCGATCTGGAACGCGGCCTCCGCGTAGCGCCGGGCAACCGTCTGGCGGCGTGCCATGGGCCTAGGAGCTCGCCTTGCCGCGCGTCGGCTTGACCTCGGCCAGGAAATCGTCCACCAGGCGCTTCTGGGTTGCGCCGGACATCTCGGCGCGTACCAGCTTCCCGGCAGCCTCCAGCGCCAGCTCCGCCACGCTCCCGCGCAGCTCGGCCATCGCCTTCTCCTTCTCGGCGTTGATCTCCTCGCGGGCACGGGCCGTCACCTTCTCGGCCTGGGCGCGTGCATCGGCCAGGATCTCGGTGCGGGAGTCCTCGGCAATCTTGTTGGCCCTGGCGATCATCGCCTGCGCCTCGCGCCGTGCCTCCGCGACCGCCGCCTCGCGCTCGGCGCGTGCCAGCTCGCGGTCGCGAGCCGCCGCCTCGGCGTCCTCCAGCCCCTTCTCGATCTTCTCCTTCCGCTCGTCCAGGCGGCCCATCAACGGCTTGAACAGGAAGCGGTTGAGCAGCCACAGGAGCAGCAGGAAGTTGACGATCTGGAACGCCAGCTTGAGGACGTCGACGCCGAAGGCGTCGAAGAACTGGGTCATCCGATGCCTCTATACGAAGAGCAGCAGCAGGCCGATGACCAGCGCGTAGATGCCGATCGCCTCGGTCAGCGCGATGCCGAGGATGTACGGGACGAAGATCGCCCCGGACGCCTCGGGGTTGCGGCCCAGGGCCTCCATCGCCTTGCTCACTGCGATGCCCAGGCCGATGCCCGGGACCGATGGCGCCGAGGCCGATCGCGATGCCGGCCCCGAGCGACGAGATGTTGCCTTCCACTTGGTCAGTTCCTCCTTGACGGCGCCTGCGATCTGCAGGCGTCCATAGAATGCCCTAGCTCGTTGCTACGCCTCAATCGTGGCGGCCTCGCCGGCGTTCGGCGGCCGCTCGTCCAGGTTCGGGTTCTCCGGTTCTTCCCCCTCGTGTCCGTGGCCGCCGGCATGGTGCTCGGCGATGGCCAGGCTGATGTAGGTCATGGAGAGCAGGCTGAAGACCAGCGCCTGGACGAAACCGAAGACGGCCTCCAGGCCCAGGAACACGGTCGGCACCACCAGGAAGGTGAGCGCCAGCATGGTCGCCAGCAGCACCTCGCCGGCGAAGACGTTGCCGAAGAGCCGCATGCTCAGGCTGATGAGCCGCGACAGCTCGCTGATGAGGTGGATCGGGAACATGAGCGGGGCCATGTAGCGCGGCTCGCCCACCAGCTCCTTGAGGTAGCCACCCGGCCCGTTGACGCGCACGCCCCACCAGACGAAGACGACGAACGAGACGATCGAGAGGCCAAGGGTGAAGTTGAGGTCCGCCGACGCGGGCCGGACGAACGGGATCAGCAGCTGTTCACCGTGCGACTCCTCCACGAGGCCGATGGTGCCGACGCCCGGCAGCAGGCCAATCCAGTTCGCGACCAGGATCATCAGGAAGAAGGTCGTGATGAGGGCGGCGTAGCCACGCCATCGGGTGGAGGAGGAGGCGATGATGGAGACCATCCACTCCACCGGCAGCTCGATGACGCTCTGCATGCGGCCCGGCACCAGCGCCGAGCGACGATGGAAGTACCAGGCAGCGGCGAGCAGCACCAGCGTGGTGAGCAGGGCGCCGACCATGCTGTTGGTGAACTCGAAGGGTCCGATGTGGAAGAGGGGCTCAGCCTTGATGCTGACGTGAATCAGGCTGCCGCCGCCTTCGTCGGGCACGCTAGTTCATCTCCTCATCGCGTCGCGGGCAACGTTCCAGATGGTGTACATGGCGGCCCCGATGCCCAGCACCACGCCGATCAGCGTGAAGAGCGGGAGCGTTCCGAGCCAGTTGTCCAGGAGCAGGCCTCCGCCCATCCCGAGGATCACCGAGATCCCCAGCCGCAGCCCCAGGTCGAACGCTATGCCCCACGGCACCGGCGCCGGGCCGGGGGAGTTGCGTCGTCTCCTGTCATCTGCCATCCGGGCGCTCTCCCGAGCGTGGGCTCGCGGCCCTCGCGTTCATGGGATGCGCTCGTATGTAGAGCCAGATGCCGAGTGCTGCCACCAGGCTTCCGGCCGCCAGTCCACCGACCCCCAGAAGCGGCGACGTGCCCAGCATCGCGTCGATCACGAGGCCGAGCACCGTCCCTCCCACCATCGGGACCAGCAGGATGAGCGTCACGTGCCCCAGGATCCTGACGAGGTCCACAGGCGTCAGTTGGGTCATGCTTCTTCTGGGTTCGACTCACAGCGGTCGGACGCGCTGGAGTATAGCCGAGGCTCCCGATCGTGGCGAACAGCCGCCCAGGCCCGTCCCCGCGCCCCGCTACATCGGGCAGATCTGCACCCCGCGCGCCTGTTTGGCGTCGCTCTGCCGCCACGTCGGGCAACACTGAGCTGGAAAGGCACCCGCGGGCGCCCTTCGTGGCGGCATCCAGCCCGATGTATCGGCCATCCGACGCAATCCAGCAGTCCCCGGTCATGAATTGCCCGATGTGCCGGGCTGCGGGGGGTCAGCCGGCGGGCGCGGCACCTCCGGCCGGAGCTCGCCTGCCGCCGCGCTGTCGATCTATGGGTGCAAATCGCACCTCAGGTGCCCGGCAGGCGCAGTTTGGCTCATCTATCGGCCGGCGGGGAGCCTGAGCAGTGCCCGGAGGCGCACTCCACGCTCAGGGCGTACCGATAGATCTGTCAGACCACGACCCGGACAAGCGTTGCGGTCGAATCCGCACCGATAGATCGGTCCAGGACGACGCGGAGCGCGATCAGCCGGCGATCAGCCGGCGGGCGCGGCGGGCGAGCGCACGGTCCAGGGCAGCCCCGGCACCGGGAAGCGGTCCACGATCTGCGCCACGCCGGCGCGGACGCGCTCCTGGGCCGCCTCGTCGCCACGTGCCGCGATCCCCTCGACGATCAGCCGCGCGATGGACGCCATCTCCCCCTCGCCCATCCCGCGACCGGTGACGGCCGGGGTGCCGACGCGGATCCCCGAACCGACCATGGGCGGGTTCGGATCGTACGGGATCGTGTTCTTGTTCACCGTGATGCGGACCTCGCCCAGGGCGGCATCGGCCTCCTTGCCGTTCACGCCCAGCGGGCGAACGTCGACCAGCATGAGGTGGTTATCGGTCCCGCCCGAGACGATCGAGGCACCCCGCTCGGCGAGCGCCGCGGCGAGGGCCTGCGCATTGGCGACGGTCTGCGCGGCGTCGCGCCGGAACTCCTCGGACATGGCCTGCCTGAAGGCCACCGCCTTGGCCGCGATGACGTGCTCCAGCGGTCCGCCCTGGATTGCCGGGAAGACGGCCTTGTCGATCGCCTTGGCGTGCTCGGCGGTGCACAGGATCATGCCGCCGCGCGGCCCGCGCAGCGTCTTGTGGGTGGTGGTGGTCACGACCTGCGCATAGGGGATCGGCGAGGGATGGACGCCCGCCGCGACCAGGCCCGCGAAGTGCGACATGTCGGTCATGAGCAGGGCACCGACCTCGTCGGCGATCTCGCGGAAACCGGCGAAGTCCCAGAGCCGCGGGTAGGCGGTCGCGCCGGTCACGATCAGCCGCGGCCGATGCTCGCGCGCCACTGCCCGCACCCGGTCCATGTCGATCAGGTGCGTCTCGCGATCCACGGTGTAGGGCACGAAGTTGTAGTACTGACCGCAGAAGTTCACCGGCGAGCCGTGGGTCAGGTGGCCGCCCTGGTCGAGCGAGAGGCCCATCACCGTGTCGCCGCGCTCCAGCAGGGCGTGGTAGACCGCCATGTTGGCCTGTGCGCCGGCGTGCGGCTGCACGTTGGCGTGCTCCGCCCCGAAGAGCTCCTTCGCGCGCGAGCGGGCCAGCTCCTCGCCCACGTCCACGAACTCGCAGCCGCCGTAGTAGCGGCGCCCCGGGTAGCCCTCGGCGTACTTGCCGGTCAGGATGCTGCCGGTGGCCTGCAGCACGGCCAGGGAGGGATAGCTCTCCGACGCGATCAGCTCCAGGTGGGAGCGGGTCCGCTCCTCCTCGTCGCGGACGACCGCGTAGATCTCGGGATCCTCGGTCTCGAGCGGTGCCCAGAAGTCCATCGGTCCTTCGTCCCAACCTCGTGCGCGCTTGGCTCCACGAGTGTAGACCGATGCAGCCCGCCTCAGCCGCGGAGCGCCAGCACCTCGAGCAGACGCCGGCCCCGCTCCCAGGCGTCGGGATGCGCCCGGCGCAGCCGCTCGGCCTCCTCGCCCAGGATCTCGGCCTCCTTCGGATGCTCGTCGCGCAGCAGGAGGTGGCCCAGGTAGCGCTGCCGCTGGAAGGCCACGAAGGCGGCGTAGCGGGCGAGGGGGTCGGCACCGGCGAGTGCCGGCTCGGCGGCCGGGTTGAAGTCGATCGGCACCATCATGCGCGCGAAGAAGGCACCCATCTCAAGCGCCACCAGGTCATCGGCCTGCGAGTGGCCGCCCATGCGCAGGATCGGCGCCGGGGAGGTGAAGACGGCCACCACCCGATCGTCGTCGATGCGGTCGGCGACCAGGCTGCCGCCCATCGTGACGAAGTCGTTCTCCGCGCCCAGGCGGTCGACCAGCTCGATCTTGCCCCACGTGTAGCCGCGATCGAGCGGCATCCTGCTGCGGCCGGTCAGCTCCTCCGGATGACCCCGACGATCGGTGCCGGTCGTCCAGAAGTTGGCCCGCTCAACGTCGAAGTGCTGCAGCGTGGGCCTGGCCCGGAGCGAGACGAAGAGCCGGCTCGGCGGTGCGCCGCCGCTCGGCGGGAAGGGGCTGATCAGCAGGAAGCCGAGGTGCGTGAGGCGCGAGGCAGCGTGCGTGAGCTCGTCCGCCAGGCGAGGCTGAGCCGGCGATTGGAACATGACCACAGGATCAGGTGCACGCGAGCGCCCGGCAAGGTCCGAAGGTCCCGCCCTGGCGCCATTCGGCCACGCGCGGAGTGACGTCCGGCACGGCCTGAGCGAGCCGTACGACCTCAGTCGGTGATCGGCGACCAGGCGATTCGCTCGTCCACGTGACGGTGGAGGCGGTAGTGAGTCGGCTCGAAGCCGAGCGCGGTCCACGAGCGGTGGGTGGGCAGCGAGGCGGTGCGCCAGTCGGTGACGCAGTGGCGGGCGCCCGCCGCACGTGCCCGCACCAAACCTGCCGCCAGGAGCGCCTTCATCAGGCCGCGGCCACGCGCCTCCGGCAGCGTCATGGCCACCGCCAGCTCCCACGCGCCGTCGGGCACCATCGGCCCGGGCTCCGCGGCGTAGAACGAGGCCATGGCCAGCGGCCGGCCCGCCTCCTCGATCATGAGGTGGTTCCCGCCCGGCTCGGCGAGCTCCTCGACCCACGATTCGCGGTAGCTGGCGACCTCCTCCGGCATGCGCGCGGCGAAGGCCGGCGGCCGCGCCAGCTGCTGCGCGATCAGGGGCAGCAGGGGAGCCAGCGCGTCGATGTCGGCGGGGAGCGCATCGCGGATATGGAGCCCGGGAGGCGCATCGTGCTCCAGGTCCGCCGCGCGCACGGCGTGCGCCTGCATCTGCCCGAATCCGGTGCGCACCCAGGCGGCCATCAGGTCGGGATCGTCGGTCGCCGCGTGGATGTACTGCCTGAAGTAGCCGCGCAGGACGAAGTGCTGGGCCCAGGCGGCGTAGAGATCGCGCACATGCTCGGCATCGAGGTCGCCGGCGAGGGCGCAGCCCTCGATGGGGCTCCATGCCGCGCGACCCCAGATCGGCTCCGGGCGCGGATATCCGGCGAGGTAGCCCACCACGGCATCGCCGCGCAACGCCACCACGCCGTGGGCGTCCGGCCGCTCGAAGATGGCGTCGACCAGGGGCCGGCAGGCAGCCGCCCGTGCGAAGGCGCTCGGCAGCTCGGGACGGATCGACCGCAGGCGCTCCTGGCGAGCGGCGAGGAGGGAGGCGGCAGCGCCCAGGTGCTCGGCGCCGAAGGGGAGGATGTGCATCTCACTGGTCATGCGGCCGCGGATCATACACGGTTCCGCCTCACGGTCACCTCGCCGGCGGCCGAGACGGCGACGCTGCTGCCTTCGCCGATGCCGTCGAGCTCGCCCGCGCGCAGCAGGACGACCGGGACGGCCCGTCCGTAGAGCTCCGCCGCCACGACCGATCCAACGGCCAGGATGAGATCGGGCTCGCCCAGCAGGATGGCGGATGGGGCGGTCCCGGCCCGCACCGCCTCGGCCAGGACCGATGATGATGACGACGAGCCCCGAACCGAGCGCATGACGAGCACGCGTCCCGCGACAGGCTCTCCGTTGCGCGGGTGGTGCGGGTCGATGATGCGTCCCGTGGCCGGGTCGAGCCCGCCCCACAGCGAGAGCGGCTGGTCGAGGCGCATGGCGAAGCCGGCGGCCGTGCCCGGCGCCAACGCTCGCCCCTTCATCCGCTGCCCCACAGCCCTTCCTCGCGCCGCAGCCGGCCCTCGACTGCCGAGCGCAGGCACTCCCGGCGCGAGGCGAAGACGACCCTCGCGCCGATGTTCGCCGGCGCGTACCAGGCCCACTTGCCCGAGTCGGTCATGACCGGCAGCGGCGTCGGGCGCAGGATCGGGCCCAGGTAGCTGCAGGTGTCCACCAGCAGCTCCACCCCCGCGTCGCGCAGCCCGCCGGCCACCCCATCGAGCTCGGCGACCTCCAGCACGTCGCGCGAGGTGGAGACGAGCAGCTCCACGCCGTCGGCCACGCGATCGCCGGCGAGCTCGGCGGCGATCGCGCGCAGCTCCGCCAGCGACGCGTGCGGCGTGCCCAGCGAGACGGCGCCGATGGCGTCGCCGGGACGCGCCTCGGTGGCGCTCACGAGCGCGCGGCGCGCTTCCCGCAGCTCGGCCATCGTGTACTCGATCACCGCCTGCGGCTGCCGGCCCTGCAGGGCGGCATCCAGCGTGGGGGCCTCGGGCGTCGAGCCGACGGCGTGGAACATGGCGACGGCGCCCGACGAGGCCGCGGCGGCGCCGATCGCCTTGAGCCGATCCTCGGAGAGTCGCGGCGGCAGCCCGTCGAGGGCGGCCACGCGACCTCCCGCCCGCTCGCCCAGCAGCACGCCGAGCACGGGGTAGAACGCGTCGTCGTCCAGCAGCGCGTCGGGGACGTCAATGGCGGGGCGCAGGACCACCACCGCCCGGCGCGCATCGGTCCTGTGCAACCCCGCGTCAGGCACCCTGCCGGTGATGGCGCAGGCGATGTCGGTGAAGTCGCCGTACCGCTCCGTCCTGGCGCCCAGCACCGAGTTGCAGAAGACGATCGCATTCGACTCGGCCCACGCCACCTGCTCGCCCAGGCCCGGACGCGCGTCGGCCAGCTGGTACGGCGCGCAGGTGAAGGTCGGACGGCAGCCGAGCGACCGATAGGCCTCCATCAGCTCCCGCCCGCGCTCCGCGGTCGCCGCGTCGCCGCGCCACAGCTCGGGGTGCAGCAGGTCGACCGCACCCACGTTGAGGGTGGTGGGCACCGAGACCCGGGCTCCGCCCTCCTGCAGCCGGCGGACGAAGTCGAGGGTGGCCTGGCCGTGGTAGAGGCAGGAGTCGACGTGGGCGCGCGTGATGGGGAGCAGCCGCTCCGCGCCCAGGACCTCGGCGGCGACCAGGACCAGGCGCATGGCCAGCGCCGCGCCGGCCCCGCGCTCCCCGTCGAGCAGCCCGCGTTCGCGGTCGTCGAGCGCGACCGCCATGGGCCTAGTGCCCGGCCTCCTCGGCTTCGATGCGGGCGAGCTTCTCGAGCCGGGGAACGTGGCGGCCGCCGCTGAAGTCGGCGCCAAGGAACTCGCGCACGCAGGCCTTCGCGACCTCCGTGCCGACGATGCGGCCGCCGAACGCGATGCAGTTGGCGTCGTTGTGCTCGCGCGCGAGGCGCGCCACCACCGGGTTGGTGGCCTGCACGCAGCGGATGCCGCGGACCTTGTTGGCCACGATCGCCTCGCCGGTGCCGCTCCCGCCCAGCACGATTCCGAAGCGGTAGTCGCCGCGCGCCACGGCCCGTGCCACGGGGGCGATGAAGTCGGGGTAGTCGACCGGCTCGGTCGAGTAGGTGCCGAAGTCGCGGTACTCGACGCGCAGCTCATCGAGCAGCGTGCACAGCTCGTTCTTGAGGGCGAACCCGGCGTGATCGGAGCCGATGGCGACCTTCATCTCGCGCTAAGTCTATCGGCTAGCGCTCGACCGGCACGAGGTGGGCGAGAGCCTCGGTCGATACCGGCCCGTCGCGCAGGACGCGCGCCGGGTGGCGCGAGAGGTCGACCACGGTGGAGGCCCTGCCGCCCGCCACCCGCCCGCCGTCGACGACGGCGGCGAGCAGGTCCGGCTGGGTGGCGAACGCGATCAGCACGTCATCGGCATCCAGGGTCTCCGGCTCGTCGGAGACGTTCGCGCTGGTGGTGTAGAGGGGGCCGGCGGCCTGGATCAGCCCGAGCGCCACCGGGTGATCCGGCGCACGAAAGGCCTGCGTCGCGTCACCCGCATCGGCCCGGAGGACGAGCGTCAGCGCTCCGGGCCAGAACTCGCCGGCCAGGGAGCGCGCCCGCTCGTCCACCCGCCACCCACCAGGCAGCGTCCCGATCCCGGCCACGAGCAGCGGGATGCGTCGATCCGTCGGTCGCCGCTTCAGCTCGAAGAGAGCGTCCACGCGCTCCGGCCGGGCCGCGGCGCAGGCGACGCCGTACACGGTATCGGTCGGGAACGCGACGAGGCCGCCGGCGCCCAGGAGCGTGGCGGCAGCCGCCAGGCCGGCGGGGGTGGAGGGAAGCCGATCGGTCACGTGCGATCGATCCGTACCACGCGCTCGATCCCGGCGAGGTCGACGAGCGTCCCCAGCTCGCTGGGCATGGGCAGGTCGGCGGCGAGCTCGCGGATGGCGTCCGCCTGGCCGGCTCCCACCTCCAGCAGCACGACGCCGCCGGGAGCCAGGCGTGGCGGCAGCTGCTCGAGCAGCCGGCGGATCACGTGGAGGCCATCGGCGCCGCCGTCGAGCGCCCCCCGCGGCTCGTGACGGAGGCTGCCCGTGTCGGCCGTCGCCTCGTCGGTGGTGAGGTACGGGAGGTTGGCGATCACCACGTCCGGCTGCTGCGGTGCGGGCAGCACCGGCGGGTCCAGCAGGTCGCCGCAGCCCAGCGTCACCAGGCCCGCCAGCCCGTGCCCGGCGAGGTTTTCCGACGCGAGATCGAGCGCCTCCTCGGAGATGTCGCTCGCCGCGAGTCGCATGCGGCCTAGGGCCAGCGACGCACGGAAGCGGTGTGCCAGGGCGAGGCTCACCGCACCGCTGCCGGTGGCCACCTCCCAGACGCCGATGGGCCGGATGTCGCGCACCAGCCGGCTTGCGAGCTCCTCGATGGCCGCCTCTGCCAGCAGCTCGGTCTCCGGTCTTGGGATGAGAGCGCGCCGGTCCACCGCGACGCGGAGGGAGAGCCACTCCTTGAAGCCGCGGATGTAGGCGACCGGCTCACCATCGGCGCGCCGCTCGACCCAGCCGGCGAGGCGATCGGCCTCCGGTGCGGGCAGCGGCTCGTCGGGATGCGCCAGCAGCCAGGTGCGGTCACGGGCGAAGGCGTGCGCCACCAGCAGCTCCGCGTCGAGCCGCGGCGTTGGCGAGCCGGCGCGCCGCAGGTGATCGGTGGCGGCGGTGACGAGGCCGCGAGCGCGTGCATCGCTGACCAGCATCGGCTCAGGCGCCACCGGCGCTGCCGTCGCCATCGTTGAGGTGGGCCAGGCGCTGCGCCTCATCGGCCTCGGAGAGCGGGGAGATGAGGCGGTCCAGGTCGCCCTCCAGCAGCCCGGGCAGGTTGTGGACGGTGAGCTCGACACGATGGTCCGTGACCCGGTCCTGCGGGTAGTTGTAGGTGCGGATCTTCTCCGACCGCTCGCCCGAACCGATCTGAGAGCGGCGCTGCTCGCCGCGCTCCTCCGCCTGGCGCTGCTGCTCCATCTCGAGCAGCCGAGCGCGGAGCACGGCCATCGCCTTGGCCTTGTTCTTGTGCTGGCTCTTCTCGTCCTGGATCGCCACCACCAGCCCGGTCGGCAGGTGGGTGATGCGCACCGCGCTGTCCGTGGTGTTGACCGACTGGCCACCCGGACCGCTGGAGCGGTAGACGTCGATCCGCAGGTCCTTCTCCGGGATCTGCAGCTCAACCTCCTCCGCCTCGGGGAGGACGCTGACCGTGGCGGTCGACGTGTGGATCCGTCCCTGGGCCTCCGTGGCCGGCACGCGCTGCACGCGGTGCACGCCGGACTCGAACTTCAGGCGCGAGTAGGCAGCCTGGCCGTGAATCTCGGCGATCGCCTCCTTGAAGCCGCCGGACGCGCCCTCCGACGAGGAGAGCAGCTCGAGCCGCCAGCGCTGGCGCTCGGCGTAGCGGGAGTACATGCGGAAGAGGTCGGCCGCGAAGAGCGCCGCCTCGTCGCCTCCCGTGCCGGCGCGGATCTCCATGATCACGTCACGGTCGTCGTTCGGGTCGCGCGGCACCAGCAGCCGCTTCAGCTCCGCCTGCAGCTGCGCCTCGCGGGACTCCAGGCTCTCCACCTCGTCGCGGGCCAGGGAGCGGACGCCCTCGTCGGCATCGTGGGTCATCTCGCGCGTCGCCTGCAGCTCGTCGCGGACCGCGTTCCAGGCTCGGATGGCCACCACGATCGGTTCCAGCCGCGAGAGCTCGCGGCCGATCTCGGTCAGGCGCGCTGGATCGCCCGCCACCTGCGGGCTGCCCATCTCAGCGGTCAGCTCGTCGTAGCGCGCCTCGATCTCGCGAAGTCGGTCAATCACCGCTCCATTATCCGGTGGCCGTTCCGTGCGTGCCGGGCCGCGGACCCGCCCCGGCTCGGGGGCGGTTGCGAAAGGCAGCCCTAGGGCAGGATGCCGGTGGTCGGGTCCACCACGGCGGCGGTGGGATCATCGGGGGGGCCGGCGGTCTGCTGGTCGGAGGCCAGGCAGGACTCCAGCGACGCGATGCTGACCTCCAGCATGCCGTGGTCAGGCGGACGCGTGGTGAGCGACTGCAGCCAGAGGCCCGGCTGGTAGACGGCGCGCACGACTCGATTCCCGTAGTGGCTCGCGCCGAAACGGACGAGCTCGTAGCTGAAGGCCGCGATGAACGGCACCAGGATGATCCGCGACAGGAAGAGGGCCCAGAGCGGGACGCCCTCGCGCGGGATGAGCCCGAAGAAGAAGATGCTGATGACGACCACGATCAGCAGGAAGGTCGTACCGCAGCGGGTATGGGCGGTCGAGAAGCGGTCGACCTCCTCCGGCGTGAGCGGCCGGCGCGCCTCGTGCGCTGAGATGGCCTTGTGCTCGGCGCCGTGGTAGGCGAAGACGCGCTTGATCTCGCCCATGGTGCCGATGAGCGAGATGTACGCGATGAAGACGACGAGCCGGATCCCGCCCTCGACCAGGTTGGCCAGGAGGTCGGACTCGGTGACGCCATCGGCGAAGGTCGACAGGAAGAGGGGCAGGACGAAGAAGATCCCCACCGCCATGCCGACGGAGAAGATCATGGTGCCGATCATCATGCCGCGGCTGATCTGGATGTCGTCGCCCTCGGCCGCAATGGCCGCGCTCCGCATCAGCATGCGCGTCCCGAGGATCAGCGTCTCGTACAGGACGAACATGCCGCGGATGAAGGGCACCTTGATCAGGCGGCCGCTGCGCAGCGCTTCCGGCAGCGGCTCGGACAGCGTCACGATCTCGCCCGACGGCGGCCGGACGCTCATGGCGACGGTCGTGCGGCCGCGCATCATCACGCCCTCGATCAGCGCCTGCCCGCCGTAGAAGAAGTCGGGCATCCGGAAGCGGGGCCGTTCTCCGGCCCGCGCAACCGTCTGGATCACGAAGGGCCCGGCTGCCATGAGCAGCTCGGGGATCAGGAAGACGAGGTGGGGCGCCAGCTGCGCCGGCCAGCCCGGGAGTCGCCGGCGCATGCCCGTCAGCGTACCGCTCGCTCCATGCGCCGCTGGAATCGCTCCACCTGGCCGGCGGTGTCCACGATGTTCTGGGTGCCCGTGTAGAACGGATGGCAATTCGAGCAGACCTCGACGCGGATCGACTCAGCGGTCGAACCGACCGTGAAGGTGCTGCCGCACACGCAGTGCACCTCGGCCTGATGGAACTGCGGATGAATCTGTGGCTTCATGCGATGGGACTCCTTCGGACCAGCGCGGCCTCAGCTAGAGGCTGCCGCCGCCTGCTCCGACGCGACCACGCTGACGCGCTTCTTGGCGCGCGTCTCGTGGCTGAACTTGACCGTCCCGGCGGCGGTGGCGAAGAGCGTGAAGTCACGCCCCATGCCCACGTTGACACCGGGGTTGAAGGTGCTGCCGCGCTGCCGGACGATGATGGTGCCGGAGAGCACCTGCTGCCCGTCGCCACGCTTGACGCCCAGCCGCTTGCCGGCCGAATCGCGGCCGTTCTTGCTGCTGCTGCCAGCCTTCTTGTGTGCCATCTCTACTGCTCCTGGGCCTCATCGGCCCCTGTCTCGGCCGGCTTCTGCGCCTTGGGCTTCGCTCGCGTGCGCTTGGCCTTGGGCTTCTCCTCCGAGGCCGATGTGTCCGCCGTCTCCGCCTTGGCCGCCGCGGCCGCCGGCTTGCGCCGCGTGCGCGGCTTCGGCTTCTCAGCCGGCTTCTCGGAAGCTGCCGCCGCTCCGCTCTCTGCCGCCGGCTTGGCGGCGCGGCTGGCGCGACGCGCCTTCGGCTTCTTCGTCTCGGCGGGCGCCTCGGCAGGTGCCGCCGAGGTGGACTTGCCATCCGCGTTGATGGCGTCGATCCGGACCCGGACGAGGTGCTGCCGATGGCCGGTTCGCCGGCGGTACTTCACCTTCTGCTTGAACTTGAAGATGATCAGCTTCGCGCCCAGCTCCTCGCCCAGGACGGTTGCGCTCACCGTGGCACCCGCCACGAGGGGCGTGCCGACCATCACCTCGTCCCCGTCGCCGATGAGCAGCACGCGGTCGAAGGTGTAGGCCTCGCCGGCTTCGGCCGCCAACCGCTCCATGGTGAGCGTGGCACCGGGCTCGACGCGGTATTGCTTTCCGCCGCTGCTGACGACGGCGTACATAACGTTCTCCGAGGCTGGTTCAGGAATGATTGGCGCAGCGCTCGCGCGGCGCACCACGATACGGACCAACGATCTGCCCGCGGGGAGCGGAGTCTACCGGGCGATGGGGGGAGTGTCAACGAAGAGGAGCCGCACCCGGGCCGCCTTCACGGTGCGCAGCGGCAGGTCCAGCGCGTTCACCACGTCCTCCGGTCGACCGGCGCCGCTGGGGTCCAGGCGCAGGAGCATGCGCAGCCTGGCGCGCCGCGCCTCCTCGTCGACCTCCAGTACCTCGACGTCCTCGACGTAGGGGCGCAGGTCACGCAGGCCGGAGTCTGCGCGCCGCTCGCTCTCACCACGGCGCCGCTTGCCGATCAGTCGGGGCGCGGCCAGCAGGCGGACGACCGAACCGCGCAGCTCGTCGCTGCTCAGGCTGGCGCTGCCACGCGCCGCCACCTGCACCTCGTACTCCGCGCCGCGGACCTGTGAAGCGGCCGACGGGAAGCCCTGCCACACCTCGCGCGCGTCCACGATCTGGAGCCCGTCGGGGAGGTGCTCGCCGACACCCTGGATTCGCTCGATCGGCACCAGCTCGTCGAAGTGCGCCTCGAGCAGCTCGCCGCGCAGCTCCACGCCGACCGGCAGGTTCGCGGCGAACTTCAGGCGCGGCCGCGGACGGACGGCGTTCGTCGTCGAGAGCGGCAGGCCCGCCTCGTGGAACGCGCGCTCGAACTCGGAGAGGAGCTCTGCCTGGCGCATGCGCAGCGCCGGCTCCTCGCGCGAGAAGAGGATCTGCCAGCGCTGGCGCGGCTGGTCCGAAGTTCGGTCTGGCATGGCAGCTTGGATGGTACCGTGAATTCGATGGCAGATCTGCTCGGTGCCCTGTCGCGGCACCGCCTGGGGCTCTTCGTCCTCGCGGTCCTGGCCCTCCTCGCATGGCTCTTCTGGACGGCACGTGGCGCCCTGCCCGCCTTCTTCATCGCGCTGGCACTCGCCTTCGTGCTCGACCCGGTCGTCACGATCCTGCAGCGTCGCGGCGTGCCGCGCTGGGCTGGCGTGCTGGTCGCCTACGCCGCGGTGGTCGCGCTCGTCTGGGCCTTCATCGCCCTCGCCATCCCACCGCTGGCCCAGCA
This sequence comes from uncultured Chloroflexia bacterium, assembly GCA_963777045.1. GTDB lineage: Bacteria > Chloroflexota > Limnocylindria > QHBO01 > QHBO01 > JAPSGM01. The sequence goes on from CAVZPD010000012.1 coordinate 26,702, forward strand.
GACCCGGGAGTTCGTCGACCACCTGCCGGAGCTGGGGGCAAGCCTCACCAACCTGCAGCACGACCTGCTGGAGTGGTACCGCTCGCTGCCGCTGCCGGCAGAGCTGCGCAGCATGCTCGACGATTCGATCGCGAGCGCGAACCAGGCGTTCCTCGACGCCCTGCGCCAGGTGCTCGGCCCCACCGTCTCGGCCGTGCTGCGCACCGCGGCGTTCGTGCTCGGCCTGATCGTGATCCCGGTCTGGCTCTTCTTCGTGCTGAAGGACCGCGAGGCGCTGCCCGGCGCCGTTCGCAGCGCACTGCCGGAGGCGTGGCGGGCCGACGCCGACAACATCCTGAACCTGCTGGCGCTGACCGGGGGGCGCTGGGTCCGCGGTCAGCTGCTGCTCGGGGCGGCCATCTTCGGTGCCAGCCTCATCGGCCTGACCGCACTCTGGCTGGCGGGATTCACCGAGTTCGGACGCTTCGCGCTGGTCCTCGCCGTGGTGGCGGGCGTGCTCGAGTGGTTCCCGATCATCGGTCCCATCATCGCCGCCGTCCCCGCCCTGCTCATCGGCATCAGCATCAGCCCGGCGGCGGCACTGGCGGTTCTGATCCTGTACGTCGCCATCCAGCAGCTCGAGAACAACCTGCTGGTTCCCAAGGTGATGGGCGACGCCGTGGACCTGCATCCCGCCGTGCTGATCGTGGCGCTGGTCGTCGGCGCCGCGCTCTTCGGCATCGGCGGGGCGATCCTGGCAGCACCGACGGTGGCCATCGGCCGGGACCTGTACCGGTACGCGTTCCAGCGACTCCACGAGCAGCCGCCGGAAGAGGCCTTTGCAGTGGCGATGGGCGGCCGGCGGGCGGCCGCATCGGTCCCGGCTGACGAGGCCGAAGCGGAGGCGGCTCCGCCTGCCGAGGCGTAGGCCGCCGGGAATGCCTGCAGAATGCTTCACCGTCGATAGACCTGCAGACCGTCGCCGAAGGGTGTTTCGGGGCTTGGGGGATGACGATCTATCGGTGCCGGCTGAGCGCGAACGACTCCCGAAGGCGCAGCTCGTGCCGGCGCCACACCGATAGATCTACCAGGCTGCAGCCCGAAACCGCGACCGGGCGCCGGAATGAAGATCTATCGGTCCCGGGAACTCGTGCCGACTCCCGGACGCGACCTAGAAGGTCGGTTTGCGCGAGTGCATGCGCACCGACTGCAGGATCCCCATCCCGAAGAGCAGCGAGATCATGGACGAGCCGCCGTAGGTGATGAACGGCAGGGGGATGCCGGTGACGGGCATGATGCCGATGACCATGCCGATGTTCACCAGGATCTGGAAGAGCAGCATGCTGGCCAGGCCCACCGAGATCATCATGCCGAGCGCGTCGCGCGCGCCCCAGCCGATGGCCAGGATGCGCCAGATCAGCAGGCCGAAGATGACGAGGACGAGCACGCCGCCGATGAAGCCCAGCTCCTCGGCGATGACGGTGAAGATGAAGTCGGTCGACTGCACGGGCAGGAAGCCAAGTTGGTTCTGGCGGCCGGCGGTCAGCCCCTGCCCGAACAGCCCGCCGGAGCCGACCGCGTTCAGGGCCTGGACCAGCTGGTAGCAGGCGCCCTGCGGATCGGCCGAGGGATCCAGGAAGCAGAAGAGCCGCTGGCGCTGGTACTCCTGCAGCGACTGCACCACGAGGGGCGCGGCGGCAACGGTCAAGCCGGCGAAGATCGCCATCCACCCGATGCTGGCGCCGCTCATGAAGAGCATGCCGACCAGGATCGCGACGAAGACCAGCGCCGTGCCGAGGTCCGGCTGGCGGAAGACGAGGAAGGTGGGGATGGCCATGATCAGGCCGGCGCCGATGATCGTGGAGAGGCGGCCGATCTTCTCGCGGCGTCCCGAGAGGAAGCTGGCCAGCACGGTGATCATCAGCACCTTGCTCACCTCGCTGAACTGGAAGTCGAGTCCGGCCACGGTGATCGACATCTGGGCGCCGAACAGGTTGGTGCCGACGAACATGGTCAGGGTCAGCAGCCCGAGCACCGCGACGTAGATGGGCAGGCTCAGCGTCTGGAGCCAGTGGTAGTCCACGCTCGCCGCGACGAAGAAGATGATGAGGCCGATGGCCGCCCAGATCAGCGTGCGTACCGTCTGCGACATGCCCGCCGAGCTGCCGGCCTCCGAGTAGCCGGCCGAGTAGCCCATGACCACGCCCAGCGCCATCAGCAGCACGACGTACAGGAACAGCTGCAGGTCGAAGACGCGCCAGCGCCGCGCACGGACGTTCTCAACAAAGGTTGATGTCAGGGTGGCGGCGCTCACGGCTCAGTTCGCCACACGGCTGAAGTCCTTGGGGTCGAGGCGAAGATCCTGGTCGAGTCCGTACCACTGCTGCAGGAAGTACTTGACCACCTCCAGCGACACGTTGCCCGGCACCACCGCCGAGTAGGAGAAGGTGACGATTGCCAGGTCGGCGTCGGTCGCGCCGGCGCTCGATGGGAGGTAGGCGACGAACCAGGAGTGGAAGGGGAGCGCTCCATCCTCCTTGGGCGTGCCGAACTCGGCGGTTCCGGTCTTACCCGAGAGCGCGCCATCGAGGCGCAGGTCGCGGATGTTGTAGGCGTGCCCGGTGGTGACCACCTCCCGCGCGCCGATGCGCATCACCTGCAGGTCGTCGGCGCTGGCGGCCAGCTGCCGGATCACGTTCGGCTGGTTCTCGGTCGTGAGCCTGCCGGCCGCATCGGTCTCACCCTTGACGATCATGGGCTGCAGCAGCCGCCCGCCGTTCGCCACCGCGGCGTAGGCGTTGAGCAGCTGCAGCGGCGTCACGGCCACGACGTTCTGGCCGATGCCCGCCTGCGCCAGCTCACCGGTGTAGACGTCGTTGCGGCCCTGCGATCGGGCCCACTCACGACTGGCGACGATTCCCTTCGCCTCGCCGGGCAGCGCCACCCCCGTGCGCTCGCCGAATCCGAGCTCCTGCGCCCAGCGCCCGAAGCGGTCGATACCCAGCTTGATGGCCATCTGGTAGAAGAAGGTGTCCGAGCTGACGGCGAAGGCATCCACCATGTCCAGCTTGCCGAAGCCCTGGCGGTTCCAGTCGAAGAGGCACTGCCCATCCGGCGCGCCCGGGATCTGGTAGCAGCCGTACGTCTGCCAGCGCTGGTTCGGGGTGGTGACTCCCTCCTCCAGCGCCGCCAGGCCGGTCACCAGCTTGAAGGTCGAGCCCGGCGGGTAGATGTCACTGATGGCGTGGTTGCGGAGCGGCTTGGCCGGGTCGTTGAGGTAGACGGCGTAGTCGTCGGCGCTGATGCCCGTGGCGAACTTGTTGTTGTCGTAGGCGGGCAGCGAGACCATGGCCAGGATCTCGCCGGTCTGGGGGTTCATCACCACCGTCACGCCCTGCTCCAGGCCGGCGGCCTTCATGCCCCACAGCAGCGAGTCGGTCGCGACGCGCTGCATCCGGGCATCGATGGTCAGCATCAGGTTCTTGCCGGCGACCGGCTCGGAGACGGTGTCGAGCACCTTCAAGGCCCGCCCGGAGGCGTCCCGCTCCCAGAGCTGCGATCCGTAGCTGCCGCGGAGCGCCTCCTCGTAGCTCGCTTCGACGCCGGACCGCCCGATCACGTCGTCCCGCAGGTAGCCCCCCGCCGCGAGCGAACGGAACTCGTCGAGGTTGATCGGGCCGGTGTAGCCCAGGATGTGCGAGAGGAGCGTGCCGTCGGGATCGCCGGACTCGTCCAGGTAGCGGCGCACCGGGTCCACCTCCACCGTCACCCCGGGCAGCTCCTCCGACTCCTCGCCGATGAGGAGGGCCGCCTCGCGGCTGATGCCTCGCTCGACGGGGACGAGGTCGTAGGGTGATCCCTGGAAGGCGTCCAGCCGCTGCCGCATGACGCGCGGATCCCCGCCGGTCAGCATGGCGAGGTGCAGGAGGAGGCTGCCGGTCCCGCGCTCGGGAAGGTCGGCCGGCCGGATCTTCACCGTCCACGACGGGACGTTGACGACGAGGGCGCGGCCCTCACGGTCGAAGACCAGGCCGCGCGGCGCGCGCACCGGGACCTCGATCGTCCGTGCGCGCGTCGCCTGGGCGGCGTACTCGTCCCCGTTGACGACCTGCAGCTGGAAGAGGCGTCCGCCCAGGATGGTGAGCAGCAGTGCGGCCGTCACCGCGAACGCGATGAATCGCGCGCGCGAGCGGGCGAGGTCCAGGCGGCCTTCGTTCAGGTCGGCCATGTCGTCACCATGCCGGGCTCTCCTCGGAAACCATCCTTGCCGTCGTCATGCGCGCCGGGTAGAGGATCAGCGCCAGGATCGCCGCGTTCAGGAAGGCTGCCGGGATGACGGTGTCCAGGGGCAGCCCGACCGCCAACGGGTCGTCGACCAGCCGATAGATGCCGAGCTTCATCAGGTCGGCCAGGACGCTTCCGGCGAAGGCGGCGAGAATCGGATAGACCCACACCAGTCGGCCGAGGAGGCGCGAACCGCCCGCCACCATGGCGCTCACCAGCAGCAGGGTCAGCGGCAGCGTCCCCAGCGGGTCGAGCAGGAGGAGGTTGGCGGTCAGGCCGCCTACGAACGCCCAGATGATGCCCTGCCCGAAGCCGAGCAGCGTGGTGACGAGCACCACGGCCACCAGGATCAGGTCCGGGTGCACGTTCGCCACCTCGATCACCGGGGCCAGGCCGGCATGCACGATTCCGGCGACGACCGCCAGGAGGATGCTGGTGTAGATCTCGGAAGCCCCCGTGGCTGCTGCTGGTGCGATGGTCGAGCGGGACCGATGCGGCCCGTCAGCAGTATATGCCCGGTCGCCCGGTTGGCCTCATAGCCCGTATCGGTCCTTCATCAGCTGGTACCTGTTCCAGCTGTGTGCGTCCAGCTCGGGCGAGAGCCCTGCCTCCAGGATGGGCAGGAGCACCTCCCGCAGGTGGCGTCCGCGCGCCATCCACTGGTAGTAGTTCCTGCCATCGTGATGGTACGGACCGTAGAGCTTGCCTCCCCAGCGGTCGACCAGCCAGCGGAACATCGCCTCGTGACGCGTGTGCATGCGCAGCGTTACCTGGGGGACGCGCCCATCGCCGCCGAAGCTGCCCTCGCCGACCAGGAGGCCGACGAGCAGGCCGCGCTCGAAGTCACTCGGCATGGCGCTCCACGGATGTGTTTCACCGTAAGGTATCACGTGCAACACCGGATTCGGCGAGGCTCCGGATTAACGCGCGGATAAGCCCGTGATAAGGGCGAAACTGGTAGAATTACGGGGCCCCATCTGAACTCGCTGTGGAGCGAACGTGGTCAGGGTTACGGCCTGCACAAACCAGAAGGGCGGCGTCGGCAAGACGACGACCGTGATCAATCTCGCGGCCTACCTGGCCCTCTCCGGGACATCGACCCTCGTCATCGACATCGATCCACAGGGGAACGCGACCAGCGGACTCGGGATCGACCGTCGGACGCTCGATCGATCGGTGTACGACACGCTCATCGAGCGCGTGCCACTGGACGAGGTCATCGTGGGAACGGCGGTTGACGGCTTGGACGTGCTGCCTTCGGCGCCGGCGCTGTCCGGCGCCGAGGTGGAGCTCGTCGAGGTCGCGGCGCGCGAGCGGCGGCTTGCCGCCAGCCTTGCGGCGCTCGACGGGCGGTACGAACGCGTGCTCATCGATTGCCCGCCGTCGCTGGGGCTGCTGACGTTGAACGCGCTGACGGCGGCAGACGGGGTGCTGATACCCATACAGACCGAGTACTACGCGCTGGAGGGATTGAGCCAGCTTGTGAACACGATTCGCCTCGTCCGAGAGAACCTCAACCCGCGGCTGGAGATCGAGGGGGTGCTCCTGACCATGTACGACGCACGGACCAACCTCTCCGCCCAGGTGGCCGCTGAAGTGCGCCGCCACATGGACGGCACCGTCTACCACACCGTGGTGCCGCGCAGCATTCGGCTCTCCGAGGCGCCGAGCCACGGGCTGCCGATCGCCCTCTACGATCCGTCGTCGCGCGGCGCGCAGGCCTACGGGGAGCTGGCAGCCGAGGTCAGCGCCCGTGGCTAGGCAGTTCGGCCTGGGCCGCGGCCTGGACGCGCTCATCCCCCGCGGTGCCGCCGAGGGCGGCACGCTGGAGATCCCGATCGACCGCGTCAGCCGCAACCCTCACCAGCCGCGCGTCGATTTCGACGACGAGAGCCTCGCGGAACTCGCGGCATCGATCTCGACGCACGGAATCCTCCAGCCGATCATCGTGCGTGGGGCAAGCGACGGCGGGTACGAGCTGATCGCCGGAGAGCGACGGTTGCGAGCGGCGCGTGCCGCCGGGCTGACGCAGATCCCGGCCGTCGTGCGCGATTCCAGCGCGAACGAGCTTCTCGAGCTGGCGCTGGTGGAGAACGTCCAGCGCGCCGACCTGAACGCAATCGAGGAGGCGACGGCCTACCGCGAGCTGATCGATCGGTTCGGCCTCTCCCACGAGGCGGTCGCTCGGCAGGTCGGGAAGAGCCGGGTCGCGATCAGCAACGCGCTCCGCCTGCTCGACCTCGCCCCGGAGACACGGCAGGCGATCGTCGACGGGCGGATCAGCGAGGGCCACGGACGAGCCCTCGCGGCGCTCACCATCGCCGAGCTGCAGCGTGCCGTGCTCCAGGTGGTCCTGGAACGGCACCTCTCGGTACGCCAGACGGAGGAGCTCGTACGTCGCAAGCGCGAGCTCGGCGCTGACCGCCGCCGGCAGCCGCTCAGCGAGGACCTGGCGGACGTCGAAGCGCAGCTGCGCGGCATCCTGGCCACGAAGGTTGGTATCGTGCGGACTCGCAAGGGCGGACGGGTCGTCATCGACTTCTACAGCGACGAGGAGCTGGACCGCATCTACGCCATCATCACGCGCGGAGCCTCCAACGGCGCCGCCAACATCGAGGTGGCTCCGGTAGAGGAGACCACCATCCCAAGCGAGGAGCTGGAGGCGCGCCCATGACCGTCCAACCGGCGCGTCGGCAGCGCCGCTCGAAGGCGTCGGGCGACTACACCGCCGCCAACATCCAGGTCCTCGAGGGCCTGCAGGCCGTCCGCAAGCGGCCGGGCATGTACATCGGCTCCACCGATGCGCGCGGACTCCACCAGCTCGTCTGGGAGGTCGTCGACAACAGCATCGACGAGGCGATGGCGAACGTCGCCACCCGCATCGAGGTGACGCTCCACGCCGACAACAGCGTCGAAGTGGTGGATGACGGCCGCGGCATTCCCGTCGGAAAGCACTCGAGCGGCAAGGACGCCCTGGAGGTGGTGCACACCGTGCTCCACGCCGGGGGCAAGTTCGGGGGCGGCGGCTACAAGGTCTCCGGCGGTCTCCACGGCGTGGGCGTCAGCGTGGTGAACGCGCTGAGCTCGAAGATGCGAGTCGAGGTCCTGCGTGACGGCAAGCGCTGGATCCAGGAATACGAAGATGGCGGCAAGCCGAAGGGCCCGGTACGCCAGTCCGGCGGGCGTGCCGAGGCGAACAAGGGGCTGAGCGAGGGCTGGGACCGCCGACACGGGACGAGGACCTTCTTCACGCCTGACGCGACGGTGTTCGAGACACTCGACCTGAGCTGGGAGACGATCACCACCCGCCTGCGTGAATCCGCGTACCTCAACAAGGGCGTCTGGATCCAGCTCATCGACGAGCGTGCCGATCGTGAGAAGAACTTCTTCTTCGAGGGCGGCGTGACGAGCTTCGTTCGCCACCTGAACCGACGCCGTACGGTCCTCAACGGCAAGCCGATCCACGTCGAGCGAATGGTCGACACGACCAGTGTCGAGGTCGCCCTCCAGTACAACGACGGCTTCGCGGAGAACGTGCTGGCCTTCGCCAACAACATCCACACCATCGACGGCGGCAGCCACGTCACCGGATTCCGCGCTGCGCTCACCGGCTCGCTGAACGACTGGGCCCGTCGAGCGAGCGTCCTCTCGGAGCGTGACGCCAACCTCTCGGGCGAGGACGTTCGCGAGGGACTGACCGCGGTCATCAGCGTGAAGCTGACCGATCCACAGTTCGAGGGGCAGACCAAGGCCAAGCTCGGCAACGCCGACGTGAAGGGCGCGGTGCAGGCGGCGGTGACCGACGGCATCATCCAGCACCTCGAGGAGAACCCCGCCGACGGGCGTCGCATCATCGAGAAGAGCCTGACGGCGGCACGTGCGCGGGAGGCGGCACGCAAGGCGCGCGACCTGGTCATCCGCAAGGGCGCGCTCGACGGCATGGCGCTGCCCGGCAAGCTGGCCGACTGCCAGGAGCGCGACCCGGCCCGCAGCGAGCTGTACATCGTCGAGGGCGACTCTGCCGGAGGCTCCGCCAAGCAGGGCCGCGACCGCCGCTTCCAGGCGGTGCTGCCGCTGCGAGGCAAGCTCCTGAACGTCGAGAAGGCCCGACTCGACCGCGTGCTCTCGAGCGAGAACATCCGGCCGCTGATCATCGCGCTGGGGGCCGGAATCGGTGACCAGTTCGATCTCGCCAAGCTGCGCTACCACCGTGTCTGCCTCCTGTCGGACGCCGACGTCGACGGGGCGCACATCACGACCCTGCTCCTCACCTACTTCTACCGGCACATGCCGGAGGTGATCGAGCACGGCTACCTGTACATCTGCCAGCCGCCGCTCTACCGCGTCAGCACCGGCAAGGTGACCCGCTACGCCAGCACCGAGAAGGAGCGCGAGCAGGCGGTCAAGGAGCTCTCGCGCGAGGGCCGAACGAAGAACATCAGCGTCCAGCGCTTCAAGGGCCTGGGCGAGATGAATGCCGATCAGCTGTGGGAGACCACCATGAACCCGGAGACGCGGACGCTGCTCCAGGTCTCGGTGGGCGACGCGGCCGAGGCAGACGAGATCTTCAGCACGTTGATGGGCGAGCGTGTCGAGCCGCGGCGGGACTTCATCCGCGGCGAGGCACGCAAGGTTCGCAACCTGGACTTCTAAGCACGGGGCAGAGAAACCGATGCCAAGCCGACACGTCGCCGACATCCGCCAGGTCGCCTCGAAGACCGGCCGCTCGCTGGACGAGTGGTGCGAGCTCCTCGAGGCGAACGGCGTGGGCGAGCGCCGCGATGCCGTCAACTTCCTGCGGGATGGCTACGCCGTCAGCCACGCCTTCGCGCTGGCCATCGCCGATGCCTGTCTGCGCCGGTCTCGTGACGACGACTTCGAGGTGGACGATCGCTGGAGCGGCGAGGACGAGGGCAGCACATGGTGAGCGACGACGAGCGGCGCATCGGCGACAGCCGATCGATCATCGGGCGCGACGGCCGCCGCTACGCGTTCGCCGATCACAACTGCTTCGCCTGCGGGGACACGAACGCGATTGGCATGCACCTGCACATCGAGCTCGGCGACGGGACGGCGACCACCACCTGGACGCCCGGGCCCGACTTCGTCGGATGGGAGGACAAGGTCCACGGTGGCCTGCTCGCGACCCTGCTCGACGAGGTGATGGCCTGGGCGCCGTCGAGCTACGACTCCTGGGCGGTCACCGCGGAGATGAACATACGCTACCGATCGCCGGCCAACCCCGGCGAGACGCTGACGGCCCATGGGCGCGTGACGCAGCGGCGGCGGCGCATCTACCACGTCCACGGTGAGGTTCGCGGCGCGGACGGCAGGATGATCGCGGAGGCGGACGGGCGCTTCCTGGGCGCCAGCCCCACCCAGAAGAGCCGGCTCAAGGAGCGCTACGGCCTTTCGGGGGTGACGGAGGCGGCTGAAGCGGCTCCATCGGCCTCGCGGGCGACACGAGCGACGACAGCGACGAGGTAGGAAAGCCAACGGATGGACGCACAGGGAATCGGGAATATCCGGGCGGTCGCCATCGAGGACGAGATGCGCTCGGCGTACATCGACTACGCCATGAGCGTCATCGTCGCTCGCGCGCTCCCGGACGTGCGTGACGGCCTCAAGCCCGTCCATCGGCGAATCCTGTACACGATGCACGAGATGGGCCTGCGCTCCACGTCGGGCTACCGGAAGTGCGCGGGTGTCGTCGGCGATGCCCTGGCGAAGTACCACCCGCACGGCGACGTCGCCCTCTACGACGCCCTCGTGCGCATGGCGCAGGACTTCAGCCTGCGCTACCCGCTGGTGGACGGGCAGGGGAACTTCGGCTCCATCGACGGCGATCCGCCGGCCGCCTACCGCTACACCGAGGCGCGCATGGCGGCCATCGCCGACGAAATGCTGGCCGACATCGAGAAGGAGACCGTCGACTTCACCGACAACTACGACGGTCGGCTGCGCGTCCCGGAGGTGCTGCCGGCGAGGCTGCCGAACCTCCTGATCAATGGCAGCTCCGGCATCGCCGTCGGGATGGCCACGAACGTCCCGCCGCACAACCTCCACGAGATCTGCGACGCGGTCATCGCGCTGATCGACGATCCCGAACTGAGCGTCGACGACCTGTGCGAGATCGTCACCGGTCCGGACTTCCCCACCGGCGGCACGATCTTCCGCTTCGAGGACCAGCGGAACACGATCACCGGCGAGAAGGAACGGATCGACGTCATCCGCCACATGTACGCCACCGGTCGCGGCCGGGTCATCATCCGCGGGCAGGTCTCGTTCGAGGAGATCCGCCCCGGTCGCATGGCGGTGGTGGTTACCGAGCTCCCCTACCAGGTCAACAAGACCACGCTGATCGAGAAGATGGCGGAGCTCGTCTCGTCGAAGCGCATCTCCGACGTAAGCGACATTCGCGACGAAAGCGACAGAACCGGCATGCGGATCGTGGTCGAGGTGAAGCGCGACGGCTCACCCCACACGGTCATGCAGCAGCTCTTCAAGCACACCGCCCTGCAGACGAGCTTCAGCGCGAACGTGCTCGCACTCGTCGACGGCCAGCCACAGACGCTCGGCCTGAAGCGGCTGCTCGAGCACTACATCGCGTACCGACGCGACGTCGTGCGCCGTCGGACGGAGTTCGACCTGGCCCGTGCCCAGGAGCGAGCGCACATCCTCGAGGGCCTGAAGATCGCCCTCGACAACCTCGACGAGGTGATCGCCACCATCCGGGCGGCAGACGACGCCGATGCCGCCCGCAGCGCGCTGATGACCCGCTTCGGCCTCTCCGAGGCACAGGCCAACGCGATCCTGGAGATGCAACTGCGGCGGCTCGCCGCGCTGGAGCGCAAGAAGATCGAGGACGAGTACGAGTCGATCATCCGCCTCATCTCCGAACTCGAGGATCTCCTCGCCAACCCGCGCAAGATCATGCAGGTCATCAAGGACGAGCTCGCCGAGCTGAAGCGCAAGTACGGCGACGAGCGCAAGACCCGCATCCAGTCCGATGCGAACCGCGAGCTGACCGCCGAGGACCTGGTCGCGGCCGAGGACGTGGTGGTCACGCTCAGCCAGCGCGGCTACATCAAGCGCCAGGCCATCAGCACCTTCCGGCTACAACGCCGTGGCGGCAAGGGCAAGCTGGCGATGATCACCCGCGAGGAGGACGCCGTCCAGCACCTCCTCGTCGCGAACACCCACGACTACATCCTCTTCTTCACGAACCGTGGCCGCGTGTTCATCACCCGCGTGCACACCCTCCCGGAGGCGTCGCGGCAAGCGAAGGGAATTCCCATCATCAACCTGCCCGGGGTGCAGGTTGACTCCGGCGAGTACGTCAGCGCCATCGTGACGCTGCCCCAGTTCGAGCCGGACCACTACATGGTCATGGCCACCAAGGGCGGCAAGATCAAGAAGACCTCGCTGGCCGAGTACGCCAAGATCCGGGCCAACGGGCTCATCGCGATCAGCCTGGTCGACGGCGACGAGCTGCGCTGGGTGGGCGTCTCGGACGGTCAGGACGACATCATCCTTGCCACCCGCAGGGGGCAGGCGGCGCGCTTCCACGAGAACGAGGTCCGGCCGATGGGCCGCGATACGCGCGGCGTGACCGGGATCCGCCTGCGCTCCGGCGACGAGGTGGTGGGGCTGGCCATCGTCATCCCGGAGCAGGAGCTTCTGGTCGTGACCGAGCAGGGCTACGGCAAGCGCACGCCGCTCGTCGAGTTTCCCGTGAAACATCGGGCCACCGGCGGCGTGATCGCGAATTCGCTCAACGCCGACACCGGCGACGTCGCCGCAGTGCGCGTCGTCGGCCGCGACGACGAGGAGATGATGCTCATCACCGAGGAAGGCACCATCCTGCGCACCGAGGTCTCCAGCGTGAACCGCTACCGGCGCGCATCGCGGGGCGTGACGGTGATGAAGCCGGGCGAGGGCGACCGGATCGTGGCCATCGCAGTATTCGTGGACGAACGGCTCCCGGAACCGGTCCCCGAAGAGGAATAGCGGTCGAGGTAGCGTCCGATCTGGAGGCCGCGGGGATGAGCGGCAGGTAGAATCTGTGGCCGCGAGACCACCGCCGGAGACCGCCTTGTACGCCGACGAGTTCAGCATCTACGCCGGCAACGCCAACAAGCCGCTGGCAGAGAAGATCTGCCGCTACCTGCGCACCCACATGGGCGAGGTGCAGGTCTTCCAGTTCTCGAACGAGAACATCTTCGTTCGGGTGATGGAGAACGTGCGCGAGCAGGACGTCTTCCTGGTCCAGCCGACGTCGCGCCCGGTCAACCAGTCGATCATGGAGCTCCTGATCATGATCGACGCGTTCAAGCGCGCCAGCGCGGGACGCATCACGGCGGTGATGCCCTACTACGCCTACGGTCGGTCGGACAAGAAGGACCAGCCCCGCGTCCCGATCACGGCGCGCCTGGTGGCCGACATGCTGACCGTTGCCGGCGCCGACCGGGTCCTGACCATGGACCTGCACCAGGGCCAGATCCAGGGCTTCTTCAGCATCCCGGTGGACGAACTGACCGCGGTCGACATCCTGTGCCGCTACATCCAGGCAAAGGACCTGCCCGACGTCGTCGTCGTCTCCGAGCTGGGCTTCGCCAAGAAGGCTCGCAACTTCGCCGAGAAGCTGGCAGCGCCGCTCGCCATCGTCGAGAAGCGGCGCCTGGGCAACCAGGACAAGACGGAGCTGATGAACGTCATCGGCGATGTCGACGGCAAGACCGCGGTCATCATCGACGACGAGATCGACACGGCCGGCTCGCTGATGGAGGCCGTCTCGGCCCTGGTCTCCGATGGTGCCCGCGAGGTCTACTCGTGCGCGACGCATGGCGTCTTCTCAGGTTCGGCGCTCGAGCGGATCGCAGAAAGCCCCCTCAAAGAAGTCATCGTGACCGACACCATCCCCCTTCGGGAGGGCGCGCCAGGCGACCGGATCACGGTGCTGAGCATCGCGCCGCTCTTCGGCGAAGCGATCAAGCGCATCCATCGTGGAGAGAGCGTTGGAGCCCTCTTCTCGTCAGAGGTGCAGCTCGTCGAGGAGATGACCTTCTGGGGCAGCACGCCCGTCGACCAGGAGCTCGACGAGGAGGTCGACGGCGGGGCCGGTGCCGGAGACAGCCAGCCGTAGAAGCCGGGCTGGGCGGGACGGGCGCGGGCGCATCGGCCCTTGCGCGACCGGCGACGCGGTCACATGGTGATCACAACCCAACAACGCCCTAGGAGGTATCGATTTCCCCATGCTTCGCAGGCTTCTCTTCTTCCTGGTGGCGCTGACCGGCGCTGCGTTCCTCGCCTTCCGCGTCGTCGTCCGTCCATGGTGGCGCAGCTGGGGCGTGGTCCCCGACGAGGCCGGCAGGCCACTCGTGGGCGACGACCTGATCCCGGATGCCGGCGTGAGCGAGACGCGGGGCATCGCCATCGCGGCGTCGCCGTCGACGATCTGGCCGTGGCTCATGCAGATGGGCTACGGGCGGGCGGGCTGGTACAGCTACGACGCCATCGACATGGCCGGCCGCAGCGCCGCTAGCGTGGATGCCGGCCTGGCACATCTCGAGGTCGGCGACGTCGTTCCGACCCATCCAGGCGGCGGGTTCCTGGTGAAGATCGTCGACCCCGAGCGCGCCCTCGTCCTCTACTCCGACAACGAGCTGATGGAGCAGCAGGCCGCTGCCGCGCGCGAGGCGGGATTGGCCGAAGCCTCGACGAACGTGCGAGCCACCGGCGCCTTCATGGAGAACGCGCAGCCCGGCGAGTTCGCCGCCAGCTGGGCATTCGTGCTGGAGCCGATGCCCGACGGCGGCACGCGCCTGATCGAGCGCGTGCGCACGCGGTTCGGCGAGTCGGACAAACCGTGGACTCGGTACACGTTGCCGGTGATGGGCTTCGGCGTCTTCGTCATGGTCCGGCGCCAGCTGCTGGGCATCAAGGAGCGCGCGGAGCAGGTGCCGCAGCGGGACGCAGCCGTCAACGCCGGCACGGGGTGACCCGAGCCCGATGACGATCGCCGGCAGGCGCGTGCGGCGAGTCCCCAGCGCCGAGCTGTCGACCGATGAGCGCGCCGCGATCCGGGCGATCATGGACGCCGCCTTTGCCGGCGACGAGCACGGCGGCTTCGATGACGATGACTGGGAGCACGCACTCGGCGGCGTGCACGTCCTGGCCGAGGTCGATGGCAGGGTCGTGAGCCACGCCGCGGTCGTGGAGCGAGAGCTCCACGTTGCCGGCCGGCCGCTGCGCGCCGGCTACGTTGAGGCAGTGGCAACCGAGCCAGGGCTGCAGGGTCGGAGCCACGGCTCGGCCGTCATGCGCCTCGTGAACGACGAGGTGCAGCGGCGCTACGAGCTCGGTGCGCTGGGCACCGGCAGCCACGGCTTCTACGAACGGCTGGGCTGGGTCACCTGGCGCGGGCCGTCATCGGTGCGCAGTGCCGACGGCGAGCGCCGGACGCCCGATGAGGACGGCTACATCATGGTCCTGCGCACGCCCTCGTCGCCGCCGCTCGACCTGGACGCCCCGATCAGCTGCGAGTGGCGCCCAGGCGACGTCTGGTAGGAGTGCGCCCGTTGCCGCACGTCGCCCGCGGGCACCCTATCGGCCAATGACCAGCCGAGATGGCGCCACAGGGTGACATTTCGGGCATCTGCCTGGCGATGGTGCCGTCCGCAAACGTCATTCGGCCATTGAACGGCTGTCAGGGTGCGCGGCGGCGACACCGGGCCGCCAGCGAAGCCAGGAGGCCATCCTGGATGCGCCACGGCATCGGTCTATACTCGGGAATCCGATGCTGAAGTTCCTATCCCGGCTGACGGACTCGAACGAGCGTGAGATCCGCCGGCTGCAGCCCCTGGTCGACCGTATCAACGAGCTCGAGCCGCAGTTCAGCGCACTGACCGACGCCGAGCTGCGCGGCAAGACCGACGAGTTCCGCGCCCGCCTCCGCGAGGACCTGGGCGACCTGCTGACGCCCATCGAGCTGCGCGACGTGCCCGCCGGCGAGGAGGAGGAGACCGAGCTGGTCGGCGGCGACCCCGCGCGCCACAGCGAGGAGCGCAAGGAGCAGCGCAAGGCCGAGCGCAGGGAGATCGATGCCGGCCTCAACGAGCTGCTGCCGGAGGCCTTCGCGGCGGTCCGCGAGGCGATGCGGCGCGCCCTCGGCAAGCGCCACTACGACGTGCAGCTGCTGGGCGGCATGGTCCTGCACTCGGGCGCCATCGCCGAGATGAAGACGGGCGAGGGCAAGACCTTCGTTGCGCCGCTGGCCGCCTACCTCAACGGGCTGACCGGCCGCGGCGTCCACGTGGTGACCGTGAACGACTACCTGGCCAAGCGGGACGCGCAGTGGATCGGCGAGGTCTTCCACCACCTGGGCATGAGCGTCGGCTCCATCCAGCACGACGCCGCCTTCGTCTTCGACCCCGACTTTCCCCAGACCGATGAGCGCCTGCGCAACCTGCGCCCGGTCAACCGCCAGGACGCCTACGCCGCCGATGTCACCTACGGCACGAACAACGAGTTCGGCTTCGACTACCTCCGCGACAACCTGGTGGTCGACCTCAACAACCGGGTGCAGCGCGGGCACTTCTACGCCATCGTCGACGAGGTCGACAACATCCTGATCGACGAGGCGCGGACCCCACTGATCATCTCCGGCCCGGCCGAGGAGTCGGCCGACAAGTACCTGCAGTTCGCCCGCCTCGCCCCCCGGCTCAAGGCCGAGGAGGACTACATCCTGGACGAGAAGTTCAAGCAGGTCGCGATCACCGAGGCCGGCACCGACAAGATGGAGCGCTGGCTGGGCGTCGACAACCTGTTCGGCGACGACTTCAGCAACGCGCGCCACCTCGACCAGGCGCTGAAGGCCGAGGTGCTCTACAAGCGCGATCGCGACTACGTCGTCAAGGACGGCGAGGTGATCATCGTCGACGAGTTCACGGGCCGGCTGATGCCCGGACGCCGATGGAGCGAGGGGCTGCACCAGGCCGTCGAGGCCAAGGAGGGGGTGAAGATCCAGAGCGAGTCGCGCACGCTGGCCACCGTCACCTTCCAGAACTACTTCCGCATGTACGACAAGCTGGCCGGGATGACCGGCACGGCCGAGACCGAGGCGGAGGAGTTCGCCAAGATCTACGAACTCGAGGTGGTGGTCGTCCCCACCAACCGGCCGATGGTGCGCGACGACTTCGCCGACCTCGTCTACCGCTCGCAGCAGGGCAAGTGGAACGCGGTGGTCGAGGAGATCGCCGAGGAGCACGAGGCTGGCCGGCCGGTCCTGGTCGGCACCGTGAGCGTCGCGATCAGCGAGATGCTGGGCGAGATGCTCAAGCGGCGCGGCATCAAGCACAGCGTCCTGAACGCGAAGTTCCACGAGAAGGAGGCGGAGATCGTGGCCCAGGCGGGCCGCTCGAGCGCCGTGACGATCGCCACCAACATGGCGGGACGTGGCACCGACATCATCCTGGGCGGCAATCCCGAGGTGCTCGCCTCCGACATCCTGCACCGCAAGGGAACCAACATCCTCGAAGCCTCGCCCGAGGACTACGCCGCCGCGCTGGCCGAGGCGGACCAGGTCTGCGCCGAGGACCGCGACCGCGTGCTGGCCGCCGGCGGCCTCCACATCCTCGGGACCGAGCGCCACGACGCGCGCCGCATCGACAACCAGCTGCGCGGCCGGTCCGGTCGGCAGGGGGACCCCGGCAGCAGCCGCTTCTACCTCTCGCTCGAGGACGACCTGATGCGGCGCTTCGCGTCGGACCGGGTCAGCTCGATCATGCAGCGGCTGGGCTTCGACGACGAGACCGCGCTCGAATCCGGCATGGTGAGCCGAACCATCGAAGGGGCGCAGACGCGGGTCGAGGGCTACAACTTCGACGCCCGCAAGCACGTGGTCGAGTACGACGACGTGATCAACCGCCAGCGCGAGACGATCTACCACGAGCGGGAGCGGATCCTGCGCTCGAAGGACCTCGCCCCCACGATCATGGCCATGCTGGAGGACGAGGTGCGCTCCCTGGTCCTGGAGCATGCCGCCGGGGAGTCGCCGGAGGACTGGAACCGCGACGGGTTGAAGGCCCGCCTGCAGCAGATGCTCCCCAGCCTGGGGCCGGCCGAGCTGGCAGCGGTGGACGAGGAGCGCAACGGCGCAGAGCTGGCGGAGCAGATGGTGGACGCGGCCGCCGCGGCCTACGAGCGCAAGCGCGAGGAGACCGGCGAGGAGGGCATGCGCGTCCTGGAACGGCTCGTCCTGCTTCGCGTCATCGACACGCTGTGGGTCGAGCACCTCACCGCCATCGACGACATGCGACGGGGCATCGGCCTGCGCGCGTACTCGCAGCGCGACCCGCTCAACGAGTTCAAGGTCGAGGCGTACCGGATGTTCGACGAGCTGAAGTCGACGATCCGCCACGACGTCAGCAGCACGGTCTTCCGTGTCACGGTGGCGCGCGAGCCGGTCGTCCAGCAGCCGCGGCAGATGACCGAGGGACGGCTCGAGATGGACGCCGCCGGCGCCGGTGCCGCCACATCAGCGGCTGGAGGCGGCGTGGCGACCGCCACCGCCAGCGGCGGCGGCAACGGGAACGCGCCGCAGCAGGCGCGCAGCGGCCCCAAGATCGGCCGCAACGAGCCATGCTGGTGCGGGTCGGGCAAGAAGTTCAAGCGCTGCCACGGAGCATGATGGATACCGACGCCATCGAGCCGATCCGCGCTTCCGTCACGCTGGAGGCGCCGCCCGCCGACGCCTTCGCCGGCTTCACCGACGGCATGGGCACCTGGTGGCCGCGGGAGTACACCTGGTCGGGCGAGCTGCTCGAGAGCATCGGGATGGACGGGTACGTGGGTGGCTTCTGCCACGAGATCGGCGGTAACGGCATGCGCCTCGACTGGGGCCGGGTCTCCGCCTGGGAGCCGCCGCGGCGCCTGGCGTTCAGCTGGCAGATCGGTCCGGACCGCGTGCCGCAGCCGAATCCCGCGCGCGCGAGCCAGGTGGAGGTCACGTTCGAGCCGCTGACCGGGGACCGTTCCACGGTGACCGTGATCCACCGCGGCTGGGAGCGGCACGGGGAACAGGGGCGCGCGTACCGCGAGCAGTTCGCCGCCGCGAATGCATGGGAGACGATCCTGGCGCGGTACGCCGCTGCCGTGGGCCGTCGCGGCGAGGCGCCCTGGACGGGGCTCACCACCTAGCCGTCGTCGCCCTCCGCGCGGTCGCCGCCCTCCGCGCGGTCGCGGCCAGCCTCGCGGTCCTCCTCATCGCGCCGGTAGCGGCGTCGCATCAACTGGCGCAGCGGCCAGAGCAGCACGGCCAGGATGGCGATGACGCCCCAGATGACGATGTCCGGGCTGGGCATGCCCCTACCGTACGCCCTGAACGCGCCCTGCGCCGCGCTCTGGGCCGCGCGCCGGGCCGCGCCGGCGGGGGAACCCGACACCGCCCGGTACCGATAGACCTACGGAATGGGACCCGACGAAGGCGGCGGGTGCAGCGCGGTTCGATCTATCGGTATGGGAGGAGCCTGGCATGTGCCTCGCGGGCAGGTTCACGCTCGGCCTGCACCGATCTATCGATCAAACCGGTGCCCGAAAGGGATCCGCGGTGCAACACGGCAGATCTATCGGCGGGCGAGAGGACGGGAACGAAAATCCCCCTGGCAAACCGCGAAATTTCCCGCCTGGCGGGGTTGGCGAACCGAGGACGAGACGCTAGCATGACTGGCAGATCGGCGAGGCACGGTGACCTCGCCATCCGCATAGGTGGAGGGCTTCGTGAAGCAGCTGACCGGCCCAGTTCGAGTGACGGAAACCACCTCCGCCCCCTCCCCTCAACCAAGCCCGGCAGCTGAGCTTCCCCTCGTGACCCGCTTCAGAGACCCTGACGAGCCGTACGAGGACCTCATCATGTGCGAGCGCGACTGCATGCGCTGCAGCTACGCCTTCACCCTCGACTGCGACGGGAACTGTGGCTCCTGCCCCCGCCAGTCCTACTGCCCCTGCGTGAACCCGGCCAAGGTGCGAGCCAAGGGTCTCCGTACGGGCGACATGGAGCTCCCCATGGTCGCGGCCGGTGGACGCAATTAAGGACGAGGCGCTGCGACTCGCGCGCCTCGTGGCCGACACGGCGGTGCGCCTTTGACCTGCCCGCCAAGGAGACCGAGCTCGCCCGCCTGACCGAGCAGTCGGCGGATCCCAACCTCTGGGACGACCAGGCCAGCGCGCAGTCAGTGCTGCGACGCGCCGAGGAGCTGCGCTCGGAGATCGCGGCGTGGGGTGATCTCGAGGCGCGCGCCAACGGCCTGGCGGAGATCGCGGAGCTGGCCGAAGCGGAGCGCGGCGAGGGCGACGGCGAAGCGCTGCAGGCCGACCTCCAGCGCGACCTCGATTCGCTGACCGCCGACTGGAAGCGCATGGAAGGCCAGCTCCTCATGTCGGAGCCGTACGACGAGCGGCCGGCGATCGTATCGGTCCATGCCGGTGCCGGCGGTACCGAGAGCCAGGACTGGGCGGAGATGCTGCTGCGCATGTACCTGCGCTGGGCCGAACGCAACCGCCTCAAGACCGAGATCCTGGACCAGACCGAGGGCGAGGAGGCCGGCCTCAAGAGCGTCACGTTTGCAGTGGACGGCCGATGGGCCTATGGTCGCCTCAAATCCGAACGGGGCGTGCACCGCCTGGTGCGCATCAGCCCGTTCGATTCGCAGAAGCGGCGCCACACGTCCTTCGCCCTGGTCGAGGTGATGCCCGAGGTGGACGAGGCGGCCGACGTGCAGATCCGGGATGACGACCTGCGGATCGATACCTACCGCTCGAGCGGCGCGGGTGGCCAGCACGTCAACAAGACCGACAGCGCGGTGCGCATCACGCACCTGCCGACCGGAATCGTGGTGACCTGTCAGAACGAGCGCAGCCAGATCCAGAACCGTGAGCGTGCCATGGCCGTGCTGCGCGCCAAGCTGGTCGAGCGCCAGCAGGAGGAGCGCGAGGTCGAGCTGGCGCGGCTGCGCGGCGACCACATCGAGGCGGGCTGGGGCAACCAGATCCGCAGCTACGTGCTGCAGCCCTACACCATGGTGAAGGACCTGCGCACGAACGTGGAGACGTCGAACCCAACGGCAGTGCTCGACGGCGACCTGGACGCCTTCATGGAAGGCTACCTGCGCTCGCGCATCGGCGAGGGGGCGTCGGCGTGATCGGCGCGCTCGAGCGGCCCCTCTCCGGCGCCGCCGCCGCCACGACCGCGGAGCCGGTCATCAGCATGGTGGACGTGGGCATGACCTACCCGAACGGCAAGGTGGCGCTGGCCGACGTCAACGTCTCCATCCCGGGCGGCGACTTCGTCTTCCTGGTCGGCCCATCGGGGGCGGGTAAGTCGACCTTCATTCGGCTGCTGATCCGCGAGCAGCTGCCGACCAGCGGACGCGTCGTCGTGGCGGGGCGCGACCTGCTGCGGATGCGCCGCCGGGACGTGCCGAAGCTGCGCCGGCGCATCGGAATCGTGTTCCAGGACTTCCGCCTGCTGCCGGCCAAGACGGTCTTCGAGAACGTGGCCTTCGCCCTGGAGGTGACCGGATCCCCGCGTTCGGCGGTCCGGCAGCGCGTGCCCCAGCTGCTCAACCTGGTCGGCCTGCAGGAGCATGACGAGCACCTTCCCACCCAGCTGTCGGGTGGCGAGCAGCAGCGCGTGGCGATCGCCCGCGCCCTCGTCCACGACCCCGCCATGCTGATCGCCGACGAGCCGACCGGGAACCTTGATCCGGTGACCTCCTGGGAGATCATCCAGCTCCTGATCCAGATCAACGAGCTGGGCACCACCGTGCTGATGGCCACCCACAACCAGGAGATCGTCAACGCCATGCGGCGTCGAGTCCTGGCGCTGGAGCACGGGACGCTGGTTCGCGATGAGTCGGGTGCGGCCTACGAGCGGGAGTACTAGCGCCGTGGTCTTCGCCCGCTTCATCGGCTTCAGCGTCGTCCGCGCCTGGCAGGGCTTCTGGCGCAACGCCATGATGAGCCTGGCCGCCACCGCGACGGTGATCCTCATGCTGGTGCTGCTGTCGGGGCTCTTCATCGTGATCGGCGGACTGAACTCTGGGCTGGAGTACATCGAGAGCAAGGTGGGCGTGACCGCTCGCCTGGTGGACGGCCTCCCCGACAGCCAGCGGGACAACCTGATGAAGTTCGTCGAGGACCTCGATGGCGTGGAGGGCATCACCTACGTCAGCCCGCAGGCAGCGCTGCAGCGGCTGCGCGAAGCCTACCGGGAGCGCGGCGAAGAGCTGGACCTGGGCGGCGCTGAGATCACGCTCTACGCGTCGGTCGAGATCCAGCTCACGAACCCGGAGCTCTCGTCTTCGGTGGCCAGCGCCCTGCGCGACCGACCCGAGGTCGAGCGCATCACCACCAAGCAGGCCGACTACGAGAAGCTGCTCGGGATCATCGGCCTGATCCGGACCGTCGGCATCGTGGCGCTCGGGCTGGTGGGGCTGACCGTGCTGTTCATGATCGTCAACACCATCCGGATCGCGGTCTACTCGCGTGCCGGCGAGATCGAGATCATGCGCCTGGTGGGCGCATCGGACTCGTTCATTCGCTGGCCGTTCATCCTGGAGGGAATCCTGTGCGGCCTCATCGGCGCCGTGGTGACGATCGTGCTGGTCGCCATCGTGTGGGATCCGATCAAGCCGGTGATGGTCCAGGTCTTCCAGATGCCGACCGCCGTGAGCGCGCAGTTCCTGGCGACGCTCTCGGCGGTGATCCTGGGCGTCGGCCTGGGCGTCGGTGCGCTCGGGAGCTGGCTGAGCGTCCGCTCGAACCTGTCCTCGGCCGCCTGATCGCGTCGCGTGGTTGGCAAAACGTAACTCGTCGCTAACCGGCATTCGGCAGGGCCGATGCTAGACTCCAGCCTCCCATGACCGATTCGACCCCCAATCGGCCCGTCCCCGACGAGCCGACGACGCCAGAGCCGATCGAGCCAACCCCGCCCGCAACTCGGCCGTCGACCAGCGCGCCGCTCGCGGCGCCCTCCGCCCGCACCTCTCCCCTGCTGTGGGTCGTCTCGCTCGCCCTGGCCGCCATGGTCGGCGCGCTGCTCTTCGTTGGCGGTTACCTGGCCGCCGGCGCCACGGGCGCCGGCTCCTGCGCAGCGCCCAGCGAGGCATTCGTCCCGTTCTGCGAGGCCTACTCCAAGCTCAAGGATCGCTACGTCGACTCGCTCAACGACTCCAAGCTGGCTGATGGCGCCATCCGCGGCATGTTCGAGTACGGGGTCGAGGACCCGTTCAGCGGCTACATGAGCCCGGAGGACTACAAGCGCGCGCTGGGCGACCTGTCGGGCGAGTTCTCCGGCATCGGCGCCGAGATGGGGGTCAAGAACCTGGACGATCCGGGAAACCTGGATGCCTGCCAGAAGTTCACGTCCAGCTGCGCGCTGGTGGTGGTGGCGCCCATCCAGGGGACGCCCGCCGACAAGGCGGGCCTGCAGCCGGGCGACCAGGTCCTGGCCGTGGACGGGGAGAGCGTCGAGGGCAAGACGCTGAGCGAGGTCGTCGAGAGCGTGCGCGGCGAGGCCGGAACGGACGTGACGCTCACCCTGAAGCGCGGCGAGGAGACCTTCGACGAGACGATCACGCGCGACAAGATCCAGGCCAGCGAGGTCGACAGCAAGATGCTGGAGGGGAACGTCGGCTACGTCGCCCTGCACGGCTTCTCGAACGCGTCCGCGGACCAGTTCCACGAGGCGATCGCGTCGCTCCAGGGCGAGGGGGCGACGAAGTTCGTCTTCGACCTGCGCAACAACCCCGGCGGCTACATCGAGGCGGCGCGCAAGATCGCTTCCGAGTTCATCTCGTCTGGCCTCATCTTCAGCCAGGAGTCGTCGGGTGGCGAGATGAAGCGCTGGGAGGCGACCGGCGAGGGCCTGGCCACCAGCAGCGACATCCCGGTCGTCGTGCTCGTGAACGGCGGTTCCGCGTCCGCCTCCGAGATCGTGTCGGCGGCGCTCAAGGAGCGCGATCGGGCCACCGTCGTGGGCCAGCCGACCTACGGCAAGAACACCGTGCAGCTGTGGGAGGACCTCGACAATGGTGGCGGCGTGCGCATCACCATCTCGCGCTGGTTCACTCCCGACCACAACAGCGTGGCGCCCGACGGCGTGCAGCCGGACGTGACCGTGGAGGTGCCCGACGGCACGCCGCCCGAACAGGACCTGTTCGTGGAGAAGGCGCTCCAGCTGCTGAACCAGGGGTCTGTCGGAGCCGATGCATCGGCGTCACCCCGGCCCGCGGCCGGGTCGGACGGCGGCACGTCGAGCCTGGTGCCGCTGGGTTCGCCCTTCTCGTGGAACCCCGGCGGGCAGGCGGTGGCGGCCGGCTGATGGCCCCGTTGCACCTTCTGCCATCTGCCTGCTAGCATCACGGCAACGAAAGGAGGTGGTGTGCAGTGAGTAGTTCCTGTCACGCCACCACCGAGGCGGTGCGATAACCACTCGAGTGGTGAGCGACGGAGGAGCCGGCCAATCGGCCGGCTCTTTCCATGTCCGCCGCCAGCACCGCTTCCGAGCACCGCTTCCGAGCACCGCTTCCGAGCACCGCTAGGATTCGCCCCACGACCATGACTGAGCAGACCGTCGCCCTCAACCGCCGTGCGCGGCACGACTACGCCATCGAGCAGACGCTCGAGGCGGGCCTGGTGCTGACCGGCACCGAGATCAAGTCGATCCGGGCCGGGCGCGCGAACCTGGCCGAGGCCTACGCGCGGATCGACAAGGGCGAGGCCTGGCTGATCGGTGCGCACATCGCGCCGTACGAGCAGGGCAACCGCAACAACCACGAGCCGACCCGCACGCGCAAGCTGCTGCTGCGGAGCGGCGAGATCGCCGAGCTGATCGGGAAGACGCAGGCCAAGGGGCTGACGCTGGTGCCGCTGCGGCTCTACATCCGCAACGGGCTGGCGAAGCTGGAGATCGGCGTCGGGCGCGGCAAGAAGGCGCACGACAAGCGACGCGCCATCGCCGAGCGCGACATGCGCCGCGAGCTGGAGCGCCAGACCAAGGACGCGCGCATCAAGCTCTAGCAGGTGAAACCGCACAGGTGTTCACATCGGTCCAGGCGCGTGGTAGAATGGGAGCCGGTCAATCGGTTTCGTGGGGATGTCAGGTTTCGACAGGGCCTATGAACCGGGAACTGCAGGTCGAGGTTGCTCGCAGGCCTCGTAAAAAAGCGGGCAAACCAGTAACTGGCAACAACCGTCAGTTCGCTCTCGCTGCTTAGACAGTGAGCACCGACGATCCGTCCCCCCTCCCTGGACGGCGAAGGTGTCAAGAAGGGGAGGTGCGGCGCCGCTGACTCCGGTGAGCGACGTCAAAGAGCCGCAAGGCAACCGGATAGCGAACGGAACACCCCGCCGGTTGGGGGTCCGCCAGCGAAGCGCTAAGTAGGCCGGATATGCCTGTAGCACGTTTCCGGGAACTCGGTTCTGGACGGGGAGTTCGATTCTCCCCCATCTCCACCATCTTTCCTTCCGGCTGAGCCGATGCCGCGGCCGCCGGCCCCCACACGGGTGCGCGTCCCGGCCGCCATCTCCCGGCCGGGGCCCTCTGCATAGGGCAATGCGCCACCAGAGCATGGTGCGGGGTGACGACTTGCCGCCACATCGGGTAGGTGTGCGCAGGACGAGAGCCCGCTGGTGGCGGTCGAGCTCACGGCTGCCCGTTGTGCCTGACAGTACGACACCTTTCATGGCCCCTGGTGCAGAACTGCCCGACCTGGCGGGCAAGCCCAGAGCGTGGCCGCCCCGCCGCCCACTGAACGTTGGCGGGCAACGCACACTACTCACTGGCACCCGGATCGTGCGGTGAAGGAGATGTCGTGCGCAGCTTCATCGGCCTCGGCGCGTCGGCGCTGGCCGGCCTTGCGGCGGTAGTCGCCAGCCTGGACGGCGACGCCGACATCGTTCCGTTCTTCGTGGGCCTCACCTTCCTGGGAGGCGTCGGAGCCTGGGCAGCTCACGCGCCCTTCGTCGGGCGGCGTCGCCAGGCCGCGCGCGGTGTGGCGCTGGTCTGGGGCCTCGCTGCGGTGTGGGCAGGCGTGCTTCTGGTCTGGTACGTGGCCGCGGAGGCTTCCGGTCCGCCGCCCGTGGATGAAGCAACGTACCTTGGCCTCACCGCCACCGTGTACCACCTCGTCGGCCTGTACGGCGGGGCCGTGGCGATCGTCGTGAGCGCTTTCGGGCCGGATGGCTGGTTCGGAACCGCAAGCGACCGCGTACCCGCTGCCGATCCCGGGACGGCCTAGCGGCGACCTCGGGGCCAACTTGCGCCGGGTGGAAAGCTGTGCGACCGTCCGTCGATGCCTCCCCAGCCGACGCTGCATCCCCGCCGCCGCGCGGCCGGAATCGTCACGCTCGCGCTGATCCTGGCTGGGTGTGGCGGCACCGCCACGCCATCGGTCCAGCAGACAGGCTCGCCGGCGGCGAGCGCGGCAGACACGCCCACCGTGGCGGCCACGCCATCGGTCCAGCCCACGGAGGCGCCCACGCCCACACCGAAACCCCTCGGGGGCCTGGCGCTGCAGGAGATCGCGACGGACCTGTCGCACCCGCTGGACGTTCGCGCGCGCCCGGGTGACGGGGTGCTCTTCGTGGTCGAGCAGTCGGGCGTCATCCGGCGGGCGGACACCGGCAAGGCGATGCTCGACATCAGGAACCTGGTGAACGACTTCAGCATCGAGCAGGGGCTGCTGGGGATGGCCTTCCACCCCGACTACCCCGACGACCCGCGCGTCTTCGTCTTCCACTCGCTCGACAGCAACGACAACGTGCTCGCCTCGTACGAGACGGCTGGCGACCCTGACGTCCTGGATCCATCCACCCGTAAGGTGCTGCTGACGGTCGACAAGCAGCCGGACGCGGTGCGCCACAACGGCGGCAGCCTGCGCTTCGGGCCGGACGGGATGCTCTACCTCTCCCTGGGCGATGCGGAGCACGCGGGCACGAACGGCCAGGATCCGACGACGCTGCCGTCGAGCGTCCTGCGCCTGGACGTCGACGGCGGAGATCCCTACGCCATCCCGCCCGACAACCCCTTCGCGAATGGACCGATGGACGGGCTGGCCGGCGCCCCCGAGGTCTGGTGGTTCGGCCTGCGCAATCCGTGGCGCTTGAGCTTCGACCCGGAATCCGGGGTGGCCTACATCGCCGACGTGGGCCAGGAGGGGGCGGAGGAGATCGACGTGGTGCCGATCAGCGACGGCGGCGTCAACTTCGGCTGGCCGTCGCGCGAGGGGCTGTCCGGCTTCCTTTCGACGCCGCTGGCGAGCGACCCTCTCGATCCTGAGATCGAGATCCGCCACGACGACGCCGACCGCGGCTGCTCGGTGACCGGCGGCTTCGTCTACCGCGGCCCGGCGATCCCCGAGCTGGATGGCACCTACTTCTACGCCGACTGGTGCTACGGCTGGATCCGCTCCTTCGTCTACGCCGATGGCGCCGCCACCGAGCCGATGGACTGGTCCGACCAGCTTGACGCCGGCACCGTCTCCGGCTTCGGCCTGGACGCCGATGGCGAGATCCTGGTCCTGGGCTGGGATGCCGGGACGCTGTACCGCATCATTCCGGTCCGCGAGGGAGGCTGAGGTCCGCGCACCGCCGGCTGCGAGCCGAGGGGCCGCGGCCGGTCGCGTACCCGTCCCGCGGGTGTATCAGGGACGGCTTGCCTGTCCGACCCGTGATCGCGGGTAGATCGGTGGCGCTACCCCGCCGGCTTCCCCGCTCCACCCGCCATCCCGGGTAGATCGGGGACGGCCTCCCCGATACGCCCGTCCCGAGGGTGGTGACGTCGGTCGGTGGCATCGGTCGGTTGGCATCGGTCGGTTGGCATCGGGCCGCGTTGCGCAGCCCGTTAAGGAATCGTGTGGTTCCTTCCCATGATCGTCCAAGGGGCCGGCGCCAGCATCGGTCTCGTAAACGGGATCCCCTGATGGACCGGCGCGCGGCGCCGACAACGACAGGCAAGAGGAAAGCAATGAAGCGATTCAAGATGGTGGGAGCAGCGGGAGCCCTGGTGGCTGCCGCCCTCGTCGGCGGGACGCTGTTCTCGTCGGTGCTGGCAGCTCCGACCGCCAACGACACGACCACGGTGCTGGCCGCGAACGGCTTCGGCAGCGACTACATGGACACGTACCTCGACGCGCTGGCGTCGGAGCTTGGCGTGGACCGCGCGGCCCTGGGACCGGCGGCAGTCTCCGCGGCCAATGCGGCGATCGATGCGGCGGAGGCCGCTGGTGACATCACCGCGGACCGCGCCACGGAGCTGCGCGACCAGCTGGCGGCGATCGACGATCCGGAGACGCTCCTCTACGGGCGCGGCGTCTTCGGCGGCGGGCCGGGCCACGGGCCGGGCAACGGTCCGGGCGGCCCGGGCGGCCCGGGCATGGGCGGTGCGCTCCACGGCGGACTCGACGCCGCTGCGACGGCGCTCGACATGGACGCGAGCGACCTCGTCGGCCAGCTGCGTGACGGCAGCAGCCTGATGGACGTCGCCGCGGCCCAGGAGGTCGACTACAGCACCGTGGTCTCCGCGATCACCGATGCCGTCTCCACCGACCTCACGACCGACGTCAGCGACGGCCGCATCACCCAGGACCGGGCCGACCAGGTCAGCTCCGACCTGCAGACCTGGCTGGATGCCGGTGGCCAGGCCGATGCGATCCCGTTCGGGATCGGGCATGACGGCGGCATGGGCCCGCGCGGCGGCCCGGGTGGCTTCGGGTTCTAGTGCCGACTACTACCCCCCATGAGGGCCGGCGGTCGATCCGCCGGCCCCTCGCTTGTTGCCTTCCGCCGCATTTGCCCGGTGAGTGAGGCAGATCCGCACCAGGGCGGCCTTCCGGGCAATGGATTGCCGATAGGTCGGGCTGCGCGCACCACAACCGGCACCTTCGGGTGCGCGTCACGCTCACATCTGCCCGATGTAGCGGCAGCCTGGCGCCAGGACCGCGCCCCGGGTGCAGGATTGCCCGATGTACGGGCGCGGCGGTCAGCGAGTACGGGCGCGGCGGTCAGCGAAGGGCGCCCCGCAGCACAGAGCGAGCAGCGTGGAGCCCGCACAGCCCGTGGACGCCGCCGCCGGGCGGGGTCGAGGCGGAGCAGACGAAGAGCGACGGGTCAGGCGTCGAATACGGGTCCAGCCGCACGGCCGGCCGGGTCAGGAACTGCGTCCACGACTGCAGGCCACCGTTGATGTCGCCGCCGACGTAGTTCGGGTTGTACGCCTCCAGCGCCGCCGGCCCCATGGCGTGCTGCGCCACGATCCGGTCGCGGAACCCGGGTGCGAAGCGCTCCACCTGCGACAGGATCGCCTCAGTCGCGTCACCCGGCCAGCCATTCGGGACGTGGCAGTAGGCCCACACCACGTGCTGTCCGTCCGGCGCGCGCGAGGGATCGAAAGCCGATGGCTGCGCCAGGATCACCATGGGCCGATCGCTCACCCGGCCGCCCGCCACCGCGTCCTCGGAGGCCAGCACCTCCTCCAGCCGCCCGCCCACGTGCACCGTGCCGGCCCGCGCCACCTCGGGGTTGCGCCACGGGATCGGCCCGTCCAGCACCAGGTCCAGCTTGAACGCCGCGGGTCCGTAGCGGAAGCGTCGCAACTGGGCGGCGTACAGGCCGCGCAGCCGTGGACCGGCGAGCGCCAGGACCTGGCGAGGCGCCAGGTCCAGCAGGGCGGCCCGATGCGGTGGCAGGTCCTCCAGGCTCCCCACCTCCACGCCTGTCCGGACCTGTCCGCCGAGCTCGCGAAGGACCGATGCCAGCGCATCGGCGATGCGCTGCGACCCGCCGCGCGGTATCGGCCAGCCGACCGCGTGCCCGCTGACCAGGAGCGCCAGGCCGAAGGCACCGCTCATGGGCGCGCTGAGCGGCAGGAAGGAATGTGCCGCGGCGCCGGCCACCAGGGCCCGGGCCTGCGGTGACCGGAACCGGCTCGCCAGCGTGCGCGCGGAGGCCAGCGCCGGGAGCCCGAAGCGGGCCAGCGCGAACGGGTGGCGGGCGACGGCGAGCGGGCGCATCGGTCCGAGCAGGGACTCGACGATGAGCTCCCAGTCGTGCGCCAGCGGGGCGACCCAGTCCGCGTAGGTGCGGGCATCGGCCGCATTCGAGAACGTGGCCGTCGTCGCGTCGATGTCCCGGTAGAGCAGCGCCGCCGACCCGTCGTGCAGGGGATGGGCGATCTGCACAGGCGGCTCGATCCACTCCAGGCCGTGCCGCTCCAGGCCCAGCCGCCGGAAGAGCGGCGACGAGCGGGCGAGCGGGTGGACCGCGCTGCAGACGTCGTGGATCACGCCGGGGAGGGTGAGCTCGGCAGAGCGGCAGCCGCCGCCCACCGTGTCGTGTGCCTCCAGCAGTGTCACGCTTCGCCCGGCCTCGGCCAGGACGATCGCGGCGGCCAGCCCGTTCGGGCCGCCGCCAACCACCACCGCATCGGTCTGCGGACCGCTCATGGCGGGTAACGGTAGCCGGGTTCGGGCACAATGGTCGCGATGACCGACGCCATCACCACGCAGTCGCTGGTCAAGTACTACGGCAAGCGGCGCGGCCTCGACGGGCTGGACCTGCAGGTCCGCCCTGGGGAGATCTTCGGCTTCCTGGGCCCCAACGGCGCCGGCAAGACGACCACCATCCGCGTCCTGCTCGACCTGATCCGGCCGACATCGGGCGAGGCCGAGGTGCTCGGACAACGTCCGCGCCAGGGGGGCGCGGCGCTGCGACGGCGCATCGGGTACCTGCCAGGTGATTTCAACGTCGACGGCGGCCAGTCGTCGCGCGAGCTGCTGATCCACCTGGGCCACCTGCGCGGCGGCGTGCCGCGCGAGCACATCGATCTGCTGGCGGATCGGCTCGACCTGGACCTCGGCGTGAAGATCCGCAGCCTGTCGAAGGGGAACCGCCAGAAGGTGGGCGTGATCCAGGCCTTCATGCACGAGCCGGAGCTGCTGATCCTGGACGAGCCCACATCCGGCCTGGATCCGCTCCTGCAGCAGGAATTCCTGCAGATGGCGCGTGAGGCCCGTGGCGCCGGACAGACCGTCTTCATGTCCTCGCACGTCCTGTCGGAGGTGCAGCAGAGCGCCGATCGGGTCGGCATCATCCGCGACGGCGTGATGGTGGCGGTCGAGGCCGTGGACGACCTTCGCACCCGATCGGTGCGACGCGTCGAGATCCGCTTCGACGAGCCCGTCCCGCTGGATCTCTTCGCCGGGCTACCCGGCGTCACCGACGCCCGGGTGGACGGGACCGTCTTGCGCTGCCGCCTGTCCGGTCGGGCGGACCCCCTGGTCAAGGCCGCGGCGCGCTGGGGCGTCGACAGCATGATGATCGAGGAGCCTGATCTCGAGGAGCTCTTCTTCTCCTACTACGCCGATGCCGAACCCGCGATCGATGCCCGGGAGCCGACCGATGCTGCGTAGCGTCTTCGGCAAGTCCCTCTGGGACCAGCGGCGCGGGATCCTGATCTGGACCCTGGCGATCGCCGCCGTGGGCGTCCTCTACGCAGCGTTCTGGCCGCTCATGCGCGATCCGGCAATGGCCGCGGTGCTGGATGCCTACCCGCCGGAGCTGCTCGACGCCCTGGGTTTCACCGACATCACCAGCCCGGCCGGCTACCTGGGTGCCACCAGCTACGGCCTGCTTGGGCCGATCCTGGTGCTCATCTTCGCGGCGATGCTGGGCACCCGCGCCGTGGCCGGCGACGAGGAGAGCGGGCGGCTGGACGTGCTGCTGGCGCACCCGGTGGAGCGCTGGCAGGTCGTCCTGCAGCGCACGGGCGCCATGGTCATTGCCCTGATGCTGCCGGTGGTCACCCTTTTCGTGGCGCTGCTGATCGCGGCTGGACCGGCCGACTTCGCCAGTATCGGCCCCAACAACCTGGCGGCGGCATCGCTGCAGCTGGGGCTGCTGGGCCTCTTCTTCGGCACGCTGGCACTCGCCGTCGGGGCCGTCACCGGGAGCCGCGGACTGGCGTTCGGCGTGGTGGCACTGGTGGGCGTCCTCGGCTACATCGCCAACACCCTCGGCCCCTCGATCGACGCCATCAGCTGGTCGCGCAGCTTCTCGCCGTTCTACTACTACTCGGGAGGCAGGCCGCTGGCCAACGGCTGGCAGCTGGACGACGCCGCGGTACTGGCGGCGTGCACGATCGTCCTTGTCGGTATCGCCGTCATGGGCCTGCGGCGTCGCGACATCGGCGTCTGAGGGCAGTCGGAGGCAGCGGGCTGCGGAGAACTCCGAACCGGGGTCTAGGATCGTTGCCCACCTTGTGCTAAGGTGCGCGCTCGCGGCTCCCCGCCCGAATCCACCTTACCGTGATGGGCCGCGGAACACGGAGGCTCCCGGCAGATGGACTTCGCGAAGCTCAGCCAGAACGAAAAGATGGTGGTCTACACGTCCGCCGTGGTCGTGGTCACCGCCCTCATCAGCATCGCCAGAGACTGGGGGAGCCTGATGTTCATCCCCCTGCTGGCGGGGGCCGCAGCGCTGGTGGTCGTGTTCGCTCCCCAGATCATGCCGAACACGCGCCTCCCTGGCTCGACAGGAAGCCTGCTGACCGTGCTCGGCGCAATCGCGCTGCTGGTCTGGATCGTGGTGCTCATCGACAACCTGGGCTGGGTGGGCGACCACATCGTCCACTGGGACACGCTGCAGTACGTCATCGGCCTCGTCGCGGCAGCAGTGCTCGCCTGGACCGGCTGGCAGATCCTCCAGGCGGAGGGCGGCAGGATCCGCTTCGGCGGGCAGGGATCGAGCGGAGGGGGTCCGGCAGCGGGGGCGTAGGAAACCAACAGGTCGTGTGATGGCGTGCGCCCACGCGCCGCTGACCCGGGCCACGGGCCCGCCTGACCTAGCGTGGGTTTAGGAGGGTAGCTGAGGCATGAATTTCTCAAAGCTCAATGGGAACGAGAAACTGGCGGTCTACGGCGCGGCCGCGTCCATCATCGGTCCCATCCTGTCGTCCTTCGGCTTCGGCTTCGGGGTCGGCTGGCTGACGCTGCTGCTGGCGCTCGCGATGCTCTTCATCGTGTTCCAGCCGCAGATCGCGCCGCAGACCAACCTGCCGGGCAGCAAGGGCTCGCTGATGCTCATCGTCGGCGGCATCGCGGCGATCAGTGCGGCCCTGTCTCTGCTCTCGTCGCTGGGCTGGCTGGGCCTCTTCGGTGGCAGCGGGATCGCGGTCATCGGGTGGCTGATCGGCATCGCCGGCGGGCTGCTCATGGGCTGGGCCGCATGGCAGGAGTTCCAGGCCGAGGGCGGGAACTTCCAGGTCGGAGCAACCGCGACGGAGGCCTCTGCCGAGGATACCTCCGCGCCATCATCCCCACCACCGGCCGCCCCTCCTGCCGAGGAGCCTCCTCCGCCTGCGGCGGAGCCCGACGAGGTTCCCCCGCGCACGCAGCCCTAGGCGCGCAGCGCCTCGACGCGAGCCAGGAGCAGGTCGACCGGGTCGGCCTGCTCCTCCGCTGTCCGCTCTCGTGCGCCGGCGAGTCGATTGATCACCGCATCAACCGCAAGGCCGTCGTCGATGGCGTCGACCGCCTCGTCGAGGAGCCGGCGGCGATCGACGGCGGGCTCGTGCACGGCGAGGTGCCGCACCACGGCGGAGAGATCGGCCTGGGTCGCCTCGATGTCCGGCGGCGGGTCCTCGAGCGCATCCTCGAAGTAGGCGATCGCCATGGCCAGCAGCAGATCGGCATCGGCCGGTTCGCTGCGCACGCCATCCGGCAGGCCGACCGCCAGGCGGTAGGCTCCATCGGTCCTGACGAATCCCACCCACGGGCCGCCTGGACCGATGCGACCGATGGCGCAGGGCCCGTCCATCGGTCCAGCCCGTCCGCCTAGGACTCCACCTTGCCGGCCGGCAGGATCACGATCCGCCGGTTCGGCTCCACCCCCACACTCTGCGTTCGCACCCGCGGGTTCTCGACCAGCGCCATGTGCACGATGCGTCGCTCGATCGCGGGCATCGGCTCGAGCTGGATGATCTTTCCGCTCTGCTGGACGCGCTTCGCGGCACGCTCGGCGACGTCGCGCAGCTGCTCCTCGCGACGCCCGCGGTAGTTCTCCACGTCGATCGCGATGCGGCTGTACTGGCCTTCCTTCTTCGCGACGATCAGGTTGACCAGGTGCTGCAGGCTGGCCAGCTTCTCGCCGCGGCGGCCGATCAGGACGCCGAGGTCCGAGCCCTTCACGTTGAGCTTGGACGTCTCGGACCCCATGGCGATCTCGACGGTGCCCGGCAGGTCCATCAGGCGCAGCAGCTCCTCGAGGACGGACTTCGCCTCCTCCAGCGTGCCGCGCTCCTGCTCGGTCAGCTCCTCGAGCGGCTTGGCGGGGATGAACGGCGCCGGCTCACGGGCCGGACGATCGCCGCGCGGCTCCCGCGGCTCACGGGCCGGACGATCGCCCCGCGGCTCGCGGCTGGAGCGCCGCTCGCGGCCCTCGCCGCGGTCGCGACCTCCACGGCCGCGGCCACCGCGAGTGCGGCTGGTACGGTCGCGCGGCGCCTCGCTCGACTCGTCGGCTGACTCGGCCGGCTGCGCCTCGGGCGTCGCGGCCGCGGGAGCGGCTTCGGCCGCATCGGCCACGCCGCCGTCGTCGGTCTCCTGGCCCTCGGCCACCACGGGTGGCTCTGGTACGCGAACCGTCTCGGCGGCGGCCACCGCGGACTTCGGCGCCGCCAGGATGCGGGCCTCCTCGCCCCCGACGCCCAGGATGCCGCGGCTGCCCTGGGCCAGGATCTCGATGTCGAGATCGGAGAGGTCGGAGGCGTACTCGCGCATCGCGGTGCGAATCGCCTCCTCAACGTTCTTACCGGTGAACTCACGGAATGTCATCGTTTGCGGCCTCGTCGTTTCTTGCCGGGGCGCTGCTTCTGGCGCGTGGCGCCTGGCGTGCTCCCGGATGTGGTGCTTGGCGGCTGGCTCTCCCGATCGCGCTGCTCGTCGCGCGGCGCGTCCTCCGCGAGTCGTCTGCGGGGCGTGATCTCCTGCGGCGCCGGCGCCCAGCGGGGCCGCCAGCCGAAGATCGGGAAGAGGTTCCCCCAGCCCATGATGGCGTACTGCTGCACGATCAGGTAGGCGGTGTAGACGGCCCAGTAGAGGATCAGGCCGCTCTGGAACAGGCCGCCCCAGAAGATCGTCAGCAGCGGGAACAGGTAGACCATGGAGCTGGTCGTGGCGCTGGTCGGGTCGTCGGCGTTCGGCGTTGGGCTGGTCATCTTGACCTGCACGAACTGGAGGACCGCGGCCAGGATGGCGATTCCCGATAGCGCGAAGCCGCCGACGGGGATCGCGAAGACGTTGTCGACCTTGGCGAGATCCAGGCCGAACAGCCACGGGACGGTGGTGTGGATCGGTTCGGCCAGCTTCAGCGGGTCGATCAGCTGGCAGTTCAACGGCAGGAAGTGGCTGAAGGCTCCGTTGAAGGCGTCCAGGTTGCAGACCCCCTTGACCGGCGCCACGAACTTGTCCGCCTCGCCGGCGATCGGCTGGATGCCGGGCAGGGCCGCCTGCAGGTTGGCGAAGGCGTCGGATGTCGCCTGCTCGGCGGTCAGCGTGACCACGTTCGAGGCACGGATGAGCGCCTGGTAGAGAGCGAACAGGAGCGGCAGCTGCAGCACGACCGGCAGGCATCCCGCGGCCGGGTTGACGCCGTGCTCCTTGTAGAGCGCCATCGTCTCCTCGGAGACCTTCTGACGATTGCCCTTGTGCTTCCGCTGCACCTCCCTGATGAGCGGCTGCATCCGCTGCATCTCCTTCTGCGAGCGGATCTGCCGGATGAAGAGGGGCGCCAGGAGGGTGCGGATGACGACGGTGAAGACGATGATCGCCAGGGCGAAATCGTTGAAGAGGACCTGGTAGGCGAGCACCAGCAGGTTGAAGAGGGGCAGGAAGAAGATGTCCCAGGGCGGCGTGAAGTGCTCGATGCCCCAGAAGCCGGCGGCGATCATGAAGTGGTGCTCATCTGCGGATGCTCATCGGACGGGGTCGTAGCCACCCGGGTGCAGTGGATGGCATCGGCCGATGCGCCTGGCGCCCATCCACGATCCCTTCAGCAGTCCGTACTTCTCGATGGCGGTGTAGGTGTACTGGGAGCAGCTCGGGGTGTACCTGCAGCTGGGCGGCATCCATGAGAAGAGGCGCTGGTAGGCGCGTATGGCTCCCAGACCGATCTTCCTCATTCACCCATTCCCGACCGCTCCAGGAGCGATCTCAACGCCTCGCGCAGCTGCGCGTGGCTCGCCGACGCCGCCTCCGGTCTGGCGATCAGGAGCAGGTCCCATCCCGCACCCAGGCTCGCCTCCCGCTCGCGGAGCTGCTCCCTCATCAGCTCGCGCAGCCGGCGTCGCACTCGGTTTCGCTGAACGGCCCCGCCTAGCGTCCGGGGAGTACTCATGCCGATCCGCGTCACCGGCCCGTTGGTCCGCAGCGATCGCAGGACCAGCAACCGGGTCGAGCGGACCGTTCCGGCGCGCCCGATGGCGTCGAAGTCCACCTTGCGACGAAGCGTCGAAAAGGCTGGCACCTCGTGCCTCGTCCGCGTCAGGCGGTGAGTCGCTTGCGCCCCTTCGCGCGACGGCGGGCGAGTACGCGGCGACCACCCTTGGAAGACATGCGGGCGCGGAAGCCGTGTTCCCGCTTCCGTGCGCGCTTCTTGGGCTGGTAGGTCCTCTTCATCGCGGCGTACGTCGTCCTCGTTCTGCGGCGGCGAGTTCGATTCGTCCGGAAACACACGAACGGCTGGCTTCACGCCAGCCTCACGCTTCGGCCCCTCCGGGTCGTCTCGCTCTGCGCCGCGATTCTACCCCATGGCGCGCGCGAGGTGTCAAACGCGCCGAGCG
>CAVZPD010000013.1:0-175904 GCA_963777045.1 uncultured Chloroflexia bacterium
GGTGCTGGCCATGCTGGCGCTGCAGGCCGGCCAGCCGGTGGCGGTCGACACCCTCTCCGACGGGATCTGGGGCGAGGGCGAGGAGCCGGGCGGTGCGGCCGCCGCCATGCAGGTCCACGTCTCCCGCCTGCGGCGCCTGCTGAAGGTTGGCCGCCGCCAGCCGCTGCAGACCGTGCCGGGCGGCTATCGGCTCGATGCGGACGCGCTGGCGATCGACAGCGTGGCCTTCGAGCACGACCTGGCCGAGGGTCGCCGGAAGCTGGCCGACGGCGATGCCCGGGCCGCCGTCACCCTCGCTCGGGCGCTGGACCACTGGCGCGGCCCGGCGCTCATGGACCTGCGCGACTTTCCCTTCGCCGCCCTCGTCGCGGTCAGGTACGACGAGATGCGCACGGATGCCGCCGAAGAAGCTGTCGCCGCGCGCCTGGCACTCGGCGAGTCACGCACACTGGTGCCCCAGCTCCAGGCCCTCATCGCCGCCAACCCCTACCGCGAGCGGCTCCACGCCCAGCTGATGACCGCCCTGTACCGATCCGGGCAGCAGGGCGCCGCGCTGGACGCCTTCACTGCCGCCCGCAGCCGGCTGGTGCTCGACCTCGGGGTGGAGCCCGGTCCCGAGCTGCAACGGCTTCAGCAGCGGATCCTGGCCCAGGACCCCGAGCTGGCAGTCGCCGCCGCCGCCACGCCGACCACGCAGACCGTCACCCGGCCCGCCGCACGCTTGCGGCAGCCGCCGCGCCTGCCGCCAGCGCCAACCCTGTTCGGGCGCGAGGCGCTGCTGGCCGACCTCGAGGAGCTGGCCCCGGGCGAGCGACTCATGACCCTTACTGGAGCCGGTGGCAGCGGCAAGACGTCGCTGGCGGTGGCCCTCGCGCATCGGCTCTCGCCGAGCTACCCCGATGGCGCAGCCTTTGTCGACCTGGCGGCGGTCGCCCGCCCTGAGCGAGTCCTCCCCGCCGTCGCAGCTGGGATGGGCGTCCAGCCACAGACTGGGTCACTCGCTACCCAGCTGGCCGACGTCCTGGCCGATCAGCGTCGACTGGTGGTGCTTGACAACTGCGAGCACCTGCTCGACGCAGTGCCGGAGCTGGCACCTCTTGTCGACGCCACGGCCGGGCTGCTGCTGGCCACCAGCCGTTCCCCGCTCGGCCTGCGTGCCGAACGCCTGGTGCCGGTGCCGCCCCTACCGGTACCGGACGCCGAACAGGACGAGCTGGCGGACGAGCCAACGGTTGCCCTTTTTGTGCGGGCTGCCGCGAATGCCGGGGTGGCGCTCGGTGCCGAAGACCTCGGGAACGTGGCCGGAATCTGCCGCGCCCTCGACGGCCTGCCGCTGGCCATCGAACTTGTCGCTGCCCAGACACGAGTTGAAGCGGTGGGCGAACTCCAGGCAGGCCTTGCAGCCAGGCTGCCCACGATGTCCACCACGGCCCGTGACGTCCCGGATCGGCAGCGCACCGTCAAGGCAGCCATAGCCTGGAGCCTTGATCGACTAGACGACGAGCAGCGACATGCCTTCACGCGCTTGGCCGTCTTCGCCGGCGGCTTCGACATTCGTGGAGCGTCAGCGGTGCTGGAGCGAAACCGAGGCGGAACGCTCAGACTCGTCGGCGAACTGCTGGATGCCTCGTTGCTCGTGCGTCAGGCGCCTGCCGCCGGCCAGGCTCGTTTCCGCATGCTGGAGCCACTGCGGGCGGTGGCGAACGAACGCGCCGAGGCGGGTGAGGCGGAGCGCGCAGCGCGACTCCATGCCGCGTTCATGGTGGCCGAGGTCGAGCGTCTGTGCCCAGCCGCCATCGGCATCCAGCGCCCCGAGGCGCTGGCTCAACTTCGGCTTGAGCATCCAGACCTGGTCATGGCTCTCAGCTTCTTCGG
Source organism: uncultured Chloroflexia bacterium (assembly GCA_963777045.1). Lineage (GTDB taxonomy): Bacteria > Chloroflexota > Limnocylindria > QHBO01 > QHBO01 > JAPSGM01. The sequence continues at coordinate 1,876 of CAVZPD010000013.1, forward strand.
GCGTGCATCGCCCAACGCGAGCGTCGATCTGCTGGTTCAGTTGCACACGTACTGGATGTGGACCGGTGGCGAAGTCGAAGCCGGCCATATCGCCGGGCGCCTGCTTGATGCCGGCGCGCTGGACGAGTCTCGGACTTGTGATGCCCTGATCTGCCGGGCCAACGGCGCCGAAGTAGACGGCTCCATCGGCGACGCCGTCCGCGACATCGACGAAGCCATCGCCATCGCCGGATCGACCGCTGACAATGGCCTCCTGGCCAGAGTCCATCTCTACGAAGCAGCTCTGGCCGATGACTCTGGCGACCGAGTGCGGGCAACCAGGGCCGCCGAAACGGCCGCGAACCACGCGGAACGCGCAGGTGACCTCCAACTCAGCGTTTGGACAGTTCGATTGATGGCGGTCGCTCTCACTGGCGCTGACTGGCTCTTGGACAAAGTGAATCTCTATGAACTTGAGGGCGACCGAGTGGGGCCTGTCGGAGCGGCCAAGAGGGACGCGACCGCTGCGGAGCGCGCAGTTGACCCGAAGTTCAGCCGCTGGGCAGCGCAGTTGATAGACCGAGACGACATCGGCGAGTCGCGTTCGCACCTCGAAGGGGTGCTGGCACAGGCAGAAACGCAGTCACTGGCATTAGTTCAGCTCGCATTGCTGGGCTCCCTGGTACACAGATACATCGCAGACAATGAGCTGCCTCTGGCAGCGCAAGCACTGGAAAGGGTTCGCGATATTGTTCGTCAGTTCTCGGCGCCAGCGGTTCTCGCCATGTTCGAGAACAATCTCGGCACCCTCCTCCTGCACCAAGGTGCCGCGGAGGAGGCGAGGTCGCTGCTGCTGTCGTCTTTGACCACCTTCAATCGGGTTGGCAGGCGTCTGCACGCCCTCCACCCGCTGGGGGGCCTCGCCGAGGTCGAAGAAGCAACCGGCAACTGGCGGAACACCCTCGTGCTGTTCGCGGCGACGGACGCCATCGCCCGCTCGGCCGGTTACCTGCTGTTCGCGAAAGCAAGCCCCTTTGACGAGCAGGAGGCGATGGTCATCCAGTCAGCCATAGACCATCTCGGCCCAGAAGGCGCCGCCGAGGCGCATGCCGTTGGCGATCGCATGACCTACCGAGAGGCGGTTGAGTTCGCCTTCGAGATAAACGGCATCTCTTCTGGGCGCGTAGCGGCGAGTCCGATCTCTGCAGCCTGAGGAAGCGGCCGCATTGCCAGATGAGGCCGAGCACAACGCGGGAGGGCCCGGCGTCGGGTGGTGGCCCGCCGGCGCCCGAGGCCAGTTGGCGGCCGCGTGCTACGGTCGTCGGACGCACAGGAGGGAGCGGTCGTGGACCTATCGTTGCGCGAGGGACTGGTTAAGGTCGAAGGCTCCGACCCGCCGACCTTTGGCAGCCGGGGTGTGGAGGACCGCGCCACCGCCATCTCCTTGATCGCCACCGACGCCTATGACTACCTCGCCGGCCTGCTCGGCTTGCGACCGCCAGTGCAGGTGCTCGTCCTCACTGAGGCCGACTGGCCGTCGAAGACGCAGGGGACATATGGGGTCCCGCATTCGTCCGCCTTCGGCACAGATTCGGTCTTCCTGGCGGGTACCGAAGCGCCCCTCTGGTCGCACCTCGCCGAACTGCTTGACGCCGCGGACCGGCCGGAGCTGGTCGCGACCTACGGCGAGGTTGACGGTAAGGTCCCCCTCGGTCGCTACTTTGATCTACTGGCCGTCCACGAGATGGCGCACCTCGTCAGCGGCGGCGCCATGATGTTCCCGCGCTTCTGGCTCTCGGAGCTGTTCGCGAATCTGTGCCTGCAGGCGTGGGTGTCCGAGCGCGCCCCCGACTCGCTGCCATTCCTGCTCACGCTTCCCCGGCTCGGCGCGAAGCTGCCGGCCTCACGATGGGAGTACTCCACCCGGCAAGACTTCGAGCGCCTGTACTACGGCGTCGGGGAGGACACCTACCCCTGGTTTCATTTTCGGTTTCAAGTCGAGGCGGCTGCGGTCTACGAGCGCGCCGGGTCGGGGGCCGTCGCCAGGCTCTACGCAGCCTTTCACCTGGACGACGCCGCGCTGGCACAGCGGTTGGAGGCGGTCGATCCCGGTCTGGCCGAGTTCTCGCTCGCGTTCTAGGAACCTGCTCGAAGCGTGCTCGTCCTCCGTCAGCCCGTCACGACTGAGCTATGCCATCGATGCTGCCCTCTGGGGTACGGCAGACCCCCTCCTCGAGCCCGGGCACGTTTCGCCACTCGGAGACATAGCCCGACCATCGGTCCGCCCATTCCGCGAAGAGCGGATCCCCGGTGATCGAGGCCAGCTGACGCAGGCGGACGATATGGGTGCCGTGATACGAGTTGACCCGCTCGTCGGGGCCTCCTCGCGTGAAGTTGGTCGGGTAGGCAAACAGGTCGATAGCCCGATATGGCAGCGCGATGTCGACGTCATGAGCGCCGGGCGCGAGATGGCGCGTCGCCAGCCGTGCCCAAGTGCGCTCGACAGGCCCCGACGCCATCGGGTCGTACCTACCGACCAGAGCGTCGAGGCTCAGCTCCAGTGCAGTTGGCGCCAGGAGCCTGAACCGCACGCGATTCTCGCGCGGTAGTGGGGCCCGGCTCAGGACGGCCGAGAAGCGCATTCGGTCGCGGTGCGGGATGAGCCGCTCTGTGCCGTCAGGATGGGCCTCGACACTGACGTCGTCAGCAAACGCCCGCGCGGACCAGCGCCCTCCGCCGCCGGCGGGGAGGCGAATCTCGCTCTCACCCGGGACCAAGATGCGGATGTCTTCGATCACGATCCGATCGGTCGCCGGCGTCCAGGTCAGTCGCATTGGCTGCGGGCCGGACAGCGCGTAGCGGGACAGCTTCAAACTCGGCGCGTCGTACAGGGGGAGCAGGCGTCGCAGGGTGGGCAGGTTCTCGGCGAACAGCTGATGCGCTGCTTTGGACGGGCGCAACTCGGCGTATGCGTGGACGGCCACCAGTGCCGAGAGCCAGCCGTTGAGGACGAGGTCTCGTGGTCGCGTCGGCACGAGCGCCAACGCGACGTCGTGTCCTGATCGGTATAGCGCGCCGCCGTCGTTCACTGCGAGCAGGAGTACCCGAAAGAACCGATCGGCCGACGCCTGGAGAGCATCGTCGCCCAGCAATCGACCGGCCCGCGTGAGTGCCGCCGCATAGTAGGCCTGCGGCAGCGCCGATATGTGCGGGTGACCGTCGACCATCGAGCTTGCCGTGTCCCTGTAGCGCATCACAAGCGCCCCTCCCACCGACTCGGCGCGACGAACGATGGCCCAAGCCGTCCGGGTGATCGTGGCTGCCAATTGTCGACGTTGATGCTCCGCTTGCTCGGCCAGCAGGGCCTCGAGCAGGTAACGACCGTCGAGCGGATGGATCGCGACGCCACGATCAGTGAGGCGGGCGGGATACCCGTCGGCGAGCAGCACTAGCCGCGCGGCGGTGTGGAGCCAGTCGAGCCGATCGCCGAGATCGGGGACGAACGGGCGCCCGAAGGGCAAGTAGCGAGTCGGTCGACGGGTGCTAGCGCGCGGCGCCGACCGCCATCGCGCGTCACCGGGGTCCGGCATGCCGCCGCGCTGCGCCGCAGTTGGGGCCTGCGGGCTCACGAGAAGGCGGCCCCCATCCGTCGGGACACGTTCAGCTCGTCGCTGGCTCGGCGATCCCGGCTCGCGACCAGCTGAACGACTCGGGCCAGAAGATCTGGCCGACCGTCCGCAGCCGCAGTTCGTCGTCCTCGGTCATCGGCTCGATCCAATGTGCGTCGAGTTGCTGGCGGACGGCACGTGCCAGCTCGTGCGGGAGCATGTGCTCGACCGCGTAATCGAAGTAGCGCTCGAGGAACGCGAGGTCGACATCGAAGTATTCGTCGAGCACCGGATGGCGATAGCCGGACCGCTGTGTGGCATACACCACGCTTGTCGCGCTCTTGAGCGGGTACTTCTCGAGGACGTGGAGGACGCTCGCCTCGGGCTCGGGCGCGTCGGTGTGTCCTTCGAGCCGCAGCTTCCGAAAGCACTTGAAGCAGATGCCGCAGGGCGTGCCGTCAGGCCCGGCGCGCGGACACGAGATCGCGAGGCCGGCGTAGCGGCCCGTGTCAGCGATGCGCGTGGTGAGCACCTCTGAGCATCCGGCGGTCGGCAGTGCCAGCGTGAGTCCGCCGCCGATCAGCAGCCGGCGCAGCGAGTTGTAGGTGGAGCGCTCAAGGGAGACCACGTCAGCGAACAGGTGGCCGGAGCGCAGGAAGACCTGCTCGAGGACGGAGCCAAAGGCGAGGGTGCCCGCATCGAGGGAATCAGCCAGCAGGAGGCCAATGGCGGCGTAGCCGTAGTTGTGGGCGAAGCCGTGCCGCCCACCGGCGGCAAGCTGGATCTGCTCAAAGGTGTTGGCTACGACGATCAAGTTGTTGACGCGGTCCAGGCGCTCCTCCCACGGCGCCGGATCGGGGAGCGCCACGGCTGCCCCGTTGCGCAGGAAGTAGGTCTGATACGGTCGGCGACAGTAGTAGCGTGTCGTATCGTCGGGCATCAGCGCCATGGCGGCCGTGCTGTCCGTTCCCAGGCTGAAGCTGAGGACGGCCTTCGGGCCTCGCGCACGCGCCGCAGAGGGGGATGGGGGCGGCGCGGCGACCCCGAAGGCGAGCTTGTCGACTCCGGCGTACAGAATCCACTCCGCGGCAGCCAGAGCGGCTGGGTGGACCTCGTCGAGGCGCCATCCGACGGGCATGTCGGCCCAATGTTCTCCATACGTGGAGGAGCAGATGACGCGTGACCCCTGCTGCCGCCAAGTGCGTGACAGGCTGATGCGGCGTGCGACGTGAACGCCCGGACCGATCCGGTACTCGGTTGTGCCCGCCATCAGCCGGATATCGGCGAGGCGCAATCGGCCCCGGTAGCGGCGATCGGCGTAGACGACGAGCTGGTAGCGGTCGGCATGCTCGGCGATGATCCCGTCGAGGACGACCGAGGTGGGCTCGGGACCCGCGAAGAAGCGCAGCGGGGCCTGCTGCACGGAGCCGCTGTCATCAAAGGCTGCAATGTAGAGCACGAACGGCACGCGTGCCGCCGCTTCGTCGTGGTACTCGACCGTCATCCACACCCGTACGCCGTCGGCGGCGCCCGGAATCTCGTTCGGCAGAGACGGCAGCGCGACAAGGCAGTGGACGTCGTCGCGGCGGCCGGCCAAGTCCAGCTCCAGCAATGCCAGGCCGTCGGCCCCGGCCTCGCCGGCGATTGCCAGGCCGTTCCCGCCGCGAACGACGGTTACGTCGCCGGTCGTGTTGAGGGGCAGGGCCACAGGGTCAATGCTCTCGAGCGGATGCGGCCGGCGGCGAGAATGCGGCGACCCTGGCCGGTCTCATCGTGGGCACCGGCTCGCTGATAGGCTGCTCGAGAAGCGTGGCATACGTTGACAGCAGGACACCCGACTCGATGCCCCAGTTCCAGCGATCCGCCGCCGCCTGGCGGCAGCGTTCCCGCAGTTCCGCGCGTGCCCGTAGCGGTAGCGACAGGACCTCGGCGATCGCCGACGCGATGCTGGCGGGGCGGTGGTCGGCATGCAGGACACCGAGCGGACCGCGGCCCGGGGCGGCCACGATACGACGGAACTCGGCGAAATCCGGGCCAACTACCGGCACCCCGGCGGCGATCGCCTCGAACAGCTTGTTCGGACTCGACAGTCGGTGGTTCAGTGTCGTCGGCTCGATGGCCATGGCCGCCACGTCGGCGCCGGACACCCACCTGATCAGCTGCGCCGGCGTGACCGGTGGCAGCAGCGAGATACGATCGGCGGCCGGAGAGACCGCTGCGAGCGCCTGGATCCGCGGACGCAACGGGCCGTAGCCCATGATCGCCAAGTGCGTGTCGCGCAGGCGCGGATCAGCGAGCGCGGCCACCAGGGGCTCGAGGCCACGACCGTGGGTGACGGCGCCGTGGTACAGCACGAGCGGGGTGGCGTCGTCAATGCCGACCGCCGCGCGCAGCGGCGACGTGGCGCCGTCCGCGAGCGGGACGGCACAGTTGTGGAGGACGGAGATGTCGTCGCGGCCGATGGTCATCTCCAGTACGGAGCGAACCGACTGGTTGACGGTCATCACCGCGTCTGCCCGCGTCGCCCACCTACGCTCGATACGGCGCAGCATCGCACGCATTGGGAGCGGAAGGAGGCTAGTCGCTCCGGCCTCCGTGAAGACCTCGTGGCTATCGTAGACGACCCGTCCCCCGTAGCGTCGCGCACACGCCACGGCCAGACCCAGGGTATTAAAGTCATGAGCGTGCCAGACGTGCGCGGGGATTACCTGGCCCTCTACCCGCCTCGCCCACGCGTGCCAGCGCAGGCGCCAGTTGGCGGCGAAGTGGAGAGCGCCGCCAAGCACCGGACGTGTGGTCACGAACGCCGCGGCCATGGCGCGGTGGCCGATGCTCATCCGCGCCCCAGTCGACGCGCGCGGCATTTCAGTGCCTGGACGCATGAGCATCGGCGTGCGGACGATGGTGTACCCGTCCACCGGCTCCCAGCCGAGGTGAGCCGTGGCTGCGCTCATGACCGCGTGCACCGTGACGTCGTAGCCAGCGGACGCGAGGGCCGCCGCCTCGCGTCGCACACGCGAGTCGAGGCGCATGTCGTTGAGCACGAACATGACGACGCGGTACCCGTCCCGCGGCATCATGCGACGCCACCCTCGACCAGCAGGGCGCGCCGCGCGGTTCGCGCGGCCAGGTCGCGGTACGCGCCGGTGAGGACCCGTGACTCTGTCTCCCAGTTCCAGCGTGCCTCGAACGCCGCGCGGCAGCGTTGCCGCAGCGCGCGGCGCTCGCTAGGCGGCAGGTCGAGTAGACGACGCACAGCGGCGGCGATGGCCTCCGGCCGGGCGGGATCGAACAATTCGCCCAGCGGCCCGAACTCGGGATCGGCGATGACGCGCCGGAACTCGGGGAAGTCGCTGCCGGCCACCGGCGTACCGGCGGCGATGGACTCGAACACCTTGTTCGGGCTCGAAAAGCGGTGGTTGAGGGTCGAGGCCTGGATCGGCGCTACCGCCACATCCACCCCGGCCAGCCAGCGGGGCAGATCGTCGGGGGGCACCGCGTCGAGGACGTGGACGCGTCCAGCAAAACGCGACTGGGCGGCCGCTTCACGGAGCATGTCCGTCAGGGGTCCGAAGCCGAGGAAGACCAGGTGGGCACCGCGCAGTTCGGGCCGCTCGATCGCGGCCAACAGCTGCTCCGCGCCGCGATGCGGCGCGAGCGAGCCGTGGTACATCAGCACCGGCACGTCGGGCGCGACCGAGATTGCCTCGCGCAACAACGGTGCGTTCGGCCGCTCGACGCGCGCCGGGCAGTTGTACAGCACCTCAATGTCCGTCCGACCGAGGCGCCGACCCAGGATCTCGGCCAGTGACTGGTTCACGGTGAGTACGACATCCACGTCGCGCACTAGTTCGCGCTCCAACCGCTCCAGCGGCGCCTTCGCCCATCGCGGCTGCTCGGCATGGCGCCCCGACTCGAAGTAGATCTCGTGACTGTCGTAGACGGCGAAGCCGCCTCGGCGCCGCTTCAGCTCGACGACGGCCGGCAGACTGGTCATGTCGTGGCCGTGCCACACGTCGGCATCCGGGGCATGCTCGGCGACAAACCTCGCCCAGCCCAACCAGCGCCAGCGCCAACCAGTCATCCACTCGAGCGCGCCGCGGCTGACGCGGTTCGCCAGCAGGTAGAGCGACCCCCAGGCCAGCAGGGTCACGATCGCCACCCAGGCATGGAGACCTCGAACGATGGCGCGCGCCACATTCGAAGCGGCGTGCCGGGCTGCTGCAAGCCGGGGGAGCCGGAGGCTCGCAGGCCGCATTCGTCGATGGGCCCAGTGGACCAGACCTCCTCCCGTTCGACGCCATGCGCGCCGGGTGAGCCGAGCGACCTTCCCCGGCCAGATGGCAGGCGCCGTCCGTCTCGCCCGCGACCAGAGTGCGCGCCAGGTCTGCCACGCTTCGCGGGTCCGGAGGATCATGCGCCGCCGCCGCTGGCGCACACTTCCGCGAGGCACTGGATGGTGGCGGCGGGCCGTTAGCCGAGCGCCGGGGAGTCGCAGCTGGCGCCTTACGCGGCGCGCCAGCCCGAGCAGTCGTGCTCTGTGGATGCGGTACTGGCGGCTGGCGCGGTACCGGACTCGACCGTAGAAGTCGGGGGGCACCCACCAGCTCGGGGGCTTGGCTCGGTAGCGCAGACGCTTGATGACGAACCCGTCGCGCACCTCAATTTCGGGAGCAACCGTACGCGCGGTCATGATGCCCAGCACCGTCACGCGATACCCATCGGCAGCGAGGGCGGCGGCTTCGCGAAGGACGCGGCTGTCGCGCGTCACATCATTTGCGACCACCATGACAACGCGCAACCGTGCTGGCGTGGTGGCGACGGAACCGAAGCTGCGCACCGATCCAGCGCGACGCGACGATTCGGCGACGCTGAGCGAGTTTGAAGCCAACACCCCTCCGATTGGCCGATACTTTGGGCAGTGATCCCCACCAGACTCCACTCGCTCGGAGCCGGTGACAAGTGGGGCGATGGTACCAGTGGAAGGGCGGACAGGGCCGGCTGGCGCCGCATCCAAGGTGTCGGGACAGGCCTGGCTAGCGGTCGGTGCGTCGCCAAAGGCCGCACCGCGGACAGTAGCCACCGATGACGTCACCGTCGCATTCGTCGCACCCGTAGCCGCGCGGTGGCACGACCGAGCGGGCTCGATGGAATGTGGTGACTGCGCTCGGCGCGCCTTCAGCAATGACTCGACCGCCGTCCAGCAGGATTGCGTACGTCGCGAACTCCGACACCCAGGCCATGTCGTGCGACGCAACGATGATGGCGTGGGCTTGCTCGACCAGCTCCATCACGCGCTCGCGGCTCCGATCGCGAAACGCCGCGTCACCGGTCCCCATCACCTCGTCGAGGACCAGAACGTGGGGCTCAATCATCAGCACCGCTGCCGCGAATCCGAGACGCGCCCTCATCCCCGAGGAGTACGTCCGCAGCGGTGCATCGATGAACGTGCCGATGTCGGCGAACTCAATGACGTCGGGTGTCCGCTCCCGGGTCTCGGCCCGCGAGAGACCCATGAGCGAACCCACTAGCTCGACGTTCTCGCGCCCAGTCAGGAGAGGGTCAAACCCGACCCCTAGGTTAAGCAGGGCGCTGATCCGCCCGCGCACGCGCACGACTCCCTCGTCGTGATCGATCAGGCGGGCGATGACGCGCAAGAGGGTCGTCTTGCCCGCGCCGTTCCGGCCCACGACGCCGAGACATGCGCCGGGCGCCACGTGCGCGTTCACATCGCGAAGCGCCCATATCGGCGCTTGCCGGTCGGGTCCCATCGCCCGACTGACCCAGGCGCGGAGACCGCCGCGGGTCTGCCGCTCGAACCGTACACCGAGGTCACGCACCTCCACGACCGGCGCGAGACGCCAGTGCGCCTGCAGCGCACGCAGCCACCGCTCATCTCCGACCGGCGCCACCAGCGTCGCGTCCGTCACAGCGCCTTGCCAAACGACCGCTCGACCCGACCGAACCACGCGAGGGCGAGGGGCAGGAGAAGCAACGAGGTGCCGATCGGCAGCAGCAGAGCGGCGGCGGACGGCGGGGTGCCGTAGTAGACGACGGACCGATACCCCTCGATCAGGAGCGCGACTGGGTTGAGCTGGTAGGCGACGGCGAGCTTCTCGGGGACGCGCTCGGTGAGCTGGTCGAGCCCATACAGAACGGGCGACAGGTACATCGCAAGCCGCATTACATGCCGCATCAGGTTCGCAAGATCGCGCACAAATACGGTGAGGGCGCTGAGCACGATGACGAAGGGCGCCAGGAAGATCACTTCGACCAGCGCAAGCGCCGGCAACCAGAGCAGAGCCGGTGACACTCGCTCGCGCCACAGGAGCATCGCCAGCAAGACGAGCACAACCAACGCTACGGCGAGCCGCCAGAGCTGTGCTCCCAGGCGCGCGATTGGGAGCACGATCCGCGGGAATGCGAGCTGAGCAACAATGCGCTGGTTTCCGGTGATGGCGGTGCAGCCCGTGCTGACCGCGACGGATAAGCCCTTCCAGGCGATGAGCGCGGGCAAGATGAAGGCCGCGTAGTCCGGCAATGAGCGCTGGAACAGAACCGTGACGAGGAATGTGTAGACCGCCATTTGCAGGAGCGGATCCGCCACCCACCAGAGCCACCCGAGAACCAGCCGCGCGTTCTCACGCCGCAACTCGGCTCGAGCCAAGTCGAAGACGAGCCGTCGCCGACCGATGAGGTACTGCAGCTGCGTGTTGGCTCGCTCAACGACTCCCCTGTCGCGTCGTCTGCTTCGCCCCGCAATAGCCGTCATAGGCGCAGGTGATGTCGTCGGTTCGTGATCCGCTGGTTTCCCGTCGGGTCGGTCAACGGTCCATCATGGGTCGGACGGGGGTGGTTCAACCAGCGAGAGCGGGACTGTCACGGCGGGCAGTATACGGATCTCGTCCTCGCCGCGATCGGACGACCGAACGGACCGGTGCGCCGTACCCGCACCGGCATCTCCCTGAGTTGACCCCTCAATTGACCCCTTATTTGACCCCTTATTGACCCCTTAACTCGCGGAACCAGGCGGCATCAGACGGAACGGAACGGCACGAAAAGGCGCCGATTTGAGCGTGAAACGTGGGGTGGCCTATGGGGCTCGAACCCACAACCTTCGGAGCCACAATCCGATGCTCTGCCAAATTGAGCTAAGGCCACCACGAACCGCGCGTGGTCGCAGCGCGGGCCGACGGATTCTCCCACGCCCCCCAGCGCCCGTCAAAGCCGACCGCGACGGCCGGTGCGCGATGCAGCTCAACGCGAGGGCATCGGTCTGGCGCTAGCGACAAGCGTCAGGACGGGTGCAACGACTACGGGCTCCCCGTAGTACCCCTGGATCGGGGGTGGGGCGGGGATTCAGGAGGCTGGGGTTCCCCGAACCATGCGCCCGGGCGGGAAGAACGGGCAGGGCCTCCCCGGTAGACCCGCCGGGCGGGTGAAGGAGCGGGTGAAGGGCCGGTGCAGGCGGCTGAGGCGGTGAAGGGCGGAGTCGGGCAGACGCCGCCCGGGCATGCCAGGCGAACCCAAGGGGCCAATGCCTCCCGGCGCCGATCAACGCGTAGACTCTTGGCATGGCCCTCATCCAGCTCACCGAGACTCCGGCACTCGACGCTCCGGTGATCGTGGCGGCCTTCGACGGCTGGGTCGACGGCGGCCGCGCCGGCACCATGGCCGCCGAGCAGCTGGCGGAGGGCGGCCGCGTCATCGCCACCTTCGACAGCGACGCGCTGTTCGACTACCGCGCGCAGCGGCCCGCGCTCGACATCGTGGATGGACGGCCGATCGACCTGGACTGGTCGGAGCTGGAGCTGACCGCCACGCGCCTCGGCGAACGGGATCTTCTCGTCCTGACCGGGCCGGAGCCGGACTTCCGCTGGCACCAGCTCACCGCGGAGATCGTGGAGCTGGCCGGCAAGCTGAAGGTCGCCAGCTGGGTCAGCCTGGGCGCCATCCCGGCCACGGTGGCGCACACCCGGCCGGTGCCGGTGCTCGGCACGGCGTCGATCGACGGCCTGCTGCCAAAGGACGTCAACCGCGGGCCGGCCGGCCACCTGCGCGTCCCGGCGGCGCTGCTCTCCGTGCTGGAGCTGGCGGTCGCGCGCAGCGCCATCCCCGCCATCGGCTTCTTCGCCCAGGTGCCGCACTACGCCAGCGGCGCCTTCCCGAACGGTGCCATCGAGCTGATCAAGCACGTCGGTCGCTACCTCGAGGTGGAGCCGGAGCTGGGCGAGCTGGCCGTCAAGGCGCTCGAGACGCGTGCGCTGCTGGATGCAGCGGTCGCCGGCGAGGAGCGCACCCGCGAGTACGTCGAACGCCTGGAGCGCATGGCAGACGAGGCGAAGCTGCCCGAGGGCGACGAGCTGATCGCGGACATCGAGCGCTTCCTGCGCGACCGCGGCGGGGATGGCGATGACGGCGGCCCTGGCGGGGGCCGCCCGAACTAGGTCACTCCCGGTTCCCGCTCAGCGCGCGAATCACCAGGAGCACCACGGCCGATCCCAGCACCGCGATCAGCAGCGCGCCCAGGAAGCCGGTCGCGGGGTCCTGGTTGAGCACATCGGCCCAGAGCCAGCCTCCGAGGAGGCCACCCACGATGCCGATGAGCATGGTGCCGATGCAGCCGTTTCGCTCGCGCCCGGGCACGAACCAGCCAGCGATGGCTCCGGCCAGCAGGCCGATGATGATCCAGGTCACCCAGTTGAGTCCCTCGGGCATGTCGGTCTGTCTCCTCCTTCAGCTGGTTGGCGTGGTTGGCGCCGTGAAGTCCACCAGAATGGCCCCCTGTCGCACTTCGGTCGGAAACACCTGCAAGGGCCGGACCGATGCGTCGATCGGGAATCCCTGGTAGGTCCAGGTCAGGCCCTCGCAGTCGACCAGTCGATCGGCCCCCAGCGACACCGCGCAGTCGTTGGCCGGGCTCCAGGCGTTGACGACCGAGTACCCCTCTCGCCCGGGAACCGCGGCCGCCACCACGATCATGCCCACCCGGTCGTCCTGCGCCTGCTCGCCCAGCAGGTCGTGGGAATCGTTGAGCACGATCTCGATGCGCTGCGGCCCGTTGTCGATCTCGGATGCGGACACCAGCGGGTAGTTCGCGTCGTCGCGCGCGCTGGAGAACGTGAAGATGAACGGGCGCACCAGCAGCATGACCAGCAGCAGCATGGCGACGCCGGCAAGGGCGACCAGGACGTAGCGCGTGACCGGTACGGGCATCGGCTCAGACGGTAGCAGGCGACGCCGGCGGCGTGAGCTCGATCAGCATCGCGCCCGTGACATTGACGAGCAGCGTCTCGTGGTGCCGCACGGTCCTACCGTCGATCCCCCGCCGCACCAGGGCGGTGTGGCCGTGCAGCCAGAGCGGCGGTCGCAGCCGGTCCAGCAGCCAGCGGAAGGAGGTGAAGCCGCGGTGAGCGGGATCCGGCGCATCGTTGAGGCCACGCGGCGCGGCGTGCGTCATCATCACCAGCGGCCGGTGAAGCGCCGCCCTCGGCCAGGCCCACGCCACCCGCCACCACATCCCGGCACCGGACACCTGCTGCTCCACTCCGGGGCGACCGTGCGGCGCGTAGTTGGGCGACCCGGAGAAGGGAAGGAACCGCAGGCCGTCCTCGCGGTGCACGCGCCCGTCCTGCAGCGGGTCCGGCAGCAGGTGCCGGTCGGCCTGCCATCCGCGCCCGACGTCGTGGTTCCCCCGCACGTAGAGGAGCGGTGCGGCGAAGGCATCGGCCAGGAAGCCCAGGTTCGATGGCTCCAGGTCTCCGCAGCCGATGACGACGTCGACCGGCGCCAGGACCTCGCGCGTCGCCTGCGACACGAGGCTCTGATCGGCCTCGTCAGAGACCGCCAGCAGGCGGATCGGACCGGCCGCCTCGACCGCGGAAGGCCTCGGCGTCGGGCCACGGCAGGGTCAGGAAGTCCGTCACCGCTCATCGCTCGCCTGCCCGGTCTCGGCGTCGGCGAACTCGCCCCCGACGGTCAGGTCCTCGCGCCGCAGCTCGTCCACGTTCGAGCGATGTTCGGCCGTGCGCGACTGGCGTCCCGCCGCCGCCTGGCGCACCTCGTCGGAACCGACCAGCGCGGAGGCGACGCCCTCGTGCGTCTGCCGCTCCTCGGGCCCGGACTGGTTCCCCGCCATGATCAGCTCCGTCACGTCGGCGTCGATCGCCACAGCACCGACGGCACGGGCGGCGGCCACGCGGTTGTGGCCGTCGGCCACGTAGTACTCGTCGCCGACCTTGACCAGGTCGATGGCCGGCAGGACGGAGAGGTCCTGCACGCCCCGCTGGATCCGCCGCCAGCGCTCGCTCCAGTTCCTGCCACGCAGGTAGGGCAGCGGCAGGAAGTCATCGGTGTTCTGCGATGGGTGGCGGATCGTTCCCACGATCTCCTCGATCGGTACGATCAGCAGGCCGCGCGGACGCCGCTGGGCGGTGCCGGCCCTCGGGTGCCGATCGTAGAGCGAGGGCAGCGGGTCCCGGCGCGTCATCCCCGGGATGCGATCGAGGAGTGGCCGATGCGGTGGCATGCGCTCCACCTTTTGTTGAGTTGGGGCCTGACGGCTTGCGACGTGGTCTATCATGACAGCCTCGCGGTGCTCCGCCCAACCGAGCCGGGAAGCACCCCTCCTGGAGGATGATGCTGAATGGCAACCGTGACTTTTGACCATGTCTACAAGCGTTACAGCGCCGACGTGGTCGCCGTGAACGACCTCGATCTCGAGGTCCAGGACGGGGAGTTCCTCGTCCTGGTAGGCCCTTCTGGCTGCGGGAAGACGACCGCACTGCGCTGCGTTGCTGGCCTCGAGACGATCACCGATGGGAAGCTTCTCATCGGCGACCGGGTCGTCAACGACGTCGCCCCCAAAGACCGCGACATCGCCATGGTCTTCCAGAGCTATGCGCTCTACCCTCATATGTCGGTCTACGACAACCTGGCCTTCGGACTGAAGCTGCGGAAGACCCCGAAAGAGGAGATCGATCGGCGGGTCAAGGAGGGGGCCGGGATCCTGGGGCTGGATCGCTTCCTCGACCGCAAGCCGAAGGCGCTCTCCGGCGGCCAGCGCCAGCGCGTGGCGCTCGGACGCGCAATCGTCCGCGAGCCCGCCGTGTTCCTGATGGACGAACCGCTCTCGAACCTTGACGCCAAGCTGCGCGTGCAGACGCGCGCCGAGATCGCGCGACTCCACCAGCGCCTGGGGACGACTACCGTCTACGTGACTCACGACCAGGTCGAGGCCATGACCATGGGCGACCGAATCGCAGTCATGCGCGACGGCATCCTTCAGCAGGTTGGGACGCCGCAGGAGCTATACGATCATCCTGACAACGTATTCGTGGCGGGCTTCATCGGCTCGCCCGCAATGAACTTCGCCACCACCCGCACCGAGGGTGATGACCTCATGCTCGGCACTGCCAAGCTGTCTCTCTCGGGTGCGGCCGCGAAGGCGGCGCGGGAGCGGCCGAAGGGCAGCGACCTGCTGATCGGCTTCCGGCCGGAGCACCTCGACGTGGTCGACGGGCAGCGGGAATCAGTACGCATCCCGGCACGCGTGGACGTGGTGGAGTACCTGGGCAACGACGAGCTGATCCACGCCCAGGCAGAGGGCAACGAGATCGTGGCCCTCATCCCGTCCGACCGCAGGGTGCGGGCGGGCGACCAGATCGAGCTGGGAGTTCCGCTCGATAAGTTGCACGTCTTCGACCCGGAGACGGAGAAGTCGCTGGTTGCCTAGCCAACTGGCACCTCGACAGAGACGGAGGTAGCCAAGCAGATAGAGCCGGCGGAGGCCGGCGCACAAGGATCCAGGGCCCGGATCTCCGGGCCGGCGGGCGACCCGAGCTCGTCCGCGGTACCAGGAAAGCGACTTTGCGCGACCTTGCGCGCGGGTCGACCGACTTGTGTTGGAGGAGCTGAATGACCCGACGTTTGAGATTCATCGCACCGCTCGCGGTGGCGGCCATCGTGCTTGCTGCGTGCAGCAGCGGCAGCAGCGGCAGCCCAGGGGCGAGTGGTGGCGGTGGCAGCGACACGTCGTACGTGGCCGGTGGCCCGAACAACGTGCTGAACACCAACTTCGGCAACGGGGGCGACTGCCTCTTCGCCGATCCGGCCGACTGCTACCTGCACCACCAGGCCAGCTTCATCACCGGCTTCTTCGAGGACAACTTCCCCGATCAGGCCACGGCTGGCGAGACCTACGACTTCTTCCCGATGCCGGCGAAGGAATTCTCCGCGGTCGAGACTGCGGGCGACCTGTTCGGCATGTTCAACGACACGCCGCAGGCTCGATCGCTCATGGCGTACCTCGTGACGCCGGAGGCCCAGCAGATCTGGGTCGAGATCGGCGGCGCGATCTCGCCGAACAGCGACGTCTCCGTCGACGCGTATCCGGACGAGACGTCGCAGCGCTTCGCGCAGATCCTGCAGGACGCCGAGGTGGTGCGCTTCGACGCGTCGGACAAGATGCCCGACGAGATGAGCGCCGCCTTCAACAGCGCGATCCTCGACTACGTTGGCAACCCGGGGAACCTGGATAGCATCCTGGGCGACCTGGACAGCACCCGCGAGTCGGCCTACGCCGAGATGGGCCAGGCTGAGTGCCAGCAGGCGGGCGCACCGCCGAGCGAGGAAGGCCTGGGCGGCAGCATCAGCATCCTGGCCACGTGGGCGGACGCTGAGCAGGATGCCTTCCTGTCCATGATCCAGCCATGGGTCGATCGGACGGGCGTCGACGTCCAGTACGAGTCGACTCGTGACCTGAATGCGGTTCTGACGACCCGCGTCGAGGGTGGCAACCCGCCCGACGTCGCCGGTCTGCCGGGCCCCGGCCAGATGGCGCAGTTCGCCCGTGCGGGCGGGCTCTACTGCCTGGACGAGGTCCTGCCCCTCGACGACATGCAGTCGCAGTACAACGAGGGCTGGATCGCTGACGGTACCGTTGACGACCAGCTGGTCGGCATCTTCATCAAGGTCGCCGTCAAGGGCCTGATCTGGTACAACCCGCAGTCCTTCGAGGCTGCCGGGTACGAAGTGCCCAGTGATTGGGACAGCTTCGACGCACTCGTCGAGCAGATCCGCGACGACGGAACCCCGCCGTGGGGGATCGGCCTCGAGAGCGGGGCGGCCAGTGGCTGGCCAGGCACCGACTGGGTGGAGGACTTCGTCCTTCGCCAGGCCGGGCCCGACGTCTACGATGCTTGGTGGCAGGGCGACCAGGCATGGACTTCGGACGAGATCAAGAACGCGTTCCAGGCCTTCGGCAAGTGGGCCGCGAACGCAGGTAGCTAGGCGATAGGTTGGCGGGCCGGTCGCCCAGGCGACCGGCCCGCCTCACTCACCCCGAAGACTGAGCAGACAGGGAGAGCAGGGATGAACTTCGGCACCCTGGCAACGGCGGTCATCGTGGTCATCGGCGTCCCGGCGGCGACCGTCGGATACGCCCTGCTGACCGAGCGGGGGCTCCAGGTCATCCCTGAAGCGCGCCGAGCAGGCATTCGGCCCTGGCTCTGGCTCGCGCCTGGATTCGTGCTGCTCTTCCTCTACCTGATCTGGCCCACGATCCAGACGTTCTGGATCAGCCTGCAGAACCGCGACACGAGCGAGTTCGTGGGAGCCGACAACTACCTCAGCCTGTTCGGCCAGGGCTCGTTCTGGCAGACCGTCCTCAACACCGCCCTCTGGATCGTCTTCTTCGCGATGGTCGTGGTGATCATCGGCCTGCTCATCGCCGTCCTCACCGATCGCGTCCGCTACGAAACCGCCATCAAGGCGTTCGTCTTCCTGCCGCTGGCGGTCAGCTTCGTGGCGGCCGGCGTCATCTGGCGCTTCATGTACGAGTACGACCCGAGCCGCGGAACGATAAACGCGGTGATCGGCACCGTCGGCGTGGATCCGCAGTCGTGGCTCACCGAATGGCCGCGCAACACCTTCATGCTCATCATCGTGGGCATCTGGATGTGGGTGGGCTTCGCGACCGTCATCCTGTCGGCCGGCCTCAAGGGCATCTCCTCGGAGCTGCTCGAGGCGGCTCGCATGGACGGCGCGAACGAGTTCCAGGTCTTCTTCCGCATCATCCTGCCGCTGCTCGCGCCGACCATCGCCGTCGTCGCCACCACCATCGTCATCACCGCCCTCAAGACGTTCGACATCATCTACGTCATGACCGGCGGCAACTACGGGACCGACGTGATCGCGACCTTGTTCTACAAAGAGCGCTTCGTCAGCCGTGATGCCGGCTCAGCGGCCGCGGTGGCGATCATCCTGCTGCTCGCGATCATCCCCGTGATGCTCTTCAACATCCGCCGGTTCCAGGCGCAGGAGGCGATCCGATGACGAGCGAAGCCAAGACCGGCAGCGTGCTGAACTCGAAGCTAGCGGGCGACGCGCCGCGCTGGTACAACCGCGTTCCGCTGCACGCCACGCTGGTTATCATCGCCCTGGTCTGGCTGCTCCCCACCGTGGCACTCCTCGTCAGCTCGTTCCGGCCGGAGAACCAGATCCTGACCAACGGCTGGTGGAACGCCTTCAGCTTCCCGCTCGACTTCACCATCGACAACTACCAGGAAGTGCTCTCCAAGAACAACATGGGGACGAGCTTCCTGAACAGCCTCTTCATCGCCATCCCCGCCACGGTCATCCCCATCATGGTGGCGGCCTTCGCCGCGTACGCCTTCGCCTGGATGGACTTCCCCGGTCGCAACCTCCTCTTCATCCTGGTGGTCGGCCTCCTGGTCGTGCCGCTGCAGTCGACGCTCATCCCGGTCCTGCAGTTCACCACCAGCATCGGCCTGACGGGCACCTTCGCCGCCGTGTGGCTGGCCCACGCCGGATTCGGCCTGCCGTTCGCCATCTTCCTGCTGCGCAACTTCTTCGGTGCGCTGCCGCGCGAGATGTTCGAATCGGCCTACCTCGACGGCGCGAGTCCGACCACGGCCTTCTTCCGCCTGGTCCTGCCGCTCTCGGTGCCGGCCATCGCCTCGCTGGTCATCTTCCAGTTCATGTTCGTCTGGAACGACCTGCTGGTCGCGCTGATCCTGGTCGGTGGCACCCAGGACGTCGCGCCCATGACGGTCACCATCGCGAACCTGGTGCAGTCCCGCGGACAGGGCTGGCACCTGCTGACCGCCGCCGCGTTCATCAGCATGATCCTGCCGCTGATCGTCTTCTTCAGCCTGCAGCGCTACTTCGTGCGCGGCATCCTGGGAGGCTCGGTCAAGGGCTGAGCACCGCACTGGCAGCAAACCTGCACCTCCCGGGCGCTGGGTCCATCCCACGCACCCGGGAGGTGTCTACATGAGCGAGCAGGATCCCACGCGCCAGAGCGAGCACGAGGAACGCGTCAGCGAGATCGAGGAGGGTCGTGATCGATCGGAACGCGGCGGCTTCGTCGGCATGACCGAGGAGACGGCCGGGGAGACCGGCCCCACCCCGTACGAACGCGAGATCGCCGAGGAGAAGACGGGCGAGCCGGCGGCGGAGGTCGAGGGCGAGGTCCGCGAGGACGAGCGCAACCCGCTCGATGCCGGCTACACCGGTGGCCGCACCGGCTGACCGCAGCCCGAATCTCCCTCAGCCGCTCCCGTCGGGGCCGTTGCCGGCCTCGAGCATGTCGAGCACCAGGGCCGACCAGCTGAAGTCGTCCGCCCCGTAGCCTTCGCCGGTGTCCGGGTTGTAGTGCTCGCGGAAGCCGGTGCGACCCACCAGCGCCAGGCTCGCCCGCTCGATGCGCTCCGCCGTCGCGTCGCGCCCATGGCGCCGCATCGCGCGGGCGAGGTACCAGTTGGTGTTGATCCAGGTCGGGCCGCGCCACAGCAGCTTGCCGTGGGCCGGGGCCGCCGCGTAGGCGGGATGCGCCCGGCTCACCGATGGGACCGGGAAGGTGCCGCCGAAGTCGTCCGGATCGTCGAGGCGCTGTGCGACCCGCGCCACGATCTCCTCCGGCACATCGACCAGGAGCACCGGCAGCAGCCCGCCCACGGTCGACCCGGGGAGCTGCGTCTCGTCGGGTCCGGCCAGGCCGTGGAAGTCGCCATCGGCGTCGGACCAGCAGTGGGTGAAGAGGGCCCGTGCGGTCCGGTCGGCGCGCGATCGCATCTCTGCCGCCGCAGCCTCCTCGCCCAGTTGGGCGTGCAGGGAAGCCAGGACGCGCTGGTTCTCGGCGTAGAGCGCATTGACCGCCACGTCCTCGACCACGAAGCGGTCGCGCGGCATCGCCCCCTCGGCCGGTACCGCCCGCCGCCACGCCGCCTCGAATCCTGCCGGCGTGAGCTCGGTCACGCCGAGGTAGGCATCGAAGCTCGGCGTCTGGTCCATCCCCGTCTCGTGCGGCTCCAGGACGGCGATCAGGCCGTCGCGGTCGGGATCCCGCACGCGATCGCACCAGTCGTAGTAGCGGCGCACCGCCGGCAGCACTTCCCGCAGGAAGGCTGCGCCGCGACCGCGCCGCGCCACCGCCTCGACCGCCTCCGCCAGGATGGGCGGCTGCATGCTGTCGGAGAGCCAGGGCGAACGCCAGGCGACCTGGTAGGAGGCCACGTCGTCCAGCTCGCGCTGCCAGAAGGTGACGTGGGCGATGAAGCCGTCCGGCTGCTGGTTGGCGAGGAGCGTGGTGATCTCCGACTCCGCCCGCTCGCGATCCAGGTGGCTGAGCACCATGGCGTGGAAGCACGAGTCCCAGAACCACTGGAACGGGTAGAGCCGGTGCGACGGACAGACGAAGTCGTACTCCACGTCGCACCACTCGGCGTGCCCGCGCTGGCGGTTCAGGTCGTACAGGAGTCGAACCTGGTCGCGGAGCGCCGGCAGCTCGATGCTGCGGACCGCGCTCATCGGCTCGGCGTCGCCGTGGCGCACCCTATCGGCCGCCCGGGGGCCGTATGTCACGCTCCGGCGCCACAGTGTCCACGCAGACGGCCCTGATGTCAGGCCGCGGAGACATCCCGGCCTCCGGGGCTCCGACAGGGAACCGGGCGGCGACAGCCGGCTGATGAGACAACGGCATCGTCACGCCAGCCGGCTCAGGATCGACTCCCGGTCGAATGCCCACGAGCCGATGGCCAGCGTGGCGCCAACCAGCCCCGCCACGATCAGGTCGCCGATGAAGACCTGCTGCAGGCTGAAGGTCGCCTGGCCGCCGAAGAACTGGGCCACCGCCAGGGCAATGATGGGGATCACCACGAAGCCGCCGATCTGCTGCGCCGTGCGCGGGTCGTTAACGCGGCTGCTGACGACGATCCCCAGCAGCACGCTGAAGAGGCAGATGAGCGGCACCAGGGTCAGCATGGCCGTGATCCACACGTCGCTGAAGACGAAGCGCGTCAGCCGCGGATCGGCGATGGCGCCGTTCACCAGCCCGTAGGCGGCGTAGACGGCCCAGGTCGCGACCAGTGCGGGGAGCGCCGCCGCGAGCGTCTTGCCCATCAGCAGCTCACTCACCTCCATCGGGCGTCGCCAGCTGAGGCTCGAGCGAGCGCGCCACCTTCTCGCCGATCACCGATTGGGTGGCGATCGCCATCGGCACCATGGCCGGGATGAGGAGGAAGTAGGCCATGAAGTTGGTGACGATGAAGCCCTGTGCAGCGAGCTTGGCGGGGATGTTCGGAAAGTCATCCAGGTACTGCCGGATCTGGCCCAGCTGGGTGGCGTCCAGGTCGTTGGCCTGGATGACGGCCACCAGCCCGGTGGGAATGGCGGCGAAGATGAGCGCCGGGAGCACCACCGCTCCCAGCAGCAGGCGGTTGCTGAGCAGGTCGCGCCACTCCTTGACGAAGACGGCCCAGACGTAGCCGAGCCTCATTCCCCCACCTCCCCGGCGCCGGATGCTGCCTCATCCCGCTCCCCCAATTCCCCGACCAGGCGCAGGTAGACCTCCTCCAGCGTCGCCGATTCCTCCCGAACGCCCGTGATGCGGGCGCCGGCGTTCACCAGCGCAGCGACCAGGTCCGGCGTCTCGCCGTGGGGATCGTTGACCTCCACCAGCAGGGAGCGATCCTCGCGCGGCTGGGCGCCCAGGACGAAGGGCAGGCGGGCGAGCACCTCGATGAACGATTCTGGGCCACGTGCACCGTTGAGCTGGACGCGCACGGTGGGATTTCGGCCGTGCCGGCGCATCGCCGCCGGCGTGTCGACCCGCAGCAGCCTCCCCTGCATGATCCCGATCCGGTCGCAGAGGCGCTCCGCCTCGTCGAGGTTGTGGGTGCAGACCACGATGGAGCGTCCCCGCTCGCGCAGCGTCGCCACGAAGTCACGAACCGTCTTGGCGGCGGACGGATCGAGGCCGCTGGTCGGTTCGTCCAGGTAGATCACCTCCGGCTCGTGCAGCAGGGCGCGGGCGATGGCGATCTTCTGGCGCATGCCCTTGCTGAAGGTGCCGACCCGCCGGTTCGCCTGCTCAGCCATGCCGACCACGTCCAGGTAGCGATCGACTGCCGCGCGCAAGGAACGACCCTGGATGCCGTAGAGGCGGCCGTAGTACTCCAGGTTCTGCCGCGCCGTCAGCTTCTCGTGCAGGCCCGGCGACTCGGTCAGGATTCCCGTCAGGGCGCGGATGCGCTGCGATCCTTGCCCGATGGCGTGGCCGTTGACGGTCGCTTCCCCGGCGGTCGGCCGGATCAGGCCGGCCAGCATGCGGACGGTCGTCGTCTTGCCCGCCCCGTTCGGACCCAGCAGGCCGAAGATCTCGCCATCGGCCACGCTGAAGGACAGGTCATGCACGGCGGTCACCCGCCCGAAGTCGCGACGCAGCCCTTCGACGACGATCATGCAGCCTCCCCGAGCCCGATCCTACCGCTCGACCGCATCGGGGCGCAGGCGGTTCAGCAGGTCCCCCAGCCAGGCCAGCGGCCCGCGCTCGCCCGCGGGCTGCCGTCCGTCAAGCGAGCCACCGCCCAGCGCCTCGTGCCAGCCGCGCTCGCCCCAGCGGACGTCGGCCACGACGCGGCCGTCCCGCAGCCGGACGACCCGGTTGGTGGTGCCCGCCACCCCCGCATCGTGCGTGACGATCACGAAGGTGATGCCGCGCTCCGCGTTCAGCTTGCGGAGCATGCCGAGCAGCGCCGTCGAGGTCATGCTGTCGAGCTCGCCGGTCGGCTCGTCGGCGAGCACCACGGCCGGGTCGTTGACCAGGGCGCGGGCGATGGCGACGCGCTGCTGCTCGCCGCCGGAGAGCTCGCTGGGCCGGTGCCGCATCCGGTCGCCCAGCCCGACAAGGGCCAGCAGCGACTCCGCCCGTGCGCGGGCATCCGTCCGGCGCGGACCGTAGCGGAGCGGCAGCATCACGTTCTCGACCGCGTTGAGCGTGGGGATGAGGTTGAACTCCTGGAAGACGAAGCCGATGCGCGACTGCCGCACGCCGGCCAGCTCCGCCGTCCGACGCGCCGATCACGGTGCGCCCGTCGATCTCCAGCTCGCCGGCCGTCGGCCGCAGCAGGCAGCCGAGCAGGTCGAGCAGGGTCGTCTTGCCGCTCCCCGAGCGCCCCATGATCGCCATGAACTCGCCCGGGGCGATCTCCAGCGAGATGCCGTCCACCGCGCGGACCTCGCTGGCGCCGCGGCGGTAGACCTTCACCAGGTCGCGCGCGCGCAGGATCGCGGTCGCCACGCTCAGGTGCTCCTCAAGGCCTGGACCGGGTCGAGCCGTGCGGCGCGCAGCGCCGGGTAGATGCCGGCCAACGCCCCCAGCACGGTGGCGAAGACGAACGAGCGCAGCAGCAGCATGGGCGTGATCAGGAAGACGGTCGTCCCGCTCCCCGCCGTCTGCGCATTCAGGACGATGACCAGCAGCGCCCCGGCGCTCAGGCCGATCAGGCCGCCGATCGCCCCCAGCAGCGTGGCCTCCACGATGAACTCGGCCAGGATGGTCCGCGTCCGCGCGCCGACCGCCTTCTTGATGCCGATCTCGCGCACCCGCTCGCTGACGGTCATGACCATGGTGTTGATCACCGAGAGCCCGCCGACGATCACCGCGATCACGCTTGCGCCCACGATGATGAGGTTGAACACGACGCTCGCCTGGCCGATCTGCGCGGCCACCTGCTCCGGCGTCACGGTCCGCACGCCGTCGACGGCGTCCTCGATCTCGGCCGCCACGGCATCGGCCTGGGCGATGTCGTCGGGGAAGACCTCGATCTGGGTCGCCAGCTCATCGGTCCGGTAGTCGAACCCCTGGGGGACCGATTCGACGTAGATCTCCTGGGCGTCGCGCAGCGGGACGTACGCGATCTTGTCGGGGAAGGTGAGCGTACGCTCCAGCACGCCCACCACCTCGAAGCTTCGATCGCGGATGGTGAAGTCGTCACCCACGCGCAGGCCGTAGCGTTCGGCCAGGTCGGCGCCGATGACCGTCACGCCGCGCTCGTTCGCCTCCAGCAGCCGCCCGGCATCGACGCGCAGGTCGACGCTCGCGTCGTACCAGGTCTCCGGCTCGATCCCGGTCAGCAGCTCGGGGATGTCGAAGCCGCCGATCTGGTCGGGGTCGAGCAGCGTCTGCAGCACCGGCGTCGCGCGCTCCACGCCGTTGAGCGCGTCGATCTGCTCCACGATGTCACGCGTGATCGGCCGCGCGCTCGCCTGGAAGCCCGAGGCCGCGCCCTCGTCGAAGACGAAGACGCGCGTGCGGAAGTAGTCGTCCCCACCGGCGACGAGCACGTTCAGCTTCTCGGCCAGCGCCCCCATGACGGTGAGCGCGAAGACGCCGATGACGATGCCCAGAATGGTGAGGCCGGTGCGCAGCGGGCGCCGGAAGATGTTGCGGATGGCTTCGCTCATGGACCGATGCAGATGCTAGTCGGAGTTGCGCTTCCGCGCCGACACTCCTATCCGTCCGCGTCGCGCCGTGTCGCCCTGGCGCACCCTATCGGCCTCTCAGTGGCCAAATGGTGCTGCGGGGCGAGGCGCCGGACAGGCAGGAGGCACGTTTGTCACGCCGGGGCGACATACCGGCCCCGCGGTAGCTGGTAGGGAACCCGGTGGCGACATCGGGCCATGCCGTCGAAGGCAGGAAAGCGCACGGTAATTCGCCGGTAAGGCCGAGGCGCCAACCTGCTCCCATGCCAACCCGAGAACGGCTGCGAACCCAGGGGAACCGCATCGGCAGGGGCCTGGTGTCGAATTCCGGGCGCGAAGTCCGACAGCTGCGACGCGCTGCCGGACTTACGCAACAACAGCTGGCGGCGGCGATCGACAGTTCTCGCCAGTTCATCTCCCGTCTCGAGCTCGACCGCGTACGCGGCGATGTGGGCATCGCGCTCCTCGCAACCACCTACGCCGTACTGGGCCACCGCCTCACGCTGAAGGCATTCCCCGTGGGAGAGCCGCTCCGGGACGCAGCCCAGCTGCATCTCCTGGACCGCTTCGAAGCGCGGCTCGCGTCACTCTGGCGGCGAACCCGTGAGGCGGTCATGCCCATTGCGGGAGACCTGCGTGCATGGGACCTGCTGCTGTCCGGCCCGGCGAAGATCGGCATCGAGGCCGTGACGACGCTGACCGATCTCCAGGCTATCGAGCGATCGATCCAGGCGAAACAGCGAGACAGTGGCGTGCAGTTCGTAGTCCTGCTCGTGAGCGGCACTCACCGGAACCGGCAGGTGCTCGCAACGCACCGCGCCAGCCTCCGGCAGCGGTTTCCGCTCGGCACCCGTGAGGTCCTGGCCGCCCTGGCCGCAGGTCGAAGTCCCGGCGGTAGCGGGATCGTGGTGCTCTAGTGCCATGTGGCGCCGCGGGGCACCGTATGGGCCTCGCGGGAGCCGGATGGTACCGACATGGGACGCCCCGGCCAGGCAGGGGCCCCCTTTGTTGCGCTCGGGCGTCGTCTAGACCACGCAGCGGCCGATAGGGAACCCTGCGGCTACACCGAGTGTTACCGCCATCGGCTGACCGATCCGCGGCCGACTGAGCAGGGGTGCCGTAGCATCCGCGCATGAGCGAAGAGGCAACGATCTCCACTGATCGGCCGTGGAGCGGCCGCCTGATCTCGGTGCGGGTCGACCGCGTGCGGCTCGGCAACGGCCACGAAACCACCCGGGAAGTGGTCGAGCACCCCGGCGCGGTGGCGATCATGGCCTGGGACGGCGAGCGCGTCGCGATGGTCCGGCAGTGGCGCCACCCGACCGGCGGCGAGCTGCTGGAGATCCCGGCCGGCACGCTGGAGCCCGACGAGGAGCCCGCCACGACGGCCCGTCGCGAGCTCGGCGAGGAGTGCGGCCTGGCAGCCCGGGAGTGGGAAGAGGGACCCGCCTTCTACACCGCCCCCGGCTTCTGCACCGAGCTGCTGACCATCTTCCTGGCGACCCGCCTCAGCCCGGCCCAGGCGGAGGCACCCGAGGACGAAGAGCTGGAGCTCTCCTGGCTGACGCTCCCGGAGGCGCTGGGCGCCGTTGACGCTGGCGAGATCCGCGATGCGAAGACGGTGGCCGGCATCCTCTGGCTGGCCCGCCGCTTCTCGCGCTGACCCGGCACGCCGCTTGCGTTGCGCAGGCGCCGATGGCTTCCAACGCAAGCGGCCACCACCAGAGCGGGCTGCACCTCGACGCAGAAGCCTCCGCAGCGGAGGCGGGGCTTCGCTACGTCAGCGACGCGCGACCGGGCATCCGGCGCAAGCGTGCCGGGACGGGCTTCAGCTACATCGGTCCGGATGGCAACCGCATCACCGACCGGCGCCGGCGCGAATGGATCAAGCGTTTGGCGATCCCGCCCGCCTGGACCGATGTCTGGATCTGCCCTTCGCAGCGCGGCCACATCCAGGCCACCGGTCGCGACAATCGCGGCAGGAAGCAGTACCGCTATCACCCGCGCTGGCGCGAGGTGCGCGACGAGGCGAAGTACGACCGCATGATCGCCTTCGGCGAGGCCCTGCCGAGGATTCGCCAGCGCGTGCAGCAGGACCTGGGCCTGCCGGGGCTTCCACGTGAACGCGTGCTTGCGGCCGTGGTCCGGCTGCTGGAGAAGACGAGGGCGCGGGTGGGCAACGAGGAGTACGCGCGAGAGAACAGCTCCTTCGGCCTCACCACCCTGCGCAATCGGCACGCGACCGTCGGCGGCAGCCGCATTCGATTCCGGTTTCGGGGCAAGGGCGGCAAGATGAGCGACGTCCAGCTCTCCGACCGGAAGCTGGCGCGCATCGTGGCGCGCTGCCAGGACCTGCCCGGCCAGGACCTCTTCACCTACCTCGACGAGGAGGGCGAGCCGCACACCGTCGATTCCGCGGACGTCAACGACTACCTGCGCGAGATCACCGGGCAGGACTTCAGCGCGAAGGATTTCCGGACGTGGGCCGGCACGGTGCTCGCCGCCTGGGCACTGCGCGAGCTGACCGAGTTCGATTCGGAGGCGCAGGCCAAGAAGAACGTGGTGCGCGCAGTCGAGACGGTGGCGGAGCGGCTGGGCAACACGCCGGCCGTTTCGCGCAGGAGCTACGTCCACCCCACCGTGATCGACGCCTACCTCGAAGGCGACGTCGCACGGGAGGTGCGGGAGGCGGCTGACGAGGAGCTGGCCGAGTCACTCGCCGAGCTGGGCCCCGAGGAGGCGGCGGTGCTGGCGCTCCTCCGCAAGCGACTGGCCGCGGAGGAGACGGCGGCCTAGGCTGGCCAGGCGGCCTCCAGCCGCTCCAGCGCGCGACGGTAGTCCTCGTTCTCCGGCTGCAGGAAGACGGCCATGCGCAGGTGCCGCGACGCCTCGGAACGGTCGCCGAGGCGCGCACGGGAGAGCCCAAGGCCGAAGTGCGCGTAGTCGGCCAGCGGATTGGCGTCGACGATCTCCTGGAATCGCTCCGCTGCCCGGATGCGATCACCCTGGTTGAAGTACGCGCGCCCGAGAGCCTCCAGGATGGAGGCCTTGCCGGGCTCAAGGGCCAGGCACCGCTCCAGGAGCACCGCCGCGGCGCCCGGATGCTGGTCGGCGAGAAGCTGCGATCCGCGCCGGAACAGCTCGTAGGCGGTGTCGCGCTCACCCTGCTCGTCGCGGTCGACGTCGGTCATGGTCAGCCGTGCAGGTCGATCCGCCGCAGGCGAGGATTGTCGGTGCGGCCGGGGATCCGTCCCCGCTTGGCGATCGGCTTGCCGTCGATCTCCTTCAGGTCGCCGGTGAAGTCGACCGGGCTGGCGTCACTGATCGCCGACCCCACCGCGAACGAGTCGACCGGCGCACCCGCCTCCTTGAAGAAGGTGATGCGCTCCGCGTCGAGCCCGCCGGAGACGACGATCTTCACGTGCCCGTGTCCGGCCTGGTCAAGCCGGGCTCGCACCTCCTTGACCAGGTCAGGCGTCACGCGCCCCCGCTCCGACGGCGTGTCGAGCCGGACGCCCCACAGGCGCTCCCCCAGCGCGTTGGCGACCCGCAGCGACTCCTCCGCCTCGTCCTTGAAGGTGTCGACCAGCGCGATGCGCGGGACGTCCGGGTCGATGTGGCGGTCGAACGCCTCGAGGGCGCGGACGGTGTCGCCGAAGATCAGGATCAGCGCGTGCGGCATGGTGCCGGTCGGGGCAAGGCCGGCCAGCCGCGCTCCCGCGGGGGTGGATGCGCCGATGCAGCCACCGATGACGCTCGCGTAGTCCATCTGGTCGGCCACGGTCGGATGCACGTGCCGTGCCCCGAACCCGATCACCGGGATGGGGCTCGCCACGTCGACGATGCGGCGCGCGGCGGTCGCCCAGCCGGTGCACTGCGCCAGGATGCCCAGGATGGCCGTCTCGTACAGGCCGAAGGCCGAGTAGCGGGCGTTGATGCGCATCACGACTTCCTTGCGCGAGATGAGATCGCCGTCGTGCAGCGATTCGACCACCGGCTCGGGCTCCAGGCGCTTGCCGTTGCCGAGGACCTCGCGAAGGTACGCCAGCGACTCCTCGGCACCGCACAGGATGGCGTCCTCGCGCGGGAAGATCTCCATGGTGACGACCGGGTCCAGCTTCTCCGCAGCCAGGATGGCCCGCGCCCGGTCGAAGTACACGTCGGCGGTCTCTCCCGAGAGAACCTCCTGGGCGGGCTGGAAGCGTGGCCGCTCGGCGGCTGACTGCGTCATGGCGCTGCAGTGTAGTCGTTGGCCGGACGCGCGCGCCTGCGCTGCACCAGGCGGAATGCCACGAAGACGAGCACGAGGGCGACCAGGAGCACCGCCACGATCCGGACGATGCCATCGGTGGCGGCGTGCTCCAGGCGCAGGCGGGCGGCGGCGACCGCCTCGGCAGCTCCCCGCAGCTCGCCCTCGGCGAAGAGCCGGTTGGCGTCGCTCAGCAGCGCCGATGGACGTGGACCGCCCAGCAGGCCCAGGCGCTCGAGGAGGCCTCGCTCCCGGTTCGATCGCTCGAGCACGTCCTGGTAGCGATCGACCACCGCGCGTTCAGCCTCCAGCTCCTCGCGTGCATCAGGGCCACCGCCCGACGTGCGGTAGCGGTCGCGGAGGCGTTGCGGGACGGTCAGACCGGCGTCCGCGGCCGCTGCCAGCAGCGCATCGCGGCCCTGGAGCCACGACCTCGCATCGCCGATGCGCTCCAGGGCGGAGTCGAATTGCCAGGCGGTCAGATCGACCTGTACCGGCTCGGGGGCTCCCCAGCCGTCGGCGGCATCCAGCAGCTCGCTCAGCCCCGTCCGCGCCTCGGCCCTGGACGAGAGGAGGGCGGAGGCGTCGGGGTCGAGCACGGAGCCAGCGAAGAGAGACGCCACATCCGCGTCGCTGACCGCCTCGAGCTGGTCGAGCAGCCTGCGCGAGTCGACCGGCGTGGCCGGCTTGGCCGGGTGACCCGACGTGGGTGGCTCGTCGGACACCGGCTGGTACGGGCCGACGTCGCTCACGATCCGCTGCCAGGCCAGCTGCACGGCCTCGGGCCCGACGAGATTGGCGATCTGCGCGGCGACGTCCCAGGAGGCGGCGTACGCCCACGCATCCTGCTCCGGCGTGCTCTCGCCGGCGCCCCAGCTCACGAGCGGAAAGGCCGCCGCCTCCAGCTCCGCGCGACGAGCCGCGGGTTCGTACACCGGCTCGATTCCGAGCTCGTCGGCAAGCCCGGACGCGGCCAGTGAGGCAAAGCCCTCGCGAATCCATCGGTCCGAGGCGAGCTGCTCGGAGTACCAGGCGTGGGCCGCCTGGTGCACCAGGGTGAAGGGAGGCTGGTCGTAGCCTGCCTGTAGCTGCGTCCCCTCGTCACCCCCATCGCCGACGCCCTCGCCCGCGCCGCCGACCGATTCGACCACGACCAGTGGGCCGATCTGCGGATACGCCAGGCCGATGCGCTCCTCCAGCAGTGGCAGCGCCTTCGCCAGGAGGTCCAGCGTGGCCGTGCCCCATGCCTCGTCATCGGCCCAGGCCCGAACCTGCAGGTCGACTGTGGCACTGCCGAGCGGCACGGCCGCGGAGAGGGTCATGTAACTCGACGGTCCGACGGCCAGCAGGTGAGCCAGCCACGCCTGCGGCTCGTCGATGGCGCCGCTGGTCAGGACCACCGAGCCGCCGGCCCGCCGCGCCTCCAGGTCGTTGCCGTCCACCGTGACGTCGTAGCGATCCGGCAGCGTCACCTCCACCGAGCCGCCGGTGCCGAAGCTCCACACCGGGAACGCGATCAGCGACGGACGAATACGCACTTCGGCGGTGGCGCCGTCGGTCAGCTCGTAGCCCACGCTGAACACTGCCTGCTGCTGGTAGCGCACGCCCTGCCTCGGATGCACCGACGCCAGCAGGAAACCATCCTTGTGCGCCGTGTCGACGCGCAGGTCGCCCTCCTCGTCGGTCGCGGCGACGGCGCTCGCACCGGGCTGCAGTGCCAGGTCGACCACCTCGAACAGGCTGAACTGCCCGGCGGGATCGGGAGTCGTGTTCTCGAAGGTGACCTCCACGCTCACGCTGACGACCCGCTTCTCCGGCGCCACGGTGTAGCTGGCCGAGGTCTCCATGCTGTACTCCGCCGCACGGGCGCGTTGCGCCTGCCCGGGCAGCAGCCCGGCGATCAGCAGGAGCAGCAGGGTCGCGGCCGCTGCGGCACGGCTGCGCCGCCTGTCCGTCGGGGCCGTCACCGGCCGGTCCCCAGCAGGCGGGCGAGCAGACCCCGCCGTGGGCGGCGTGGTGGCGGCGGTTCCCAGGCCGGCAGGCCGGCCTCCACGTCGGCTCGATAGGCAACCAGCAGCTGCGGGTTGCGGGACGAGCGCCCCGACCAGTCGGGGAGTCGGGCGTGGTCGGCGACGGCCGCCGCGGTCTCCTCCAGGAGACGATCGGCCACGATCGCGAGGCGAGCCAGCCCACGGCCGAGCTCGTCGCGCGTGGCAGCCGTCGGCGGGAGCTCGGTCATGAGCATGGGGCGGTCGTCGTCGGTCATGGCGAACTTCACCAGCGGGTAGTCGAAGCTGGCCCGGAGCATGCGGCCGAAGACGCGCTTCGGGATCTCCATGGCCTCGGGACCATAGTAGGCCCACAGCGAGAGGCCGATGCCGGCAACCCAGGCAACCGTCACCCGCATGTCGAAGCGACGCTCGCCGTCGATGATGACGTCCCGGCTGATGGCCGCGTCACCGGGCGCCCCGCCGGCACCCACCACCTCGAGTCCCAGCTCCGTCAGCCAGGCGTCGAGCGGCGGCGACTCGGCCGGAGGCACCACTGCCCGATCAGCCAGCGGTCGACACCGTCTCGCCGGAGCGGATCTGGCGACGGCGGCCAAAGGCCGGGGGGCCGACGCCGGGATCGATGCGGCAGTTGCGGCCGATGTGCACCCGGCCCGGAATCTCGGCCCGCTTGCCGAGCAGGGTGATGCCGGCGTAGAGCCGCTCCGGCTCCGCACGGTTGGGCCGCAGGTCGTCCCCCTCTCCCACCACGGCGCCCGCTCCGACGCGGCACTCCTTGTCGAGGATCGCGCGATCGACGATGGCTCCCGGACCGATGACGCTGTCGAACATGACGATCGAGTCACGCACGTGAGCACCCGCCGCCACCCGGACGCCGGGCGACAGGATGCTGTGCTCGACCCGCCCGTCGATCACGCAGCCGTGGCTGATCATGCTTCGCTCCACCTGCGCCGCCGGTCCCACCACGGCCGGGGGTCGCTCCTCGCTCTTGGTGTAGATCAGCCAGCGGAGGTCGTTGAGGTCGATGCCCGGGTCGTCGGAGAGGAGGTCGAGGTTCGTGCGCCAGTAGCTCTCCACGGTGCCCACGTCCTGCCAATAGCCCTTGAACTC
Organism: uncultured Chloroflexia bacterium; assembly: GCA_963777045.1. GTDB lineage: Bacteria > Chloroflexota > Limnocylindria > QHBO01 > QHBO01 > JAPSGM01. The sequence continues at coordinate 33,615 of CAVZPD010000013.1, forward strand.
GTACGCGTAGACGCCCCGTCGCGCGTCCACCATCCACGGCAGCACGTCGCGTCCGAAGTCGACCCGGTCGTGCGAGAGCACGTCGCGCAGCACGCTCCACGAGAACACGTAGACACCCATGCTGACCAGGTTGCTGGTCGGGTTGGGAGGCTTCTCGATGAAGTCGGTCACGCGCCCCTCGGCGTCGACGTCCAGGATGCCGAACCGATGCGCCTCTTCCAGGGGCACCGTGCGGACCGCGCACGTCACCTCCGCCTGGCTGGACCGATGGAGGTCAATGAACGGCCGGTAGTCCATCTTGTAGACGTGGTCGCCGGCCAGCACCAGGACCAGGTCCGGGTCACGATCCACGATGTAGTCCAGGTTCTGGAGCACGGCGTCGGCGGTGCCGCGGTACCAGTCGTGGGCACGACCCCGGCCGATAAACGGCTGTAGCAGCGTCACGCCACCATGCGTGCGGTCGAGGTCCCAGGGCCGGCCGAGGCCGATGTGGTCCATCAGCGATCGGGGGGCGTACTGGGTCAGGACCGCGACGTCGGTCAGGCCCGAGTTCACGGTGTTCGAGAGCGCGAAGTCGATGATCCGGTACTTGCCGCCGAACGGCACGCCGGGCTTCGCGCGCACCTGGGAGAGGATCGAGAGCCGCTCACCCTCGCCTCCGGCGAGGATCAGGGTCAGCACCGAGGTTGACACGTCTCGAATTGTCGCACGTGCGCGGCAGGGATCAGCGGCGCTTCGGGCGCCTCCGAAGCCGCCGGGCCATGGGCACCAGCGAGACGAGTGTCGATGCACCGAGCAGCCCGACCATCATCTGCGACGGCTCCTGCGAATCGGTCGGCGCGGCCGCGACGGGGGCCGCGTTCGGCGTCGAGCAGCTGTTCCCGGGGCACTTGCTCGCCGCGGGCGTGGGAGGCGGCTTGGTCGGCTTCGGGCCGCCGCCAGGCGTCTCCACGGGCGTCGGTTTCGGCGTCGGGGTTGCCTTCAGGTCCCCGCAGATCGGCTGTCCGTAGCCGCTGTTGCCGTTGACCGGGCGAATGGCGAGCCGGTACTTCGGGTTCTCCTTGAGCTTGGTCGGGTCGCCGATGGCACCGGTCTCCCTGTTGACGAGGCGGTCGGCGAAGTCCTTCGCCGACGTGATCCACTCGTCCGGTCGCCGGTCGTCCTGGGCCACCTCGCGTTCGATGTCGAAGCAGCCGCCTGAGTGGACGTTGTCGGGCGGCGGGACGGTTCCCTCCAGGAAGGGCATCGTCCATGTCTGTCCACAGGCGCCCGTCGCGGCCAGGCCGCTGAAACGGCAGACGCTGGCGGTGACGACCCCGCTCGGCTGCGCGAAGTCGGTCTGCGGCACCGGCTGCTGGCCGTTCCAGTCCCACGGCTGGTTCAGCGCGATCTGCATGAAATCGTGCCACAGGTAGAGCGGCCCGTCGGCGCTGAAGAGCCCACCGCGGAACTGGTTCGACATCGGCTCCTGGTTGTTGTTGCCCATCCACACGCCCGTGACGAGGGACCCGGGCACGTAGCCGAATCCGGAGACGTCGCGGAAGTCGTTGGTGGTGCCGGTCTTGAAGCCGGCGTGACGGCGAGTGCCGGTGGCATCGGTCAGTTCGGCTCGCGACCCCCACACCACGTTCGTCCGCGGGTTCGTGTTTCCCTCCAGGATCCAGTGCGTCAGGTACGCCTCGGCAGGCGTCATCGGGTGGCTCGCCTGCGGCCCCTCGTCCTCGCGGGTGTAGACGACACGGTTGTTGCGATTGCGAATCTCGCGGATGGCGGTGGCCGGATGCAGCGTGCCCTGGGCAGCAAAGACGCCGTAGGCGCCGGTCATGTTGGTGAGGTTCACCGGGACCGATCCGAGCGTCAGCGTCAGGCCTGGATCCAGGTTGCTGATGTAGTCCGCGCTGGCGATGCCCATCGCCTCCGAGAACTGAGCCGTGACGGCAGGGCCGACGAGGTACTGCATCATCACCGAGGGGACGTTGAGCGAGTAGCGCAGCGCGTCGGTGGCCAGCAGCGGGCCGTGGTCGTGGATGTCGGCGTTCGTCGGCATGTAGCTGGTCGGCCGGTCGGTCCCGAACTGGGTGGTGGCGTCCACGAAGAAGGTCGCCGGCGTCGCCTCGCGTGCCACGAAGGCGGATGAGTAGGTGATCGGCTTGTACGCGGAGCCGGGCTGCCGTAGCCCCAGGCCGGCGACGTCGAACTGGCCCTGTACGCGTGGATCCTCGCGGTTGTAGTAGTCCACGCTTCCGACGTACGCGACGATCTCTCCCGTGCTGGAGTCGATCGAGACCAAAGCGCCGTTGTTGACGTTGAAGTCCGTCAGCTTGTTGACGTTGGCGACGACCTGCTCCTTTGCCACCTGCTGCAGCCCGAAGTCGAGCGTGGTGGTGATGCGGTAGCCGCCGGTGCGCACCGCCTGCTCCGGGTTCGGCACGCCCAAGCCCTCCAGGATCCGCTCTGCCTCGCGTCGCACGCGGAAGCTGAACTGTGGCTCCAGCAGGACCGATGTGATCCGGTTCGGTCCCATCTCCTGCCAGGTGGTCAGCCGCGCCTGATCGTACTCGCGCTGCGTGATGTAGCCGTCTCGCAGCATGAAGCCGAGGACGGTGTTTCGGCGCGCGATGGCCCGATCAGGGCCCTGGTTCTCGTAGTAGGGGTCGTAGGCCGATGGCAGCTGCGGCAGGCCCGCCAGGAACGCCGACTGCGCGATGGTCAGCCGGTCCAGGTCGGAGATGCCGAAGTAGTTCGCCGCCGCCGCCTTGATCCCGTAGGAGCCGTTCCCGTAGAAGATGAGGTTGAGGTACGTCTCGAGGATCTTCTCCTTGCCGTTGCGGCCAGGGTAGGCGGCCGTCATCTCGCGGGCCAGGATGAACTCCCGGATCTTGTCCTCGTAGCCGCGTCCCTCCAGGAAGGTGAGCTCGGGTGGCTGGCAGACGTCCTGCTCGGGTGTGCCCGGTGTCGCGACCGGATCCAGCTCGTTGGTCGCCACCGGACCCGTCGCGTCGGGACTGGCCACCTGCTCTCCGGCCTGCTTGATCGACCCGGCGTACTTGATCACCTGGGCTGTGATCGTGCTCGCCCCGCGGACGATCTCGCCGGCCTCCAGGTTCTGCACCACTGCGGCGGCCACGGCCTGGTAGTCCACCCCGTCGTTGCTCCAGAAGGTGCGATCCTCCGCCGCCACCGTGGCGTTCACCACTTCGCTCGGCAGCTCCTTGAAGGTGACCTGCTCGCGGTTCTGGCACTCGAAGCGCGCGAGGAGCGTCTTCCCCGTCCGGTCGTAGACGTAGGTGGAGGCCGGCAGCTCGATGTCGTCGAGCAGCCGCGGGTCCGGCAGGCCGCTCTCGAAGTAGCTGTAGGCGGCCAGGAGGCCGCCGGCCGTACCCGCCACGGAGCCGCCGACGAACAGCACGAAGAGGCCCGTCATGACGAGGAAGGCGGTCGCCAATCCGCGCCTTGGGGCGCCTCGGCGGGTGGTGCGGCGCACCATCAACCGATGGCGCCGCCGCTGCATGGCCGGATGCATCAGGCGCTACGGTACTCGAACCGGCCCGCCCGGTCGAATCGCGGAAGGCGGGTGGCTGCTACGGCAGGTAGCTCCTGGGGCTCGCCGGCGAGCCGTCGAACATGACCTGGAAGTGGAGATGGCACCCGGTGGCGATGCCGGTCGCCCCCTCGTAGCCGATGACCTGCCCGGTCAGCACCTTGTCCCCCACGCTGACCACCTCGCGGGACATGTGCCAGTACCAGGTCTGCAGGCGCTGGCTGTGGCCGATCACCACCCCGATGGCGGTGTCGCCGTACTTCATGTTCGGGCGCCCATCGGCGAGCACCACGCCATCGGCTGCGGCGTAGATGGGACCGCCGCAGTGCGGCGTGCGGTAGGCCATGTCGATCCCGGTGTGGAATGAGCTGAAGGAAGTGCGGCCGTACTCCTGCGTGACGAAGAACTGGCCGCGCTCCGGCCAGTCGAAGCGTCCCCGGTAGGCGATGTCCAGCTCGTCTGCCTGCTCCTTGAGCTGGTCGACCAGAGCCTGCTGCGCCTCGAGCTCACGCTCCTGCTGGGCGATGACGTCGGCGGTCTCCAGCGCCTTGGAGGCGGCGGCGGCGAGCTCCAGCTGCTGCTCGGCCTGGAGTTCCTCGAGCTGTTTCTGGTACTCCTCGAGCTCCTTGCGCGCCGCGTCAACCTGCCCCTGCTGCCTGGCCAGGTCTTCGGCCCGCTCCGCCTCGGCGTCGCGCAGGTCGGCCAGCGAGGCCCGTCCGTCACGCAGCATCTGGCGACGGATCTGTAGACGGTCCCGGACGCCGCGGATCTCCTCCGCGAGCTGGTGATCCTCTTCGGAGAGCGTGAGCATGGAGGTGAGCTGGTTCGACGCCTTGCTGAAGGAGTCGGTGGAGAGCAGAACCTCCAGGATCGAGGTCTGCGACTGCTCGTACGCGGCCTTCAGGTGCTCCTCCAGCAGGTTCTCGCGCGCCGAAAGGTCCTGGCCCGTCGCGCGAATATCGATCGCGAGCTGGGCGATATCGGCCTCGAAGTTCTTGATCTGAAGCCGATAGCGCTCGAGATCGGCTCGGGAACGGTCGAGGTTGCGCGTGACCAGGTCGAGCTTCTGCAGCGCCTCGTCGAGCTTCAGCCCGACCGATCCGAGCTGCGCATCGAGCTCCGACAGGCTCGTCGTCAGATCGGCCTGCTGGCGCCGCAACTGGTCGAGCTGACTGCGCTGCCGCGACAGCTCCGCCTCCATGCGGGCCTGCTGGGCGATGGCGTCGTTGACGTCCGGATCGCCGGCGCGCGCCGGCTGCCGCACGCTGCCGGGAGCCATGGCGGTGACCAGGACCAGCAGTGCGAGAACGAAGGCGAGACGGCGTGTGACGATCGACATGAGCTCCGCTTTGCGCACATGCCTCGTTCCGGTCCGGGACTCGGCGGCCAGCAGGCGTCGGCCCCGGTCCAGCGGAAGGCGGCAACAGCGCTCCCGGGAGGCTCGGGAAGGATACCCGACGCGGTCAACCTCATGCAGCCCCCCTATGGGGCTAGGCGCCCACCAGGACTCGAAGCACGGATCCGAGCGCCGCATCGCCAAGGCTCACGGCGCCTCCCAGGATGCGGTCGTCGCGCACCAGCGTGACGACCGCCCCGGCGACCAGGAACGGTCCGAACGGGATGTAGCTCTTGAGCCCGACTCGCCGGCTGGCAAGCAGCACCAGGCTGGTGGCCGCCGACAGCAGCGCCGCCAGGAAGATGGCCACGAAGACGCCTTCCCAGCCAAGCATCAGTCCGAGCGGCGCCACCAGGTAGAGATCGCCCACCGCCACGCCCCCGCGCACGATGATGCCCAGCAGGCCCAGGAAGGCGACGGCAATGGCGGCGCCGATGAGCGCCGAGATCGCGTCGACCGCCGGGTTGAACGGCACGAAGACCGCCGCGCCCACGATCAGCGGGTCGAGCAGCAGGTGCGGCAGGCGGCGCTGCTCGAGGTCCGTTGCCGCCAGAAGGACGAGCGGAATGAGCAGCGCGAGGTACGCCGCCGTCGCCCACCACGGCAGCCCGGACCTGGCCGCGACGGCCCAGCCTGCCACGCCGGCGAACAACGCCAGCAGGAAGGTTCGCGGTCCCGGCCCACGCCGCGACGCCTCGTCAGCCGGCCAGACGGATGCCAGCCGCTCCGCCGCCGCGCCAAGCACGGCGAAGCCGATGCCGGCGGCCACCGCCAGCTCGCTCATGCGCGGGATCCCATCAGCGCACTCGGCACGGCGGCATGCTACCCGGCCGGCAGCGTTCGACTGGCACGCGACGTGCGATTCGCGTCAGCGGGCAGGCGCTTGCGCCGCCGTCAACCAAGAACGCACGAGGTGAGGACCATGGACAGCGACGAGATGAAGGGGAAGGCCAAGGAGGGGATGGGCTCCGCCAAGGAAGCGTGGGGCGATCTCACCAACGACGAGAGCACCGAGGCTGAAGGCGAGGCCGAGCAGATCGAAGGAAAGGCCCAGCAGGGCGTCGGCAGCGCGAAGGAGAAGGTCGGCGACATGACCGACGACGAGGCTTGAGGTCGCATCGCGACGCAGACGACGGGACCCTGCCGATGGCGGGGTCCCGTCGCGAGCGCTGCCGGTACGCTCAGTCCGCCGAGCTGTAGTCGAGGGCCAGCTGTACGAGGGTCGAGACCGCCGTTCCCAGCGCCCCCTTCGGAGCGACCGCCTTGTCGGCCGTGAAGTAGGCCGTGCCGGCGATGTCCACGTGGACCCAGGGCACGGTCGCGAACTCCGACAGGAAGACGGCACTCTTGATGAGCGACCCCTCGCGACTGCCGGAGTTGACCATGTCGGCATGCGCCGAGTCGTAGGCGGGCCGGTACTCGGTCGCCAGGGGCAGCTCCCAGAACCACTCGCCCGATTCGTCCGCCGCACGCTGGACCTCGGCACCCCACTCGCGCGGTCGTGCGAAGTAGCCACTGATCAGGTTCCCGAGTGCGACCGACGCCGCACCGGTGAGGGTCGCCACGTCGACCAGGTGGGTCGCGCCCTGCTTTTCGGCCCAGTGCAGGGCATCGGCCAGGATCAGACGGCCCTCGGCATCGGTGTTCGTGATCTCGATCGTCTTGCCGTTCATGGCCTTGACCACGTCGCCGGGGCGCTGTGCGTTCCCGCCGGGCATGTTCTCGACCATGGGCGCCACCGCCATGATCGGCGCCTCGGGGGCGATCCGCGCGAGCGTCCGGATGGCGGCGATGACGGCAGCGGCGCCGGACTTGTCGTGCTTCATCTCCTCCATGCTGGCCGACGGCTTGATGCTGATTCCGCCGGAATCGAAGCAGACGCCCTTGCCCACGATGGCGAGGCGCCGCTCGGGTGCGGCCTTCTCCCAGCCGGGCAGTTTGACCGCCACCAGCCGCGGCTGGTGGGTCGCCCCCTGCCCCACGCCGAGCAGGGCGCCCATGCCGAGCGCCTCCATCTCCGGAACGCCCAGGACCTCGACCGTGCAGCCGTCGGCCGTGAACTCCCGGGCGACCTCGGCCATCTTCTCGGGGTACAGGTCGTTGGACGCCCGGTTGGCCAGGCTCCGCCCGAACTCGACCCCCTCCGCCACGTGCGCCGCCCGCTCGATCAGGTCTGCGGCGGGCGCATTCTCGCCGATGAGCACGACCTCCGGAACGCTGCGCAGCATCGCCTCGGTGTCGCGCACACGGCCATAGAAGGCGTGGGGCCGGTAGGTCCCCTGCATCGCCCCGACGACGGCGGCGCTGAAGCCGAATTCGTCCTCCCCGTCACGCAGCCAGAGGGCCATGCGCTCGACGCCTCGCCCCTGCAGCCGCCGAGTGGCGGTCGAGGCGATGCGTCGCGCACGCCACGGTCCGCGGCCGCGCCGCACGCCGTTCACCAGCAGGATCTTCTCGGCCGCGATCGGGCCCGCGTCGATCAGCGCCGTGTAGTGCTCGATGATGTTGAATTCGCCCCACTCGATGGCATTGCTGATACGCCCGCCCGTGGCGGCGTCGAGCTTCGCGAGATCGCCGCCGATCTCGCGGTCTTCCTTGTAGATGGGAATCGCCAGGACATCGGCCTGGACGGAGGCCGGATCGGCCGATTCAGCGCGAAAGCGCATGCACCCCTCCTTGGGTGGTGATCACCGGGCAGCCCGGCATGGAAAAGGTGTCCCCCGGGTCAAACGAGTATAGACCGATGCCCGTCTCCTACCGCTGCAGCGCCCGGGCCTCGGCACGGGCCTCCCCCAGCGCGGCCAGCGCGTCGGCGAGGCGGCGCAGGGGCGTCCCGGTCAGTCCGGCCCCCGTCTCGGAGAGCGAGAGCCCCAGCGAGACGTCCGCGCGGTGGGCATCCTGTGCGGCGGCGGCATACGCGTCCGCCGATCGCTGTGCGGCGGCTGCGTCCCCGGCCCGCGCCGCCTCGACGATGTCGGCGGCCGCGCCGATCATCGCGTCGGTCGTCTCCAGCCAGAGGCCCAGCGTGGCCGGCGGTTCCGGCCAGTCGACCAGGATCTCGCGCGCCGCGGAGGCCGATTCGAGCCCCTCACGCGCCGCGTCCAGGTCGTTGCGATCGAGCGCGGCGAGTGCGCGCCCCAGCTGCACGAGCGTCTCCTCGGCGGCGTGTCGCCGCTCCACGAACGGGCCGGCCGCCTCCCCCGCCGAGCGGAGCTGCCGCGCGATCGTCGCCAGGTCCGCTTCGGTGGGCAGCTCGGGGATGGTCGACTCCCGGCCGGGACGCACCGATGCCAACGTCCCGCGCAACCGCCTGGCCGCCGGATGCGGCCCGGACGGCAAGCGGCTCCGCCTGCTCCAGCCGATCGGCGGCGAGGCTGAGCGCCTCCTGCGGGGCAGCATCCCCCTCGATCACGAGCGCCGCCCCCTGCCGGGCCGCGTCGCGCGCGCTCTCCAGCTGCTGCTCCAGCTCGGACCAGGCGGCGTCGGCGGCGGCCGCAACCGCCCGCAGCTGCGCCTCGCGCGCGGCCTGGGTGGGATCGTCGGCAGGGCTCGGAACGGCGGGCCGCGCAGTGAGCAGCACGCCCAGCAGCACCGTCCCGGCGAGCCCGAGCACTCGGCCCCACGACGGGCGGCGGCGGCCAGGCAGCGCACCTATCATGCGAGCATGCGACCTCGCCTCGATCCAGTCACCTTCCGGCAGCTTCCCAAGGCGGAGCTGCACCAGCACCTGGATGGATCGTTGCGGCCGGCGACCGCGGTCGAGCTGGCGGCTGTGCTCGGGCGGGCGCTCACCCTCGAGGAGGCGACGGCGCGGATGGCGGCGCCGCCGCGCTGCGGCAGCCAGGCGGCCCTCCTCGCCCACTTCGACCTGCCGATCTCCCTGCTCCAGACGCGGGACGCGCTCCGACGGGCGGGCCGCGAGCTGGTCGAGGACCTGGCCGCCGACGGGGTCCGGTACGCGGAGATACGTTGGGCACCACGCCTGCACCTGGAGGGCGGCCTCTCGGTGGCGGAGGTGATCGAGGCCGTCGCGGAGGGCGTGCAGGAGGTGCCCGGCCCGCGCATCGGCCTGATCGTGACCGCCATGCGCTCCCATCCGCCGGCTGCGAACGTGCTGCTTGCCCGAACGGCAGGCAAGCATCGGTGCGCCGGTCGTCGCCTTCGATCTGGCGGGGCCAGAGGCCGAATTTCCGGCACCGCCCCACGCCGCCGCCTTCGTGGCGGCGGGCGAGGAGGGCCTGGCGCTCACGGCCCACGCTGGCGAAGTGGCGGGCCCGGAGCGTATCAGCGAGGTCCTCGCCTTCGGCGTGCAGCGCATCGCCCACGGCGTCACGGTGATCGAGGATCCGGAGCTGGTGGCTCGCGTTCGCGACCAGGACGTGACGCTTGACATGTGCCCCACCTCGAACGTCCAGGCCGGGATCGTCGGCTCCATCGCGGAGCATCCGCTGGCAAGGCTGCATCGGGCAGGTGTGAGCGTGACGCTCTCCACCGACGAGCTCACGGTGTCGGGGACGCGGCTCAGCGACGAGTACGCGCGTGCCGCCGCGGAGATGAACCTGGCGCCCGGCGAGATGGCCGAGATCGCCGTCAACGGGTTCCGCCGCGCCTTCTCGGCCCCGACCATCCTGCGTCCGCTCCTGGCGGAGGCCGAGCGAGCCTGGACGGACTGGGCAGGAAGCAGCATCAGCTGAGGGAGACTCCAAGGAGCGAGGCGACGCCCTCCGGCCCATCGGTCACGTGGTCGGGCCGTCGCTCCCCTGTGAGGGAGCCGACGGTGGCGCTGTCGGCCACGCCGGTCAGGACGAGGACCGACGGGATTCCGGCGCGTCGGGCAGCGACCATGTCGGCGTCGGGATTGTCGCCCACCACCAGCGCCTGCTCGGGAGGCACGCCGGCGCGCTCCAGGATCGCCTGGAACATGGCCGGCTGCGGCTTGCCGATCACGACCGGCTCGACGCCCGAGGTCGCCTGCAGGGCGGCCACGATCGTGCCGGCGCCGGGCACGAAGCCACCCGGAGTCGGGTAGCGCACGTCCGCGTTGGTGGCGATGAAGCGTGCCCCGCTCCGGATCGCGGTGCCGGCGATGCCCAGCCGGCGGTAGTCGATCGCCTGGTCGAGCCCCGCCACTACCGCGTCGTACCGTTCGGCAAGCGGCTCCCCGTTCCAGTCCTCGGGAGCTCCGTCTGCGGCCGCCGTCGCCTGGAAGCCCCCGTCGCGCAGCTCGGCGAGGAGGCCATCGGCGCCGACCGCCAGGACGTGACGAACATCGGGCAGGTGGTGCCGCAGATGCTCCACCGTCGCCGAGCTGGAGGTCACGATCTCGTCGAGCGACGAGGTGATGCCATGGGTGGCCAGGCGGTCGACGTAGTCCGCGCGCGCGGACATCGAATTGTTGGTCGCGAAGCTGGTCCGGCGGCCGCTGGTCCGCACGGCCTTGACCAGCGCGGAGGCGCCCGGAATGGCCTCGCCGCCCCTGTAGATGACGCCGTCCAGGTCGAAGATGACCAGCTGCGCGCGCGTTCGCAATCCATTCATGGCTGGCGCCGATGATAGGGGCGGACACGATCAGGATGCGGTCGGGGCCGAACGACCTCCCCGGACGGGGCCGAATGACCTTGAGTGCGCCCTTGACTCGGCAGTATCATGCGGCGGATTCTGCGCCGGGTGCGTGACCCGAGCGCAATGCTTGGCCGCATGTCCACGCGGCCACGCGCACCCCATGGTGTGGAGGAGAGAAATGCGGAAGTTCCCGGGCGTCATCGCGACCCTCATGGTCGTGCTCGCCCTTATCTTGGCCGCCTGCAGCGGAGCCAGCCCCTCGCCCTCGGCGGAGAGCATGGCGCCGTCCGAGGCGGAGAGCATGGCGCCGTCCGAGGCGGAGAGCATGGAGCCAAGCGCCGAGCCGGTCGACTACATGGTCTGCATGGTCAGCGACACCGGCGGCTTCGACGACGCCAGCTTCAACCAGAGCGGCCTCGAAGGCCTTCAGCGTGCAGTCGATGAGTTGGGCATCACGGAGGAGCACCTCCAGTCCGATGCCCAGGAGGACTACGACCGCAACATCAACCAGTGCATCAGCGACGGCGCCGACATGGTCATCACCGTCGGCTTCCTGCTCGGTGAGGCGACCCAGGCTGCGGCCGAGGCGAACCCGGACGTCCGCTTCGCCATCGTCGACTTCGCCTACGATCCGGCCATCGCGAACGTCGAGGGCCTGGTCTACAGCACCGCCGAGGCGGCCATGCTGGCCGGCTACGCTTCGGCCTCCTGGTCGAAGACCGGCATCATGGGCACCTTCGGCGGGATCAACATCGGCGGCGGCGTGACCGACTTCATGGACGGCTTCATCGCCGGCATGAACTACTGGAACGAGCAGAAGGGCGGCGACGTCCGCATGCTCGGCGGCCGCGATCCCAACGATGCGCAGAGCGGCACCTTCACCGGTAACTTCGAGAGCACCGACGATGCGAAGAACATCACGGTCGGCATGCTCCAGGAGGGTGCCGACGTGATCCTGCCGGTTGGCGGACCGATCGGCGGCGGCACGTTTGCAGCCATCGAGGAGCTTAGTACCGAAGCGGTCGGGCTGGGCGTGGACGCGGACTGGTGCGAGACCGCGCCGACGACCTGCAACCTCACGCTGGTCAGCATCATGAAGCGGATCGACAACTCCGTCTTCGATGCCGTGCAGCGTGCCGTGAACGGCGAGGAGCCGCAGGCGGTCTTCGTCAGCACCCTCGAGAACGGTGGCGTGGGCCTCTCCCCGTTCCACGACTACGAGGACGAGATCTCGCAGGAGACCAAGGACGAGATCGACACGCTCAGCGAGGCGATCATCAACGGTGATATCTCTCCTGCTGACTACTACTAGGCCGATATCGATGACGGACCGCTGACGCGGTTCGCTATGCTGGACGGGCGGCGTCGCACAGGCGCCGCCCGTCCGTTACTCCGCCGCTGAACTCGGAGTTGCCTCAGCGTGAAGCTCGAGCTACGGGGGATCACCAAGCGCTTCCCCGGCGTCCTCGCCAACGAGGCGATCGACCTGCATGTCGATCGCGGCGAGATCCTGGGGCTGCTGGGTGAGAATGGAGCGGGCAAGACCACGCTCATGAACGTCCTCTACGGGCTCTACCAGCCGGACGAGGGCGAGATCCTGGTCGACGACAAGAAGGTCGACTTCGACGACCCGGGTGACGCTATCGCTGCCGGCATCGGCATGGTCCACCAGCACTTCATGCTGGTCCCGGTCTTCACCGTCACCGAAAACGTGATGCTGGGCGTCGAGACCACACGCGGGCCGTTCCAGCGCCTGGACGAGGCGGCCGCCCGTGCCCGGATCATGGAGCTCTCGGAGAAGCACAACCTGCACGTGCCGCCCGACGCGCTGGTGGAGGACCTGCCGGTCGGCGTGCGCCAGCGGGTCGAGATCATCAAGACCCTCTACCGCCAATCCGACGTGCTGATCCTGGACGAGCCCTCCGCCGTGCTGACGCCGCAGGAGACGGAGGAGCTCTTCGAGATCATGTGGTCCCTCGCCAAGGAGGGGACCGCGATCATCTTCATCACCCACAAGCTGCAGGAGGTCATGGAGGTCGCCGATCGCATCACCGTGCTGCGCCGCGGCAAGGTGGTCGGGACGACGACGCCGGCCGAGACGAACCAGGAGCAGCTGGCGCGCATGATGGTCGGGCGCCCGGTCCAGCTGGTCGTCGACAAGGAGAAGGCGCAGCCGCGCGACGAGGTCCTGCAGATCTCCAACCTGGTCGTCCGCGACGAGCGCGGCCATCCTGCCGTGAACCACCTGGACCTCACGGTCCGAGCCGGCGAGATCGTGGCCATCGCCGGCGTGCACGGCAACGGCCAGTCCGAGCTGGTTGATGCCATCACCGGGCTGCGGACCATCGATGCCGGATCTATCCGGATCGGCGGCGAGGAGATCCACAGCAATCCGCGCTCCGTGTACCGCTCCGGCGTGGCTCACGTTCCGGAGGATCGCCTGGAGGAGGGGCTGGTGCCCGACTTCTCCGTCGCCGACAACCTCGTCCTCAACAGCTACTGGTACGAGCCCTACTCCTCGGGCCTGTCGTTGAACCGGGCGGCAATCGCATCGGCGGCAGAGAGGGAGGTCGAGGCCTTCGACATCCGGACACCGTCGATCTTCAATGACGTGGGTAACCTCTCCGGCGGCAACCAGCAGAAGGTGATTGCCGCGCGGGAGTTCAGCCGCGACGGCATCAAGCTCGTGGTCGCCGCACAGCCGACACGGGGCCTGGACGTCGGCTCAATCGAGTACATCCACAAGCGGATCGTCGAGCAGCGCGATGGCGGTGCGGCGGTGCTCATCGTCTCCACCGAGCTGGAGGAGGTGATCAGCCTGGGCGATCGCATCGCGGTCATGTTCCAGGGCAGGATCGTCGCCACGCTGGCGCCCGAGGAGTGCACGTTCGAGAAGCTGGGATTGCTGATGGGTGGCGCCGAGCCTGCGGAGGCCGAGGCGGCGACGCTCGCCGAGCCCGCGTCGAGCGCAGCGGCGAGCGAGGACGGATCGACCGATGACTGACGAACGCCCGGACGAGCTGGTAACGCCCAGCGAGGCAGTCGAGAGCGGCGGCGGGGCTCCAGAACCAGCCGAGGAGGCCGAGGAGCGCAACCAGGGCCGCCTGCGCCACATCCTTCGCGGCCTGCTCATGCCCGCGCTCGCGCTCTTCTCCGCGCTGGTCGTTGGCGCGGTCATCATCGTGGTCACCGACGCCCGGTTGGTTGGGCTCCTCTTCTCCGACCCGTTGAAGGGGTTGGGCGACTCGTGGTCATCGGTGTACAACTCGTACGCAGCGCTGATCACCGGGTCCATCGGCGATCCGGTACGCACCGTCCAGGCCCTCTTCACCTTCGACTGGGACGAGATCCGCCCGACGCTCAACCCGATCTCAGAGACGCTCGTCTCCGCCACACCATTGGTCTTCACCGGCCTGGCGGTGGCCCTCGCCTTCCGCGTCGGCCTCTTCAACATCGGCGGCGAGGGTCAGTTCCTGGTGGGCGCGGCGCTGGCGGCCATCGTGGGCTTCACGTTCAGCGGCCTCCCGTGGTTCGTGCACCTGCCGCTCGCCGTGACAGGCGGCTTCGTTGGCGGGGCGTTGTGGGGGTTCGTTCCAGGCCTTCTCAAGGCCAGGACCGGCGCCCACGAAGTGATCGTCACCATCATGATGAACTACATCGCGTACAACCTCATCAACTGGTCCCTGAAGACGCCGTTCGTCCAGCGAGAGGGCCGAAGTGACCCGATCTCCAAGACGGTCGATCCGAGCGCCTACCTGGTGGGCCTGGTCGACGGGCTGCGCGTTCACTGGGGCATCGTGATCGGGATCCTGGTCGCCATCGCGGTGAGCTGGTTCCTCTTCCGCTCGACGAAGGGATTCGAGCTCCGTGCGGTTGGCCTCAACCCGTCCGCGGCGCGCTATGCCGGCATCAGCATCGCCTGGTCGACGGTGATGTCGATGGTGATCTCCGGCGGATTGGCAGGACTGGGTGGGGCTGCCGTGATGCTGGGGCAGTCGCACTCGCTGACGCCCGGCTTCTCCGGCGGTTATGGATTCACCGGCATCGCGGTCGCCCTCATCGGCGCGAACCGGCCGCTCGGGGTGGTGGCCGCCGCGATCCTCTTCGGGGCGCTGCGCGCCGGCTCCACGCCGATGCAGGCCGCCACCGGCACGCCTATCGACATCGTGGTGGTCATTCAGTCACTGGTGATCGTCTTCATCGCCGCGCCAGCGCTGGTCCGCGCCATCTACCGCATCCGGGCAGAGCGCAGCGTTGGCACAGAGGTGTTCGCCAAGGGATGGGGCTCGTGACCGCGACCACGGCCGAGCCACGCGTCATGGACCTCAGCGAGCGCAAGGCCCGGACCCGGCAGCGGATCCTGGGCGTCATCTACCTGGCCATCGCAGCGGTGATGCTCCTCGGCTTCGGCCTGCCGGTGTCGGGCGATTCGACGTCCAGGCTCGTCCTCGACCTGCCGCCGGTCACCGTCAGTGTCCCTGACCTCGTGCTCCCCTCGGCAGCGACGGCATACCTGCTCGCCGCCGTGGTCGCGGCGCTGGCGGCCGTGCAGCTGACCCGCGGCTTCGGCGCACGCTGGGCCATGGTGCTGGGTGGCGTCGCCGCCCTCTTCGTCTTCACCTTCCTGGTGTGGGTGGCGGCCGGCCAGTCGATGAGCCTGACGGGGGTGCTGCAGGCATCGGTCAGCCGGGCGGTGCCCATCGTCTTCGGGGCCCTCTCCGGCGTCCTCTGCGAGCGGGCCGGCGTGGTGAACATCGCGATCGAGGGCATGCTGCTGGGCGGGGCCTTCACCTCGGCGGTGGTGACCAGCGTCACGGACAACGTCTGGATCGGGCTGTTGGCCGCGATCCTCACCGGCGCCGTGCTGGCGCTGGTGCTGGCCGTGCTCGCGATTCGCTACCGGGTGGACCAGATCATCGCCGGCTTCTTCATCAACATCTTCGTCACCGGGCTCACCGCGTTCCTCGCCATCCGCTGGCTGCAGGAGAACCGTGCCGAGCTCAACACGCCAGAGAAGTTCCTCCCCTGGAACGTGCCCATTCTGTCGGACATTCCGGTACTGGGACCGATCCTGTTCCGCCACAACCTGTTCGTCTACATCCTCTACGCCCTGATCGCGCTCATCTACTACGGGCTCTTCTATACGCGCTGGGGCCTGCGCGTGCGGGCGGTCGGGGAGCATCCGCGTGCGGCGGACACGGTCGGCATCGACGTCTACCGCGTGCGCTACATCAACGTGCTCCTCGGCGGCATCGTGGCCGGTATCGGGGGCGCCTACTTCACGATCGGATCGACCGGCGGTTTCGAGGACGGCATGAGCGCCGGAAAGGGGTTCATCGGCCTGGCGGCCATGATCTTCGGCGGCTGGAACCCAATTGGCGGCGCCCTGGCCGGGCTCGTCTTCGGGTTCGCCGATGCGATCCAGGGGCGCCTCTCGATCCTGTCGGTCCCCATCCCGTCCGAGTTCCTGCTGATGCTGCCCTACATCGTCACCATCGTGGTCGTTGCCGGCGTGGTCGGCCGGGCGCGCGCGCCCGCCGCCGACGGGAAGCCGTACATCAAGGAGTGATGGCGGTCCGTCGACGCGTGATCCTGGACTGCGATCCGGGGCACGACGACGCCATGGCGATCCTGCTTGCGGCCGCCAGCCCGGAGCTCGAACTGGCCGCCATCACAACCGTGGCGGGCAACCAGACCCTCGACAAGGTGACCCTCAACGCCCGCCGCGTCTGCTCGGTGGCCGGCATCCGCCACGTTCCCATTGCCGCCGGCTGCGAGCGGCCGATGGTGCGCGATCAGGAGCTGGCCGCATCCGTCCACGGCAGCTCGGGACTCGATGGGCCGGAGTGGGCGGAGCCGTCCGTGGAGGCGGATCCGCGGCACGCAGTCGACCTGATCCTCCAGGAGCTCGATGACGGACCGCTCACCATCGTGGCCACCGGGCCGCTGACCAACGTGGCCACCGCGCTGCAGCGCACGGCGGCCGCTGGCCGCATCGAGCGGATCGTCCTGATGGGAGGCGCCATCGGCCTCGGCAACTGGACGCCCGCGGCCGAGTTCAACATCTTCGCCGACCCCGAGGCGGCCGAGGCCGTCTTCGACTCCGGCCTGCCGGTCACCATGGTCCCGCTCGAGGTCACCCACCTGGCCCTGGCGACGTCGGAGGTGCTGGCCAGAATCGACGCTCTCGGCACGCCTGTCGCGGCCATGTCCGCGACACTGCTGCGCTACTTCGCCGATACCTACCAGCGGGTCTTCGGCTTTCCGGCGCCAGCGGTGCACGACCCGTGCGCGGTCGCCTGGTTGCTGGACCCCGGCATCGTGTCGACCAGCCGCATGAACGTGACCGTCGATACCCGGTCGGAGCTCTCCTACGGGCGGACCGTCTGCGACGTCTACGGGACGACGGGACGCCCGGCCAACGCGGAGGTCGGCGTGGACCTCGACGCGGATCGCTTCTGGGAGCGGATGATTGCGGCGATCGGCGCCTATCCCGCCTGAGCCGTTTCCCCGCCGGCATCCGAACGCTCCGATGCGGCATCAGCCCTCGGATGCGGTACGGGGTGCGAGGTGAGCAGCTCAGCGGAGAGGCCGGCGACCGCCAGATCGCGCAGCACGTCGGCACGCTCGTAAGGGATGCTGCGGAATCCAACGACCAGATCGGCCTCGGTGATGTAGATGACTGCGTAGCGCGCGTTCATATCCCCTTCGCTGCCGCAGCCGACCGAGCCGGCGGCCACAAAATGAGCATCGCCGCTCACACGGTGGAAGGTCTCGTGCGAGTGGCCGAAGCAGAAGAGCTCGTCCCCCTCGTCGGTGGCGATGCGGGCGAAGTGGCGCGATGGCCGCTGCTCCCAGAGGTACTCGCTCGCCCTGAGCGGGCTGCCGTGGAAGAGCTGCGCGTTCCGCCCCTCGACGAGGAGCCGGAGGTTGGTCGGCAGCTGGCGGAGCCAGGCCACGTTCTCCTCCGACAGGCGGCCGATGGTCCACGCCAGCGACTGCTGTCCGAGCGCCTCCGCCTCTGACGATGTCCAGAGCGAGCCGGTGACGGCGCGACCCATCCCGACCGCCTCGTCCCAGTTGCCCTGAACGGTGGGGATCTCCCGCTCGCGGATCAGCTGGACCACCTCGTTGGGGTGCGGCCCACGGCCAACGAGGTCCCCCGCACACCACACGGCGTCGCAGCCGATGCGGGCGGTGTCGTCCAGCACTGCACGCAGGGCCGGCAGGTTCGCGTGGAGGTCAGCAATCAACGCGATCCGCATCCACCGATTCTAGGCAGGCGGATCAGGCGCCGGCACCCCCCGGCGACAGTACCTTCGAGGCGCCCGTCAGCCTGCGGCAGCCGCGAACGGCGCGGCGATCACGCTGACACGCCCGGCGACCGTTCGCGCGACCTGGCGCAGGGCATCGGCGGCGGCCGACTCCTGGGACCCGGGGTGCTGCGCCGACGTGATCGGCACGCCCGCGTCGCCTCCGGCACGAACCCCGGGCTCGAGCGGAATGCGACCGAGGACCTCGAGGCCCAGCTCGCGCGCAATGCTGTTGGCGCCGCCAGAGCCGAAGATGTCGTGCTCGTGCCCGCAGTCGGGGCAGATGAAGCTGCTCATGTTCTCGACCACGCCGATCGTGCGCACGTTGACCTTGTTGAACATCGAGATGGCCTTGCGCGCGTCGAGCAGGCTCACCTCCTGCGGCGTGGTGACGATGACCGCGCCGGAGAGGGGGATGAGCTGGCTGATGGAGAGGGCCGCGTCGCCGGTGCCCGGAGGCAGGTCGATGACCAGGTAGTCGAGCTCTCCCCAATCCACGTCGCGCAGGAACTGCTGGATCGCGGAGTGGATGAGGGGACCTCGCCAGATCACCGGCGCGTCGCCGGTGAGGAAGTACTGGATGCTCATCATCTGCACGCCGTGGCTGCTGACCGGGTTGACGCGGCCATCGGTCCCGGTGACGTGGGCACCGCCGGTGCCCATCATGAGCGGGACGTTCGGACCGGTGATATCGGCATCGAGCAGCCCGACACGGGCCCCGTCGCGAGCGAGGCTGACGGCGAGGTTGACCGCGACCGTCGTCTTGCCCACCCCGCCCTTGCCCGACGCCACCGCGATGGTGTTCCTCACGCCGGGGATCAGGTCGGCGGCGGGGCCGCCGAACGACCGCTTCACGTTGCTCGCCCAGTCGACCCGGACGGCGGACGCGCCCAGTCCCTCCAGCCCGGTGACGATGTCGGACTCGATCTTTGCCTTCAGCGGGCAGGCCGGCGTGGTCAGCTCGACGGTGAGATCCACGGCAGTGCCGTTGATCTCGATGCCCTTGACCATGCCCAGGCTGACGAGGTCTCGCCCGATCTCGGGGTCCTTGACCTGGCCCAGGACGGCCATGATGTTGTCGTTGGTGAGCTGATCGGACATGCCGAGCTCGGCTTCCTTTCCGTGTGCAATGGGTCTCCATCGGCGAGCCTACCAGAGCAGCGCCTTGGCCGATGCCACCTATGTTGAATCAGGGGCTGCAGGCAGGTTCAGGGCAGCCCGTCCCAGAGGCTGGATTCGTGGCCGGCCTTGGGCCCACCGGCCGCGACCGGCAGGTTGGAGCGCACCAACCGGTAGTGCTCGGTGGCCAGGTAGGCATTCCGCATCTCGGGGGTCCAGTCCTGGAAGGGCCCGGCCGAGCCGGTCTGCGAGACGTGGCGGCGAATGGCGGCCAGCTTGAGCTGCGCGAGATCGCCGAGGTCAATGCTCAGCGTCGGCTCCTCGGACGAGCCGTAGGCATCGGGAGCCCGCTCACCCAGCTCGGCCAGCTGCACTGGCGGAACGACGAGCTGGTAGAGCTTGGCGGCGCGCCACGCCACCTGGTCCTCCTCCAGGTCATCCTCGTAGGCAAGCGGCTCGGCAGCCAGGTCGAACGCCGCGGCGGCCGCACGACCCACGACGACATGGTCCGCATCGCCGCTCACGCCGTCGGGCCCGAAGCTGATGATGACCTCCGGCCGATGCATCCGAATGGGCTCGACGATCCGCGACACGAGCTCATCGAATTCGACGTTCGCGAGATCCTCCTCCGCGTAGTCGAGCATGCGCAGCACGCGGACGCCGAGGAGCGTCACGGAGCGCCGCAGCTCGTCCTCGCGCACGGTGTCGAGGTTGCGCCAGACGAGCGGGCGGCTGTAGTGGCGGTTGCGGCCGCCGGGGGCGGGCGCCTTCTCGACCAGTCGTGCGTCGAACCGCCCGCGCGTGGCACACACCAGGACGACGTAGGCGCCGGTGGTGGCTGCCTGGGCGATGGCGCCCGCGAAGCCGAAGGCCTCGTCGCCCGGGTGGGCGACGACGACCATCATGCTGCGGACCGGCTGTCGCTCCCGAACCGGGCGCCAGATCGATGACACGGCCGGCAGTCTATCAGCCTAGACCTCGACCTCGAGGGCGATCGCGGCGCGGTCCTCGTCTGAGCGCGCGGCGGGCAGGCGCACGCCGCCGGGAAGCGGCGCTCGGTCCACGAACGAGGCCTCGTCGGCGGTTGCCAGGGCGCGCTGCACCTCCTCGATGGAGAGCATGTCGTTGCGAAGCACGGTGGCGACTTCATCACGCAGGTAGGCGCGCAGCATCTCCGGCCCGTCGGTCGACAGCGCGAAGGGGACACGGTGGTCCAGCAGGCGGCGCAGGATCTCGCGCATCTCGCCGAGGCTGCCAACCACGCGCGTGTTCAGGTTCGATGAGACGCAGACCTCCAGCACCACTCCTCGCTCACGCAGCATGTCCATCACGCGCGGGTCCTTCGCGCTCTTGACGCCGTGGCCGATACGGGTCGGCTGCAGGGCCTCCACCGCTTCGCGGACCTCGTCGGGGCCGCCGGTCTCGCCGGCGTGGACCGTCACGCCGAGGCCCGAGCGCCGCACCTCCGCGAAGAGGCTGCTGTAGTCGGCGAAGCGGAATGACGGTTCGACGGGGCCGGCGATGTCGACCGCCACCACGCCGCGATCGCGCCAGGCGATCGCCTTGCTGGCGATGATCTCGTTCAGCTCGTAGCTGAACGCGCGGTCGAGGCAGAGGATCAGGCCGGCCCGGACGTGGGGGTACTCGAGCACGGCCCGATCCATACCGCGCACCGCCGCCGCGATGATGTGGTCGAGGTCCTGCTCCCCACCGCGGTTGCGCTTCATCGGATTGAAGCGAAGCTCCAGCCTGGTGATGTTGTTCTTGCGGTAGGCGCCGCCGATCACCTCGTAGACGCTGCGCTCCACCGCGATGGGGCTGGACTGGATCAGCTCGGTCCAGTGGAAGAGGTCCAGGTAGGCCTGGAACGAGCGGCGGCGACGGCCGACGGTGATCAGGTCACGGAAGGCCCAGTAGTCCTTGGTCGGCAGACGAATGCCCTGGGAGTGGGCGATTCCCCACATGATGGCCGGAGAGACGGCGGCTCCAAGGTGCACGTGGAGCTCGGTCAGGGGCAGGCGGGGATCCAGCTTCGGGCGCGGCATCGTCCTCAGGGGCATGGGTGTCCGGCCGAGTGTAGCAGCGCCGATCTCGCCGAACGGCTCCGGACCGATGCTAGAATCGCAGCCCATGCTGCAAGCCATCCGCGACGTGATCGAGTGGCTCTCCGGCCCGGTCGTCCAGGTCGTCGCAACGCTCGTCCCTTACCTGCTCCTCGGCCTCGCCGCTCTCTACCTGCTGTGGCTGATCGTGGGCTACCTGCGCGTCTCGCAGGTCGGTATCGCCAGCGAGTCGGCCGTGCGAGGCGCCGTCGCGCTGCCGCGCGCGCCGGACGGTGCGGTCGACGTTCCCCGCGGCGTCCCCTACTGCCCCGTCGACGGCCTGCAGTACCCGGCCGGCGCACGGTTCTGCGCTCGCTGCGAGGCGGATCTCTCGCTCAGCTGTGCGAACTGCGGCAGCGCGATTCGCGCTGCCGCCGAGTCCTGCTACCGCTGTGGCACGCGCGCCACCATGGTCGTCCCCACGCTGCACTGACCACCGTCATCCAATGGACTCGCGGGAAATCGAACTCAGCAGCCCGCGCCGCGGCCTGCTCGACGTGACCGCCGAGTGCGGTGCGTTCTGCGGTGAGGTGGCCGATGGCGACGATGGCCTGCTGCACCTCTTCCTGCCGCACGCAACCGCCGGCCTGGTCGTCATGGAGCTCGGGAGTGGCTCGGACGCCGACCTGCTCGCTGCGCTCGACCGCCTGCTGCCACGTGACGACCGCTGGCGACACAGTCACGGTTCGGCCGGCCACGGCGCCGATCACGTGCTTCCGCTCTTCGCGTCCCCATCGCTCAGCGTGCCGGTGCTCGCCGGCCGGCTGGCCCTGGGCACTTGGCAGTCCATCGCCGTGCTCGACCCCAACGCCGACAACACGCGGCGGCACCTCCGGATGAGCTTCCTGCGCGGCTGATCGGCTTCAGCCCATGCCCGACAGCGCGCGCACCTGCTCGCTTGCCCTTTCCGAATCGGTGGTCGGCTCCTCACACGCGTAGCCACGGCAGACGTAGGCGGTGGGGCGGTTGTCGAGCATCGCCTTTGCGCTGAACAGCTCCCAGCCCTCAAGACCCCCTCCCGGCTCCCGCGGCGCGATGACGAGGTCCGGTGCATAGACCCTTGCGACCGCTTGTCGGAGGCCGATGGCGACGGGATCGGCCGCCCGCCCGGCCACCACGGCATCCATCGGCTCCGACAGCGAACGGTCGATGGCGCACAGCATGCGGCCGAAGGCCGAGGGCTGTCGCTCGACGGCGGGCGCGGCCGTGCGCAGGATTCTTCGCGCCCGTCGATCGGCATCGGCGTCACCGGTGAGGAGTGCGAGGCGCAGCAGCACGTCGGCGGCAACCGAGTTGGCCGACGGCGTTGCGTTGTCGATGAGCGATCGTGGTCGGGTGTAGGTGGCGTCGTGCTCGGCGGAGGTGTCGAAGAAGGTGCCGCTCGCCTCGTCCCAGAAGTCGGCGACGGCCCGCTCCATGATGGCTGCCGCCAGCAGGAGGAGCTCCTCCTCTCCCAGCGCGGCGTAGGCGGCCAGGAGGCCATCGGCGACGTTCGCGTAGTCCTCCGCGAAGCCCGGGGTGTGCGAGGTGCCCTCGCGCGATGTGCGCCACAGGCGGTTCTCGTCCCGCAGCAGACGATCGCGGATGAATCCCACCAGGCGCCGGGTGGCCTCGAGGTGGCGGGGATCTTCGAGCACCAACCCGGCCAGGGCAATGGCGCGAAGGGCCATGCCGTTCCAGGACGCCAGCTGCTTGTCGTCACGGCCGGGGCGGGGCCGCAGCTCGCGCGCGGCGAGCAGCGCGAGGCGGCCGCGCTCGACCAGCTCATCGGGCGCGGCGGGGGCATCGGTTGGTCGGTGGAGGACGTTCCGGCCCTCCCAGTTGCCCTCGGGAGTAACGCCCCAGTAAGCGGCCAGTAAGGCTGCACCGACATCATCGATGCCCGCCGAAAGGAGCGCCGCCATGAACTCCCCGTGATTCCAGACGTAGAAGCGCCCCTCCACGCCCTCGGAGTCCGCATCGAGTGCGGAGGCCAGGCCACCGTCCGGCGTCGACAGCTCGGCCAGCATGAAGTCCACCGTCCGTGAGGCCACGGCGGCGAACCGTTCCTCGCCGGTGGCGCGGTACGCCTCCAGGTAGGCGTGCGCGAGCTGGGCATTGTCGTAGAGCATCTTCTCGAAGTGCGGAACCAGCCAGCGCGCATCCGTCGAGTAGCGGGCGAATCCGCCTGCGAGCTGGTCCTGGATGCCTCCCTCGGCCATCCGATCAAGGGTGACGATCACCGCCCGCAGCTGCGCCGCATCACCGGTGCGACGCCAACGGCGGAGCAAGAACTCGACGGACATGGGCGCGGGGAACTTCGGCGCGCCCCCGAATCCGCCGTGGCTGGCGTCGAAAGCGCCGAGCAGGCGCGCAGCCGCGCCCTGCAGCTGGCGCGGCTCGGGCTCGCCGGTGCCCGCCTCCACGTCGAGCTGCCCGCGCAGGTGCGCCACGATCTGCCGTCCTTGTTCCTCGACCTCGCCGCGGCGCTCGCGGAACGCCTCGGCAACGGCGCTCAGCACGCGCGGAAAGCCGGGGATGCCGTGGCGGTCGTCGGGCGGGAAGTAGGTGCCCGCGAAGATCGGTGCCAGCTCCGGGGTCAGGAAGACGCTCATCGGCCAGCCACCCGAGCCGGTCATGGCCTGCACCGCCGCCATGTACACGTCGTCGATGTCGGGGCGCTCCTCGCGGTCGACCTTGATCGCCACGAAGTCGCGGTTCAGCTGCGCCGCGATCTCGGCGTTCTCGAACGACTCTCGCTCCATGACGTGGCACCAGTGGCACGCCGAGTAGCCGATCGAGAGGAAGATGGGTCGATCCTCGGCGCGAGCGCGGTCGAGCGCCTCCGAGCCCCACGGATACCAGTCAACGGGATTGTGGGCGTGCTGCAGGAGGTACGGGCTGGTCTGGTCGGCGAGGCGGTTGGGCATGTGGCGAGTGTGGCACGGCCTTTCGGACCGGTCGAATTGCGCGGTGCGCTACGCCGGCTGCTCGGCCGCGAACTGCTCCGCGTAGAGGCGGGCGTAGAGGCCCTCGTGTGCCACGAGCTGGTGGTGCGTGCCGCGCTCGACGATCCTGCCGCGCTCGAAGACGAGGATCTGGTCCGCGCGGAGGATGGTCGACAGGCGGTGGGCAATGGCGATCGTCGTCCGGCCCTCCATCAGCCGGCTCAGAGCGGCCTGGATGAGCCGCTCGCTGACGGTGTCCAGCGCCGACGTCGCCTCGTCGAGGATCAGGATGCGCGGGTCCTTGAGGAGGACGCGCGCGATCGCAACCCGCTGCTTCTCGCCGCCCGACAGCTTGTAGCCACGCTCCCCAACGATCGTGTCGTAGCCGTCGGGCAGTTCCGTGATCCGGTCGTGGATCGCGGCCGCACGTGCCGCCTCCTCGACCTCCTCCATGCTGGCCTCCGGCTTTGCGTAGCGGAGGTTGGAGAGAAGCGACGCGTGGAACAGGTAGGTCTCCTGGGTGACCACGCCGATGACCTGCCCGAGCGACTCGAGCGAGATCTCCCGCACGTCGTGCCCGTCGATCTCCACGCTGCCCGACTCGACGTCGTAGAGGCGCGGGATGAGGTACGTGGTCGTCGTCTTACCCGACCCCGAAGGTCCGACGAGCGCGACGAGCTGGCCGGGGCGAGCCTCGAATTCGATCTCGCGCAGCGCGAACGGCTGGATCGCCGCCGAGACCGCCCGCCCGGTGGCCTCCGCCAGCTCCGCCTCCGCGCGGCTGGCCGCCTCCGCCGCGCTGCGCGGGTAGCGGAAGGCGACGTCGGCGAAGCGCACGTCGCCGTGCATCGAGGAGGTGGTCAGCACGAGCGCGTCGGGCGCGTCGCTGATCTCGTGCGGCATCTCGAGGTACTCGAAGATGCGGTCGAACAGGGCCAACGCGCCCTGGATCTCGACCTGCACGTTCAGCAGCTGTCCCAGCGGGAAGAAGAGCCGGCTCTGGAGCGTGGTGAACGCCACGATGGTGCCGACGCTGACGTTCGTGTCGCCGCCGATGATCAGCGACCCGGCCAGCAGGTAGACGAAGGCCGGCGCAATGGAGAAGAAGGTGCCGATCATGGCGAAGAACCAGCGTCCGATCATCTGCTGGCGGATCTGGAGGTCGCCCAGCCGCCGCGACTCCTTGCGGAAGCGCTCGACGCTGTTGCGCTGCTGGCCGAACGTCTTCGAGAGCAGCACGCCAGAGACGGATAGCGTCTCCTCGGTGATCGCGCTCACCTCCGCCATGGAACGCTGGGTCGCGCCACTCACCTCGCGCCGGACCTTGCCGACGCGGAAGGTGATGTACGCGAAGACCGGCAGCATGCCGAGGGACAGGATCGTCAGCCGCCAGTCCAGCACGAGCATGGCGATCACCGTGGTCGCCACGGTGGCGAAGTTCGAGAGCAGGGAGGCAGCGGTATCGGTCACCACCGACTGCACGCCGTTGACGTCGTTCCCGATGCGGCTCTGGATCTCGCCGGTCCGCGTCTCGGTGAAGAAGCGCAGCGGCATCCACTGCAGGTGGGTGTAGAGCGCCAGCCGCAGGTCGTCCATCACGCGCTGGCCGACGACGTTCGAGAGGTACGACTGACCGACGCCGATGCCGGAGCTGATGATCGGCAGCACCACCATCAGGCTGACCTGCAGGTAGAGCAGCCCGATCTCCTGCGGCCCCAACAGGTTGTCGATGACGAGCTTCAGCAGGATGGGATTGACCACGCCGACGCTGACCGTCACCACGATCAGGGCCGCGATGACCAGGAGCCGCGTGCGGTACGGCGCGAAGAAGCCGGCGATCTGCCGCACCGTCCGGCGCCCGCTGCCCGGTCGCGCGGTCATGTCCGGCAGCGGCTGGCCGAAGTGCATGCCGCCACCGCGGCCGCCACCCCGCATCAGGTGAGCAGGATGGAGAGGAAGGCCTGGGCCATGGGCAGCCCCACTGCCGCTCCGGCCGTTGCGACCCGTTCGTGCAGGCGCTCCTCGACCGGCGCCCAGTCGTCGACCTGGCTGACGTGGCAGCGCAGGGCCGCCAGCCCGGTCTGGTAGGTGTCGGCGACGTCGATCCACAGGTTGGGCATCGCGGCACCCGTCACCAGCACCTGCCGCACCTTCCACGGCTCCAATCCCTCATCGATCAGCTCGGGGAAGTTGTGGCGATCACGCGCCGCGGGGTAGACGGCGGCGAGCGTCGCCTCGCCGGTGGCGATGTGGTCGGGATGGTTCATGAACGGGCTGGCGTCCAGCCGGCGCTGCGGGTGCTGGGCGATGACCAGGTCCGGCCGGAAGCGGCGGATCTGACGCGTGATGTCCCGTCGCAGATCGAGCGACGGCGTGAGGTAGCCGTCGGCGTAGCCGAGGTGCACGATCTCCTGCACGCCGAGCACGTCGGCGGCGGCTCGCTGCTCGGCGATTCTCGTCGCAGCCAGCGCCTCCGGCGAGACCGACGCGTCATCCGTTCCCTTGCCGCCGTCGGTGGTCACCACGTAGTCGATGCGGGCGCCGGTCGCGGAGAGCGCGGCGATGGTGGGAGCCGCTCCGAACTCGGCGTCATCGGGGTGGCTGAAGACGACCAGCACGCGCTCCAGCGGACTGATCAGCGCGTGTCGTTCCAGTTCGGTCTCCATCCGGCCAATCCTAGCGGTTGCCACTTCCGTCCGTCCCCCGCATACTGCCCCGCAGTATGACGAGCAACTCGATCGGGCGCGGAGCGGACTCCGGCGAGCACTTCCGGCACTCCTATACCCGCGACCGCACCGAGCTCCTGCATCGGCTCAGGCGCATCGAGGGCCAGGCCCGCGGACTCCAACGGCTGGTCGAGGGCGAAGCCTACTGCCTCGACGTCCTGCAGCAGGTCGAGGCCATGACTGCTGCGGCCGACCAGGTTGCGATGCTCGTCCTGGAGGACCACATCTCTGGTTGCCTGACGCATGCCATCGAAGCCGGCCAGGGTCAGCCGTACGTGGACGAGGTGATGTCGGTCGTGCGGCGCGCGGTCGGCCGCAAGGCACCGCGAAAGCGCTCCGGGGAATGAAGCGGGAGTGCCGCAGGGGGGAACCACGGCACTCCCGGCGAGAAGAATAGCGGTCGGGTCAAGGCGCCGTGGAGGTTAAGCGTTCGACCGCGCAGCAGACGAGCGATCACTCGCCGAACATCGTCAGCTGCTGGCCGCCGCGCTCGATGAGCGGGGTGAGCCCAAGGATCGGTTCCAGCCGCTCGAGGCCAGCTCCCTCGCGTCGGAAGAGTGCCTCGAAGTGCTGCCACTTCAGGAAGTGCCAGTTCTGGCGCTCGATCTCGCTCCGCAGCCAGGGCGATCGCTCCAGCTTCAGGCCCACCAGCTCGGCTCGTTCCGCTGGAATCACCAGGAAGCGCGCCTGCTGATCGGTCGGCTCGATCCCCCGCCCGCGTCGCAGGACCGCCTCGCCCATCTGCGCCGTCCACTCCACCTCGAACAGGAAGGCCATCCGGCCGCGCCGGTACCAGAGCGCGTCCACCGCCCCCAGCACGTCCGACGGTGCCCGCACCACCAGCGGCAGATAGGCCCGTCGCTCGTCCTCGTGGAGCCGCTCGTAGAGCGTCGTGCCGGCGTAGGGGCGATCGTGCTCGCGGCGGCTCACCCAGGCACGCAGTCCCAGCCGATGGGCGTAGTCGACCAGCATGCCGATGATCCGTGCGTGGTCGTGCAGCCGCACGCCGAGCTCCTCGTCGGTACGCAGCTGCCCCTTCTCACCCACCGCCGCGTAGGCTGCCAGGCAGGCGCGGACCAGCTCCTCGTCGGGCGCCTCCAGTCCCGGAAATAGGACATAGATGCGCTCCAGGAAGCCCGATTCCTCCAGCCGCCCGGCGGTGGAGAGGATCGAGTAGGTCGCCCACTCGACACGGTCGGCGAGGGGAGATTCGGCCAGCTCCGGCTGGCGCAGCCACCACATCGGTCGTTCGGGATCGCCGAGCCGGACCAGGGTCGGGTGGTCGTCGCGACCGAGCTCCTCGCGCAGGAGCATGCTGAGCAGGGCCGCCGGACCCCGCTCCAGCCGTTCGTCGAGCTCGCGGCCCGGGCCATCTCCGCCGGCGTCGGCAGCACCGCGCGACTGCGCGAGGCGGACGAGGAGGCCGCTGCGCTCCAGCTCCAGCAGGACGGCCGCCGCCAGCCGCATGAGGCCGGCGGGCTCGCCCCGCGTTCGCAGCAGGTTGCCCGCCGCGCGGTCGATGGACTCGGCAAGCTCGGGGTAGGTGAGGTGGCCTTCCTCCGCACCGAGGCGCAGGGGCTGCGGCTGCATGGCCTCGCGAAGGTGGTCCTCGGCCGATGGCTTGCGCAGGTGGAGCGTCACGCCATCCCCGGTGCGCCGGGACTCACGGTGGATGACGTCGACCAGCCGCAACCCGGCGGCGGCTCCGGCGAGTGCCAGCGCCAGGACGCGATCCGGGTCGTCGCCCTCGACGATCACGCTGAACCAGCCACCGGGCTTGAGCGCGCCAGCCGCGGAGGTGAAGGCGTGCCGCAGGGCGGTTGCCTCGGTCCCGTCGCTGCGCGCCGGGCCGCCCCCGAAGATGGGTTCCAGTCGCAGGGTCTCAGCCGCCTCCCGCCCGATGAGCCAGGCGGTCGCGAGGTACTCGAAGCTCAGCTCGTCCACGTTCGCTGGATCGGAGACGGAGCCCAGCACCATGTCGACGCCGTCGGGCGGCAGGTACTGCCCGACGACCGCCGGGCGGCAGCGGATCCAGAGTACGTTCGCCGCTGAGACGCCACCCAGCTCCTCGAGGCCGGCCGCAAAACGGACCGGGCGGCGATCCTTGCCCAGCGCCGCCACCGCTGTCCGGACATCACGCACGGCGGCCTCGAAGAGGCGCCAGACATTGACCTCGCGCTGGAAGCGCGATGCCGGCTGGCGGACGCGGCCGCCGCTGATGCGCAGCGAGGCAACCCGCCCCGGATAGCCGTTCAGGCGACTGGCCGGCAGCAGGCACGCGGCCAGGGCGAGGCGGAACACGGCCAGCATGGCCGGGTCGCGCATGTCCGCCTCGATCTTGCCGGCAATCGCCTGGAGGGCATACAGGTTCCGGGGGGTGTAGAGCTCGAGGATCTCGTCCACCAGCTCGCCATGCCCATCGAGCACCGGGAATCGCTCTCGGAGCTGCTGGTAGTGGGCGGTGCGCCGGGCATCCACGGCGGTGTTGGGCTGGATCGGATCCGGATGCACCGTGGAGGCGAAGCGGGGCCGGTCGCTGCGCGGCCCGGTGGGCGGATCAGCGCTCAGCGCTGGCGGCGTGGGCGGCTCTCCCCCCTCGCCGAGGGCGGAGGCATCGGGCTCCGGCGGCTCGCCGGTGAGCCCGACGGGAGCGGGCGGCAACCCGTCATCGGCATCGGCGTCGGTGATGACCTCCTCGGCCTCGTCCACCGGCGGCCGCTCGATCCCGAGCTTTGCGAGGTCGATCTCATCCACGGCAGCCACGCGATCCTCGCCACCGCCGATGGAGAGGTCGCAGCTGGGGCAGCGGTAGATCTTGCGCGAGGGTGCGCCGGCGTCGCGCGGCCAGATGAACTGCTCACCGACGACCGGGTGGCGGCAGTTCGGGCAGCGCGTGGCGTACAGCTCCTCGATGTGCTGCCGCAGCGGGACGTCGACACGTCGCGACGACGAGAGGCCACTGAAGGCCGCGTCGATGGCTCCGGGGTCGGGCGCCAGCAGGAATGCCTGCGCGGCGAGCTGGGCGAACGGGCTCGGATCGGCAGCGACGGCACGCATGCCGTGGGCGACCGCGCGCCGGGCTGTCCAGCCGATCCCCGCCCAGGGGTCGAGCACGGTGTCTCCCGGGCGAGAGAACGCCAGCAGCTCGGCGTCGAGCTGGTTATCGGCCGGGGAGGGGAAGTAGCGCTCCAACAGCGCGAGACCAGGCAGGCGCCGCGGAAGGACGACGTGGTCGAGCCGTTTCCGGCCGGAGTCGCCCATAGCGCCTCCTACGCTTCCTCGATCAGCTCCTCTTCGAGCTCGGGCTCGTCCGAGTATTCGGGCAGGCTGGTGTCGAGCTCCTCGACCTCTTCCTGCTCCTCGTCGAGCTCTTCGCTCTCCTCGTCGTCATCGTAGCGGAGCGGACTACCCTTGAGGTACGGTCGAACGTCACCCGGCCGCGCGCCCACGCTGCCGGGGAACGAAACCTTGCCGAAGTTGTTCGGGTGGGCGAAGACCTCGCGCACGATGATGCGGACGTCGTCCCGATCCATCATGGTGATCGCCGCCTCGTAGCGGTTACCACCGCCGATGAGCTTGGCCAGGCGGTTACCGATGCGCGGCTCGACGTGCCCCACGTCGATGTCACCGAAGCGCGCGAGCAGCTGCTCTCCGTCGAGCACGAGCTCGACGGCATCACCCGGCGAGAGCGGTGCCAGCCGGCGCGGGGGCGCGAGGTTGACGAGGCGGGCGTGGCCGGTCTTGCCCATCTCCTCGATGAAGGAGGCGGCAGATGCCTTCTCCGACTTGCCGTTGCCGTTCGACCGCTTGGCGCGGCCGCCGATGATGACCTGCAGCCTGGCAACGTTGCGTTCGGCGATCCGGTTGGTCGCATCGCGGGTGAGCGCGTTCTGGTACGCCTCCAGCGCCTCCTCGTTGCGTCCGAGCTCCGCGAGGGCCTTGCCCAGGCGGTTGTAGGCATCGGTGTCAGGGCCGGTCTCCAGCAGCTGGCGATTGGCCCCGACCGCTGACTCCCAGTCCCCGCGCGTTGCGCTGCTGATGGCGGTTTCGGCCAGCTGTCGCCGCTGGCGCGTGATGGTTTCGGTGTCCCCGAGGGTCATGTTTGGGCTACGTCTCCCCGCATGAAGCGGATCTCTCTTCTGGGCAGGTGGCCTGCGGCAACCAGCTCGGTCGCCGAAAGCGCCTTGTTGTAGCACCGCCGGATAGGGGTGTCAACGCGACCGACGCCGAGCGTCACCCACCCTGCAGGAGCAGTGCCACGACCAGGCCGAGGATCGCGAGCGCTCCGAACTCGAGCGCGACCGTGCGTGTCGTTGCGCCACCCTCCAGTGCCTCCGCGGCTCCCGACCAGGCGTGAAAGGTGAGGGCCACCAGCGCAGCGCCCACCAGCGCAGGTACGGCCAGGAGGTGAACGGCCGCCGCAACCTGCGCGACCGCGAGGAGGTGGAGCAGGCCCTCCCCCACTGCGCGCACCCCGTGGCGACCCCGTGCTTCGCCCATCCGGATTGCCGGTACGGCGCAGACCAGGACCAGCAACGCCAGGGCGTCGCTCCAGAACTGGCGAGGGACGATGGCCATGGAGCCCTCGGCGGCCGCGAAGACGACGACGACGAGGAGCAGCTCCAGCAGCAGGCGGCCGCGCAGCGTGGACTGCAGCTCGAGCTCCAGGCGCAGCGTGGCCCAAACCACCGCGACCGCAACGGGTAGCAGGTAGAGGCCGACCTCGCTCGCCACCGCCCGACCGAAGAGCGTCATGGCGACGGCGGCCAGCGCCGTGGTCGCGTAGCGAGCGAACCCGAGCCGTGCCGTCGCCGGGCCGATGATCCAGACGGCACCCAGCCCGCCGAGCGCGAGCTGCACCCCGACCACCACGGCCAGCCCGAAGGCGCTGGCGTACCAGGCATACGCGGCGAGGCCGGCGAGCGCGACCGAGAGCAGCACGACTTCCGGGCGCTCCACGCGTGCCGAGAGGCGCCACGACCAGTGACCGGTCACGCGGCGCATGCTCACCCGGTCCGCTCCAGCAACTCGTCGGCAGATGCCGTCCCGAGCAGGTCTGCGGCAGTCACCCACGCGCGCCGGGCGGTCGAGACGGCGTAGCGCAGCTGGTCCAGCTCCTCGGTCCGGTGAGCGTCGCTGGCGACGGTGAGGCGTGCTCCGGCGGCGCGAGCGGCGCGTGCCAGCGCATCGTCGAGGTCCAGGCGTGGGCTGCCGTTGATCTCGAGTGCCGTCCCGTGCTCCGTCGCGGCTGCAAAGACCCGCGGCCAGTCGAGGGAAACAGGATCCCGCCGGTTCACGATGCGTCCGGTCGGATGGGCGATCACGTCGACGTGCGGGTTTCGAATGGCCGAGACCGTCCGCCGCGTCAGCGCCTCGCTCGACTGGCTGCGGGCGGTGTGGACCGACGCGACCACCAGGTCGAAGCTGGCGAGCAGCTCGTCGGGATAGTCGAGGCTGCCATCGGCTCGGATCTCCATCTCCGTCCCGTGCAGGATGCGGAAAGGTGCGAGGTCGGCGTTCAGGCGCGCGAGCTCGCGACGCTGCTCATCTACGCGATCGGGGGTTAGACCGCGGGTGATGCCGAGCGACGGCGAGTGGTCGGTGAGCACGATCCACTCCAGCCCCCGGTCGCGCGCCGCGAGCGCCATCGCCTCTATCGTGTCCACGCCATCGGTCCAGTCCGAGTGGACGTGGGTGTCGCCCCGAATCTCGTCGTCGGTGACGAGCTGCGGGAGGCGTCCCTCCCTCGCCGCCTGAATCTCGCCACCATCCTCGCGCAGCTCAGGAGGGATCCAGGGCAGGTCCAGCCGCGCGTAGACGTCCACCTCGTCGGCTTCCGGCAGCAGTTCGCCGCTCTCGACCACCTTGAACCCCTTCTCGGAGAGCGAGAGGCCCCGATCCAGGGCCATGCCGCGCAAGGCCACGTTGTGCTCCTTGCTGCCGGTGAAGTGGACGAAGTGCGTGCCCCACGCCTCCGGAGCGCAGATCATGAGATCCACCCGAGGGCCAGCGCGAAGCACGATCGACGACTTGTCGGTCCCGGCCGACAGGACCCGCTCGACCTGCGACAGTCCGTCGAGCCGCTTGACGAGCGCGTCGGGCCGACTGGTGGCAGCCAGCAGGTCGAGATCGCCGATCGTCGCCCGCCGTCGTCGCAGCGACCCTGCCGGCTCGAGCCGGGTCACGCCCGGAACGTCGCGCAGCTCCTGCAGCAGGCCTGCAATCAGGGCATCGGCGTCGTGCAGCAGCAGGCGGGTCCCCACCCGTTCAAGCCGAGCGATCCCGGCCAGCACGTTCTCCTCGGTTCGCTGCGAGAGTCCCTTCACGCCGCGCAGGCGCCCGTCCTCGGCGGCGGCACGCAGGGCGTCGACCGAGTCGATGCCCAGCTCCACATGGAGGAGCTTCACCGTTCGTGGGCCGACGCCGGGGATGCGCAGCATCGCCAGCAGGCCGTCCGGTACCTGTGTTCGCAGCCGCTCGTGGTAGCCGAGCGCACCGGTCTCGGCCAGCTCGGCGAGCTTCGCGCCGAGCGCCGGCCCCGCCCCGGGCAGCTTCGGCGGCGCCCCGGCGCGGTAGAGGGCGGCCACGTCATCGGGATAGCGCTCGATGGCATCGGCCACGCGGCGGTAGGCGACCGACTTGTAGACCACCTCCCCCAGGATCTCGAGCATGTCGCCGATCTCACGGAAGACACGCGCCATCTCACCGTTGCTGATACCAGCGTCGGCCGAGCGCGTGACGGTGCGGGGTCGAGGCATCGCCCGCAATTCTACGGGCAGCAAGACGGCCCGCCCTTGCGGAGCGGGCCGTCGCGGTTGGTCGTTGGCGTCAGCCGCGCGGAATGCGCATCACCTGTCGCAGGCGGTCGGCGATCGAACGGTTGCGTCGGCGGCGAATGACGCTCGTCGCGCGGCGTCGTCGCATCGATTCGCCCAGGAGCTCCTCCTGGCGCAGCGCTGCCAGCAGACCGAGGTACGTTGCACCTCGACTCATGGCTTACCTCCTCATCCTCCGGCTCGCTCGAGCCGGGAAGAACGTGTGATCCTCAGAACGATCGGCTATCTGCGCCGAACCGTAGTGCGGCCAGGTCGAAGACGACCAGGACCGCGAGGAAAAGGATCAGTTGGATCATGGCTGCGCTCCGGAGTAACTGCTATACGTGGTATTGATGGTTACCACACAATACTAAGCATGGGCCAGTAACTTGTCAAGCGGCTTATACTGGTTACCTCATGACCCGCGAGCATGGCACAGCCGATGCGCCCGAGCAGGCGGAGGAGCTCTTCATCCGCTTCGCGAACACCCTTGAGCTCAGCCGTGGCGCGACCATTGAGCATCTGCCCGACGTGGACGCCCTCGTCGGCTGGTTGCGCGAGGCCCAGCTGATCAGCGGCCGCGGCCGCGCCGCGGAGGCTGGCCGGCTGCGACGCGAGCCGAAGGAGGGGGCACGGCGGCTGCAGCGCTTCCGTCGGCTGCGCGACGTCCTGCGTGCCGTGGCGGTCGACATCGACGAGCGGGGCAATCCCAGCCCGGCGCACCTGGGCGAGCTCAACCACATCCTGCGCCACGGCCTGCACTACCACCAGCTGCGGCATGCGCCTGGCGGCACGAGCTACGCGGTCGCGCAGGTCGGCGACCGGCTGGATCAGGCCCGCGCCGCGATCGCCGAATCGTTCGCCGAATTCCTGGCCGCGGGTCGAGCCGATCGCCTCCGCGTCTGCGCGAATCCCGGCTGCCGCTACCTGTTCGTCGATCACTCCCCCACCGGCCGTCGACGCTGGTGCGACATGCGCACCTGC
This sequence comes from uncultured Chloroflexia bacterium, assembly GCA_963777045.1. Classification (GTDB taxonomy): domain Bacteria; phylum Chloroflexota; class Limnocylindria; order QHBO01; family QHBO01; genus JAPSGM01. The sequence goes on from CAVZPD010000013.1 coordinate 68,100, forward strand.
GGCAACCGGGCGAAGGCGGCACGTCATCGGGCCCGCATCCGGGAGGAGACGGCCGGCGATGGGGTTCCGGCATCGGAGGCATCGGTCTAGAATCACCGGCGGTCCGACCGTGGCAGGCCATCTGCTGGGCACCCGTTCGGCCGGACGCGTGCCGAACGCGAGGTGGTGAGATGCTCTTCCTTAGCCAGCTGGTCGGACGACCGGCACGGGATCGCAACGGCGAGCCGTTCGGCAAGGTGCGTGACCTTATCGTCGCGCTTGGCGAGCGCTACCCGCCCGTCACCGGACTGGTGCTGCGCGTCGCTGGCGGCCGCGACATCTTCCTGCCCTGGTCCGACGTCGAGGAGGTGGATGCATCGGGCGCGCGCCTGCGCACCTCGAGCATCGACATCACCGCCTACCGCCAGCGGCCGAACGAGATCCGGCTCTGGCTCGACCTGCAGGACAAGCAGATCGTGGACGTCGAGGGCCGCAAGATCGTGCGCGTCAACGACATCCAGCTGGCGCCTGTCCGCGGCCGCCTGCGACTGGTTGCCGTGGACGTGGGCCTGGCGGGCATCCTGCGCCGGCTGGGACTGGCAGGTCCAGGCGAACGGCTGGCGCGAGCCGTCGGCGTCGAGACGGAGAACTACATCGAGTGGGAAGAGGTGGACCCGGTCGAATCGAGCGTCTCGTCGCTCAAGCTGCGCGTCCCGCACCAGGCGCTCTCGACCCTCCACCCGGCCGATGTCGCACACATCGTCGAGCAGCTCGCCCCGCGCGACCGTGCCGGCATCCTGGCCGCCCTCGACGATGAGCGCGCTGCCGACGTCCTGGAAGAGCTCGGCGCCGAGGACCAGGTCGACGTCCTCGAGGCCCTGGCGCCGGAGCGCGCCGCCGACATCCTGGAGGAGATGGGCCCCGACGAGGCTGCGGACCTGGTCGCCGACCTGTCCGCGGAGCGGCAGGAGGAGCTGCTCGCGCTGATGGAGCCGGAGGAGGCATCCGAGGTTCGGCAGCTGCTCGCCTATGGCGAGGAGACGGCGGGTGGCCTCATGACGACCGACTTCATCACCCTGACCGCCGACCAGACCGCCGGCGAGGTGATCGAGATGCTTCGCACGCTGGCGCCCTCGGCCGACCAGGTCTACTACCTCTACGTCACCGATGCCGACGGCCTGCTGGTGGGAACGATCACGCTGCGCGGCCTCATCGTCGCGGACCCCGCCACGCCGGTACGCGACTTCCTCAGGCCAGATCCCATCAGCGTGACCCTGGAAACCGACGCCGGCGAGGTCGGCCTCGCCATCGCGCGCTACAACCTGCTGGCACTGCCGGTCGTCGACGATACGGGGCGGCTGCGGGGCATCGTGACCGTGGACGATGCCCTGGAGCGCGCGCTGGGCGAGGGCTGGCGCAAGCGGCTGCCCGAGGTGTTCGAACCGGCCGAGGAGCGCTGAGGCGTGGCGCGACCGGGCGTGCGGCTCCCGCTACGCCGCCTGCAGCGCGCCGTGCGTGATCGGCTCCCCAACTTCCGCGTCCATCGGACCGGCCTGCTCGCATTCCTGGCGGTTTTGGGGCCGGGCATCATCGCCGGCCTGGCAGGCAACGACGCTGGCGGCATCGCGACGTACAGCGTCCTGGGCGCCGAGACGGGCCTGCAACTGCTCTGGATCCTGCCGCTCACCACGGTGATGCTGGCCATCGTGCTCGAGATGGCGGCGCGCATGGGCGCGGTCTCGGGCCAGGGACTGGGCGATCTCATCCGTGACGACTTCGGGATCCGCTGGACGGCCGTCGCCATGCTCGTCGTCCTCGCGGCGAACGGCATGAACGTCGTCGCCGAGTTCGCGGGCGCGGGCGCAGCACTCGAGCTGTTCGGGATTCCTCGCTTCGTGACGGTTCCCGTGGTCGCCGCAGCCATCTGGGCTCTCGTGGTCTTCGCCAGCTACCGGGTCGTGGAGCGAGTCTTCCTCTCGGTAGCCGTGGTCTTCATCGCCTACGTCGTCAGCGCCTTCGTGGTGGGTCCTGACTGGGGCGGCGTGCTGCGCAGCGTGGTCGTGCCATCGGTCTCGCTGGAACCGAGCTTCCTGGTGCTGATGGTCACCGCCGTCGGCACGACCATCACGCCCTACATGTTCTTCTACCTGCAGTCGTCGGTGGCCGACAAGGGACTGGGCCCGGAGGAGCTCCGCTTCGAGCAGGCCGATGCGGTGCTTGGCGCGCTCTGGACCAACGTGATCGCCCTCTTCATCATCATCGCCACCGCCACCACTGTCTTCGGCACGGGCGTCCGGATCGAGAGCGCGGAGGACGCAGCCCTTGCCCTGCGGCCGCTGGCGGGCGATGCGGCCGGCGCGCTCTTCGCGTTCGGCCTCTTCGGCGCATCGGTGCTGGCCGCCACGGTCATGCCGCTGACGACGAGCTATGCGGTGTGCGAGTCGTTCGGCTGGGAATCGGGCGTCAGCCGGCGTTTCTCGGAGGCGCCGGTCTTCATGGGCCTCTTCACTGCGCTCATCGTCATCGGTGCGGTGGTCGTCCTCATCCCGGGCCTGCCGCTCATCGGCCTGATCCTGGCCAGCCAGTTGCTGAACGGCATCCTGCTGCCGGTGATCCTGGTCTTCATGCTGCGGCTGGCGAACAACCCGCGGATCATGGGTCGCCACACCAACCCCCGCTGGCTGAACGTCGTGGCGTGGACCATGACCGGCCTGGTCATCGTGCTCACGCTGGTCTTGCTGGCGACCTCGGTGGTCTCCCTCTTCGGGTGAGGGTCAGGAGCCGATCGGGTGCCAGACCGTCTTCGTCTCCACGAACTCCGCGACGAGGTAGGGCGACTGGGCGCGCGGGCTGAGCCAGTCGACGGTTGCCTCGCCGCCCACCGGCGGGCGAACGAAGCGCTTGACATTCTCGGTGGCCGTCTCCTCCGTGGCCTGTGCCTGCTCGGGATCCAGCCCATAGGCGTCGAGCGCGTTGACGTCCATGTGACCGGCCAGGTGAGAGACGAGCTCCCGACGCAGGCCGGTGATGACGTTCACCACTCCGCCGGGGACGTCGGAGGTGGCCAGGACCTCGGTCAGCGTGACCGCCGGCAGCGGCCGCGACTCGGACGCGATCACGACCGCGGCGTTGCCCGACAGGATCACGGGGGCGAGGCGGCTGACCAGCCCCAGCAGGCTGCTCTGCTCGGGCGCGACGACCCCCACCACGCCGGTCGGCTCGGGGACGCTGAAGTTGAAGTACGAGCCGGCAACCTGGTTCACGGTGCCCAGCATCTGCGAGAACTTGTCGGCCCAGCCCGCGTACCAGACCCAGCGGTCGATGGATGCATCGACGAGGCGCGTCGCCCGACGCCGCCCGACGCCCTCGGCCGCCATCACCTCGGCCACGAACTGGTCGCGACGCCCCTCCATCAGCTCGGCGATGCGGTACAGGATCTGGCTCCGGTTGTAGGCCGTCTTCCCGGCCCAGGCGGGGAATGCCTTGCGTGCGGCCCGCACCGCCTCGCGGACGTCCTTGCGCGTCCCGCGGCAGGCGTTCGCCAGCAGTCGACCCTTCGTGTCGAGGATCTCGTAGGCCCGGCCCGACTCGGTGCGCGGGAACTGGCCGCCGATGTACAGCTTGTAGGTCTTCCGTACGCCGATGCGCTCCGCCGACGTGCCACCGGGGGAAGTCGCCAGCGGTTGGTGCGCGCGCTCGTCCAACACCGATGCCCGTCGCCTAGACCGGGTGCTCGCGGCGGTCGCCGCCCTACGCGCCGGCATGAGGCCCCTCCTCGCCGTGCTGCTTCGTTTCCGGCCGTTCGATCAGGAGCGTGACCGCCGGGCCGGCGTCGGCCACCGGGCGATGACGCCGACCGCGTTCCACCACGTACAGCTCCCCGGGCTCGAGGTGCACCGGCGACCGCCCCTCCACCTCGATGCTGAAGGCGCCCCGCCAGCACAGGAACAGCTCGTCCTCGTCGTGGTGGTGCCACGGGAATGAGCCCTCCAGGCGGGCCATGCGCAGAGCGGCGTCGTTGACTGTCTCCACCTCGATTGGCTTCCAGGGCTCGTGGATCGAGTCGGCGAGCTCATCGAGCCGAAGCTCCGAGCGCTCCCAGGCGCTCATCGGGCAGCCGAGCCGTTGGCCGCCAGGTCCAGGTAGGCCCCCAGTCCGTGGAGGCCACCCTCACGACCGTAGCCGGACTCCTTGTAGCCGCCGAACGGCGAGGTGGGGTCGAAGCGGTTGAAGGTGTTGGCCCAGACCACCCCGGCGCGCATGGCGCTCACCATCTTGAAGATTCGGCTGCCCTTCTCGGTCCAGACGCCAGCGGAGAGGCCGTAAGGCGTGTTGTTCGCCTTCTCGATCGCCTCATCGGGTGTCCGGAAGGTCAGGACCGAGAGGACCGGTCCGAAGATCTCTTCCTGCGCGATGCGGTGCGACTGGCTGACCCCGGTGAAGAGCGTCGGCCGGAAGAAGTAGCCGCGGTCCGGGAGCTGACACTCCGGCTGGAAGATATCGGCCCCCTCGTCGATGCCGGACTGGACGAGCTCCGTGATCTTCGCCAGCTGCGCCGCCGAGTTGATGGCCCCGACGTCCGTGTTCTTGTCCAGCGGATCGCCAACCCGCATGGTGCCCAGGCGGTCCTTGAGCTTGTCGAGGAGCGGTTCGTAGACGCTCTCCTGGACGAAGAGCCGCGAGCCGGCACAGCAGACCTCGCCCTGATTGAAGTAGATGCCGTTGATGATGCCCTCGATCGCCTGGTCGAGCGGGGCATCGTCGAAGACGATGTTGGCCGCCTTGCCGCCGAGCTCCAGGGTCAGCTTCTTGTGCGACCCGGCGACCGCACGAGCGATCAGCTTGCCGACGGCGGTGGAGCCGGTGAAGGCCACCTTGTTGACGTCGGGATGCTTGACGAGCTCCATGCCGATCTCGCCCGGCCCGGTGATGATGTTGACCACGCCCGGCGGGAGATCCGCCTGCTGAACGACGTCGGCGAAGAGGTAGGCGGTCAGGGGCGTGGTCGACGCCGGCTTGAGCACGACCGTGTTCCCCGCCGCCAGCGCCGGTGCGATCTTCCACGCCAGCATCAGCAGCGGGAAGTTCCACGGAATGATCTGGGCGGCCACGCCCAGCGAGCGCGGCTCGCGGTGCGCGAAGGCGTAGTCGAGCTTGTCGGCCCAGCCGGCGTAGTAGAAGAAGTGCGCCGCGGCGAGCGGCACGTCGACGTCGCGCGACTCCTTGATCGGCTTGCCGGAGTTGAGCGTCTCCACGACGGCGAACTCGCGCGCGCGCTCCTGGATGATGCGGGCGATGCGATAGAGGTACTTCGCCCGCTCGCTGCCGGGCAGCCGCGACCAGGTGCCGCGGTAGGCGTCCCGGGCGGTCGTCACTGCGCGGTTGACATCGGCCTTCGAAGCCCTGGCAACCTTCGCCAGCGGCTCCTCGGTGGCCGGGTTGATCACCTCGAACCAGGCGCGCGGTCGAGACGGCCCGAACTCGTTGCCGATGAAGAGGCCGTACTCCGGCCTGATCCGGATGTGATCGGTCGCTTCGGGAGCCGATGCGTACTCCCACGGGAGGTTTCCCTGCGCGGCGATCCCCCAGGACCCGGGTGCCGGCTTGCCGTCGCTCTTCTTGGTCAGGCTCATGATCGTTCGATTATGGCACCGCGGCCGGCATTGGCCGCGTCTCGACGCCTCGCGGGGCGGTCTAGCCGGTACCGCCCGGCGTGAGGCCCAGCTGACGCAGCATCGCCAGCGCATCCATCTGGTGCCAGTGCTCCGCCACACGCCCGTCCGCCACGCGGAAGACGTGGATCTCCTCGATGGAGTAGCGCCGCCCGGTCGCCGGCATGCCCATGAAGGTGCCCGAGTGCACGGCGGAGGCGACCAGGCGCACCGCCACCCGGTCATCCTGCGCGATGGTGTCCTGGATATCGAAGACCGTGTCGGTCAGCGCCCCGGAGACGCGGTCGATTGCCGCCTGCATCACCTCGGGGCCGGTCCCGGGAAGCGGGTGCGACACGAAGTCCGACGTCACGAGGTCCTCGACGGCTTCGCGTCGACCCGCCACGAAGACCTCGTTGATGAATCGCTTGGCAAGGTCCGTCGCGCGTTCACCCATCGCTTCCCTCCTCTGTGCCCGTTGCCTCTGGCCACCGGTTTCCGCCTACACTCGCCAGCATGACCGATGCCGGCGGGCGCCTTCTCGAGCACTCCGTGCGCTTCCGCGTGCGCACCTACGAGGTCGACGAGAACGGGCACGTCAACAACGCGGTCTACCTCAACTGGGCGGAGAACCTGACCGCCGAGCACGCCGAGGTGGCCGGCTTCGGTCGAGCGTGGAGCCTCGAGCGCGGGGGTGCCTGGCTGGTTCGGCGCCACGAGATCACCTACCGACAGACCGCGGTGCGCGGTGACGAAGTCAACGGCACCGTCCGGGTACTGGCGCTCGGCGGTGTGCGCGGCGCGCGCCGCACGACGTTCCGGCGCGTCGCCGATGGTGCCGTGCTGGCCGAGGTCGTGAGCGAGTGGGTCTGGGTGCGCCTGGCCGATGGCAGGCCGATGCGCGTGCCCGATGAGCTGCTCGCGCGCTACCGGCCGCTGCTGGACCGCTAGGGACGTCCCTCGAGCGCGAGCAGGAAGCGCTTGCGGTCGAGGCCGCCGGCGTAGCCACCCAGCCCCCCTCCCGCGTGGAGCACGCGGTGGCACGGCACGACGATCGGGATCGGGTTCGACCCGAGGGCATTGCCGGCGGCGCGCGCGGCGCGCGGCGAGCCCGCCTCGGCGGCCACGCTGCCGTAGGTGGTCACCTCGCCGAACGGGACCCGCGATGTCGCGCGGAGCACGCGACGCGCGAAGCCATGCATCAGCGACCAGTCGACGGGAATCTCGAACGAGCGCCGCTTGCCGGCGAAGTAGGCGTCCAGCTCGCGCCGCGCCTCGTCGATACGTTCGGGCGCAAACAGCAGCCGCGGGCTCACCTCGCGGGCCAGCTCCTCGAGCACGGCGTCGTCGGGCTCTCCCTCGTAGGCGATGCGCACCAGCCCTCGCCCCGTGACGGCGACGAGCAGGCGGCCGAGCGGCGAGTCCAGCTCCGCGTACGCGACGTCCAGCAGGCCCTCGGCCGCTGCCCGGCCGCGCAGCCCGGCCATCAGCCGCTCCTCGTCGAAGGGCCGCTGCTCGGGATGTGCCAGTCGACGCTCGAGCTCGTTCATGCCTCGATCTCCTTTCGCAGGCGCCGCAGCCCGGCCGCCACGTTCTGGCGGGCCGCTGCCTCGCTGGTTCCCATCCGCTCGCCGATGGCACGGTAGTCAAGGTCCAGCACGAACCGGTGGATGACCGCCGCGCGCTGCTTCTCCGGCAGTGAGCGAACCTGCCTCCAGAGCCCGTCCTCGGGGATCGGCGCCGGTTGCACCTGCGGTTCGACGGCGGGCGGCAGGCCATCGAGCGGGTGGGCCGGCCGCCGGGCTCGCCACCGGCCGACATCGGCCGCCTTGCGCCGTGCGATCGTGTAGAGCCAGGCACGCAGGTTGTCGGCGTTCCGCAGTCGCGGATAGGCGCGCAGCGCCGAGATCAGCGTCTCCTGCAGGCAGTCCTCGGCGTCATCAGGTCCGAGGAAGCCGCTCAGGAACCGATGCAGCTCGGCTGCATGGGCATCGATGAGCACCTGGAAGGGTGGCAGTTGCACACCCGGTGAACGTCGCGCCGGCACCGGGCGTGATCTCTACGCGGCTGCGCGCCGCAGGAGATCGACGTAGGCCGCCGGGTCGTCGCGGACGATGGTGGGCAGCCAGACCCCATCGGCCGCCTCGTTCCAGTCCAGCTCCAGGCCGGGGTTCTGCGCGTTGCTGCCGTCCGGCGCGAACACGTGCGGCGAGCCCTGCACGGCGTCCGTCTTGGCAATCTCCCACTGCACGAAGATGGCGCGGCGAGCGCGGCCCTCGTCGAGCGCCTCGGCCAGGGCGGCCAGGTCCAGCCCGTCGGTCTCGGAGGCCACCTCCAGGATCACGTGGCGCAGGCTGACGCAGCGGCTCTCGCCCCAGAACGCGCGGCGCAGGCCACGATCGAGTGCCTCCGAGGCGGCGAGCCCCTGCTCCTTCGCCGCCTGCACGGCCTCCATGGCCGGGAGCATGGTGCCGGGCCATTCCCAGTCCGGAGCGCTCCAGGCCTGCCAACCGGCGCGTGGCGCCAGCGAGGCGCAGGCCGGCATCTCGGGTTCCAGCTCGTTGCGCGGCGTGGCCTGGGAGTTGAACAGCTCCAGCGGGAAGACGCGGTGGTCGAAGCGGACGCGCTCCTCCAGGCCGAGCTGTCGCCGCGCGTCCCAGAGGCGCCAGACGGCGACGTGCGCCCACGGACAGCCGATGTCCGACCAGACCTGGATGGTGCTCGGCTCGGCCTGCATCGGCCTAGTCGAGGGTGAAGTAGTCGCCGCCGGAGTAGCGGCCAGTGCGCTCCTTGCGGATCTGCATGAGCACGTCGTTGACCAGGCTGCTGGCCCCGAAACGGAAGCGCTCCGGCGTCATCCAGTCGGGCCCGAGGGTCTCGTACAGCGTGGTCAGGTAGGCGATCGACTCCTTCGCGGTGCGGATGCCGCCGGCCGGCTTCATGCCGACCGCACGCCCGGTCTGGTGGTAGAAGTCGCGGATCGCCTCCAGCATGACCAGCGTCACCGGCAGCGTGGCCGCCGGCTGCACCTTGCCGGTGCTCGTCTTGATGAAGTCCGCCCCGGCAGCCATGGCCAGGACCGATGCGCGGCGCACGTTGTCGTAGGTCTCCAGCTCACCCGTCTCCAGGATCACCTTCAGGTGCGCCTCGCCGCACGCCTCCTTGACCGCCACGATCTCGTCGTAGACCTTCGCGTACTCGCCGGCCAGGAACGCGCCGCGGTCGATCACCATGTCCACCTCGTCGGCGCCCATGGCGACCGTGGCCCGCACGTCCTCCAGCTTCACCTCGAGCGGCGCCTGGCCCGACGGGAAGTAGGTGGCGACCGAGGCCACCTTCACGCCCGAGCCCTTCAGGGCCTCCACGGCGGTGGGAACCATGTTCGGGTAGACGCAGAGTGCCGCGACGTGCGGGATCGATGGGTCGGTCGGGTCCGGCCGCCGAGCCTTGCCCGCCAGCGCACGCACCTTGCCCGGCGTGTCCTTGCCCTCCAGGGTGGTGAGATCGGTCATGCGGATCACGAGGTCGAGCGCCCAGAGCTTCGCTTCGCGCTTGATGCTGCGCTTGGCGAGGCTGGCGGCGCGCTCCTCGACCCCGACCTGGTCCACCGGCCAGACGCGGCCCAGCAGGCTGCCCAGAGCCTGGTGGCGCGGGGCCGTCAGGTCGCGGGCGGGATCGCGGCGGGCGGGTGTCGTGGTTGCCATCTGGATCATCCATTGTACGAGGGCGCGTCACGGAGCCCATGGCGATCGCCACGGCGGCGGCGAGGCGGAGCTCGGCACGGCTATGCTTCGCGGCATGGCACACGCTCCACTGGCCGCCGCGCTGCTCGATGCCTGGTCCGACCTGGACCGGGTCTGCGCGGGCATGGAGACGCGCGAGGCGACCGATGGCGAAGCGGGCAGCTCGTACGCCTGGACGGTGGGGCACCTGGCCAACCAGGTCGACAGCTGGATCAACGTCCGCTTCGCGGCAGCCACGGCACACCCACTGGTCTCCGATCCCCGCTACCGCTTCGGCGGAGACGGTCAGGCCATGGACTGGGCGGAGCTGTGGGCAGCGTCGGAGGAGGTGCGGCGCACGGGCGCGGGATTCCTGGAAGCAGCGAGCGAAACCGATCTCGACCGCACCATCCCGTACCCCGGATCGCTGCCCGAGCTGCGGGGCCGCGAGGTGACGCTGCGCTACACGCTGCTGCGCGTCCTCGCCCATCACTACTTCCACATCGGCGAGATCGCCAGCAAGCGATCTGCTGCCGGGCGCTCCGTCGGCGACTACCCGGGCCCGCTGCTGCGGACGGCGGAGTCGGAACGGTGAGCGCGCGGCTGGCCGACGAGTCGATCGTGTACTGCCTGACCCGCGACCGCCAGCTCGCGGCGCACCTCGAGGCCCGCCTGTCGCGGGCGCTGGCCTTCTTCTTCAACGACGCCGCCCGGCTGCACCAGGCGATCGTCCTGCGCCGTCCCGAAGTGGTGGTGATCGACACCGGTGCCATTCGCGAGGAGTACGGAGACGCCGGACTGGGTCCGGTGGTGGGTTTTACCCGAGAGCGAGCGCCGGAGGCACGCATCGCGGTCCGGCCCACGACCGGGGCCGAGTGGCTGGTCGCAGCAGAGGCTGGCGACGGGGTGGAGATGCTGCCCGCCGACGAGGCCGAGTGCGTCACCGCCGTGGCGGTCTTCTGCAGCGCCTCGGTCGCCTAGGGCATGGCCTGCGGCGGAGTTGGCGGGAGCGGTCCCCTGCCTCCGGCCGCCGCCACCAGCAGCCGATAGATGTGCCGGATTTCGCCCCGAACAGCGTCCCGGACGTCCGCTGGCAGTTCTATCGGTGCACCCTGCGCACCACGCACGCCTGCCGGCGTCGTCCGTGATCCCCCTGCACCGATAGAACGCTCGTAGTTGCGCCGCGATCCCTTCCCGGGCGCGGTGTTCGAACATCTATCGCTGATGCGTGCCGCGCCGCCGAACGCCGTGACCCGGCGCAGCAGGTGGGCCAGAGCGGCCCCCGGATTTCCCCAGCGCAGTGAGGGGTCGTGACAGGCCTGCCAGGAATGCCAGGCGCCGGGGGGGCCAGTAGCGGATCACCGCGCGCCAGTGCACCTCGGCGATGGGGATCGCGCCGAACTCGCGTGAATCGGTGCTGGCGGCGGGGCTGTCGCCCAGCAGCTCGAGATGCTCGCCGTCGGAGGCCGCGACGCGCTTGACCAGCTCCCGTGAGGCGTGGCGCGGATCGCGCGCCAGGACCACCTCGCCGGGTCGTGGCGGGCGGCGTGCGTAGGAGATCGACTCGACCAGCAGGCGATCGCCGGGGAGCAATGCGGGCGCCATGGAGTGCCCGTCGACCTCAACGACGTCGAGGCGCCGCGTGATGGTGAGCGCTGCAGCGAGCCCGGCGAACAGGCCGGGCACGAAGACGAGGGGCCGCAACCGGCCCCTCACCTCGTTGGCACCGGATGGGCCGCTCAGCCGGGCCGGCCGTTGACGCGCGTCTTCTCCGGGCCGCCCGTGCTCTTCCACATCTCGTCGATGGTGTCGATCATGGAGAGGAGCTCGCGGGCGGCACCGGCGTCCATGGTGTGCTTCACCTGCGAGACCTGCTTGGCGGCCTTCCAGAAGGTCTCGTGCAGGTTCGGGTACTTGTCCAGGTGCTCCGGCTTGAAGTAGTCGGACCAGAGGACGTAGAGGTGCTCCTTCGCCAGCTCGGCCCGCTTCTCCTTGACGTCGATACACCGCGCGCGGAAGACCGCGTCGTCACTCGCCTCGTACTTCTCGATGATCTTGAGGCAGGACTCGGCCTCGATCCGCGCCTGCTCCGGATCGTAGACCCCGCACGGGATATCGCAGTGGGCATGGACGCGGCGTGGGCGCAGGACGTTGCGCACGGTCAGCATGTGGTCTCCTCTCGTCTAGTCGCAAGGATGGCTCGTGAACGGCCATTTTCGCAGCAATCCGCGTGCCGTCGGCAGGCGCTCGCTCGCTCGGCGTGGAGGCTTAGTCGTCGAACGAGAGCTCGCGCGCGATCTGCGGCCGCCCATCCTCCAGCTCGATGGCGCGTCCCAGGCGCCGTGCGCGGAGCGACGTCTTGACCCGCTGCTCCAGGCTCGTGGACATCAGACCCACCGCCGACTCGAGATCAACGAACCCGTAGGCGCGCAGCTCCCCGGCCGGGAGGCGTATGCGTCGCGCGTCGGCATCGTCGAGGGTCCCGCCGTCGTAGACGAGCATCAGGCCGTCCGGCAGCTCCTCTCGGGCAGGCATCCAGTCGAGCACGAGCAGCGAGCCGATGGTGGCCTCGATGCCCAGCTCCTCGTGGACCTCCCGTCGGGCCGCGCCTCGCGGCGACTCACCGACCTCGACGGCACCGCCGGGGATCTCCCAGGTCGGCTTGTACGCAGGCTGTACCAGGAGCACCCGTCCCTCCCGATCGCTGAAGATGACGCCCGCCGACATCCGCTTCGTCGGCAGCGAGGCGTAGAAGGCGGCGGTCTCCTGCTCGGCCTTCACGACCCCATGACCATCCCGCCATCGACTCCGATCACCTGGCCGGTGACGTAGCGTGCCTCGTCGGATGCCAGGTAGACCGCCGCAGCAGCCACGTCGTCCGCCGAGCCGACGCGACCCATGGGCGTGAGGCTCTTGATGGCCTCGGTCGCCGCCTCAGGCAGGTCGGCGGTGAGGTCGGTCTCGATGAGGCCGGGGGCGATGGCGTTGCAGGTGATGCCGCGGCTGGCGAGCTCCCGGGCCGTCGTCTTCGTGAGTCCGATGAGGCCCGCCTTCGCGGCGGCGTAGTTGGCCTGCCCGGCGTTGCCCATCCGCCCGGCGGCAGAGCTCATGTTGATGATGCGCCCGGAGCGGGCCTTCATCATCGGCCTGGCGATGGCGCGGGTCATCCAGAACGGACCGGACAGGTTGGTGGAGATGACCGCCTCCCACTCCTCGGCATCCATGCGCATGATGAGGTTGTCGCGGGTAATGCCGGCGTTGTTGACGAGCACGTCGATCTTGCCGAACGCGTCCATCGCGCCACGCACGATCGCCTCGCACGCCTCGCGGCCGGCGGAGGTGTCCCCCTGGAGCACTGTCGCCTGGCGACCTGCGGCGCGGATTCGCTGGACGGTCTCCTCCGCGGCACCGGCGTTGCCGCGGTAGTTGACCGCGACATCGGCCCCCTGCGCGGCCAGCGCCAGCGCGATGGCGCGCCCGAGCCCGCGACTGCCCCCCGTCACCAGCGCGACCTTGCCGGTCAGATCGAACATCGCGTCCTCCAGTCGAACGTGGTCCTGCCCCTCAGCCCGCTGCCCCGACCTCCTGCAGCCCGGCGCGCGGCATGCCCAGCCGGGTCTGCCCGCCCGGCGCGCGGAACGCCAGGGCGGGATCGGCCGTCCATTCAACGACGGCCGCACCCGCGGTGTAGCCCGCGCCGAACGCCACCATCAGGACCCGGTCACCCGGCTTGATGCGTCCGGCAGCGACCGCCTCCACCAGGGCCATGGGCACCGATGCGGCCGACGTGTTGCCGTACTTCTCGATGTTGACGTAGACCTTCTCGGCGGGGATGCCGAGGGCCTTTTCCACGCTCTGGATGATGCGCAGGTTGGCCTGGTGGAAGACGAACTGGTCGACGTCGTCGACGGTCAGGCCGGCGTCGCGCAGTGCCGCCAGGGCTGACTCGGCGAGCTGGCGGGTGGCGTACTTGTACACGTCGCTGCCCGCCATGTGGATGTAGTGGAGCCGCTGGTCGACGGTCTCGTGCGAGGCCGGATTCTTCGTCCCGCCGGCCGGGACGATGATCCCCTCACAGCCGGTGCCGTCACTGTAGAGCTCGGCGCCGAGCAGGCCGCCTGGCTGGTCCGATGCCGAGAGGAGCACCGCGCCCGCGCCGTCGCCGAACAGGACGCATGTCCCGCGGTCCTGCCAGTTGAGGAATCGGCTCAGGATCTCCACCCCGATGACCAGCACGTTGCGGTACATGCCGCTGCGGATGAAGCTGGTCCCCGTGGCCAGGGCATAGACGAACCCGGAGCAGGCCGCCTGGAGGTCGAAGCCGGCCGCCCGCGTGGCGCCGAGCTCGGTCGCCACCAGCACGGCGGTCGCCGGGAGCGGGTAGTCCGGCGAGCAGGTGCCGACGATGACGAGATCGACCTCGGAGGCGGGAACGCCGGCCACGGCCAGGGCGTCGCGGGCCGCGTGGACGGAGAGCGTCGTGGTCGTCTCGTCTTCGGCCGCGATGCGCCGCTCCCGGATACCTGTGCGCGTCACGATCCATTCGTCCGAGGTCTCGACGATTCGGGAGAGCTCCTCGTTGGTCATCACGCGCTCCGGCGCGTACATTCCCCAGCCGCTGATCACCGCATTGGTGGACATTGCCTCTCTCCTCATGCGCTGGGGTCGATCTCGATGAGCGGCTGCTGGCGCTTCACCAGCGTTCCCGACTCGACCAGGATTCGCGTGACGCGGCCGGCCGCGTCCGACTTGATCTCGTTGAACAGCTTCATGGCCTCGATCAGCCCGATGACCGTGCCGCTCCCCACCTCCGAGCCGCGCTCGATGTAAGCCCGAGCTCCGGGCGAGGGTGCCGTGTACCAGACCCCGGTCAGCGGAGCGGTGACGAAGCGCATCCCGGGCGCCGGCTCCCCGTACGGCGAGGCCGGTGCCGCCGGCTGCTCGGGAACGGAAGGGGTGGGAGGTGACGGAAGCGGCGCCAGTGGCGTCGCCGCGCGACGCGGTCGCGCGAGCCGCACCACCAGCTCGCCCGCCTCCACCTCGAGCTCGGCGAGGTCACTCGCCTCGAAGACCGGGCTCAGCAGGTCCAAGGCTGCCAGCAGTCGCTCGCCGGACGGATCGGTCACGGCTGGTACCGCCGGAAGATCACCGTGGCGTTGTGCCCGCCGAAACCGAACGAGTTGGTCATCGCGACGTCCACATCGGTCCGGCGCGCCTCATTCGGCACGTAGTCGAGGTCGCATTCGGGATCGGGGAACTGGTAGTTGATGGTGGGGGGCACGATCCCGTCCTGGATTGCCCGGATGCAGGCGATCGCCTCGACGCCGCCGCCCGCACCGAGCATGTGCCCCGTCATGCTCTTGGTGGAACTCACCGGCAGCGCGTAGGCCCGTTCGCCGAAGACGGTCTTGATGGCGTCCGTCTCGGCCCGGTCGTTCGGCGGCGTGCTGGTGCCGTGGGCGTTGATGTACTCGACCGCGTCTGGCGAGAGCCCTGCATCGGCGAGTGCCAGGCTCATCGAGGCGACGGCGCCGCGGCCGCCGGCGGCCGGGAGGGTGATGTGCGATGCGTCGTCGGTGGCGGCATAGCCGACCACTTCGGCGTGGATCTGCGCGCCACGCTGGCGGGCGTGGTCGAGGTCTTCGAGCACCAGAATGCCGGCGCCATCGGCGATCACGAACCCGTCGCGCTGCGCATCGAAGGGTCGCGACGCCGCCTCGGGCTCGTCGTTGCGCCTCGTCGAGAGCGCCCGCATGGCGGCGAATGCGGCGACCGGGATCTCACCCACCCCCGCCTCCGCGCCACCGGCGATCATGACGTCGGCGTCGCCACGGCGGATGATCGACATGGCGTCGCCGATTGCGTGGTTACTGCTCGAGCAGGCGCTCACGGTGGCGTAGTTCGGGCCGCGGGCGTTGGCGTAGATGGCCACGTAGCCGGCCGCCATGTCCGGGATCATGGCCGTGACCAGGAACGGGCCGACGCGCTCGGGGCCGAGCTCGTGCGCCTCGATGATGTCGCGGATCATGGTGTTGATGCCGCCGATCCCGGAGCCGATGATCACGCCAGTCCGCTCCGCGGCGCGTTCGTCGGTGGTCGGATTCTCGATGCCGGCATCGCGCAGCGCCTCGGCCGACGCAGCCCAGGCGTAGTGGACGTAGCGATCGTTGCGACGAACCTCCTTCTTGGGCATGACCGACTCCGCGTCGAAGCCGCGAATCTCGCCCGCCACCTTGCTGTCGACGCGGGCGGGGTCGAAGAGCGTGATGCGGCCGATGCCGCTGCGTCCGGCGACCATGGCATCCCAGGTGCTCGCCACGTCGTTGCCGATGGGCGTGATGGCGCCCATGCCGGTGACGACCACGCGGCGTTCGCCGCGGTCGCTCGAGCTCGGCCGCTGCCAGCGCTCATCCAGCTGCATCGGTGCCTCCGGCGATGGCCTGGTCGCGAGGGATGATGAAGCTGATCGTCGCCTCCACCGCGATCTCTTCGCCGACGCTGGCCACGGCACGCGCCCGTCCGAACATGCCCCGCAGCTTCTCGAGGGTGACCTCCATGCGCAGGGTGTCGCCGGGGAGCACGGTGCGACGGAATCGGCAGCCGTCGATGCCGGCGAACAGGGCGAGCTTGCCGCGGTACTCGGCCAGCGAGAGGACCGCCACGGCACCGGCCTGCGCCAGAGCCTCGACCATCAGCACGCCGGGCATGATCGGCCGCTCCGGGAAGTGACCCGTGAACTGGGGCTCATTGGCCGTCACGTTCTTGAGCGCGACGACGCGCTTCCCGGGCTCGAGCTCCACCACGCGGTCGATGAGCAGGAATGGGTAGCGGTGCGGGAGGATGCGCATGATCTCGGCCGCCTCCATGGGGAGCTTGAGGTCGGTCGCGGCGGTCTGGTCAGTCATCGGTTCCAGCTCAGGCTACAGCGCATGGCGGTCAGGCGCCTCCGGCGACGAAGGCGGCCGGCCCGACGCGATCGAGGAGGTTGGTGCTCACCTCCGCGTCGAGGAAGACGTCGTTCTCGATGATCCCGCGGTGGAAGGGAAGGTTGGTCCTGATCCCCTCCACACGGAACTCGCCGAGTGCCCGACGCGAACGTGCCACCGCCTCGGCGCGATCCTCGCCCCACACGATCAGCTTGGCGAGCAGCGAGTCGTAGTAGGGCGGGACCTCGTAGCCGCTGTAGAGGTGCGTGTCGACCCGCACGCCGGGACCGGCCGGCAGCGTGAGCTCCTCGATCACGCCGGTCTGCGGCGAGAAGTTGTCGCCCGGATCCTCGGCGTTGATCCGGAACTCGATGGCGTGGCCGCGCAGCTGCACCGACTCCTGGGCGATCGCCAGTGGCTCCCCGGCCGCCAGGCGGATCTGCTGCGCGATGAGGTCGATCCCGGTCAGCATCTCGGTCACCGGATGCTCGACCTGGATCCGGCAGTTGATCTCGATGAAGTAGAAGTTTCCCTGCTTGTCGAGCAGGAACTCCAGCGTGCCGGCGCTCTCGTAGCCGGCGGCCACCACCGCGCGGATGGCCAGGTCCCGCAGCCGCTCGCGGTTCGCATCGGTCATGGCCGGCGAGGGCGCCTCCTCGATGATCTTCTGGTGCCGTCGCTGGACGCTGCAGTCACGCTCGCCCAGGTGGATCCCGTTGCCGTGCTGGTCGACGAGGACCTGGACTTCCACGTGGCGCGACTCCTCGACCCACTTCTCGAAGTAGATGCTGTCGTCGCCGAACGCGGCCTGCGCCTCGGAGCGCGCCAGCGGCAGGCTGGTCTCCATCTCGCGCGGCGACCGAACGAGGCGCATGCCGCGCCCGCCGCCGCCCGCCGAGGGCTTGAGCAGGACCGGGTATCCCGCCTCCTCTGCCTGCTGCAGGGCGTCGCGGATATCGTTCACGATCCCGCGGCTGCCGGGCACGGTGGGCAGCCCGTTGGCGGCCAGCATGCGGCGCACGGCGTACTTGCTGCCGAATCGCTCGAGGACGTCCGCGCGCGGGCCGATGAAGTGGAGGTCGTGCGCCGCGACCACCTCGGCGAACCCGGCGTCCTCCGACAGGAAGCCGTACCCGGGGTGGATTGCGTCGCAGCCGGTGATCAGCGCAGCGGACACCACGGCGGGCTGGTTCAGGTAGCTCTTACGAGCCTCGGCCGGACCGATGCAGACCGCCTCGTCGGCCATCTGCACGGCGAGCGACTCGCGATCCGCCTCGCTGTACGCCACCACGGCGGGGATCTGCAGGTCACGGCAGGCGCGCAGGATGCGGACGGCAACCTCGCCACGGTTGGCGACCAGGATCTTGTTGAAGCTCATCTGCGGACCGATCCCTCCCTGGCACCCGCCAGCGCTTCAACGGTTGCGGCCAGCCCCGCCTCGTCCGCGACGTTCAGCGTGCGCGCGCCAGGCGCGATGCGTCGCACCATGCCGCTGAGCGCCGCTCCCGGACCGATCTCGACGAACGTGTCCACGCCGTCCGCCAGCATCGCGGTGACGCCGCGCACCCACTCCACCCGCGAGCTGACCTGGCGGGCCAGCAGCGCCCGGATCTGGCCGGCATCGCGGACGGCCTCGCCGGTCACGTTACTGACGACCGGCGGATCGGCGTCGCCCCAGGTTGCCTCCTCGAAGGCGTCCGCCAGCGCCTCGCCGACGCTCGCCATCATCGGCGAATGGAACGGGCCCGACACCTTGAGCGGGACGACGCGCCTGGCACCGGCGGCCCGCAAGGCGGGCACGGCGGTCTCGAGCGCCGCCCGCGTTCCGCTGATCACCACCTGGCCCGGTGCGTTGTCGTTGGCGACCACCAGGTCGTCGCCGGAGTGCGTGGCCGCCACGACGCGCGTCACCGCATCGCGGTCCAGGCCCATGACGGCACTCATGCCACCCTCCGGCGCGGCCTCCGCCATCAACCGGCCTCGAAGCGCGACCAGGCGGATGGCATCCGCACTGGAGAGGACTCCCGCCGCCGCAGCGGCCGCGTACTCGCCGACCGAGTGCCCGGCGACGTAGCGCGGGCGCAGTGGCAGCTCGTCGCGCAACGCCGACAGGATCGCGAGGCAGGTGGCGACCAGGCAGGGCTGTGTCTGGCGCGTGTCGTTGAGACGCTCCTCGGGGCCGTCCCAGCAGGTCGTCGAGACGCTCCAGCCGAGGGCCGCATCGGCGGTGCGGTAGACCGCTGCGGCGCTGGGCGAGCGCGCCGCGATATCCCGGCCCATGCCGACCGCCTGCGAGCCCTGCGGGGAGAAGAGCAGCGCCACCCTCACTCGGCCGGCTCCAGCTCGACCAGCACCTGCCCGTACTCGACCGGCTCGCCCGATTCGGCCACGAGGTGGCTGACGATCCCCCGCCGCGGAGCGCGAACGTCGTGCCGCACCCCCAGCATCTCGACGTGCCCGAGCTCGTCTCCCTTGTCGACCTCCAGGCCCGGGCCCAGGCCATCGGCGAACCCGAAGTAGCCGACCGCGGGCGAGGTGACCTCGTGCGCGGGGGAGGTGGCAGCCGCGGGGGCCGGCGCCTGGCGGCGCTGCTGCCCAACGGCTTCGCCCTGGACGTCCGGCGCACCGACCGAGGCCTGCTCGCCGGCGACGACGCGCACCCGCAGAGATCCGTGGCGCACCTCCAGCTCGCCCAGGCGCTGCCGTGCCAGCCGTTCTGCCAGGCGCGGAACGAGCTCGCGGGCCGCCAGCTCAACCTGCGAAAGGTCGTCGTCGTACTCGGTCACGCGCCTCCCTCGGCGTCATTGCTCTCGTCGTTGCTCGGCCACACGTCGCTCCACCTCGGCCGGCGCGGCACTCCCGGCAATCGCAGCAGCCGTCCGAGACGGTGTCGCAGGGAGGGCTCCTCAACGACGGTGGTGGGGCCGACTTCGGTCTGCAGCACCAGGCCGATGCCGCGCAGCCGAGCATAGCGGGTTGCCAGCAGCACTTCCGGCTCGTGGCGGGTCACGCGGCCAAGGGCATCGAGCACCGCCGCCTTGATCGACCTCGCCGTCGCCGCCGGGTCCTCCTGGGCGCCCCCGGACGGCTCCTCCACGATCGCGTCGACGACGCCGAGCTCCAGCTGGTCGGCCGCCGTCATGCGCATGGCCGCCGCAGCGTCGGGAGCACGCTCGGCCGAGCGCCACAGGATTGAGGCGCAGCCCTCTGGGCTGATGACCGAGTAGACGGCATTTTCCAGGGCGAGGACCTCGTCTCCAACCCCGATGGCGAGCGCCCCTCCGGAGCCGCCCTCTCCGACGATCACGACCACGATCGGCACCTGCAGGCCGGTCATCTGCTTGATGTTCGAGGCGATCGCCTCCGCCTGGCCGCGCTCTTCCGCGGCAGGACCGGGGAAGGCGCCGGCCGTGTCGAGGAAGGTCACGACCGGCATGCCCAGCTTCTCGGCCAGGCCCATCAGCCGGTGCGCCTTTCGGAAGCCCTCCGGGTGCGGCGAGCCGAAGTTGCGGTGGATATTCGACTCGGTGTCGGTGCCTTTCTGGTGGCCCATCACCATCACCGGGCGCCCTTCCAGCAGGGCGGGTCCGCCCACGATCGCCGGATCGTCCCGGAACGAGCGATCGCCATGCAGTTCGAGGAAATCGTCGAAGATGTCGGCGATCAGATCCAGGGTGCGGGGGCGCTTCGGATGACGCGCGAGCTGGACCCGCCGCCACGCCTCGTCGACCTGCTCCCTGCTGGGCGGCCCCGCTGCCAGGGCCCCGACGCCGAGCGGCATCTCGGTCATGAGGGCCGATCCTCCGGCTCCTCGGTCGCTGCGCGGCTCCTGCCGGCGGTGGTGGCGGCGGTGGGTGGTCCACCGTTGTCCGGCTGCTCATCGACGTCGATCCCGATCGTCTCGCTGACGGCGCCGCCGAGCCGCTCGGCGAGGTCGGAGAGCACGCCGATGGGTCCCCACGGGCGGTCCTCAGGCGACGGCCACTCCGTTTCCGGGCGGGCGACGGGCAGCAGCGCGAGAAGGCGGGCCAGCGTGGCGCGCATCTCGGGGCGCGTGACGACCAGGTCCACGAAGCCATGCGCCAGCAGAAACTCGGCCGTCTGGAAGCCCTCGGGAAGCTCCTCTCCCACCGTTCCGCTCGCCACGCGAGCGCCGGCAAAGCCGATCAGCGCTCGCGGCTCGGCGAGGATCACGTCGCCCAGGCTGGCGAAGCTGGCCAGGACGCCACCCGTGGTCGGGTCGGTCAGGATCGAGATGAAGGGGACGCCCGCGACGTCCATGCGGCCGAGCGGCGCCGTCGTCTTCGCCAGCTGGAGCAGGGAGAGCGTCCCCTCCTGCATGCGCGCGCCGCCGGAGGCGGTGACGATGATGGCGGGGATGCGCGCCGAGAGTGCGGCCTCGAAGCAGCGCGCCACCTTCTCGCCGACGACGCTCCCCATGCTGCCGCCCATGAAGCGGAAGTCGAAGAGGCCGATGGCGACCTCGTGGCCCTCGATGCGCGCGGTCCCCCACACCGCGGCTTCCCGCAGTCCGGTCTTCACCCGCGAGGCCTCGAGCCGGTCGGTGTACGGCTTCTGGTCGTGGAACGCGAGCGGGTCGCCCGAGATCAGCCCCGCGTCGTGCTCGACGAAGCTGCCCTCGTCCACCAGCAGGTCGATGCGCTCGCCGATGCTCATCCGGAAGTGGTGGCCGCAGGTCGGGCAGACGCGCAGGTTGCGTTCCAGCTGGCGGATGAAGATCTGCGAATCACAGCTCGGGCACTTCGTCCAGGCGTCGGTCGGACCGTCGCGTCGCCCGAGTGGGAACTTGATGCGCATCGGCAGCGGCTCCTCAGCGGCCCAGCAGCCGATGCGAGGGTCCGGGATGCTGCCGGGACGACCGCCAGACGGCAAATGCGGTCACCGTGACGCCCACCGCGGCGGAGGAGACGGCGCCGGCTGCCAGCAGCCGCCCGGGCTGCGCCAGCTCGCGGCGGGTGAAGCTGGAGACGGCATCGGCCGCCCGTCGCACCATGCTCTCGCCAGCCAGGCGCTCCGCCAGCCGCTGCTCGAACGCGACGCCGGGCGGGATGGGGCGCAGCGCGGCGGAGGTCAGCTCCGCGACGCGCAGCAGCGGTCGCAGCTCGGCCTCGACGATCGGCCGCTCGCCGCACAGCAGCGAGTCGAGGGCGACATCAAGCCGCCCTGCCGGGCTAGGGCTGGACATGCGGGGACTCCTCCAACGGTCCTCATCCTAAGCGAACACCGGCAGCGGGCGGTTCGTTACACGCCGGAGGTGCCTCAGCGCGACGGGCGCTCCAGGATCAGGAGCTGAGCCGCGCCTCGAGCTCCCGCAGTGCCCGGTGCAGCAGCACGCGCACGGCTCCCGGTGAGCGACCGAGCACCTGGCCGATCTCGACCGAGCTCAAGCCGTCCACGAAGCGGAGCAGGACCACCTGGCGGCGGTCATCAGCGAGCTCATCGACCGCGCCGAGCACGCTGCGCAGCTCGTCGGCCCGGCTCACCAGCCCGGCTGGATCGGCATCCGGCGCGGCGCGGTCCCAGCCATCCGGCAGGGGCAGGGCCTTCCGCCGCGAACGGCTGCGTCGGGCGTTTGCGATGGTGTTGTGCGCGATCGTGAACAGCCAGCTCCGGAAGGTCGCCCCGGCATCGCGAAATCGGGGCAGACCGTGCAGCGCCGCCAGGAAGGTGCGCTCGGTGGCGTCCTCGGCGTCGTGGTGGTCACGCAGCTGGTAGAACGCGTAGGCGTAGACCCGGTCCAGGTAGCGGCGGTAGAGAACCGCGAAGGCGGCGCGGTCGTGCTGCGCGGCAAGCACCGCCACCAGGTCGGGATCGCGCTCGCCGGCGCGCGCCTCCCGTCGCCCGGCATCAGGCTGCGATCGCATCATGCGGGCGCATTCTCCGCGTCGCGCACCGAGATGACTTCACCGATGCTCAGCGCCTGCAGCCGCCCGCCCGCCTCCAGCAGCAGCGCCCCATCCGCGCCGACGCCACGCACGATCCCCTCCAGCCGGGAGCTACCGAGGTCGACGCTCACCCATCGCCCATCGAGGGTCGAAGCGGCCGCGAAGCGCGGAATGGGCGAGCGCCCCGACTCGAGCGCCGAGATCTCGCCGTCCAGTCGCTTCAGGAGCGATGCGAGCAGCTCGACCCGGTCGAGGTCGCGGCCAGCCAGGTCCGCCAGCGATGTGGCCCGCACGGCGAGATCGGGCGGCATCTCGTCGCGTCGCCAGTTGACGTTGATCCCGACGCCCACTACCGCTTCGGTGAGCCGATCTCCGGCGATCGACGTCTCGACCAGCAGGCCCGCCACCTTGGCGCCGTCGTCGGCCACCACATCGTTCGGCCAGCGGATGGCGAGCAGCGGAGCACCACCGATCGCGGCGCACGAGTCGCGGACGGCCAGCGCGGCCGCCGCCCCGAGGAGGCCCGCCCGTTCGACGCCGAGCCGCGGCCGGAACGCGACGCTCACCGCCAGGTTGCGGGCGGCCGGCGAGATCCAGCTGCGACCCTGCCGTCCGCGGCCGGCGGTCTGCAGGTCGGCGACGATCGCGAGTCCCTCGCCGGCAGGCTCGGCGAGCGCCGCGCGGGCTCGGTCGTTGGTCGAGCCGATCGAAGCGTGGAACTCCACGCCGTGGCCGAGGCGCCTCGCCGGATCGCCCGCCAACTGCCAGTCCTCGCGCGTCCGGATCATCGGGCCATTATGGGTGGAACGGTCCAGCACCGAGTGGTTGGGGCCGGCCAGCGGTGCGTTACACTCGGCACCCTCATGAGCCAGACAGCGCCAGACGTCGAGACCGCGCAGCCCGCCACGCGCGAGCGCGTCTTCTCCGGGATCCAGCCCTCCGGCGCCTCGCACCTCGGCAACTACCTGGGCGCGCAGGTCAACTACGTCGCGATGCAGGACACCTACGACGCGATCTACGCCATCGTCGACCTGCATGCCCTGACCACCGTGCACGACGGGGAACAGCTTCGGGGGCTCAGCCACGACATGGTGCTGGATCTGCTGGCGGTCGGCCTCGATCCGGAGCGGTGCGCCCTGATCCGCCAATCCGACTTCCCCGAGCACTCCGAGCTGATGTGGATCTTCGACACCGTCGTGCCCGTCACGTGGCTGGAACGTAACCCGACCTACAAGGAGGCCCGCCAGGACGGCAAGGAGAACAGCAACGGGCTGCTCACCTACCCGGTCCTGCAGGCGGCGGACATCGTGATCTACAAGGCGAGCCGCGTGCCGATTGGCAAGGACCAGGCGCCGCACCTGGAGATCTCGCGGGAGATCGTGCGCGCCTTCAACCGCCGCTACGGCGAGGTCTTCCCGGAGCCGCAGGCCGTCTTCACCGATGCGCCCGTGGTGCTCGGCATCGACGGCGTCCGCAAGATGAGCAAGAGCGCCGGCAACACCATCCCGATCTTCGCCGAGCCCGATGAGATCCGGAAGCTGGTGATGAGCATGGTCACCGATCCGCAGCGCATCAAGCGCACCGATCCGGGGCGGCCGGAGGTCTGCAACGTGTGCCAGCTGCATCGGTTCTTCGGCAGCGACTACCTCCAGATCCAGGACGGCGAGCGCACTGCGCGCACCGGCTGCGTCGAGACGAAACAGCTGCTGGCGGAGCGCATCATCGACTTCTTCCGGCCGATGCGCGAGAAGCGGGCGCGACTGGCAGCCGATCCTGGCTACGTCGAGGAGGTGCTTGCCGCAGGTGCCGCCAAGGTGCGACCGATCGTGGAGGCGACGATGGACGAGGTGCGATCGGCGGTCGGCATCGGCCGGAGCCGGGAGCGGGGATGACGACCTCGCGGGGGCCGCTCATCGACCTCGGTCCCCGTCATCGGCGCTGGCTGCTGATCTTCCTGATCGCCGGCTCGCTCTTCTTCGGACTGCAGCTGCTCCAGCTGGGGCTCGCCTTCCTGCTCGGCTTCAGCCAGATCATCCTGATCCTGTTCCTCGCCTGGCTGCTCGCGTTCGTCATGTCACCGGTGGCCCGCTGGCTCGACGACCGCCTGCCGATCTCCCGCCAGCCGGCCGTCGTGATCGCCTACATCCTGGCGCTGCTGGCGCTCGGCTTCGTCGTCTTCTACGTCGTCTCATCGATCACCCGGGAGGTGACGCAGGTCACCGCCGAATTCCCGCGTACCGCCTCCGACATCCGATCTCGGCTGGAGGGTTTCCAGTCCGACTTCGACCTGCAGCGCTTCCGGATCGACCTCGTCCAGCTCTTCGAGTCGGCGCAGCGCCAGGTGGGCAGCATCGCCGGTGACATCTTCAGCCAGGCCGAGGTGATCGCCAGCGCGACGCTCACCACGCTGGGATCGGTGGCGCTGATCCTGATCCTGTCGCTCTACATGCTCATGGACAGCGAGCGAATCTCGGCGAAGATCAACCGCGCCGTGCCGCGACGCTACAGCGACGAGTTGGCGATCCTGGAACGTAGCATCGCGCGCGCCTTCGGCGGCTTCCTGCGGGCCCAGATCCTGCTCGCGGCGATCCAGGGCGTGCTCGTCGCCGTGGTCGGCATCGCCTTCGACATGCCCTACCTCTTCCTGATCGGCACGCTCTCCACCCTGGCCATGCTGATCCCGTTCTTCGGTCCACCGCTGGCCCTCATCCCGCCCATCGCCGCGGCGTGGATCTACGTGCCGCAATGGTGGCTCGTCATCACCATCCTGCTGGTCGTCGTGCAGACGGTCATCGTGAACTGGCTGCAGCCACGCCTGATGCACGGCGCGCTGGGGATCCATCCCATCCTCGTCCTGGTCGGCCTGCTGGTTGGTGCGCAGGTCGCCGGCGTGTGGGGAGCGCTGTTCGGCATCCCGATCATCGCCGTCCTGAACGTGTTCCTCAACCTGGTCCTCTGGTCCGAGCTGCCGAACGCGGCACTGCCCGAACAGGAGCGGCTCGAGGACGTCCCCGAGGCGACCATGGTACGGGTCCAGCGCGAGCAGGTCAGCGACGAGACCCACCCGCACATCCACGTGCACCGCTCCCTTCGCGAGGACGGCAGCGAGCACGTGGACATCGTCGTCGAGGAGGACGAGGGGCTCTAGGGCTCCAGCCGCAGCGCCAGCTGCCGGCGGCGCTCCGTCGTGTACGCCACGTCGACGTCCACCCCGAAGACCCGGTGAACCAGCTCGGGTGTCAGCACGTCGTCCGGGGCCCCATCCGCCGAGACGTGGCCGTGGTCCAGGACGACGACGCGCGGCGCGAAGGCAGCGGCCAGGTTCAGGTCGTGGAGCACGGCCACGACGGCAAGCTGGCGCTGGCCCCGCAGGCGTCGAATGGCCGACAGCAGCGACACCTGGTGGGCGAGATCGAGGTGGAGGGTCGGCTCGTCGAGCAGGAGCAGCTCCGGCTCCTGCGCCAGCGCCATCGCCACCAGCACCCGCTGCCGCTCGCCGCCGGATAGCTCGTCCGCCTGCCGGTCCGCGAGCTCGAGCGCGTCGGCCTCCGCCAGCGCCCGCGCGACCGCTCGCTCGTCCTCGGCCGTCGACGCGAACAGCCGCCGGGCGTAGGGGGCCCGGCCCATCTCGACGAGCTCCGCCACGCGGAAGCCGGGCGGCAGATCCAGCTGCTGCGGCAGAACCGCCACCCGCCGGGCGAGCTCGTCGCGCTTCCAGTCGTCCAGCGGTCGGCCGGCGAACGCCACCGATCCAGCGCCGGGGGGCAGCTGCCCGGTCATGACCCGCAGCAGCGTCGTCTTGCCGCTGCCGTTGGGCCCGACCAGCGCCACCACCTCGCCGCTGCGCAGCGCCAGCGAGAGATCACGCAGCACCTCCCGCCGTCCGCCGCCGGTCAGCTCGTACCCGAAATCGACGCCGGAGAGCTGGGCCAAAGCAGCGGCGGCGAGCGTCACGACGCGGCTCCGCTGATCCTGACGTGGCTCCTTCGCAGCAGGTAGAGGAAGAAGGGTGCGCCGATCAACGCGGTGACGATCCCCACCGGCAGGCCGCCGAGCAGCCGTGCGCCCAGGTCGGCCAGCGCCAGCAGGGCGGCGCCGAAGACGAGGCTCGCCGGCAGCAGCAGCCGATGGTCGGGGCCGATGGCCAGGCGCAGCAGGTGCGGGACGACCAGCCCCACGAAGCCGATGGTGCCCGAGACCGCCACCGCCGTCGACGTGGCCAGCGTGGCGAGCATGGTCAGCCGCAGTCGCTCACGCTCGACGTCGACGCCGAGCGTCGACGCCTGGGCGTCGCCGAGGAGCAGGACGTTGAGGCGGCGCCATCGGGCCAGGAGGAGGAGGAAGCTGATCCCGAGCAGCGGGCCGGCAAGCGCCAGCGACGACCAGGAGGCGTCGGCCAGCGAGCCCATCAGCCAGCCGAAGATGGCGCCCAGCGCCCTGCCCGCCATGAACATCAGCAGCGCCACGACCGCGGCCAGCACGGCCGAAACGGCATAGCCGGTCAGCAGCAGCGTCACCACGGGGACGCGTCCGCCGCTGCGGGCCACGGCGTACACCAGCAGGACGGTCCCCAGTCCCCCGGCGAACGCGAGCACCTGCACCAGGCCGATGCCCAGCCAGGCGCTGCCTGCGCCGATCGCCAGCGCCGGAACCAGCAGGGGCAGCACGATGCCGCTCACCGCACCCAGGCTGGCCCCCGCCGCGGTACCGATGATGTACGGGTCGGCCAACGGGTTGCGCAGCAACGCCTGGAAGACGGCACCCGACATCGCCAGGCCGCCGCCGACCAGCATGGCGGTCAGGACGCGCGGCAGGCGGATATCGAAGATGATCGTCTCCACCGGTGGCGTCCACGTCTGGCTCAGCGGCAGGCCCAGCAGTCGATGGGCGAGGATGGCGACCGTGTCGCCCAGCCCCACGCCGACGCTGCCCAGCGCGACAGCCGCCACCAGGACGCCCAGCAGCAGCAGGCCACCGATGCCGAGCACCACGGCGGCCTTCGTCAGCGAAGGACCGTGCAGCACGGTGTCGACGGAGGCAGCCCGGGACGCGGCTGTCGCGCGCATCAGTCGAACGCCTCGGGGTGGATGGCCCGCGCCAGGGCCTCCAGGCCGTCCGCGATCCGCGGACCGGGACGGGTGATGAGCAGGTCCTCGGGCATGGCGCGTACGTTGCCGTCGACCACCGCGCGGATCCCGCCCCATCCGGGACGTGCGGCCACGGCCTCCGGAGTGATGCTCGGATCGTAGGCGGCGTCGCCCAGCAGGATGACCTCCGGGTCTGCTGCCACCAGGTCCTCGAGCTGGATCGACGTGGAGAGGGCGTCCCCGGTGACCGGGTCCCCGCCGGCGAGGTCGACCAGTGCGGCCAGGAACGAGTCCGCGCCGGCGGTGTAGATGGAGCCTTCGAAGACGCCCACCTCGTAGAAGGTGCGCGGGGTGGCGAGCCCCTCGACGGCGGCGCCGATGGTCGCAACCTGCTCGCGTATCGCGGCCTCCAGCTCGGCCGCGGCACCCTCCTCGCCGATGGCGCGGCCGACAAGCAGGAGATCCGCGTAGACCTCGTCGAGTGATTCGGGATAGAGCACCAGCACGGGCATGCCCAGGCTGCTCATTGCGTCGATGTCCGCGCTCGAGGTCAGCTCGTTGCCGGCGGCCAGCACCAGGTCGGGCTCCGCGGCCACCATCGCCTCGCGATCGACCCCGGTGAACGACGCGACGTCCGGGACCTGGTCGAGCGCGGAGGCCACTTCCTCGGGGAAGCCATCTCGGTAGTCGTTGACGCCGACGATGCGGTCGCAGGCACCCAGCGCGCAGACGATCTCCGTGTTCGACGGCGCCAGGCTCACGATGCGCTCCGGCTCGGCGGCGATCACGACCGTACGCCCGGCATCATCGGTCAGGGCGAGAGGGTAGGCGGGCAGCGGCGTCGACGTGGCCGCGGCCGCCGGCCTCGCCGTGGCTCCCGCCGGGGGCTGGCTGCCAGCCGGTGCACCGAGGCCGGCGCAGCCGCTGATCAGCAGCGCGCCGGCAAGGATGGAGAGGGTCCGAAGAGCATGAGCCATGGGTGATGCCGTTCCCTTTCACACGAGGGCAGTGACATCGCGACCTGGCTGGGCGACCTGGCTCCCGACCGGTTCCCGGTGGATCGGTCGGATACAGTTGCGGGACAGCGCCGGCTTCACACCGGCTTCGCCATTCATCCGCCGGCCTTTCGGCGGCGGCACCCGTCGCGGTCTTCAATTGGTGGGGCCGATCCTAGCACCACCGAAGACCGCCGGCGATCTGTTGCGCTGGCAGCAACATTTCACTCCAGAGCCCATCGTGGCGAGCCCTTCCGGAGTGGTTCGTTGCGCCGCCTGCAACGTTTCGCACGGGAAGGGCGGCTCATGCCGCTTCTGTTGCGCTGGCAGCAACGTTTCACTCCAGAGCCCATCCTGGCGAGCCCTTCCGGAGTGGTTTGCTGCACTGGCTGCAACGCCGAGCGGGGAACCGCCGCTCGCCGAGCGGCCGAAAGCAGAAGCCCGCCGGCCGGTGGTGGCAGGCGGGCCTCGGATGCGTGGGCGAGCGAGGAGTTAGACGGGCGTCGCCACCTCGGCGTGGTTGTAGAGGGGCGTCTCCCGGGAAGCATCGGTCAGCATGGGGTCGAGCATCTTCTGGACCGCGAGCGTGTGGGAACAACCGCCGGCGGACTCGAAGAGGTGGCAGTCGCAATGCCAGGTGTCGGCGTCGAGGGTGATGGTGTGAGAGCCGTTGTCGCCGGCGAAGCTCGCCGTCAGCCCCTGGATCTTCACGCGGTCCGGCTCGTGCGCGTACCGCATTGCCTTCTCGACCTTGCCGATCATGCTCGAATGCACGTCGCGTCTCCTCCCGGCGCCGGCATCCGGCGCCGTGTGTACGGCGCCCGTCAGTCGGTCCTGGCGAGCCGCTCCTTCAACATTGCCAACAGTGTAACCGGGGTTGGATCGGTCTGGTAGAGGATCGCGAGATAGACGCTCACCAGGTCGCCCAACGCCACACCGCAGAGCGTCCGCGCCAGCGGTGACGGCCCTTCGGCCCAGACCTGGCTGCGGTTCGTGGCCCGCTCCCCGAGCAGCTCCTCGACGACCCGGTAGCGCTCCGCGATCGCCTCCGCCTCCTCCCGCTCTCGCAGCTCGACGACGTAGAGGGCATCAGACAGCTCGCGCGGGTTGAGGGTGCCCTCGATGGCGTTGTGGTTCGCCTCCGGCATCGGCTCGTACATCGCCCACGCTTTCGTGTTCTCGTTCAGCTGCGTCTTCCAGCGACGAGCGACGCCGGCCATCGCGCCGGCGCCGTAGATGACCGGGATGCGGCCGAAGATCGACCATGCCAGCTGCTTGGCCTGGTTCTCCTCGGTCGGGACCGATGGCGCATTCCGTTCGAGCAGCGCCTCCAGCGCCTCGACGGCCGGCCCGTACGGGTCCGGCTCGGTCAGCAGGCCGGCCCTAGCGAGCAGCTCGTGGAGCAGCACCATGCCGAAGCCGACCGCGGCGCGCGGCTGTCCGGATTGCTCGTAGTGGAGGTACGGGACGCCGTCCGCCTCCGCCTGACGGCCGAGCGCCCCGCCGGTGGTCGCGATCACGAGCGGCACGCCCCGTTGCCGCGCCGCCGCTGCGCCGGAGAGGGTCTCCACCGTCTCCCCGGAATGGCTGGCGGGGACGACCAGCGTGCGGGCTCCCGCCCAGGCCGGCAGGCCGTAGTCGCGCTGCACGATGAGCGGAACGCGCAGCCGGTCGCCCGCCACGCCGCTGACCAGGTCGGCACCGATGGCCGAGCCGCCCATGGCCAGCACGAGGACGTTGTCCACCTCGCGGTGGCGCTCGTCGAGCTCGACCGCGGCCGCCACGCGCCTCGCCAGCGCCACCTGGCGCGGCAGGCTCGTCACCCGGCCGAGCATGTCGGTGGCGTCGATGCGCTTGATAACCTCGGGGCTGTCGAGCGTGATCGCCTCCTCGAACTGTGGCGGGGAGTCCGGCGCGCCGCCGTCCTCGCCTTCGGGGCGCCGGCCGGGCTCCTCGTCCGGGTCCTTGTAGCCGAAGAAGTCGCGAGCGTCCATCAGCCCTGGGTCGCCGCGGGCGCGGCCGCGATGCGCCGCCCCTCATCCATGAGCGCCTCGACGTCGGCCGGCGATCGCGCCTCGACGTAGATGCGCAGCAGCGCCTCCGTCCCGCTGAAGCGGATCAGCAGCCAGGAGCCGTCCTCGCGGTAGAACTTGAAGCCGTCGTTCGTCTCCAGCGACTGCCGCCGCACGACCGCCTGGCCCGCGAGCGACTCGGGCGCCTCGTGCTCGAGTCGCGCCAGCGTATCGGCCTTGACCCCGTCGTACCCCTCCCGCGCGAAGCGGATGTCGGTCCGGTCGTAGTACGAGGGCCCGGCCAGCGCCTGCAGCTCCGCCAGCACCTCGGAGGCCTGCCTGCCCTTGGTCAGCCACAGGTCGAGCAGGAAGAGGCCAGACGCCAGGCCGTCGCGCTCGGGGATGTGCATCCCGAAGCCGAAGCCTCCCGACTCCTCGCCGCCGATGACGGCATCGGTCTCGGTCATCTTCGGCCCGACGTACTTGAACCCGACGCCGGTCTCGAAGGCCTGGGTGCCGTAGATCTCGGCCAGCCGCGGCGCCATCGAGGTGGTCGTGACGGTGTAGACAGCCGGACCGATCTGCCCGCGCACGTCGAGCAGGTACCAGTAGAGCAGCCCGTAGACCTGCAGCTGGTTGACGAAGACGCCCTGCTCGGTGGCCATGCCCACCCGGTCCGCGTCGCCGTCGAAGGCGATGCCGATGTCGGCGCCCCAGCGCGGAATCTCCTCCAGCCAGGCGTCCACGTTGGGCCGGATCGGCTCGGGGTTCACGCCGCCGAAGTAGGGGTTGCGCTCGGTATGCAGCTCGCGGATCGTCATCCGCCCGTCGCCGAGCAGCCGCGTGTACCAGCCGGCGCCCGAGCCGTAGAGCGGTTCGACCAGGACGCGCTTGTCGGCGGCCTTGATGCGGTCGATGTCGACGATGCTCTCGAGCTGCGCGCGGAAGCGCGGGTAGGGGTCGAACGACTCGACCAGGCCCGCCTCGACCGCCTCCTGGTAGTCGCGGCGCGGCGGCAGCTCGTCTGCGGGGTGCGTGTCCATGGTCGCCTCGATGGCTGCCAGCATCTCGGGCGCCGCGGCACCGCCGGTATCGGCCTTTACCTTGAACCCGTTGTCGGTCCAGGGGTTGTGGCTGGCGGTGATGACGATGCCCGCGCCCGCGCCGAGCTCGCGGGTGAAGAAGGAGCCGACCTGGGTCGGCACCGCCTCCGGCGGGGTGAAGCTGCGGATGTCATGCGCCGCGAGCACCTCCACGCAGGCGCGGGCGAAGTGCTCGGACGCGAAGCGGCGATCGTGGCAGACCACCACGCCGCGGTCGGCGGCGCCGGTCTGCTGCAGGTACTCGGCGACGCCGCGGGCGCAGCGGCGGACGTTGTGGAACGTGTAGTCCTCGGCGATGGCCGCGCGCCAGCCGTCGGTGCCGAACTTGATCTTCGTCACGGGGGTTTGGGCACTCCCTTGTCCGTCGGTGCGGCTGCCCAAAGCCGCTTGATCGGGGATGCGTCTGTCTGATGCGTCTGTCTATGGTAGCGGCCGGCAGGTTGCCTGCCTGCGGCGGGTCTTGGCCTACCCCTCCCCCATCCGCCGGTCGGCCCGCTCCGCCACCCGGAGCAGCTCGCTCTGCAGCACGGTGACCAGCGGCTTGATCCGGTCCCGTGGCCCGACGCGCAGCTGGACGCCTTCCTCGACCCGCATCCGCGCGAATGGCAGCGGAACGATGTGGCGGTCCCAGCGACCGGTGAGGCGCCAGGTGGGCCGGATCGAGATCGCCCACGGCTGGATGGGGATCCCCGACTCGCGCGCCACGATCAGCGCGCCCGGCTTGGCGATGCGGTACGGCCCCCACGGGCCGTCGCAGCTGATGAGCAGGCTCCAGCCCGACTGGCCGACGCGCCCCATGACGCGGGCCATCCTGGCGGCTTCCGCGCGGGTCGCCATGCCCTCGGCCGGGAGCGTCACGACGCCGGAACCGAGCGAATGCAGCATGGCGTTCATGACGATGCCCCGGAAGCCGCGCGTGCTGAACACGATGGCCCGGTTATCGTTCCGGAGCCGGTAGGCCGAGACCGCCGCGGCCAGGTTCGACTCGTGCCAGACGGCGAAGATGACCTGTTCCTGGGTGACCGGCGGACCGGAGTAGCGGGCAGTTCGCGCCACCAGCCGGACGTAGGCGGCCATGGCCCGGCCGACCAGGCGTGCGAGCCATCCGAACCGCGCACGATCCTCCTGGGCGGTCGGCCGGATCGGACCGATGGGTGACGGCTCCATCGGCCGCTACAGGTACCGTTCGCCGGCCTTCTCGGCGATCTCGTCCAGCACCGGCTTGATCTCCTCGGCACGGTCGCTGGCGCAGACCAGCAGGGCGTCGGGCGTATCGACGATGATCACGTCCTCGAGGCCCACCGTCACGATCAGGCGCTCGCCGCCGTGCACCAGCACGTTGCGCGAATCACGGTCGAGGTGACGACCGGACGCGACGAGGCTGTCGCCGCTCTCCGCCGAGAGGGCCTCCAGCAGCGCCGACCACGAGCCGATGTCGCTCCAGCCGGCGTCGAGCGGCACGACGGCAACCCGCCCCTCGGCCGCCGCGGGCTCGGCGATCCCGGTGTCGATGGTGATGGCGGGTATCGGTTCCAGGATCTCGCGCACGTCGCTCATCCATCCCGGGGTGCGGTGCAGCGCCGCGATGCGGTCCATCGCCTGGGCGAGCTCCGGTCGGAAGCGTTCCATCGCCTGGCGGAAGGCGTAGACCCTCCAGATGAAGACTCCCGCGTTCCACAGGTAGCCGCCTTCGTCCAGGAACGCCTTCGCGCGTTCCGCATCCGGCTTCTCGACGAATCGTTCGACGAGCGCGGCGGGCGAAGAGGGGTGGAAGCGATCGCCCACCTTGACGTAGCCGTAGCCCGTGGCCGGGTGCTTCGGAACGACCCCCAGGGTCACGATGTAGCCTCGCTCGGCGACCCGGACGGCCTCGCGCATGGCGTCCGCGAAGGCGGCCTCATTCTCGACGTAGTGGTCCGCCGGCAGCACCAGCGCCACCTCGTCGGACTCGCGGCGGGCCAGCACCGTCGCGAGCGCGGCCGCGACGCCGGTGGAGCGCG
Source organism: uncultured Chloroflexia bacterium (assembly GCA_963777045.1). Classification (GTDB taxonomy): domain Bacteria; phylum Chloroflexota; class Limnocylindria; order QHBO01; family QHBO01; genus JAPSGM01. Next base: position 101,481 of record CAVZPD010000013.1, read on the forward strand.
CCAGCGGCTCGCCCAGCACGTTGTCGGCGGGCAGTTGCGGCAGCTGCTCCTGGGTCGCCCGCACGTGCGCCTGGCTGGTGATGATGTAGATGTCGTGCGGCTTCAGCAGCGTCCCGAGCCTCGCCGCCGTCTGCTGCAGCAGGCTCGTCTCGCCGGTCAGCGCCAGGAGCTGCTTCGGAGACTTGCGCCGGGAGAGTGGCCAGAGCCGGGAGCCAACGCCGCCGGCCATCACGATGGCAAACATCAGTGAGACGCTACCACCCTCTGCTCGGGCCGGTTGACGCATGCGCGACGTGAGTGGGACCCCTCAGCCGCCGGTCTCGTTCTCGAGTCGCTCGCCAAGCTCCAGGGTACGTCGGTAGGCCGCCCACACCGCATCGGAGAAGACGGTCCGGATCCGGCCCTTCTCGAGCTCGTAAATGGCCGCCGCGGAGGTACCGCCGGGCGACGTGACGAGGTTCCGCAGTTGGGCAGGGTGCAGGTCCGAGGCTGCCGCGTAGGCAGCCGACCCGATCAGCGTCTCGACCACCAGGTCGTGCGCCAGCTCGCGGGGGAAGCCCATGTGCACCCCGGCGTCGATCAGCGCCTCCATGACCGCGAACAGGTAGGTCGGCCCCGTCCCCGACAGCGCGGTGGCCATGGCCACGAAGGCTTCGTCGGCGACCTCCTTCTCGTGACCGATGGCCCGCAGCACCTTACGCGCCAGGTCGCGCTGGCCGGCGGTGCAGGCGGGCGAGGGCGCCCATACCGTGATCCCGCGGCGGATCTGCGAGGGCGTGTTGGGCATGGCGCGCACTACGGCCGGGTGATCGAGGCCGACGGTCAGCGTGCGGAGCGTCGCACCGGCCACGATGGAGAGCACGACCTGGTTCTCGGCGAGCGCCGGCCCGACCTCGCGCATGACGCGGCCGAGCATCTGCGGCTTGACGGCAAGGACCACGATGTCGGCCCCCTGCGCCGCCTGAGCGTTGCCGGCGGCCACGCCGATCCCGTGATCGCGGGCGAGGGCATCGCGGCGCTCGCGGCGTGGATGCGAGGCGGTCAGCTGCTCCGCGCTCAGCGCGCGATCGGCCAGGAGGCCGGTGATCATCGCCTCCGCCATCACGCCGGCCCCCACGATTGCCACCCGCATCTCGGACCTCGCCGTCATCGAGCCTCCTTCTCCTCGCCACGCAGCTCTCGCGCGGCAGCGACCTCGGAGGCCGGGGCCTCGCAGCGCTCGAGCAGGTCGATCGCGATCTGGGCCAGGCGTCGCGCAGTGGTCACCTCGCCGAGCTGGAGGTGAGCACGCCCCATTCCCAGGGCCGCCAAGCCCTCCTCCCGCTCGGCACCGATGTCGCGGGCCTCGCTGATCGCCTCGGCATAGTAGCGGCGCGCGCTGGCGGGATCGCCTCCGGCGACGCGAACGTCGCCGATGAGCCGCGCCGCGCGGGTGGCGGCGAGCTGCATGCCCTCCTGCTCGAAGTGCCACAGCGCGCGGTGTCCCCAGATGTCGGCCGGCCACCACTGCGCCTCGTCGAGCGCGCGTTCCATGGCGGCGGTCGCCGCGGCGCCGGCCCGTGCGTGATCGCGTGCAGCATCGGCCTCGAGGTACGGCGCCGCCAGCTCGCTGCGACGGAGGGCGAGTGGCAGATCGGCGAGGCCGCGCGGCTCCGCTTGGCGGTCGGAGCTGACCATGGCGCGGACCCGTTCCGCCAACCGTGCGATCGGGTTCGGCCGGGGCGGTCCCCAGCGAGGCGGCCCGCTGGCCGCGGAGTGGCTCGCCATCGCTAGTCGCGCAGGCCGGCCGCTTCGCGCAGCGCCGGCGCCCGGTCCACGCGCTCCCAGGGGAGGTCGAGGTCGCTGCGCCCGAAGTGCCCGTAGGCGGCCGTCTGGCGATAGATCGGCCGGCGCAGCTGCAGCGCCTCGATAATCGCGCCCGGGCGCAGGTCGAACTGCTCGTCGATGAGGGCAGCGATCCGCTCGTCCGGAATGCGCCCCGTGCCGAACGTGTCGACGGTGACGGAGAGCGGCCGCGCCACGCCGATCGCGTAGGCGAGCTGCAGCTCGCACCGATGCGCCAGGCCGCCGGCGACGACGTTCTTGGCCACGTAGCGGGCCATGTAGGCGGCCGATCGGTCGACCTTCGTCGGATCCTTGCCGGAGAAGCTGCCGCCGCCGTGGCGCGCCATGCCGCCGTAGGTGTCGACGATGATCTTGCGACCCGAGAGCCCCGAATCCCCCATTGGCCCTCCAATCACGAAGCGGCCGGTGGGGTTGACGAGGAAGCGCGTGTGCTCGTCGAGCAGCTCAACTGGAATCGCCTCGCGGATGACGACGTCGCGCACCGCCTCCTCCAGGTCCCGCGGTGTGACCTCGGGGTCATGCTGCGTGCTGACCAGTACGGTGCTGACCCGCACGGGAAGCCCATCGGCCCCGTACTCGACGGTGACCTGGCTCTTGCCGTCGGGCCGCAGGAAGGGCAGCGTCCGGGTCTTCCGCACGAACGCAAGCCGTCGCGCCACCTGGTGGGCGAGCTGGATGGGCATCGGCATCAGCTCGGGCGTTTCGTTCACCGCATAGCCGAACATCATCCCCTGGTCGCCGGCCCCCAGCTCATCGGGGTCCAATCCCTCTCGCGCCTCGAGCGCGTGGTCAACCCCCCGGGCGATGTCCGGCGACTGCTCCTTGATGGCGGTCAGCGTCCCGCACGTCTCCCAGTCGAAGCCGAGGCGGCTGTCGTTGTAGCCGATCTCGCGGACGGTCTCGCGCACCACCGTCTGCACGTCGCAGTACGCCTGCGTGGTCATCTCCCCGAGCACCAGGACCAGCCCCGTTGTGGCCGTCACCTCGACCGCCACGCGCGCCGTGGCGTCCCTGGCCAGGACGTCGTCGAGAATGGCATCGGCCACCGCGTCGCACAGCTTGTCGGGGTGTCCCTCCGTGACCGATTCGGAGGTGAAGGGGATGCGGATCTCGGCGTCTGCCATGCCGGCGAGTGTACCGCGCCGCAGTCACGCTCCGGCGGCGGCCATCCGGGAGCGTATCCTCCGTCGTCGTGCAGCCATCCACCCCGGGCCTCTGGCGCAACGGCGCGTTCGTCCGCTTCTGGTCGGGGCGAACCGTCTCGATATTCGGATCGCTCGTCACGCGCCTGGCCCTGCCGTTCGTGGCCATCCTGGCGCTCGAAGCCGGCCCGGTCGAGGTCGCGTTCCTGCGCTCGGTCGACCTGGCCGCGGCACTCCTGGTTGGGCTCTTCGCCGGCGTCTGGGTGGATCGCCTCCGCCGCCGTCCCATCCTCATCTGGTCGGACGTGCTCAGTGCGCTGGTCCTGGCATCGGTTCCGGCCGCGTTCGCCCTGGGCGTCCTCGGGCTGCCCCAGCTGTTCGTGGTGGCTGCCGCCACGGCGACCCTGGCCACGTTCGGCGATTCGGCGGACAACGCCTACCTGCCGTCGATGGTGGAACGGGAGCAGCTGGTACGCGCCAACGGCGCACTGGAGGCGAGCGGATCCGCGGCGGAGTTCGCGGGTTTCGGCATCGGCGGATTCCTGATCCAGGCCCTGACGGCGCCGATCGCCATGCTCGTCGATGCGGTCAGCTTCGCGGTCTCGGCACTCCTGCTGCTCAGCATCCGGAGGCCGGAGTCGGAGCCACCGGCGCGGGAGCAGCGCGCGGCAGTGCTATCGGAGATCCGTGCCGGGCTGAGCATCACCTTCCGGGACCCGACCCTGCGGGCCTTCGCACTCGCCCAGATGGCTCAGTCGGCCCTGTGGGGCGTCCTGGGCGCCGTATGGCTCCTCTTCGCCACCCGCGAGCTGGCGCTGGGCCCCGCGGCCATCGGCCTCGTCGCCGCCGTCGGGGGCATCGCCTCCTTCGGCGGCGCGGTCCTCGCCGAGCGCTCGACCGCGCGATGGGGCGTGGGCCCGGTGGCGATCGTCGCGATGCTGCTGGCCTTCGGCGGCAACATGCTGATCCCACTTGCCCCGGCCGGCGCTCCCCTGCTCGCGGTGGCCTTCCTCGTCACGCAGCAGCTCGTCGGGGACAGCGCCATCACCCTCTACGACGTCACCGAGACGTCCGTGCGCCAATCGTTCGTCCACGACCGTGCGCTCGGCCGCGTCGCTTCGTCCTTCCGCGTGGCCGCGGTCCTGGCGCAGCTGGTGGCGACCATCGCCGGCGGGGTGCTGGCGGAGGCCGTTGGGCTGCGCGCAGCGCTCTTCGTCGCTCCGGCCGGTGCGCTGCTCGCCGCCGCCGCGCTCTGGTTCTCGCCGGCTCGTTCGTTGCGCAGCCTGCCTGCCGAGCCGCTGCATGGGCGGCCGCTGCTGGTCGGCGCGGCCGGAGCGGTGCTCGACACCTCGCGCGACGAGCCGATCGGCGGCTAGCTCAGGTGCCCGACTCCCAGGAATCGGCGTAGGCGGCCTGCTCGGGCGTCCACTCGCCGATCTGCATCCCCATGCTGGCCAGCTTCAGGCGCGCCACGTCACGGTCGATCTCGTCCGGAATGCCGTAGACCTTCGGCTCGAGCCCGTCCACGTTGGCCCGCAGCCACTCCAGCCCGAGCGCCTGGTTCGCGAAGCTCATGTCCATCACCAGGGCCGGATGTCCCTCGGCCGCGCCGAGGTTCACCAGGCGGCCATCGGCCAGGACGTAGAGGCGCCGACCATCGGACATCAGGTATTCCCGCGTGAACGGCCGCACCTCGCGCGAGGAGGCGGCCTGCCCCTCCAGAGCCCCGAGCTCGAACTCGTCGTTGAAGTGGCCCGCATTCGCCAGGATGGCCCCGTCGCGCATCTCGGGGAAGTGGAGGCCGCCCCACACGTTGAGGTTACCGGTGGCGCTGATGAAGACCTCGCCGATGCGGGCCGCCTGCATGGCGTCCATGACCCGGTAGCCATCCATGGCAGCCTCGAGGGCCCGCACCGGATCGACCTCGACCACCACCACGTTGGCGCCCATGCCGTGGGCGCGAGTGGCGATTCCGCGCCCGACCCAGCCGTAGCCGCCCACCACGACGGTCTTGCCCGCGAAGAGGATGTTCGTCGCGCGCAGGATGCCGTCGATGGCGCTCTGCCCGGTGCCATACCGGTTGTCGAAGAGGTGCTTGGTGAGCGCCTCGTTGACGGCGACGATCGGGTACGCCAGCTTGCCGGCCCTGGCCATGGCCCGCAGCCGGATGACGCCGGTGGTCGTCTCCTCCGTCCCGCCCAGGACGCCGTCGAGCAGCTCCGTGCGGCCGCTGTGGAGCTCGTTCACGAGGTCCGCCCCGTCATCCATGGTGACCTGCGGACGGTGATCAAGCGCGGCGGCGATGTGGGCGTAGTAGGAATCCCGGTCCTCGCCCTTGACGGCGTAGGTCGGGATGCCGTGGTGGGCCACCAGCGAGGCGGCCACGTCGTCCTGGGTGGAGAGCGGGTTCGAGGAGCAGAGCACGGCATCGGCACCGCCCGCCGCCAGGGTCCGCATCAGGTTGGCCGTCTCGGCCGTCACGTGCAGGCAGGCGCTGATGCGCCAGCCCTCGAGCGGCCGCTCGGCCCGGAATCGCTCGCGGATGCCGGCGAGCACCGGCATCTGCCGGTCGGCCCAATCAATCTTCAGCGCGCCGGCATCGGCCTGGCCGATGTCCGCGATGTCACCCCTCACTTCTGGTCGCGTTGCCACGGCAGTCGTATCGCCTCTCGTATCGGTCGCATCAGTCCCCAGCCGCCAGCGCGGCGCCGCCCGAGCCGCTCGGTGAGGAGGTCGGTGTCAACGTAGCCCAGCCGGCGGTAGGCCGCCACCGCCGGGTCGTTCCCGGCGTGGACGTTGAGCGCCACGTCCTCGACGCGCTGCAGCAGCTCGGCGGTCACGGCGCTCGTGACCATCTTGGCGAAGTCGTGGCCCCGGTAGTCCGCGTGGGTCATCACGTTGCCGACCACCGCGATCCGTTCGCGCAGGTTGATGGCATGCGTGCCCGCCGCGCTCACCAGCCGGCCGCCGACCCGCACGCCGTAGTAGACGCCGTCCTCCAGGACCGATGCAGGGAAGCCGCCCCTGAAGCCCAGCTGGTAGAGCTGGTTGAGATCGTCGACGTCGGCGCCGATGAGCCGCGCGGCGCCGCCGGCGAAGGGCCGGAAGCTCGTCGCGTCGACCGCCATGCGCAGCAGGAGCTGCGGGGCATCGAGCTCGTAGAGGTCGGTCACCGCCTCGTCGATCGCCGACGTTCCCATGAAGTACGCATCGCGCGGTCGGATGACGCTGTCGAGGATCTCGCGGCAGCCGGCGGGATCTCCCATCAGGAAGAGGGGCTGCGGGACGAGCCCCTCCTGGTGCATCGCCAGCGCGACCGGGCGGCCGAGATCGTCATACGCGATTCCCCAGCTGCAGCGATGCCGGTTCGGCCCGTCGAGGTCGCCGAGGGTGTAGGCAGCGTAGACGCGGTCGGTGCGAAGGTAGGCGGCGATCTCGTCGCGGTCGGATACGGCCCGCGCGTAGAGGTCCGCCCTCGGCAGCACCGCCATCCGTCGTCCCTCGCCCGCCGCTCGCGCTCAGTAGGTGAGCAGCGTGTGGATCTGGTGATCGGTCAGCTTGTCGCGACCCTTGAGGGCGCTCAGCTCGACCATGAAGGAGAGGCCCGCGATCTCCCCTCCGAGCTGGCGGACCAGCTCGATGGTGCCGAGCACCGTGCCCCCGGTGGCGAGCAGGTCGTCGACCAGCAGCACGCGCTGGCCGGCCTGGATGGCATCGCGATGGATCTCGAGGGTGGCGGTGCCGTACTCCAGGTCGTACTCCACCTCGATCGTCTCGGCGGGCAGCTTCCCGAGCTTGCGAACCGGGACGAATCCGGCGTTCAGCTTGTAGGCGAGCGGCGCCGCGAAGATGAAGCCGCGCGATTCCATGCCCACCACCAGGTCGATGCGATCGTCCTTCACCGCATCGGCCATGCGATCGATCACGGCGGCGAAGGCATCCGGCTCCTTGAGGAGGGTAGTGATGTCGTAGAACAGGATTCCCGGCTTCGGGAAGTCGGGGATCTCGCGGATCTTGGCACGCAGATCGTCGATGGAGCTGACGGTCACGGGGCACTCCCGTTGCAGGCTGGCGTTGGGCGAAGGTGGAGTCTAGACCGATGCCTGCGGCCCGGCAATGGATTGCCGGGCCGGAACGATGCCTACGAGAGGGCCGCGAAGAGGTCGACGCCGTTTCCGTCGGGATCTCGCAGCGTGGCGTAGCGCTGGCCCCAGAACGCGTCCCATGGCTCCCGGTGTCCGGTGAAGCCGGCCGCCACCAGGTCGGCGTACGCCCGGTCCACCTCGACCGGGGAATCGTAGAGGAACGCGAGGCTGGCGCCGGGTCCGCCCTGCGATGGGCTCCAATCCGGATCGAACGATCGGACCGTTTCGATGGTGTCCCACATCAGGCGCAGCCCGGTGGGCAGTTCCAGGCTCACGTGGGCCTCGCCATCGGCGTCGGCTGGGATCTCGAGGCCCAGGCGTCGGTAGAACGCGAGCGAGCGGGCCATGTCGGCGACCACCAGGCCGATCGCGTCGAGGTTCGGTTTCACTGGCTCAAGCCTCCCTCGCCAGGCGCCGCAGCACGGTCTGCAGCACCCCGCCGTTGCGGAAGTAGGTCACGTCGATGTCGCCGTCCAGCCGTGCGACGGTGCGGAAGCGCGTCTCCCGTCCGTCGTCGCCGCGCGCCACCACGGCCACCTCCTGCCGCGGACCCAGGTCGGCCAGCCCCTCGATGGTGAAGGACTCGCGCCCGGTCAGGCCAAGGCCGCTGGTCGACTCGCCTGGCAGGAACTGCAGCGGCAGGATGCCCATCCCGACCAGGTTGGAGCGATGGATCCGCTCGAACGACTCGGCGATCACGGCGCGGATGCCCTGCAGGTACGGACCCTTGGCCGCCCAGTCGCGGCTGCTGCCCGAGCCGTACTCCCTGCCGGCCAGGATGACGAGCGGCGTCCCGGCCTCCGCGTACCGCATCGCGGCGTCGAAGATGCTCATCCGCTCACCGCTCGGAAGGTGTTCGGTGACGTTGCCCTCCGCATCCGGCGTCAGCTGGTTCCGGAGCCGGATGTTCGCGAAGGTGCCGCGCATCATCACCTCGTGGTGGCCGCGTCGGCTGCCGTAGGAGTTGAAGTCGCGCGGCTCGACCCCGCGTTCCATGAGCCACGCGGCTGCCGGCGAGGTGCGCGCGATGGTGCCCGCCGGCGAGATGTGATCGGTGGTCACGCTGTCGCCGAGCAGCGCGAGCACGCGCGCGTCGTGGATATCGGCGACCGGCGCCGGCTCGGGCGACAGGTCGCTGAAGAAGGGCGGCAGCGCGACGTAGGTCGACTTTGGGTCCCACTCGTAGCGGTTTCCGGGCGGCACGGGCAGGTCGCGCCACTGGTCGTCCCCGTCGAAGACGGATGCGTAGTTGCGCGTGAAGATCTCGGAGCGCACCTGCTCGGCCACCACGCCAGCGACCTCTTCGGCCGACGGCCAGAGCTCCGAGAGGAAGACCGGGCGGCCGTCGCCATCGGTCCCGAGCGGCTCCGTGGTCAAGTCCAGATCGATGCGGCCGGCCAGGGCGAAGGCGACCACCAGCGGGGGCGACGCCAGGTAGCTGGCGCGTGCCAGCGGATGAATCCGCCCCTCGAAGTTGCGGTTGCCCGACAGCACCGCGACCCCGACCAGATCGTTCGCCTCGATCGCCTCCGCGATCGGCTCCTCCAGCGGGCCGGAGTTGCCGATGCAGGTTGTGCAGCCGTAGCCGACCAGGCTGAAACCGAGCGCCTCGAGCGGGTCCAGCAGCCCTGATCCCTCCAGGTAGTCGGTGACGGCGCGGGAGCCGGGCGCCAGCGAGGTCTTGACCCACGGCGGCGTCTTCAGGCCCCGGGCGACAGCGTTCCGAGCCAGCAGGCCGGCGGCCACCATCACCGTCGGGTTGCTGGTGTTGGTGCAGGAGGTGATGGCCGCGATCACGATCGACCCGGAACGCAGCTTGAAACTGCTTCCATCCATCTCGACGTCGACCGCGCGGTAGTGGCTCGCACCGTGGTCGACGTGGAGTGGTTCGGGCGCCTGCGGCTGGCCCGGCTTCAGGCCCTCACCCTCGGTGCGCTGCGTGTAGGAAGGCGGGTCGCTGGCCGGGAAGCTCTCCTCGGAGGCTTCGCCCACGACGCCCTCCGGGCGATCCTCGGGGGTGTGCTCGTGGACCGTTCCGTCCTCGTGGGTGTGCAACCCCTCGCTGAAGATGCCGCGGAAGCTGTCGCGCAGGATCGTGAGCGGCACGCGATCCTGGGGACGCTTCGGCCCGGCCACCGATGGCTCCACCAGCGAGAGGTCCAGGCTGAGGGACTCGTTGAAGACCGGCTCCGGGGATGCATCGGTCCGGAAGAGGGACTGCTTCCTGGCGTACGCCTCCACGAGCGCCACGGTCTCAGGCGGCCGCCCGGTCATGCGCAGGTAGCGCAGCGTCTCGTCGTCGACCGGAAACATGGTCGCGGTCGCCCCGAACTCGGGCGACATGTTGCTGATGGTGGCGCGGTCGGCCAGGCCAAGGCGCGACAGGCCGGGTCCGTAGAACTCGACGAACTTGCCCACCACGCCGTGCGCCCGCAGCATCTCGGTCACGGTGAGCACCAGGTCGGTGGCCGTGGCGCCCGACGGCAGGTCGCCGTCCAGCCGGAATCCGACCACCGCCGGGATGGGCTGGTAGAGCGGCTGCCCCAGGAGCGCCGCCTCGGCCTCGATTCCGCCGACGCCCCAGCCCACCACGCCGAGGCCGTTGATCATGGTCGTGTGCGAGTCGGTTCCGACCAGCGTGTCCGGGAACGCGACCGGGGCGCCGTCATCGGCCTCGCGCACGCTGACGACGTCGGCGAGGTACTCGAGGTTCACCTGGTGCACGATGCCGGTCCCCGGCGGGACCACGCGGAAGTTGTCGAACGCCTGCTGCGCCCAGCGCAGCAGCGCGTAGCGCTCGCCATTGCGCTCGTACTCTCGCTGCACGTTGATCAGGAAGGCGGCATCGGTCCCGTACTGGTCGACCTGCACCGAGTGGTCGATCACCAGGTCTGCCGGCACGAGTGGGTTGATGCGTGACGCGTCGCCGCCCATCTCGGCCACGGCGTCGCGCATGGCTGCCAGGTCCACCACGCAGGGCACGCCGGTGAAGTCCTGCAGCACCACGCGGCCCGGCATGAAGGGGACCTCGTACTCGGCCGGGGTCGACGGATTCCACGCCGCCAGGGCGGTCACGTCCTCCGCGCGCACCAGGCCGCCGCCGGCGTCCGCGTTGCGGAGCAGGTTCTCGAGCAGCACCTTGACGGTGTAGGGCAGTCGGGCGAGGTCCGGGACGCCCGCGGCGTCGAGGCGGTAGTAGCGGTAGCTGCGATCGCCGACGCGCAGCGTCGCACGGGCCCGGGTGAGGTCGAGGGGGAAAGAACTTGTCACGGGACGCGCCTCCTTCGTTGTCATCCGCGCCCTGCCGCGAGCGCGAGTGTCGGTCGAGTTCGGCGCCGGACGGGTGCGCCCGTCCCGGGTCGAGTTGCCCTTCGATTATAGCCGCCCCGGCGACTTGCGCCGCCTCGACGCATGGTGTAATTTGGCGGGTGTCTAATTAGGTGATCGACAAATGACCGACGTGTACCGGGCGCTCTCCGACCCGACGCGCCGCCGGATCCTGGGCCTGCTGCGGAACGGCGACATGACGGCCGGTGACCTCCAGGCCAACTTTTCGCAGTCGTGGCCGACGATCTCGGGCCACCTGCGCGTGCTGCGGGAGGCGGACCTGGTACAGGCCGATCGGCACGGGACGTCGATCACCTACCACCTTAACGTGAGCCTGCTGGAACGAGCCCTCGCCAGTCTCATGGAGACGCTGGGCGTCCAGCCGGCGGAGAGCAGCTCATGATCCGATCCATCCTCATCGCCAGCGGCATCGCAACTGCTCTCATGCTCGCCATCAGCGGCTGGGCCTGGGGCCAGGTTCCGGCGGATGCGCAGATCGCCGTCCACTGGGGCGCGAACGGGGAGGCAGACGGCTTCGCCTCGAAGGAGGTCGGGCTGCTGCTGATGCCGGTGCTGGCGCTGGGCGTCGGTGCGCTGCTCGCCTTCCTTCCCGGAGTCGATCCACGCCGGACGAACATCCTGCGATCGCAGCCCGCCTATCGCGCCATCGCCTACGCCGTCCTGGCGCTGCTGCTCGTCCTCCACGCGGCATCCGTCCTGGCGGCCACCGGGCGCGGTGTCGATATGGCGCGCATGGTGGCCATCGGCGTGGGAGTGCTCTTCGTCGTCATCGGCAACTACCTCGGCAAGACCCGCAGCAGCTGGTTCTTCGGCATTCGGACGCCGTGGACGCTCAGCAGCGAGCGGTCGTGGACGCTGACGCATCGGCTCGGTGGCTACCTCTTCGCCGCCCTTGGCCTGGTGATGGTCTTCGTCGGCGCCATGAACCCGGCGTTGCTGGCGGCCGCGCTCATTCCCGGACTGGTCGTGGTCGTCGGCGTACCGGTGGCCTACTCGTACATCATCTGGCGGGACGACCAGGACCGCCACTCCCTGGAGTCATGAAGCAATGACCATCGGCGAAATCCTCCCCTTCCTCATCCCGCTCGCCGTCCTGCAGCTGGCGCTCATGGCGGTCGGCCTCTACGACCTGACCCGCCCGGACCGCCGCGTGAAGGGCGACAGCAAGTTGATGTGGGGCATCGTGATCGTCGTCATCAACCTGATCGGTCCGCTCGTCTACTTCCTGTTCGGGCGCGAAGAGTCCTAGGGACGACCCCATGTCGACCGACGCCGCTGCCATCTCCGTCCACGCCCTCAGCAAGCGCTACGGGCGCGTGACCGCGCTCGACAGGCTCGATCTGGAGGTTCCGGTCGGCAGCGTGTTCGGGTTCCTGGGCCCGAACGGCGCGGGCAAGACGACCACGCTCCGCATCCTCACCTCGCTGGCCAACGCGACCAGCGGCAGCGCCACGGTGCTGGGCGTCCCGGTGGGCAGCGGCGAGCCCAACCGCAGGGCGCTCCTGGGCTACCTCGACCAGGACCCGCGCTTCCACGGCTGGATGAAGGGACGCGAGCTGCTCGAGCTGGTTGGGAACCTGTACGGGATGCACGGCGCCGAGCTGCGCAGCCGGATCGACGAGACGCTGGAGCTGGTGGGCCTGTCGGAGGCCGGGCGACGGTCGATCGGCGGCTATTCCGGCGGGATGCGCCAGCGACTGGGCCTCGCGCAGGCGGTCCTCAACCGTCCGCCGGTGCTCCTGCTCGACGAGCCGGTCAGCGCCCTCGACCCCGAGGGGCGGCGGGACGTGCTGGAGGTGATCCGGCGGCTCGCAGGCGAGTCGACCGTCCTCTTCTCGACCCACATCCTCACCGACGTGGAACGCGTCTGCGACCGGGTCGCCATCCTGGACCAGGGTCACCTGGTGACGGAAGGACCGATGGATCAGCTCCTCGCCCGCTACGCCCGCCCGGTCTACCTCATCGAGCCGGAGGTCTCCGCCAACGGGGAGCTGGAGCGGCTCGCATCGGCACTCCGTGAGGTGCCCGGCGTCACCGGTGTCGAGACGAGCGCGCCGGTGCTGCGCGTGACGGTGGGCGGACAGGAGGACGTGTCGCGGCGGATCCTCGCGGCGCTGGCCACGGCCAATGCGGCGCTCGTCGGTTTCGAGCGCCAGCGACCCACGCTGGAGGACGTCTTCCTGCAGCTCGTTGGGCGCGAGGCGAACGGGGCGGCCGCATGACCGGTTTCGGACCGCTCCTGCGCAAGGAGCTGCTGGAGCAGTGGCGGACGCGGCGGCTGCTGGTCGTGGCGGTTGTCTTCCTGGCGCTCGGCATCGGCTCCGCCTTCCTGGCCCGGTACACGGCGGAGCTGATCCAGGCGGTCGGCGGGGTGCCCTTCGAGATCGAGTTTCCCGAGCCGACCATCAGGGATGGGGTGGACCAGTTCCTCGCGAACCTTGGGCAGGCGGGAATCCTCACCGCCATCCTGCTCAGCATGGGTTCGGTCGCCACCGAGAAGGAGCGGGGAACGGCCGCCCTCCTGCTCAGCAAGCCGGCATCGCGGGCGGCGTACCTGGCAGCCAAGATGACCGCCATCACGACGACCCTGGCGGTCAGCCTCGCGTTGGCGTCCGCTGCCGGCTACTTCTACACCGCGCTGCTGTTCGATCCGCCCGACCCGCTGGGGTGGACGGGGATGACGGCGCTCCTGCTCCTCGCACTGGTCGCGTACGCCGCGCTGACCTTCCTGGGCAGCACGCTGACCCGGTCCGCCGTCGCCGCGGCGGCCTTCGGCATCGCCGGCCTGGTGCTCGTGGGCCTCATCTCGGCACTGCCCAACGTGGCGACGTACACTCCCGCCGGCATCTCGGGTGCGCCGGCCGTGGCGCTGGCACTGGGGACCGATACCGGTGGGCTCATCGGTCCCGTGCTGGTCAACCTCGCGATCGTGGCGGGGCTGGTGGCACTGGCCTGGCTCTCGTTCCGGCGCCAGGAGCTGTAGGGCCTAGGCCTGGTAGTCCGGCGGATCTTCGTCGAACTCGGCGTAGTGCTCGGCCAGGTGGTCGTACACCTTGCGCCGATCCGAATCAGGGATATCAACGCCGCCGCGTGCACCATTGACGACCGTCATGGCGGCCACCACGCCGCGCCACACGACTCGCAGCTCCCCATCCAGCAGCTCGTGGTGCGGCAGCTTGTAGGCACCCTTCTCTCGCGGCGGGTCGTGCTCGGGATCCTCGCTGGAGTCATGCCAGGCGTGCGCGAGCGCGACGCCGTCCCAACCACGCTCATCGATGATGCGGTTCATCTTGTCGGTGCCATCCCAGTCCCAGTCACGCTCCTTCGGCGCGGTCGGGCTGCGATGCGGTGTGGAAACGGTACCCATCGTTCTCTCCCCTGTCTGCGTTCTAGGCAGTGAGGGGCTGCATCACCGATGCCACCAACCACGGGCGCTGGTGGTGATGGGGGTGGTGCTATGCGGTCGAGGGGCTGCCTGTCAGCGTCAGGGCCGTCAGGGCGCGGAGCGCCACGTCGACCGGGTCACGACCGCCGGCCACCGGCATGCGCACCTGGTTCGAGGCGAACGTCGGGCGGAAGCCCCCCAGCTGCAGTGCGCGGGAGACGCGCGCCCGGTCGTAGCCCGGCCACTTGAGGACGACCTGGCGGGCTTCCGCCCGCACCTCGGGGACGCCCGCCGCCTCGGCCGCCATCCGCACGGCAACGGCGCGGAACAGGCCCTCGACCGGCATCGGGACCGACCCGAAGCGGTCGCGCAGCTCCTCGCGCAGGGCCGTCGCGTCGGCGTCGGACCGGATCGCGGCAAAGCGACGGTAGATCTCCAGCTTGGCACCCGAATCGCCGACGTAAGCGTCCGGCAGGTACGCGGACCCCGGCAGGTCGAGACGCACGGGCCCGGGCTCGGCTGCCACCACGCGACCGCGCAGCGCGTCCACCGCTTCCGCCAGCATGCGGGTGTAGAGCTCGAACCCGATCGCCTCCATGTGCCCGTGCTGCTCGGCGCCGAGGATGTTGCCGGCGCCGCGGATCTCCAGGTCGGAGAGCGCGATCTGGTAGCCGGCACCCAGGTCCGATGCGCTGAAGATGGCATGGAGCCGCTTGCGGGCGATCGGCGACAGGGGCAGCCCCCGCCGATGGAGCAGGTAGGCGTACGCCCGGCGATCCGATCGGCCGACCCGCCCGCGCAGCTGGTAGAGCTGCGCCAGGCCGAACGTATCGGCTCGGCTGATGATGATCGTGTTCGCATTGGGGATATCGAGGCCCGACTCGATGATCGTGGTGCACACGAGGACGTCGTTGCGGCCGGCGTCGAAGTCGAGCATCACGCGCTCGAGCATGCCCTCCACCATCTGGCCGTGGCCGATGCCGACGCGTGCACGCGGCACCAGCCGGCGCACGCGCTCCGCCGCACCCTCGATGGTGTCGACCCGGTTGTGGACGAAGAAGACCTGCCCGCCGCGATCCAGCTCCCGGTTGATCGCGTCGCGGACGAGTCCGTCGTCATCCTCCGCGATCCGCGTCTGGATCGGGAGGCGCGCCTCCGGCGGCGTCTCGATCACCGAGAGGTCCCGGATGCCGACCAGCGAGAGGTGCAGCGTGCGCGGGATGGGCGTCGCGGAGAGCGTCAGCACGTCCACCTCGCGGCGCATCGACTTGATCCGCTCCTTGTGCGCCACGCCGAAGCGCTGCTCCTCGTCGACCACGAGCATGCCCAGGTCGGCGAAGGCGACGTCCTTCGAGAGGATCCGATGCGTCCCCACCAGCACGTCGACGGTGCCCTCGGCGACCCCGCGAACGACCTCCTCCTGCTTCCGCTTCGACACGAACCGGCTCAGCATCTCCACCCGGACCGGGAACGGGGCCAGGCGCCGCTGGAAGGTGACGAGGTGCTGCTGCGCCAGCACGGTGGTCGGCACCAGCACGGCCACCTGGCGCCCGTCCTGCACCGCCTTGAAGGCGGCCCGCAGCGCGACCTCGGTCTTGCCGTAGCCCACGTCGCCGCAGACCAGCCGGTCCATCGGCCGGCGCCGCAGCATGTCGGCCTTGACCTCCTCGATCGTCCGCGCCTGGTCGGGCGTCTCGGTGTACGGGAACGCCTCCTCCAGCTCGCGCTGCCAGACGTTGTCCGGCGAGAAGCTGAAGCCCGGCGACGACTCGCGCGCGGCGTAGATCTCGATCAGCTCGTTGGCAAGGTCGGCCACGGCGCGCCGCACCCGCCGCTTCGTCCGCTCCCACTCGGTCCCGCCGAGCTTCGAGAGCGCCGGGCCGGCGCCGCCCGAGTAACGCGTGATCCGACCGATCTGGTCGGCCGGCAGGAAGATCTTGTCGTCGCCGGCGAAGTCGAGCTGCAGGTACTCCTTCGTTGCGCCGCCGTACTCGCGCTGCGTCATCCCGACGTAACGGGCGATGCCGTGGTCGACGTGCACCACCAGGTCGCCCGGCTCGAGCTTCCCGACCAGGTCCCGTGTCACCACCCGCTTGGCCGGGGTGAGGCGCCGGATCCTCGTCGCGCCGAAGAGCTCCCGATCGGTGAGGAGCAGCAGGTTCGAGGGCGCGTGCGTGAACCCCGCAGAGAGCGATCCGTGCACGAGGCCGATGGCGCCCACGGGCGGCGGCTCGCGCAGCTCCGCCGCGGGGGCGGCCGGCACCCCGGCCTCCTCGAGCAGCTCGCCGACCCGGCTCGCCTGGTCGGTGCTGATCACGATCCGGCGCGATCCCGCGGCAAGCTCGCCCAGCCAGGCGCCGATGCGGTCGGCGCGTCCCGGGAGCGCCGGGGCAACGCCGAAGCCAAGGTCGTCGCCGTCCTGCTCATCGAGCGTCTCGGCCGCCCGCTGTGTGAGCTCCTGCAGGGCGGCTTCGGCGTCGTAGGGAAGGGGCCAGTCCTCGGGCAGCTCTCCGTGATCGGCAAGGGCGGCGAGGCGCTGGCCGGCACGGACGTCCAGGTCCAGGGCGATCGCCCGGAGCTCCGCGGGGTCGGTCAGGACGAGGTGGGCCCTGTCGGTGACGTGGTCGAGGGTCGGTCCAGCGGTCAGCGAACGGGCCCACGTCTCGGCCGCCTCGGTAAGGTCACCTTGTTCCAGCCGTGCCAGGTCGGCTCGCAGCTGATCCGGCAGGTCGGCGGAGGCCACCTGCTCCGCCAGGCTTGCCCAGCCCTGCGGCGGCAGGAATTCGCTTGCCGGCAGCAGCGTCGCCTTGTCGAGCCGACGGCGACTCCCCTGTGTCATCGGGTCGAAAGTGCGCAGCGACTCGACCTCGTCCCCGAACAGCTCGATGCGGAGCGGCTCGCTGGCGCCCGGTGGCCAGACGTCGATGATGCCGCCACGGGCCGCGAATTCGCCCACGCCGCTCACCTCCACGGCGGCGTCGTAGCCGCCCCCGACCAGCCCGGTCAGCAGGTCGCGCTGGGCCATGCGCTCGCCCACGGAGAGGCCGATTCGCCCGCGCGCCAGCTGCGCCGGCGAGATCGTGCGCTGGACCAGCGCCAGCAGTGGCGTCACCAGGACCAGGGAGCGGGACGGTGCGCCCAGCGCGGCGAGAACGTCCAGCCGTTCCGCCGACTCGTCGTGCTCCGGCAGCGCGCGCTCGAAGGGGATTGCCGCTCGCTCGGGCAGCACGCGCACGCTCCCGTGCAGCAGCCAGGCCGCGAGGTCGTCGGCAAGCCGGTGGGCCTCTTCGTCGTTGCGCACCACGACGACCAGCGGCCGCGACGCCACGATCCCGTCGCGGCGGGCAGCGAGGTGCGCAGCCCGTGCGCTGGCCGGGACGCGCAGGATCCCGGTGGGCGGTAGTCCGGACGCGATGAGACGGGTGAGCGCGGCGATACGCCGATCGGCGCCACCGCGCTGCGGAAGCGGCGAGCCGGCGGCACGGCGCGGACGCGTGACGGTCACGCCGGCGGCACCGCCAGGTCGAGGCCGTTGAAGGCGTTCATGGCGGCACCGATTCCCTCGGCCAGCCAGCGCTCCGCCGCGTCGGCAGCGGTGGCGATCGCCTCATCGGAGAGCTCGCGCTCATCGGGCCTGAAGGTCGAGAGCACGTGGTCCATGGTCGCCCGTGAGCTCCCGGATCGGCCGATGCCCACGCGCAGCCTTGCGAACTCGTCGCTCCCCAGGCGAGCGATGACGTCCCGCAGGCCATTGTGACCCCCGGCGGAGCCCTCCCGGCGCAACCGCAGCCTTCCGAGCGGCAGGTCCACGTCATCGGTCACCACCAGGAGGTCCTCGGACGGTTCCACCGTGGTGTTACGGAGTGCGGCGCCGAGCGGACCGCCCGACAGGTTCATGAAGCGCAGCGGCTTGACGAGCAGAATCGGTTCAGACTCCGGGTTGCGGCGAGCCTCCAGCAGTGCAGCGCCCTCCTTGACCCGACCTTGGCCGGTCAGGCCCCATCGGTCCGCAAGGAGGTCGACCACCCGGAAGCCGACGTTGTGGCGGGTGAGACGGTAGCGCTCGCCCGGGTTGCCCAGGCCGCAGATCACTTTCACCCCCGATGGTAGCCCGGAGAGCAGACCCGGGCTTACGCGTGTCGGGCAGTGCCCGTCATGCGACGGCCGCCCGCAGAATCACCTCCGAGCGCTCACAGCGACCATCGCGCATGTGCACGATCCGGTCGCAGGCCGCACCGACCTCGGGGTCGTGCGTCACCACCAGGACGGTCTGGCCCAGTTCGCGGTTGAAGGTGCGCAGCAGCTGGAGCACCTCGGTGCTGCGTTTCGAGTCCAGGTTTCCGGTCGGCTCGTCGCCGAGCAGCAGGGTCGGCCGGTTCACGAGCGCTCGGGCGATGGCCACACGCTGCTGCTCGCCGCCGGACATCTCCAGGGGCCGGTGGCCCCGCCGCTCCGGAAGGCCAACCCAGTCGAGGGCCTCGATCGCCGCGGCCCTTGCCTCGGCGCGCGGCACACCCGCGTACTGGCTGGCCAGCATCACGTTCTCCAGCGCGGTGAGCGTCTGCACCAGGTTGTAGGACTGGAACACGAAGCCCATGTGTTCGGCACGAAGCTTCGTGCGGCGGCGGTCCGAAAGTCCGATCATCTCCTCCCCCGCGAAACGCAGTTCGGGGGCAGGGCCACCATTGCGATCCGGTGAGTGGAGGAGCCCCAGGATGTGCATGAGCGTTGTCTTGCCCGAGCCTGACGGGCCCATGATCGCCACCATCTCGCCGCGCTCGATGTCCAGGCTGACGCCTCGCAGGGCCTGGACCTGGTTATCCCGGCTCAGCCGGTAGGTCTTGCGCAGATCGCGCGCTTCCAGAAGCGGCATCGTGCTCTCCTTCACTCGTACCGCAGGGCCTGGACAGGGTCCAGCCGCGCGGCGCTCCAGGATCGGGATGAGGCCAGCCACCGTCCCGAGCACGGTGGAGAATGCGACGGCGAACAACGCCGTCCCAGGCGTCAGCGAGAACAGCACCGTCCCCGACGTGCGACCGCTCTCGTTGGCGAGGTAGACGACCAGCGACCCGAACGCCAGTCCCAGGAGTCCCCCGATCAGACCGATCAGCGCGGCCTCGGTCACGAGCTCCCGCACGATCCGCCCGCGCGTGCCGCCGATTGCTCGCTTGATCCCGATCTCACGCGTCCGTTCGGCAATGGACATCGCCATGGTGTTGATGACCGACAGTCCGCCGACCACCAGGCTGATGACCGCGATCCCCACCAGGATGGCATTGAAGACGGTCGCCGCAGACCCGTATTGCTGGTTGTAGGTGCTGGCGGTGAGCGTCGTCACGTTGTCGACCGACGCCTCGATCTCCGCCGCCAGCGCATCGGTATCGGTCCCGTCGGTTGGGTAGACGATCACCTGGCTGATGAGCTGCTGCTCGCTGATAGCCGCCCGCACCGGAGATGGGAGGGTCTCGGCCAGGAGCTGCTGCGCTGCGGCCAGCGGGATGTACGCGGTGTAGTCAGGCGCGGTGAGCGTTGGCTCCAGGATGCCGACAACCTCGAAATCCACCTCTCGGAGCTCGATGGCATCACCGATCGCGGTAGCGTGCTTGTCGGCCAGGACGCTGCCGATCACCGCGACCCGGGTCCCCTCGTCCGCCGCGGTCAGCATCCGACCCTGGATGGCCGCAAGCGCGAAGCTTTCGAGCCCCTCGTCCGAGCCTGCCACTTCGCCAAGGAGTGACTCGTTGACCCCCAGCGTGATCCCACCCTGTGTGCCAAGGGTCATCTGGATCTGGGGCGCCGCGGCGGCCACGCCGCGGACCGAACGGATCTGCTCGGCCGCACCGATGGCCATCGGGCTGAACCCGGCGCCCGCGCCGAAGTTCGACGCATCGGTGACCTGGATCTTCCCCTCGTAGAAGGCGCTGCCACCGTCGACCAGCGCGTTGATCTTGTTGGCCATGGAGCTGAAGACCACGAGCGCCCATATCCCGATCGTGATGCCCAGGATCGTCAGCGCGGTCCGCAACTTCCGGCGGGCCAGCTGTCGCAGCAGTCGCATGGGTCAAACCTCCTGTGGTCAAGCGAGCCCGCGCCCGCCGAGGCGCCAAGCGTGCGCGCCGGGCAGGCAGGAGGCATTGAGGTCATCCCGCATCGGCTGGTGGGGATAACCCCCAAAAGCGACGTCGCTCGTGGTCTGATGCCTGCCCCGTGGCGAGCGGCAGCCCGCCCACGAGTCGCGTGCCCGGACGATAGGGCTGGTCTGTGGCGGACTGCCAGATCCCTTATGAGGCTGGCAATTCAGCCAGCGGAATCCAGCCGAGAATGCAGGTACCCGAACCCGGGGGACTCCGGACCTCGAAGCCGCCGCCGGCTGCCGCCATGCGGTCTTCCAGACCCTGCAACCCGGACCCGGACCGCGGGTCGGCGCCTCCCGGGCCATCATCGGCGACCTCGATTCGGATGCGATCCCGAGATCGCTTGACGCGCACCGTCGCCGTGGCGTCGGGTGCGTGCTTGGCAACGTTCGTCAATGCCTCCGAGATGAAGAAGTACGCTCCGGCCTCCACCTCGGCCGGGAGGCGCTCGTCAGGAAGCTCTGCCACCTCCACGGGGATCGGCGACCGCGCCTTGAGCGCTGACACTGCCCCGTGCAGGCCCGACTCCGTCAGGATCGCTGGATGCAGACCGCGCGCCAGCTCCCTCAGCTCCGCAAGCGCGTCGTGGACCAGCTCCGCAGCATCGTCGAGGCTGGCATCGAGAGTGGCATCCGCACCGCGTTGCACCGCGCTGCGCGCCCGCCGGAGTGCCAGTGACAGCGCCACCAGCCGCTGCTGGGCGCCGTCGTGCAAGTCGCGCTCAAGCCGCCGCCGGGCCGCGTCGCCAGCCTCGAGGATCCGCGTGCGCGACGCCCGCACGTCGCTGAGCTGCGCGCGTACTTCCTCAGTCAACCGCTCGTTCTCCACCGCGAGTCGCGCCGCGCTTGCGACCGATGCCACCAGCCCGGGATCGTCCGACAGCGCCGGGTCATGCACGATGGCCGCGAGCGGCCGGCCGTCCCGCTCCAGCAGCGTCACCGCGCGGTCTGCGTCCGGCGCCGGCAGTCCAAGCGTGGCGCCGGAGGCCGTCACGTACGTTCCTGTCGTTTGGGACCACCGGGCGACCTCAAGGGTCGGATCACCGAGCGCGCTGACGAGCGCAAGCTGCAGGCGATCGGGCGGCGGTGCCTCACCCAGCTCCACGACGAGATCGGCGATCGCCCCGCGCGCCATCCTGTCGCGCATCACGCCGACCAGGATCGCCACCGGAATGAGGGCGAAGGAAGTCACCTGGAGCGCCACGACGAGCTGGAACCCCGTGGGGTCGAGCCCCCCGCTCCTGATCAAGCGATTCGGACAGGAAGACCGCGGCGGCCGTTCCCATGCCGGCCACGAAGATGGGCAGGTACGTACGCCGCGCCGGACCCGTCGCGTGCCACCAGCGCACCAGCAGCCAGCCGACGACCGTCCCCAGGCCGACGACCACCGCCACTTGCGAGGCCGTCTGCAGCAAAGCGCGCAAGCCCTCGTCCATCGAGATGTAGAGCGCATTCGGGCCCTCCAGCCCCGGCGTGGTTCTCGTACGAACCGAGGTGAGCTGGACGAGATTGGCGGCGACGACGACCACGCTCCCGGCGACGACGATGACCCAACCGAGCCTGCGTTGAATGCGGCCCGCGGGAAATGCCACGAGGACCGCCAGCACGAGTCCCTGCGAGAGGGAATTCGCGACGTTCGCCACCAGCGCGAGGGTGGGCCACTGCGCTCCCTGCAGGCGACCCACGAGCCACAACATTCCCGAAAGGACGAGGAGCGGGCCGATCGGGTTCTGCGGCCTACGCTCCCACGCCACCATCCCGCTGGCCGCAAGAGCACCACCCACGCCCAGAGCCGCCAGCCGGGTCACGGGGGAGAGAGCGTTCAAGCTGGATGGGACGACGAGCGCAACGATTGCAAACGCAAGCAGCGCGAGACCCCAGCCCCAGCGGATTGCGGGGGTCGGATGCCCCGCGAGCCACCGCGGCCATCGACCGACTGCTGGCAGCGGAGGGGAAGCGGTCACCGCCCCGCGCGAGCGCCCGTACCGGGAGGCGTCCAGGTCGACGATCAGGTCGGCGACCGCGGCCCGTGCCATCCGTGCGTCCAGCAGGACCCACAGAAAGCCAAGGGGCAAGGCGATCCACACCAGCGGCAGCCAACCGAACGGCGCCAGCTGCGTGCCCGAAAGCTGATGGATGAGCTCAGGTATGACCGTCAGAAGCGAGAACGCTCCGCCGACCAGCACCGGGATCAAGGAACGGCGCGCCGGCGGTGAGGCGACCAACAGCCTCCGAATCACGAGGGGGACCAGCAGGAAGGTCATCCCCAGGCCAACAACCGCGCCAATGCCGTCGAGCCGATCAGCCAGCGGAGAGCGCGACGCGAAGGCAAGCGGGCTGGTCGGGCATGCGCAAATGTCGGCCGGGTCGACGGTGACCGCCTGGAGCACGCCGAGCACGGCGGCCATGGTGGCCACCAGCGCAACGGCCCACCGATGCAGTGGTGACTCCAGCCGACCGGAGGGGAATGCGAGCAGCAACCAGGCGAAGAGAACCCGGGCGGCGGCCTGCGGGAGGAAGGAGATGGGACCGATCAGCGGAACGGGGGCGAACAGCAGGTCGCCTCCGAACCAGCCCACCCCGATGCCGACCATCATGGGGCCGATCCGGCTCTCCGACCGTCTCCGCCATGCCACCAGCCCCGCCAGCGTGAACGCCAGCCCCGAGGCTGCGTCGGTGAGAATTCCATCAGCTGAGACGTCGGCGTTCAGCAGGGAGAGCTCGGCCAGCAACGCGAGCAGTACGACGACGGGGAAGAGGAAGAGCGGCAGGCGCGGATCATTCACCCCGGCCCGATGCTCGCGTATCGGACCCAGCTCGGGAGCGACGACCCCTCCGGTCACTCGCGCATGCTCCCACCCTTCGACGCGCGGGGGAAGCCCCCGGCTGGAAATGGGGATAGCCCTGTAGGTCGCCATGATCAGCGCGTGCAACCATGCGGCCAATGACCACCATCCTCATCGTCGACGACCATGCCGCCTTCCGGCACCAGGCGCGAGCTCTCCTTGAAGCCGAGGGGCTCGAGGTTGTCGGCGAGGCAGCCGACGCGACGACGGCAATGGATGCTGTTCGGACGCTCCAGCCCGATGTCGTGGTACTCGATATCGGTCTCCCCGGCCGCGATGGCTTCCAGGTGGCCGAGCAGCTCGCCCTGCTGCCTCGGCCGCCGCTGGTCGTCATGATCTCCAGCCGCGAGGCTGTCACCTATGGCGCGCGCCTCACGGCCAGCGGTGCTGTGGGCTTCATCCAGAAAGATGATCTCTCAGCAGCGGCGCTGATCAACGTCCTGCATAGCGGTTAGTCGTCGGTGCCCTGAAGGTAGGCCAGCACCGCCAGGACCCGTCGGTGATCCTCTCCGGCCGGGACCAGCTCCAGCTTCGAGAAGATCGAGGCGATGTGTGCCTCCACCGTCTTCGGGGTGACGAAGAGGCGATCGGCAATCGCCTGGTTCGACCGGCCCTCGGCCATCAGCGACAGGACTTCGCGCTCGCGCTGGGTGAGGTCGGCCAGCTGCCGATCCGGCGCGCGCACGAGCTCGGCCACGACGATGGGATCCACGACCGACCCGCCGCGGGCAACGCGCCGAATGGCATCGGCGAAGTCCTCCAGGTCGGCCATCCTGTCCTTGAGGAGGTAGCCGGTCCCGGCCGCCACCTCCCCGAGCAGCCGCATCGCGAATGCGGCCTCCACGTGATGGGAGAGCACCAGGATACCGATGGCGTTGCCCATCTCCGCTCGGATCTGTGCGGCCGCCCGCAGCCCCTCGTCGCTGAAGGTCGGCGGCATGCGAATGTCGATGACCGCGACGTCGGGCGACAGATCGCGCACGAGCCGCAGCAACTCGTCGACGTTTCCGGCCTGGCCGATAACGCCAAACCCTGCCTCCTCCAGAAGGCGCGCCGTTCCCTCGCGGACCAGGAGGGAGTCATCGGCGATGACCACCCTGAGTGCGGTGCTGCCGGAGGGGTTACTCATCGATACGCATCGTCCCACGTGAGTGCGCGGCTCGTCATAGGGGAAAGCCCCAATCCCGCTTGTCGGGGACGCTCCAATGTCCGCGGTCGCGGTGCGCACCACCATGCCCCAGACCGGCCAGCGCGCCACCCGCCCATCACATTCGGAGGAGAGTCATGACCCACGCCATCAGCATCGAGGGTCTCAGCAAGCGCTACCGCGGCGTGGATGCCCTGATGGATCTCAACGTCGACGTCCCGCCCGGCTCGGTGTTCGGCTTTCTTGGGCCTAACGGGGCGGGCAAGACGACCACCCTCAAGATCCTCGCCGGGCTAACCCGGGCAACCTCTGGCAGCGCCTCGATCAACGGCGTGCCGGTTGGGCTGCAAGGGGCGCACCGCGCCCAGATCGGATACCTGGCCCAGGAGCCTCGCTTCTACGGCTGGATGTCCGGCCGCCAGACGCTTGCATACGTGGCGTCGTTCTTCCCGGACACCGGCAGCGGGCGACGCGTCGACGACCTTCTCGACTTGATCGGCCTGGAGGACGCCGCGGATCGGCCCACCAAGACCTACTCCGGTGGCATGCGCCAGCGGCTCGGCATCGGGCAGGCCCTGGCCGGCAACCCGTCCGTGATCCTGCTCGACGAACCTGCCGCAGCACTGGACCCCCTGGGGCGCCACGACGTACTGGAGCTGCTGCGGCGGCTGCGGGGCGACAAGACGGTCTTCTACTCGACGCACATCCTCGACGACGTGCAGCGGGTGAGCGACCAGGTGGCGATCCTGGACAAGGGTCGCCTCGTGGTGAGCGCCCCGACGGCAGAGCTCATGACCTCCTTCACCTCGGGCGTCCTCCGCGTGGGCCTGCTCGGGGCGACCGACCTGACGCAGGCAGCCCTGGAGGCACTGCCCGGCGTGGCCCGGGTCTCGCTCAACGGCCGTGAGGGCAACGAGTGGAGCTTCGATATCGCGGCCAGCGATGGCCGAATGAACGACGTGCAGTCCGCCGTGATGCGGCTTGCCGCCGGCAGCGACCTGACCGTTACCAGCAACCGGCAGGAGAGTCTTGACCTCGAGCAGGTCTTCCTGCGCATCGTCAACGAGGAGCGTGCAGCGTGAACGACAAGATCACCCCCCTGGCCGGTTTTCGGCCCTTCCTCCGGAAGGAGCTGTTCGAGTGGTGGAAGCGCCGCGCTGCGCTGGCCACGTTCGCCGCCGTCGGTGCGTTCGGCATCATCGGCACCCTCGACACCAGGATCGAGGAATGGGTGGAGGGGGGTACGCCGGCGGCCGCCGCGCTGGACCCCACCGTCAACGTCCTCACGGCCCAGTTCGAGAACTGGGTCGCCTTCGCGGCCATCTTCGCTAGCATCGGCATACTGATCCAGGAGCGCAGCACGGGGACGTTGGCCTGGACGCTTTCGAAGCCCGTATCACGCAACGCCATGCTGCTCGCCAAGTGGACCGGCGGCGTGGTGATGCTCACCATCTTCGCCATCCTGCTTCCACTCGCGATCAGTGTCGGGGTAGCGACCATCGCCTACGGATCAGTCCCCGATCTGGTCGCCGTCGCCAAGCTTGGCGGACTGCTGGTCGCGCTCCCGGCGTTCTTCGTGGCGCTGAACCTGGCGCTGGCCACCCGGTTGAACAGCCAGGCGGCCATCGCCGCCATCGGAATCGGCATCCTGGCCGTGCCGCTCTTCTTCGGGGGTTTCCTGCCGATCATCGCCGACGTGTGGCCCACGCAGATGGCTCCCCTGGCCGTGGCGATGGCGGGCGGTGAAGCGGCGCACCTCTCGATCATCGCCAGCTGGGCCGCTGTCGTCCTCGTCCTCGGCGCCGGCGGGCTGTTGGTCTTCAGCCGGGAGGACATGTGACGCGCACGCTGAGCCTGGTGGCGGCGCTTGCCCTCGCCCTGCTGCCGGGCTGCACCCAGGGCGAGGGACCCGTGGTCGACCGGGCCCGCGAGGTCGCTGCCTTCAGCCGGGTCGAAGCCGGCGCCGGCGTGCACGTCTCGCTGACGATCGGCCCGGCATCCTCACTGAGGGTGCGTGCGCAGGAGAACATCCAGGACAAGGTCACGACCAGCGTCCGCGACGGAACGCTCCGGATCGAAGCGGATGAAGACTTCAGCACTGCCGATCCGGTGGAGATCGAGGTATCGGTTCCGGAGCTCAGCGCTATTTCACTCAGCGGGGGAGCCTCGATGGACGTCACCGGGCTCCAAGCCGACGCAATCGAGATCTCCCTCACGGGCGGCGCAGAGGCTACGATCAGCGGCGCGGCGAGCAGCCTGACCCTGGATGCCAGCGGCCGTTCGGTTGCGTCGCTCGGGGATCTGGAGAGTAGAACGGTGACGCTCCGCCTGGCTGGCGGGGCAACCGCCGAGGTGCGGGCGATCGATTCGGTCAGCGGGTCCGCCTCGGGCGGTGCCAGGCTGACGGTGCGGGGAGACGCATCGGTCCAGGTGGATGCTTCCGGCGGAGCCGACGTCCATCGAGGCTGATCGCACCCGGGGACGAGGTGTAGATGGACGTCGCGATCATCGGGGGCGGGATCATCGGCTGCTCGGCGGCGGCACTCCTGGCCGAGCGGGGCGTGCGCGTCACGCTTTTCGAGGCAACGGCCATCGGCGCGGGAGCCTCCGGCCGCAATCTCGGCGCACTGCAGCACCCATTCGACCCCGTCCTCGCCCCCCTCTTTCATGACTCCCTGGACCGATACGCCCGCCTGGCCGACGCCGATGTCGGCTTCCGCCTCCCCTCCGCCCCGGCCGGCCTGCTCCTGCTCAACGCCGACGCCGAGGCGGCC
Source organism: uncultured Chloroflexia bacterium (assembly GCA_963777045.1). GTDB lineage: Bacteria > Chloroflexota > Limnocylindria > QHBO01 > QHBO01 > JAPSGM01. The sequence continues at coordinate 128,246 of CAVZPD010000013.1, forward strand.
CGAGCCCAGGCCGACCGCCTGGGGGCCTCGGTTGCCGAGCTGCAGCCCACCTTCCTGGATGCCGATGCCGTCGCGGCGGCCGAGCCGGCGCTGGCGCGTGGCTTCGCAGCCTGCCGGCTCGAGACCGGCTACCCGATCCCGCCTGCTTCCGCCACCTCCGGGTGGGCGCGCCTGGCCCTACGCCTCGGCGCGTCGCTGCGGATCGGCGCGGATGCCGAGCCGTGGGTTCGAGATGGGACGGCGGTCGGAGTGCGCCTGGGAGACGGCCGCGCGGTTGGCGCGGATGCGGTGCTCGTCGCGGCGGGACCCTGGACACCGCCGCTGATCGACCCCTCGGGAGGCTGGCAGCCGATCGTCCGCACGTGGGGCGTCACGCTCCAGGTCGCGCTCGGCCCAGCAGCCCCGGGCCACATCGTGGAAGAGGATGAGGTGGATGCCGCCAACCGCCCGGCTGCCGCCGCTGCGCGCGCCCTCGACAGCGGTGTCGAAGCAGAACCGCCGACTCTCTTCTCGTTGGCCAGTGCGGCCGGTGTCTCGACACTGGGCTCCACCTTCCTGCCTCTCGAGCCCGATGCCGGCCGCATCGTTCGGCTGTTGGTGGAGCGCGGTCAGCGCTACCTGCCGGCGCTGGCCGATGCCCGCATGCAGGAGGTCCGTACCTGCGCCCGCCCGCAGTCAGTCGACGGCCGCCCGTTCATCGGTCCGGTCGGCGAGGTCGGCGGGCTCTACGCCTGCGCCGGACACGGGCCATGGGGCATCTCGACCGGCCCTGCGACGGCGGCCCTGGCGGTGAGTGCGATTCTCGATGGCCGAACCGTGCCCGAGGCCCTGCAGGCAAGCCGTCCGGTCGCCCCCTGACCCCACGGCGCCGCCTCGTATCCTCGGTCGTATCCTGTTGCGACGATGGATGCGCGCGCCTCACTGCTCGAGCGCCTGCGCCAGCGGGATGTCAGGGCGCTCCCCGAGCTGCTGACTGGCGTTGGTCACGAGCTGGTCGCCGTCGCCTACGCCGTGCTGCAGGACGAGGAGTCGGCTCTGCGCTCCGCCGCGTCCGCCGTCGCAACGTGCTGGCGCGCTCCCGCGGCCGAGTGGCCGGTCGACGCTCGGCACGTGCGCGAGGGGCTCCTCGGCGAGGCGGCCAGGACCGCCCTGGCGCTGCACGGCGTCACGCGCCAGGTTGACCCGCTCTCGCGACCGGCGGCCGGCGAACTGCTGTCGCTGACTCCAGGCCAGCGTGCGGTGGTCGCCCTTCGGCACGTCGGCCATCTCGAGCCGAGCGCAGCAGCCGAGGCGCTGCAGCTCGGATCGCGCGCCCGCCGCGCCGCGGCGACCCTGCTCGATGGAGGAAGTGGCGATGGGGCGCGGGCCCGTGATGCCGTGCTGGCCAACGTGGCGGGCCTGCCGATGGGCCCGGACGCTGCGTCCGTGCTCGCGGCGATCGATGCTCCGCCGGACGCTCCTCCCCGACCCTGGCGGCGCTACCTGGTCGCGGCCGCTGCGACCGCGACCGCCGGCCTGCTGCTGGTCATGCTGATCGCCGCGCCGCCGGTCGACGACGCGGCACTCCCTCCGGCGTCTCGAGCGCCGATCTCGGAACCCAGCCGTCCGCCGGTGGCTGTCTCCGTCCCGGCGATCGAGGTGCGGGACCTGGCGGACGAGCCGAGCCTGAGCGACTGCGGCATCCAGCCGCCGGATGCGGAGCTTGCGTACGCCGGCTGGACGACCCCCGAGCAGCTGGGCGCCACCTTCGCCATGCTCGGATCGAGCCAGCCGGTGTACGTCCAGGTCCCGCGCGAACCGGTGACCTGGGACCCGCGCGGTGACGCTGCCGCCGGGTCGCTGCGCAGCGAACGCCTGGCATGCCTGACCGATACGACCCGCCGCCTGCACGTTGTGGCGCGCCTGCCCGCGGGCTGGAGCGTGCCGGAGCTGATCGACGGGTGCCCCGCCTCGCCCATGGGTCGCTCGGCCGGCCTCCTGGAGATCGGCGGACCGGGGGCGTTCGTTGTCCTGTCCGATGGCGGCACCGGCTGGTGGGCGGATGATCCGAACGTGCGCCTGCTGGCGCGCCTGGCACCGTCACCCCTGTCGGACGAGACGGTCACGGCCTGGACGCAGCCGCTCGGCCCGGGCTCTCCACGCCAGCTGGCGATCGAGGCACCGCCGCCGCCCGAGCGGGCGCAGCGCGGCAGCACGTACTACCTCTGGCTGGCCAGCGTGCGCTTCACGAGCCCCGGATGCTGGGTGGTGAGCCTCGCCGTCGATGGGGAGCTGGTTGGATCGGCGATCATCCCGGTCAGCGAGCGCACATCGGCTTCGCGCTGAAGGGATTCTTCGGTCAGCTCCCGCTCGAGACCGCGTGCCCGGTCCGGTCGAAGAGCGAGCCCGGCTGCCAATCGACCTCACGGTGCCTGCGGTGCAGTGTGCCGAGCACCGAATGCTCGATGCCGCGCATCGCCTGCTCCTCGTCCATCTCCGCGTGGTCGTGGCCGACGAGGTGGAGGCAGCCGTGGATGGTCAGCATGGCGAGCTCCTCGGCGACGCTCCAGCGCCCCTCCGAGGCCTGGCGCACGGCCTGGTCGATGTCGAGGACGACATCGCCGAGGAGCAGCGGCCCCGGCGGGCCGTAGCCGTCGTCATCGGCCAGTTGCGAGTGGTGTCCCTCGACCACCCACTCGTGCAGCGGGAAGGCGAGCACGTCGGTCGGTTGGCGCTCGCCCATGTGGTCGAAGTTGAGGCGGACCATCTCGGCATCGGCGCAGAGGGTGATCTCCACCTCCACCTCCACCTCGCGACCGCCGATGGCCGTGCGGGCGGTCTCGGCGACCGCCGATTCGAGCAGTTCGTGGAGGCCGTCCATGGTCATGGGTTCGATCGCAGCCTCGACCTGCTCCCGCCCGAGGTGATCGTGGAACGCGACGCTGCAGCCCATGCCTCGCTCATCGTAGGGCACCCCGTGCGGGCGCTCAAGGCGAATCGGCCTGTGTCCGCTCAGGCCTGCTGCGAATGCTGCTCGATCGGGACCACGTTGTCGGGGTACTTGATCCGGCTGTGGTACATGCCGAGCAGCTGCTGAACGAAGGCCTCCTTGATCTGCGAGAGGTTCTTCAGCGTCAGTTCCGCGTCGTCGAGCTGTCCGTCCTCGATTCGGGCGTCGACGATGCGGTCGACCATCGTTCGGATGCTTGCCTCGTCCTTGTCGTCGAGCGAACGGACCGATGCCTCCACCCCGTCGGCCAGCATCAGGATCGCCGCTTCGCGGCTCTGCGGTTTCGGACCGGGATAGCGGAACGTGTCCTTGTTGACGAGCTCGGTCTTGCCGCCGACCTCGCGCAACGCCTTACCGTAGAAGTAGCTCATCACGCTCGAGCCGTGGTGCTGCGGGATGAAGCCGATGATCTGGACCGGCAAGCCGTGCTCGTAGCCCAGGTCGATCCCGTCCCGGATGTGGCCCGCGATGATGCGCGCGCTCACCTCGGCGCTCAAATCGTCGTGGATGTTGCGCGCCCCGGCCTGGTTCTCGATGAAGGCAAGAGGATTCTTCATCTTGCCGATGTCGTGGTAGTAGGCTGCGACGCGGGCCAGCAGCGGGTCGGCACCGATGGTCTCCGCAGCGCGTTCGGCGAGGTTGCCTACCATCACGCTGTGGTGGTACGTGCCGGGCGTCTCGAGGAGCAGGCGCCGCAGCAGCCGGGACGAGGGGTTTGCCAGCTCGAGCAGCTGGAAGACGGTCATGATCCCGAAGACGTTGCTGACCACCGCGAACGAGCCCACGGCCAGCACCACCGCCAGTGCGGCGTTGACCGAGCCGGCCGCGATCCCCTGCAGCATGGCCGTCACGTCGCGCTGGTCCAGGAGCGCAAATGCGAGCAGGACGCCGACGTTGGTGGCGGCGAGGACCAGACCGGTGCGCAGGAACGCGTTGAGCCGCTCGGCGCGAACGATGGCGGTCAGCGCGGCGATCCCGCCCGCCAGCGTGTAGATCGCCGGCTCGAGGGCCTCGCGATTCATGATCCCGGCGAGCACCGCGAGCGTGACGGCCATGGCCGCCCCGGCCGCACCCTCGAGCAGGATCGCGGCAAGCAGCACGGTTGCCGCACCCGGGACGACGTAGGTCCAGAGCGTGCGGTCGGCGGAGATGCGCATCGCGACGGCGGTCACCAGCAACGCCAGCACGAAGAGCAGCAACGATCGGTTACGGAACCAGATCTTCGGCTCGAAGCGCCACATGAAGCTGACGAGCAGCGTGGACACGATGACCGCGATGAGCGCGTTGCCCGCCAGCGTGGAGGTCGCCGGGCGCTGGCCGGTGAGCCCCAGCGCGTCCAGCTTCTCCAGGGCGAGGGCGGTGATCGGCTCGCCACTGCGCGCGACGTTCTCGCCCTGGCGCACGGTCACCCTCACGTCCTCGACGGCCTCCCGAGCGGCGGCCCTGGCCGCCTCGGTTTCGGTCGCCGAGAACTCCTCGTTCGGAATCACCTGTGCGGCGGCGAGGTCGCCGGCCAGCTCGCGCTGCTCGGGGGCCAGCTCGTTGGTGATGTTCGAGCGGACCTCGGCGCGAACGTCGGAGAGATCGTCCTCCCGAACGGGCCCCGACATGGCGTCCTGCAGGACCTGCCGGCCGGCATCTGCCACGGCCTCCCAGGTGCCGACCGCCATGGTCGCCAGCTGGCCGCGCTGCGTCGCCGTCAGCTGCGGCGCGACGCGCTCCAGCTCAGCGGGGACGTCCTCCTGGGCGATCCTCCCGCCGTCCCGGCGGCTGAGGACGTTGGTGATGATCCGTTCCACCGAGTCGTATGCCCGCACCCGCGCTTCACGGATGTCGGCACGCGGCTCGATGGCCACGTAGATCGGCTGCACCTCGGCGGCCGCCTCCGCCCTGAGCTCATCCGTCTGTGACTGGGAGACGAAGCTCGTCGTCACCGGCGCGCGGATGTCCGCCTGCGGGATATCGCCGACTTCGTAGTCCGCGGTGCCCGTCACGATCGAGACGCTGGTGATCAGCCACAGCGCGACCGTCAGCAGGACGCCCACGATGAGGGCCCGGACCCAGGGACCGCGTCCACGCCCGCCCTCCGTCTCGGCCAGCGTGCGCGGGATGAACATCGTCAAGCCGCCCCCAGGCGACGCCGGACGGCCTCGGACACGGCCTTGCCGTCGGCCCTTCCCTTGACCCGCGGCATGAGGGCTCCCATCACCCGGCCCATGTCCGCCGCGCCGGCTGCACCGGTCTCCGCCACGGCCTGCGTGACGGCGGCGTCAAGCTCCTCCGCGCTGATCTGCTCCGGCAGGAACTCCACCAGGATGGCGGCCTCCGCCTCCTCGGTCTGCGCCTTCTCCTCGCGCCCGCCGGCGCGGAACTGCTCGATCGACTCCCGCCGCTGCTTCACCTGTCGCGTCAGCACGTCGACCATCTCCTCGTCTGTCAGCGCGTGTCCGAGCTCGATCTGGCGATTGTGGGCAGCGGCCATCGCCATGCGCAGCGTCGACGTGCGCAGGCTGTCGCGAGCGCGCATGGCGTCGCGCATGGCGGACTCGACTCGCGTCTGGAGCGTCATGGGATCAAATGTCGGCGGGCGCATCGGTCAGTCATTTCGACCATTCGACCAGGCCCGCGGGATGGAGTGAGCGTCTGGCGAACTATGCGCGGGAAGTCGACTTCCGCTTCTTGGCTTCCTTGCGCTTGCGCTTCACGCTGGGCTTCTCATAGTGCTCGCGTCGCCGTGCCTCAGCCAGGATTCCCGACTGCTGGATCTTCTTGTTGAAGCGGCGCAGCGCGCTCTCGAACGACTCGTTCTCGCCCACGCGGACCTCTGCCAAACGTCTCGCCTCCTCTCTGCCTTCGTAGTCGTGCCGTGATTCGGTTGACTGATGGGCGGGCACAGGCCCACCACGCGCCAGCCGGGCACGCAAGCCCGCGGAGTCTAGCAGCGCGGGTCGGGAGGGTCAACGCCGCCGGTTCGCAACGGGGAAGGCTGCCGCCGCACCAGGAACCACGCGGAGGACGGCCGAGGGCACGAGTAGCCCGACACGTACGGCAGATCGCCACCCCGAAGCGGATCATGGCGACGAACTGCCGTTCCATCGGGCAATGGTGAGCGTGAAGGGCACCCCTTGGCGCGGCTCAGGCGTGGGGCTGCCCCATGTACCGGCAGCCTGGCGCCAGAGGCGGCCGCCGTGTGCCGGATCGCCCGATGGAGCAGGCAATGCGGCTTCAGCGCGGCTCACCGGACGCCGCGCTCACCGTCCCGGTTCGGCCTCAGCCCGGCGGCCAGGACATCGACCGGCCGCCGAGGACGTGGAAGTGCAGGTGAAGGACGCTCTGCCCCGCCTCGGGACCGACGTTGGAGACGACCCGGTAGCCGCTCAGCCCGGCGTCACGCGCGATGTTGCGGATGGCAGCGAACATGGCCGCCAGCAGCTCTCCGTCCTGCTCGCCCAGCTCGGCGACTGACGGCACGTGGCGCCGGGGTATGACCAGCAGGTGGGTCGGCGCGCGCGGGTTGAGGTCGCGGAAGGCCACCGCGAAGTGGTTCTCGTAGACGATGTCGGCGGGGACCTCGCCCGCCGCGATCCTGCAGAAGATGCACTCCGCGTCCTGCTCACCCATGCTGATGAGCCTAGGCGAAGTCGCCGGTCCGCGACAAGACCACCGCCGCCGCGGCCACCGCCACCGTCTCCGAGCGCAGGATCCGCGGACCCAGCCCGGCGAGCGCCATGCCCGATCGCTCGGCGGCGGCCACCTCGTCGGGCGTGAAGCCACCCTCCGGACCGATGACCACGTCGCGGGGCGCCTCGAGCTCGGACAGCCGGCGGCCGTCGGCCCGCGCGTACAGCAGGACCGACGCCTCCCGCAGCACCTCCTCGAACGCCACCGGCTCCCGCACGGCGGGGATCAGCCCCCGCTCGGACTGCTCGGCCGCCTCGCGGGCGACCGCGCGCAGCCGTTCCAGGCGCCTGGGCGAGAGGTCGCGGGCGACGGACCGTTCGGAGACGAAGAGCAAAAACTCGACGACCCCCACCTCGGTGGCGTGGCGGACGACCGGTTCCAGGTGGTCGCCGCGCAGGAGCGCCTGCCACACCGTCAGTCGATGGGCCGGCTCGCCGCCGGCGGCGCGGCGCTCCTCGACCACGCACTCGTTGCCCGCCAGCCGCACGGTCGCAGCCTCGCCGCGCCCGTCGAGCAGGACGAAGCGCTCGCCGTCTCGCATGCGCAGCACCCGCAGCACCTGGTGCTCGACCGTGTCGGGCAGCGGGAAGCTACCGCCGGCCATCTCGTCGGGCCGCACGAAGAAGCGGTGGAGCGTCACCCACGCACCATCCGCAGCGAGACCCACTCGCCGTCGTCCAGTCGATCCGCCGGCGTGAAGCCGGCATCCTGCAGCGCCGCGGCGACCTCGTCTCCCCGCTCGGCGATGATCCCGCTGGCCAGCAGGGTCCCGCCGGTCGAGCAGTGGATCGCCAGCCGCCCGGCCAGCTGCACGAGCACCGCGGCCACGAGATTGGCGAGGACCAGCGGGTACCGCTCGACCGGGTCATCGGTGAGGGTCCCCTGGGTGGCGCTCACGTGATCGGCCAGGCCATTGGCGGCGGCATTGGCAAGAGTAGCCTCGACGGCGACCGCATCGGTGTCAAGGCAGTCGACGTGCCCGGCGCCCAGGCGCAGGGCGGCCAGGGCCAGGATGCCGGACCCCGAGCCGACGTCCAGGACGCGCGCTGGCATCGGCCCGATGCGCTGCATCAGCGTCAGGATCCCGCGGGTGGTCGGATGCAGACCGGTGCCGAAGGCCATGCCCGGGTCCAGGCGCACGGCAACCTCGCCGGGCGCCATCGGCTCGTCCAGCCAGGACGGCACGATCACCACCCGCCCGATGCGCTGGGGGACGTAGCCCTCCTTCCAGCCCTCTGTCCAGTCGGTGTCCTCGACCGCCTGCACGCGGAGCTCGCCCAGCGGTCGCAGTCCGAATGCCTGGAGGTGCCAGAGCGCGCGTTCGGTCGCCTCGACCGCCGCGCCAGAACTGTCGTCCTCGGGGATGTGCGCGGTCACCTGGTACGGCGCCGTGGGATCCTCCCGAGCGGCGAGCTCGTCGGCCGGGTCTCGGATGAGGCGGGTCGGCCGAACCGCGGCGCCGGCGGCAACGCGACCGAGGATCTCGCTCACCGCCTCGACCGCCTCGACATCGGCCTCCACGGTCAGCTCCAGCCAGCGCACCACGGCACCAGCTAGCCGAACATGTCGCGCAGGCGATCGAACAGGCCCTCGCGTGCCTTCGGCAGCACCGCCGGGCCGCTCACCTCGTCGAGCTGCTTCAGCAGGTCGCGCTCCTTCTTCGTCAGCTTCGGCGGCACGACGACCGTGGCGATCACGTGCAGGTCACCCCGGCCCGACCCGCGCAGCCGGGGCACGCCCTCGCCACGCAGCCTGATCTCGGTCCCCGACTGGGTGCCGGCCGCGATCTCGACCGTCTCGTGGCCATCCACCGTCGGGACCTCAACGCTGGCACCCAGCGCCGCCTGCGCGAAGGTGATCGGCAGCTCGTAGAAGAGCTCCGTCCCCTGCCGCATGAGCTCCGGGTGCGGGCGGACGGTGACCTGCACGAAGAGGTCGCCCGCCGGCCCGCCGCGTGGCCCTGCCTCGCCCTGGCCCTCGATCGCGATCCGCTGCCCGCTGTCGATGCCGGCAGGGACGCGGACCTCGAGGCTTCGCTCCTGTCGCACGCGCCCGTCGCCCCCACAGTTGTGGCACGGCGTCGCGACGATCTGCCCCTCGCCATTGCAGCGCGGGCAGGCCGTGATGTTGACCATCTGGCCCAGGATCGTCTGGCTCACGCGCCGGCGCTCACCGGTGCCGTTGCACTCGGGGCACCGTTCGGGCTCGGTGCCCGGCTCCCCGCCGATGCCCTCGCAGACCTCGCAGGTGACCAGCGTTGGGAAGCTGATCTCGCGCGTGACGCCCGAGACCGCTTCCGCGAACTCGATCATCAGGTCGTAGCGCAGGTCAGCGCCGGCCACCACGCGGCGCCGCTGGCGCGTCCCGGCCGCCGCTCCGCCGAAGAAGGCGTCGAAGATGTCGCCGAACGGTCCAAAGCCGGCGCCACCGAAGCCGTCGAATCCTCCCGCGGTGCTGGCGGAGTCCACGCCGGCGTGGCCGAACATGTCGTACGCCGAGCGGCGCTGGCGGTCACCCAGGACGCGGTACGCCTCGTTCAGCTCCTTGAAGCGCTGCTCGGCGCCGTCGCTCTTGTCCACGTCGGGATGGTGGCGCTGGGCAGCACGGCGGAAGGCGCGCTTGATCTCCTCGTCGGAGGCATCGCGCGAGACGCCCAGCACCTCGTAGTAGTCACGCTTCACGGCCATCGGGGCGCGATTATACCGATTGGCACTCTATGATTCAGAGTGCCAGCCAAGAGCGGCGTCAGGCCCCTGCCCGCGGCTGCCCGTCGCTGGGAGCCGATCGATCGCCCGACGGGTCGCGCCGCGCGTGCTCCCGCTGGTAGCTGCGGCCGGAATAGCCGTCGAACCAGATCTGCAGGCCGCATGCAGCGAGGAAGACGACCGCACCGATGGCGACGGACGGCAGCATTGCCATCGACCACTGCATGAGCGCCACGACGCCGAGGACGGCGGCGACCATGGCGTTGACGAAGGCGATCGTCGCCGGCGTGGTCACCAGGGCGTGCGCGAGCGGCGATCCCGTCGCGTGCGAGCCGTAGGTCCGGATGATGGCGCCCTCGCTGTCGTCGTAGCCGGTGACGAAGTAGGGTTCCAGGTCGGGCTCCATGTCCAGGTAGGCGTGGCGCAGGCGGTTCATGCCGTAGACCCAGTGCACATCCTCGTTGTTCACCTCGACCAGGCGCACGAAGGTCGCCCCTCCCACGAAGAGGACGACCGGCAGGATGAGGAGGGCAAAGAGGACGAACCCCTCGCCGAACTGCGTCGCCTGCGCCACCAGCGCCAGCGCCACCGTCGCACCGGAGAGAACGGTCAGGAACATCCCGGCACGACTGAACGACTCGCTCCAGGAGAGCGATCGGGTCGCGAGCAGGTTCCAGTGCTCGGTGGCCAGGATCTGGATTCGCTGCGAGCGACGTGCGGCGTCATCGGTATCGGCCGAGCCTCCGCGTGCCAGCGGATGGGATCGCGGGTCGGCAGGCAGGCCTTGCATGCCGGAGAGTGTGCGACGCCCGACCGCTTGCCTGTCAAGCCCTGCGCGTACCATCCGCGGAACCGATGCCCGTTCCGATCAGCATCTCCGCCGCCCACGCGCGCCGCTTCCTGGTCAGCCGCCACCTCCTCGCGCCGCCACGCGGCCTGCCCGCAGAGCCGGAATCGGTGCTGCGCGTGGTCGAGCGTCTCGGGAGCCTGCAGTTCGATCCGCTCGAGGTACCCGGGGCCCGCAACCACGACCTCGTGCTGCACGACCGGATCGCCGGCTACCGGCGCGACTGGCTGGATCGATGGCTCTACGGCGAGGAGCGGCGTCTGATCGAGCTCTACAACAAGAGCCTCAACATCCTGCCGATCTCCGAGCTGCCGCACTACCGGCTGGCCTGGCAGCGTGCCGTGGCGCACTACCGTGACGGGTTGCTACGCGACCAGGCCGACGTCGCCGAGGCGATCCTGGAGCGCATCGGCACGGATGGCCCGCTCTCCTCTGCCGCCTTCCGCGAGCACAGCCACGCCGTCGACTGGTGGTGGGCACCGACGCCCGCGGCACGAGCCGTCATGGAGGCGTCTCTTCGTCACCGGCCGGCTGGGGATTGCGCGGCGTGACGGGAGCCGCCGCTACTACGACCTCATCGAGCGGCTCGTTCCGGCGGATCTCCTCGAGCTGCGCGAGCCGGAGGAGGAGGCACTGAAGCATCGGCTCTGGAGTCGCTTCCGGGCGATCGGCCTGATGGACGCCTCCGGCCGTGCCGACGTCATCTACGGCACCGGCACCGTCGCGCAGCGCCGGAGGTGGACGGCGGAGCTGGTGGAGAGCGGCCGGCTGCTGCCCATCGAGGTGGAGGGCCTGAAGGGCACGCGCTACGTTCCCGCGGAGGAGGCTCCCATCCTCGAGGCGTCACGAGAGCCCTCGCCGGAGGCGCCGCAGGTCAGCTTCCTGGCCCCGCTCGATCCATTCGTGTGGGATCGCGGGTTGCTGCGCCACCTGTTCGGATTCGACTACGTCTGGGAGGTGTACGTGCCGGCGGCGAAGCGCCGCTGGGGCTACTACGTCCTGCCCATCCTGTTCGGCGACCGGCTGGTGGGGCGCATCGAACCGCGCCGCGACAAGTCCAGCCCGGACCTGCGCATCCTCAACGTCTGGTTCGAGGACGGCTTCGCGCCGATGGAGGAGCCACACTTCGTCCCCGCCCTGGCCGAGGCGCTTGGTGCCTACCTGGCGTTCGTCGGTGCCCCGCGCGCGGTCTGGCCGCGCACCCGCCCCGGCCGCGAGCTTGCCGGCGCACTCCGTCGCCTGGGCTGAGCGCTCGGCGCCTGACCGTGGACGCCCTGTCCGCATGGCCGCCTGTCCGCATGGCCCGATGTTTCCGCGGGATACCCTACCGGCCGCTCACCGGCCGAATGTCTGCGGCCTATGACGCGATGGCCTGGCAGGAGCCGGTTCTGTCGCCGCATGGCGACAGACGGGCCACTGAGCGGCCCACAGGGTGCGCCAGGGCGGCATCCAGCGCGCGTGCTCACCGGCGCAGCCAGCCAGGACGAGGCCTATTGTCCACGCGGCACCGAGGATCTGTCTCAGGTCAGTGGTCGGCGAAGTCGACGATGATCGGGGCGTGGTCGGAGGGAATGCCCGGGTAGGTCGAGGGCTTCCGCGCGTCACGATCGCGGTCGGCGGCCACGGCCCGCGCGGCCAGGGGCGCCGTCGCGTAGACGTGGTCGATCCGCATCCCGAAGTTCTTGTGGAAGTGCCCGGCGCGGTAGTCCCACCACGTGAAGTAGCCCGCCTCCGGATGGAAGTTGCGCACGACGTCGACCATTCCCCACTCCCGCAGCCGTGCCACGGCCGCGCGCTCGCGCGGCGACACGTGGGTCGCGCCGTGGGCCGCTGCCGGATCCCAGACATCGGTCTCCTCCGGAGCGACGTTGTAGTCGCCGCAGATCGCCAACTCGGTGGCCGGGTCGTTGTCGTCCAGCCACGCCGCCAGCCGCGCCAGCCAGTCGAGCTTGGCGAGGTAGAACTCCGAGTCGACCATGCGTCCGTTGGGGACGTAGATGGTCGCCACCCGCAGGCCGCCGCAGGTGGCCGCCAGGAAGCGACCACCGTCATCGGTCCAGCCGTCGGCGACGGGGATGCCGGCGACAACGTCGTCGATGCCGACGCGCGAGGCGATCGCCACGCCGTTCCACCGGCCCGGGCCATGGTGGACCAGGTCGTAGCCGAGGGCGCGGAAGTCCATCATGGGCGCCTGCTCGTCGGAAACCTTCGTCTCCTGCAGGCAGAGCACGTCCGGCTGCACGGCCTCGGTCCAGGCCAGGACACGGTCGAGGCGGGCCTTCAGGGAGTTGACGTTCCAGGTGGCGAGGCGCATCGGTCCGAGTCTAGCCAGCGGCCGTATAGTCGGTACGTCCATCCCGAGCCGATACGGAGGAGCGTCCCATGCTGCGCGAATTCCGCGACTTCATCATGCGGGGAAACGTCATCGACCTCGCTGTGGCGGTCGTCATCGGCGGCGCGTTTGCGCTCGTCATCAACTCGTTCGTGGTCGACATCCTTACGCCGCTGCTTGGCCTGGTGGGCGTCAACGACTTCTCGCAGCTGACGTGGGAGACGCCTGGTGGCGCCGTGGTTGCCTACGGCAACTTCATCAACGCGCTCATCGCGTTCCTGCTGATCGCCCTGGCGCTCTTCTTCTTCGTGGTTCGGCCGATGAACGCCGTCCAGGCTCGCCGCGCGGCCCAGGAGCCGGGCGAGGCACCGACCGCCAAGGCCTGCCCGTTCTGCGCGACCGACATCCCGGTGGCCGCGAAGCGCTGCCCGAACTGCACCTCAGAGCTGGGGTAGGACGGCTCGCTTCGGTCAGAAGCCGGCGTTAACGAGCGCGATTCGGCGCGAGGAGGAGGCGCCACGAGCTGGCGGACGCCGGCGCCGGCCGGTGTCCGTGCTCCATGTGGCGCCCCGACCCCGGCAGCTCAGCTGCCGAACATCTTCCCCACGCTGCCCATCGGCGAGTCATCCTTCGAGCCATCACCCGAAACGACGCCGTCGATCTGGCCCGCGATCGGGTCCGGCAGCCGGTCCTTGAGGAAGTCGATGGCGGTCTCGGCCGCGGTTCTCGCCTTGTCCTCGCCGATGCCGGTGCGGTCCTGGATCATCTGAACGAGCTTGTCCACGCCAATCTCCCCTTTCGTTGCGTTCCCGCCAACGAGCCGCAAGCCGCATGCCCGCCCTGACATTCCGCCGCCCTGTTCGCGCGGTTTCACTGAGCCGTTCCCGCCAAATACGAGCGGGGATCGTGCTATGCGGGAACTTGCCGGTCTCTGCGCGGCGTACGTCTCGAAGGCACGCTCGCGCGGCCGCCCGGCGTCTGCCTCTTGCCACGTTGGACCCCAGAACCGTGCTCACCACGAATGGCATTCGTAGGTGGCAGGAGTCAGCGCGAATGGCGCGGTTAGTACGACTGGGATTCGTAGCTGCCGAGGGATGGGACGCTTTTGCCACGTAGCACGACTGGCAGTCGTAAACGGCAACGGCAGGGGTGAGGACGGGCTGGCCTCAGCGGAGTCCCTGGCGAATCCCGCGGAACAACGGCATGAGGAATACAAGCAGGAGCACAGCCCCCACGATCACCGGCAGGCCGCTCCAGATCGACGCCAACCCATAGCCGATGATCGCCGCCGCGGGCACTGCGACCATGAGCAGGATCACGCGTCGTATCACGCCGCCGACGTAGAGGTCCAGGCGCTGTATCGGGGTGAGGCCGGGCTCGTCCATGCGTCGCCAACTCCCTTGTCGCCGCGACGATGCGCCAGTGACCTCGCGACTGTCAACGGTGAGCCGATGCCCTAAAGGCGGCACAGGCCCGACGGCAAGAACTCCAGCAGGGAGGCCTGCTCCCCGACATGCGAAGGGGCCGCCGGGCGACCCCCGCCGGGCTGTTGCGCTAGCCAGCCAAGGGGGTGGTCCGGCGGCCCATCCCGTACCGGGAAGGATCAGACCTCCTTGTACTCCCCCTCGATCGTCTCCTCCTCGCCACCGGCCTCGCCGTCGCCCTCGCCGGCCGCACCGGCGCCACCGGCGCCATCGGTCCCGTCACCATCCTGCGGGCCAGCCTGGCCCGCCTCGTAGGCCTTGGTGCCGATGCGCTGCAGCACCTCGGCGAGCTGCTGCTTGGTCGAGTCGATTACCCCGGCATCGGTGCCGTTGAGCGCCTCGCGCACCGACTCGATCCGGGCGTTCACCTCCGCCTTGTCCTCGTCGGAAAGCTTGTCGTCGAGGTCCTTCAGCAGCCGCTCCGCCTGGAAGACGAGCGCGTCGGCCTCGTTCCGCGACTCGACCTCCGCGCGCTTCTTGCGGTCCTCCTCGGCGTGCTCCGCCGCGTCGCGGACCATCTTGTCGACGTCCTCCTTGGCCAGCATCGAGGAGGCGGTGATCGCCACCTTCTGCTCCTTGTTGGTCGCCTTGTCCTTGGCCGTCACGTTGAGGATGCCGTTGGCGTCGATGTCGAAGGTGACCTCGACCTGCGGCACGCCGCGCGGGGCCGGCGGTATGCCGTCCAGCCGGAAGGTGGCGAGCTTCTTGTTGTCCGACGCCATCTCCCGCTCGCCCTGCAGGACCACGATGTCCACGCTCGGCTGGTTGTCGCTCGCGGTGGAGAAGATCTGCGTGTGCGAGGTTGGGATGGTGGTGTTGCGGTTGATCATCTTGGTCGCCACGCCGCCCAGCGTCTCGATCCCCAGTGAGAGCGGGGTCACGTCGAGCAGCAGGACGTCCTTGACCTCGCCGCCGAGCACGCCGGCCTGGATCGCCGCGCCGACCGCCACCACCTCGTCGGGGTTGACGCCCTTGTGCGGCTCCTTGCCGTTGAACATGCCCTTGACTGCCTCGATGACGGCCGGCATGCGGGTCATGCCGCCGACGAGGATCACCTCGTCGATCTCACCCGGCTTCAGGTTGGCATCGGCCAGGGCCTGCTTGACCGGTCCCGCCGTCTGGCTGATCAGGTCGGCGACCAGGTCCTCCATCTTCGCGCGGCTGAGCGTGACCACCAGGTGCTTGGGGCCCGATGCATCGGCGCTGATGAAGGGCAGGTTGATCTCGGTCTGGGTCGTGGAGCTGAGCTCGATCTTCGCCTTCTCGGCCGCCTCCTTCAGGCGCTGCAGCGCGATCCGGTCCTTGGACAGGTCGATGCCCTGGTCCTTGCGGAACTCGTCGATCAGCCAGTTGATGATGCGCTGGTCGAAATCATCGCCGCCAAGGTGCGTGTCGCCGTTGGTGGAGCGCACCTCGAAGACGCCCTCCGAGAGCTCCAGGATGGAGATGTCGAAGGTGCCGCCGCCCAGGTCGTAGACGGCGATCTTCTCGTCCTTGGTCTTCTCGAGGCCGTACGCCAGCGCCGACGCGGTCGGCTCGTTGACGATGCGCTTCACCTCGAGCCCGGCGATGCGTCCGGCATCCTTGGTCGCCTGGCGCTGCGTGTCGTCGAAGTAGGCCGGGACGGTGATCACCGCCTCGGTCACCTTCTCGCCGAGGTAGGCCTCTGCGTCGCTCTTCAGCTTCTGCAGGATCATGGCGCTGATCTCGGGCGGTGTGAACGTCTTCTCGTTGGCGAGCGTCACCACCACGCCGTCGGACTTCGGATCCTTCGCCACCTGGTACGGGACGAGGTCCTTGCTGTGCTGCACCTCTGGGTCGTCCCAGCGGCGGCCCATGAAGCGCTTGATGCTGAAGATGGTGTTCTCGGGGTTGGTGATGGCCTGGCGCTTCGCCACCTGGCCGACCAGCCGCTCCCCGCTCTTGGCGAAGGCGACGACCGATGGGGTGATGCGCCCGCCCTCTGCGTTGGTGATGACCTGCGGCTCGCCGCCCTCCATGACGGCCACCACCGAGTTGGTCGTGCCCAGGTCGATGCCGATGATCTTGCCCATGCGGTCAGTGCTCCTTCGGGTTGTTCGCGACTCGGACGAGGGCCGGGCGCAGGACCCGGTCGTGCAGGCGGTATCCGCGCTGCAGCTCGCCGACGACTTCGTTGTCGGGATGGTCGGCGGTCTGCTCGTGCACGACCGCCTCGTGGAAGTTCGGATCGAATGGCTTGCCGACCGCCTCGATAGCAGTCACGCCCTCGGCCTCGAGCAGGCCGCGCAGCTTGCGCTCGACCAGGCGGACGCCGTCGACCCAGCCCTCGTGCGCCTCGGCCGGGACGTTGTCGAGGGCACGGTCGAAGTCGTCGAGGACGGTCAGCAGCTTGCCGATCAGGACGGCACTGGCGAACTGCGCGACCAGTTCGCGCTCCTCCTCGGTCCGCCGCTTGTAGTTGCTGAAGTCCGCCGCCGTGCGCTGCCAGTTGCGCAGGTTCTCGTCGCCGCGCTCGCGCGCTTCGGTCAGCTCGCGCTGCAGCTCCTCCAGCTTCTCCATGAGATCGCGGCGGGACGGTCCCCGCCCCCGGTCATCGGCCCGGACCTGCTCGCGTGCGTCGCCGTTGGTCTTTGGTTCAGTCATGTGTCTCGCCGTAGTGGCTGGTGATCAGCTCGTTCATGAGGTTGGACAGGTAGCGGACGGTGGGAATCGCCCTGGGGTAGGGCATCCGCGTCGGCCCCACAACACCCAGCATGCCGAGTGCCCGATCCGGCGCGCCGTAGGGCGCGAAGATGAGGCTCACCTCGTGCATGGCGTCGATGGTGTTCTCGTGGCCGATGATCACGTGGACGCCGCGCCGCCGCGTGAGGACCGGCAGCAGTTGCTCCAGGAAATCGGAGCGCTGCAGGACCTCGAGCACGCCGCGCAGCTTCGCGCCCTGCGAGAACTCGGGCTGCTCCAGGACGTAGGGCAGGCCGTCGGTGAAGACCTCCTCGACCACGGCGCCGTCCGACTCCTCCAGGAGCTGGGCGACGACCTCTGCCACGTGGCCCTCGAGGCGGCCGAGCCTGGCGCTGCGACGGCGGACCAGGGGGGCCGAAAGGCCGGCAAGCTCCGCGTTGAGCAGGTTGGCAGCCACATCGAGCTCCGCCTGGCCGATGGCGGATGCGCCAGCCATGCGGTCCAGGGTGGCGCGATCGAGGCGCCGCTGGACCACGTTGCCGTCGGCCAGTACCAGCACGGCCAGTCGCGTCTGGTCGGCCAGTTCCACCAGCTGCAGGTGGCCGAACTTCGCTCGACGGGAGCGCGCCGGCGTCACGACCGCGGCGGAGTGGGTGGTCGCCGAGAGGATGCTCGCGGCCAGCCGCAGCCACTCGTTGCTCGTCAGCTGGACCTGGCTGAACTGGTGCCGAATCATGAGCTGATCGGCGCTGTCGAGCTGTGCTTCGCGCATCAGCGACTCCACGTAGATGCGGTAGCCCAGGTCCGAGGGCACGCGGCCAGCGCTCGTGTGCGGATGCGTGAGCAGGCCCATCGCCTCCAGCTCGGCCATCGCGCTGCGGATCGTCGCCGAACTGACCCGCAGGCGGTGCCGCTGGACGAGCGTCTTGGAGCCAACCGGGTTCGCGCTGAAGACGTAATCCTCGACCACGGCGCGCAGCACCGACCGCTGCCGGTCCGTCAGCTCGATGCCGGGACGGAACGGCAGCCGCTCGTCGTACGCCGGGCGCTCTGCTGGCATCGTCTCCCCACTGGTGGTGTCTACCCGGTCGACTCGTTGGCACTCTAAGGATGAGAGTGCTAACCGGGCAACCGGAATCGTACCAACCGGGGCCGACCAGTGTCAACGAACCGGCGGCGGCAGGAACTCGAGCAGCACCTCGTTGGCCAGCAGTCGCCCGCTGCGGGTGAGCCACACGCGCTCGGCATCGTGCTGGAGCAGACCACGGCCCTCGCCCAGCGCCACGCCATCGGTGAAGCGCTGGACCGGATCCGTGCCGAACTCAGCCGCGAAGTGGCCGCGGCGTATCCCCGCCACGCTGCGCAGCCCGAGGGCCACCGCCTCGAACGCCCGTGTCGGCTCGTCGAGCTCCTCCCGACCCGATTGCGCGGGCACCCCACTCTCGATCGCGGCCAGGTAGCGATCGAGGTCGCGCTCGTTCCAGGACCTGACGGCCGCTCCATCGTACGAGTGGGCGCCCGCCCCGATTCCGGTGTAGGGCCGGCGCGCCCAGTAGCCGGCGTTGTGTCGCGATTCCCGACCGGGGCGCGCCCAGGAGGAGATCTCGTAGTGGACGAAGCCGGCGGCCGCCAGCATTTCCTCGGCCAGCGCGTACTGCGTCGATGCCAGCCCGTCGTCCTGTCGGCCGGCCAGCCGCGCGCGCCAGCGGAGCGCTCCGGCTCTTGGTGGCGCCGCCCACTCGTCCGGAGTGAGCGCGAGCTGCAGCGCGTAGAGCGAGAGGTGGTCAGGGCCTAGGTCGATGGCGGCGGCCATGTCGCGACGCCAGTGCTCGAGCGATTGCCCCGGGATCCCGTAGATCAGGTCGATGCTGACATTTGCGAAGCCGGCAACGCGGCACCGCCGGAACGCCTCGCGCGCTTCGCCGGCGGTGTGGCCACGCGCGAGGGTCCGCAGCTGCGCATCCGACAGCGACTGCACGCCGAGGGAGATCCGGTCGACGCCGGCGCGGCGCAGCGCGTCCCAGTCCGGCGCCTCTCGTTCGCTCGGGTTCGCCTCGAGCGTCACTTCGTCCGGTTGCCCCGACGATCCACCCGCGGCCCGGCGCGCGGCCCGCAGGATGCGGGCGATGTCGCCGGCCGGCAGCAGCGACGGCGTACCACCACCGAGGTAGATGGTGCTCGGCGCGACTGGGGCGGCGCGCATCTCCAGCTCGGCGAGGAGCGCCTCGACGTAGCGCGGCATGTCGGTGGCGCGCCCGCCGACCGTCACGAAGTCGCAGTAGGCGCACACCAGCCGGCAGAACGGCACGTGCACGTAGAGGTGATGGGAGCCACGCTGCTTCGACATTCGTCGCACCATTCGTCGCACCGCGCCTCAGCGGTGGGGCCGGCTCAGATCGGTCGCTGGCGCAGCCGCCCGCCGGCGAACGCGAAGAGGGCCGCGGTCACCGCGAAGTGGCCGACCATGGCTGGCACCACCGAGCCGGCAGTGACCGTGGCCAGGCCGGCGCCGTAGCCGAGCAGCACCGAGCCGAAGAGGAAGTACCACTGCCGCTCCCGCCAGAGCCGTCGCTGCGCGAGCCCGTAGAGCAGGGCCTGGATGACGAGCGCGCTGCCGACGCCGCCGGGGATATCGGCGAAGAGGAGCATGCCCAGCACGATCGAGCGGAACTGGAGCTCATCGGCGACCGCGCTGGCACCCGCGCCGAGCAGGCGCGACGGCAGCAGCGGCGTGGGCAGCGGGGTGATGCCGCCGTACCAGCGGAAGGCGAATCCGACGGCGTTCAGGATCGCCACCGTGCTGAAGAGCAGCATGATCGGGAGCAGCGAGTCGGGGTCGCCGGGTGTGAGGTAGAGCTGTGCCCGGCCGGAGGGCAGGATCACCACGATCCCGATGGCGAAGGCCACGACCAGCGCGTAGTAGCTGATCGGCCCCATCCACGGGTACCGGTAGCGGAAGTAGTCGGAGCGCATGATCCGCTCCGAATCGAAGCGCAGCAGCACCAGGAAGATGGTCAGCCCCAGCGCGATCGAGAGCCGGAGCGATTCCTCGAAGTCCACCTAGGACGCCTCGTTCATGCGCAGCACCGCCAGGAACGCCTCCTGCGGGATCTCCACCGAGCCGACCCGCTTCATCCGCTGCTTCCCTTCCTTCTGCTTCTCGAGCAGCTTGCGCTTGCGCGTGACGTCGCCGCCGTAGCACTTGGCCAGGACGTTCTTGCGCATGGCCCGGATCGTCTCGCGGCTGATGATATGCGAGCCGACGGCTGCCTGGACCGGCACTTCGAACATCTGGCGCGGGATCAGCTCCTTCAGCTTGTCGACGAGGGCCCGACCCTGGCGGTAGGCGTTGGACCGATGGATGATCAGGGAGAGCGCATCGACTGGTTCGCCGTTGACCAGGATGTCGAGCTTTACGAGGTCGCCCGGGCGGTAGCCGATGTACTGGTAGTCGAGGCTGGCGTAGCCCGAGGATCGGCTCTTGAGCTGGTCGTAGAAGTCGATGATCAGCTCGGCCAGGGGCAGCTCGAAGTGGAGATTGACCCGCTTCGGGTCGAGGTACTCCATGTTGCCGAACTCGCCGCGGCGGCCGGTGGCGAGCTCCATGATCGGCCCGATGTAGTCGGTGGGGGTGATGACCTGGGCCGCCACCCACGGCTCGCTGATCTCCTCGACCTCGCCCGCCGACGGCATCTGCGCCGGGTTGTCGACCACCAGCTCGTCGCCAGGCTGGAGCGTCTTCACCCGGTACTCCACGCTCGGAGCCGACGCGATGAGGTCCAGGTCGAACTCGCGCTCCAGCCGCTCCTGGACGATCTCCATGTGCAGGAGCCCAAGGAAGCCGCAGCGGAACCCGAAGCCGAGCGCCGCGCTCGACTCCGGCTCGTAGACGAAGCTGGCGTCGTTGAGGTGGAGCCGGTCGAGCGCGTCGCGCAGGAGCGGGTACTCGTCGCCGCGCATGGGATAGATCCCGGCGAAGACGAGCGGCAGGGCCTGCTTGTAGCCCGGCAGCGGCTGAGGCGCGCGGACGCCGGCGTGGGTGAGGGTGTCGCCGACACGGGCGTCGGCGATGCTCTTCAGGCCGGTCGCCACGTAGCCGACCTCGCCGGCGGTGAGGCTTCGCGTCGGGACCGGCTGCGGCCGGAAGTAGCCGAGCTCCAGGATCTCGGTCTCGGCGCCGGTCGCCATGAACCGGATGCGCTCGTGGTCGTGAAGGGTTCCGTTGGCCAGCCGCACGTACGCCACCACCCCCTTGTACTGGTCGTAGTGGCTGTCGAAGACGAGCGCCTGCAGCGGCGCTGCGCCGTTGCCGCTGGGCGGCGGGACGCGCTTTACGATGGCCTCCAGCACCTCCGCGATGCCCAAGCCCTCCTTGGCGGAGGCCAGGATGACCTCCTCGCGCGGGATCGCCAGCGTCTCCTCCAGCTCGCCGATCACCATCTCGGCATCGGCGCTGGGCAGGTCGATCTTGTTGATGACCGGGATGATGACGAGGTGCTGCTGCATGGCCAGGTGCACGTTGGCGAGCGTCTGCGCCTCGATGCCCTGGCTGGCATCGACCACCAGGATCGCTCCCTCACAGGCCTGCAGCGAGCGGCTGACCTCGTAGGTGAAGTCCACGTGGCCCGGCGTGTCGATCAGGTTGAGGGCGTAGGTCTGCCCGTCCGCGGCGTCGTAGTGCAGGCGAACGGCGCGGGCCTTGATGGTGATCCCCTTCTCGCGCTCCAGCTCCATGCTGTCCAGGACCTGCGACTGCATCAGCCGCTTGTCGATGGTGTGGGTTGCCTCCAGCAACCGATCGGCAAGCGTGGACTTGCCGTGGTCGATGTGCGCCACGATGCTGAAGTTGCGGGTGCGGTCCGGGGGAATCACGGAGCCGAAGGTTAGCGGATGGCTACGATCTGTTCCGTGAGCAGCGAAATGGCATCGCCCTGGACGTTCCCGGATTGGCCGCAACGGATCGACGCGTGGATCGATGACCGGCTGGCCGGTCTGCGTATCCAGCGTCTCGGTCCCACCGAACATGCGCGCGTGCGGCCGTGGTCGAGCGTGCTGCTGGTTCCCACTTCTGCCGGGCTGCTGCGGCTGAAGACGACGGCGCCGTTGATGGCGAACGATGCGGGCATCACCACCCTGCTGTCCGCGCTGGCGCCCGATGCAGTCCTCCAACCGCTGGCCGTGGACGTCTCCGCCCGGTTGATGCTGCTGCCTGACGGCGGACCCCTCCTCCGCGATCGCATGGAAGCGACGCCGGACCTGGCGCACTGGGAGCAGATCCTCCCCCGCATGGCCGCGCTGCAGCTCACGGCCGCTCCGCACGCCGCCGAGCTGCTTGCGGCGGGGGCCCTCGACCGTCGGCTGAGTCAGCTGCCTGTTGCCTTCGCCGGTCTGCTCGACCGCCTGGACGAGCTGCCCGATGCCGGCGACGAACGGCTCCGGCCCGACGAGCGCGAGCTCCTGTCGCGGGCGGTGTCGCCGTTCGCCGATGCCTGCCGTGAGCTGGCGGCTTACGGGATCCCCGACACCATCCAGCACGACGACTTCCACGACGGCAACATCCTCCTCGCAGCGCGGGGGTCCTCCTTCGGGTACCGCTTCGTGGACTGGGGCGACGCCTGCGTCGGAGCTCCCTTCGCCGTCCTGCTGATCGCGCTGCGTGGCATCGAGGATCGCTTCGGACTCACCAGCGCCAGTCGGGAGCTGCGGCGGCTGGAGGACGCGTACCTGGAGCCATGGAGCGAGCTTGCGCCGCTGGGTGAGCTGCGGAGCGCGGCGAGGTTGGCGCGGCGCGTCGGTACCTTGCCTCGCGTGCTCGCCTGGGAGGCGGCGCTGCGCGGTGCTGGCGACGCCGAGCGCAGGCAGTGGGCGGACGCTCCGCCGGCCTGGTTGCGGGAGATCGCCGCGGACTGGGCAGCAGGCAGCTAGGCAGGAGAAGGCGAGGGCGTGGGCGAAGGCGTCGCGGGCGCCGAAGGCTCCGGCGTCGCGGCCGGCGCGGGGCCAACCTCGGTGATGCCGTTGACCGTGCGGTAGTGGCTCGTCCAGGTGTTCGCGTGCAGGACGTTGCCATTGGCATCGAGCACCGTCCGCGTCACCACAGCGTCAAACCCGTTGTGCATGTACTCGACGCGCTTCCTGGCCCCTGCCTTCAGGGAGGTGTTGACGACGGTCGTCTCCTTCGCCTGCCGGTGATTCGAGGTCACCGGGCTCGAGAGCCTCACCGTACGTCCGTCGGGTATGCCCCAGACGTCAAAGCGCACGAAGCCGCTGCCGGTGTACGAGCGGATCACCACGGGGTGGCCGGTGTCGTTGTGGAAGGTCATGTCGGTCGTCCACGTATCGGTCTTGAGGACGGTCGCGTCCAGGCCGACCGGGTAGCGCTCGATGTAGTAGGAATGGTTGGTTCGGTCGCCGATCTCCAGGCCGGCGCGCATGGCGGCATTGAAGAGCGTCGTCGAGGTGGAGCAGATGCCGCCCGCCAGAGCGCCGTTGGCCACGCTTCGCCCGCCGATGATGGCACCGCCGTAGCCGTAGCCATGCTCCAGCGTGACTGGGCCGATACCGTCCCAGAAGCTGAACCACTCGCCCGGCGCGATCATGAAGCCGTCCAGGTCCTGCGCCGGAATGGTGATGTTCTTCCCCCAGTAGTTCCCGTCACCCGGCACGAAGTAGGTTGTCCAGGTCCCCCCTGGCAGCCGGACCATCCGGTCTGCGGCAGCGATCGCCGCCTCGGTGCTGAGGGCCGGCGCGGTCACGGCAACTGCCAGCGCAGTCGCGCGCCGGACGGAGTGATGCGCACGCGCCTTCAGGCTGTCGACCACCGCCGCCACGCTGCCGGCCACATCCAGCTCCACGCCCTCGACGCCGGGCACGACACCGGTGACGCCGGAGGCACCCCACTCGAACGCGGCGTTCTTCGGATCCTGAGCCACCTCGTCCGCCAGCGGCTCGATCAGTGCCACAAGGCCGTCACGGTCGAGCACCGGGAGATACGCACCATCCACGCCGATCTCGAAGGAGACCAGCGCCGCCAGGTCTGCCTGAGACAGCTCGTACGCATTGCCGCCGGCCCGCAGCGAGAGCGGCTCGGCGACCATGCGCTCGGCCTGTGCGGCGGCACGCTCGGCCGCCACGGTCGTGATCTGCGGGGCGATGGGCAGGGTCTGGACGGAGACCTCAACGTTCGCAGTCTCCGTCTTCGCCACCGCGGAGAGCAACGCGGCACGCAGGGCGTCTTCGTCCAGCTGCGCGCCGTCCACGCCGGGCGCCACCGTGAAGCCGCTTCCCGCAGAGTACGTGGCGGAGGCGTTCGTGGGGGCGCGAGTGAACTCGGCGGCGAGAGCTGCCACGGCCCTGTCGAGCGCGGTGGGGTCGTCGCTGGCGGCGACCGGGGCTATCGACGAAGCGTGGGTCAGCGTCCGGAGGCGTCCCACGACGTCCGCGACCGGGTCGCCGCTGCGTCCGACGGCGAAGGCGGCGTCGAGCATCTGGTCCAGGCGGTAGCCGCGTCCCAGGTCGGCGAACGGCACGGCGCTCGCGTTCCCGTCCACGACAAGCGTCAGCTCGCCGGTACTCATGGATGGGAGGTCATCTCGAAGGCGCGCTTCGGCGGCGGACCGGTCGAGGCCGGAAACCTTCACGCCCGCCACGCTGACGCCCGGCATGACACGGCCCGCGGAGAGCACGCCGATGCCGATCGAGGTCGCCAGCAGCAGCGAGATCCCCGCAGCCAGCGTGGCGAAGAATCCGATCAGGAAGGCGCGCCTCCCCGGACCCGGCTGCATGAAGCTGCCGGTGCGGGTGAGGGCTGTGGTGATGGTGGTCATCGGCGAGTGGACTCTATCGGGCGAGCCCTGTGGTCAGGCTCCGGTGCGTCATGCTCGGCTGCGCTCCTCCCCATTGACGCCTGCGGCCGGCGCCGTGTTGCAGCTGGCAGCGAGCAGATTCGGCCAGCGTGCGCGAATTGTCGTTTCTCAGCGCGATCCTGTCGAGTGGCACCTTCGGCTCCGACGGTCGTACCAGGCTCCTGGGGCCGGCTTGGCCGCAGTGAAGGCCCAATGCTATACTCCGCCTCGGCGCGCGCCGGAATGCCGGCGCTTCTTTTTCGTGCTCAACACATCCAGTCTCGAGGAGTATTCGTGGCAAGAAAGGCTCGTACCTGGAAAGGGGCGCGCACCCCTCAGGCCCTGAAGCGCGTCCGCCAGGAACAGCGACGCAGCGCGGTCAACCAACGGACCCGCAGCCAGGCGAAGACGCTGGTGCAGCGCGCCGGCAACATCGCGCTCGGCCGGGCGGAGGGCGACGGGCCGGAGGCCATCGGCGCCGCCATCAGCGCACTCGACAAGGCGGCCGAGAAGGGCATCATCCACCCGAACAACGCCGCGCGTCGCAAGAGCCGCCTCATGGCCAAGGCGAACGCCGCCCACCTCCTGGATGGTGAGCAGGCCGCACAGGCCGAGGCAGCGCCGCGCAAGAAGACGGCGGCCACCAAGACCGCGCAGCGCAAGAAGGTGCAGGCCGCCAAGGCCTCGAAGGCCGCGGCCGCGCGCGCCGGCGATCGGCCCCGCACGGCGGCCGGCAAGGCCAAGGTGGCCGTGACCCGCGCAACCCGTGAGTCGGCGGCTGCCCGTCGACGCCGCAAGTCCAGCGACGAGGACGGATCAGCCGAGAGCTGACCCGGCGAAGGCGCCGGCTCCGCGGTACTCCGCGGCGTCGGCGAGCTCCTCCTCGATCCGCAGCAGGCGGTTGTACTTCGCGATCCGCTCCGAACGGCTGATAGAGCCGGTCTTGATCTGGCCGGTGTTCAGCGCGACCGCGAGATCGGCGATGGTGGTGTCCTCCGTCTCGCCAGAGCGGTGGCTGATCACCGCCGTCCATCCCGCTCGCTGGGCCATCTCGACCGCCTGGATCGTCTCCGTCAAGGTCCCGATCTGGTTCAGCTTGATGAGGATGCTGTTGGCAGCCCTCGTCTCGATCCCGCGCCTCAGCCGCTCGGTGTTGGTGACGAGCAGGTCGTCGCCAACCAGCTGGCACCGCTCCCCGAGACGCGCGGTCTGGGCCTCCCAGCCCTCCCAGTCATCCTCGGCGAAGCCATCCTCCAGGCTGATGATCGGATACCGATCGACCCAATCCGCCCAGAAGTCCACGAGCTCCGCGGACGTCAGGCTGCGCCCCTCGCGCGCGAGGTTGTACGTGCCGTCCGCGTAGAGCTCGGTGGTGGCGGGGTCGAGCGCGATCGCGATCTGCTCGCCGGGCACGAAGCCTGCGCGCTCGATGGCCTCCACCACCGTGGCGATGGCCGCCTCGTTCGACTCCAGGCTGGGCGCGTATCCGCCCTCGTCGCCCACGGTCGTCGCGAACCCGCGCTCCTGGAGCAGCTTGCCGAGCGCGTGGAACGTCTGGGCAGCCCAGCGCAGGCCCTCGCGGAAGCTGGGGGCGCCGACCGGCGTGATCATGAACTCCTGGAAGTCGGTGCTGTCGATCGCATGCTTGCCGCCGTTGAGGATGTTGACCTGCGGGACGGGCAACACGCGCGCGCCGGTCCCGCCGAGGTAGCGGTAGAGGGGCAGGCCCACCGCATCGGCCGCCGCGTGGGCCGCCGCCAGCGAGACGCCCAGCAGCGCATTCGCGCCGAGCTTGGCCTTGTTCGCGGATCCATCCAGCTCGATCAGCAGGCGATCGAGGCTGACCTGGTCCACTGCGTCGCTGCCGATCACCTCGGGCCGGATGGTCTCGTTGACGTTGCGGACGGCGCCGAGCACCCCCTTGCCACCGTAGCGTCCGGCATCGCCGTCCCGCAGCTCGACCGCCTCGTGCGCCCCGGTCGACGCGCCCGACGGCACGATCGCGCTGCCGACGGCACCACCGTCGAGGAAGACCTCGACCTCCACGGTGGGATTCCCGCGGGAGTCGAGCACCTCGCGAGCGATCACATCCTCGATGACGGTACTCACTTCGTTTCCTCCGAATCGTCGGCATCCAGCAGCGCTGCCACGCCAGGCAGCGTCTTGCCCTCCACGAACTCCAGCGAGGCACCGCCACCGGTGCTGACATGGCTCATCTGTTCGACCAGGCCCAGCTGCTCCACGGCGGCCACGGAGTCGCCGCCGCCGACGAGGGTCACCACGCCCTCGGCCGTGCGTCCGGCCACGTAGCGCGCCATCGCGTTCGTCCCCTCCGCGAACGGGGCAATCTCGAAGATGCCCATTGGGCCGTTCCAGAAGATCGTCTTGGCCTTGTCCAGGTGCTGGGTGTAGGCGGCAATCGTGTCCGGGCCGATGTCGACGACGCTCCAGTCCTTGGGTACCTCGCCCACGGGCACCACGGTCCGCTGCGAGCGAGGGTGCACCTGGGCGGCGATCATCGCGTCGGTGGGAAGCATGAAGCGGACGCGCTTGCGGCGTGCCTCTTCCATGATCCGCGTGGCGTTGTCCAGCTGCTCGGTCTCGACCAGGCTCTTGCCGAGGGCCAACCCCTTGGCAGCCAGGAAGGTGTTGGCCATGCCGCCACCGACCAGGACCGCCTGGCAGCGGGAGAGGAGCGACTCCAGCACCTCGAGCTTCCCTGAGACCTTCGCTCCCCCGATGACGGTATGGAACGGCTTGGCCGGCTTCTCCATCAGCCTGGAGAGGGCGGACACCTCGCGCTCCATCAGCAACCCGGCGACGGCGGGCAGGTGGTGCGTGATGCCCTCCGTCGAGGCGTGGGCGCGGTGCGCCGAGCCGAAGGCGTCGTTCACGTAGACGTCGGCCATGTCGGCCAGCGCCTTCGCGAACTCTGGATCATTTGCCTCCTCCTCGGCGTGGAAACGCAGGTTCTCGAGCAGCAGCATGTCCCCCGGCCGCAGCTTCCCGAGCGCCGTCATCACGCCGGGCCCCAACGCGTCACCGGTCATCCGCACCGGACGTCCCAGCAGCTGGCTGAGCCGATCGGCGACCGGCTTCAGGCGCAGCGCGTCGTTGACCTTGCCCTTCGGCCGGCCGAGATGGCTGGCCAGGATGACGCTGGCCCCGTGCTCGAGCAGGTAGACCAGCGTCGGCAGGCTGGCCCGGATACGGGTGTCATCGGTGATCTTGCCGTCGTCGAGCGGGACGTTCAGGTCGGCGCGCAGGAACACGCGCTTCCCGGCGACATCGATGTCGCGAACCGTCTTCTTGTTCATGGCTGGCGCCTCCTGTGGCTAGAGGCGGTCGGCCATGTACTTCGCCAGGTCGGCGACGCGACAGCTATAGCCCCATTCGTTGTCGTACCAGGCGATCACCTTGAGCAGGTTGTCGCCAGTGACCATGGTCGATGCCGCGTCAACGATGCTCGACCGCTCGTCGCCCTTGAAGTCCATCGAGACGAGCTTCTCTTCGGTGTAGCCGAGCAGGCCCTGCATCGGCCCGTCCGCGGCAGCGCGCAGCGCGTCGTTGACGCTCTCGGCGGTCACTGGCTTCTCGGTGACGGCCACGAAGTCGATGACGCTCACCGTGGGGGTCGGCACTCGGAGCGAGAAGCCGTCGAACTTCCCCTTCAGCTCGGGGATCACCAGGGCCAGGGCCTTGGCGGCGCCGGTACTGGTGGGGATGATGTTCTGGCCGGCGCTCCGAGCGCGACGCAGGTCCTTGTGGAAGACATCGAGCACGTTCTGGTCGTTGGTGTAGCTGTGGACCGTCGTCATCAGCCCGTGCTGGATGCCGAAGCTGTCGAAGACGACCTTGGCCGGGAGCGCCAGGCCGTTCGTGGTGCACGACGCGTTGCTGACGATATCGTGCTGCTCCGGGTCGTACCTGTCCTGGTTGACGCCCAGGACGAGCGTCACGTCCTCGTTCTTGGCCGGCGCCGAGATGATCACCTTGCGGGCACCGCCGTCGATGTGGGCGCGCGCCTTCGTCGCATCGGTGAAGATGCCGGTCGATTCGATGACGATCTCGACGCCGAGGTCCTTCCACGGCAGCGCTGCCGGATCCTTCTCCGAGTAGGCCTTGACCTCGTGGCCGTCGACCGTGATCGACGACTCGCCGGCCGACACGTCGCCGTCGAACCTGCCGTAGGTCGAGTCGTACTTGAACAGGTGCGCACTGGTGGCGACCGGCTGAAGATCGTTGATGGCCACGACCTCGAGCTCCGGGTGGCGCTCGAGGATCGCCTTCAGGCTTTGACGGCCGATGCGGCCGAATCCGTTGATACCGATGCGAGTCACGCTGGGCTCCTCATCTCTGCAGGTGGCGGAAGTAGACGATTCCGCGCGTACGCGGGATCGTGGAGACGTTCATTGACGATCGGTAGCGAGCCGATCAGGGAGACATCGTCGCCGTGCTCTGCCATGGCGACCCGCACGCGACGTGCCGGTGTCGGGAACGAGCGACGGTCGATCTCGTCGCGCACGACGCCCAGGAGCTCAGGCCGATGCACCGCAATGCTGCCGCCGAGCACGATGACCTCCGGGTTGAGCAGGTTGACGAGGCCCGAGCACATGGCGCCGATGGCCGTCCAGGCGCGCGCGAGAATCGCCACGGACGCTGGATCGCCGCGGTCGGCGGCGCGTGCCACGGTGGCCGCATCCACGTCGTCGGGCGTGAGCGCCAGCGAGGCGAGGATCGGCGATCCCTCGCGTGCCAGGAGGGCGCGACCCTCGCGGGCGATGGCAGTGCCCGAGCCGATCCCTTCGACATGCCCGGGCGAGCCGTCGCCGCACAGCGGCCCGTCGAGCTCCACGGTGAGATGCCCGACTTCGCCGGCGGTCCCGTCGAGGCCGATCAGCGGGCGCCCGTCGATCACGATGCCGCCGCCGACGCCGGTCGACACCGTGACGTAGATCACGTTCCGGGTTCCGCGTGCGGCACCGTAGCGCCACTCGGCCATGACCGCCACGTTGGTATCGCGCTCGAGGTAGGCGGGCAGCGCAAGGTGTTGCTCCAGCTCATCGGCCAGGGGCACGTCGCGCCAGCCGGCCAGGTTCGGCGGTGCGATCACCACGCCGCGCCACGGATCGAGGGGTCCGGGAGACGAGATGCCGGCCCCGACTGGATCAGGAAGGCGAAGCCGTCGCGCTTCATCGCGCGTCGCGGCTGCCAGGCGGTTCACCCGCTCCACGACCGCATCGACACCGTCTTCATCACGCGTACCGGCGGCCCGTCGACAGACGACCGAGAGGTCCGGACTCACGTAGGCGGCGCGGATCTGGGTGCCGCCGAGGTCGATCGCCAGGATCGGATGGTCGGCTGCCTCATCCACGAGGGTTCCATTGTAGCCGCCGGGCACGGGAATGGCCGCCCGGTCCGGTCACCGGGAGACGTCTCCGCGGTACCGATCCGGACGGCCGTTGAAGCGTGGAGTGACCACCGCCGGGTTTCCCGGCGCCGTGGTCGAGCCGCTCAGTTGCTGAGCGTCAGCCGCCGATCTTGAACATCTTGGTCCCGCACACCGGGCACGTTCCCTGCGTGGCGGGCTTTCCGTTCTTCATCGTGATCTTCTGCTCGTTCGACATGTCGCGCTTTGCCTTGCACTTCACGCAGTAGGCATTGGTCGCCATCGGTTGGTAGCCTCCTTCTCCGGCGCGTGCGCCGGTTTGCGGTTACCGCTCTCCGCCTTGCCTGCCGATTACCGACGACCAGCGTGAGCGGGGATCGCCGTCCTGCTGCTGATCCATCTCCCACAGCAGGTGGATGCCGGTCAGGCCGGCATCGATGCAGCGTGCTTCCGCGGCCTCCTTCGCCGCGCCTTCCGGGAACGTCCCTTCGATCCGTTGTGCGAAGACGGCACACACCGTCCCCGAGCGGAGTCCCGCAAGCCCCGCCAGGACGAAGAGTGCCGACGACTCCATCTCGAAGTTCGCGACGCGCTGGCTCCGAAGCTCTTCTGCGAGCTGAGGATAGCGAACCGGCAGCGAGCGCATCGCCCTTCCCTGCGGAGCGTAGAAACCGCTCGCCGTGGCCGTCAAGCCAACGTGGTAGGCGAACCCCAGCTCCCGGCAGGCGGCCTCCAGCGCCCAGATCACGTCACGATGGGCGATCGCGGGGTACCCGGGATGCACGTAGTAGTCGGTGGTGTTCTCCAGGCGGACGGCCCCGCTCGAGATGACGAGGTCCTCCACGCGGATCTCCGGCTGGATCGCCCCGCTCGATCCGAGCCGGATCAGGGTCGGTTGCCGGGTGATCTCGGTCAACTCGGCGAAGACGATCTCGATGTTGTCGGTGCCTATCCCCGTCGACATGACCGAGATGGGCATGCCGCGGTACGTCCCCGTGGCGCTCGGGAACTCGCGGTTGCTGCGCTCGACATCGACCGAGTCAAATCGTGACGACACCTTGGAGACGCGGCCTGGGTCACCGACCAGGAGGATGTACTCGGCCAGCTCGCCCTCCTCGAGGGCGATGTGGTACTGGCGCGCTCCCGTCGTTGGGTGATCTGCTTTGGTCAGGTTGGTCAAGGCGCAGCGAGCCTCCGGCGAGCGTGGATCTCAGGTCGGCGGGAGTATACGCCCCGAGCGTCACCGAGTTCGCTCTGCACGCGAGGCCGCGGACTCCTGCTGCGCATGGTCCGCCAGGCGCAGCGGCACGAGTCGACCCACCGCACCCTCGACCGATGACGCGGCTGGACTACCCTGCACCTCCTCGACCTCCTGCCCGCTGCGCGCCGCGAGCAGTCGCCGCGCGGCTTCCCTGAACCGTCCCACGAGACCCGCCCGGCCTGCAGCCAAGCTGCCCGCCGCACCCGCAAGCACCACCGCCAGCAGGGCGATCTGGAGGGTCGTGGTTCGCGGGTCCGCCGTTCCGCTGGCGGCCGCGCTGAGCTGCGCCAGCGGATCGAGCGAAGGGGACGGGGAATGCCCGGTAGACCGTGCGGATATGGTGGGCGCCGTCAAGCGTGGCGGCGGCAGAACCGGCAGGATCGCCGAGCCGGGCTTCGCAGAAGAGCTGGCGCGCGGCCTGTCGCCGGCAGCGTCGATGCCGGCGTCGGGCGCGATCGGCACCGCCGTGCCCTCGTCAGCGGCGAGCAGCCTGAGGTCCTCCGATGTGCGAGGCCAGATGCGGTATCCACGCAGCGGTTGCTGGCCGCTCGTCTCCTGCCCGACCACTCCCGTCACCTCGACCCAGCTCCCGGCAAGCAACTCGGCCGCATCGATCCCCGTGGCCGAGCCGACGAACACGCGCACCGGGCCCGCGCCGTCATCGAGATCGAAGTAGACGTTCTGGGCGCTCGTCCGTCGCGGAGCCGTCGCAATGCCGGCCACGCGCACGAGCCGCGCCTCGAGGTCCTCCCCGACGGCAGCGGTCGAGACGGCCTCCGGTAGCGGCTGGCCGGCGGCCCCGAGGCGAAGTGGCGGCGTCGAGCTGCGGATCGTCTCCATGCCGGACTTCGTCGAGCGGACGCCGTCGATCACCACCAGCTCACCCAGCGCGAGCTCACCGGCTTCATCACCGAGGCGGACCACGATGGCGCCGGTCTCGTCCTCCACGGCGGCTGTCCCGTCGTGCAGCACGGACGAGGGAAGCGTCACCACAGCGCGCACGCGCACGTGGGAGCCGGCGGCCGCGAGGCGGGCGGCGGCGACCGTCACGACGTCCTCACCCGGGGCGGTCGAGGGAGTGGCGGAGGCCGTAGGATTCGTGCTGCTCGAGGGAGCCGGCGTGGGCGTCGACGCGACGAGCTGCAGGACGTCCTGCTGGTCGCGAGGCTGGACGCGGTAGCCCGCCAGGCCGGTACCGCTCGAGTCCCGCTGCCCGACCACGCCGACCAATTCCAGCGAGGCGCCCGACAGCATCCCGTCGACATCGATGCCGGTCGCGTCGTTGACCACCACCCGCACCGCACCGCTGCCATCGTCCAGGTCGAAGGCCACGCTGGTGGTGAGCCGGCTCGGCGCTCCGCTGATAGTTCCGGACAGCTGCACCAGTGTTGCCTCGTCCTGCTCCCCGATCTGCCCGGTCAGCGCGAGGGTCGGTTCCCCGTCCTGCCCGGACCCCAGGAGCGCCACCTCGTCGGCGGTCGCGCGGATCGTTCGCTGGTGGTACCGATCGTCCAGCTCGCCGCTGACGCGAAGGAGGACGCCGCGCGGGAAAGTGCCTCCCTCGAGGAGCACGGCTATTCCGCCGCTCGCATCGAGGACGTAGCCGCCGCCGTCGGTGAAACCGCTGTCGGTAAGCGTGAAGCCTGCGATCGTGACGCGGCTGCCGTCCGGCAGGGCACGGGCGTCGGCGATGGGCAGCGGCGCCTCGTCGGGCGCAGGGCTCGTGGTGGGAGCCACCGTGGCGGTCGGCGACGCGACCTGGGTAGCCACGGGCGAGGGTGTGGCCAAGGCGGTGGGTGAGGCCGTGAGCGTTGGCGCGACAGTCGCCGACGGCGTGACGCTGGCCGATGCAGCGGGCGACGTGCTCGGCGCGGCGGTCGCGCCGGTTGTCGGGGCCGGGGTGCCGTTCGGCGTGGGCAGCGACGCTGATCCCTGCGGGTCGGGTACCGCCCGCTCCACGAAGTCGACCGCGTTCTGGTCCGTGTCCTGGCCGGACCCGGCATCGCCGCCGGGGAGCCGTTCGAGGCTGTGCCCGGCCGTTGGCGAGACTGCAGGCTCGGCCTCGAGCCAGGTGCTGGCTGCCGTGCCCCAACCCACCGCATCAATGCCGCTCTCCGCTCCGACGCTGCGCAGGGCGACGCTTCC
Organism: uncultured Chloroflexia bacterium; assembly: GCA_963777045.1. Taxonomy (GTDB): domain Bacteria; phylum Chloroflexota; class Limnocylindria; order QHBO01; family QHBO01; genus JAPSGM01. The sequence goes on from CAVZPD010000013.1 coordinate 161,584, forward strand.
GCCCGTAGCCGACAGGCCGCCGGCGTAGCTTGCATCGGCGGTCGCGGCGTAGAGGCCCGCCGCGTTGGCGACAAGCAGGTGTCCACCCGGCGGAATCGATGGGTCCGTGGCCGTCCAGGCCGCCTTGCGCGTGATCGTGGCACCGGACGCGGTCACGTAGATCAGCTCGAGGCCGTCCAGCGGCTGCGCCTGCGGGGTGGGGTTGAAGATCTCGATGAACTCGTCGGAGGCGCTGTCGCCGCCGGTCATCAGCTCGCTGATGACGAGGTGCTCGACCGCCAGTGGCGCCTGCAAGTCGAGCGATCCCGGTCCGCTGGCCGTCCAGCTCGCCACGCCGGCGACTCCGTGCAGCATGGATATGGCGAGGACAACCGCCGCGGAGATGCCGGACAGGGTACGGCGGAGTGTGAGACCTCGCCGGTCACGGAGCGGAGCGCAGAACACGGGCACGGAGCACCTCCCTGGGGAGACGTGCACGGCGAGAGCAGGCTGCACAGCATGCAGGTGATCGCTTACCGACCGGTTACCGGCCGATTACCCACGCATCCTCGCGTACAATCCGCGAGCCATGTCGAACCGAAGCCGACGCACCGCGGAGGAACGCGCAGAAGCCCGTCGGCGCGCCCGGCGCGCTGCTCGTGGCCAGGACGAGGAGCGTGAGCTGGAGGAGGAAGAGGAGGCGAACGGCGCCTCGTCTCCCGCCGCCGGAGCCGGTGGGTCATTCCTCAACCGACTCTTCCCGCCGGCGCCACCGCTGCCGGGCAAGGGCGACCCCATGCGCGGCTTCACCTACAGCGGGCCGTTGCGCGGCGTGGTCGGCGGCCTCTACCTGCTCTCGCGCAATCCGCTGCCCTGGATTCTGGGGGGAATGCTCTGGGCCGCCGGCCAGCTCTTCCGCAGCGACTCGATCGTGGGTATCGTCGCCCTCTTCGTCTCGTTCGCCGGCCTCATCGGCGCCGGTTGGCTGGGGTGGCAGCGACCGTGGCTCTTCGGGCTCGCAGCCGGCGTGGTGGGGTGGCTCGTCCTGATCGGGGCGTTCGTCGGGCTGTCGGCCACCCTCCCGAGCATCACCGGCTCGGCCAGCCCCACGCCGACCGTGCAGGCGGCCTCTCCATCGGCTGCCCCCAGCCCGTCGCTCGCGGCGAGCCCGTCCGTCACCCCAACCGGGAGCGCTGCCGTGACGCCGTCGCCATCGGCCGAGCCCGCACCGGCGACCGCAGGCAGCGTTACCGCCGCACTCGTGACCGAGCTCATCTTCCAGGGTGGCCTCGGCGGCTTCGCCGGCTGGTACGGGGGATACCTGCGCCGTCGCAGTGCCGTCACGTCAGCGGCGTCGGCCGCATCGCGAAACCGTCGCCGGCGCTGATCCGGCGCTGATCCGGCGCTCGCATCGGCCCATCTGCGCAGACCTTCCGCTGGAGCACTGGCACGCTCCTTGCTTGTCTGCGCGGTACGGCAATCGAAGATCACTACGACCGGCACCCACGGGATCGGCCGTCGCCAATGGAAGCTCGGGCCGGCGGCGACATCAATGGTCCGGACCCGTCGGTCGGAAGCCTTCGATTTGCCCCTACTTGGGGGCCGATGCGTGTCTGGAACCCTCCGTACCGGACGCGCATCGGCCCCCATCTCTCATGTCCGGCTGACGCCCACCTGGTCCATTTGCGGTCTACCGCCGTTGACCGATAAGCGAGCAGGGACGCGTCCGGGCTCCTAGCTGGCGTGAGCCGCGGCGGCGGAACGGGCCGCCAGCAGCGCGTCGTCGTACCCGGGCGCCAGGCCAAGGACCTCGCCGGTCGAACGCATCTCGGGGCCGAGGGCGGCGTCCACGCCGGGAAGGCGCCAGAGCGAACCGACCGGCGCCTTGACGGCCACCAGCGGCGCGTCGAGAGCGAGCCCGGCTGCGAGCCCGACGTCCGCCAGTGAAGCGCCGAGCGCGCAGCGCACCGCATCCGCAACCACGTCGCGGCCGGTCGCCTTGGCCACCACCGGGACGGTCCGGCTGGCGCGCGGGTTGGCCTCGATGACAACGATCCGCTCGCCCGCCACGATGGTCTGCACGTTGAGGATGCCGCGCAGGCCGAGCGCCAGCGCGATGCGTCCCGCGGCGGCCGCTGCCCGCTCCTGCACGGCACGCGACAGGCTCTGTGGCGGGACCACCGCCACGGAGTCGCCGGAGTGCACGCCCGGCGGGTCGAGCTGCTCGAGGATGCCGGGAACGCACCACTGCTCCCCGTCGCAGATGGCGTCGATGTCCAGCTCCACGCCCTCGACCATCTCGTCGACGCGCAGCGGCCAGCCGATATCGGTGGCCAGCAGCGCGGCGACGTCAGCCCCGTTGCGCAGCACGGCGATGCCTCGCCCGCCGATCACCCACGAGGGCCGGACGATGACTGGCAGGCCGAGGTGCTGGATGGCATTCCGGAGCGCCCCTTCGTCCTCGGCCAGGCTGCCGCGCGGACCCTCCAGCCCCAGCTCGTCGAGCAGCCGGGCGAAGCGCTCGCGGTCCTCCGTCGTCTCGATCGCCTCGGCGGTCAAGCCGGCGATCGGCACATCGGCGTAGGCGAGGTCCTTGGCCAGATCGATCGCCGTCTGGCCGCCGAAGGTGAGCACCACGTGCGGCGGCTCGCCGGTCAGGGCACGCTCGTGGTCGATGACGTCGAGCACGCTCTCCGTGTCGAGCGGCTCGAAGTAGAGGCGGCTGCAGGCGTCGTAGTCGGTCGAGACGGTCTCTGGATTGTTGTTGATGACGACCGCGTCCAGGCCCATGTCGCGAATCGCCCACGCGGCGCGTACCGAGCAGTAGTCGAACTCGATCCCCTGACCGATGCGGATCGGCCCGGAGCCGACCACGATCACGCTGCGCCGGTCGGCGGGCGGTGGCACCTCTGCCTGGGCGTATGACGAGTAGAAGTACGGGGTCTCGGCCGGGAACTCGCCGGCGCACGTATCGACCCGCCGGTAGGCGGGGAAGATGCTCGACCGCACGCGCGCCCGCCGCACGGCGACATCGGGTACGCCCGACAGCGCGCGCGATGTCGGCATCACCGAAGCCGGACGCTTCGCGGTACGCAGCGGCGCACCCACCACCTCACGCTCGGCGTCGATGAGCTCCGCCAGGCGCTCGGTGAACCACGGCGCGATGCCGGTGGCGGCCGTCAGCTGCTCGGCGTCGGCGCAGCCACGCCGCAGGAGCGCAACCATCCGCCAGAGGCGAGTGTCGGTCGGGGCCAGGAAGGCCTCCAGCTCGCCCGGCGGACGATCGGCCAGGCCCCATGCCGGGTCCTCCCAGAGCCAGCCGCGGCCGCGCGGCTCGAGCGAGCGGATCGCCTTGAGCAGCGCCGGACCGAATTCTCGATCGATCGCCATCGCCTCCCCGGTGGCCTTCATCTGGATGCCCAGGCTGCGATCCGCGGCAGGGAACTTGTCGAATGGCCAGCGCGGCAGCTTCACCACCACGTAGTCGACGGCGGGCTCGAACGCGGCCGAGTTGCCACCGGTCGCGGGATTCGGCAGCTCGTGGAGGCGCTTTCCCAGCGCGACGAGCGCCGCCACCCGCGCGATCGGGTAGCCGGTCGCCTTGCTTGCCAGAGCGGACGAGCGGCTGACGCGAGGATTGACCTCGATCACGCGGTAGTCGGCACCGTCACGCGACACGGCCAGCTGGACGTTGCAGCCTCCCTCGAGCTCGAGGGCGCGCACGATCTTCAGTGCGCAGCGCCGCAGCCGCTGGACGAGCGGGTCGGCCAGGGTCTGGATGGGTGCCACCACGATCGAGTCGCCGGTGTGCACCCCCATCGGGTCCATGTTCTCCATGCCGCAGATGGCGATCGCGGTATCGGCGCCGTCGCGGATGACCTCGAACTCGATCTCGTACCAGCCGAGCAGGCTGCGCTCGACCAGGACCTGGCCGATGGGGCTGGCCGCCAGGCCCGCCGCGATCCGCTCGCGGGCCTCATCGGGCGTCGACGCGAAGCCGCCGCCGCCGCCGCCCAGCGTGAAGGCGGGGCGCACCACGACCGGCGCGCCGAGGTGGCGCATGAACGTCAGACCGTCATCCACGCTCTCGACCACGGCGGATTCGGGCACCGGTTCGCCGATGCCGGTGACCAGGCTGCGGAAGCCGCCGCGGTCTTCCGCCGCGCGGACGGCCTTCAGCGGCGTCCCCAGAACCCTCACGTTGTAACGGTCCAGGACGCCGGCGTCGTCCAGCGCGACGGCAAGATTGAGCCCGGTCTGCCCACCCAGCGTCGGCAGGACCGCCTCCGGCCGATGTTCGGCGATCACCTGCTCCAGGTAAGCGAGCGATAAGGGGCCGATAAGCACCGTTCCACCAACATCGGGGTCGGTCATGACGGTGGCCGGGTTCGAATTCACCAGGATCGTCTCGACTCCCTCCCCCCGGAGCGCGAGACAGGCCTGCACCCCCGCGTAGTCGAACTCGGCCGCCTGACCGATCATGATCGGTCCCGAGCCGATCACCAGCACCGAGCGGGGAGGGATCACGCTCCTGATCCCAGCGCCATGTCGAGCACCCGTTCGCCGTCGATCGGTCCCGGCGCGCCCTCGGGATGGAACTGCACCGAGACGATGCGTCCACTGACGTGCACCAGCCCCTCGACGGTCCCGTCGTTGAGGTCGCGATGGCTGACGCGGTAACCGGCGGCCGCCAACGCGGGATCGTCGCGAACCTCCACCTCATGGTTGTGAGCACCGATGTCGACCCGCCCCGCCGCGTCATCCAGCACGGCGTGGTTGCCGCCATGGTGGCCGACGGCCAGCCGGCGGGTCGTGGCGCCCGTGGCGAGCGCAAGTAGCTGGTGTCCCAGGCAGATGCCCAGGACGGGGGCGCCGCCGGCGACCGCGTCGGCTGCCAGCTCCCTGACGATCGGGATCTGCGACGTCATCCGCGACGGATCGCCGGGTCCCGGCGAGAGGACGACGAGGTCCGGCCGCTGGGAACGGACGTCGGCAGCAGTGGCATCGGGCGGGAGGACGCTCACGGCCAGGCCGCGCTCGCCGAGCGCCCTCAGCAGCGAGTGCTTCACCCCGTAATCCACCAGCACGGCCCGACCACGCAGCTCACGCGTGGGAGAGACCTCGTACCGCCTACGAGTCGCGACCGCGCCGACATGGTCGACGCTCTCCCACGAGCGAATGGTGCCGGCGGCGGCGACGGCATCGGCCTCGATGGTCGCGCCAGCATCCACGTCGACCGGCATGACGACGGCTCGGCGTGCCGCGCCATGACGCAGCTCGAGGGTGAGCGCTCGCGTGTCGATGCCCTCGAGCACCGGGACGTTCGCCTCAGCCAGCAGCTCCTCGAGCGAGACCCCGGGTCCGGATGGCGGCGTGACCAGGCGGGTCACGACCAGGGCGCGCACGTGGACGGCAGCGGACTCGAGCTCCGAACGGTCGATGCGGTAGTTGCCGGCCATGGGATGGGTCAGGACCGCAATCTGGCCGGCATACGAGGGATCGGTGACGATCTCGCCCCAGCCGGTGGCGGCGGTGGTGAAGATCAGGTCGCCTTCGGCCGGGCGGGGGGCCGCTCGGACTCGTCCCCGGAACACGGAACCACCTTCCAGGGCCAGGAGTCCATGAGACGAGGACGGCGCCGACCGCGCTGCGGCGGAGGGCATCGTTGAGGTATCGCCGGAAAGAGTCTTCATCTTCGCTCCTTGCCGGGCTCACGGGGCCGGCGTTAAAGGACCGTCGCAGTCTACCCCATCCGTCCCCGCGGGCGGTCCCGACAGGCGGTAGCATTCGCCGCCAGATTGCAGGCCCGAAGGAGCCGACATGTCCGCCTACGCGCGTCCGATCTCCCCGACCCGCAGCGCGACCCTGGCCGATGCCCTGGTCCCCGGCCTCCGCGACGATGGCGGTCGGACGTTCCTGCGATCGCTCGCGCTGGTGGCTGGCGGTGCGCTGCTCACCGCTCTTGCGGCCCAGCTCTCGGTGAAGCTGCCTTGGTCGCCGGTCCCCTACACCGGGCAGACCGCCGCCGTCCTGCTGGTCGGTACCGCCCTCGGCTGGCGCATCGGGGCAGCGAGCATGGCCCTCTACGTGCTGGCCGGCGTGGCCGGGGCGCCGGTCTTCTCGGCCGGCGCCCGCGGGGTGGAGCAGCTCTTCGGCTATACAGGTGGGTACCTGCTCGGCTTCATCCTGGCGGCGACGATCGTGGGTCTGCTCGCCCAGCGCGGCTGGGACCGCTCGGCTCGTACGACGGCGGGCCTGATGGTGGTGGGGAACCTCGTGATCTACCTGGTGGGCGTTCCCATCCTCGCCGCGGTGGGCGACATGACGCCGGCGGACGCCATCTGGAACGGCGCGATCGTCTTCCTCCCGTGGGACGCGTTCAAGGTCGCCGTCGCGGCGGGCCTGCTTCCGCTGGCCTGGCGGGCCATCGCGCGGCGGTCCTGACCACCTCGCGGCCGCGGCGGCGCACGTGACGGGGGCCGCTAGTCGATGGGCTCGGCCCTGCGCCGTTTGACGACGGGCGCCAGCCGCAATCCGACCAGGAGCACGAGGCCGGCGAGCAGGGCGAGCGGCAGGCCCAGGATCAGCAGCCAGATGGCGGCCGCGGCGAGCGCCTGTCCGATCCCGACCAGCGCGGCCACGGCGCTCTCGAGGATCGCTCCCGCATCCCATCCCTCGGCGGTCGACTCGATTGGCGCGTCGGCGGGCACCAGCGTCACGGTCAGCGTCGCCAGCTCAGCGAGGTTGCCCAGCTGGTCCAGCTGGGCCTGGAGCTGCTCGATCTCGCCGCGAACGTCATCGAGGCGGCCCTGGACGGTCAGGATGTCCTCGATCTTGGTCGCCTGCTGGAGCAGCGCCCGGTACTGCGCCTCGGAGGCCTGCAGGTTGCGGATCCGCGCGTCGAGGTCGACGACCTGGCCAGTGACGTCCTGCTCGCGCGTCGCCTCCACCAGCACCTTGCCGTCCATCTCGTGGAGACGGGATATCGCCGCGTCGAACTGCGCGGCTGGGATGCGCAGCGTCAGGCTGGCCGCCTGGTCCGGACCGCCCGAGTTGGAGCCGCCAACGTACCCGCCCAGCTCGAGGGCCATGGCACGCACGGCACCTACCGCGGTGGAGACGGCGCTCACCTCCACGCTGATCTCGCCGGTCTTCACGATCTGGCGGTCGGCCAGGTTCGCGTAGGACGCCGCGGGCTTTTCGCCGGGTGCCACGCCGTCCGTGCCTCCGCCGGACTCGTCAGTAATCGGACCGGGGGCGGCCGCCTGCGACGCCTGGGGCGCTACCTCTCGGGCGCCTGTACCGCCTCCAGCGCACGCGGCGAGGAGGAGGGCGGCGACGATCATCGGCGCCAGTGCCGGCAGCATCCGGTGGACGAGGTGAGTGGCTGGATCGGTGCGGCGGGTCATGGGTCAGGCCCTCCCTGCGGAGATCACTACGCGCGCTAGACGCCGCCGGTCCCCGATTGGTGCCGCGTTGACGCGTTTCGTGCTCGCGCCGCCGGCCGGCGCTGTCAGCCGCCGCCTCGCATGCGTCGCCTTGCCAGCCACCACATCAGGCCGTAGGCGGCCGACGCATAGGCCACGCCTCCAAGCACGTCGATGACGTAGTGATCGGCGGTGTAGACCACGGTGAAGGCCACGAACGCGAAGTAGCCGAAGGCAGCCCAGGCCAGCCCGCCGAACGCCCGCCGTAGCACGAGGAAGGTCAGGAACGGGTAGGCGGCGTGCAACGAGGGGAATGCCGCCACCGGGTTCGCGTTCAGGCTGGTGAAGGCCAGGTTGTAGAGGCGTCCACCGTCGAGCCCGAAGAATCCGACCAGGTCGGCGAAGGCGCCCGGCTTGAGGTAGGCGATCGCGACCTCCCCCGGTGCGCTGCCGATCTTGCCTGCCTCCGCAGCGAACCACGGTGGTGCTACAGGCAGGAAGAGGTAGGTCACGAACCCGGCGAAGCTCAGCAGGATCAGCGACACCAGGTACGGGTGGAAGAGGTTGGGGCGATAGCGCCAGAGCAACAGCGCGGTCGCAATCGGCAGCATGAAGTGGAGCATGTAGACGACGGTTCCCGCCACTGCCAGCCAGTCCACCCCGGAGACGGGGTGCAGCCATCCCTGCAGGGCTGCGGTTGGCAGGTGGCCGCCGAAGACCCATCGCTCCATCGAGGCGATGTCGCTGACGTGAACGCGGAATCCGACATCATCGGCCAGGCCGCGCATGAGCTCGTAGGCCAGGAAGAGAACCAGGAACGGCGTCCACTCCCGCAGCAGGTTCAGCCTGCTGCGGGCCACGATCACCAGGCCGAAGCCCAGCGCCACCAACAGGACGTCGGGCGTCACGTCGATCCCGCGGATGAAGGTCAGGAAACCGATGAGGGCGGCGTAGCCGATCGCCACGCCGGCCAGCAGCGCATCGGACCATGACGAGAGCTCTCCATTCGGTCCACGCCGCTCGCCTGGCGTGGGAGCCGCGTGCTCGGTCGCGGTGTCCGCCATGTCAGGCTCCTGAGCTGTTCGGCGCGAGGATACCGTTCTCAGCCGCTCCCGCCCGTCTCGGCCCGCCGCGACGTCACTGCGGGCACCAGCAGGCGCGTGGCGAAGTAAGCGGCCGCGGCGTAGGCGATGCCGCCCAGGACGTCGATCACGTAGTGGTCGCCGGTGAACACGATCGCCCACCAGACCAGCATCGCGTAGCCCAGGGCCAGCCAGCCCGGCCGCCCGAAGGCTCGGCGCAGCACCAGGAACGAGAGGAACGGGTAGCCGGCGTGCAGCGACGGGAAGGCCGCCACGCCGTTCGGATTGACCCCGTAGAAGACGTACGAGCTGAGCATGTGGCCCTCCGGGTAGCCGAGGGCCTGGGCGATGACGTCGAAGGCAGCGGGCTTGAGGTAGTGAATCACCGGGGCCCCGTTCGGCCCGTCGAGGTAGCCCAGCTGTGCGGCCCACCAGGGCGGTGCGACGGGCAGCACCAGGTAGGTCACGAAACCGGCGAAGCTGAGCACGATGAACGCGGCCACGAAGTCGTAGTACTGGGGCCGGCGCCAGACCCAGAGCAGGAGGCCGGTGACGATCGGCAGGACGAAGTGGAGCATGTAGAGGACGGTGGCGAAGATCGCTGCGGCACCAACGCCGGACGCCGGGGCAAGCCAGTCCTGGAGAATCTGCGTCGGCAGGTGGCCGAGCGCAATGATGCGCTCCGCCGCGACCACGTCCTCGATGTGCACCGGGAAGCCCGCATCGTCGGCGATGCCGCGCATCAGCTCGTAGGCGAGGAAGACCGCGATGAACGGCACCCAGTCGCGCAGGAAGAGCTTCGTCCGGCCCAGCAGCACCGCCAGCAGCAGGAACGCGACGAGCAGGACGTCCGGGGTGATGTTGACGCCGCCGACGTACATGAGGACGACGACCAGCAGGGCGTAGCCCAGGACCCCCCAGGTCAGCCAGCGCTCGTTGCGCGTCCGGAGCGTGGTATCGGTGTCAGTTGCCACGACCTGCCAACATCCCCATCGTGAGAAACGTCAATGCTGCGTCAAACCGCGACATGATGCAGGCTGAGAAGATGCGTTACCAGCCGTTGTCGCAGGCAGCTCATCGGAGGCCGGCTATCGGAGCCGTCCTCGTCGTGGCGACGCTGCTGTTTGCCGCCTGCGCTTCGGACCCGGCGACCTCGCTCAGTCCGACAGACGGTGAGTCGACGACGGAGCGGCCCAGCCCGACCGACGCCGCGAGTCCTGCACCGCCGACGCCCTCGTCGCGGGTGAGCCGCCTCCCCGGCGCCGACGTCGAGCCCTGGAGCGTCGGCGGCTTCGTCAGCCGAGGCGGTCGTCGTGACGATCCGGGTGGCGGGCGACGAAGAGTATCGCGTGATGCTCACCGATCCGGCCGACATCGCCATCGCCCGCCAGCTGCTTGCGGGGGAGGAGGCGCCGACCATCCCCAACGGCAGGATCGTCCGTGGCGAGAGCGGGGTGAATACCGGCTACTCGTGGCACATCGAACCGTCCTCGTTCGAGTGGGCGGATTTCACGACCGAAGTCTGCGACGGCCGCCCCTCGTACGTGGAGGACGGCACGCTCAGCGGGCCGTGGTTCTGCCCGTGGAGCGCCGAGGTGGTCGATATCCAGCCGGCGTAGCGGCCCGAGTGGGGCGGCTCGGCCTACATGACCTCCTTGAGGCCGCTGCGCATGAGCCACCAGTTGACCGGGTAGGCCGTCACGAAGCCCAGCAGCATGCCGATCTGCATCATCAGCCAGTACGTCGGTTGGCTCGGATGCAGGTGCTCGGGGAAGAGCACGAGCTGCATGTAGATCATCCAGCCGAAGAGCCCGACCTCGAACGCGGTGAGCGAGCCAGCATCGGCCTTGACTGCGGCAACGAGGCCGTCCCGAAGGCCGAGGCCGCGCATCGGTGCAATCGTGTAGTACTGGAAGGCGATGCCCAGCGCGAAGGCGAGCGCATAGTCGACGACGAGCTCCGGCCACAACGCGAGCCCGAAGAGCTCGAGGCCGATGGCGGCGACCAGGCTGGCGCCGATGATGTCCCCGAGCGTGCAGCCGCCACCGCAGTGGGTGACGCCCAGTGCCACCGAGACCGGAAACGGCCGCTCCGGGTCGCCCCGCTGCTGGCGGAGGCGCCGTGTGGCGGGCCGCCCCCAGCGCAGGTAGGCGAGCAGGCCGAACGGACCGGCGTACAGCGCGGTGATCGGCCAGACGGCCTCCATGATCCACATCTTCTGGCGGTAGCCGAGGACGAAGATGTCGCCGAGGATCAGCGCGGCGCTGATGAGAGCCAGTGCCAGCGAGGCCCAGGCAACGGTGACGAGCCAGTCGGGAGGCATGACCGGCATGCCCGCAAGGCCGATGCCGGTCAGGCGTTCGAACTACACGCCGATCGCCGAGAGCCACCCGACACCGACCAGCGCGCTCAGCAGGAAGAACACGAACCGCAGTGGCCAGGCGACGCAACCGATCACGGACTCCCGCAGGATGAGCGCCCTGGGCGCGGCAACAAGTGCGGCGTAGAAGGCGCCGATGCCGGCGACCAGCATGCCAACCACGAAGATGCCGAAGCCGGTCTCGTCCACAACCGCTGCGCCGATCAGCTTGCCGACATCGAGGCCCTGCAGCATGTCCGCCGCCAGGCCGTTGAAGATCCCGGCGCAGATGAAGACGAAGGGGGTGAGCAGAGCTCGGCGGACGCCCGTATCCAGGGTCGGGAGGTGGTCGCCGAACGCCATGGCGGCAACGATCGCCACGAACGCCGCCAAGATCAGCATCCCGTCGACGGGAAATCCGAGGTAGGCCGACGCCGATCCCGAGACGAACGCGACGGCCCCGATGAACGGCCCGATGAAGGCGACCTGAAGTGCGACGCCGTCACGCTGGCCGGCGGCGAGATCGCGCGGCGGCCGCGTCGCCACGGCGGCGATCGCCGCAAGCACCGCCGCCGCCTGCACCACGCCCGCCAGGGCGTCTCTCCGATCGCCCAGCTGGACCACGAATCCCCCACCCCCGGCCAAGAGCAGGGGGACGGCCAGCGCATTCCACGCCGCAAGGCCGAGATCCTCGAGCATGAGGGCGCCCGAGGCGATCGCCGCCCACGGCCTCCTCGCGTCGACGGTCACCCAGGTTGGCGCGCCGGTTCCGCACGCCAGGGACGCGGATCACCTCGTACCAGCGAATAGACGAGAACGTCCACGTTATGCCCATCATTGAAGAAGGCACCTCGTGCGGTGCCCTCGAGCTGGAAGCCGCATTTCTCGGCGATGCGGCGCGACGCTGCGTTCTCGGGCACGATCACGAGCTGGATGCGGTGCTGCTTCTTCGTGGCGAGCAGGTAGTCGACGAGCAGCCGGACCGCCTCCGTCGTGTAGCCGTGGCCGGCGAAGCGGCCGTCGTACAGCTGGTACGACAGCTCGAATGCGTCCCAGTAGCTGACCGGCTTGAAGAACTCGATGTGACCGGCGAGCTCGTCGTCCTGCGTCCGGATGACGAGCATCCCCTCCTCCCGCTGCCAGAAGCCGGACTCCGCGAACGCCTGCTTGAACGCAGGTTCCGACTGGACGCCCAGCGGGAAGAAGCTGCCGCGGGCGGCGATGTTGACATGCGCGGCATACAGCTCGTCGAGATCGGTCTCGCGGACCGGGCGGAGCGAGATGCGCTGACCATGGAGCACTGGCGTTCCCTCCTCCCTCGGGCGGAGGGTGGCGTCGGGGGAACCGGCTGTCAAGGTCGGCATCAACGGAACATGCGCTGCTGCTTTGCCAGGGGGAGGCGCGCGTCGCGCTCGTCCTCGGAGATGACGGCGTCCACGGGGTGCAGGCGGCGGGCGATCACGTTCAGCACGGCACCCTCCACCTGCAGGCGTCCGTCGATGACCAGCAGCGGGTGCCGGTGCAGGAGCCCTCGGTTCTCCTGGTAGACATCCGGCCGCAGCGTCACGTTGATCATCCCGGTCTCGTCCTCGAGCGCGATGAAGACGAAGTTCTTGGCGGTCATCGGGTGCTGGATCGAGACCGCCAGGCCCGCCAGCCGAATCTGCGACCGGTCGCGCCGCTTCGCCGCCTGGGCCACCGTGATCGCGCCACTCGCGGTGAGCCGCTCGCGGAAGAGCTCGACGGCGTGGGCCGACTGCGACAGGCCCAGCTCGCGGTAGTCGGCGGCCACCTTCTCGGCGAAGGACATGGCCGGGAGCGAGGCGGCCAGCTCGCCCTGGGCGGCATCGGTCAGGCCAAGCGCGGGACGCGCGGGATTCGCATCCTCCATGGTCGTCCGCAGCTGCCAGAGGAGCTCGCGGCGGGGCGCATCGGTCCAGTCGAAGGCGCCGATGGCGATCAGCCGCTCCACCACCTGCTCGCCCAGGCCCGTGCGGGCCACGAAGTCGCGCACGCCGGTGTATGGACCGATGGCGCGCTCGCGCTCGAGCACCTCGCGCGCCCGCTCGTCGATCCCCTTCACCTGGCGCAGGCCGAGACGCAGCGCGAAGGTGCCGTCGCCGTTCGGCCGCGTGTCGTGCTCCCAGGCCGATGCGTTGACGTCCACGGGGAGGATGCGCACCCCGTGGCGCTTGGCGTCGCCAACCACCACCGCCGGCGAGTAGAAGCCCATCGGCTGGTTGTTCAGGAGGCCGGCGTAGTAGTGCGTCGGATAGTGCAGGCGCAGCCAGGCGGTGTCGTAGGTGATCTTGGCGAAGGCCGCGGCGTGGGCACGGGCGAAGCCGAACTCGGCGAAGGCGCTGCAGCGGCGGAAGAGCTCGTCGGCGTCCGGCTCGGTCAGGCCGGTGCGCATGGCGCCCGACACGAAGCGGTCGCGCTCCGCCTGCATCTTGGCGTGGCTGCGGTGGCTGCCCATCGCCTTGCGGAAGATGTCCGCCTCCAGGGGCGTGTAGCCGCAGATGTCGATGGCCACCTGCATGACCTGCTCCTGGTAGAGGATCACGCCCAGGGTGTCCTCCAGGATCGGGCGCAGGGAGTCGTGGAGGTAGACGACCGGTTCCTGTCCGGCGCGCCTGCGCAGGTAGGGGTGCACGGCGTTGCCCTGCACCGGGCCGGGGCGGATGATCGCCACCTGGACGACGAGGTCCTCGAAGCGCTCTGGCCTCGCCTTGGGCAGCGCCTGCATCTGCGCGCGCGACTCGATCTGGAACATGCCGACGGTATCGGCGGCCTGGATGGTGCGGAAGACGTCGGGATCGTCGTGGGGGAGGGCGTCGAGGTCGATCCTGTTGCCCGTGTCGCGCTCGATCCGGTCGAGACATTCGGAGACCACGCCCAGCGTGCGCAGGGAGAGGAGGTCGATCTTCACCAGCCCCAGCGCCTCGATGTCCTCCTTGTCGTACTGGGTCACGACCCGGTTCGGCATGGTCGCGCGCTCGATGGGGACGATCTCGATCAGCGGGGTGCGGGTGACGAGCATGCCGCCCACGTGGATCCCCAGGTGGCGCGGGAAGCCGTCGATCTCGGCACAGAGGGCCAGGAGCCATTGCCAGCGGTTGCGCGGCGGGGCGTGCGGGGAGGGAGGCGAGGCCGGTCGCCAGATGCCGGCGTTTGCGACACTAGCGTGGTCGGAAGCATCAACATTCTGTTGAATGCTATGACTTCTACCGCCGAAATCGGCGTCGGAACCGGCTTCTGCCGGCCACACCGGCATATGGCGATCGTCGGGCGCGGCGGCTGGGAGCACGCTGGGGCGGCGGCGCTCCTCGACCGGCATCCCGCTCTCCGGGTCCACCCGGACGACGGCCGGCCGCTCGCTCGACGGTCCCGGCGTGCCGTTGTCGCGTGGCTCCGGCAGTCGCAGCTCGGCGGCCGGAGTCCCGTACCGCTTCTGCTGCCATCCCTCGTGCTTGA
>CAVZPD010000014.1:0-6465 GCA_963777045.1 uncultured Chloroflexia bacterium
TGGGCGTGGGGACGCCGCGACGGCGCGTCCGTTGTCGCCGCCCACCAACCAGCGTGGGCTTGGCCAGCCGGACGAGCGGTTGGAGTGGAATGCGCGCCTCGCGTGGGAGGACGGCCGCGGCCCCTCGCCGGCACGCATTCGGGAGGTGTACGTCGACCGCGGCCACTCATGCCAGATGTGCGCGTAGTGGCGCCTTAGGCGTCCGCCGGCCTGCCGAACCCTGACATCCGCGCCGACGGTGGCGCGTTCGTCCGTCCTGCGCAGCGTCAAGGACGTTGAGGCCCAGCTGGACGTGGTCAACTCCGCTGCCTGGAGGCACCGCCACTTCCGCCGGAAACGTGGACGTGCCCCGATGCCTCCGCGCTGAGCGCCTGAGGCACCAATGCGGCCTGGGTGGCCGTCCCCGCGGAGCGCGTTCGAGCAGTAACCGGCCGATAAGCCACGCTTGCGAGACCGTGCCTGAGCCGACACTACTCCGCGACAGCGGTTTCCCGCTTTTAAAGTCTGGCTCGACCCGGTGTCGATCGCCTCCTGGACGGACTATAGTCGGCACCAGCAACGGCATCTGGAGGGTCTTGTGCGGAAGCACGCGGAGACGGTCAGACAGCGATGGGACGAGGAATGTCAGCGAGCCGGTTGAAGATTCGACCCGCCATCATCCGCGACGTCGACGTGGACGCGGATTGGCTGACCATGCGCCTGACCGATGGGCGCGAGCTGAAGGCTCCCACCGCCACCGCCGACCGACTCGCCCACGCGACGCCAGCTCAGCGCAAGAACTGGACGCTCGAGGCAATGGGCACTGCCGTTCACTGGCCCGACCTCGACGAGGACATCGGGGTGTGGACGTTGCTCGGCGTGCCTGAGGACATCGTGCTCGAAGCGGCGGGCTTCAATGCCGCCGACTGAACCTGAGGATTCACGCATCCGCAAGGAGTACGACTTCTCGCACGCACAACGGGGCGTGCACTTTCAGCGCGCCCAGAAGGGAACGCGCGTCGTGCTCGTGAGCGACGAGCAGGACAAGGCGCGCAAGCAGGCCCAGCGCAACGACCAGAAGCCGAAGCGCTAAGCGGGTCTCGGCTTTCCACGGCCCACTAAGGGAAAGCGCGAGCGTGACTTCGCCCGAAACAGTGCGCGCCGGAATCTACGGCGTCCTCGTGGGTGATGCCCTGGGCGTCCCGTACGAGTTCATGCGGCGCCGAGGACATCGGCGAGGTGGTATGGTCCGCGCCAACCCATCGGGCCAAGCCGGGCACCTGGAGCGACGATGGCTCGCTCACCCTCGCCCTCGTCGACTCCCTCACCAGCGTCGGCTTCGACACCGCCGACCAGGCCCGCCGCTTCCTGGCCTGGGCCGATACCGGCGCCTACACGCCGCACGGCGAGGGCCGATTCGACATCGGGCGTGCCACGGCCGCCGCTTTCGCGCGCCTGCGCCGGGGCGTGCCCGCCGACGAGGCGGGCGCCAATCCGGGAGGCAGGGCAACGGCCCGCTCACGCGCATCCCGCCGATCGCGCTGGTCGACCCGGCCGATGACGCCGCCGAGCTCATCGACCGCGCCCACCGCTCGAGCGCCATCACCCACGGCGCCCCCGAGTGCATGGCCGCCTGCGCGGTGTACGTCCTGGTCGCCCGGCGCCTGGCCGATGGCGAGCGCGACCGCCCGTCCGCCTTGGCCGTCCGCCTTCGCCGATGTCGAGGCCGACTACCGCCGCCGCGGGGATCCGGCACTCCTCGCCGCGCTGGAGCTCCTGCGGGGCCATGCCGAGCGAAAGGGCCGCGGCTGGGTGATCGACTCGTTCTGGAGTGCGTGGGACGCCTTCGCGGGGCACGAGACCTACCGGACACGCCGTCATCGCCGCGGTGAAGTACGGCAACGACACCGATACCACCGCCGCCATTGCCGGTGGCCTGGCCGGCCTCTACTGGGGCCTGGATGAGTCGGCCGGCGGCATTCCCGCCGCGTGGCTCAACGAGCCGCGCGACCAGGAGCAGGTGGGGCGGTTGGTTGCCCAGGGCCATAGGCCGTGACCATCGGCCTATGTGCCTTCTTTGGGTATCTGTCATGCTGTTGACAACTTCGTTATCGTTCTAGATCGCGAAGTTGGGAGGTTTGCTTCGTGGAACTGACCAAGGCGTTCTACTCACCTGCCGAGGTGGCCAGGATGGCTGGTGTTCACCCTGCGACGATTCTGAACTACATCCGCGACGGGAAGTTGTACGCCGTCCGACTGTCCGAGCGGACCATCAGGATCCCGGCAAGGGCTGTGCAGAAGCTCTTGGAACCAGATGGCGCCACGCCACCAAAGGTGATCGAGCGGCCGAACACGGACGTTCGGACCATCCTGTCCGAGGAGCGTGAGGATGTCAGCGAACGGGTTCTCGCTTGATCTGGCTCTCCGAGGCGGCAATCAACCAGCGGGTGGTCGAGATGACCGCCCGCTTTGACGATGTCGGCGAGACGGTGTCCCGAGACGAAGGGGCCGCAACGGGATACCGCTGGCTGCAATGGGGTGTCGTGGCTCCTTACGCCGGACTCGAGTTGGGGCGGTTCCAGTACGACGAGTACTACCAACAGCAGGATGCTGGGTGGGCAATGGTGAAGTACGCCTACGACTTCCTGGAGGTCAGCCGCGATTCTCGGCTCGCCTTCCACGCGCATCCGGTGCACCGGCCAGAACCGACGCCACACGCCCACTGCGAACCGGAGCAGGGCAAGCCGGCTCACCATCAGTATCGGTTCGACGAGCTGACGATCCAGGAGGCGCTTGAGGAACACCTGAAGTGGTGGGCGTCAGAGACCGACCTGTCGTGCGACGAGCTGAGGCCGCTGCTCCCCTATTAGCGGGCCCAGAGGAACGTCAGCGGCCGACAGCGACGGATCCGTGCTCGGTGGTAGGAGGCGGTATGGGATCGCCGCGCCCCCGCAGGATCCGGACATGTTCACGGACCGCAGACTGGATTAGCCGCTCGACCTCTTCGCGGCTGGATCCTGCCGCAACACAGCCCGGAAGGTCTGGCACGTACGCGGAATACCCGGTCGACGTCGTCTCGTAGATCACCGTGTAGTTCATCGAGCGTCCTTCGGATCGATACCCGCTTGGCTGAGGATAGCGCGCCACGTCCCGATATCGGCGGTGTTCGAGGTGGCGAATGCGGTCAGTCGAGCGTTACGACGGATCCGTTAAAGCGCAGGTGAAGGCGTTCGTGCGGCTGGACCTTGGTGCGGAGGACCGCACGCGGAAATCGCAGCACCCCCGAGCGGGGCCGATCCGGCCCGTTGCGCGGGTCGTACGTCGTCTCGAGTCGTTCCCCGCGAAGCACCGCCGTAACCGGCCCCTTCTCATTCGGCAATACCGGCTTGGAGCCCTGCGGGATGCGAATCTGGCCGCCAGCGAGATCGTTGGGCGTCACGGGTTGTGTCACAGCCCTTGCCTCCCGCCCATCGTCGCGCTTCGGCTCCGGTCCGGCGTCAGCCCTGCGTGCCCTGGGTGCCGCCGGCCTGGAACCGGAGTGGCCGACCGCGCCGAACACCTCTGACATCCTTTCCAGGTACTCCGCCCGCCACTGATATAGCGGGAAAGGCACGACCAGCAGCCGTTCCAGATCCAGTCCCGCCGACGCCATGGCTGCCCGAGCCGCCGGCTCCAGGCTTCGCTTGATGGCGATGACTTGCAGCGGGTTCGCCGCACGAAGCAGTTCCACGAGTTCGGCCGTCCGCGATGCGACCACTTCGCGACGAGGACGCCCGCTCATCCGGTTCACCGGCGCCGCCGCCAGATCGTAGAGCCAGATACCGGCGTCCTTGAGCTGGTCGAGGAAGTCCGTGCCGTACCCAGCCGATCCATGGGCGAGAACCCACGCCTCACGGGTGGCATAGAAGAGGTGACTGTCTGCCCTGTAGAAGAAGGTGCCTCCCGCTGGCCTCGACTCGCCCAACATCAGCACGCGGATCGTGGCCGGTCGGTAACGCTCGCGTAGAGCCTCGAATTCGTCGGCGGACTCTCCGTACGGTGCTGCCGATTCCCCGATGGCATGCGCTGCGGGACGCTCTTCCTCCAGCTGCTGCAGCGTCCACTGGCGGACCAGGGCGCTGGGCGTCTGGTTCACCCGCCGTGCCATCTCGGTTAGCTGGCGAGCTGAAAGCGGATCCAGGCGGACGCTCACGACCACGCTCATGGACTGCGGCGCCAGCACTTCCCAGCTGTCGTCCTCGGCGTACGCGGGCGACTCGGCGCGGAGCCGCGCATCGGGTGCGGAGCCGGTCACTTGCCGCCGTGTCCTCGCCACCATCGTTCCTCCACCTGATTCATCCGCCACGCCGTCCGTGGCCGCCAGCCGCGCTGGCTCCGGCTGAACACCACGACGATGGGCCGATCGCCAGCTCCCCTTCCGTAGCCGTACAGCCGATCGCCTTTCCGCCTTGGCACCAACGCCGATGCCGCCAGGAGCACGTCCTCAATGCTCAGACCGCGCTCGCCCAGATGGTGCTCGAGCCACTCCTGGTCGGGCTCGTCGCCCAGGTCCAGAACAAGCTCCACCTACGCGGCCTCCCATATCCGCCGCTATCGTATACGGACAAGGCATGTTTAGCAAGCCGATGAAGGTTGGCGCGTGAGTCCCAGCACTAGACTTTTCGAACCCCGGGAGGTGAACAAATGACCTTCCGCCTCGACGTCATCCGAGCCGGAATCTACGGCGTCCTCGTGGGTGATGCCCTGGGCGTCCCGTACGAGTTCATGCGGCCCGAGGACATCGACGAGATGGTATGGTCCGCGCCAACCCATCGGGCCAAGCCGGGCACCTGGAGCGACGATGGCTCGCTCACCCTCGCCCTCCTCGACTCCCTCACCAGCGTCGGCTTCGACACCGCCGACCAGGCCCGCCGCTTCCTGGCCTGGGCCGATACCGGCGCCTACACGCCGCACGGCGAGGGCCGCTTCGATATCGGTAATGCGACGGCAGCCAGACTCAGTTGTCAAAGCTGGGGCCGAAGGTCAAGCGCCAAGCCGAATTATCGCCCCCACTGATGAACTGGAGGTTGGAGGAGCCATTTGCGCCCTATTCGGCCAGTTCGTTCTGCGTTTCATCACCCGGGGCGATCAACTGGCGGTGGAACACACCTTCGTTCTCCAGACGATCACTGGGGCTGATAGACCGATGCCGCAGCCCAATCGCGACAGGCTGTTGTCACAACCGGTACCGATACTCCCCGTATGAAGAGCAGCGTCACCGTCACCGCGGACCGCATCGTGGTCGAGCACCTGGAGCTCACCGACCCGCAGCTGGCCGCCTTCGTGGCCGAGCGCGAGGAGGCCGAGCGCGGGAGCCTGGTGGAGCGGGCGCTGCGCATCGGTCTGATGACCATCTGCAACGCCGGCGTCAGCCTCACCACCGATGTCGTAAGAGCCGAGTTCGCCCGCATGACCGAGCACCTGGAGCAGACGAACGCCCGCGCGGCGCAGGAGCTGGAGCAGACCCTGCGCGCCAACTTCGCCGATGGTGACGGCCGCCTGCCCCGCACCCTGGAGGCCTTCCTGGGCGACGACGGCAAGCTGCGGCGCCTCACCAACGACCTGTTCGACCCGAACCGGCGCGAGGGCGCCATGGGCCAGCTCACGACCCTGCTGGGCCGCTACTTCGACGGCGACGCCTCGCAGCTCGCCCGCCTGCTGGACCCCACCCGCGAGGGCTCGCCGCTGCACCAGTTCCGCAACGAGGTCAGCGGCGAGTTCCGCAACCTGCAGGAGCGCCTCGCGGCGCTGGAGGCCGGCGAGAAGGCCCGCGCCGAGGAGCGCGCCACGGGGCACCGCCAAGGGTGGCGACTTCGAGGACGCGCTGGAGGCGCGCCTGGGCGAGATGGCCCGCGCCAGCGGCGACCTGCTGGAGCGCACCGGGGCCGATGCCGGCGACCACCTGCGCAGCAAGAAGGGCGACTTCGTGCTGGGCATCGATCCCAGCCGGACGCGCGGCGTGGACCTGCGCATCGCCATCGAGGCCAAGGACCGCAGCGTCCCCATGCGCCGCTTCGCCGCGGAGCTGGCCGAGGCCAAGGAGAACCGCCGCGCCGCCATCGCGCTGGCCGTCTTCACGCCGCAGAGCGCACCGTCCGGCGTGGCGCCGCTGACCGTCATCGACTCCGACGTCTACTGCGTGTACGACCCCGACGCCGATGACGCCATCGCCCTCGAGGCCGCCGTGCGCCTGGCCCGCGCGCTGGCGCTGGCGAGCCTGCGGGAATCATCGGTCCAGCTGGACGTGCCGGCCGTGCAGGAGGCGCTGGCCGAGATCCAGCGCGCCGTGGGCGAGGTGCAGGGCATGAAGTCGCGCCTGACCTCCATCTCGAAGGCGGCGGGCGAGGTCAGCGGCCTGCTCGACTCCATGCGCCTGGCCGTCCTCCGCAGCGTCAAGGACGTGGAGGCCCAGCTGGACGTGGTCGACTCCCCTGCCGGGACCGATGC
>CAVZPD010000015.1:0-344393 GCA_963777045.1 uncultured Chloroflexia bacterium
CGATGCGGAGGCAGGACCAGAGGTGGTGCCGGCGCGGCGTCGAGGAGGCTGGCGCGGGTGAGGAGCTCGAGCAGGCGGCCAGAGCCGCGACGAGGACCGCGGCGGAGAGGCCGGGCATCCACCGCGGCCAGGCAGGGCGCGTGGGCCGAGGACCTGCAGGCGTCATCGCGGTCCAGCGTAGAGAAATCGGCGCTCGACCGCTGGCGGCCCGGCGATCGGTTCATCGCCAAATCGGGTAGGGTGAGGTCAGACCAATGACGACGACGCGATCGAGGGCCACACGGCCGGCCGCCGACGAGCGCGCTCCGCGAACCTCCCCGCAACACGCCGGGGGCAGGCCGGAGCCGGCCGCGGGTGAGCCGGGGAGCCGTCGGACGATCATCGTCGAGCGACTCTGGCCCGCCCTCGACGGAGGCCGCTATCCCGGTGAAGCGGGTCGTCGGCGACCGCCTGCTGGTCACGGCCGATATCCTCGCCGACGGCCACGATCTGCTCGACGCGGCACTGCTCCTCAGAGTCGAGGGCGAGGACCGCTGGCAGGAATCACCCATGCGCCAGATCGAGACCGATCGCTGGTCGGGTTCCATCGTCCTGGAGCGCAACGCGCGCCACCGCTACGCGGTGGAAGCCTGGCGCGACCGGTTCGGCTCGCTGCACCACGCGCTGGCGACGAAGGTCGAGGCGAGCGCGCCCTATGCCACCGAGATCGCCGAGGCGTTGATCCTCCTCGCCGAGGCGGCCACCCGTGCCGGAGCGGCGAAGGGCCGCGCCGCCGGCAGGGATGCGCGCACCCTCGCGGACGCCGTGGCCGCCGTGCGGCGGGCGCGCAGCGATGCCACCCGGGCCGCGGTGGTCCTTCGCGACGAGGTGCTGGAGGCCGCGCGGCGCCACCCGGACCGATCGTGGGCGACGCGCTCGACCGAGCTCCCCCTCATGGTCGACCGGGAGCTCGCGCGGACGGGCGCCTGGTACGAGCTCTTCCCGCGCTCGCAGTCGCGCGATCCAGGCAAGGCAACGGCAACCACCCTGGAGGAGGCGGCCTGGCGGCTGCCGGAGATCGCCAAGCTCGGCTTCGACGTCGTCTACCTGCCGCCGGTCAGCCCCATCGGCCGGACCAACCGCAAGGGAAAGAACAACTCGCTCGATGCCGGCCCTCGTGATGTTGGCAGCCCCTACGCCATCGGCTCCGCCGACGGCGGACACGACGCCGTCGCACGTGAGCTGGGCGGGCTGGAGGCCTTCACGCGCTTCCGCGAGGCGGTCGAGCGGCACGGCATGGAGCTGGCGCTCGACATCGCGATCCAGGCCTCGCCCGACCATCCCTGGGTGGAGGCACACCCCGAGTGGTTCCGGCACGCGCCGGACGGGACGATCAAGTTCGCCGAGAACCCGCCGAAGAAGTACCAGGACATCTACCCCGTCGAGTTCTCCAACGACGATCCCGATGCCCGGGCGGCCCTCTGGCAGGCGTGGCGCGACATCTTCCTGACCTGGGTCGAGCGCGGGGTGAAAGCCTTCCGGGTGGACAATCCCCACACCAAGCCGATTCCGTTCTGGGAGTGGCTGATCGGCGAAATCCAGCGCGAGCATCCGGAGGTGATCTTCCTGTCGGAGGCGTTCACCCGCCCGAAATTGATGCAGCAGCTGGGAAAGATCGGCTTCAGCCAGAGCTACACCTACTTCACCTGGCGGGAGACGCGCGACGAGCTGCGCCAGTACCTGACCGAGCTGACCCAGTCCGAGATGCGCGAATACTTCCGCGGCAACCTGTTCACGAACACCCCCGACATCAACCCGCGCCATACCGATCTCGGCCGCCCCGCCTTCGTCATCCGCACCGTCCTGGCGGCAACGCTCTCCTCCAGCTACGGGATCTACTCCGGCTGGGAGCTGTGCGAGCGCGCTCGGCTCGGCGACCGGGAGGAGTACCTGGACAGCGAGAAGTACGAGATCCGCGCCCGTGACTGGGACGCGCCGGGCAACATCAAGGATCTCATCGCCGCGCTCAACCGAATCCGGCGAGAGCGGCCGGCGATGCAGCTCTACGACAACCTGCGTTTCGAGGCGGTGACCGGCAGCCGGACCCTCTTCTACCGCAAGGCGCTGGCCCTCGGCGAGCCGGACCCGCTCAGCGGCTACCCGTACAGCTGGCGGGATCCCGTCTACGTGGCGGTGAACTGCGACCCTGCCAGCGCAGAGCGGGCGCTCCTCCACCCGGACCTGCCGGCGGTGGGGATCGCCTGGGACGAGCCGTACGAGATGGTCGATCTCATGAGTGGCGCCGTTCGACGCGAGCGGGGCGCTGACCTGATGGTCGACCTCGACCCGTCCGGCATCGGCTTCTCCATCTTCACGATTCGCTCGACCGCCGGATGAGCGACCATGCGCTGCGGGGGCCGGAGCTCCCGAGGCTGGCCCTCGCCCGCTACTCTGGTGGGCGATGACGCAGTCGACGACGCGCGGGACCGGCGACGCCCGGACCCGGGCCGCCGCCGCGGCCACGCCCGAGGCATCCCCCAGCACCGTGGTCAAGCCGCGCACCCTGGACGACGATCCGCTCTGGTACAAGGACGCGATCATCTACCAGCTGCACGTCAAGGCCTTCGCCGACTCGTCCGGTGACGGGATCGGCGACTTCGCGGGCCTGAGCCGTCGCCTGGACTACATCGCCAGCCTGGGTGTCACCGCCATCTGGCTCCTTCCCTTCTACCCGTCGCCGCTCCGCGACGACGGCTACGACATCGCCGACTACACCAACATCCACCCCGACTACGGGACGCGCCGCGACTTCCGTACCTTCGTACGCGAGGCGCACAAGCGGGGGCTGCGCGTCATCACCGAGCTGGTCGTCAACCACACCAGCGACCAGCACCCATGGTTCACCGAGTCGCGGAGCTCGCCCGACAACGCCAAGCGTGACTGGTACGTCTGGTCGCAGGACGATCACCGGTACGCGGATGCGCGGATCATCTTCACCGACACCGAGACGTCGAACTGGGCCTGGGATCAGGCGTCGCAGGAGTACTACTGGCACCGGTTCTTCAGCCACCAGCCGGACCTCAACTTCGACAATCCGCAGGTGACGAAGGCCGTGGTGCGGGTCATGCGCTTCTGGCTCGACATGGGCGTGGATGGGCTGCGCCTGGACGCGGTCCCCTACCTGGTCGAGCGCGAGGGGACCAGCTGCGAGAACCTCCCCGAGACGCACGCGGTCCTCAAGGGCCTGCGCGCCGCCATGGATCGACGCCACCACGGACGCATGCTGCTTGCGGAGGCGAACCAGTGGCCGCCGGACGTGCGACCCTACTTCGGTGATGGCGACGAGTGCCAGATGGCGTTTCACTTCCCGCTCATGCCGCGCATCTGGATCAGCCTGCGCAAGGAGGACCGGACGCCGATCGTCGACATCATGGAGCGCACGCCCGCGATCCCCGATGACTGCCAGTGGGCGCTCTTCCTCCGGAACCACGACGAGCTGACGCTGGAGATGGTCACCGACGAGGAGCGCGATTACATGTGGTCGGAGTACGCCTCCGACCGTCGTGCGCGCATCAACCTGGGCATCCGGCGCCGCCTCGCTCCGCTGGTCGACAACAGCCGCCGCCGCATCGAGCTGCTCAACACCCTGCTGCTCTCCATGCCGGGCACCCCGGTCGTCTACTACGGCGACGAGATCGGGATGGGTGACAACGTCTACCTGGGCGATCGCAACGGCGTGCGCACACCCATGCAGTGGACCGGCGACCGCAACGCGGGATTCTCGACCGGCGACGCCGCCGCCCTCTACTCCCCGGTGATCGTCGACCCCGTCTACGGCTACCAGGCGGTCAACGTGGAGGCGCAGGAGCGGATCCCCGGCTCGCTGCTGCACTGGATGCGGCGCATCATCCGCGTCCGCCGCGAGTACCCGGTCTTCGGTCGCGGCTCGCTCGAGTTCCTGCATCCCGACAACCGGCACGTGCTCGCCTACCTGCGCGAGCACGAGGGCGTGACCGTCCTCTGCGTGGTGAACCTGTCGCGCTTCGCGCAGTACGTGGAGCTCGACCTGTCGCGCTTCGAGGGCCGCATGCCGGTCGAGATGGTGGGCCGGGTCCGCTTCCCGCACATCGGCGAGCTGCCGTACCTGCTCACCTTCGGGCCGCACGCCTGGTACTGGTTCGAGCTGACCGACGGGACCGATGGAGAGGGCTGATCCCGCGATCGCGGCCAGCGCGTCCAGCTTCGGGGCCGAGTGGCTCGCCCAGCGCCGATGGTTTCGCAGCAAGTCGCGCCGCCTGGCCACGGTCACGCTCGAGGATGCCGCCAAGCTGGATCGCCATCCGGTCTGGCTGCTGGTGCTGCGGGCGGAGCACCTCGACGGCGGGGTCGACCGCTACCTGGTGCCGGCGGTGGCCGACCCGGACGGGACGCTGCGCGAGCCGAACGACGGTGACGGCGCCTGGCGCGCGCTGCTCGCCGCCCATGCATCGGAGGGCGAGATCCGGGGCGGCGCCTGCCGCTTCACCGTTCATGCCAGCCACGTGCTGGGCGAGCTGCTGCCGGGCGGCCCGATCGAGGCGGCCGGCCTCGACGAGCGGCGCCTCAAGGTGGAGCAATCCAACACCTCGATCCGCCTCGGCGAGCGGCTGATCCTGAAGATCTACCGGCACCTCGAGCCCGGTGCGAACCCGGAGGTGGAGGTGAGCGCCTTCCTGACCGAGGTCGGGTTCTCGTACGCACCCGCCCTGGCCGCCTGGCTCACCTACGAACCCGACGGGTCGGAGCCGGCGACGGCGGCCATGGTGCAGGAGCTGATCTCGTCGCGCGGCGACGGCTGGCAGTGGCTGCTCAACCGCCTCGCGGACCCGCCCCAGGGTCCCCGCGAAGCGCTCGCCGCGGCGGCGGTCATCGGCGGGATCACCGCCGAGATGCATGCCGCACTGGCGTCGCGTCCCGAGCTGCCTGACTTTCCCGTCACGACGGCCGACGAAGCGCAGCGACACGCCTGGCACGAGGGCGCCGAGCGCCAGCTCGATGGCGCGCTGGCCGCCGTCTCCGGGGATGGAGCGAACGCGGCTGGAGGCGGTGGCGGGGCGAATCCGCGGCCGTTTCGCGGCAATCGAAGGCTCCGACGACCCGGTCATGAGCCGCATCCACGGCGACTACCACCTCGGCCAGCTGCTGCGCACGGAGGCGAGCTTCATGGTGATCGACTTCGAGGGTGAGCCGGCGCGACCGCTCGAGGAGCGGCGGCTGCCCACCTCCCCGCTGCGCGACGTGGCGGGGATGCTCCGCTCCTTCGACTACGCGGCCAGGACCGCGGAGCGCGACGCGAACGGCGCGTTTGGGCCGGAGGGCTGGCTGGCGGATGCTCGCTCCGCGTTCCTCTCGGCCTACGGGGCCGTCGCCACCGAGCAGATGGATCTGCTGGCGGCATTCGAGGCGGAGAAGGCCTGCTACGAGGTCCGCTACGAGGCGAACAACCGCCCGGACTGGACCTGGCTGCCGATCAGCGCGCTGGAGCGCATCGCCGCGTGAACGTTCGTGTCTGGCGCGGCGCCCCCTATCCGCTGGGGGCCACCTGGGACGGCGCAGGGGTCAACTTCGCGATATTCAGCGAGAACGCACACGCGGTCGACCTCTGTCTCTTCGACGCCGATGGGCGCGAGCAGCGCGTGCGGCTGACGGAGCAGACCGACCAGGTGTGGCACTGCTACCTGCCCGACGTGCGGCCCGGACAGCGCTACGGCTACCGGGTCTTCGGCCCGTACGAGCCGCAGCACGGGCATCGGTTCAACGCCAACAAGCTGCTGATCGATCCCTACGCCAAGCGCATCGCCGGCGGCATGCAGTGGAGCGACCGGCTGTTCGGGTACCGCGTCGGCTCCTCGCAGGAGGACATCGAGCCGGACGAGCGCGACTCCGCGTCCCTGGTGGCGAAGAGCGTGGTCGTGAACCAGGCGTTCGTGTGGGGCGACGACGCGCAGCTCCACACGCCGTGGGAACGGACGCTCATCTACGAAGTCCACGTCAAGGGCTTCACCGAGCTCAATCCCGACGTCGCCCCGGAGCTGCGTGGTACCTACGCCGGGCTCGCCTCGTTCGCGCCGATCGAGTACCTGCAGGCGTTGGGCGTCACGGCCGTCGAGCTGATGCCGGTTCACCACCACGTCAACGACCGCCACCTCGTCGACCTCGGGCTGACGAACTACTGGGGCTACAACACCATCGGCTTCTTCGCGCCCGACAGCCGTTACTCCGCCACTGGTGAGCCGGTGAGCGAGTTCAAGAGCATGGTGAAGCGGCTGCACGACGCGGGGATCGAGGTGATCCTGGACGTGGTCTACAACCACACCGGCGAGGGGAACCACCTTGGACCCACCCTGAGCTTCCGGGGCATCGACAACGCGGCCTACTACCGGCTCTCGCCGGAGGACCCGCGCTACTACATGGACTACACCGGGACCGGCAACACCCTCAATGCGGTCCACCCCCGCACGCTGCAGCTGATCATGGACAGCCTGCGCTACTGGATCATCGAGATGCATGTCGACGGGTTCCGCTTCGACCTCGCATCGGCCCTGGCGCGCGAGCTCCACGACGTCGACAAGCTGGGCAGCTTCTTCGACATCGTGCACCAGGACCCGGTCATCAGCCAGGCCAAGCTGATCGCGGAGCCGTGGGACGTCGGGCCGGGTGGCTACCAGGTCGGCAACTTCCCGGTTGGCTGGGCGGAGTGGAACGGCAAGTACCGCGACACCGTGCGCCGCTTCTGGAAGGGCATCGGCGGACAGGCTGGCGAGCTCGCCTACCGACTCACCGGCTCATCGGACCTGTACGCCATGGGCGGCCGGCTGCCGCATGCCTCCATCAACTTCATCACCGCGCACGACGGCTTCACCCTCAACGACCTGGTGAGCTACGAGCACAAGCACAACGACGCGAACGGCGAGGGGAACCGCGACGGCGACAACAACAACGAGTCGATGAACTTCGGCGTCGAGGGGCCCACCGACGACCCGGAGGTGATCGCCGCCCGTGAGAAGCAGAAGCGGAACTTCCTCGCCACCCTGATCCTGAGCCAGGGCGTGCCGATGCTGCTGGGCGGGGACGAGATCGGCCGAACCCAGGGCGGCAACAACAACGCCTACTGCCAGGACAACGAGATCAGCTGGTACAGCTGGCAGCTCAGCGACCGCGACCGCGACCTGCTCGCCTTCACCCGCGGCCTGATCCGGGTCTTCCGCGCCCATCCGGTCCTCCGTCGGCGCCGCTTCTTCCAGGGCCGCCGCATCCGCGGCTCGACCGTCAAGGACCTGACCTGGTATGGGCCCGATGGTCACGAGATGACCGACGAGCAGTGGGCCGGGTCCGGCGTCCACGCCATGGGCCTGCGCCTCGCCGGCGATGCGATCGAGGAGCGCGGCCTGCAGGGCCAGCAGATCGTCGACGACACCCTGCTCATGGTGCTGAACGCGTCCGACGCGGAGACGGCGTTCCGGCTTCCGAACGGCAACGGCGCGGACTGGGAGCTGATGATGGATACCGTCAGCAAGGACCCGCCGATGCTGGAGGGAGGGTCGCGCCACGAGGGCGGATCCACCTACCGGATGGCGGCGCGCTCGTTCCTCCTGCTGCGCCTGACCACGGAGTGACGCGCGCCGCTGGTATGCCTCATGCGCTGCCACGCACAGTCATGACCGCTCCGCGCGCAACCTACCGCCTGCAGCTGCACCCGGGCTTCGGGTTTGCGGCCGCGGCTGCGGTGGTGCCCTACCTGGCGAGGCTCGGTGTCAGCCACGTCTACACGTCGCCCATCCTCGAAGCGGAGCCGGGCAGCTCCCACGGTTACGACGTCGTGAACCACTCCCGCCTCAACCCGGAGCTGGGCGGCGAGGCGGGATTCGAGCGCCTGCTCGATGCGATCCACGAGGCCGGCATGGGGCTCGTGGTCGACGTGGTGCCGAACCACATGGCGATCAGCCGCGCCAACGCCTGGTGGTGGGACGTGCTGCGGCATGGCCGTGCCTCGCGCTACGCCGGCTACTTCGACGTGGACTGGGATCCGCCGGAGAGCCGGCTGCGCGACGTTATCCTCCTCCCGGTGCTCGGCGACCACTACGGTCGCGTGCTGGAGGCGGGCGGCATCCGCCTCGAACGGGACGGCGCGGAGCTGGAGGTGGTCGCCGCGGACCAGAGATTCCCGCTGGACCCCGCTAGCCTCGAGCCGATGCTCGCCGCGTGCCGCCGCCGCGGCAGGTTCGGACGAGCTGGCCTTCATCGCCAGGTCGCTCGGCGAGCTGCCTCGCTCGACGAGCGCCGACCCCGGGGACCTGAAGCGCCGCCGGCATGACGCAGCCGTCCTGGCGGAGCGGCTGGTGGAGCTCGTCGCAACGCCGGAGGTGGCGCGCCGCCTGGATGCCGCGGTAGCCGGCGTGAACGGGAACGCGGACCGCCTGGACAGCCTGCTCGAAGCGCAGAACTACCGCCTCGCCTTCTGGCGCGCCTCCAGCCGCGATCTGGGCTACCGGCGATTCTTCGACATCGACAGCCTGGTGGGCCTGCGAATCGAGGATCCGGAGGTCTTCGAGGCGACGCACCGCGTGATCCTCGATCGCGTCGCCGCCGGGCAGATCCAGGGCCTGCGCGTGGATCACCCCGACGGCCTTCGTGACCCGCTCGGCTACTTCGAGCGCCTCCGTGCGGCTGCGCCCGGGGCATGGATCGTGGCCGAGAAGATCCTGGAGCGAGACGAGCAGCTGCCCGACTGGCCCATCGACGGGACGACTGGCTACCGCTTCGCCAACCTGGCCACGGGCCTCCAGGTCGATCGTTCGGCGGAGCCGATCCTGACCGATGCTTACGCCCGCCTGGCCGACGCCGATCCCTCCTGGGAATCGGTGGCTGCCGAATCGCGCCACGTCGCCCTGCGCGAGCAGCTGGGCAGCGACCTGAATCGGCTCACCGATCTGTTCGTGAGCGTCTGCGAGGCGAACCGCCGCTACCGTGACTTCACCCGTCACGAGCTGCACGAGGCGCTGCGCGAGCTGGCCGCCGCCTTCGGGGTCTACCGCACCTACGTCCGGGCCGCGCAGGATCAGGTCGCCGAACGCGACCGGCTGGTCGTCGAGCAGGCGATGGCCATAGCCACCGCGCGTCGCCCGGACCTCGATCCGGAGCTGTTCGTTTTCCTCGGTTCGATCCTGCAGCTGCAGGTGCCCGGCCGTCTCGCCGCGGAGCTCGCCATGCGCTTCCAGCAGCTGACTCCAGCGGCGATGGCCAAGGGCATCGAGGACACGGCCTTCTACCGCTACCTGCGCCTCGTCGCGCTGAACGAGGTCGGCGGCGATCCGGGGCGCTTCGGCGTGCCCCCCGACGGTTTCCACGCCGCGATGCAGGACGAGCTGCGGCGGTGGCCGCGCGCCATGCTGTCGACATCGACGCACGACACGAAGCGTTCCGACGACGTTCGCGCGCGGCTGGCACTGCTCTCCGAGGTGCCGGAGCGCTGGGCCCGCGGCGTGGAGCGGCTGGGACGCGCGATCGCGCCGCACCGGGACGGCGACGGGCTGCCCGGGCCGAAGGCCGAGTACCTCTTCTTCCAGGTGCTGGTCGGTGCCTGGCCGATCGGTGCGGAGCGGGCGCTCGCCTACATGGAGAAGGCGACGCGCGAGGCGAAGGAGCGGACCAGCTGGACCAGTCCGGACCGGGCGTTCGACGCGGCGCTGGCGCGGCTGGTCGCGGGGTCGCTCGCCGACCACGAATTCGTGGCGGAGGTCGAGGCGCTGGCGCAGCCACTCGTGGCACCCGGCCGCGTCAACTCGCTGGCGCAGACGCTCTGGAAGCTGACCGCACCGGGCGTGCCCGACATCTACCAGGGGAGCGAGACCTGGGACCTGTCACTCGTCGATCCCGACAATCGGCGGCCCGTTGACTTCGAACGACGCCGAGAGCTGCTCGACGCTGCGAGCAGCCGCGGGGTGCCAGCGGTGGACGGCGATGGCATCTCGAAGGTATGGCTCGTCCAGCGTGCCCTCGCGCTGCGTGCCGCGCGACCGCGGGACCTCGGTCCGGAGGGCGCGTACGCGCCGATTGCGGCCGATGGTCCCGCCGCAGCCCACGTCGTCGCCTATCGGCGCGGGGAGGGCGTGGTCGTCGTGACGCCTCGGCTGCCGCTGCGCCTCGCCGAATCGGGAGGGTGGGGCGAGACGGTGCTCCGGCTGCCCGACGGTGCCTGGCGCAACGCGCTCGCGTCCGACGAAGGACCCTCTGCCGGCGAGCGCCATTCGGGCCGCGTCGGCATGGGGGCGATGCTCGACAACTTCCCGGTGGCGCTGATGGAGCGGGTGGCATGACCGCCGCTCGGCTCGCCGTCTGGGCCCCGTTCGCGGAGCGCGTCGATGCCGTGCTGGGCGACGCCCGTGAGCCGATGCGCGACGGCGACAGATGGCTGGTGGTCGCTCGACCGCGACCTCGAGCCGGGCACTGACTACGCGTTCAGCCTCGATGGCGGCGAGCCGCTGCCCGACCCCCGCTCGCCGTGGCAGCCGCGCGGGATCGCGGGGCCATCACGGACCGTGGATCACGGCGCGTTCGCATGGACCGATGCGAGCTGGCGCGCGCCGCCACTCGGGTCCGGGTTCATCTACGAGCTGCACGTCGGCACCTTTACCCCCGCCGGGACATTCGACGCGATCATCGACCGGCTGCCGGAGCTGGCCAGCCTGGGGGTGACCTACGTGGAGCTGATGCCGGTGGTCGAGTTCGGCGGCGACCACGGCTGGGGCTACGACGGCGTCGACCTGTACGCGCCGCATCACGCCTACGGCGGCCCGGAGGGCCTGAAACGGCTGGTGGACGCCGCCCACGGGCTGGGTCTGGCCGTCCTCATCGACGTGGTCTACAACCACCTGGGCCCGATCGGCAACAATCTCCAGCGATTCGGGCCGTACTTCACGGAGCGCTACGTGACGCCATGGGGGCTTGCCGTCAACTTCGACGACCGCGGTGCCGAGGATGTCCGTCGCTTCGTCGTCGACAACGCCCTCATGTGGCTCCGCGACTACCACGCCGATGGCCTGCGCCTGGACGCCGTCCACGCCATCTTCGACTCCTCGGCGCTGCACGTCCTGGAGCAGCTGGCGCGCGAGGTGAACCGGCTGGAGCTGCAGCTCGGGCGGCCGCTGATCGTCACCGCGGAGAGCGATCGCAACGATCCGCGCCTGGTGCTCTCCACCGACGCCGGCGGCTTCGGGCTCGATGCGGCCTGGAACGACGACTTCCACCATGCCCTCCACGCCGTGTTGACCGGCGAGCGGACCGGCTACTACGGCGACTTCGGGGAGATGCAGCAGCTGGCCGAGACGCTGGAGCACGCATGGGTCTACCGCGGCGACTTCAGTCGAGAGCGGGAGCGGCGGCATGGGCGGGAGCCGATCGGGCTGCCGGGAGACCGCTTCATCGGCTTCATCCAGAACCACGACCAGGTCGGCAACCGCGCCCACGGCGAGCGGCTCGTGCACCTCGTGGGTTCCGGGCGCGCGAAGATCGGCGCCGCGCTCGTCTTCGCGGCTCCGTTCGTGCCGCTGGTCTTCCAGGGCGAGGAGTGGGCCGCCTCCACACCGTTCCGCTACTTCACCGACCACCGTGATCCCAACCTTGCCGACGCCGTGCGCGACGGCCGGCGAGTGGAGTTCGCCAACTTCGGCTGGGAGCCCGGCGCCATCCCCGACCCGCAGGATCCGGCGACCTTCGAGACCTCGAACCTGAACTGGGACGAGCGCGGCGAGGGTCCGCACGCCGACATGCTCGAGTGGTACCGGGCGCTCGTCGCGCTGCGCCAGGCAACGCCGCAGCTGCTCGATCCGCGCCTCTCGCGGGTCGCCTGCCGGTACGACGCGGGGGCCGGCTGGTTCGTGATGGAGCGTGGGGCCATCGGGCTCGCCTTCAACCTGTCATCCGAGTCGCGCATCGTGGACCTGCCCGGCGTCCTGCTGCTGGCTTCGGCCAGCGGCGTGCGGTGCGACTCCGAAACGCTGGAGCTGCCCCCCGACAGCGTGGCCATCCTGGAGCTGCCCGCGTGACCCAGCGACGCTGGGGCATCGAGTCGTCGTACCTCGACGCATTCGGCCGGCGGCAACACATCTCCGAGGCCGTGCAGCAGCGCCTCCGGGAGACCATGGGACCGGGCGAGGGCCAGCCGCACCGGGACGCGATCGAGCCGGTGGCCGTGGTGCGCCGCGGTGGCCGCCTGCCGGTCCCGGGGGAGGTGACCCTCGAAGACGGGAGCCAGCTTGGCGCGCTGGCCTCGCTGCCACCCGACGTGCCGTTCGGCTACCACCGCGTGGCAGCTGCGCAGGGCGAACAGCTGCTGATCACCGGCCCCGGCCGCTGCCATCTCCCGCCCGGACTGCGCACGTGGGCCTGGGCCGTCCAGCTGTACGCCACCCGATCTCGAGCGAGCTGGGGGATCGGCGACCTGGCCGACCTGCGCAGCCTGGGCAGGTGGTCGGCGAGCCTCGGCGCGGGGCTCATGATGATCAACCCGCTCAGCGCGCCCGCCCCGCTGGTGCCCCTGCAGCCGTCGCCCTACTTCCCGTCGAGCCGTCGCTTCCGGAACCCCATCTACCTGCGCATCGAGGAGGTGCCCGGCGCCGATGCCCTCGGCGAGCGGCTCTCGCACCTGGCTGTCGCTGGCCGCGCCCTGAACGGTGCCCGGCTGCTCGACCGCGACGCCGCCTTCCGGCTCAAGATGGAGGCCCTCGAGGCCATCTGGGACGCGCGCCGGCCGGGCGAGGGGCTCGATGCCTACCGTGCCGAGCAGGGTGCCGCCCTGCGCGAGTGGTCCACCTATGCGGTCATTGCCGAGCGCCACGGCCCGGCGTGGAGCCGCTGGCCGGAGGAGCTGCGCCGCCCCGGGGACCCCGCTGTCCGTCGCTTTGCGGCCGATCATGCCGACAGGCTCGCCTTCCACGAGTGGCTGCAGTGGCTGATCGACGCTCAGCTGGCGCGAGCGGGGGCCGAGCTGCCGCTCGTCCAGGACATGCCCATCGGTGTCGACCGCGACGGGGCCGATGCCTGGGCCTGGCAGGAGATCATGGCGCTCGACGTCAACATCGGCGCCCCCCCGGACATCTTCAACCCTGCCGGCCAGGACTGGGGCCTGCCGCCATTCGTCCCGCACCGCCTGCGGCGTGCCGGCTACCTGCCGTTCATCCAGACCCTGCGCGCGACGCTGCGGCATGCTGGTGGCCTGCGCATCGACCACGCGATGGGCCTCTTCCGCCTGTGGTGGCTGCCCCTGGGGGAGGCTGCCACCGACGGCGGCTACGTCCGCTACCCGACCGACGAGCTGCTCGAGATACTGGCGCTCGAGAGCGAGCGCGCGGGGGCGCTCATCGTCGGCGAGGACCTCGGCACTGTGGAGCGGGGTGTCCGACGCGAGCTGGGCCGGCGGCGAATCCTCTCCTACCGCCTCGTCTACTTCGAGGACGAGCCGCCGTCAGGCTACCCGCGCATGTCGCTCGCCGGCGTGACGACCCACGACCTGCCGACGATCGCCGGCACCTGGTCCGGCGCCGACCTGGCCATGCAGGAGCGCGCCGGCCGGCCGCCCGATCCATCGGGCTTGCGGAAGCTGCGCCGGCGCCTCGGGCGCGTTTGTGGGAAGGACCCGCAGGCTCCGGTCGACGACGTGATCCTGGCGGTGCACCGCGCGCTCGGCGCTTCGCCCGCCATGGTGGTCAGCGCGACGATCGAGGATGCCCTGAAGGTGGAGGAGCGCCCCAACCTCCCCGGCACGGTCGACGAGCACCCGAACTGGCGCGTCCCGCTGCCGGTGCCGACCGACGCGCTGATGGCCGACCCGTTCGTGCTGGAGCTGGCGAAGGCGCTGCGCCGCACCTGATCGGGGCCTCCGCCCGGAGCCGCCCTACGTCCGACGGAGGACCAGCACCGAGAGCGGTGGAATGGTCAGCGTGGCGGCCGCCGGCTGCCCGTGCCAGCCCGGCTCCTCGGCGCGCACGCCGCCGAGGTTGCCGAGGTTCGACCCGCCGTAGTGCTCCGAATCGGAGTTGAGCGCCTCCTCCCAGCGGCCGCTGGCCGGGAAGCCGAGCCGGTAGTCGTGCCGCGGGATGGGCGTCATGTTCATGACCACCACCACCTCCTCCTCGCCGCCGCGACGGATGTAGGAGTAGACCGATGCCTCCACGTCCGAGGCGTCGATCCAGGCGAACGACTGCGGATCGTGCTCGCCCGCCCAGAGCGCCGGCGTCTCGCCATAGAGGTGGCCGAGGTCCGCCATGAAGCGTTGGAAGCCTGCGCGCAGCCCCTCCTCGCCCGAGTCCCATGGCAGCTGCTGCTCGTGGTTCCACTCGAGCGACGGCGCGAGCTCGGTTCCCATGAAGAGCAGCTTCTTGCCCGGCTGGGTGTACATCTCCGCCAGCAGCGCGCGCAGGTTCGCGAATTTCTGCCACTCGTCGCCGGGCATCTTGCCGAGCAGCGAGCCCTTGCCGTGCACGACCTCGTCGTGCGAGAGGGGCAGGACGAAGTGCTCGGTGTTCATGTAGAGCCCGCGGAAGGTGAGCTTGTCGTGGTGGTAGCGGCGGTGGACCGGATCCTCGCTGAAGTAGGCCAGCGTGTCGTGCATCCAGCCCATGTCCCACTTGAAGCCGAAGCCCAGGCCGCCGAGGTAGGTCGGCCGCGAGACACCCGGGAAGGCGGTCGACTCCTCCGCGATCGTGACGACGCCGGGGTATCGGCCGTAGACCTTCTCGTTCATCTCGCGCAGGAAAGCGATCGCGTCGAGGTTCTCGTTGCCGCCGTACTGGTTCGGCTTCCACTCGCCGTCCTTACGCGAGTAGTCCAGGTAGAGCATCGAGGCCACCGCATCGACCCGCAGCCCATCGATGTGGTAGCGGTCCAGCCAGAAGAGCGCGTTGGCGACCAG
Source organism: uncultured Chloroflexia bacterium (assembly GCA_963777045.1). Taxonomy (GTDB): domain Bacteria; phylum Chloroflexota; class Limnocylindria; order QHBO01; family QHBO01; genus JAPSGM01. The sequence goes on from CAVZPD010000015.1 coordinate 14,927, forward strand.
GAAGTTGCGGACCTCGGGGCGCCCGTAGTCGAAGATCAGCGTGCCCCAGTCCGGATGCTCGCCGCGCTGGGGATCGGGATGCTCGTAGAGCGGCGTCCCGTCGAACTGTCGCAGCGCGAACTCGTCGTTGGGGAAGTGCGCGGGCACCCAGTCCAGGATCACGCCGATCCCGGCGTTGTGCAGCGTGTCGACCATGTGCCGGAAGTCCTCCGGCGAGCCGAAACGGGCGGAGGGCGCGTAGTAGCCGGTCACCTGGTAGCCCCACGAGCCGTCGAACGGGTGCTCCGCGACGGGCAGCAGCTCGACGTGCGTGAAGCCGAAGCGCTCGCAGTGCTCCACGAGCTTCTCGCCGGCCTGGCGGTAGCCGAGCCAGGAGTCGTCGGGGTTGCGCATCCAGGAGCCGAGGTGAACCTCGTAGGTGGACATCGGAGACCGATACGGATCGCGCTTGGCGCGCTCCGCCATCCAGGCCTGGTCGGTCCAGAGGTCGGTGTCCAGGTCCCAGACCCGCGACGCCGTCTCTGGCCGGACCTGCATCGCGAACGCCATCGGATCCGCCTTCAGGCGCAGCTGCCCGTCGCGACCGACGATCTCGTACTTGTACAGCTCGCCGGCGCCGATACCCGGGATGAAGAGCTCCCAGACGCCGGACGCGCCGAGGGAGCGCATCGGGAAGAGGCGGCCGTCCCAGCGATCGAAATCGCCGACGATGCGGACGCTGCGCGCGTTCGGAGCCCAGACCGCGAAGGCGACGCCGGTCGTCGCGCCCATGCTCCGCGGGTGGGCGCCGAGCACGTCCCACAGCCGCTCGTGGGTCCCCTCACCGATCAGGTGCAGGTCGAGGTCGCCCAGGGTCGGAAGGAATCGGTAGGGGTCGTCTCGCTCCCAGTCGTTCCCGTCGGGGAAGCTGAACCGCAGGCGGTAGTCGAGCGGCGGGGAGGCGTCGGGGACGAGCACGCCCCACAGGCCGTCGCCCAGCGACTCCATGGGAAGCGGCTTCTCGCCGGCCCGCACCAGCTGCACCCCCGATGCATCGGGGTGGAAGGTCCGCACCACGCTCCCCTCCACGGCGGCGTGCGCCCCCAGGATGGCATGCGGATCGTGGTGCTCCCCCCGGGCGAGGCGGGCGCGCTCCGCGTCCGGAACGCCGAGGATCTCTTGCTGGCGGCTCGAAGTCATGGGTCTAACCATACCCGTCCTGCTCCAGCACGTTCCGTGCGAGGCCCTGCCCGCCGCTCAGCTGGCTCGCTCCCGGACCACCCTGGCGATGTCGATGCTCCGCACGCTGCGCAGGATGGGCGCCTGGCTGACGAGGGCTGCCGCGAGGATTCCCAGCGCGGTGAAGAGGAACGTGGTCGGCTGGACGTGGAGGTCGAAGCTGAACAGGTCGCTGCTGAAGGTGGCCATGAACTCCCACGCCGCCAGGTAGCCGACGACCAGCCCAGGAATGATCCCCGCGACCGTGAGCAGCACGTTCTCGGCGGTGATGATCCGCGACAGCTCCGCGCCTCGCATCCCGGCCGCCCGCAGCGAGGCGAGCTCGGTCACCCGCTCGCCGATGTTGGCGGCCATCAGGTTGAAGAGCACCGCGAAGGCCATGACCGCGCCCAGCGCCAGCATGATCCCCACGAAGGCGTAGAAGAGGCCCATGAGCGACTCCGCCGTCCGCTGCAGGGCGCGGGCATCGGTGACGGCTGCGACGCCGTCCAGCGCCGCGAGCCGGTCCAGGACGCCCTGTCGATCGGCCCCCGGGTCGAAGCGCACGTTGATCTCGCGCGTGGCGGCCCGCAGGGTATCGGGCCCGATCATCTGCGACGCGGTCGCATCGCTGGCGTAGGCGAAGGTCCCCAGTGGCTCATCCACGAACCCGACGAGGGTGGTGGTCACCTTGCCGTCAATCCCGCTGAAGACCATTGTCACCTGGTCGCCCGGCGTCACGTCCAGGACGTCGCGCAGGGCGGTGCCGGCCAGGATTCCGTCTGCGCCGATGCCCTCGGCCGGCGCGTCCAGGAACCGGTGCATGGTCGTATCGGCCGGGAGCGTCGCCAGCGTGGTCGAGTAGCGCTCCTCACCGTGCACGATCGTCACCGACAGGTGCGCCAGCGGCTCGGCGGCGATGACGCCGGACACGTCGCGGACGGCGCTCAGCTCCGCATCGGTCACGCCGGCCGGGAGGGCCAGCGTGGCGTCCTGCTGCTCGGCCTGGTTGAACTGCCGGTCGATCAGCACGCCGACCGTGTCGATCATCCCCCACGACACGAGGACCAGCGTGACGGCGATCATCACCCCGACGATGGTGCTGATGCTGCGCACGCGCGAGCGACCGATCCCGCGCACCACCATCCGCCAGCGGGCGGGCAGGCGCGAGAGCGGGGGAATGATGCGCTCGAGCAGGCTGCGTGAGCCGATGCCGGAGCCGACGGCGGCCGACATCGCCGCTGCTGGGCTCATGCGCGAGGCGCGCAGGGCCGGGATCAGGGCCGCCAGGGCGCCGGCCACGATCCCGAAGGCCAGGCCAAGCACGAAGGTGAGCGGCCGCAGCTCGACGACGATCACCGGGATGCCGATGACGCCGGTGTAGACGCGCGTGATGAGTCCGGCCAGGAGCAGCCCGGCGATCGCGCCGGCCACCGATCCCGCGAGGCCGATGAGCAGGCCGAAGCCCAGGTAGTGCCCGAAGACGCGGCGGCGAGGGAAGCCGACCGCGAGCAGCAGGCCGACCTGCTGTCGCTGGGCGAGGATCATCCGGCTCAGCAGGACGTAGGTGGCGAGGCCGGCAGCCGTCAGGAACATGAGCGGGAAGAGGATGGACATCTCGCCGAAGCCCTGGATGTCCTCGTTGAGGGTGGCGTTGGAGGACTGCTCGGCCTGGGTGATGGTGTCAGCGGCGCCGGCGGCCAGTGCGGTCTGGCGCAGGCGCCCCAGCAGCTCGGCCTCGTCGGCTGGGCCGGTGGTCGTCGCGAGCACTTGCGAGGTGGTGAGCTGTGGCGGCAGCGCCTGGAGCAGCGACCCCGCCCCGAAGGCCACGCCGAACTGGTCCGGCATGGTGAAGACCTCCTGGCGGCTGCGCGCCGGCCAGACGTATTCGGGCGAGGCCCCAGCCCCGGTGACGGTCAGCGTCTGCCAGCCGCCGGGCATCCGCACCTGGAACGTGTCGCCGGGTTCCAGGCCGAAGTTGTCGGCCATGTGCCGCTCGACCACCACGCCGGCGGTCTCGCCGGCAGCCGGCCGCCCACCGGAGAGCAGCAGCACGTCGTTGACGGCCGGCTCCTCGCCGGCGGTCCAGCCAACCAGCCGTCCAACGAACGTCTTCCCGTTCACCCGGAAGGGCAGGTCGGCGACCTGGCGCGTCTCGACGGCATCCACGCCATCGACCGCCCGCAGGGCATTGGCCACCTGATCGGGGTCTCCGCCCTCGGCGGTCAGCGCGGCGAAGTGCGTGCGCCGGAAGAGCTCCGCGTAGGAAGCGGTCAGGTTGTTGTAGGCGTCGTACGAGGCGCCGAAGAGCGTCACCCCCAGGAAGACGGTGGCCAGGATGGCGACGAACTGCCATCGACGGCGCCCTACGTCGCGCAGCAGCTTGCGCTCGAGCAGGCTCACCACTCCACCTCCGCGGCCGGCAACGGGGTGGCGTTGTGCTCGTCGCCCACGAGCTCGCCGGAGCCGACGTGGACGACGCGGTCGGCCATGCTTGCGATGGCCCCGTTGTGGGTCACCAACAGCACGGTCCGCCCGCGATCGACGGCGGCGCGCAGCAGGGCGAGCACCTGGCGCCCCATGGACAGGTCGAGCGAGCCGGTGGGCTCATCGGCCAGGAGCAGGGGCGGCTCCTTGACCACGGCCCGCGCGATGGCCACCCGTTGCTGCTGTCCTCCCGAGAGCGCTCCGGGGAAGTGGTCCATGCGCTCCCCGAGGTCAACCGCCGCCAGTGCCTGCTGCGAGCGGCTCGCGGCATCCCCATGCTCGAGCTCGGCGATGAGCTGCACGTTCTCGAGGGCCGTGAGCGTCGGGACCAGGTTGAAGAACTGGAAGACGAAGCCGACGGTCTCCCGGCGGTACGCGGTCAGGTCGTCGGACGAGAGGCCGACCAGGTCCTTGCCATCGACGCTCAGGCGTCCGGAGGTGATCGGCTCGATGCCGCCGATGACGTTGAGCAGCGTCGTCTTGCCCGACCCTGATGGACCGAGCACGACCACCAGCTCCCCGCGCGCGATCGTCAGGCTGACATCCTTCAGCGCGTCCACGGCGACGTCGCCGCTGCCGTAGCGCTTCGAGACGTGCTCCAGGTCGATGAGGGGAGTGGCGGGCGACGCGGTCATGAGTCCTCCTTGGTTCGGGTGAGCAGGTCGCGCAGCGTCGCGCTGGCCGGCGCGAGGTCGAGGGACGGGTCGATCAGCAGGTGCAGCCCCAGGCCGTCGAAGACGGCGCCGAGGAGCGCCGCCGTCCCGTTCGGATCAAAGCCCGCGGGGACCTCGCCGCGCTCCTGCGCCTCCTCGATACCCCCCTTCAGCATCTGGCGCAGTTCTGCCAGCAGCGCGGCCATGATTCGCCGCAGCTCCTCGTCGCGGGGTGCACGAGCCAGGGCTTCCATGGAGAACCGCACCATCGGTTCGGCCTCGTCGAGGGCGGCCATCTCGCTGATGAGCGCGACGCAGCCGTCGGCGAAGCTGGGGGCCTGCAGCATCGCCTGCAGGGGGGCCTGGAATCCGTCGCGCAGCGCCCCTTCCAGGGCCGCGCGCAGCAGCCCCGCCTTCGACCCAAAGTGGTAGTTGATCAGCGCCTGGTTCGAGGCGGCGCGGCGCGCGATCTGTCGAGTGGTGACGTGCTCCCAGCCGTTCTCGGCGACAAGCTCGATGCTCGCGGCGACGAGGCGCTGCCGTGTCTCCGCCCCGCGGCCGCCGCTGGGTTGAACGCTTGCTTTAGTCACGCGTTCAATTATGCCACGTTTTACCCCAGGAAGTCGAGGCGGCGGGGGTGTCCTCCGGCCCGTCAGACGGGTGCGAGGCCGGGTACTCGTCCCAGCAGGTGCAACGGGGAGAAGGTGGTCCGTTTACCCGTGCCCGCGGATGGATCGGGCAAGCAGGAGCTGGAGACTCGCCGTTCCACCCACCACGGCGAGTGGATCGGGGAGGGCGTGGTGGATGCGCCCACCGCGTGGGTAGCGCGACGCGAACGGTCCGGCAAGCAGCGCCACGGCGGGCCGCTGCGTCCACGGCGGTCCAGAGGGCCGGAGGCTGGTCCGTATGCTAGGGTTGCACGCGCGCCACACGCACCGGCGCAAACGCGTCTGCCAGCAAATCCCGAAACCGGACCCTGTCGTGCCACGGGCCCGCGAACGCCAGATTCCCGGAGGGAAGTTGGGACTCTTCGACGGCCTGCTCGGCCTCCTCAGCCATGACGTCGGCATCGATCTGGGTACCGCCAACACGCTGGTGACCGTCCGTCACCGCGGCATCGTCATCAGCGAGCCGAGCGTGGTGGCCATGGATACGCGAACCAAGCGCGTGCTGGCCATCGGTGCGGAGGCGAAGCGAATGGTGGGCCGGACGCCCGCCAGCATCGTCGCCATCCGGCCCCTGCGCGACGGCGTCATCAGCGACTTCGACGTCACCGAGCAGATGATCCGCTACTTCATCCAGAAGGTGCACGATCGGTACGCCCGCATCCCGCGGCCGCGCGTGCTGGTCGGGATCCCGTCCGGCGTGACCGAGGTCGAGAAGCGCGCCGTGCGCGACGCGACCATCAACGCCGGGGCACGCTGGGCGCGCCTGATCGAGGAGCCGATGGCGGCCGCCATCGGCGCCGGCCTCCCCGTCTCGGAACCGAGCGGCAGCTTGATCGTGGATATCGGGGGCGGCACGACCGAGGTGGCGGTCATCTCCCTGGGCGGGATCGTGGTGGCGCAGTCGATCCGCATCGGCGGCGACGAGATGGATACCGACATCGTCAGCTTCGCCCGCCGCGAGTACAACCTGCTGATGGGCGAGCGCACCGCCGAGGAGATCAAGATCGCGGTCGGCTCTGCCTACCCCATCCCCGACGAGCGCACGGTGACCTTCCGTGGCCGCGACCTGCTGACCGGGCTGCCACGCAGCGTGGAGGTCGGCAGCGACCAGATCCGCGAGGCGCTGGAGCCATCCGTGGACCAGATCGTCGACGCGATCAAGGAGACGATCGAGGAGACGCCACCAGAGCTGGTGGCCGACATCATGGACCAGGGCATCGTGCTGGCTGGCGGTGGAGCGCTGCTGGCCGGGCTCGACCGCCGCGTCGCCGAGGCGACCCAGATGCCGGTCCACATCGCCGATGACCCCCTGACCTGCGTGGTGCGCGGCACCGGGCGCGTCCTCGAGGAGCTCGACACCCTGGAGCGCGTGCTGGTCAGCGAACAGTTCACCCGCGCCCCGCGCTAGGCCGATGCGAGCGGGTTCGTAGATGCTCAGCGGCAGCCCGCACCGCCGAAGCCGGTCCGGGCTCCTGTTCGCGGCGTTCACGATCGCCTCGCTCCTGCTCCTGCTCGCCTCCGGGACCGATGCCGCCCGTTCGCTGCAGCGCGTGAGCGCCAGGGCGCTCGATCCGGTGCGGCAGTCGATCGGCGGGATCGGCGAGGGGGTGGCTGGCATCGTGGGCGTCATCGGTGAGATCGACCGGCTGCGGACCGAGAACGAGGACCTGCGCCGGCGCCTTGCATCCGCCGAGCAGCGCATCGCCGAGCTGACGGAGGCGGCCAGCGAGAACGCCGACCTGCGTGACCTGCTGGGCCTGACCCAGTCGCTCGACATGGACCTGCTCCCGGTCCGCATCATCAGCCGCGACCCGTCCAACTTCACCTGGGAGGTCGGCATCGATGCCGGCACCGAAGACGGGCTGCGGCCCGGCATGCCGGTCGTGGGATCGGCACAGGGTGCGGGGGCGCTGGCCGGGACGGTGATCGAGGTCGGTCCCGCATCGGCCACGGTCCGAATGCTGGTCGACACGCGCTCCAGCGTCGTCGCCATCGACCAGGAATCCCGGGCGTACGGCCTCATCCAGGGCCAGCTCGGCGGTCAGCTGGTGATGGTCCAGGTCGACGTGACCGATGAGCTGCGGGTGGGCGACAGCGTGGTGACCGCCGGGCTGGTGCTCTCTGAAGGTGCCGCCTATTCAGCGTATCCTCGGGGTCTGCTCATCGGCACCGTTCAGGCGGTCGAACCCGACACCAATGCGCTGACGCAGACCGGTTTCGTGCGACCAGCCCTGGACTTTCCGCGGCTCGATCGGCTCTTGGTGGTGCTCGACTTCCGCCAGGACTGAGCCGGGTGCATCGGTGCACATGGCCCCATCAGGCGCGCTCGCGCGGACCATCGGGGCATGTGCGTCGGCGCGCTCGCCGGGATAGGCTCGAAGCAGGACGACAACCCGATGCCGGCGCGAGTGCCCTGCCGGACACGCTACCCGAGGACCGACCATTGCCCGTGCGACTCCGAAGGCTCCTCGCCATCCCCCTCGCCCTTGCCTTCGCCGCCTCCCTGCTGCCGTCCGACCCCTTCGCCGGGCGGCGCGGTCCCAAGGTCGTCATCATCGTCGGCCCGACCGGGAGCGACTGACGGACGGCTACCGAACAACGCGAGGCAATCGAGATTGCGCGCCACAGCGGCCGCGGCCGGCGCGGACGTCGTCAAGGTCTACTCGCCCAACGCCACCTGGGCGAACGTGCCGGCGGCCGTCGAGGGCGCGAACGTGATCGTCTACCTGGGCCACGGCAATGGCTTCCCGAGCCCGCATAGCACGACTCGGGGACCCGCGTTCAGCGTCAACGGCTGGGGCCTGAACAGAACGACCGGCCAATGGCGACGCGACACCTGGTCGCACGACGATGGTGCTACTGCGGCGAGAGCGCGCTGCTCGGCGACGATGAGTCGTCCGCGGACGGCTGATTGGCGGCCAGTGGGAGTACTGCGGCGGAAATGACGGCACGCAGGGGATCCATCCGGCGCCCGGTTTCGTGATGGTTTACCAGGGCGCGTGCTATGCCCCGGGTGCAGGTGAGAGTGCGGATGCAACCGAGGCGATGGCGCAGGAGCGCGTCCGCAACTACAGCTTCCCGACCTTTGCGCTGGGCGGGAGCGCGTATTTCGCGAACGACATGGGCGCGGCACCCGTCGTTGATCTCGTGCTGAGGAACCCGAACATGTCGTACGGCGACATCGCGCGGGCCGCGAACGGGTACAGCGCCGCAGACCAGGTGCACTCGAGCCACCCCGACGTACCGGGCGCCGAGATATGGGTTCAGAAGACCTACAACGTCCACCTCGAGTCGCACGGACTACTGGTACGCCTACGCTGGCAACCCGAACCTGACGCCCTCGAGCACGGGCACCAGCGTCGTCTTCACCGACATCGGCTCCTCGGCGTTCAAGAACGACATCCTGTGGCTTGCCGACCAGGGCATCACCACCGGCTGCGCTGCCTACCGGTACTGCCCCGATGCCTACGTCACCCGCGCCCAGATGGCCTCCTTCCTGGTCCGTGCCCTCGACCTGACGGCCGGCACCGGCGCCAACCTGTTCGATGACGACGACGGGCTTGGCGCGGAGCCCGACATCGACCGGCTCGCAACCGCCAAGGTGACCGCCGGCTGCGCGGATCGGCGCTACTGCCCCGATGGCCTGGTGACGCGTGCCCAGATGGCCTCGTTCCTCGTTCGCGCCCTGGGCCTGACGGCCGGCGGCGGGACGAACCTGTTCGACGACGACAACGCCTCGCCGCATCGGAATGACATCGACCGGCTGGCAACTGCCGGTGTCACCGCCGGCTGCGCCTACCGCACCTTCTGCCCCGATGGCTACGTCACGCGTGGCCAGATGGCGGCCTTCCTGCATCGGGCCTTCAAGGGCTGACCGATGCCTCGCGAGTGGTCCATCAGTACCATGGTGGGGTCCGGGTCGGTTGGGTAGGGTGCAGTTCCGCATGAGCCCCCGGCCGACCCGTCGTCGCGATCGATCCTGAGGTACCCGTCCGTGATCCGCCGCCCGAGCGCCCTCCTCCTGCTCCTCGCCCTGCTCGTCACGCTGACGGCCCCACCCGGCGTCTCTTGCGGACGATCCCCCGTCGGAGGGCTCGGTCGTGACCTCGAACGGCCGCGTCCTGCCGCCGCTGCCCGCCGAACTGAGCGGCACGACCGTGCACGGCGAGATGCTTGCCGACGAAGGCGCTGCGCAACTCCAGTTCGCCGCCGGTGCGCAGCCTGCAGAGATGCCCGGTGGCGCCTCTTCCCTCGCCCTCCCGAACGGGCTGAAGAAGGAGGTCCTCGGGTTTCTGCCGTACTGGCTTCTCAGCGATGCCAACCTCTCGTTCCTGCGGTACGACCTCGTCTCCACCATCGCCTACTTCAGCGTCGGCGCCAGCCGGGATGGCTACCTGCTGAAGGGCACAACCTCCAAACCGTCCACGGGCTGGGCGGGCTGGACCAGCTCGCTCATGACAAGCGTGACGAACCAGGCGCATGCGCACGGCGGACGCGTCGTCCTCACCGTGACGATGATGGGCTGGAACTCGAGCTCGCTCGCCGACATGCAGGCCTTCCTCGCCAGCGCGTCGGCCAGGTCTCGGCTCGTGGGCCAGATCGTCGACGCGGTGGGCTCGCGGAATGCCGATGGCGTGAACCTTGACTTCGAACCGGTCCCGAGCAGTTCTCGCAGCCAGTACACGGCCTTCGTGCGACAGGTCAAGCAGGGGCTGGTCGATGCGGGCGTGGGCAGCTACCTGACCGTCGATGTGTCTGCAGGGGCGGCCACCTGGGCCACCGGCTGGGATGTCGCCGCACTCGCGCAGCCCGGCGGCGCCGATCACCTCTTCGTGATGGGCTACGACTACCACTGGTCAGGATCGACTCGGGCCGGCGGCGTCGCCCCCATGCAGAGCCCGTACACGATCGACGTTGAGGGCACCATGCAGGACTTCCTGGACGAGGTTCCAGGCTCCAGGCTGATCTGGGGCGTGCCCTACTACGGACGGAAATGGCCGACCTCTTCGAGCGCTCTGAACGCCACGACGCTCGGGGGACCGTCCGTTTCGCTGACCTACAACGGCCATCGCACCGAGGCGGGCCAGTACGGACGCCTCTGGGACGGGGTTGGCCAGGTGCCCTGGTACCGCTACTGGGACAGCGCCAAGGGCAACTGGGTGGAGGGCTACTACGACGACGTCCAGTCGCTGTCGGCGAAGTACCAGCTCATCAACCAGCGTGGCCTGGCGGGCACGGGCATGTGGACCCTGTTGATGGACAAGGGTCGATCCGAACTGTGGCAGCTGCTCGCCGAGTCATTCGCCCCACCCTTCGACGACATCGGTTCATCGCCGTTCCGCACGGACATCTACTGGCTGGCCGGCGCGGGGATCACGAGCGGCTGCACGTCGACCAGCTTCTGCCCGCTCCGGACGGTGACGCGCGAGCAGATGGCGTCGTTCCTGGCGCGCAGCCTGGAACTTCCGGCGACTGCCACCGACTACTTCACCGATGATGACTCCAGTCCTCACGAGGGCGACATCAACCGCCTGGCGGCTGCCGGGATCACCGGTGGCTGCGCATCCGGTCGGTTCTGTCCGGGTGCTTCGGTTAGCCGCGAGCAGATGGCGTCGTTCCTGAGGCGCGCTCTCTCGCTGGTCGACGGCGCGGGCGCGAACCTGTTCGACGACGACAACGGCAGCCCATTCGAGCCCGATATCGACCGCCTCGCGACGGCGGCCATCACCGGCGGGTGCGCCGAGCGCCGCTTCTGCCCTGGTGGCGCGATCACGCGCGAGCAGATGGCGGCTTTCCTTCACCGCGCCTTCCGCTAGGGCAGGACCTGGTGACCGGGGGGTACCAGCCCGATCGGGCCATGGTTGCCGGCGCACGCAGTCCGTAGGGTGAACCGACACCAGATCGGTCACGCGCATCAAGGGGGAGTGCCCTACATGTCCACCCGAGCCCGCTTCAGCATCGCCGGCGGGGGAACCCGATTCGCTGCCCTGAGCTTCGCCGCGGTCGTCTTCATGGCGGGCCTGGCGCTTCCCGCACCCGCGGCGGCGTATGGCGGCGATGGGCTGCGGGCAGCCGCCAATGGCTACCGAGCCTCGCAGCACCTGGCTCCCGTGGCCGGCACGGCGCTCCTGGACGAGATCGCCACGGCCCGCGCCGCAGACATGGCAGCGCACAACGCGCTGAAGCACGACATGGCGTACGTCGAGGCGCGCATCAAAGCGGCCGGCGTGTGCTGGACCGGGTACGGCGAGATCATCGCCTGGTCGAGCGGTGAGTACTCGTACAACCGCACCATGCTCCAGTGGTGGGACTCCGCAACGCACAAGGCCATCATGATGAGCTCCTCTTACAACGCCGCCGGCGGCGCGTGGCAGCGGTCGGCGCAGGGCGGCAACTTCTCGGTCATGGTCTTCGTCACGCTGTGCGGGGCCGACGTGCCGAGCCAGGCGTACGGTGACACGCCGTTCACCGACATCACCGCCTCCAGCTTCCGCAGCGACATCGAGTGGCTCTTCGATGCCGGCATCACCGGCGGTTGCTCGTCCGACTCGTTCTGTCCGACCGCGTCGGTGACGCGAGCCCAGATGGCCTCCTTCGTGGCGCGCGCCCTGTCGCTGCCGGCGGCAAGCCGGGACTACTTCGCCGATGACAACGGGACGTCGCACGAAGGGTCGATCAACCAGCTGGCTGAAGCGGGCATCGCAACCGGATGCGGCGTTGGCCGCTTCTGCCCCTCGGCGCTGGTGACGCGGGAGCAGATGGCGTCCTTCCTGGTACGTGCTCGCGGCCTGAGCGCCGGCGCCTCGGTGGACCTCTTCGTCGACGACGACGCGAGCCAGCACGAGGCGAACATCAACCGCCTCGCCTACAGCGGCGTGACTGCCGGCTGCGCCGAGCGTCGCTACTGTCCGGTGAACTCGGTGAGCCGCGGGCAGATGGCCGCCTTCCTGCACCGCGCCTTCGGCAGCTGACCGCGTAGAATCGGCGGCGATGACTACCATCGCCGCCGGCCGGCGCCCTGATGGGCGCGCGCCCAACCAGCTGCGCCCGGTCAAGATCGTGACCGACTACCTGAAGTTCGCCGAGGGATCGGTGCTGATCAGGGTGGGCGACACCCGGGTGGTCTGCGCCGTCACCATCGACGACCGCGTGCCCGGCTGGCTGCGCGGCAAGGGCGGGGGCTGGGTGACGGCCGAGTACAGCATGCTGCCGCGCGCGGGGACCGAGCGCTCCCAACGGGAGTCGATGTCGGGTCGCGTCGGTGGCCGGACCCACGAGATCCAGCGCCTGATCGGCCGCTCGCTGCGCGGCGTCGTCGACCTCGCGCGGCTCGGCGAGCGGACCATCACCGTCGACTGCGACGTGATCCAGGCCGACGGCGGCACGCGCACCGCGAGCATCACCGGCGCCTACGTCGCGATCGCGCGCGCCATGAACCGGTTCGGAATGGGGCAGCTGCTCAACGGGCAGGTCGCCGCCGTGAGCGTCGGCATGGCGGGCGGTGCGACGCTGCTCGACCTCAACTACGTCGAGGACTCGACGGCTGACGTCGACCTCAACGTCGTCATGACGAGCGACGACCGCTTCGTCGAGATCCAGGGAACGGCTGAGCATCGCGCCTTCGATCGCGGCCAGATGAACCAGATGGTGGACCTCGCCGCCGCCGGCATCCGGCAGCTGTTCGAGATCCAGCGCACGGCGATCGAGGCTCCCGCCTCGGAGTGACCGACCTGCTGCTGGGAACCACGAACGCCGGCAAGCAGCGAGAGTTCCGCCGGCTGCTGGCAGGGTTGCCCGGCCGGATCGTGGTGCCGCAGCAGATCGGCCTGGACCTGGAGGTACCCGAGCCGCACCACAGCTACGCCGAGAACGCCACGGAGAAGGCGCGCGCCTACTGCCGTGCATCGGGCCTGATCACCGTCGCCGATGACTCGGGCATCGAGGCGGCTGCCCTGGATTGGGGACCCGGCGTCCGCAGCGCGCGCTTCGGCGACTCGTCCCGCGGCCACGCCGAGCGGATGCTGGACGCGCTGGGCGACGCCGAAGATCGTCGCGCGCGGATGGTCTGCGTCCTGGCGGTCGCCGTGCCCGATGAGCGCGGCCCCCGGGTCGAGACCTTCAGCGGGGTGCTGGAAGGGACGATCGCGCACGAGCGGCGTGGCCAGGGCGGATTCGGCTACGACCCGATCTTCCTGCTCCCGAGCGGCGTGACCACCGCAGAGCTGCCGGAGGGCGAAAAGGACGCCATCTCGCATCGGGGACGCGCCGCAGGCGCCGCGACGCCACGCCTTCGCCAGCTGCTGGATGACGGCACCGGTTGAGCGTTGGCCAGCCGGTACAATTCGTCTCTCCGAAAGGAGCACGCATGAGCGAGCGCCCGGTGCGCGTCCATCCCACCGCCGACGTGGCAGCCGATGCCAGCATCGGTCCCGGCAGCAGCGTCTGGAACCAGGCACAGGTCCGGGAACGGGCACGTGTCGGTGCCGGATGCATCATCGGCAAGAACGTCTACGTGGACACCGATGTCGTCATCGGCGACAACGTGAAAGTCCAGAACAACGTCAGCCTGTACCACGGCGTGACCGTGGAGGACGGCGTCTTCATCGGCCCGCATGTGTGCTTCACCAACGACAAGGTGCCGCGCGCGATCAACGCCGACGGCTCGGTCAAGACCGATGACGACTGGGACGTCTCGCCGATCCTGGTGCGGCACGGTGCCGCACTCGGGGCCAACAGCACCATCCTGCCCGGGGTCACCATCGGCCGCTGGGCGATGGTCGGGTCAGGCTCGGTGGTGACCCGGGATGTCGGCGATCACGAGCTGGTGGTGGGGAACCCGGCACGGCGCATCGGCAGCGCCTGCGCCTGCGGCCAGCCGCTGCGCGATGGCGACGACGGCGCGCCGTTCCATGGGCGCTGCCCGTCGTGTGGCGAGCATTTCCCGGCCCGCGGGGACGGCCAGTGAAGGTCGTGACCGTGGTCGGCGCGCGGCCGCAGTTCATCAAGGCCGCCAGCGTCAGCCGCGCCCTGCGCGCCGAGCACGTCGAGATCCTGGTCCACACCGGACAGCACTACGACGATGCCATGAGCGACGCGTTCTTCCGCGACCTGCAGATCCCGCAGCCGGATGTGAACCTGGAGGTTGGGAGCGCTCCGCACGGCGTCCAGACCGGGGAGATCATGCGGCGGCTGGAGCCGGTGCTGGTGGAGCACCAGCCGGACGTGGTGCTGGTCTACGGCGATACCAACTCCACGCTGGCCGCGGCGGTGGTGGCCAGCAAGGTCGCCTTCGGTGATGGCCGACGGCCGCTGCTGGCCCACGTGGAGGCCGGACTGCGCTCCTTCAACCGCGAGATGCCAGAGGAGCGCAACCGCATCGTCGCCGACCACCTTGCCGATCTCCTCCTGGCGCCGACCGCGACCGCGGTGAAGCACCTGGAGCGAGAGGGCCTGGCGGAAAGGACGCAGCTGGTGGGCGACGTCATGGTCGACTCGTTCCGCTGGGCTGCCGCTCAGTCCGAGGCCCATCTCCCCGAGGTGGCGCGGGAGAGTCCGGGCTTCGTGCTGCTGACCATGCACCGCGCCGAGAACGTCGACGAGCCGAGCCGGCTGGCGTCGTGGATGGCTGCGGTGGACGTCGGGCGCCCCGTCATCTTCACCGTCCACCCTCGCACGCGAGCCGTGCTCGATCGCGCGGCCATCGACCTGCCGGGCAACGTCATCGCCATCGATCCGGTCGGCTTCCTGCAGATGGTCGCGCTCGAGCAGGCGGCTGCGGCCATCGCCACCGATTCCGGTGGCGTGCAGAAGGAGGCCTACCTGGCCGGCGTGCCGTGCATCACCCTCCGTCGCGAAACGGAATGGGTGGAGACGGTCGAGGCCGGGTGGAACCGGTTGGTCGGGGCCGAACCATCGGGCCTGCGAGCTGCCCTCGAGGACGAGGCCTTCATGAATGGCAGTGCGCGCCCCCGTCCGGACCTGTACGGTGACGGCAACGCCGCCCGACGGATCGTGGCGGCTCTCGAAGCGATGATCCCGGCCAAGGAGGCCATGACGACGTGATCCCGATAGCGCGCCCGCAGATGGGCGAGGAAGAGAAGCAGAGCGTGTGGAGCGCGCTCGAGTCCGGAGCGCTGGCCCAGGGGAGCCGGGTGCGTGAGCTCGAGGAGCGCTTCGCCGCCTTCGTCGGCGTCCCGCACGCGGTGGCGACCAGCTCCGGCACGACGGCCCTGCACCTGGCGCTGCTTGCCGCGGGCGTCGAGCCCGGCGACGAGGTGATCAGCGTGCCGTTCACCTTCATCGCCAGTGCGGCCTCGATCCTCTACACCGGCGCCCGCCCAGCGTTCGTCGACGTGCGCGAGGAGGACTTCTGCATCGACCCAGCACAGGTCGAGGGGGCCATCACGCCGCGGACGCGCGCGATCATGCCCGTCAGCCTCTACGGCCAGCCGGCCGACATGCCGGCGCTCGCTGCGATCGCCGAGCGGCACGGCCTGGCACTTGTCGAGGACGCTGCGCAGGCGCACGGCGCCGCGATCGGCGACGAGCGCTCCGGAAGCTGGGGAGCGGGCTGCTTCAGCTTCTACCCGACCAAGAACATGACCACCGGCGAGGGCGGCATGATCACGACCTCGGACGGCGAGCTCGCCGATCGGGCGCGACTGCTGCGCGAGCACGGGATGAAGGTCCGCTACCACCACGACGTGCTCGGCTACAACTTCCGCATGACCGACATCCACGCCGCCATCGGCCTGGCCCAGCTCGGCAAGCTGCCCGCCTACAACGAGCGACGGCGCGAGATCGCGGCCCGCTACGACGCGGAGCTGCAGGGAGTCATCACGCCAGGTGTCCGGCCCGGCGTCACCCACGTCTACCACCAGTACACCATCCGCGTCGCCGAGCGCGACGCTTTTTCAGAGGCGCTCAAGGAGCGCGGCGTGGGGAGCGGCATCTACTACCCGATCCCGGTCCACCGCCAGAAGCCGTTCCTGGCGCTCGGCTATGGGGATCAGCGTTTCCCGGTGACGGACCGCCTCACCGGCGAGGTGCTCTCGATTCCCGTTCACCCATCCCTCAGCGACGCGGAGGTCTCGAGCGTCATCGCGGCGGTCAACGAGGTGGCCGCCAGCCTGGGACCGATCCAGCGCGAGATCCCGGCGTGACCCAGGCCCCGGCACGGCCCCTGCGGGCCGGCGTGGTCGGCCTGGGGATGATGGGCCGCAACCACGTCCGCGTCTGGGACGAGCTGATCGATGACGCCGAGCTGGTGGCTGTCGCCGATCCCGATGCCGAGGCCGTGCGGCGCGCGACCCAGGGCCGGGCGATGCGCGGCTACGAGAACGTGCAGCAGATGCTGGCGAAGGAGCCGCTCGACCTGCTGAGCGTGGTGGCGCCGACGTCACTGCACCTCGAGATCGCCCTCCAGGCGCTGCAGGCCGGGGTCCACGTCCTGGTCGAGAAGCCGATCGCCAGCGACCGCTCCGAGGCGGAACAGATGATCGCGGCCGCGCGCGACGCCCGTCGGGTCCTCACCGTCGGCCATATCGAGCGCTTCAACCCGGCCATCCGTGAGCTCCGCCGCCGCCTCTCGGCGGGGGAGCTCGGCCGCATCTTCGAGATCAACGCCACGCGCCTGGGACCGTTCCCGGCGCGAATCCGCGACGTGGGGGTGGTGGTGGACCTCGCCCCACACGACCTCGACGTGATGCGCTACCTGCTCGGGTCGGAACCGATCCGGCTCTACGCGGAGACCGAGCAGCGGATCCATACCGACCACGAGGACCTGTTCGTGGGCATCATGAAGTTCGACAACGGTGCCGTCGGCGTGCTCGACATCAACTGGCTGACGCCCACGAAGAAGCGGACGCTGTCAGTGACGGGGGAGCGCGGCATGTACGTCGCCGACTACATCGCCCAGGACCTCGTCTTCTTCCCGAACCCCGCCGACGCCTCCGTTGCCGAGGGCGAGATGGTGCGCCGCCACGTCGAGCGGCGCGAGCCGTTGGTCGTGGAGCTGGAGGCCTTCGCGCGTGCCGTGCGCGACGGCGGCCCGCCCCCGGTCGACCCGCACGAGGCGATGGTCGCGCTCCTGCTGGCGCGGACCATGGTCGATGCGGCACGGACGGGAGCGGTCGTTTCCCGGGCAGAGCTTGCGGCGGTGCTCTCGTGAGGATCGCCGTGGTCGGCCTGGGGCACATCGGCCTGCCGCTGGCGGTCCAGTACGCATCGCGCGGGCACGAGGTCATCGGCTGCGACACCGCATCGTGGATCGTCGACGCCATCAACCGCGGCGAGTCGCCGCACCGCGACGAGGAGGCGCTCGTCAGCGGCGTGCCGGAGCTGGTGGCGAAAGGACGCCTGCGCGCCACCACCGACGATGTCCAGGGCGTGCGCGAGGCGGAGGTGGTGGTCGTCATCGTGCCCGTGGTGGTCGACGCCGATCGGCAGATCGACTTCAAGCCGATCGACGCCGCCACCCGCGACATTGCGAGCGGTCTGCAGCCGGGGACGCTGCTGGTCTACGAGACGACCCTGCCCGTCGGCACGACGCGCGATCGTTTCGGACCGATGCTCGCCGAGGGGAGCGGCCTCGCCCTGGACCGCGACTTCTTCCTGGCCTTCTCGCCGGAGCGGGTGCTGGTGGGCCGCGTGCTGCTGGACCTGCGCCGCTACCCGAAGATCGTGGGCGGGACGAGCGAGGAGAGCACGCGGCGGGCGGTCGACTTCTACCGCGCGGTGCTCGACGAGGGCACGGAGGTGCGCGCCGTGACGAACGCGGAGACGGCGGAGATGACGAAGCTGGCCGAGACGACCTACCGCGACGTGAACATCGCGCTCGCGAACGAGTACGCCCGCTACGCATCGCGGCGAGGGATTGACGTGCTCGAGGTGATCGAGTCGGCCAACTCGCAGCCGTACAGCCACATCCACCTGCCCGGCGTGGGCGTGGGCGGCCACTGCATCCCGGTCTACCCGCACTTCCTGTTCAACGACGATCCGGAGCTCCAGCTGCCGCCGCTGGCGCGGAGCATCAACGAGGGGATGGGCCGCTGGACGGTGGACCGCATCAGCGAGCACATCGGTCCGTTGCAGGATGTGCCGGTGCTGGTCCTGGGCATCGCCTACCGCGCCGACGTGCGCGAGGACGCCTTCAGCTCCGCCTTCCGGCTGCGCGACGAACTGCTGGCCTCCGGCGCGCGCGTCTACGGCCACGACCCCTATTTCGACGCAGACCACCTCCGCGCCTCCGGGTTCGAGCCATGGAGCTTCGAGGCGCCGACGGAGGTGCAGGCGGCCGTCGTGCAGGCCGGCCACGAGGCCTACCGAACCATGGATCCGGGAGCCATCCCCGGGCTCCGGCTCCTGGTCGACGGGCGCAACGCCCTCGACGCCGCACCGTTCGAGGCCGCCGGGGTCGCGTATGTCGGCATCGGGCGCTGAGCCGCCTCCCCACGTCGGCCTGGCCGCGGGCCGCGGCGTCTGCGTCGTCCTGCCCACCTACGACGAGCGAGAGAACCTGGAGCCGATGGCGGGTGCCATCCTGGAGGCGCTGCCCGAGGCGCAGCTCCTGATCGTCGATGACAGCTCACCGGACGGCACGGGGATCCTGGCCGACACGCTTGCCGCTGCGGAGCCGCGCATTCGGGTACTGCATCGGGCGGGAAAGGAGGGGTTGGGTGCCGCGTACCGGCAGGGCTTCCACCTGGCGCTCGACCAGCCGGCCACGCGTGCCGTCGTCCAGATGGATGCCGACTTCAGCCACGACCCGAAGGACCTGCCGCGGCTCCTGGAGCCTCTCATGGTCGACGCCGACGTGGTCCTCGGGACGCGCTACATGTCGGGAGGCCGGACGGTCGGCTGGCCGCTTCGCCGACAGCTCATCAGCCGGGCGGGGACACTCTTCGCCCGGACGGTGCTCCTGCTGCCGTATCGGGATCTGACCGGCGGTTTCAAGGCGTGGCGGCGCGAGGCACTGGAGGCGATCCGCCTCCGGGAGGCGAGCGCGAGTGGCTACGGCTTCCAGATCGAGACCACCTGGTGGGCGCACCGGCGTGGTGCGCGTATTCGCCAGGTCCCGATCGTCTTCCGTGAGCGCATGGCCGGTCACTCGAAGATGAGCGGGCGCATCGTGCGCGAGGCGCTGCTGCTCGTGGTCCGGCTGCGCTTCAATGCGATCAGGGACGCGCTGCGGCGCCGCTGACGCATGGCCGGTCCGGTGCTCAGCGGCGCCGGGCCCGGAAGTTGTGAAACCGGCAGTTGGTGTTGGTTAGTCGGGCACGACTACGGGCAGAGGCTGGCGGCTTGCCATCGCTGTGAGTGCGAGCCACCATGCGCCTCGGAGGGAGACACGGCATGGCCTACTGGGTCGCAACGCTGGCGCTCATCGTGGTGGGCTTCCTGACCGGTTTCAGCATCGGGGTGCTGCTTCTGCCTATCGGATTGGCGATGGCAGTGCTCGGCCCATTTCGCCACCGGCCGCTGATCTTCTGGCCGCCGATGGCCGCCCTCGATGGCATTCCTGGCCGGGTACGTCGCGGTCGCGCCGCTCATCTGCACGGCCGAGGGTGTGGCAGGCGGCACGTCAAGCACGCAGTGCTCCAGCCTCATCGGGATCGGCTACTCCGGCAGTGGGAGCTACAACCCTTCGCTGCTGCCGGCGGTCTATGCCGGCATCGCGCTGGCCGCCCTGGTCGGTCTGCTTGTCCTCGTCTTCATCTGGCGCGCGACGCGGAATGCCTCACCCGGCGCGCGCTAACCGGGCTGGTCCAACTCGGCGGGCAGGGTTCACGACACCACCACCGAACCGAAACGCACCGCCGGCCTCACGAAGTTGTCAGGTGCGACTGTCAGTCACGTTAGGCGCGATACAGCCCGCCTTGGGCGTCCCGACCGGCCATTCCCACGCTCCGCGCGGGCGCGCAACCCGGGTTTGAAGCTGCGGATCCTGATTAACGTGAACCAGGATCGCACCTGACAAGATCAGTGGGTCGGAGGGCGAGATCGCAGCACCCCGCTGCGCCTCCGCGGCCCGCCGGCGCGGACGCCCAGGTTCCGCACCACCGGGCGCCGTAACCGGCATGCGCTGGTTGGCGGGCCAACGGTACTTGGGCTAGGATTCAGCCTCGCCCACGTGACGCACTCCCTCTCCCGCCCTGCGGAGATTCCACCGAGCAACATGTCCTTCCGAAATCGACCGGTCCTCGACCGCAAGCACCGACCGCGCTGGCAGGACGAGCTGCGCACCCAGCAGCTCACCGTCGCCGGCTTCGCCCTCGCCATCTCCGTGGCCATCGGCATTTTCGCCGCCGTCGCCTGGAGCTCGTTCTACGATGCGAACCTGCGCCAGGTCGCCCTGGTCCATGGCCAGTCCGTCGACCGCGCCGAGCTGACCAAGCGAGCGGACCTGATCGCCGCGCAGCTGTCGGCCAGCTACCTCGACCTCAGCGCGCAGCAGGGCGGCATGCGCGACCAGCTGATCCAGCAGCAGCTGCAGACGCTCCAACAGGCGATCACCTCGGTCGACCAGATCGCGTCGAGCTCGATCGTGACCGGCATCATCTTCACGGAGCGGGCACCCGGCTTCGGCATCAGCGTCAGCGACGAGGAGCTGGACGCCGAAGTGGAGCAGCGGCGCACGCTACCGGAGCGCGCCCAGCTCTCGCTCATCCTGGTGAAGCCGCAGCTCGACGAAGGGGCCGATCCCGGATCGGAGCCGACCGACCAGAACTGGGCCGATGCGAAGGCCACCATCGACGACCTCAAGTCGCAGCTGGACAGCGGCGCCGACTTCGCGCAGCTGGCGACCGACAACAGCGACGACGCCAGCGCCACCGGCGGCGGCCTGCTGGGATGGGTCACGGCTGATGATTCAACGTACGGCGACTACTTCGTCGCCGCCGAGGGCGCGGAGGTCGGCGACATCGTCGGACCGATCGAGGGCGATACCGGCTGGTACCTGCTGAAGGTGGACGACCGCCAGGCCGGAGGGAACGACGAGCAGCTTGCCAAGTTCCTGGACGCTTCGGGCATCTCGGACAACGACTACCGCGAGTTCGTGCGCGAGGACATGCTGCAGAGCCGGTTCCGCGACTACTTCAGCGAATCGGTCATCGGCCGTTACACGGAGCAGCGCGAGGTTTCGCAGATCCTGATCAAGCCGGACGCCGATCCGACCGCGCCAGCCCCGAAGATCCAGATCCGGCACCTGCTGGCCAAGCCGCTGCCCGACGCCCAGGACCAGTCGGCCGCAACCGACGAGCAGTGGGCCGCGGCGCTTGCGCGCGCGCAGCAGTGGCGCGAGGAGCTGAGCCAGGCTGATCCCGACTGGTACGCCCTGGCCCAGGAGAGCGACGATGCCGGGTCCCGGACCCTCGGCGGAAACCTGGGCTGGTACGACAGCGGCTCGCTGGACACGGCGTTCGTGTCCGGCTTCGCCGAGGCCGCGGCCGAACTGGACGTGGGCGAGATCAGCGACCCGGTCAAGTCCGAGTTCGGCTACCACATCATCCAGGTCACCGACCGGCGCGTGAACGCCGTGGAGCTGTCGGAGCGCCTGGTCGAGAACCTGCGCGACGACCCGGATTCCTTTGCCGAGACGGCCCGCGACTACAGCGAGGACACGGTCACGGCCAGGGGAGGCGGGGACGTCGGCTGGGTCCTCCCCTACCAGTACGACCAGCAGCGCGAGGACGTCATCTTCGGGCTGACCGAGATCGGGCAGATCTCAGACCCCGTCGTCACCGATTCCGGCATCTACATCTACAAGCTCACCGGCAGCAGTCCGTCGCGATGGGTGCCCCAGAGCAAGCGCGACCAGGTGGCCAGCAGCGGCTTCAACCGCTGGGTCACCGAGCTGCAGGACCAGGCGGGAGTCTGGACCGACCCGGCCGTCGCTCCGGCGACCACCACCGGCAGCGGTTCGGACAGCACCGGCCTCACGCCCTGAGCGCCGGCGTGCCGGCAGCCAGCGTCGACGCGCTCCTCGCCGCAGCCGGCGTCGACCCGGTCGAGGGCGTCCAGTTCGTCGGTGCGGATCGCCTCGCGGGAGTGCCGTTCGACCCCGGGCTGCCGCTCATCATCCTGGCAGCGACCGACGACCGCGAAGAGGGCCGAGCAACCCCCGCCCTCCCCGGCCGGCACGCGCGCGAAGGGGTGCGCGCGGTGCTGCTGGCGCTCTATCCGCACGCGCACCCACTGACGCTCCTGCCGAGCGGGGGCCAGCGGCCGCTCGAGTCCCTCTCCGACGATGACCTGGCCGGGGCAAGCTGGTTCGTCCCGCCGTTGCCGCTCCTGGATAACCTCGCCTCGCCGCACGGCATGGCCGCCATCTCGGCACGGCTGCGCGCACCCGATGGCTGCCCGTGGGACCGCAAGCAGACGCACGCCACGCTCCGACCCTTCGTGCTGGAGGAGGCCTACGAGACGGTCGACGCCATCGAGCAGGGGAATGCCGCCGACCTCGCCGAGGAGCTGGGTGACCTCTTCCTGCAGATCATCCTGCACGCGCAGCTGGCCGCCGAGGAGGGCGAGTTCGACCTGACCGATGTCTACCGCACCCTCGGCGCAAAGATCATCCGGCGCCATCCGCACGTCTTCGGCGACGTCGAGGTGGCCGATGCCGCTGAGGTGCTGCGCAACTGGGAGGCGATCAAGGCCGATGAGCGCAGCGACGCCGGCGCGGCGCCGTCGCCGTTCGCCGGCATTGCGCGCGCCCTGCCGGCCCTCCCGGCGAGCCGCGAGATCCAGGAACGTGCCAGCTCCCTGGGCTGGGACTGGCCGTCCATCGATGGCGTCTGGGAGAAGGTGTCGGAGGAGCTGGATGAGCTCCACGAGGCGGCAGGGGCTGGCGAGGCGGCCCGCGATGCACGTCTCCACGAGCTGGGCGACCTCCTCTTCGCCACCGTCAACCTCGCGCGCTGGATGAAGCTCGATCCGGAGGAGGCGCTGCGGACCGCGAACCGCCGTTGGATCGAGCGCTACCAGCGCGTGGAGGCGTTGGCGGCCTCGCGCGGGCAGGTGCTGGCGGACCTCCCGCCCGCGGAGAAGGATGCACTCTGGAACGAGGTCAAGGGGACGTGAGCCGGATCGCCATGGTCGTGCACGCGGTCGTTCCCGGCGATCCGCGCATCCGCCGCCAATCCGACGCCCTGCTGGAGGCGGGCCACCAGGTCGACATCTTCTGCCTGCGCGGGCCAGGCGAGGCACGCGAGGAGGCGAGTGGGGGCCTGCGCATCGTGCGCCTGCCGGTGAATCGGGCTTTCGTGGGATTCGCCGGCCACATGGCGGAGTACCTCGCCTTCGCCGGCCTGGCCGCGGTCCGGCTGGCGCGTGAGCATCGGCGCCGCCGCTACGACCTTGTCCAGGTCGCCACCGTTCCCGATTTCCTGGCCTTCTCCGCCTTCCCCGTCAAGCTGACGGGCGTGCCGCTGCTGCTGGACCTGCACGAGGACATGCCGGAGTTCTTCCGGGACCGATTCGCCCACCCGCTGCTCCGCCCACTCTTGCCGCTGGTGACCGGCTCCGCCCGTGCCGCGGCGGCAGCCGCCACCGAGCTGATCACCGTGCACGAGCCGCTCCGCCAGCTCTCGATCAGCAGGGGCGTGCCGCCGCAGAAGATCCACGTCGTCATGAACTCCGCCGATACGCGCCTCTTCGATCCTTCGGCTCATCCACGCCGCGAGTTCATGGAGGATGGCGAGTTGCGCCTGATCCACCATTCGAACCTGCAGCGCATCTACGGGCTGGACGTGGCGATCGAGGCGCTGGCGCTGATCGATCCCGGCGAGGTGCCGCACCGGCTCGACGTGTACGGGGACGGCCCGTATCGCTCCCAGATCGAAACCGCCATCACGCGCACCGACACGGCCGCGCGCGTCCACCTCAACGGTCGTGTGCCGATGGACGACCTGCCCGGCCTGCTGGCCGGCTCCGACATCGGCCTGGTGCCGTCGCGCCCGGAGCCGTACCTGCAGTACTCGCTCTCGACCAAGCTGCTCGAGTACGCCGCCATGGGCCTGCCCATCATCGCCAGCGACCTCGCCACCTTCCGCGCCCACTTCACCGATGCGGCAATCCGCTTCGTACCCGGTGGTGACCCTGCCGCATTGGCCGCCGCCATCCGGGAACTGGCCGCGGATCCGGCCGCCGCGGCACGACGTGGTGCGGAGGTGCAGCGGCAGGCGGCAGACTACGCATGGCAGGCGCAGGCGCGGACCTACCTCGGCATCGTCGAGCGGCTCATGAGTGGGCAGTCCACGGACGTTTCGTGAAGCCGCTGTTGATCGTGCTGGTGGCGGCGGTCATCGCCGCCTGCAGCGGTCCGGGGGACGCGAAGACGTTCTCGGTCGGCGATATCACCGTCGTCGACGAGTCCGGGCTCGTGACCGATGTGCAGCCGGCGGAGGCCCCGCCTGTCGATCAGCTCTCCGAGCCCGTGGCGACGAAGGGCGAGAGCTTGACGCAGGTGATCGTCGCCTGGGCTGGCAGCAGCTGCATCCATGACTGGATGCTGCGCCTCGCCGGCAACGCCTTGGTGCTCACCATTGAGCCGGGTACCGCCATCTCGGGCTGCGAGGGCGTCCTCGCAGCAAACGCGGTCCGGCTCGATCTGAACCGGGTGGTCGAGGCCGCGGACATCGACGTCAGCCTGGCCGGCGGCTAGCCGAAGAGCGAGCGCCAACCACCCGCGTACCGATCGCGAGGCACGCCCGGACCGACGATTCCCGTCAACGCCAGGACCAAGGCGGCCAGCCAGGCGAGGGCGATCCCGGTCGGCGCCATGCCGACCAGCAGGGATCCGACCGCCAGCGCCGCGGCCACCAGCAGGTTCAGGCGGCGCATCCCGCGCAGTACCTCGGACATGGAGATGAAGCCGAAGGCGGCGGCAATGGGCCCCGCGACGTGCAGCAGGTCGGCCGCCGCTCGAGGCGACGAGAGCAGCTCGGGGAGCGCCATCAGCGCCACGCCGGTCACGAAGGCGATCGCGCCGGGAATCATCCTGCCGCCTCCGCATCGGTCCGCGCGATGCCCCAGAAGGCGCGCCAGGCGGAGCCGCCGCGGCGCTGGACCGCGCGCAGGTGCTGCAGGCTGGCGAGCACCTCGTCCATGGCGGGCCGATCATGGCCAGGCTGATCAGCGCCGAACGAGGCAGAGCGTGCACCAGGCGTCGAAGGCGACCGGCTGCAGGATGACGAGCGTGATGCTCACGGCGCCGAGCGGCCCGACGGCCAACCCGAAGAGGATCACCAGCCAGGGCCAGCGGCGCCATCGGTCCGTGCCCCCGATCGCGCCGGTCACCGCGTCGAGGAGGTAGGAGAGGGCGCCCAGCGCGGCGTCCGGGATGGGAAGGATGCGCGAGACGCCCGACTCCAGCACGCGCCGGCTGCCGTCACCGAAGAACGGCTCCCATACCCCGGGGATGAGGTCGAGCTGGTAGGCAGCCAGGTAGCCCGCGACCCCGACACCGACGAGCGCCAGGGCGACGATGATGAGCCGCTCGCCCCAGGCCGACGGGTTGTAGGCCCAGCCTGGTGGCGTGCGCTC
This sequence comes from uncultured Chloroflexia bacterium, assembly GCA_963777045.1. GTDB lineage: Bacteria > Chloroflexota > Limnocylindria > QHBO01 > QHBO01 > JAPSGM01. The sequence goes on from CAVZPD010000015.1 coordinate 40,473, forward strand.
GTCGTTGCTCACGAGCGGCGGGCGGCCATCCCTGCCAGCGCACCGAGCAGGGCGATGCCGCCCGCACCCGCCGCCACGAGCCCGCGGTGGGTGTTCGCCCAGAGCTGCCAGCTGAAGGACTTGGCACGATCGTCGAACGAGCCGTGCGCCCCGTGGTCCGCCTGCTGGTCGACCGGCTCCCACAGGTTGTTCGGGCGGTCTTCCGGCTTGGCCTCGCCGGTCTGCTGCGAGCCGAAGCCGGTATCGGCCAGGACGTGGTCGGCATACGACGGGACGAGCTTGTTGCCCCAGATTGCCTTCACCGCCGGGAAGCCGATGTTCAGCTCCCGGGTGGCGTCGGGGTGGTCGGCCGCCCACATGATCCCTTCGGCGACCACCTCAGGCTGGTAGATGGGCGGCACCGGCTGCGCCCGATGCGGAAGGCGGCTCTTGACCCAGCCGAACTGCGGCGTGTTGACCGCGGGCAGCTGCACCATCGTCACCTTCACGTTGCTCTCGTCATGCTGCAGCTCCGTCCGCAGCGAGTCGTGGAAGCCCTGCATGGCGTGCTTTGCGCCGCAGTACGCCGCCTGGAGCGGGATGCCGCGGTAGGCGAGCGCCGATCCCACCAGCACGATCGTGCCCTTGTCGCGCGGCAGCATCCGCTTGAGCGCCGCCAGGGTGCCGTTGACGGCGCCCAGATAGGTGACCTCGGTGACGCGACGGAACTCATCGGCCGTCATCTCGCGTACGGGCGAGAAGACCGATGCCATGGCGTTGTTGATCCAGGTGTCGATGGGGCCGGCCTGCGACTCGACCAGCTCGGCTGCCGCCTCCATCGCTTCGGCGTCGGCGACGTCGGCCTGGATCACGATGGGCGTGCCGCCGAGGGACTCGACGTCCTTGCGCGCCCCGTCGAGGCCCGCCTGCCCGCGGGCGATGAGGCCGACGACCGCGCCTCGCCTGGCGTAGGCGCAGGCGAGCGCACGGCCCACGCCGGCCGACGCACCGGTGATGACGACAACCTGGGAATGTCCGTTGGTAGTGTTCACGCCGTTAGCGGTCTGCACGCTCGGTGCCACCACCGACGGGCCGCAACGCCAGTGCCAGTGCTATCGTGCGACCGGTCGGGGCGTAGCGCAGCCTGGTAGCGCACCTGCTTTGGGAGCAGGGGGTCGCCGGTTCGAATCCGGCCGCCCCGACCATCACTGGAGGACCGATGACCGACGACCCGGTGAGATGCTGATCCCGGCCGCGGCCTTCTTCACCGCCCTCCTGCTGGGACTCTGGCTGACCCCCATCGTGCGCGACGCCGCGCACGGCGCCGGGCTCCTCGATGAACCCGAGGAACGCAAGGTCCACCTCACTCCCATCCCGCGCCTGGGCGGGGTCGCGATCGGGGCCGCCTTCTACGTCGGGGTGGCCGCCGCGCTGGTCACCGCTCGCCTCATCGGCGATCCGCTGAACCTCGAGACCGGGCACCTGACCGGCATCCTGGTAGGCGTGGCGCTCATCGGTGGCATCGGCCTGCTCGACGACCTGCAGGGGACCAGGGCGCGCGTGAAGCTGATGGCCCAGGTGGTGGTTGCGCTGGTGGCCTTCGGGCTGGGGCTCTCGATCGACCGCCTGGACGGGCCGTGGGGCAGCATCGACCTGGGAGGCTGGTCGCTCCTCCTCACCGTGGTCTGGATCGTGGCCGTCATCAACGCGGTGAACCTGATCGACGGGCTGGACGGGCTCGCCTCGGGCGTGGCGCTCACGGCCATGATCGCCTTCTTCGGCATGGCCGCCGGGCTGGTCGAGCGGCCGTCGATCAGCATGGTGCTGGCCGCCGGTGCCGGCGGCGTGCTCGGCTTCCTGCGCTTCAACCTGCAGCCGGCATCGATCATCATGGGCGACACCGGCTCCATGCTGCTGGGCTTCCTGCTGGCCTCGGTGAGCATCGGCCTCACCCAGTCTCCGGGTGGAGGCGTGGCGCCCTGGGCGCCCCTCCTGGCGGTTGGCCTGCCGCTGGCCGATATGGGATGGGCCGTCCTGCGGCGCCTGGCGGCGGGGGATCCCGTCTTCACCGCCGACAAGCGGCACATCCACCACCAGCTCATCGGGGCCGGCTTCTCGATGCAGGCCGCGGTCAACGTGCTCTGGGCGGTGTCAGCCGGCCTGGGCCTGGTGGCGCTGCTGCTCGCCTAGCCCTGCGGCGGCTCATCGCCGTTGAGGTACCAGCCCTGCAGCTCGTCTTCGCCGCCGAACAGCTCCGCCATCTTGTCGCGGATTGCCGTTCGCTTCGGCGTGAGGAAGTAGTTGACCAGGGGCTGCTCGGGCGGGTTGACGTAGTCGGGCAGCCCCAGCACCACGCGCTGGATGTCGGGACCGGTGACCAGGGGGACCAGCGAGGCGAGGTCGCCCGCCTTGTCCCTGGGAAAGTCGGTCGTGACGGTCCGGCCGATGGCGTCGAGAAGCCCGGGCAGCTCGAAGATGAGGTCCGCCTGCGCGATCTCCTGCCGCAGTTCCAGCAGGACTCGCTGCTGTCGGTCCGAGCGCTTGAAGTCGTCCTGCTGCTCACGGGTGCCGTCGGGCATCTCGATGTAGCCCTTCCTGCTGCGGGCGTAGGCGAGGGCGTGGGCGCCGTCGTACTCCTGGCAACCGGCCGGCAGGATGATCCCCTGCCCTTCGATGCCCGGCCCGGTGTACTGGTCGTCGACCATCCGGCCGGGCAGGCACAGGGTCACGCCCCCGACCGCGTCGATCAGCTCCGCGAAGCCGCGCAGGTCGACCGACGCGTAGTACTGGATCGGGATGCCGAGGTACAGCCCAACCGTCCGCTCCAGGCTCCTGATCCCGCACGGCGCCGATGCCGACTCGGGAAGGTCGGGACACCAGGCATCGGCGTGATCGCGCGCCTCGGTGGTGAGCTGGTTGATCTTCATCGGGTAGAGGCCGTCGGGGTAGATGCTCGTATCGGGCAGCGGGAGGAGCGCGGTGTCGCGCGGGATGGAGACCATCACCGCCGTCTCCGCCACGGGATCGACGCTGACGACCAGGATCGTGTCGGTCAGCGCCTCGTCGCGCCCCGGCCCGGAGTCGATTCCGAGCAGGAGGAAGTTGATGCGCTCGGTCCCGTCCCAGGCGTAATCGGGCTCGTTGAGCGGGTCGTCGGCGTTGCCGCCGCCCTGGCCTGGCTGCTGTCCCGAGCCACCACCCGAGAAGACCTCGCCAAGCGTGCTGTCGAGACGACCGATGACGATGCCCGCCCAGGCGTGCATGCCGATCGTGACGGCCAGCAGGACGATCACGAAGCCGATGCGTCCCTGCCGGCTCGACGGCATCGCGCGATTCACCCACGAGAGCGCGCTGCCGGCGGCCCGGGCGGCCTGTGGGGAGACCCGCGGTACGCCGAAGCCGGCGTGGGCAATGGCGAGGAGCCGCCAGCCCATGAGGGCCACGTCGATGACCAGCAGCGTCGTCAGCGCCGTCGCGGAGAGGAGCAGGTTGGCCAGGCCGCGGTCCGCGAACAGGACCGCGCCGAGCGCGGCGGCCACCAGCGCCACCACCGGCAGCGCCAGGATCGCCGCCAGGTGCCGCTGACCGTCGTAGGCCTGCCCGAGGCCGGGAAAGAGGAACGAGAGCAGCGCCGCGAGGGCCGCGTGACGGTGCGGATGTGGTTCGCTCATGGCACCTGCAAGACAGCGCATTCCGCCCATGGGTTCCGGGGGCCGCGAATTCTACCATCCGTCCCGGAGCGGCCCCGTGGCGCGCGGCTTGCGATAAGTGGTGACGGCAGGCATCGGGCGAGGGTGGTACAGGTGGGTTAGGTGGACAGGTACCTTTGCGTCATGCCGAACCGGGACCCTAGACTTACGTCCGGTCGTGAAGTGGCGAGTGCCCTGCCCGTCGACCAGCACCTCGAGGTCGCCCTTGGCCACAGACCAGATCTTCATCATCGTCAGCGGAATCGGTGCCGCGCTCCTCGGCGCCGGCGCGCTGCTGGCCGTGCTTCGGTCGCGTGCCCGGCAGCCGGACGAGCCCGGAACAGCGGTGATCCTGGCGGAGGACGGGGGCGACAAGTACGAGGCCAATCCGGACGGTGAAGCGGCGCTCGGTGGCGCCTCGTATGGCACGGCCGTCCGCGTACTGTGGTGGGTCTCGATCGTGGCAGTCCTGATCGGCGTAGGCGTCGCCGATGCCTTCCGCTCGTCACAGGCGGCCATCTACGCGCTGGGCGGCCTGGCGGTCGCGGTGGTGGTCCTCGTGCACGACCTGCTGCCGCAGCGGTTCCGCACGCTGCCGGTTGCAGCCATCGAGGTGCTCGCCGCCCTGGGGCTCATCACCGCGCTCCTCGCGCTGACGGGCTACGCCGACTCGCCGTTCGTCTACGCCTTCAGCCTGGTGGCGGTCGCCGTTGCGCTCGCGGCCGGTGGCGCCGTTGCGCTGACCGTCGCCGCGGTGGCGACGATCGCCTTCCTGGCCATTCTCTGGGTCGACCCGGCGCGGGACAGCTACCAGGGCCTCGACCTGCTCCGGTTCGGCCTCGCTGTCGGCTCCGTCTGGCTCCTCGCCTACCTCGCCGGCGTCTTTGCCTCGGCCGAGCGTCGCGTTCGGCTGGCGGTCCTGAAGATGTCCCGCATCGATCCGCTGACCGGCCTCTTCAACCGCAGCCAGCTCCTGCTGATGCTCGAACAGGAGGTGCAGCGAACGCGCCGCAGCGAACGCGGCTTCTGCCTGCTCATGATCGACCTGGATGGGCTCAAGTCGGTCAATGACACGCTTGGGCACCACCGTGGCGACGAGGTGCTCCGCCTGCTCGGCGGTGTGATCCGGCGCTCGATTCGGACCCTCGACAACGCCTACCGGCTCGGAGGCGACGAGTTCCTGGTCCTGCTTCCCGAGACCGACTACGTGGGCGCATTCGTGGTCGCCGAGAAGATCCGCTCGGGTGCCGAGGAGGTCGGCCTGACGGCTGGCGGCGGGGAGCTGCTGTCGAGCGTGAGTATTGGGCTCGTCTCGTGCCCGGAGGATGGGCGCAGCGGCGAGGAGCTCATGATCGCGGCGGACCGCGCCATGTACCAGGCCAAGTCGCTCGGCAAGAACCAGGTCTCCGGAAATCCGCGGCCACGCCGGCTGATGCATCGTTCCTCCGCCGGCGAGGCCGAGCCGGCCCGGGTGGCGCCGGTGGCGGTGGCTGCGGTGCCGGTGGTGGACGAGCTACCGCCAGCCGTCAGCGTCGCCCCACCCCCCGCACCACTCCCCGCGGCACGGGCGGTGGAAGCTGTGGCGACGTTGCCGGTGTCCGTCTCGACCCCAGCCAGGGAGGTGGAGGAGGACGCGGACAGCACCGAAGACGACGAGCCCGATCCTGGCGAGTTCCGGCGGCACATCGCCGCCGCCCAGCGCAACCTGGACCCCGACTACCAGATCCGGCGCGCCATGGATGCCTTCCTCTCACCCACCGGCCCGAACGGCGAGCGAGACTAGGCCGCACGCGGCGTGTGGCAACATGCGGCCATGACGACCGGGCCTTCCGCGCACACGGAGGATCCGCGCTCCTCGCTTGCCGCGCTGCTCTCCTTCCTCGTGCCGGGGCTCGGTCAGGCCTACAATGGACGGCGGGCGCTGGCTGCCATGCTCGTCCTGCCGATCGTCCTGATCGGGCTCGTCGTGCTGATCCTGCTCGCCGATGGGCAGGCGGCGCTGGCCCGGCTCCTCAGCATCCGCTTCCTGGCCGGCCTCCTGGTCCTCGACGTCGCCCTCCTCGGCTGGCGGCTCATCGCGATCGTGCAGGCGCATGGAGAACGTGCGCCGCTCGGCCTGCGTCACTGGACGGGCTGGGTGACCGGCGGGCTCGTCCTCATCACGCTCGCCATGCACCTCCTGCCGGGTTGGTACGTCGTCAAGGCGATCGACACCATCGGTGCGGTCTCGCTGGAGGGGTCCGGCGTCTCACGCGGGGGTGTCGGCGGCGGCGGTGCCGACATCGGCCTGCCCGGCGAGACGTCACTGCCCGTCCCCTCCGACCAGCCAGAGCCGGATGGAACCAAGCGCATCAACGTGCTCCTGGTCGGCGTCGACTCCGGGCCGGGCCGTGGGCAGGCGCTGACCGACACGATGCTGGTGGTCAGCATCGATCCGAATGGGGGTCCGCCCGCGATGATCTCGGTGCCGCGCGACGTGTACGGCACGCCGCTGCCCGACGGGCGCGTCTACAACTCCAAGCTCAACTCCCTGATGAGCGTCGCGGCGTCGCGGCCCGGCGAGTTCCCGCAGGGTGGCGCCGGAACGCTCAAGTCCGCCATCGGCGAGCTGCTGGGCATCCGGATCCACTACTTCGGTGCGGTGAACCTGCTCGGCTTCCGCGATGCCGTGGATGCCATCGGCGGGGTCGATGTCGTGGTGGAGCGCACCGTGAACGACCCGTTCTACCGCAACGAGTTCGACCAGCTCACCGGCTTCTACCTGGCAGCCGGGCAGCATCACCTGGACGGGACCACCGCGCTCGCCTTCGCGCGATCGCGCAAGGGTTACGGTGACAGCGACTTCACGCGGGCCGATCGGCAGCAGCAGCTCCTGGCCGCCATCCGCCAGAAGCTCACCGCCGGTAACCTCGTCTTCTCGCTCCCCGGACTGCTGGATGCCGTCAAGAGCACCATCACGACCGACATCCCCGGCGACCGGCTGGCGTGGCTGGCGACGGCGGTGCAGCAGGCCGACATGGCCAACCTGCAGCGGGTGGTCCTGCAGCCGCCGGACTTCATGAGCCCTCGGAGCGATCCGAGAGCCGGGTACATCCTGGTGCCCGATCTCGACGCGATCCGGGCCGCCACGTCGGCCATGCTCGAGTCGGGGGCGACCCCGACGCCGGAGGCCCAGCCCCGGGACTGAACGCCTCGGCTGCTAGACTCGGCCGGTCATGCCGGGCTTCTCGACGCGCGCGATCCGATTCGCGAGCCGCGTCCCCTCGGCGCCGCAGCCGCCGCTCAGCGTTCCCATCTACCAGGCGAGCACCTTCGAGGTGGCCGATGCCGAGGAGCTCGCCGAGCTGCTGGAGTTCGCCCGACCCGGCCACTCCTACAGCCGCTACTCGAACCCCACACATGCGGCCCTGGAAGCGGCGCTCGCCGAGCTCGAGGGCGCGGAGGCGGGACTGGTAACTGCCTCGGGCATGGCGGCCATCCACGGCGTGATCCTGTCGGTGGCCCGCAGTGGCGACGTCGTGGTCATCCCGCGGGCCGTGTACGGCGGCGTCATCGGCCTTGCCAGGACGATCCTGGATCGCTCGGGCATCGTTACACGTGCGGTCGACACCACCGACCTCGAGGCGGTCCGGTTGGCGCTCACCGATGACGTGCGCCTGGTCTGGCTCGAGACGATCAGCAACCCGACCACGGCGCTCGCCGACATCGCTGCCATTGCCGCCGCTGCCCACGAGCGGGGCATCGAGGTCGCGGTCGACAACACCTTCGCGTCGCCCTACCTGGCGAATCCGATTGCGCTGGGCGCTGACTTCGTCGTGCACTCGACCACCAAGTACATCGGCGGGCACTCGGACATCATCGGTGGGGCCGTGCTGGCCAGCGCCGAGCGGATCGCGGCCGTCCGGCACGTGGTCATCAACGCCGGTGGCAATGCGGCTCCCTTCGAGGCGTTCCTGGCGCTGCGCGGCCTCAAGACGCTGGCCCTGCGGATGGAGCGTCACTCGGCCAACGCCATGGCGGTGGCGACCGCGCTCGAAGGCGTGCCGGGCGTGACGCGCGTGCTCTACCCCGGGCTCGGCTCGCACCCGCAGCACGCGCTCGCGTCGCGGACGCTGCGCGGCGGGATGGCGGGCGGCATGCTGAGCATCGACCTGTCGGGAGGTCGGCCGTCGGGTGAGGCGCTCCTCCGACACCTGCACGTGGCCGTTCACGCGACGAGCCTGGGCGGCGTGGAGACGCTCTGCAGCCACCCCGCCTCCTCCTCGCATCGGCAGCTCGACGATGCCGGGCTGGCCCTCGCGGGACTTACCCCTGGCATGGTCCGCATCTCGATAGGGCTCGAGGACGCGGACGACCTCGTCGCCGACCTGGCGGCGGCCATCGGTCGAGCCTAGGCCGGTCGGCCGTGGCCAGCGTCGTCGACCTGTGGCGGGCGATCGACCCGGCTGCCCGGCTGCTGGGCGGTGATGCGGCCGCCCTGCAGCGGCCGGTCCGCGGTGCGGAGCGGACACGCAGCGCCCCGCCGCTGCTGCCTTCGTCAATCGATGGGGCACTCCTCGTCGCCGACATACAGCCCTTCGGCTCGCTCGAGGCGCTGCTCTCGGCGCTGGTCGGAAGCGGGCTCTCGCCGGCCGCCCTCCTGCTCCATGGTCCGTCGTCAGGGTCGGAGCGCGTGGAGGGCAGCGTCCCGGTGCTGGCGAGCGCCGAGGCCGGCAGCGTCCTGCTGGAGCGAGCTGGCACCTACCTCGCCGACGAGCCCGACTGGCTCGAACGTCTCGGACTGGATATTCGCCTGGCGAGTGCGGAGGCAGCACTCGCTGACCCCGAGGTCGCCGCACCCGCAGGCGTCGTGAGTGCCCGCCTGCGTCGCGGCGTCGCCGTTGCCGCGGACGGTGCCCTGAGGTCGCTGCACCCGCGCGAGGCGGGGCGTGCCCTGGCTGCGCGCTTCGCGGCTCTGCACGGCCGGCTGCTCGCATCCGGCGCTGCCTCGCCTGCGCAGCTGGCACGCCGCACGCGCGATGGCCTCTACCTGTTGGAGCGCCGAATCCACCCGGGTGCCACCGCCTGGCTCTTCGACGACCTGCCGTTCGCGGCCGTCGACGAGGTCGCGCTGGAGGCCGTCGCCGTCACGCTGCGAGCACTCCTCCGACGTCGCCCCGGGGCCACGGCCGCGGGGCCCGCACGGGAGCTCGCGCGCCCGGCGCGGCAGGTCGAGCCCGAGCCGTCTGGTCCGGCCGCGGATCCGATCACCGCCACGATCCTGGCGGTAGCGCGTCACAACGGGCGGATAGCCCCGGCTGCCCGTGAGCTGGGTCTCCATCGCAACACGGTCCTCTACCGCCTGCGGCGCGCCGACGCCGAGCGTGGCCTGGATCCGCGGAGGCCGCAGGATGCGCTGCGAATCCTGCGTGAGAGCGAGCGCACTGGCTGATCGTGGTTGTGCAGAGTGCACAACGATTCGTCTCGGCCGGACTGGTCCACCCACTGCGCCGATGCTCTCTTGCCGCGTACCCTCTGCAGCACCAACCCCCTGATCTCGAGGAGCGTCTGAACCCATGCCTTCCAAGGAGCTCAATGCCGCCCTGAAACTGGCCGAGGAGCGCAACCTGCGCTTCGTCAGCCTGCAGTTCACCGACATCGTGGGCCAGGTGAAATCGGTCCAGGTGCCGATGCACCAGCTGGAAGAGGCGGTCGAACGCGGCAAGTGGTTCGACGGCAGCAGCATCGAGGGTTTTGCCCGGATCGCCGAATCCGACATGTTCCTCGTGCCAGACCTGACCACCTTCGCGCCCGTCCCGTGGGAGCCGGGGCACGACGTCGATGGGCACGAGCTGCCAACAGGCGCCGCCCGCGTCATCTGCGACGTCTTCACGCCGAACGGCGATCCCTTTCCCGGCGATCCGCGCTGGGTCCTGCGGCGACAGATGGAGCGCGCCGAGAAGCTCGGCTACGTCTTCAACACCGGGCCGGAGCTGGAGTTCTTCCTGCTGCGCCGCAGCGCGACGGGCGTTGAGACCCTGCCGCACGACGCGGCCGGCTACTTCGACCTCTCCGAGGACCTCGGCACCGAGGTCCGCAAGGAGATGATGAACGACCTCGAGGCACTGGGCATCAAGGTCGAGACGGCGCACCACGAGGTCGCCACCGGCCAGCACGAGATCGACTTCGAGTACGCGAACGCGCTCCGCACGGCCGACAACGCGGTCACCTTCAAGACCACGCTCAAGGCGGTGGCTGCCCGCCAGAACCTCTACGCCACCTTCATGCCCAAGCCCTTCTTCGGCATGAACGGCAACGGCATGCATACCCACATGAGCCTGTGGGACACCAAGAAGAACCGGAATGCCTTCGCGAACGAGAAGGACCCGTATGGCCTGTCCGACATCGCCCGCAGCTACATCGCGGGCATCCTCGACCACGCCCGCGGCATGATCTCGGTCCTTGCGCCGCTGGTGAACAGCTACAAGCGCCTGGTACCTGGCTACGAGGCGCCGGTCTACATCGGCTGGGCCCGGATCAACCGCTCGGCCCTGGTGCGCATCCCGCAGATCAGCCGCGGCCAGCTCAACTCGACCCGGATCGAGCTGCGCTGCCCGGATCCCTCATCGAACCCGTACCTCGCCTTCGCCGCCATGCTTGCCGCGGGCCTGGACGGTATCGAGCGCAAGCTCACCCCGCCGGAACCCGTGGAGGAGAACCTCTACCACCTGGACAAGGCGAAGCTGGCGAGTCGCAAGATCAAGCAGCTGCCCGGCACGCTGCGCGAGGCGCTCGACGAGCTCCAGGCGGACAAGGTCATCGGCGCTGCGTTGGGCGAGCACGTCCTGGAGCGCTTCATCGAGGCGAAGACCGAGGAGTGGGACGACTACCGGATGCAGGTCTCGGCCTGGGAGGTGGACCGCTACCTGGAGGCGTTCTAGGCGCGTCGGGCGAACGGGGGAGGGCGGCGGCATGACCGCCGGCTTCCCGCATGTTGACCGATACTTGGCGCGTGAGCCGATCGCGCCCCAGGCTGCTGCTCCTTGCCGCATACCCCCTCGATCAGGGGGTCTGGGGACCGGTGGCGCGCATCACCCGCCTGCGGGACGAGCTCTCGAGGCTCGCCGAGCTGGACGTCATCGCCGGATATCGGGGCCCTCGACGCCGGGCCGCATGGCTGTATGCGTTCTCCGGTCGCCTGCGCGGCCTGGACGGCATCTACGTGGAGGGCAGCAGCGGGTTTCCGGCCGTCAGCGACCTCGCCTTCATGGCCCTGGCCAAGATCCTGGGGATTCCCGTCCTGACGTACATCCGGGACGCGCAGTACCTCTACCCCGACGACTATCGCCCGTCGCTCAAGCGCCGGATCGCCCGCCACCTGTTCCGGCCGGCGATCCGCGTGCTGCGCGCCGCCTCGACCCACACCGCCTACCCCTCACCCGGGCTCGTGTCCGCCCTCCGCCATCGGATGGCGGATGCGGTGCTGTTGCCTCCCGGTAGCCCACCGCCCGCGGACGCGCCGCTACGTCCGGACGCAAGCACGCTCCTCTACGTTGGGTCGATGAAGTACCCGATCACCGGCTACGACATTCTGTTCGCGGCGGTCGACCGGCTCCGCTCCGAGGGCCGCGAGCTCGACCTCGTCTGCTTCTGCCGCCCCGCGGACGAGCCGCCACGGCCCTGGCCGGACTGGCTGCGCGTCGAGCGCGGCTCGTGGCCGGAGATCGTGGATCGCCTGCCCGGCGTCGTCGCCACGGTCCAGCCCCGGCACCGCAGTGCGTACAGCGACCTGGGCGTCCCGATCAAGCTGATGGAGTACCTCAGCTACGGGCGGCCGATCGTGGCGACCGACTGCACCGAGACGGCCAGGATCATCGAGGAGGCGCGCTGCGGGATCGTGGTCGAGGATACCGCCGAGGATTTCGCGGCCGGGCTGCGCCTCCTGCTCGACGGAGCACCCGCCGAGGCAGAACGATGGGCCGACAACGCCCGGAAGGCGGCCATCGGCAGCTCGTGGGCCGTCACCGCGGGACGCATCATGGGCATCCTCATTCCGAACCGGTGACGCTTGCCACCCGGGATCCTCGTCGCCGATCCGCATGCCGCCGCCGACCGGCGAGCCGATATCATCGGGCCATTCCAAGTTGAGGAGGCTCGGTGTTCGATCTCGGCAGTCAGGCACTCGTCATCGGGGCGCACACCGACGACGAGTTCGGGTGCGCCGGGACCATCGCCCGGATGGTCGAATCGGGCGGCGAGGTCCACTACGCCTGCTTCTCCCCGTGCGAGGAATCGGTCCCGGAGGGATGGGATCGCGACGTGCTGAAGCGCGAGGTGCGGGCGGCGATCAAGGTCCTGGGCATTTTGCCCGACCGCTTCCATCTCTACGACTTCAAGGTCCGCCACTTCCCCGCCCATCGACAGGAGATCCTGGAGGAGCTCGTCCGCCTGAGGAAGGAGATCGAGCCGCAGATCGTGTTCGTGCCCGCCATGTCCGATACGCACCAGGATCACCAGGTGATGGCGAGAGAAGGGTTCCGCGCCTTCAAGCACTCGACGATCCTCGGCTACGAGCTGCCGATGAACACGGTGGCCTTCCAGCACGCGGCCTTCGTGCGGCTCGAGGAGCGACACCTCGAGGCGAAGCTCCGGCACGCCGCCGCGTACGAATCGCAGGCGTTCCGGTCGTACCTGCGACCGGAGTTCATCCGGTCGCTGGCGGCCGTGCGCGGCGTGCAGATCAACCACCATGCCGCCGAGGCGTTCGAGGTCATCCGGACCGTTATCATCTGAACGTGGCTGACCCGATCATCCGCGCCAACCGCGTGAGAATCGCGCCGGACGTCGAGTTCGGCGAGAAGGTGGTCATCGAGGCCGACGAGGTCGAGATCGGCGCCGGCGCACGCATCGGCTTCTCGGATGCCGACGACTTCCGGACCCCACCCGGAGTCCGCGTCGCGGTCCAGGCTCTCCGCCTGGGACCGTCGGTCACCATCGGCCGGGCGGTTCGCATCGAAGGCGGCAAGATCGATCTCGGACCGGGCGTCAAGGTACGGCGCAATTGCACCATTCGCGTGCTCGGTCGCCTGCAGATCGGGGCGGGAGGCACCCTTGGCGAGGGCTGCGAGGTCTCGGGCCGCGACGTGCAGATTGGCCAGGAGCTGTGGATGCTGCCCCAGGCGAAGATCGGCGGAGGATCGGCGTTCGAGCGGGCATCCAGCCTCGCGGCGGGCCATTTCCTCCACCTGGGAGTCCACACGCTGATCAACACCGCACGCCCCGTCCGTATCGGGCACGAGGTCGGGCTGGGCACGCGCACCAGCATCTATACCCACGGCGCCTACCCGTCGCGCCTGATGGGCTTCCCGGTGGCGTTCGACGGCGTGGAGATCGGCGACTTCACCTGGGTCCCCGGCGCGACGATCAATCCCGGCGTCCGCATCGGCCGGAACTGCGTCGTCGGCGTCAGCTCGCTCGTCACGAGCGATATCCCCGACGGGTCGCTCGCCGCCGGCTCGCCGGCAAAGATCATCCGCGAGAACGCCTACCCACGGCCGATGAGCGCCGAGCAGCGGCTGGAGTTCTACGACCGACTCCTGGCCGCGTACGCCGACCTTCTCGGCGTCGAGCGCGGCGCTGAGCGTGACGGCGAGAGCGTCCGCCTCGAGACCCCCAATGCGACCTACGTTGCGGGTCTGGCCGTGTCCGGCGTGGCGGCGCGCGTTGATAACAGGCGAGTCATCCTCATCGCCGATGGAGATGCCACGGCGCCGTCGGACTGGACGCTCTTCGACACCCGCGGCCGGCATGCTTCGGGGCCAGCGGATGCGGCCAGCGAGCGACTTGCGAACGAGCTGCGCCGATATGGCATCCGCTTCTACTCTCGCCCAGACGGCGGTCGGTACGTCAGCTGGGAGGACGAGCCCCCGGCCTTCGTCCTGGACGCGTCGGATCGCGCCGAGCGGAACGAGTCCTAGGGCCGGTCTGCCTGAGCCGATGAGATACAGGACCACCTTCGTCAGCGCCCGCCGGAGGCTCGTTCGATCCGAGATTGCCGATGCCTGAGCCAGAAGGGTTGGTGCTGGCGGTGATCCCGGCCCGCGGCGGATCGCGCGGCCTGCCGGGCAAGCACCTCCGCCTGCTCGGTGGGACCCCGCTGCTGGCTTACACGATTCGTGCGGCCAAGGCCGCCCGCCGCGTCGACCACGTCCTGGTCACCACGGATGCTCCCGAAATCCGGCGCCTTGCCGTGCGGTTCGGCGCGGATGCGCCGTTCCTGCGTCCCGCAGACCTCAGCGGTGACGCAGTCCCGACGCCACCGGTGATCGTCCACGCCCTCGAGTGGTTCGAGCGGCACGACCCACGGCCCGTGTCGCGAGTCGTGACGCTCCAGCCAACCTCGCCGCTCCGCACGGCGGCGCAGATCGACGCGGCGATCGCGCTCCTCGACGATCCCGAAGTGGATTCGGCCGTAAGCGTGGCGGAGGTCGGGCTGCCGACGAGCGTGCTCGGCGTCGTCGAGGATGGGCGTTGGCGTGCCATGGCCCCAGGCGAGGCGGCGAGAAGGCAGGTCGCGCGCGGTGCCATGCGGCTCACGGGAGGCATCTACGCCGCTCGCCGCACGATTCTCACCGCCGACCGCGTGGTTGGCGTATCCCCCGCGGCGCTTGTCGTCGACGCGAGCACAGCGATCGACGTCGACAACGAAGAGGACCTGCGTCTGGCGCGCGCCGCCGTCCGTCGAAGGGATGAAGCGTGAAGCAGCGAGTTGCGGTCGTGACCGGCACCAGGGCCGATTTCGGCCTGTGGGGACCCGTCCTGCGCGAACTCGCGGACCGACCCCTTCGTTTCGAGCCGCAGCTGCTGGTAATGGCAATGCACCTCGACGAACGCTTCGGGCGGACGGTCGGCGAGGTGCGTCGCTACGGGCTCCCGATCATGGCCGAGGTGGCCTGCACGCCGATGGAAGACACCTCCGCTGCGATGGGAGCGAGCCTTGGTGTGGCGCTGGAGGGTGCCTCGTCGGTTCTCGCCGCCGGCCATCCCGACTGGCTCCTGGTGCTCGGTGATCGGGGCGAGCAGCTTGCCGCCGCACTCGCCGCGCTGCACCAAGGCATCGCCATCGCGCACCTGCACGGGGGCGAGCGGACGGCCGGCGCCGTCGACGACACGCTGCGCGACCTGATCTCGCGCACGGCGCACCTCCATCTCCCTGCCACCGTTACCGCCGGCCGCCGGCTGATCGAGTTGGGCGAGGAGGAGTGGAGGATCCGCGTGACGGGGGGTCCGGGAATCGACGCAATCAGGCTGCAGCACCCGGCGCCGCCCGATATCGGCCTGCGCTCGCGCTACGGCATTGGAGCCGATGAGCCCTACCTGCTCGCGATCGTCCATCCGGAGACCGCAGCGGGCGGCGCAACCCCCGCGGTCCTGACGGACGCCCTGATCGCCGGGCTGGCTGCGGCCGGCCTTCCCGTGATCGCGATCTGGCCGAATGCGGATGCCGGTGGCCGGGCGATCGCGGAGCGGCTGGCCACCGCACATGCGAGGCTGGCTGCGCTCGTGCCGTCGGTGCCGCACGACGACTACCTCCGCCTGTTGGTGGGAGCCGCGGCGCTCGTGGGCAACTCCTCGAGTGGCATCATCGAAGCGCCCTTCCTCCGTGTCCCGGCCGTCAACGTTGGCGAACGCCAGGAAGGGCGCGAGCGAGGAGACAACGTGATCGATGTGCCGCCTTCCCCGGAAGGGATCGCCAAGGCCGTCGAGCGCGCCACGGCTCCCGAGTTCCGCGCGCGGCTGACCGGGCGCTCGCCGTACGGCGACGGTCACGCGGCGGCCAGGATCGTCAACGCCATCGAGGCGACGCAGATCGACCGGCGTCTGCTGCGCAAGAGATCGCCATGAGCATCTACGTCATCGGGACCGGAGACCACGCCCGCGTCATCGCCGAGCTGCTGCAGGCAGCCGACCTGCCGGTCGCGGCGTTCGTGGAGCCCGACCTTGAACGCCGCGTGACCGACCGACTCCCGGCGCCGGTGCTGCGAGGGCTCGACCGGGGCGCTGCCTGGCTCGCCGGTGACGCAGAGTTCGTCGTCGCGGTTGGTGGCAACGAGCTCCGGCGACGCCTCTTCGCCACCTGCCTGGAGCTCGGACTCCGTCCGCGTGCCGTCGTCCATCCGAGCGCGACGCTGCTGGGAGGCGCCACCGTCGACCCCGGCGCGCAGGTCTGTGCCCGAGCACTGGTGGGGGTGGACGCGCGCATCGGTCCCGATGTCATCGTCAATACCATGGCCAGCCTCGACCACGACGTGGTGGTGGCGGGGCACGCCTTCGTGGCGCCCGGGGTACGCCTCGCCGGACGGGTGCACGTCGGCGAGGGCGCTCACCTCGGCATCGGGGCAATCGTGCGCGAGGGCACTAAGATTGGCGCCGGGGCGCTGGTCGCCGCCGGCGCTGTCGTGGTGGCCGACGTCGACCCAGGCGCCCGCGTGGCCGGCGTGCCGGCCCGGCCCATGGATCCGCACGTGGATGAGTGAATCAGGCATGACGGCACCGAAATCGGACGTTCGCCGCGTCCCGCTCGCACAGCCAAACATCGGCCAGGACGAGGTCGAACTCGTCAATCGCGTCCTGCGTTCCGATACGCTGGCCATGGGCCCGTACATCGAAGCATTCGAGCAGGAGCTCGCCGGCCTCGCCGGACGGCGCTACGGTATCGCCTGCAGCAGCGGCACGGCTGGGTTGCACATGGCGATCAGCGCGCTGGGCATCGGCCCGGGGGATGAGGTGATCACCACCCCCTTCAGCTTCGTGGCCAGCGCGAACTGCATCCTCTATGAGGGCGCGGTGCCGCGATTCGTGGACATCGAGGAGGCCACTTTCGGCATCGATCCGGACCTTGCCGACGCCGCAATCGGCCCTGCGACCCGCGGCATTCTGCCGGTGCAGGTCTTCGGGCAGCCCTGTCGCATCGATGAGCTGGCGGAGGTGGCCAGCGGGCGCGGGCTGCACCTGGTCGAAGACGCCTGTGAGGCCCTCGGATCCACGCTGAACGGTCGACCGATGGGCAGCTACGGGGCGGCCTCGACCTTCGCGTTCTACCCGAACAAGCAGATCACCACCGGCGAGGGTGGCATGGTGCTGACCGACGAGCCGGAGCTGGCGGCCGTCCTGCGAAGCCTCCGTAACCAGGGCCGCGACGAGGACGGAACCTGGTTGCGCCATGTTCGCCTCGGCTACAACTACCGACTCGATGAGCTCTCCGCGGCGCTAGGCCTCGCCCAGCTGCACCGGCTTCCGGAGCTGCGGCGCGGCCGTCAGCATGCCGTCGAGGCCTATGGCCAGGCGCTAGCAGGCCTCGGGTGGCTCACGCTGCCCAGCGAACGGCCGGAGGCGTCGGTCGACTGGTTCGTCTACGTCGTGCGGGTCGGTGGAGGGTATGACCGCGATCGGATGATCGAACAGCTCTCGGCCCGCGGCGTTCCGGCGCGACCCTATTTCGCGCCCATCCACCTGCAGCCCTTCTACCGCGAGCGGTTCGGATTCGCGCCCGGCGACTTCCCGATCACGGAACGCGTGGCGTCCGAGACACTCGCGCTTCCCTTCTCGTCCCGCCTCTCCGACGAGGACGTGGACCGCGTCGCCGAGGCGCTACGCGCTGCGGCCAGCGAGCAGGACCGATGAACCAGTCGACGGATGCCGCCTACTTCCGCGGGCGGACCGTCCTCGTGACCGGCGGTACGGGCTCCATCGGGAGCGAGATCGTGCGCCGCATCATCGCCGAGCAGCCACGGGCTCTTCGGGTGCTGTCGCGCGACGACACCAAGCAGTTCGAGCTCGCCCAGGAGCTGCGCGAGATGCCGGCGCTGCGAATGCTGATCGGAGACGTGCGCAGCCGGGAGCGGATCGCGCGCGCGATGAGCGGCATCGAGGTGGTGGTGCACGCCGCGGCCATGAAGCACGTCCCGGCCTGCGAGTTCAATCCCTTCGAGGCCACGGAGACGAACGTGCGCGGCACGCAGAACGTGGTCGAGGCGGCGATCGACGCCGGCGTGGAGCGCGTACTCACGGTCAGCACCGACAAGGCGGTGGATCCGACGAACGTGATGGGCGCCACGAAGCTGCTCGCGGAGCGGCTCATGTCAAGCGCTGAGCTGTACAAGGGTCCCGCCGCCACGCGGTTCGCGTCGGTCCGCTTCGGCAACGTCATCGGCAGTCGCGGCTCGCTCGTCCCGCTGATCCTTCGACAGGTGGCACGAGGTGGCCCCGTCACCGTCACCGACCCAGGGATGACGCGCTACCTGATGCCGCTCGGGCACGCGGTCGACCTGTGCCTCACGGCCGTCCGGCGGATGGAGGGGGGGGAGGTGTTCATCCTGAAGATGCCGCGCGTGCGTATCGGCGACCTGGTGGAGGTGCTGGTCGACGCCTACGCCGGTCGCTTCGGCTTCCGTGCCGACGAGATCGGGGTCGAGACGATCGGCATCCGCGCGGGCGAGAAGTCCGACGAGGCGCTGATGACCGCCGACGAGGCGGAACGCGCCAGGGATGCAGGCGACATGTGGATCGTGCCGCGTGTCCGTGACACGGGAGCGATGCCGGCGGAGCAGTCGATCTCGCCGCCCCCGCTGCTCGACCGGAAGGCGATCAGGGAGCTGCTGGACTCCGCGGGATGGCTGGCCCCGGAGACGCTGCCGGGACCGGCGTGACCGGAGACGTCTTCGCCATCCTCGGCAGGGCAGTCGACGCCTCCCGGCCCCCCTACCTGGTGGCCGAAGCCGGCGTGAACCACAACGGGGATATGCGGTTGGCGCTCGAGCTGATCGAGGCGGCAGCCGCCGCAGGCGCCGACGCTGTGAAGTTCCAGACCTTCCGCGCCGCGTCGCTGGCCACTGCCGGCACCGCGCGGGCCGCCTACCAGCGCGCTTCGGGCGGAACCTCGCAGCTCGAGATGCTGCGGGAGCTGGAGCTGCCGGCCGACGGATGGTCTCGATTGGCCCGGCGTGCGGAGGAGCTGGGAATCGTCTTCTTCTCGACCCCATTTGACGGACCGAGCGTCGACATGCTGGCTGAGCTCGGCATCCCGGTCTTCAAGGTCGGGAGCGGCGACCTCACCAATGCGCTGCTGCTGCGTGCCGTGGCAGCGCACGGCCTGCCGGTCATCCTCTCGACGGGAATGGGCACGCTCGACGACGTCGACCGCGCAGTGCAGGAGCTCCGGGATGGCGGCGCCGGCAGCGTGGCGCTGCTGCACTGCGCGTCGCTGTACCCTGCGCCCGAGGCCGAGGTGAACCTGAGGGCCATCGGCACGCTTCGCGAGCGGTTCGGTGAGCCGATCGGCTTCTCGGATCACACCACCGGCCTGACCGCCCCCGTGGTGGCCACCGCCCTGGGCGCCCGCATCATCGAGAAGCACCTCACCCTCGACCAGGGCCTGCCGGGGCCCGATCACGCAGCTTCGCTGGAGCCCGCCGCCTTCGGCCGGCTCGTGGAAGGCGTGCGCACCGCCTGGACGACGCTCGGCGACGGGCGGAAGGAGCCGCGGCCGGGCGAACAGGAGATGATGCGCGCCGCCCGGCGCTCGCTCGTCACCGCCCGCGCCTTGAGCGCAGGACATCGGCTCGAAATGGCGGACCTGGACGCCAAACGACCGGGGACCGGCATCTCGCCGATGGACGTCGAAGGCGTGCTCGGGCGCCGCCTTGCCGTCGACGTGGAGGCTGACCACCTCCTCCAGCCGTCCGATCTCGATCCGACGACGGCCGCAACCTGAGCATGGCGTCTGGGGCATCCCGCCCATGCCTGATGCCGAGGCCCGGGTTGCGGCGCACCGGCTTGTCGACGACCTCACGGCCAGCACGTCCGGCGGGATCGACGACGATCTCCGCGGGGCCGTGGAGCAGGTGCTCTTCACGAGCCTCAGGACGCCGCCCCGCGGACGCGTCCCTGGCGGCCTCCCGCGCCGCGCGCTGCGCGTCGGCCGGGCGGCGCTCGCAACCGTGCGCCCAGGCCCACGGCTGGAGAAGGCGGACCTGCTCGCCGTGCTGCTCACCGGCGTTCACGCACAGCTCGTCGCGCCGGTCGTCAACGAGCTCCGCAGCGCAGACCCGGCGCTGCGCATCGCGACGGTGGTCGCGGGGCGGGGACATGCCCACGCAGCCCTCCGTCGCCTGGCCGCGGTGGACGGTCAGGCGCGTCCCACGGCGCTCCTCCGGCCGTCTCTGCTGAGGTCCGGAGCTGGCGTCGGCCGCGTGCTCGCACGACACGAGCGCGACCTGGGCCGTGCCCGCATGGCGATGATGGGCAGCGTGCTCGCCGACGCCATCCCACGACTGCGCCTGAGCGCCGCGCAGCTGGACGCATCGATCGCGCGAGCGAGTCGCGCGCCATCGTCGTCTACGACGAGATCGACGCCTGGGGCCGGCTCCTGTGTGCGCTCGCACATCGGCGCGGCATCCGCGTCGTCGACCTGCCGCATGCCGAGGCGGCGGACGTGGAAGGCATCCGCGGGGCGGCCTACGACGCGATGGGCGTGTTCGGGGCGCGCGCCGCGTCCGTCCTGGCCGCAGCCGGTGTCTCTCCAGATCGCATCGCCATCGTCGGGGCCGCGCGCCTCGATTACCTGATGAGCGCTCCCAGCGTCCGCCCGACGATCCGCCGCGCATCGTGCTGGCGGGGCAGTACCCCGGTCGTGGCATGACCGAGGACGTGCGGCGGGGCGTCCTTGCCGCGGCCGCCGCCGCCGCACGGACGCTGGGTGGCCGCGTGCAAGTGGTGCCCCATCCGGTCGAGCCGGCGCGCGGCTGGGAGGAGGCGGTGGCATCGGTCGCGGGACGGGCAACGGTGGAGGTGGCGAACCAGCCGTTGCTGGAGGTGCTGCCTGGCGCGGGCCTGATGGTCACCGGCTGGTCGAACAGCGTGTTCGAGGCCGCCCTGGTTGGCGTGCCTTCCGTGACGGTCCACCTCATTCAGGGCTCCCGACCGGTGTCGTTCGCCGCCGAAGGGCTGGCGACGGAGGTCAGATCGTCGCGGGAGGCGGCGCAGGTTGCCACATCGCTGGCTCGCGACCCCGGTCGTGGAGAAGCGGTACGCCGGGCGCGCGCGGCGCTCGGCGAGCACCTCGGCCCGCTGGACGGGCAGGCGGGGCGGCGATCCGCCGAGCTCGTCCTGCGTGTGCTCGGCTAGGTGTCATCCTCGCTCACGGCCGCCCCCGCGCGTCCGGCAGCCTCCGCCGCCGACGCTGCGTGCGTCAGCGCTCGCAGCCGGCGCTGCGGACCGACGACGAGGGCAAAGGCGGTGAGCGCGATAACCACGCTGAGCAGCAGGTCAAGGCCGACACGCGGGAGTGATAGCTCGCTTCCCCGCCAGGCGGCCCAGAACGAGGAGCCGCCCACGATCAGGCCGATCAGGGCGAGGCGCGGCCAGTCGAGCGCAACGCCGTGCCAGCGTCGGGCCGCCACGTACGTCGCGGCAGCCATGAATGTGAAGGCCAGCAGCGTGGCCCAGGCTGCGCCCGTGATACCCAGGGCGGGGATCAGCGCGAAGTTGGCACCCACGTTCACGAGCGCCGAGGTGCTCGTGATGACCGGCAGCAGCGCCGTCCTGCGGGCGTAGAAGACGACGGTGACGACGGCGATGTAGAGCACGTGGGCGACGAAGGCTGCGCTCAGAATCGGGATCAGGCCGGCGGCGGGTGCGAAGTCGGGCCGAGCCACGATGGTGACGACCAGCTGGGCGTTGATCGCCAGGCCGCCGCCAGCGTTCCGAAGCCAGCCATCACCATCGTCGTCATCTCGCGATGGATACCGAGGGCCTGAGGCGTCGATCCGTAGCGGTAGAAGAATGGGACCCAGGCAGAGTTGAACGACTGGGCGAGCAGGTCGATGGCATAGGCGAGCTGATAGCCGAGCGAGTACACGCCAATTGCCGCCCGCGCCTGCAGCGCGCTGACCGGCAGCAGGAAGCTGAGCAGCCATCGGTCCGAAACATTGAGCATCCAGCCCGAGATGGTGTGGGGGACCAGCGGCAGCCCGAAGCGCAGCGCCTCGGCGGCAAGCCGCCGGTCCATCGCCGGGCCCCCTGCGCGCGCGACCATCGCACCGGTTACCGCCACCACCAGGACGCCGCCGGCCAGCTGGCCGAACAGCGCGCCCACGACGCCGACGCGCAGGACCACCAGCAGCAGCAGCGTCGTGGCCGCGGTGACCAGGAACGCCCCGCCGGTGAACCCCAGGAAGCGGCCCGGCTGCTCGCGCGCCCGCAAGATCGTGGCGGGCAGGAACTGGAACGTGGTGGTGAAGCTCAGGACGGCGGCGATCAGCCCGAAGGGCATGAACGCGAGCCCGGCGAACAGCATCGAGAAGAAGGCCCACGACAGGAGCGCCGCGACGGCCGACCCGGCGGCGGCAACGACGACAGTCAGCGTCGCGATCGTTCCGATGAGGCGATCCTGGCGCGCCGGATCGGAAGAGTCGAAGTGCATGCGCATCAGCGCTCCGTCCAGGCCCATCCGCAGGATGTTGGCGAGCAGCTGGGCGACGGACGTCACCAGTGCAACGGCGCCGTAGTCCGCCGTCGACAGGACCGACACGTAGATCGGGAGCAGCAGGAAGGCGCCGACTCGCGGTAGGACGAACCCGACCGAGTAGAGCAAGGATCCGCGCGCGAGGCTGCGGAGCGTCACCTTGGGGGACTGGCTGCGTGCACGGCGCCGATTCTAGGGGCCGGCAGCCGGTCGGGAGCACGCCTGCGTCAGGCCCTATAGTGGCGAGGCTCGCAGCAGGGACCGGCACCCAGGGGATGGACACGACGACATCGATGAGGCTTTCCGAGGCGCTGGTTCGCCCAACCGGTCTCGTCGTGGCCCTGGTCATTGCGATCGCCGTCATCGCCACCCTCGCCGGTGCGTGGCTTTCCCCGATCCTGTTCATCGTTCTGGCGGGACTCGTGCTCGTGGGCGTTGCCTACTCGGCGGCCCGCTGGCCGCGCGCGACCCTCGTCGCCGCCACGATCGCCACGCTCGCCGATCCCGCCGTCCTGCGCGGCCTCCTGCCGGCCGACGTCGACTATCTGCTCATCGGCTTCAGCGAAGCGCTGATCGGGACGGCCGGTCTGGCGATCGCCGCACGGATGGTCCGCACCCACCGGTTCGTCGCAGCCTTCCGTGATCCGGTCACGGTCCTGGGGGTTGCATTCGTTGCCGTGGCCGCGGTGTCGGCCCTCTTGAACGGCGTCTCACCGCTGATCGCGATGCTGGGCATCATTGCGACCGTCGACGCGCTGGCGGTCTACTACCTCGCGCGCATGCTGCCATTCGACCGACGCGCGATCTCGCTGGCGATCGCGGCGCTGGTGGCTACCGCCACGTTCGCGGCGCTGCTCGGGATCGCCCAGGCCCTCCTGACGCCACAGATCCTGTGGTTCCAGGCATTCGCGGGCCGCTTCGGCGAAGGCGGACGGGTGACCGGCTTCATGGGAAACCCGAACCTGCTCGCGGCCCTCATCGGCCTCGCGCTCCCGTTTCCGCTCTTCGGTACGCGATACCTCTCGACCAAGCGCCAGCGCTGGCTGGCCGGCTGCGTCCTGTTCGTCCTTACCCTGTCCCTCATCCTCACTTTCTCGCGTGGTGCCTGGGTCGCGGTGATCCTCGGCGTGATCTTGGGAACCATGCTGATCGACTGGCGGCTGCTGGCGGTGATGGCGCTGATCGTCGTTGCGGCCTACGTCGTGGCCGGAGAACATGCCGCGCAACGTGCTGCGTGGATCCCGAACGACCTCCCACCCTACGCGCAGGGGCAGGAGAGCCCGCCGGACATCTTCGATTCACTCGGCAACAGGCTCGGCTACATCGGCGCGCTGAGCGACCTGAGGCTCCGCTACATGGTGGAGGGGATCCCCATCCTGCTCGCTGATCCCGTTCTCGGTGTGGGCCCGGGCCGCTACGGCGGGGCAGTGGCCCGAATCACAAATTCCCCGATCTACGCGGAGTACGGCACCAGCCTCTACGGATATCGGACTGTGCACAATTTCTGGCTGCATACCGTGGGCGAGGTGGGAGCCCTGGGCGTGGCCGTCTTCCTGACCATGATCATCGGCCTTGGCTGGCGCTTCGCCCGCGCCGCACGCCGGGCGGAGGGGATGGACCGGCTGCTGCTGGGAGCCGCGGTGACCGCGCTGGCCGTGGTGGCGCTCCACAACCTGACGGAGATGATCTTCGAGGGCAACTCGCCCGCCTTCGCGATCTGGTTGGTACTCGGCCTCTGCTCGCTGCTGGCACCGGCCATGAGCGTCACGGCCAGGGTTGCCTCGATCGAAGAGAGACTAGCTTCTCGTTCGATCCAGGGCCGGAAGCACCAGCAGGATGCTCAGCGTGAACGGCGCGTATCCACTGACCGCGAACGACTCGATGAGCGTCAAGCCCAGGATCACGAGCCAGGCCGGCAGGAGCCAGGTCCAGTAGTGACGTCGGCGCCGCGCAATGAAGAGGCGCAGCGGCCAGAGCAGCATCGCGCCGATTGCGGCGACTCCGACCGCCCCGGCCTTCACCAGCGCTGTCAGGTAGGCGTTGTCCACGCCCGGCTGTTCACCCACGGTCGAGCTCTTGTACCCGCCATACGCCCAGCCGATCCGCACCATCTCGCCCAGCCCGTGTCCCACGACGGGAGCATCCCGGGATTCGATGAAGGCATCGGCGTACGAATAGAAACGGCCCCCGCCCTGCGCGGTGAGGTCATCCTTCTCGCCGCCGGTGATCCGGTCGATGGCGTTGATGACGGGCCGCTGGTCGCCGTTCGGGCCCTGCTGGCTGTCGCCGGGTTCGTCCCCCGGCGCCGGCGCCCAGATCTGGATGCCGACGCTGTACGTCGCCAGCCCGGACCCGAGACCAATGACCACTGCGAGGACGACGGGTGCCACCGCGCGGACGAAGGTGACGTTGCGAGTCCCAAGCTGCCAGGCGGCCCAGACCGCCGCCAGGATGCCGGCGGCGACCAGTCCGGTCATCAACGCTCGCGTCAGAGTCAGGCCGGCGGCCGCGGCGAACAGCGCTGCGAGCATCAGCCAGGGAACCGGCCGCCGCATCGCCTGGTAGCCGGCATAGGCTGCGGCCGGAATGAGGAAGGTCGCCTGCCCGTAGTGCAGGCGCATGCGCGGGTCGTACGCGTAGGCGCCGATCTTCAGCCCACCCTCGAAGTCCGGCATCAGCATCGCGAGCAGAATCAGCCCGGCGTAGAGCGTCATGCCCCATACCAGGGCCCGGACGATGGCCGCCCGGGAAGTCCCAGACAGCAGGACCAGCAGGCCGGCGCCATAGAGGATCCACCAGCGCGCGTCTCGCGCCACGTTGCGCAGTGCGTTGTCCGAGACGATGCCGACCACCAGGGCGGCGAGGCCCACGGCCAGGAACACCATGAGCGTGACCGCAGTGGGACGGCGCAATGCTCCCAGCCCCTCGCGATGCAGGCGACTGATGGTCGCAGCCAGGCCGAGGATCAAGCCGATCGCCGCCACCACGTCGTGCGGCCTGACGGGATTGCCGGCGACCTCAGGCAGCCCGACCTCCGCGCCACGCCCCACCGGGATGGCGAGCATGACCAGCATCGCCGCCGGCAGCGGACCCAGGCGTCGATCCCGGGAGAGGAGTAGAGCA
This sequence comes from uncultured Chloroflexia bacterium, assembly GCA_963777045.1. GTDB lineage: Bacteria > Chloroflexota > Limnocylindria > QHBO01 > QHBO01 > JAPSGM01. Next base: position 65,766 of record CAVZPD010000015.1, read on the forward strand.
GCCAGCGCCGCAAGCGCGAGCTGCAGCCAGCCATTTGGCAGGAAGAGGACTGCCAGCAGGGCGAGCCCAAGCGTCAGCGAGCCGAGCGCGCCAGCGCGAGAGATGGGCAGTGACCACAGCCCGGCGCGAATCGCTCCGTCGGTGCGGGCCATCATGGTCGGGAAGAATACCCCGTATCCTTTCAGGCCGATGAGCACGCCCCAGAAGACCCCGCTCGCCGTCATCTTCGGCACGCGGCCGGAAGCCATCAAGATGGCGCCCCTGATCCTGGCATTGCGGACGGCTGGCGAGCCGATCCTGGTCGTCAGCACCGGACAGCACGCCGAGCTCGTGGACCGGACGCTCGAGCCCTTCGGCATCCGGACCGATGTGGACCTGGGGCTCATGCGCAGCGGCCAGACGCTCGACTACGTCCTCTCGAGCGCCATCACCGCGGTCGGCGACCTCATCGCACAGCACACCCCCCGCGCCGTCCTCGTCCAGGGCGATACCAGCAGCATGCTCGGCGCCACGCTGGCGTCGTTCCACCATCGCGTGCCGGTTGGGCACGTGGAGGCGGGCCTCAGGTCACACGACTTCTCACACCCCTTTCCCGAGGAGATGAACCGGCGCGCCGCTGCGACGATGATGCGCTGGCACTTCGCGCCAACCGACGGTGCGGTGCGCAACCTCGCGGCAGAGGGCATCGTCGCCAACGTCCACAGGGTCGGAAACACCGTCGTGGATGCCTTGCAGCGTCTCGTGGCGCTGCCGGAAACCAGGATCCCCGAGAGCCTGCAACCGTTTCTCGGCACGGGGCCCTACATCCTGGCCACGGCCCATCGTCGCGAGTCGTGGGATGGAGGGATCGCCCGCATCGCGACGGCGCTGCGGGCCGTCCTGCGCGAGCTCCCCGATCATCGGCTCGTCTTCGCCACGCATCCCAACCCGATTGCGCGCGGCCCCGTGGACGATTTGCTTGGCGCCGAGGAGCATGCCCGGGTTGTGGACGCACTCGAGTATCCATCGTTCCTCGGATTGCTGAGCGGAGCCCGCCTGGCCATCAGCGATTCAGGCGGCGTGCAGGAGGAGGGGCCGACCCTGGGCATCCCGGTGCTGGTCACACGTGAGACGACCGAGCGCCCGGAGGGCGTCGAGGCCGGTGCGGTGCAGCTGGTGGGGACCGACGTGGAGAAGATCCGCTCCACGGCCCTGGCGCTGCTGCGCGATGAAGCCGCCCTCGCCGACATGCGCGGCCGCGGTCGCGGACTCTACGGCGACGGACGGGCCGCGTCGCGCATCGCGGCAATCCTGGCGGCCGAGGCGTGACCGACGCACAGCGCCCTGACGAGCTGCCCGCGGGCGAGGCTCCGCGCGTCGAGATCCTGCTCGCCAAGGCCTACGACCCCGATCCCCGCGTGGAGCGCACCGCCCAGGCGCTCATCGCCGCCGGGTACGACGTGCGGGTATTGGCCTGGGATCGTGGCGGACATCGGCCCATGGAAGAGGTCCACAACGGTGTTCCGATCAGGCGGATCCGGGTGCGCAGCCGCCCGTCACGGGGCTGGACCCAGGCATTCTTCCTGCTGCTGGTGGCGCTCCGTTCCCTGCCGCTGACGCGGTCTCGTCGCCCGCGGGTCATCCACGCGGTCAACCTCCCCATGCTCTTCGTGGCGCTCGCCATCACGCCGTTCCTCGGCGGCCGACGTCCGGCGATCGTCTACGACGCCTTCGAGATCCACGCGCTGATGGGGGTCCACCGCTACCAACCATGGCTCGTGCTGCTCATCGCCCTCATCGAGCGCTACCTCCCGCGCTTTGCGGACCTCGTCATCACGCCCGGCGAGGATCGGCGCCGCTATTTCGCCGATCGCGGCATCGCCTCGGTGGCGATCCCCAACTGGGTCGAGCCGCCGGCGAACCTGCCGCGCCGCGAGGAGGCGCGGCATGAGCTCGGCATCGAGCCAGACCGGTTCGTCCTGCTCTACACGGGCGGCATCATCGGCTCGCGCGACCTGCAGGCGCTGGTCGACCATGCGCGCCGCCGTCCGGACGACCTGGTCCTGATCGCGGGCCGCGGTGACGCGGAACGGGAGCTCGCGGAGGCCTCGGCGGGACTGCCCAACGTTCGCCTGCTGGGCTGGGTCGCCAACCCAGCTTCACTCATCGCGGCCGCCGATGCCCTCTACTACGCGCTCAAGACCAACCATCCGTACGCGGCCCACGCCGCGCCCAACAACCTGTACCAGGCCATCGCGTACGCCATCCCGCTGCTGCATCGCGAACAGGGCGAGATCGAGATCGTCGCATCGCACCACCTCATTGGCCGCGCATTTTCGGACGGTGCGAGCCTGGACGCGGCCGTCGACCAGCTGCGCGACCCCGCCACGAACGCCGCCGTCCGAGATTCGTTGCGCTCGATGCAGGACGACTACCGCTGGACGCGCGCGGCGGACCGGCTCGTCCCGGCGTACCGGCGTCTCATTCCCGAGCCGGCCCGTGTCCGCCCGCAGCTCCTCGTCCTGACCCGGATCTGGCCCACCCGGCAGCGGCCCAGCGTCGGCACGTTCGTGCGCCAACGGGTGCTCGGCGTCCGGGACGTGCAGGTCATCAAGCCGCGCTGGCCACGCCTGCCACGCGTACTGCTCTACCTGTTGCTGCTGGCCGATGGGTTGCGGCTGCGCAATCGCCTGTCGGGCGTCGAAGCGCACATGCTGGTTCCCACCGGTTTCGTGGGCCTGTTGATCGCGCGCTTGCGGCGTGTCCCATTGGTCGTGTACGCCCATGGCGGCGACGTTCGAGCCTGGTGGCGGCGTCCGCTCGCGATGCGACTGCTCTCGCGCCTGGTCGCACAGAAGGCGGATGCAGTGGTCACCAATTCCGAGGACACCGCCACCTACCTGCGGCAGCTCGGCAGGGAGCCTCGCATCGTTCCGCCGGGCGTGGACCTGCGCCGCTTCAGGCCCAGCCGACGCCCCGAGGTTCGCCGCGTCCTGTACCTGGGCGGGCGCAATCGGCGCAAGGGTTATGCGGCCGCAGCCCAGCTTGCCGATACGCTCGTCGGGCCGTGGCTGCGGGATGTCGAGCCGGACGAGGTCCCGGCCCTGATGGCCGAGCACGACGTGGTCCTGATGCCCTCCATCGCCGAGCCGTTCGGCCTGGTGGCGGTGGAGGCGATCGCGAGCGGAAGATGGGTGGTGGCGAGTGCCGTCGGGGGTCTGCTCGACATCGTGCAGGACGGCGTGAACGGCACGCTGGTGACTGACGGCGACTTCGCCGGAGCCCTGCAGCGCGTGCCCGACTACGACCCCTGGAAGGTCGCCGCCACCGCGGAACGTTTCAGCCTGGCTGGATGGCAGGCGGCCATGGACGGTGTCTGGGAGGAGATCCACCGCCGTAGGGCGGCTCACGACGCCAGCTAGCGCCAGGTGCCGGGTGGGCTCGCGGCCTGTTGCGACCCGCTGCGCATCGCGTCCTCGATGATTCGCCAGGCATCCTCGACGCCCAGCCAGCCACGGACGTTGGTCATCCGATCCTCGAGCGTCTTGTAGGTCTCGAAGAAGTTCTCGATCTCGCGCAGGAGGTGCGGCGACAGCTCCTCCAGCGTCCGGCTCGACTCCAACCGCGCGTCATCCTGCGCCACCGCCAGGATCTTGTAGTCGTGGCCCTTGTCATCGGCCATGTCCAGCACGCCCACCGGTCGGGCGCGGACTACGCAGCCGGGAAAGGTGGGCTCGCTGATCACCACCAGGACGTCGAGCGGGTCGCCGTCATCGGCCATGCTGCCTTCGATGAAGCCGTAGTCGCACGGGTAGTGCACGCTCGAGTAGAGGATCCGATCCAGCACGAACCGATGTCGCTGATGGTCGTACTCATACTTGTTGCGGCTCCCGGTCGGGATCTCGACGGTGACCTCGATCGGGGCGCGGACGGCATCCATGGGTTGAGTATGCGACATGCGCGCTCAGGCGAGGACCGAGCGCAGCAGCCCACGAACCTCCTCCGCCCTGCCGCGCAGCCCGCGCACCCGGACGGCGACCCGCTCGCGGCCTCCCGGGCTCTCGGCCTTCTCCAGCAGTCGCGTCACGCGCTCCGGCTGCAGGCCGTCGAGATCCGTGACCGGCACCGCCAGCAGGTCACAGTAGGAAGCCACCTTGCGGTCGTACGAGACCCCGACCACCGGCGTGCCCGCCAGCGCGGCCAGGATCACGCCATGGAGCCGGACGCTGACGACGGCCTCCAGCTGCCCGATGCGGCGGAGCCCGGCGGCGGGGTCCGGGGCAAGCTCCTCGATGGTCGGGGCGATGCCACTTCGCCTCGCATGTTCGGCCGCGGTCGTGGCGATGGCACGGTCGGCGGCGCCGCCCAGCGTGAGCAGCACGACCGGCCGTTGCCGGGCAGCGGACAGGGCGCCAGCGAGCGCCCCCAGGCCGCGCGCGAGCTCGTCGCCCCGCCCGCGCTCGCTCGGGGCCGGCCCGCGCACGATGATGCCGATGCCCTCGCGGTCGGCCGGCTCGGGCGGCACATTGAAGATGGCGGGATCCGGAATCTCGGTGACCCGCACCGACGCCGCCACGGACCTGGCCAGAAGCCGCGAAGCGGCGTCCCGGACGGTCACGAGCGACGCCAGCCGAAGCACGAGGCCGGTCAGCCGGCGGCTCCAGGCGTGCCGTATGGGACCGATCCCCACGCCGAGCCAAACGACGCGCGCTCCGCTTGCCCGCGCGGCCAGCGTCCAGACCAGGTAGCTGGGAATGACGACCGGCCAGTGGTCGTGGAGCAGACCGCCGCCCGCCACGACCAGCGCGTCACGTCGACGGAGCGCCCGGAGGGCGGCGATGCCGGGCAGCAGACCGTGCATCGGCACCCGCTCCGCGTCCGGAAAGGCGGGAACGGCGTGGTCGCCACTCGCGACCGTCATGACCTCCAGCGACGTGCCCGCCAGCAGCTGCTCGATGCCGGCCAGGATCGCCTCGTCGCCCAGGTTGCCGAACCCCTGGTAGCCGAGCGTCATGACTCCGCGACGCGTCACGAGATCCCTCGGGCCGCTCGTCGCGAGCGCCAGGCGCGGCCGGCCGCGGAGACCAGCAGCCGCACGTCGGCGGGGCCAGGAACGAGGGCCCCGAGCGAGCCATCGGTCAGGCGCCGGTAGGCCGCCAGCAGGACGCTGGCGCTGACCGCGTAGGCCACCAGCGATGCGAGCGCGGCGCCGTCGATCCCGAGTGCCGGAATCAGGATGAAGTCGGCCGCCACCGTGACCCCCACCGCCACCAGTGCCGCCAGCGACACGAGCCCCGGCCGTCCCCGGCCCTTCAGGTCACCAGCCAGGAGGCGCACCACCGAGAGCGGGATCATGGCCAGCAGCATGATCCGAATCGTCCCGGCACCGGAGGCGAAGTCGGGACCGAACGCGATGGCCAGGATCGGCTCCGCCAGGAGCGCCAGCGGCAGAGCGCCGGCAACCACGACCAGGAGCGTCAGGCGCGTGGTCCGCTCCGTGACCTGCGTGGCGCGGACCTCGGCCTGGGCGGACACCTCCGGGAAGAGGAAGGCGGCAGCGGAGCTGGAGACCTGGGTGATCACCTCGCTGACACGCACCGCGACCAGGTAGATGCCGGCCGACGACAGGTTGAGCAGGGCAGGCACCAGGAGCTGGTCGAGTCGCAGGTTCAGGAACTGCAGGACGTTGCCGACCTGGCCGCGAAGGCCGAATGCCAGGGCGCTGCGCGTGAAACCGCCGGAGAGGCCGATGGGAATGCCGCCCAGCCGTCGCGCCGCCACCATCAGGGCGACCAGCGTGCCGGCCCAGTAGCCGAGCGCCGCCGCAGCAAGGAAGCCGCCTGCCGACCTGCTCACCAGCCAGAGGATCGCCGCGGTGAGCAGCAGGGCGCCGAGCGCCTCCACTACCTGGATGGCGATGTAGGTCGACCGCTGGCGCAGCCCCAGGAGGATGCCGCCGGCAAGCTCGAATGCCAGGACCCCCCCGCCCAGCGCCACCGTGGGGACGAGGATCGAGCCGGCCCGGCCGCCGAGGGCGGACTGGTCGACGGCGAGGGCGAGCAGCGCCACCACGACCGCCGCCAGCGCGACGGCGATCGTCCCGACCGCCACCGCCTGGCCGACCACCTCCCGTCGCTGCTCCGGGCGCTTGCCGAGCAGGTACACCGTCGCGATGTTGAGCCCGCCGTTGGCAAGCAGCGCGGCGATGGTGGCGAGCGTCAGTGCGGCGCCGGCGAGGCCCAGCCCATCGGTCCCGATCAGGCGTGCGCCGATGACGCTGGTGAGGAAGCCCGCGCCAACCGAGAGGACGCGGACGGCCGTGAGCATAGCCACGGCCGCGCCCAGGGAGGTGCCGCGCGTTCGATCAGCGTCCATTGGTGGGGGAGTATGCGGGCCGCGACGCGCCATCGTCAGCGGCTCCGCCATGCCCCCTCGCGGGGAGCAAAGGATCAGGGCCGGCTGGTACGCAATGATGTGACACGAACTTGGTTTGCCGGCCCATAATCGGGCGCATGCATGTCGCGACGCTGCCGCTCCCGTCGATCATGCGGGGGGTCCTTTCCAGGCTTTCCGCCGTCCTGGCCGCCCTCGCTCTCCTGCTCTCCACGGCGCCTGGCGCCGCGCTGGCGACGCCCCAGGCGCCGCCCGCTGCTCCGGCCGGGGAGGCTGTCGTTGGGGGCCTGATTCCGGGCCAGCTGCAGCCCCGACTGGTGACCGGCGGTCTGGCTTCACCGCTCTACGTGACCAACGCCGGAGACGGCAGCGGGCGGCTCTTCGTGGTGGAGCAGGCGGGGCGCATCCGGGTGGTGAAGAACGGCGCGCTGCAGTCTGGCTACTTCCTTGACATCCATACCAGGGTGGCGAGCGGCGGCGAGCGCGGGCTGCTGGGCCTCGCCTTCGACCCCGCATTCGCGAGCAACGGCAAGCTCTTCGTCTACTACACCTCAGACGGGAACAATGGTGACGGGGCGAGCCCGGGCGACATCGTCATCGCCGAGTACACCGCGTCTGCGGGCCATGCCTCGGCGTCCGCCTCGACCGAGAAGGTGCTGCTGACCATTGACCACAGCACGCACTCGAACCACAACGGCGGCATGCTCGCCTTCGGGACCGATGGCTACCTGTACGCCGGCACCGGCGACGGAGGCGGGTCGGGCGACCCCGACGAAAACGGACAGAAGACGACGACGCTGCTGGGCAAGATACTCCGCATCGACCCCGACCTCGCCGGCAGCTATACGATCCCCGGCGGAAACCCGTTCGGCAACGCGGTCTGGGCCTACGGCCTGCGCAACCCGTGGCGCTTCAGCTTCGACCCGATGGCCGGCACGATCTGGATCGCCGACGTCGGGCAGAGCGCCTACGAGGAGGTCAACCGTCAGCCGGCTTCGACGGCCGCGGTGAATTACGGCTGGGACTGCCGCGAGGGCTTCCATGCCTATGAATCGACCGGGTGCAGCGGTACCTACACCCAGCCACTCCTCGAGTACTCCCACGCGTTCGGCTGCTCCATCACCGGCGGCTTCGTGTACCGCGGCTCGCTCTTCGACGACTTCGTCGGCAACTACGTGTACGGGGACTACTGCTCGGGGCGGCTGTGGAGCGTGACCTCGGGGGGGAGCACGCCGATCTACCACGGCCAGACCGGCGTGAACATCAGCTCGTTCGGCCTCGGGGAGGACGGCGAGATCTACATGACCGATCTGAACGGTCGCCTCTACTGGATCGTTGCGCCGCAGTTCCTCGATGTCGCCAGCTCCAGCTTCCTCTTCGACATCACCTGGCTGGCCGACTCGGGGATCACCGCAGGATGTGGCGGCGACAAGTTCTGCCCGGACGCAACCGTCTCCCGCGGGCAGATGGCGGCGTTCCTATCGCGTGCGCTCAAGCTGCCGGCCACCGCCACCGACTACTTCACCGATGACGAGTCGAGCCCATTCGAGGGCGACATCAACAGGCTGGCGGCCGCCGGTGTCACCGGTGGCTGCTCCGCCAGCTCCTTCTGCCCCGACGATCCGGTCCGGCGCGACCAGATGGCCTCGTTCCTATCCCGCGCGCTGGCGCTGCCAACCGACTACCAGCGATCCGTTCAGCGACGATGAAGGGAACATTCACGAGGGCAACATCAACCGGCTGGCCGCCGCCGGCATCACCGGCGGCTGCGCGCCCGGCAAGTTCTGCCCATCGGGCCTGGTGACGCGCGGGCAGATGGCGGCCTTCCTGCATCGGGCCTTCGGGTAGCGCCTGATGACCCGTCGTCTGCTGCCGACGCTGCTGACCCTGGTCCTGGTGGGGGGCGCCTGGGCGGGCCTTGCCGCCGGCCCCGCCGCCGCCGCCACCGAGAAGCTGCCGGACCTTCGCATGCAGCCGCTGACCAGCGTCCGCATCACGGTGGAGGGCGGACGACGGCTCCTGCGCTTCACGGCCATCATGTCGAACCTGGGCGTGGGCCACTTCGAGGTCCACGCGTTTCGCCCCAGCACGTCGGCGGCGTGGTCGGTCAACCAGGTCATCTTCGACGATGCCGGCGGAAGCCACGAGGCGCCCACCGACACCACCCTCGTCTTCGCCGGCGACGGCCACGACCACTGGCACGTCCGCGACATGATGTTCTACGACCTGTGGGGCCCTGGTGGCACCTATCGTGAGGAGAAGATCGGCTTCTGCTTCCTGGACACGACGCCCATCAACCTGGGCCTGCCCGGCGCCCGCCAGGCCTCGTACTACCGGGAGACCTCATGCGAGGAGAACCTGGACTACCGCACCGGGATCTCCATCGGCTGGGGCGACAACTACCCCTGGCACTTCGCCTACCAGTGGGTCGACATCACCGGCATCACGCCGGGGACCTACTACCTGCGATCGATCGTGGACCCGCTGGACGACTTCGCGGAGACGAACGACGAGAACAACTGCGCCTGGGTTCGGCTCGCCATTCCCGCGAGCGGGAACCCGACGGTGCTCGGCAGCGGTTCGACCTGTATCGACGACATCTCGGGGACTCCGTTCGCGGGGGACATCGGCTGGCTCTACGACCAGGGGCTCACCGCCGGCTGCCGCGTCATGCTGTTCTGCACCGATGATCCGGTCTCGCGCGGGCAGATGGCCGCCTTCCTGGACCGGGCCATGAGCCTCCCAGCAACCAATACCGACTTCTTCACCGATGACGCCTCGAGCATCTTCGAGGGGAACATCAACCGCCTCGCCGCCGCCGGCATCACGGGCGGCTGCAGCCCCGGCGCCTTCTGCCCGGGCCAGGAGGTGACGCGCGGCCAGATGGCGGCATTCGTCGTCCGCGCGCTCGACCTGCCGCCCACCAGTGCGGACTTCTTCACCGATGACGACGCGAGCATCTTCGAAGGCGATATCAACCGCCTCGCCGCCGCAGGTATCACCGGCGGCTGTGCCGCCGACAGGTACTGCCCGAGCCAGCGCGTCACGCGCGGCCAGATGGCTGCCTTCCTGCATCGGGCCTTTGGCTGAGGCGGTCTGATGAAACCGCTGGCCCCCCTGCTGGTGCTGCTGCTCCTGATGGGGATGGCGGACATCGTGAGCGGACGCCCGGCGCAATCGCAGTCGACCGTGCTGGCCGATGGCCCGTGCGCCGGATTCGCGCAGCAGATCCGGCTGCCTGGCGGTCTGATCGGCTGCAGCCACGGGCCGGACCCGGTGCCGGCGGGCGTCGAGATCGTGCGTGCGCCGACGATCGCCGAGCTTCGCGTGCGAGCCGAGGCAGCGGCGTCGCCCATGGAAGGGGGACAGGTTTCCGGAGGCGCGGCGGCCGCGGGCAGCGTCCCCTGCATCGGCGACGGCGTATCGGGCAGGCGCGTCGAGGCGATCTACGCCTACGAGGAGACGGCGGTCAGCGCGTATGCCGAGGTCGCCCCCATGATCCGGGCCTGGGCCGGCGCTGCCGATGCGGTGTTCGACGCCAGCGCGGCCAAGACCGGCGGGTCGCGCCACCTGCGCTGGCTGCACGACGCGAGCTGCCAGCCGGTGGTTCACGAGGCGGCGATCACGTCGGCGGCCATCGGGAATATCGAGAGCATGGCCGACGAGCTGTACACGCAGGGATTCACGCGCAGTGACCGGCGCTACGTCGTCTGGGTCGATACCCCATCGCTGGCGATCTGCGGCGTCGCCATGAACACGGTGGACGACCGGCCGGGGCAGGAGAACATCCTCAACGGCAACCCCGAAGCGGGCTTTGGCCTGTTTGCGCGCATCGATCGCCAGTGCTGGGGCCTGTCCGCACCGCAGCTGTCGGTCGAGGCGCACGAGATCAGCCACACGCTCGGCTCTGTGCAGCCATCGGCGCCGAACAGCTCCAGCACCGCGGCCTTCTTCTTCGGCCACTGCATCGACGAGTGGGACACCATGTGCTACGCGGACGGCTCGCCCAAGGCGCTCGTCTACCGCTGCCCGGCCGACCAGGAGCGCGTCTTCGACTGCCAGAACAACGACTACTTCAGCACGAACCCGCCGCCGGGCAGCTACCTGGCGACCCACTGGAACACGGCGAACAGCAGCTTCCTGGTGCGAGTCGACCCGGTCGCCGGTTTCCTGGACCTGGCAGGGTCACCCTTCGGCGGGGACATCGCATGGCTGGCGAACTCAGGCGTCACGCGCGGCTGCAAGGCGAACCAGGAGAGCTTCTGCCCCAAAGGCACCGTGACCCGCGAGCAGATGGCTGCCTTCCTCTCGCGGGCGCTGGCGCTGCCGGCGACCGCCGGCGACTACTTCGCCGATGACGGGGCCTCCCTCTTCGAGGCCGATATCAACCGGCTGGCTGCCTCCGGCATCACGCGGGGCTGCACTGCCACCTCGTTCTGCCCCGACGCGACGATCACCCGCGGCCAGATGGCGGCATTCCTCTCGCGAGCCTTGTCGTTGGCCACTACCTCGAACGACTACTTCACCGATGACGAGACGTCCATCTTCGAAGGTGAGATCAATCGCCTGGCCGCCGCGGGCATCACCGGCGGCTGCACCGCGACCACTTTTTGTCCAGCCGTCCTGGTGACACGGGAGCAGATGGCGGCCTTCCTCCGCCGGGCCCTTCAGTGAGAACCACGCGCGGCGCGGAATCGGGCACAAGGATCCAAAGAGAGGAGATCAATGCAGATAGGCATGCAGCGTCGCACCGCCGTCCTCGCCATCGTCATCACGGTTGCCATCCTGCTACCGGTGGGGGTGGCACTGGCGAGCCACCAGTTCGGTGACGTGCCGGACAGCAACACGTTCCATGGCGACATCTCGGCGATTGCGGACGCCGGCGTGACGGGGGGCTGCGGGGGTGGAAACTACTGCCCTGACGAGAACGTGACGCGCGAGCAGATGGCCGCCTTCATGAACCGCCTCGGAGCACTCGCGCCGGGCAAGGCGCCGGTCGTCAACGCGGCGAAGCTGCAGGGCAAGGGCGCCGCAGCGTTCATGCCGTTCGGTGCCAATGCTCCCGTGGGCAGCGTCCAGTTCGGTTCATGGGCGGTCGCCGCCTCCGCGAACTTCCCCGGCGTGACGAGCATCTCTTTCGCGGTCCCGGCCTCGAAGGTTCCGAACGTCCAGGTCGTGCAGTTCGGAGCAGCGCCCACGAGCGCGTGCCCGGGCAGCGCGGCGGCGCCGACCGCCAAATCTGGCTACCTGTGCATCTACGTCGGCTGGAACAGGCAGCAGGCCGGTCATCCGGAGCTGGTCCAGTTCTATGACCCGACAAGCGGCTACACCGGCGGATCCCGCTTCGGCACGGTGGTCCACATCACCGATTCGACCGGGGACGCCGACCAGGTCGCGGAGGCGGCCGGGACATGGGCACTCACCACGTCCGCGACTGCGGCGGTCCCTGCCCCGGACGGAGGAACGCGGGGAGCGGCACGTTGAGTTGCCTGCGCTGCCACCGTCGAATGCGGCGCACCGCGAACGCGCGGGATGGACCAGTTCCCGCAGTGCATGCAGTTCGTCGAAGACTATTGGGGGATGGAGGATCAAATGCGCAAGCTCTCACGTCGCATGACGATCATCGTGGCCAGCGCGACGTTCGCGATCGGTATCCCGCTCGGCGTCGTCATCGCCGGGGCCTCATTCACCGATGTCCCACCAAGCAATCCCTTCTACAACGACATCAGCGCTCTTGCGAATTCGGGAGTCACCGGCGGTTGCGGTGGTGGCAACTTCTGCCCGAAGGACAACGTCACCCGCGAGCAGATGGCGGCCTTCCTGAACCGCCTCGGCGCGCTGCAGGCCGGCAAGACCCCGGTCGTCAACGCCGACAAGGTGGACGGCCTGCAGGCCAACGAGCTCATTCGTGTGGCGGGCGACTACCAGATAGTGAATACGGGGACGTCACCGAGCGTCGGCATCCCTAGTTCAGTCACAGCGCCAATTGCGGGCGGATGCCTGACCGTCTTACGTTTAAGTCGTGAGCTCAACGGAGCGCGATCACGTCGCTGGGACATCACGATGACCCTCGATGGCTCCGTCGTGACCCCTGCCATGGTCTTGGTGTTCGTCGCCACGGCGGACATCGTCGGCGATCCAGGCGCCAGGCCTCGATCAGCACCTGCTGCGGTACAGCGGGGGCCCATACACTCGTCTACACCGTCACTGCCTTCGGGGTGATGGGTCGACTCGACTGCGACATCTTCATCATGTCGCTGTTCACACGGCTCGAGACAACGGCGGTGCCATAACGGCACTCGATGCGGCCCCTATGTCTGGCGAACGCCCCGTAGCAGGCCCCAGTGAGGGCGCCTGGGCCGTCTACACTCGGGCCATTCATGGCTCGAATCCTGGTCGTCGAGCCCGTGGCCCAGCCCGGGCTCGACGTCCTCTCCGCCTCCCACGAGACGCGCGTGCGCCTCGGGATGGCGAGGGCGGAGCTCCTTGAGGCACTCGCCGAGGACGGGGGCTGGGACGCCCTCGTCGTCCGATCCCAGACGCGGGTCGACGCCGAGCTGCTGACCGCCGCCGCCCCGCGGCTCTCCGCGGTGGGCGTGGCGTCCGTGGGGACGGATCGGATCGACCTGGATGCCGCGACCCGGGCCGGCGTGATGGTGGTCAACGCGCCCACCGGCAACACCATCGCCGCAGCCGAGCACACCATGGCCCTGATGCTGGCCCTGCATCGGTCCATCCCGACCGCCGATGCCTCCCTGCGAGCCGGCGAATGGGACCGCTCACGCTTCATCGGTGCCGAGCTGCGGGGGAGGGTGCTGGGAATCATCGGGCTGGGCAAGATCGGCAAGGCGGTGGCGCGCCGCGCCGCCGGCTTCGAGATGCGCGTGCTGGCCACCGACCCCTACCTGACCGCGGAGCAGATTGCCGAGCACGGCGCGAAGCAGGTCGGCCTGCTCGAGCTCCTCCAGCGCGCCGACGTGATCACGGTCCACACGCCGCTGAACCGGGAGACGCGCGGGCTCATCGGCCGAGCGCAGATCGAGGCCATGAAGCCCGGATCCCGCCTGCTCAACGTGGCGCGCGGCGGCATCGTGGACGAAGCTGCCCTGGCCGATGCCCTCGCCTCCGGCCACCTCGCCGGCGCCGCCGTGGACGTCTTCTCCGCCGAGCCGATGGCTGCCGACAACCCGCTCCGTGCGGCCCCCAACCTGGTCCTGACGCCGCACCTGGGCGCCTCCACCGCGGAGGCCCAGGACCGCGTGGCGGTCGAGATGGCCGAGCAGCTGGTGGAGGCGCTCTCCGGCGTCACCCCTCGCTACGCGGTCAACGCCCCGGCCATCGCCGCCGACGTCGCGCCCCGTCTGCGCCCCTACGTGGAGCTGGGCCGGCGCCTGGCGATCCTGGGCCGCCAGCTGTCCGCCGACCGCCTTCGACTGCCTCGGCGCTGACCTACGCCGGCGAGATCGGCGCCTGGGATCCGTCGCCCATCCGCACCGCCGTCCTGGCCGGCATCCTGGAGGCGGTCACCGACCAGCGCGTCAACGCCGTCAACGCCGACCTGGTCGCCCGCGAGCGCGGGCTGGCCGTCACCGAATCCCGGACCGATGCCTCCGAGCCCTGGGCCTCCCTCCTCACCGTCGACTTCGGTTCGCCCTCCACGCTGCGCCTGGCCGGCTCCACCGCCCACGGCCGCCCGCACCTGGCTGGCGTTGACGGTTTCGCGATCGACGCCGAGCTGGCCGGCCTGATGCTCGTCACCCGTCACGTGGACCGTCCGGGCGTGGTCGGCGCGGTGGGAACGGCTTTGGCGGCTGCCGGGGTCAACATCTCCTCGCTGGAGCTGTCGCGGCTCTCCGAGCACGGCGAGGCGATGATGTTCGTCTCCGTGGACCAGGCGATCCCCGAGGAGGTGCTCGCCACGCTGCGTGCCATCGACGGCATCCTGGACGCCCGCGTGGTCGAGCTACCGGGCCTCGGCTAGGCTCGCCGGAAGCCGACCCGGGCGGCGTCAGCCCTCGTTCGTGGGGCCAATGCCGCACGTGCCGCACGTGCCGTACGACCGGACCCTGACAGCGGCGGAGGGTCGACCTCCAGAGCGGCCGACGCGCGGCGTCAGCCCTCGTTCGTGGGGCCAGTGCCGCACGTGCCGCACGTGCCGTACGACCGGACCCTGACAGCGGCGGAGGGTCGACCTCCAGAGCGGCCGACGCGCGGCGTCAGCCCTCGTTCGTGGGGCCAGTGCCGCACGTGCCGCACGTGCCGTACGACCGGACCCTGACAGCGGCGGAGGGGCTATAGGTCCTCGGGCGCCAGGATCTCATCCGGCTCGGCGACCGGCTCCCAGGGCGGCGGTAAGCCCTGCTTCCAACCTTCCGGAATGCCGGCGTATGCCTCGAGGGATCGTCGAATGACCTGGCTGATGCTGGTACGGCGCTGAAGCGCGCGGACGCGCGCCCACATGACCACGTCCGGGTCCACGCGGATCGTGAGGTTGGCATCGGGAAAACGCCGGCCCATCGGCGAAGGATGGCAGGCGAGTCGTTATCGAGGACTTATCGGCCTATCATCGGGACATGAGCGCCAAACCGTTCGCGTCATCGGCCGACCTGGAGGAGAAGACTGCCACGCTCGAGCAGCTGGCGGAGGGGGTATACGCCTACACCGCCCAGGGGGACCCCAACGTCGGCTGCGTGATCGGCGAGGACTCGGTCCTGGCGATCGAGGCGCGCGCGACGCCGGTCATGGCGCAGCGCTGGATCGACGTGGTCCGCACCCTGACGCACAATCCCTTCGGCGACCTGGTGCTGACCCATTACCACGCCGTGCGGGTGTTGGGCGCAGCCGCCTTCGACGCCCGCCGCATCATCAGCACGCAAGCGACCGCCGATCTGGTCGAGGAGCGCGGCGCGGAGGACTGGGCCAGCGAGCACGGCCGCATGCCAAGGCTCTTCCAGGGCGCCGACTCCATCCCAGGCCTGACCCGACCGACGCACACATTCCAGGAGTCCATGACCCTGGACCTGGGCAACCGGGAAGTTGAGCTGCACTTCCTGGGCCGCGGCCATACCTCGGGCGACCTGGTGGTCTGGCTGCCGCAGGAGCGCATCTGCTTCGCCGGGGACCTGGTGGAGGCGCAGGCCGCGCCGTACATGGGGGACGGGCACATCGGCGATTGGCGGGGCGCGACCCTGGACGCGGTCGCGAAGCTCGGCGCGGAGCAGATGGTCGGCGGCCGCGGGCCCGTCGTTCGGGAAGCGGCCAACGTGCAACGAGCCATTGATGACACCCGCCACTTCCTCTCGGCGGTCCTCGACGGGACGCGAGAGGTCAAGGAGGAAGGCGGTACTCCGCGCGACGCCTACCGCGCCACCCATGACGCGCTGGCCCCACGCTACGGCAGCTTCCCGATCTTCGAGCACACCATGCCGTTCAACGTGCAGCGCTGCTGGGATGAGCTGGAAGGCATCGACCATCCGCGGATCTGGACGGTCGAACGCGACCGCCAAGTCTGGGACGAGCTGACCGCCTAGGCCGATGGAGGCCCAGGTCGCCATCGTCGGTGCCGGCCCGGTAGGGATGACCCTGGCCGGGCGCCTGGCGCAGCACGGCATCGCCACCATCCTCCTCGAGCAGAACGACCGCCTCTCCGGCGAGGGCTCGAAGGCGATCTGCATGCAGCGCGAGACGCTCGAGATCTGGGCGCGCCTGGGCATCGGTGCGCGGGTGGCGAAGCGAGGCATCCAGTGGCAGACGGCGCGCACCTACTTCCGCGATCGCGAGCTCTTCAGCATCCAGCTGCCCGGCAGCCCGAAGGACCACTTCCCTCCGTTCGTGAACATCAACCAGACGGAGGTCGAGCAGATGCTCCTCCGTAGGCTGGAGGCGCTCCCGGGCCTGGAGCTGCGCTGGGGGCAGCGCCTAACGGAGGTCGTGCAGGACGCCGAAGGCGTCACGGCACGCTTCGAGAACGGGGGCAAGACGCAGGAGGTTCGAGCGGACTACCTGGTCGGGACCGATGGCGCCCATTCATCGGTCCGTCGCCTGCTCGGCATCGACTTCCCCGGGCACTCCCATGAAGACCTGTTCCTGATCTGCGACATCCGCGCCCGGCTGCCCTTCCCGAACGAGCGGCGCCTCTTCTTCGACCCGCCCTGGAACCCGGGGCGGCAGGTGCTGGTCCATCCCCAGCCCGATGACGTCTGGCGCATCGACTGGCAGGTCGCACCCGAGACCGATGTCGACGCCGAGCGTCACAACGGTGGCCTCGATCGGCGCATCCGTGCCGTGGCGGGGCCCGATGCCGACTACGAGCTCGCCTGGCTGACCGCCTACCGCTTCCACCAGCGCCTCGCGGACAGATTTCGCGCCGGGCGGGTCTTCCTGGCGGGGGACGCGGCGCACCTGATGAGTCCCTTCGGCGCGCGCGGCCTCAACTCCGGGGCGGAGGATGCGGAGAACCTGGCCTGGAAGCTGGCTGCGGTGCTGCGCAACGATGCTCCTGGCCGGCTCCTGGACAGCTACCACCACGAGCGACGGGCGGCAGCCGCCGAGAACCTGGCCGTCACCGACGCCACCATGCGCTTCATGGTCCCGCACGGCCGCCTGCGGCGCGCGGTCCGCAACGCGATCCTGCTCGGTTCCGTCCGGCTGCCCATGCTTCGTCGTCGCGTCAACTCCGGAAAGCTGTCCGAGCCGGCCACCTACGCCTCGTCAGCGGTCGTCCTCGATGGTGGCGCCGTCGCGCCCGATTTCGCGTGTGAGCGGCTGGGCACTGCCCGGCCCAGGGTGCGCCGGCTGCGCGAGCTGCTCGGCGAGCAGTTTGTGGTGCTGCTGGGATTGCCCGATGACGGCGAGGCGGCGGCGCGCGCGGCGATCCGAGCCACGCGACTGGCCTGGCCCGTGCCCGTTCGGGTGGCACTGATGGGGGCGGACCGACCGCTGCGGGGCGTGGCCGTGCTGGCCGGCTACGACCGGGACGAAGTCGAACCGTACCTGCCCGACGGGCCGCGCGCCTGGGTCATCCGGCCCGACGGTCACGTGGCCGCCTCGCATCCGATCCGGTCGCTGCAGGCCGTCGACGAGCTGCCGGCGCTCCTTGCACGGGCGATCGCCGAACCGCACAGGGGATAGCGTGTGGATAACTCGCCGACGAGGCGGAAAAGTGGTGGACAACGGGTATTGCGCCGACGCACCACTGGATGACATCATCTTCTCGTCCCGAAGGGGCAGTTGGCCGACTGGAGATCACATCAACGGTCGCCGCGGTTCCTTCGGGACATTTCCATGCTCAGCGCCGTTCGTCCAGCCGGCGCAGGATGGCCTCCATCGTTCCGGCGCGGCCATCGCCCTCCAGGATCGCCTGGCCCGTGGCATCGCCCTCCGCCAGGTAGAGCTCGTTCCACGCCCCCGCCGCCTGGTTCGCCATGCGCGTGGCATCGGCTGACGCCGCCTCGCCGCTCGACGCCACGAAGAGCTTCGGCAGGTCGCCCAACCGGCTCACGTCGGCGGTGGCGGAGAGCACGATCAGCTGGTCCACCAGCCCCGGCCGGTCCGCGCTGACCTCGATCGCGGCGTTCGCCCCGGCCCCGGCGCCCAGCAGCGCCGCCCGCTCCAGGCCGCGCTCTTCGAGCAGGTAGCGAAGCGCCGCCTCGATCCGACTGGTATCTGCCTGCCCAACGGCGAGGACGGTCATGCCGTCACCGGCGAAGGTGCGGGCGACTTCCTCCCACGAAGCCGGCTCGCGGTCGCGGTCTCCGACGAGGACCACGCCGTACGGGCCGTCGCCCCACGTCAGCGCGTCCCCGCCGCCGGCTATCGCCAGCGGACTCCCGGCCGATGCACCGCCGCAGCCGGCGATCAGCGCCGGCAGCAGTAGGAAGACGAACAGCCGGCGCATCGGTGCGTGGCCTCAGAAGGCCCAGCCGCCGAGCGCGAAGCGGCCGGCGAAGTAGACGAAGCCGGCCAGCGAGAGGAGGGAGAGGCCGGCCAGGACCCATCGGTCTCGCGCGAGGAGCGCCATGGCGACCATGATCGGGAACAGGGTCAAGGTGTAGCGGGGAACCGACAGCAGGAAGGCGGTGGAGGTGAACAGCAGCCAGTTGCCGGCCATCCAGGCGAACCACGATGGCCGGAAGCGGAATGCTGAGAAGATGGTGACCGCCAGGCCGAGCGCCGCAGCACCCAGCTCCGCCGCACCGTAGAGCAGCGCGTTGCCCAGGTCATCGCCGCGGAACCAGCCGAACGCGGAGGAGATGCCCTCCCACGGCGGCGCCAGCTGCTTGTGCCAGTGCTCGCGCTGCACCTGGAGGAACGTGAGCGGATCGCCGTAGACGGCCTGGTTCAGGAGCAGGTAGCCCGCGAACCCGACCGCGACCAGTCCGATGGCCAGCCACTCCGGCCGAAGGCGGCGCTCGACGCGCGGATCGTCGTACCACTGCGTCAGCGCCTCCACCGGCAGCGCCAGCAGCAGCACCAGGCCGTTGATGCGCGTCAGTGCCGCCAGGCCGCCGAGCAGCCCAGCCACGAGCCAGTGGCGGGTCCGCGCCGCGAGGAACGAGCCGAGCACCAGCGCCAGGAAGAGCGACTCGGTGAAGCCGATGTGCAGGAAGTACGCGGTCGGAAAGATGAGGACGAACCAGGCCGCGCGAAGCGCGACGGCCGGGCCCTCGTCCTCGCGGACGAGCCGGTACATGAGCGGCGCGACGAAGAGCGAGGCTACGCCCGAGACGACGAAGGCGCTCACCAGTGGATCGTCCAGGAGGGCGTTGACCGCGGTGGTCAGCCACGGGTAGAGCGGGTAGAAGACGATGTAGAGCGGCAGGTCGCCGGGGTAGACGGACCGATAGCCGTGCGGCCCGACCAGGCTCCCGTCGTCGATGGAGCGGTAGCCGAAGACCACGATGTCGAGGTAGTGCGGCGCGTCCCATCGGTTCCAGACGGCGAGCGGTCCGCCCGGGCGGCTCTCGAACCAGATGTAGACGACGAGTCCGCCGAGCAGCAGCAGCGCCTTGATGAGGAGCGTCAGGAAGACGAGCAGCGTCTCGTGCTCGGTGAGACGGAATCGGGGCATTCGGCGGCCAGTGTAGGACGCCAGATGGCCGTTGAGCCGATGGGGCGTGCGTCCGGTGGACCCTCACACCCCCGGCTGATACACTCGGGGCCCATCCGCGACGGATGGCTCACTCGGTCGGGGCGTGGCGCAGGTGGCTAGCGCGCAGCGTTCGGGACGCTGAGGTCGGAGGTTCAAGTCCTCTCGCCCCGACCAACGCACTTCCCGTTGCCCGCCGTCAACCACTTCTCGGCGGCATCGGCCTAAGATGCCTCCCCGGCGACTTCTCTCGGTCGCCACGCATCCTAGAGGAGGATTCAATGCGCAAGAGCCTTGCGGTATTCGCCGCAATCCTCACGCTCGCCCTGGCCGCCGGGCCCGTGGCGGCAATCACCAAGGGCGGCGCCGACGACGCTGGCGAACACCCGATGGTGGGGCAGCTCGTCTTCTACGTCCCGGACGCGCCCACCAGCCTCTATGAAGAGCCGGGTGGTTGGTACAGCTGCTCGGGGACCCTGGTCAGCGGCACGGTCGCCGTCACGGCCGGCCACTGCACCTTCGCCATCGGCCAGAATGGTGCGTCGACCACCAGCGAGGACGACCGATTCACCGCTGCCAACGGCAACGGATCGGGCGGTAACGACGTGTGGTTCACCACGACCGCAGATGCGTCCCAGTGGGATGGCTGGCCGGCGACGTTCGACGAGAACGGCGACCTCAACTTCGCGACGCAGGCCGCCCGCTACGAGGCGCGCCGTGACTTCCTGAACGGCGACGCGGACTGGACGCGGGCCACCTCGTATCCGCATCCGGAGTACGACGATCGCGCTTTCTACTTCCACGATGCCGGGGTGATCGTCTTCGCCGCCGAGGACGCCTTCGCCGGCCCGTACGCCACGGTCGCCGAAGAAGACTACCTGCAGAAGTACGCGGGCCGGCGCAACGAGCATCGCTTCGAGGTGGTCGGCTACGGCCTGGAGAAGGTCCTGCCCTTCGCCGATTTCGGCGGTGACACCCGGATGAAGGCGGAGCCCAAGCTGAACAACCTGGTCAGCAACCCGCAGCTCACCTACATCCAGCTCTCGAACAACCCGCACACCGGCGGCACCTGCTTCGGCGACTCGGGCGGGCCGACCTTCGATACCACCGAGACGACCCTGCTGGTCGCCGTGACCTCGTTCGGCTATAGCCCGAACTGCACCGGCGTGGGTGGGGCGTATCGGCTCGACCAGCCGGACGACCTGGACTTCCTGGCCGGGTTCGGCATCACTCCGCAGTAGGCCGGCGCCTGACTGCACCACCGATGGCTCCGTCGGCTGCGACCGGCGGAGCCATCGCCTCTCCGCCGTGCGCGGCGGCGGCGTGAGGCAACGGGCGAGGGATCGTACACGGCCCTCACTTCACGCTGCGTCTACACTGCGGCCATAGCCCCGTCGCGGCCGCGGGGCCGAGCTGGCGGGCCGCAAGATCCGAGGACTCCAGGTGACGACCCGGGCACTCACCCTTGGCGGGACGAGCTACCCGCTGGTGCTCCCGAGCATCCGCGATCCACGGCTGCATGTCGCATCCGTGATCATCACCATTCACGTGCTGGGGCAGCTGGGGCTGGCCTTTGCCGTCAGCGTGCCGCAGATCCTGGCGGCGATCCTGACGTGCGCGGTCCTCGAGCTGGCCATCACCTTTCGCCAGACGCGTTCGTTCGTGTGGCCGGCCTCCGCCATGCTCACCGGGAGCGGCGTCGCGCTCATCCTGCGAGTGGTCGGGACAGAGCCGGGAGACCACTGGACGTTCCATGCCTGGTACGTCTTCGCGGCCGTCGCCGGGCTCTCGCTGCTGACGAAGTACGTCATCCGTTTCCGCGGCGTGCACGTCTTCAACCCATCGAACGTGGGCCTGGTGGTCGCCTTCCTGCTGCTCGGCAGCACGCGCATCGAGCCGCTCGACTTCTGGTGGGCTCCACTCAACGCGTGGATGATCGCCGCCTACGCCGTGATCCTGGTGGGCGGCCTCCTGGTGACGCGGCGCCTGCACCTGCTGGCCATGGCGGTGACCTTCTGGGCCGGCCTCGCCATCGGCCTTGGGGTCCTGGCCGCATCCGGGCACTGCATGACGGCACGCTGGGCATTCACGCCGGTCTGCGGCGTCGACTTCTGGCGCGTGGTCGTCGCCTCGCCGGAGGTGCTCATCTTCCTCTTCTTCATGATCACGGACCCGAGGACCATTCCCGCCAGCCGGGTTGGCCGGTTGGCCTTCGCGCTCCTGGTGGCGGGGACCTCGACGCTCCTCATCGCCCCGCAGACCAACGAGTTCGGCGCCAAGGTTGGCCTGCTCGCCGGGCTGGTGCTGGTCTGCGCGGCGCGGCCGTTCCTGGATCGGCTTTTCCCGGAAGCGAAATCGGCGGAGGACCACGTCCGGCCCTGGGCGGGTCGATGGCTGCGCGGGACCGCCCGTACCGGCGTGGCCATGGGGGCGGTGTTGGTGCTGGGCGTCGGTCTCGTCATGGCCGGCAGTCCCGCCCGGGGGCTGGTGCTGCCGGACGCGGCGGAGGTCCTGAACCGCGTACCGCACCAGGTCGATCCCGCCACGCTGCCGGCCATATCGGTCCAGCAGGAGGTCGCGGACTGGGACCATGACATCGCCGGTCCGGAGATGCAGGGGATCGTGCTGACGCTGGCCGAGAACCTCGAGCTCGAGAGCCAGGCGCTGCTCAGGCACGATACCTCGATCCTGTCGGCGGTCGACCATGGCGACCGGCTGGAGGAGATGCAGGCTCGCGTCCGCGAGGCGGCGGACACCGGGACGACCGTCATCGCGCGCTTCCAGTTCGATTCGCTGGACGTGTCGCTCCTGGTCCCGTTCGGCATGCAGACCGGCCTGAGCCTGGGCTTCACCGGCCAGGGAACGCTGGTGCGGGAGACCTACGACGGCGGTACGCTGGTGGCGCGCGACCCGTCGCCGTTCCACCTCACCTTCGCCATGCGCCGGGCGACCGGGGATCGATGGCTCAACGTGGCGGTGCTTCCCGCATCGGACGAGCAGTAGGGCAAGGAGAAACGAGATGACGCGAGACGAGGAGCGGGCGATCCGGGCGCGGGAGGAGCCGATCGTCGGCGGCCTGCCCGATGCACCGGGCATCACTGCCGCCATGCGGCTGACTCCTGGCCTTGGCCGGCACCTCCGCGGCCTGGCCGACGAGCTGCTCGTCAACGACTACCCGGGCGCGACCATCAGCCGCGCCGAGCGCGAGATGCTGGCGGCCGCCGTCTCGGCGGCGAACGACTGCTTCTTCTGCATGGATTCGCACGCAGCCCACGCCCACGCGCTGCTGGAGCGGGATGACGCGGTGGAGCTCGTTCCGGCGCTTGATGGCCTCAAGGTCGGCTCCGCCGAGGGCCTTGGCGCGAAGATGCAGGCGCTCGTCGGCATTGCGCGCGCGGTCGGCAGCGACGCGCGCGGGCTCACCGCGGGACAGGTTTCGGACGCGAAGGCCCACGGCGCGACCGATGGCGACGTCCAGCTGGCGGTGCTCATCTCCGCCGCCTTCTGCATGTACAACCGGATGGTCGACGGCTTCCGTGCTCGAACCCCCGCGGAGGTGGCGGCCTACGCCGGACGCGCAGCCGAGATCGCGACCGCGGGCTACGGTGCGCCGGCCGGCAGGCAGGCGCGCTAGGCGGCGCGCAGCCTCGACATCCGCTTGTCAGTTTCGTCCGGATCTAGTAGAAATTCGACGCGCCGAAGCCGTGCGCGACCATCCGCGACGGTTTCGGGTCCAGGTTTGACGACGCGATGTGCCGGTTGAAGGAGACAGGCATTGGCTGAGCACGGGGGACGAAGGCCGCGGGTCCTGCTCGTCGATGACGACCAGGACCTGGTCGAGGTCGTTTCTGCCGTGCTCGGCGACGAAGGCTACGAGGTCTGCCTGCCGGAGGGCGTGGAGCCGGACGAGGTGGAGCGTGCCGTCAACCGCCACGAGCCCGACTGCATCCTGCTCGACAGCGCCGAACGCGCGGAGTACGGCGCGTCGTGGGAGTCCGCCGCCCGCGTCCGGAGTCGGACTCGGCCGATCCCGACCGTCATGTTCACCGCACATGAGCGGGACAGCGAGGAGGCTCGCGAAGGGACCACGCAGCGCGCCGCCACCGCGGGCTTCAGCGCCGTGCTGCGCAAGCCGTTCGGCTTGGATGAGCTGCTGCAGACGGTTGGCGAATCGGTAGCCAAGTCAGCGCCCTTCGACGAGTCCCACGCCGCGGAGCGCAGGCGAACGGAGGCGCTCGTGGCGGCCCTGCGCGGCGCCGGCGCGACGGATATCCGGCCCAGCAGCCGGCGGGAATGGGCCAACTTCCGCAGCCCGTCGGGCGACGACGTCCAGCTGTACTGGTGGCAGTCACGCGGCCAGTACCTCGTCGGTCGCTACACCGCCGACGGCGTGCGGCTGCTTCCCGTGGGGCACTACCTCTCGGTCGACGACGCCGTCGCGGCCGCTCTCGAAGGCGAGGTGCCGCAGATGATCGAGGAAGCCGCCTCCTGATCTCGGCACCGGAGCGGGCCGAGGTATGACGAAGCCCGGCCGACTGGCCGGGCTTCGTCGAGTTTGCGATCGAAGAGCTACTCGCTCATCGACACCTGGACGGCGCGCTCGCCCTTCGGGCCGCGCTCCGGCTCGAAGGTCACCGACTCGCCGCCGACGAGGCGGTCGAAGTCGACGGACGGCGCAAGTCCGTCCTTGTGGAAGAAGTACTCCTTGCCGTCCTCGCCGGCAATGAAGCCGAAGCCGCGATCGCTGATCACGCGCTTCACAGTTCCTGTAGCCATTGTTACTCGCTTTGCCTCTTCTCGAGAACACTCTTGGCGCACGGCCGGCTCGAGAAGAGACCGCGACCAACCCTTCCCGGATATCGGTCCGGGAGACAAGGATACCCTGCCGTGTACAGGTTGTGCCGATCCATCTCCCGCGCGCGGCGGTCAGGCAGCGGCGAAGACCTCGCCAGCCGGCGTTTCCAGCGGAGCAGCCGCCGCCTCGCCAGCATCGGTAGTCGCCGTCTCCGGCTGCCCGTGGTAGAAGGCGGGTGCATCCGCCGGATCGACCAGGTAGGTGGCCAGCAGGCCTTTGCCCTTGACGTCCACGGTGCGAAGCTTGAGCGGGAAGGTGTCGTCGAGCTGCTCCCGGGTGGACGGCGCGATCTGGACCAGGCCCGGCACCCCGTAGGACTCCATCCTGGCAGCCATGTTGACCGTGTCGCCCCACACGTCGTAGGCCCAGCGCTTCTCGCCGATGACACCGGCCGTGATCTGGCCCGAGGCGATCCCGACCCGCAGGCGGAGACCGCGCTTGCGGAGCCCGGCCAGCCGCGCAACCGCCCGATGCATCTCGACGCCCATCTCGACGGCCGCCATGGCGTGGCCGTCGCGCGCGACCGGGGCGCCGGCCACCGCCACGTAGGCGTCGCCAATCGTCTTGATCTTCTCCAGCCCGTGCTTCGCAGCCAGGCGATCGAAGGTCGAGAAGAGCTGGTTGAGGATGAGCAGCAGGTCACGCGGCGGCGTTGCCGCCGCGAGGCCGGTGAAGTCCACCACGTCGGCGAAGACGACGCTGGCGGACGCATGGGTATCGGCAATCATCCGCTCACCGCGCGACAGGCGATCGGCGATGGGCGCCGGGAGCATTCCCAGGAGCAGCGACCTCGCCTGCGTCTGCGCCACGAGGCGCTGCCCGTCGACGTAGCGGATGAGCATGAGCACGATGAGGGCGGGCCCCAGCAGGTTGTAGGCAAAGAGCCAGATCGGCGCGACCTCCCAGCTGGCGGGCAGCGTCGAGATGACCAGCCCATCCAGGATGATGGCGGCGATCACCATGCCGGCATACCCCGCGAACCAGGTCATGGCGCGCCGGCCGTCGAAGTAGAGCACGGCTGACACCGGGGCGACGATGCCCCAGGCCAGCGAGGCGCCGCCCGCCGCCAGCCCGCCGAGCGCCACGTGGCCAACGAAGACGTACGAGAGGCCGATGAGCAGCATCCCGCGCACGATCGGCTCGAAGAGCTTGAGCCTGGCCATGGCCGCCAGGCTGACCACCAGCGCCGCGGCGAAGTAGACCGACGCGCTGGCCAGGAGGGGCCGATCAATGAGGACGCCGATCAGGACCCACAACAGTGCGGCCGGCACCAGGGCCGTGGCGGTGATCGCCAGGGCGTGCTTTCGCAGGCGCAGGTCCGCGTCGTCGTCGGGATGGTCGCCCATGGCGGCCACGCGGTCGAGGAGGTCGCGGAATCGGTCGTAGGGCGTTCCGAGGTCCATGCTCGTAGGCTACGAGGAGCCGCAGACGCCACGGAACGGCCGAACGCCCGCATTGGCCGTACGTCATCCGTCGCGGTCATGCGTCGCTGATAGAGTTGCCGTGTCGGCTCGCCCGCCAGCAGGAGGAGACAGGTGATCAGCTCAGCACCCATGGAGACCTGGGACCTGTGGTACCCCGGCGCGGCTGCCACCGGCTTGCCTTTCGCGCGTGGGCGCCTGGAGCCGGCCGATGTGATGTGGGTGCACAGTGCCCCGAAGAAGCTCGACGTCAGCGTTCGCCGATTCGACGGCACGCTGCGCGCGCACGCGCAGGTCACGCGTGATGGCGACTACCTGCCGATGACCAGGCTGGCGATCGACGGCAAGGGGCTCCGTCGCGAGGACCGCTGGCCCGTCGCTGGCGATCTCGGTTCACTCGTGATCCTGCCCGGCGGCGAGGTCGGCACCCTGGTGGAGTGGTGGAACGCCGAGGATGGAAGCGAGTGGCGCTGGCGCCTGGAGTTCTACAACCACCGGTGATCGACTCAGAAGAGCCGATCCGGTCCGAACGCCTTGAGCTCCCGCTGCTGACGCTGGCCCAGCTCGAGCAGGTGGCGGCCGGAGATGTCGGCCGCCTGGCGCGGGCGCTGAACGCCCGGGTCTCCACTGCCTGGCTGGCCGAGGCTCGCTGGCTGGCGGGGATGCGGGCGCGACAGCTGCGCGAGCGACGGAGCGATGCCCCGTGGCTGCTGCGCGCCATCATCCGCAGCGAGGGGCCACAGCCGCGCGAAGCCATCGGCCACCTGAACTTCCATGGCGGACCGGATGAGCGCGGCGTCGTCGAGATCGGCTACACCCTGCTCCCAGAGTCGAGGGGCCGAGGCTACGCGATCGAGGCGGTGCGGGCCACGTTCGCATGGGCGACGCGCGAGCACGGCATTCGGCACTTTCGCGCCAGCGTCGCGCCAGACAACGAGCGCTCCCTCAACCTCATCCGCAAGCTCGGCTTCGTGCATACCGGGGAGCAGTGGGATCCCGACGACGGGCTGGAGCTCGTCTACGAGCTGGAGGCCTGAGCTCCACCGATTGCACTTCGCCGCAGCCGGTTTACACTGCTTGGACCGCCATGCGCGGGCTCGGGTGGAGGTCGATTCGTTGGTCGGCAAGTGCAGAATGCTTCGTACTTGGCTCGTCGTGGTGCTCGCGCTTGCCGCGTTCGCGATCGGCAAGCCTGCGCCGGTGGCCGCCGCGCCCGACGCGGTAAAGGTCGCCATCATCGTGGGTCCGGTCGGGGACGAGCTGACGCCGCAGTACCTTGACCTTGCCGAGCTGGCGGCTGCCACGGCCATCGGGCACGGCGCCACTGTCGCCCGCGCCTATTCCCCCAACGCCACTCCCGAGCGGGTCATGGACGCGGTGGCGGGAGCCGACGTCATCATCTACTTCGGTCACGGGACCGGCTTCCCGAATCCCTACAGTGACCAGCTGGTCCCGGAGCGCGTCAACGGTTGGGCGCTTCAGGGCCCGAGCGCCGACGGGCGGACGCACGCGGACACGCTCAATGACGGGCGCATGCGCTACTACGGCGAAGCGTGGTTGGAGGCGAACCTTCGCCCTGCCCCGGGCTTCGTGATGATCTACTCGAACGCGTGCTATGCGCCCGGCGCCTCCGAGGGGCGGCTGCCGCCGCCTGACGAGGGTGAAGCCCTGGCCCACGTCGCCAACTACTCGCGACCAGTCTTCGCGCTGGGTGGCTCCGCCTACTTCGCCACCGACTTCTACGCCGGTGCGGCGGGCCTGCTCGACCGGCTGCTGCAGCCTTCGCCCGTGACCTTCGGCCAGGCCTTCCAGGCGGACAAGCAGTTCCGTCTCGACGCGCTGACCGTGCGCCCCCACCCGCTGGTGTCCGGTGCCGAGGTCTGGCTGCACCGCTCGGCGTACTTCGGTGGCCAGGTCGATTACTGGTACGCCTTCGCAGGGAACCCGACCATCGGCTTCGGGAAGGATCGGCCCGGCGCGGCGGCCGCCGCCGTGAGCGTGGCCGGCATCAGCAGGCCGCTGTCGACTCGCGCTGTCACCGGAGTCGCCAGCAGCTACGGCTTCACAGCCGGGATGGAGGACCGCGCCACGGTGGCCCTGCCGGTGGCACTGGGCGGTAAGGCGACGCTATCGATCAACGGCTGGGTGGTTGTCTGCGCGGATCGCTGCGCCGTCCTGCCCGTCGTCGATTCCTGCCCCTGCTACTGGGGCACCGCCGACCAGCGCATCGCCAATCTGTCGCTGGCGGCGTGGGCGCTCGTCAGCGACATGCCGCTCGAGGAGGGGCTCATCGACGTACGCCTCTACCTCGACGACAAGGTACCCGCCGGCGAGGCGCCCTCGCCCATCGTGATGACGATGCGAGCGGTGCCGCCAGCGCCGCCCGGCGACTAGTCAGAGCCAGTCGTCGGCGACCAGGACCCCGGGCGCGATCTCCGACTCGAAGAGCGCGAGCTCCTCGTGGCTGATGCGGTAGACGTGCTCCTCGGCCGGATAGGTGCCATTGCGCACCTCCGCGGCGAACGCCTCCAGTCCGCGCCGCGTCTCCGCCCCGACCTCCGCGAATCGCTTCACGAAGCGCGGCGCAGGACCGTCGTTGATGCCCAGCAGATCGTGCCAGACGAGCACCTGTCCAGAGCAGTGGGGTCCGGCACCGATCCCGATGGTCGGGATGCGCAGCGCCTCGGTGATGCGCTGCGCGACGCGAGCCGGCACGGCCTCGAGCACGATGGCGAAGCAACCGCTGGCCTGCAGGGCCAGCGCATCGGCGTAGAGCTGTCGCGCCTTGGAGGCCGTTTTCCCCTGGGCCTTGTAGCCTCCCAGCGAGATGGCCGTCTGCGGAGTCAGGCCGATGTGCCCCATGACCGGGATGCCGGAGGCAACGATCGCGCGGGCGCGCGAGACCATCGGTCCAGCCCCCTCGATCTTGACGGCGTCGGCCCCCGCCTCCTTGACCAGGCGCAGCGCATTGCGCACTGCCTCCTCGTCGCTCACCTGGAAGGCACCGAGCGGGAGGTCGGCCATGAAGAAGGCCCGATGCGTCCCACGTCGCGCGGCGCGGGCCAGCATCACCATCTCGTCCATGCTGATGGGGGTGGTGTCCGCGTAGCCCAGCACGTTGTTGGCGGCCGAGTCGCCGGTGAACACGATGTCGACGCCCGCCTCGTCCGCCAGGCGTGCGCTGGGATGGTCGTAGGCCGTCACCATCACCATGGGGCGGCCCTCCTGCTTGAGGGCCGCGAGTTCGGCGAGACCGATCCTGTCCGTCATCGGCTCATTGTGCCAGTGCACCGCAATCGACGGCGGCCTGGCGGCCCGGCGGCCGGGTCGAGCGTGCCGTCGCGTGTCGAGTCCCGTTCGTGCGGCACGCGTCACCCGTGCGGCACGCGCCTCACGAGGATGCCCTGACACATGGCCCGCTCACCTGCCGGCGCGCCGCCCGCTCAACCGTCTATCCCGATCCAGGCGCATCGACCTCTCCGCTCGGCAGCAGGAGGTTGTCGATGAGCCGCGTGCCGCCGACGCGAGCCGCGGCCGCCAACGTCGGCCCGTCCAGGTCGGCAACGGCCACGTAGTCGATCGTGAGCCGGGACTCCGCCTCCAGCAGCCGTCGGGTGGCGGCGATGACCTCGTCCGTCGCCCCGCCGGCGCGGTGGACGTGCAGCCCGGCCTCCAGGGCGCGCGGGAGCGCGAGCGCCGCGCCACGATCGGACGCCGCGAGGTACGAGTTGCGGGAGGAGAGGGCCAGCCCGTCGGCGTCGCGCACCGTGGGGCAGGGGATGATCTCGAGCCCGAGCGCCAGGTCGCGGACGACCTGCTTGAGGACGGCCACCTGCTGTGCGTCCTTGCGGCCGAAGTAGGCGCGCACGGGATGGACCAGCGAGAAGAGGCGGGTGCAGATGGTGGCGACTCCCTGGAAGTGCCCGGGACGTATGGCGCCCTCCAGGACGGTGCCCAGCGCACCGGGATCGACGGTGGTGTCGAAGCCGGGCGGGTACATCTCGTCCACGGCGGGGATGAAGAGGAGATCCACGTCGGCGCCCAGGGCGAGCTCGGAATCCCGCTCCTCGTCGCGCGGGTAGCGCGCAAGGTCCTCGTTCGGCCCGAACTGGGTGGGGTTCACGAACAGGCTGACAACCACGCAGTCGTTTGCCTGGCGCGCCGCGCGCATCAGGGCCAGGTGCCCGTCGTGAAAGGCGCCCATGGTTGGCACCAGGCCGATGGAGTGGCCTGCCGCCCTTCGCTCCGCCAGGAGCGACTGCAGCTCCGCGACGGTACGGACCGCCTTCATGGGCGCGTCGCTTCCGCCAGGGCGCGGTAGACGGGCACGAGGTCGGGCGCGCGCGCTTCGAGCGCGTGGAGGTGCGCCTCCACCGTCGACCAGTCGCCGCGGGCGATCGGCCCGGTCAAGGCGAACCCGTTCTCGATGGTGCGCTCCATCAGCGGCACCAGCGCCTCCGGCGGCGCATCGCACTCCTCCATGAGCCTTGCTGCGGCGCGGTAGAGGGTGACCAGGAAGTTGGAGGCCATGGCGGCCCCGGCGTGGTAGAGCGGCTTGTCGGCGTCGGCCAGCGGGAAGGGTCGCAGGCCGAGCGTTTCGGCCAGCCATCGAGCAGCCTCGAGGCCCTCATCGGTCTCGGCCGTGATCGCAGCCCAGGCCCCATCCAGCTGCTCCGGCCCGCGCTCCCGGGTCAGCGTCTGCAGCGGATGGACGCTGAAGCGGCGGGCGTGTGGCGCAAGGGCGCTGAGCGGCGTGGCGCCGGAGACGTGTGCCAGCCATGGACCGATGGGCACCCGCTGCGCCACCTCGGCGATTGCCGCGTCCGGTACGGCCAGCAACACCAGGTCGGCATCGGCAAGGGCTTCGCGACCCGCGCTGACCGCCAGGCCGCGCTCCGCCAGGCGCGCCCCGATGGCGCCCCCGGCCCGACCCGTGCCGACCACCCGCGCGCTCTCGATCATGCGGCGGAGTCTGCCACACTCGCTCCGTGCGGAGACTCTCTCGCGCAGAGGCGCGACGGCTGGCGATCCTGGGTCAGGGCCTTGCCGGACCGCGGTCCGCCGGCCCGCTCGACGTCGTGCACCGCCTCGGGCGGGTGCAGGTGGACCCGACCGTCATCGTGGAGCGCGCGGAGCGTCTGACGATCTGGAGCCGGCTGGGCGCCTGCGACCGGGACGAGCTGCGACGGCTGCTCGAGGAGCCGCCGCGCCAGCTGTTCGAGTACGACGCCAACCTGATCGCGGTGGACGACCTGCCGTTGCACCGGCCCGCCATGCAGCGCTTCCCGCGCCCGGAGTACGCCCGCGGTCGCTACATCGCGGAGTGGCTGCGCGACAACGCCGCGTTTCGCGCCTACGTGCTGGATGAGCTGCGAACGCGCGGACCGCTGCGCTCCGCCGACCTCGACGACCGCGCCGAAGTCCCGTGGGGAACCGGTGGCTGGAACGACGGCAAGAACGTCGGGCGCATGGTGGAGATCCTGTGGCAGGCCGGCGAGATCGCCATCGTGCGACGCCAGGGCGCTGTCCGCTGGTGGGACCTGTTCGAGCGCGTGCTGCCCGGCGGAGCCGATGACGAGCAGCTTCCCGACGAGGTGGTCGCGGTCGAGCTGATGGAGCGCCAACTGCGCGCCGCCGGGCTGCTGCGTCCCGGTTGGGGCACGGCGATCGACTATCGCCTGCCCGCCCGTGACCCGGCCGCGGAGTCCCTGCGCGCGAACGGCGTGGCGCAGCGGGTGGAGGTGGATGGCCTCCACGGAGAGTGGCTGGTGCACGCGGACCTCCTGGAGCGCCTCGACGCCGGCGCGTGGGAACCGCGGACCGTGCTGCTCGGCCCGTTCGACCCGCTCATCCACGATCGGGAGCGGACCGAGACGCTCTTCGGGTTCCGCTTCAAGTTCGAGCTCTACGTCCCGCCGGCGAGGCGCGAGTACGGGCCGTACACCCTCGCGCTCCTCCACGGGGACCGATTCATCGGCCGGGCGGATGCTGCGCACGATCGCAAGGCGCGAGCACTCGTGGTGCGCGCGACATGGCCCGAGCCGGATGCTCCCGCCGATTGGGATCGGCTCATGCTTGCTGCCCTGCTGGACCTCGCGGACTGGCAGGGCGTGGAGCTGTCAGTCTCACCGGAGTAGCCCGAGATCGCACGCGGAGAGCGGCTGCCGCCCCCCGGCCGGCCGTCGCCATTTCGTCGCCGTTTACGACTGCTGGTCGTGGTAACCGGGTGGACCAGCCCGGTCGTCGCCACCTACGACTGGTAGTCGTGGTACGCGAGCTGCGGACCGCGCCGACAGGCGAAACTCGATCCTGGCCGGGCGCCTCCACGCTCCGAGCATCCTTCCCAGGCCGGCAGAACCTGGCGGAATCCTGGATAGCACGACTGGTGGTCGTAGGTGGCAGAGAAGGCTGAGCCGGCTGAGACGGCGGATCGGCCAGCGAGCCGGCGGATCGGCCGGCGGGTCGGCAGGCGGATCAGCTGCCGGATGGACCGTCCCCGTAGAGCTGGTCGGCGTAGCACCAGCGCCAGTCCTCGCCCGGCTCCACCGTCTGCACCGATGGATGTTCCGTCTCGTGGAAGTGCGCCGTGGCGTGCTTGTTCGGCGACTGGTCGCAGCAGCCCACGTGGCCGCACTGCAGGCACATGCGCAGGTGGACCCAGGTTCCGCCGATCTGGAGGCATTCGTGGCAGCCCTCGTCGGACGGCGTGACCGCCACCGGCCCGACGAGGTGCTCGCAGGTCTCTTCTTCCCAGCTCACGCGCTGATGGTAACCGTCCGCTCCTCCGCGCCGCGCAGCAGCGTGACTTCGAGCGCGGCATCCGCTGCCACCGAGCCGATCGCGTCGAAGAGGTCATCGGCGCTTGCGACAGTGCGGCCGGCAGCGGCGACGATGAGGTCGCCCTCGGCGATGCCCGCCTTCTCGGCGGGGGAGCTGTCTTCCACGTCGCGCACCAGGAGTCCGTCACGCTCGTCGAGCCCAACCGCGCGGCGCAGCTGGCGCGCCACGTGCGCGGGCGCCAGGCCGACGCCGAGCCTGCGCCGCGTCGGGGAGACGCCGCGGCCGAGCGCCTCGACGCGATCGCGCAGCGCCCCGTCAGCGGCGATGGCCTGGTAGAAGCCCTTCCCGAGCCGGTTGGTGTTGATGCCCAGCAGGTGCCCCGCGGCGTCCACGATCGGGCCGCCGGATGAGCCGGGGAGCAGGGGAGCGGTGTGCTCCACTGCGCCGGAGACGCGGCGTCCGCGCGGCCCACGGAACGCCCGCCCCACGCCCGAGACGAAGCCCAGCGTGACGCGCACGCCGTGGCCCGCGGGATTGCCGATGGCGACCACCGGCGTGCCGATGCCCAGCGACGCGCCATCGCCCCATTCCAGTGCCGGTGCGTCCCCGGTGTCGACGCCGATGACCGCCAGGTCGCCGTCCGCGTCCGCACCCAGCACCGTGCCGTCCTCCTCGCGGCCGTCACCGAAGAAGACGCGCACCTCGTCGCCGTGCAGGTTGTGTGCGTTGGTGAGCACCTTGCCCTTCTCGATGACGACGCCGGAGCCTCCGCGCCAGCGATTGCCGATCCCCACCGTCGATTGCCCCGCCGTCTCCGCGATTTCCGCGATCGCCCTGCCCAGATCCTCGATCGGACCCATCGGTCCCGCCTCCTTGGTCGCGTTGCTAGGATGTGACTTGCAATGTGCAAGTTACCAGCGCCAGCACGGTTGTCAAGACCGATGCCGTACGATCCGCGCATGGTCACGCCCACCTCTCCCCTGGCCGCAGCGCTCGAGCGGGTCGGGGACCGATGGAGCCTGCTGCTGGTCGAGGCGCTCCTCGGCGGCCCGCGGCGCTTCGGCGAGCTGGGCGAGGCGGTCCCCGGGATCGCGCCGAACATCCTGGCCGACCGGCTCCGCCGCCTCGAGTCGGAACGCGTGATCCGCGCCACGCCCTACTCGGAGCGCCCGCCGCGCTTCGCCTACGCGCTGACCGACGAGGGTGCGGAGCTGGCCGGTGCGCTGCGCCTGCTGGCGGACTGGGGCTCTCGCGGCGCGCGTGACGCGGAGCCGATGCGCCACGCCGCCTGCGGGACGCCGCTCGAGGCACGCTGGTTCTGCCCGACCTGCTCACGCGCCGTGGAGGGAGCCGAAGCGGACGAGGTTCGCTACCTCTAGGACAAGCGCTAGAGTTCGCCCGATGGCGACCCCAGCGGCGATCCAGCGGCCGAGCCTCTTCCACCGATTTGTCTCCATCGGCCAGCGACCGGGAGACGAGGAGGACCTCCGCGTTCGCAAGCGGACCGCCGTCGTCACGGCGCTGGCGCTCGCCGTGGCCAGCCTGGCGTATGCGCCCTTCGGCGTGGCCATCGGCGCCCCGGTCATCACCATCGTCAGCATCGTCCAGTCCGTCGGCCAGCTGCTGGCGCTGGTCTGGCTGTGGCGCACCGGCCAGCTTGGACCGGTGGTGATCGCCATGATCGCCATCGGGCAGCTCGTGATCCTGTCCGGCGTGACGACGCTGGGCGGCATGATCGGTGGCAGCGGGAATCTGATCTGGGGACTCCTGACGCCCATGGCCGCCGTGCTCTTCTTCGGCCGCCGCGCCGCCCTCCCCGCCCTGGCCGTCTACGTCGCGGTGATTGCGCTGGCCGTGCTGCTGAACGCCCAGCAGGGCGTTGCGGCTCCGGCCGAGTTCTCCGTGCCGCTCTACGTGGTGAACCTCCTGAGTCCGGCAGCGGTCGGCGTGGGCATGATCGTGCTCATCGACGGCGAGCGGGACCGGGCACGCGGCCGCGCCGAATCACTCCTGCTCAACGTGCTTCCGCGCAGCATCGTCGAGCGGCTGCACGGTGGGGAGCGCGTCATCGCCGACCAGTGCCCCGACGTCACGGTCCTGTTCACCGATGTCGTCGACTTCACGCCCTTCGCCGAGGCGGAGCCTCCCGAACAGGTGGTGGAGGTGCTCAACGGCCTCTTCTCCGCCTTCGACGATCTCGTGGATGAACGCCGGCTGGAGAAGATCAAGACCATCGGCGACGCCTACATGGCCGTGGCGGGCGTGCCGGACCCGCGTGACGATCACGCAGGGGTGATGATCGAGCTGGCGCTGGCCATGCACGGCGAGGCTGCCGGCCGCATGATCGGCGGGCGTCCGCTGCGGCTGCGCACCGGGATCGCGACCGGCCCCGTGGTGGCCGGCGTCATCGGCCGGCGCAAGTTCACCTACGACCTGTGGGGCGACACCGTCAACACCGCCTCGCGGATGGAGTCGACCAGCGTGCCGGGCTGCATCCAGGTCACCCCGGAGACGCGCGAGCGCTGCCGCGCCGACTACCCCTGGGAGGAGCGCGAGCGGGTGGAGGTCAAGGGCAAGGGGCAGATGCGGACCTACCTCCTCGATCCCTCGCGCGTCACCGGGTAGCGCCTCAGAACGGCTTGAGCACGATCAGGCCGATGATCAGCACCAGCCCCACCCCACCGATCCAGGCCAGCAGGTAGGGGCGTGTCGACTCCAGCTGCGCCGCGATCTCGGCGGCGCCGGTCGAGCAGCGCGGCGATGCGCACCGGATCCCGCTCGCGCCGGATCCGGATCGCCACGTGGGCCGATACACCGTGGCCCAGGATGAAGCCAAACGCCCCCGTGACGTGGAGCAGGACCAGCCAGGGCAACCAGTTCACGTGCAGCCCTCCTCGCCCCCCGCGATCACATGCCAGCCGTGGCGCGCTGCTCGACCGCAGCCGTCTCGACCGCCGCGCTCCCGCGCGCGAGCGCATACGCCCGCCGCGCGACGACGATCCCGAGCCCGAAGAGCAGCAGCGCGTTCACCGGGTGCAGGGCGGCGATGAACGGCACGTCCTCGCGGAACCAGGTCAGGATCGGCTGGAGCCAGGTGACCAGCAGCAGCAGCGCAGTCAGGCCGAGGGTCCGCCGGCCCGGGCGAGCCACCACGGCCAGCAGCAGGACCACTATCGGCACCAGGGTCAGGGTGTAGCCAAAGTCGACATGCGTCGCACGGGCGCCATCGGCAAACAGGAACATGCCGGCCAGGAAAACCTGGATGGCGACGCCAACAACGAAGATCACGGCGGCCGCCGCGTACAGGTAGCGCAGGGTCCGGGTCATGGTCTAGGGGCCTCCACGGGGTTGCGGTGGCTCGAGCAGGCGACGAGCGCCCCGGGCGATCAGCACGGCCAGCCAGAAGACCGCCAGCGCATTGACCGCGTGGGTCGCGGCCAGGAGCGGGATGCGGTCCTTGAGCGAAGGCAGGTAGGTCTGGATCGCGAAGAGCACCAGGAGGACCACCGTGCCGATCGTGAACCAGCGTGGCGCACGCCCCAGGGTGGCCAGCAGGACCAGCGCGGGCGCCAGCCAGCCGTAGGTGTACGCGAACTCGCGATGGACCGTGCCGATGCTGCCGGGCGCCTCGAACACGTCGAGCCCGACCAGGAAGAGCTGCACGACCAGGCAGGCGACCAGCAGCCAGGCAGCCACCATTAGGGCCTGGCGCGCGAGGCGGACTGTCGTGTCGGAGCTCATCGCGGCGGAGCGTGGTCGCCCGCCCGCCCCGGCGTCACGGGGTGCGGGTCCCGGGTGGACCGGGAAATCGTCACGCGCGCCGCTCGCCGGGGTCCCCCAGCCCCGCCTCACGGGCGCGCACGATCGCCTCGGCTCGGCTGACGACCATCAGCTTGTCGAAGATCGTGCTGGCGTAGTTGCGCACCGTCTTCAGGCTGATCCCCAGCCGCGCCGCGATGATCGCGTTGCCCTCGCCGCGCGCTATTCGGTCCAGCACCTGGCGCTCCCGCTCGGTAAGCTCCGGGAACGGTTCGGCGTGCGGGCCCACGCCGCCGGAGGCGAAGAAGGCCACGAGCCGGCGCGCCACGCCCGGGCCGAACACCGCGCCGCCATGACCGACGGTGTCGATGGCCCGCAGCAGGTCGTCACCGGAGGCGTCCTTCAGCAGGTAGCCGCGGGCGCCGGCGCGCATGGCATTGAAGACCGACTCGTCGTCCTCGAACATCGTCAGCACCAGCACGGCGGTGCCGGGCCGCTGCGTGCCGATGGCGCGCGTGGCGTCGATCCCGTTGCGTCCCGGCATCTGGACATCCATCAGCACCACGTCCGGGCGCAGCTCGCCGGTCATGCGCACCGCCTCGTCACCGTCCGCGGCCTCGCCGACCAGCTCGATCCCTGCCGATGCCGCCAGCAGCGTGCGCAGCCCGTCACGGTAGACCGGGTGGTCCTCCGCGATGACCACCCGGAGCCGATCACCCACGGCGCTCACGCATGGCCCAGACCGCTCTCCAGCGGGAGTCTTGCGGTGACCCGCAGGCCCCCCTCCGCCGCTCGCCCCACCTCCAGGCTGCCGCCCAGCTCCTCCGCGCGTTCGCGCATGGAGGTCAGGCCGATGCCGGCGCGGGGCAGCCGCTGCATGCCGCGGCCGTCGTCGCGCACCTCGAGCAGCAGCTCATCGTCGGTCGCCGCCAGCTCGAGGACTGCGTGGCGCGCCGCGGCGTGATGCGCGACGTTGGTGAGCGCCTCCAGCCCGATGCGGTAGGCCGCCACCTCGACCGCTGCCGGCAGGCCGGGCAGCGGGTCGGGAGCCTGCAGGCGGAACGCGCAGCCCTGCGGGCAGAGCCGCCCGGCGTCCTGCTCGAGGGCCGCCACCAGCCCCAGCTGGTCGAGCGCCGGGGGCCGCAGGTCGGAGGCAACGCGGCGGATGTCCTCGATGGCACGGCGCGTCTGGTCGCTCAGCTCGCCCAGCAGACGGTCGAGGGCCGGGTCCCGGGGAGCGGTGCTGCGCGCCGCCTCCAGCTTCATCAGCGATCCGGCCAGGGCCGGGCCGACGCCGTCGTGGAGGTCGCGCCGCAGGCGGCGCCGCTCCTCCTCTCGAGCGGCCACCAGCTGCTGCCGGGAGCGCTGCAGCTCGTCGGTGAGTCGGACGGCATGGGCGGCGGCGCCGGCCTGCCGGGCCAGGTCCGCCAGCAGCGCCCTGTCGGCGCTCGAGAACGGCTCATCGGGACCCCGCTGAGCGAGCACCAACCAGCCGATCTCCTCGCCGTGGTGCGCCAGGGGGAGGCGCATCAGCTCGCCGCGCGGCGTGCCGTGGGCAGCGGCCACCGCCGTCCCGCCGTCCCGCCGCAGCTCGATCGCGGCATAGGGGAGTCGCAGCGCCTCGGCGACGGTCTGGGCGACCATGGGCAGGACGGTCCTCGGCTCGAGTGAGGCCTCCAACCGCTCGCCGAGACGGGCAATGACGCGATACGGCTCGTCGCGGTCGCCGTAGAGGAGCCGGCTGACCCGTCGCTGCAGGCGATCGCGGAGGGGCAGCGC
This sequence comes from uncultured Chloroflexia bacterium, assembly GCA_963777045.1. GTDB lineage: Bacteria > Chloroflexota > Limnocylindria > QHBO01 > QHBO01 > JAPSGM01. Next base: position 103,819 of record CAVZPD010000015.1, read on the forward strand.
CACCAGCGCGGCGACGCCGGTGGCCAGCAGGTAGACCGCGTAGGGTCGGTCGCCGGGCAGCATCGCGCTCAGCAGTACGAAGGCCGCCAGGTAGATGACCAGCACGCCGGCAGTCAGCCCGCCGTACACGAGCGAGCGGTGAAGGAGCGTCTCCACGCCGAAGAGACCGTGACGGTTGACCGCGAGGCCCAGTGCGATCGGGAACCCCAGGCCGGGCAGGCCGATGGCGCTGTACGGAAGCAGCGGCTGCCCGGCGAGCGCCTCGGGCAGGAACCATCCGACGAGGACTCCCGCGAGCGCCACCATGGTCGCCACCGCGACCCAGCGCAACCGGGCCAGGTCCTCGCCCTCGGAGCGTCTCCATTGGATCGCGGTGGCGCCCAGCATGGCCAGGATGATCGCCGGCACCAGCACCAGCTGGGCCAGCATCCAGCTACCGATCCACCCGACGGCGTCATCGGATCCCGGGAGCGTCCCGAGCATCCAGGCCAGCTGCGCGCTCATCGGCACCAGGTAGGCCAGGCGCACGAGGCGGCGCTGGGTGGGCGGTCCGGCGATCGGCCGGGGGAAGGCCAGCGCGAAATGAAGCGCCGCGGCCCAGAAGAGGAGATAGACCGGGAAGGTGGCGAACAGGTAGAGCAGCGGCAGCGCGCCCCCGGCAGCGATGTCGGCGGGTCCCAGGCCGATCATCCACGGGACGGTGCTGGCCGTCACGCCGATCCCGAACAGGAGCAGCGCCCTGGTCGCCGCCTCCGCCGGCCTGCGCCAGTAGAGGTAGGCCGCCACCGCCGCCAGCGAGAACGCCCACAGCAGCGTGCTCCAGTTGGCGAGCAGGACGTCGACCAGGGGGTAGTCGACCAGTGGGAGCCGCAGGCGCAGGAGCTGGCCGTCGCGGAGGACGTCGTACTCGACCGTCGACATCGCACCCAGATCGGGATGGGCGAAACCCGGATCGAGGATGGCCGACATCCAGTCGCCGAGCGATCGCCCGGCGACCCCGGTCACCACGTCCCCGTTTCGCAGCCCGCTGGTGGCCCCCGGGAGCTCGGTAACCTGCAATCCCTGCGCAGACCACGAGGTGGTCACGTAAGCCCCCGCCGTCCCGTCGGTGGGCGCGCCCAGTCGCAGGGCGACGAACGCGACGGCCGCCAGCAGCACCATGGCGGCCGTGGCCGGAACGGCCACGCGAGCCCGCTCCATGCGGAGGGCGTGCGCGCGGCTCAGGGTCTGCGCGGTCTGCATCGGTCCTGCCTGGCTCCGATCAGGAAAGGAACCAGTCTAGGTCGGTCGGCAAGCGATCAGTGCGGCTCCCAGTTGAAGTTCCCGGTGAAGAGGCCGTCGACGATGCCGATCTGGTAGCCCAGGTAGAGCCCGAACGCCAGCGAGAGGACGCCTGAGCCGATGGTCAGCCATCGGTTGATGCGCTGCGAGCGCGCCCGGGACGCGAGGAACGGTAGGCCGATGAGGGTGGTCAGGATCGCCATGCCGGCCGCGACGCCGACGCAGAAGATGAGCAGGTAGATGACAGCCTGCAGGGTGTCGCGCACCGCCAGATCGGTCAGCACCAGGAAGGCGACCGCTGCCGAGCCCGCCAGTCCGTGGACCAGTCCCACGACCAGCGGCCGGCCGAGCTGGAACCATCCGAACGTGGCGAGCAGCCCGGGATCGCTGCCGTGCCCGTGGAGATGGGCGTGGTCGTGGGCGTGCGGATCGTCCCCCGGCTCGTGGGCGTGCACGTGCTCGTGCGCATGGCCGTGCATCGGCGCGGGCGGCGTGAAGCGGTTGACCAGCCAGCTCGTGCCGCCGCTCAGGCTCAGGATGCCGAGCACGATGAGCATGACCGCCACCGCGAACTCCATGGCCAGGCCGATGGGCGGCGGGATGACGACCCCGAAGACGATGATGGCGATCCCTACCACGAGCACGGTGATGGTGTGGCCGAGTCCCCAGATCGCGCCGATGAAGGTCCCGTGCAGGAATCGCTGGCTGCGGTTGAGAATCGTCGTGACGGCGATGACGTGGTCGGCATCGGTCGCGTGGCGCATGCCGAGCAGGAAGCCGAATCCGGCGAGGGCGAGGAGTGACATCGGTCTGGCGATTCTAGGGTGCGAGCGATCTTGTTGCAATCTGTTGCAGTAAGGGTGTGGCTCCGTATACTGGCTCGCAGATGACGACGACGCTGCCGCGCCCCTGGTCCGACGCACCCGAACGGTTGCGACGCCGTGGGCTGCGCTGGACCGCCCAGCGCCAGAACGTCGTCGAGGTTCTGGCCGGCACCCGGGGTCACGTCACGGGGGCCGCGTTGGTGGAGCTGTGCCGGGCACGTGACCCGCAGACGATCCCCTCCACCGTCTATCGCACCCTGGATGCCCTCGAGGAGCTCGGGCTGGTACGGCACGGCCACGGGCCCGAGGGCCGCGAGGAGTACCACGTCGCGCCGGCCGTCGAACACGGGCATCGCTACTGCTCGGGTTGTGGCGGTTCGTGGGAGATCGCCAGCGGGACGGCGAGCCGCATCGTCCAGGCACTGCGTAGCGACCAGGGCTTCGAGGTCGACCTCAGCCACGTGACGGTGGTGGGGCGCTGCGCCGAATGCCAGGAGTCGGGGCGGGGGTGACGACCTTCCTCGGTCTGCCGGCGCTGGGGCTGGACGAGCTTCGCTCCGCGCGTGCCGACGTCGCGATCCTGGGTATTCCGCACGGCATGCCCTATCCGGATCCGGGATTGACCGCCGGCTGCGCTGCGGCGCCGGCGGCGATCCGGGCCCGGTCGACGCGACTGGCGACGTTCATCGACCACCACGACTTCGACCTGGATGGACCGATGCTGCCGCCCGGCACCGACCTGCGCCTGGTGGACCTTGGTGACGTGCCCGGTTCGCCCGATGACGGCGCGGGCAACCAGGCCAGTGCCGAATCGGCCGTTCGTCGGGTGCTCGAGTCGGACGCCGTGCCGATCGTGCTGGGCGGGGACGACTCGGTCCCGATCCCGGTGCTGCGTGCCTTCACCGGGGTCAGCGACCTGTGGGTGCTCCAGGTGGACGCCCACCTCGACTTCCGCCACGAGGTGTCCGGGGTGCAGGAGGGCTACTCCTCGCCGATGCGCCGCGCCGCGGAGCTCGCGCATGTCGCCGGGATCGTGCAGGTCGGCCTGCGCGGCGTCGGCAGCGCCCGGACGAGCGACGTGGCCGATGCGCTGGCGGCCGGCAACCTCCTGGTCACCGCACGCGATCTCCGGGAGCGTGGCGTGGCGTGGGTGCTGGACCGGATCCCGCCTGATGCAAACGTCTTCGTCGCCTTCGATTGCGACGGCTTGGACCCCTCCGTCCTGCCGGCGGTCTCCGGGGCCTCGCCGGGCGGCCTGAGCTACGAGGAGGCCGGGGAGCTGCTCACCGGCGTGGCGCGGCGATGCCGCGTGACCGGCGCCGCGTTCACCGAGCTGCTGCCGGCCAGCGACGTCAACGAACGCTCGGCGCTCGTCGTGGTCCGGCTCATCATGCGCCTCATCGGCGGCATCGCACGCCACACCCGCTGAGACGGCCCATCGGGCCGGCGGACCCATTCCGCTCCTTACCTATGGCACTTGCCTGCCCCGGCCGCACCGACGATCGTGCTCCTCGGAAGCGCTGCACCCTGTGCAGCAGCAAGAGGAGGTGACCCGGCATGGAGATGCTCGAGCTGTTCGGCTGGAATGTCGGGATGACGGCGTGGGCGGTCGTGGCACTGATCGCGGGCGCGGTCATCATCGGCATCGTGCTCCAGTACATCGGAGACGTGACCAACGGGTATGAGTGGAGCGTCGCAGGGCTTGCGGCCATCATCGGCGGCTGGCTCGGCAGCGAGGCCCTGGCGGGCCTGAGCGAGTGGGGCTACCAGTGGCAGGGGATGTACATCTTCCCCGCCATCATCGGCGCCATCGTGCTCGGCTTCGTCGTCGACCTCGTCCTCCGCTACGCGACCGGCGGATCGCTGGTCCATCACCCGCGACCGATCTAGGAGGCGCGGATCGTCAACGGGGCCCGGGATTCCCCCGGGCCTCGTTGGCTGTCGCCGCCCCGGCGCCTTGTCCGGGGTGTGACGCCTAGTTTTCGTTGACCCGGCGCAACATGTTGAGAGGACCGCCTCTCCCGCACACTGCATCTATCCGGCCTAGACCATACCCACGGGGTTACGATGCCCTCCTCGCAAAACGGACGCGCTGCCCCAGCGCCTGAGGAGGAGTCCCCGTGTTCGCCTTCCATGCCACGACCCACTCGTTCCATCGCCGCCTGAGCGCCGTCGCCGGTGCGTTCCTGCTCCTTGCGGGATTGCTGCCGGCCTCGCTGGTCGCTCCCACGGCGGTGCGCGCCGCTTCGTCGGACATCGTCATCAGCCAGGTCTACGGCGGTGGCGGCAACAGTGGAGCGACGCTGACCAACGACTTCATCGAGCTCTTCAACCGGGGGACCTCACCGGTGAGCGTCACCGGGTGGTCGGTCCAGTACGCGTCGGCCACGGGCACCGGCAGCTTCTCCTCCAGCGTCACGGTCCTGTCGGGAACGATTCAGCCCGGGCAGTACTTCCTCGTCCAGGAAGCTGCCGGAGCAGGCGGGACGGCCGCGCTGCCAACCCCTGACGTGTTGGGTTCCATCACCATGAGCGGAACGTCCGGCAAGGTGATCGTGGCGAACACCGCCACGGGGCTCGCCTGCAACGGCGGCTCCACGCCGTGCTCCAGCGCGCAGCTGGCGCAGATTGTCGACCTCGTCGGGTACGGCGGTGCCAACTTCTTCGAGGGATCGGCGGCGGCACCTGGTCTCGTCAACACTACGGCAGACTTCCGTGCTGACGGTGGCTGCACCGATACCGATGACAACGCGGCCGACTTCGCCGCTGCGGCACCGGATCCGCGCAACAGCGCCAGCCCGACGCACGCCTGCACGTCCACACCCGCATCGCCGGTCATCAACGAGTTCTCGGCCAGCACCACCGGGACCGACGTCGAATACGTAGAGGTCTTCGCCGATGCGAGCACCGACCTCTCGAATCTCGCCATTCTCGAGATCGAGGGCGATTCCAGCTCGGCGACCGGGACCGTTGACGAGGTGATCCCGGTGGGGACGACCGACGCCGGCGGGTTCTGGCTGGGGGACCTCGCGGCCAACTCGCTGGAGAACGGGACGATCACCCTGCTGCTGGTCGACGGTTTCACCGGGGCGCTCGGGGACGACCTGGATACCAATGACGACGGGACCTTCGACACCACGCCGTGGACCGACGTGGTCGATGCGGTGGCCGTCAACGATGGCGGCTCCGGGGACCTGACCTACGGAATTCCCGTCCTCGGGCCCAACTACGATGGCGTCAGTTCCTTTGCACCTGGCGGTGCATCGCGCATCCCTGACGGCCTCGACACCGATGCCACCTCCGACTGGGTCCGCAACGACTTCGACCTGGCGGGCATCTCCGGCTTCACCGGAACCATCTCAGCGGGCGAGGCGTACAACACGCCCGGAGCGACGAACGAGGCGTACGTCCCGCCGGTCACCGGCGAGTGCGGTGACGCCGCGACCTACATCCACGACGTCCAGGGCAGCGGTGCCACCAGCCCGCTCGTCGGCTCCAGCGTCGTCATCGAGGGCGTCGTTGTGGGCGACTTCCAGAACAACGGCCAGCCGGACAGCGGCGAGCTCGATGGTTTCTACGTACAGGAAGAGGATGCTGACGCCGATGCGGATGCGGCAACCTCGGAGGGGATCTTCGTGTTCGCCCCCTCAGCCGATGACGTGGCCGTTGGCGATCTCGTGCGTGTGGCCGGCACCGTCAGTGAGTTCGGCTCCGGCGGCCCGCAGACCGAGCTCAGCGGGGTGGCAGGCGTGCTCGTGTGCGACTCCGGCGTCGCCCTGCCAGCCGCAACGAGCGTGACGCTGCCGTTCACGACGCTCGACGAGGCAGAGCGCTACGAGGGCATGCTGGTCACCTTCCCGCAGGCCCTCTCGATCACCGAGTACTTCAACTTCGACCGCTTCAACGAGGTCGTCCTCACCTCGGAGCGCCAGTACCAGCCGACCGCGGTCGCCGAACCCGGCTCTGCAGAGGCAGCTGCCATCGCTGAGGCGAACGCGCTCGACCGGATTACGCTCGACGACGGCCGCACGAACCAGAACCCCGATCCGTTGATCCATCCTGACGGCGACATCTTCACGCTGAACCACCGCTTCCGCGGCGGGGATACCGTGACCGGCGTCACGGGTGTCATCGATCACAGCTTCGGCCTGTACCGGATCCAGCCGGTCGCCGATGCGGACTACACCTCGGTCAACCCGCGGCCGGCCGAGCCGGAGGACGTGGGGGGCAGCCTGCATGTTGCCAGCTTCAACGTCCTCAACTACTTCACGACCCTCGACGACGGCACGAACGACATCTGCGGACCAGCGGGTGACCAGGAGTGCCGAGGCGCCGATGACGCGGAGGAGCTGGCGCGCCAGCGTGCCAAGATCGTCGCCGCGCTGTCGGAGATCAACGCCGACGTGGTCGGGCTGATCGAGATCGAGAACAGCGTCGGCGACGGGCCGACGGCTGACCTCGTGGCCGGCCTGAACGACGTCCTTGGCGCCGGGACGTACGACTACATCCCGACCGGTGCCATCGGCACCGATGCCATCCGCGTCGCGATCATCTACAAGCCGGCATCGGTCAGCCCGCTGGGGAGCTACGCGATCCTCGACTCGAGCGTGGATGCTCGCTTCGACGACACGCGGAACCGGCCGGTGCTGGCCCAGAGCTTCGAGGAGGTCGCAACCGGCGGCATCTTCACGCTGGCCGTGAACCATCTCAAGTCGAAGGGGTCCGACTGCGGCGGGGCACCGGATGACGATCCCCAGCAGGGGAACTGCAACGGCACGCGCACCCGGGCGGCGGAGGCGCTGGTCGACTGGCTGGCCACCGACCCCACGGGGAGCGGCGACCGTGACGCCCTGGTCATGGGTGACCTCAACTCCTACGACAAGGAAGATCCGATCGACGCCATTCGTGAGGGTGCGGACGACGCCACGGGCACGAACGACGACTTCACCGATCTGATCTACGCCTACCAGGGTGAGCTGGCCTACTCGTACCTCTTCGACGGGCAGCTCGGCTACCTCGATACCGCGCTGGCCAGCGGGACGCTCGCCCCGCAGGTTGCCGGTGCGACGATCTGGCACATCAACGCCGATGAGCCGGACATCCTGGACTACGACACGTCCTTCAAGCAGGACGCGCAGGACGCCCTCTACGAGGCGAACGCCTATCGGTCATCCGACCACGATCCGGTCATCGTCGGGCTGGACCTTGCGGCGTTCGACTTCGGTGGCCTGCTGCCGCCGATCGACGGCGCCGCGCTGAACGAGGTCAAGGCCGGACGGAGCGTGCCGGTCAAGTTCTCGCTGGGCGGCGACTTCGGCCTGGACGTGTTGTACGAGACGCCCCAGGTCTTTGACTGCCTGGAGTGGCCGAGCGGCGAGAGCATGGATGCCCAGACCCCCGGGAACTCGATGCTCAGCTACGACCCGTCGAGCGACCAGTACCTCTTCAACTGGAAGACCGTGAAGCAGTGGGTGGGGAACTGCAAGACCCTGGAGCTCACTTTCACCGACGGCACCTACGTGACCGCGTCCTTCGACTTCGTCAAATGAGCGACGGAGCGGCTCGCGAGTTGCGGGCGCAAGCATGAGCAACGGGCCCCCGACGTCGGGGGCCCGTTCCACGAGCGGCGTTCTAGCCTCCCAGTGAGTCCATCAGCTCAGCGGATGCTGCGGAGAGCTCGTCGGCAGTCGCCTGGTCAATCCAACGCGGCGCGAAACCCTGCACCTGGTTGCCGAAGGCGCGCAGCTGAGCCAGGGCGGCCGATGGCTGGCCGCTGGCCAGGAAGCGCTGTACCCGGTCCAGGCGATGGGTCAGCTGGTGGACCTTCTTGGGCGCCACCGCGCCCGATTCCACGGCCTGCTGCAGGAGGTCGACCAGGGCGCTGACGTCAGGAGTGCTGTCGGGCTCGATCGGGTCCTCGTCGGGCGTCGGCGACGGTGTCGAGCTCGGGGTCGGGCTCGGGCTAGGGCTCGGCGTCGGCGTTGCTGCCTCGAATGGGGTCGCTGGCGTTGGGGTGTTGGTCGGGCCCAGGAGGTCATCGGCGAGGGCCCAGTCGTCGGCGGAATCGGTGTCGGCACCATTCACGACGCGATGCGCGCCCGCGGGCAGGAAGCCGTCATCGGTCGGCAGCACCGGCGCCTGCGGCTCCCAGAACCAGGCGTCCGTCGGGCCGCCATCGGAGAGCCCAACGGCGTCGAGCACGGCCTCGCTCCCGGTCACGGTGCTCGCCTCGGCCCCCACGGATGCCGCCGTCACCAGCCCCAGCGTCTGGCTGCCGTTCGGGAGGTAGTCGGACGCAGGAAGCGCCAGGTCCGGCGCCACGCCATAGTTCGCGGCGAGTCCGGCCGGGTTTCCGACCAGGTAGAAGCCATTGGCTCCCAGGCGGGCATCGGCGGGAAGGTCGATGCGACGGTCGATCGTGCCGGCGCTCGTCCCGTCGCCGTCGACCACGACCAGGCTGAGCCCGGCGAGGGGATGGCCGGGCGTCCCGTACAGCTCGAAGAACTCGGTGGTGTCGGCCCCGGTGTGGCTGACAAGCAGCTCGTTGAGGAGTACGGGATCGCCCGTCTGAGCGAAGACGCGACCCCACGGGACCACCAGCCCGGCGACCAGGAGCGCCGATACGAGCAGCGCGAGCAGTCGATTGCCGCTGTTCTCCGTGGCGAGGACGTCCTGCATGAGCCGACGCTAGGCCGATCGAGCCTGGCTGCCAACGGGAAGCTCGTACCGGGGCGGGTGCGTGCGCGCACATGACCGAAGGGGCCCGTGCCAGGTACCACCGGCTACACTCAGGCCGTGGAACCAGAGCATCCGGAGACCTCCGAGCAGCGCCCCGCGACGTCCGGGTGGCAGCCGCCGCAGGGCGCGCCAGCCGGCTACTCGCCCACCGGAGACCCGCCGCAATGGCGGCCTCCCGGCAGCGGCGGGTACGTGCCCCGCCCGGAGCGTCCGGGGTCGATCACTGCCGCGGCGATCGTGCTGATCGTGCTGGGCGTGCTGGCTGTGCTGCTGGGGCTGCTCTTCGTGCTGGTCGGCGTGACGTTCGAAAGCATCGTGAACATGCCGGAGTTCCGCGACCAGCTGGGCGACGTCTCGGCTGCCGCCGGCGGCCTGTTCGTGGTCTTCGGTGCCCTGTTCCTGGGCGATGGCATCCTGCAGCTCGTCTCCGGGATCTTCGTCCTCGCCGGCCGCTCATGGGCACGGATCGGCGGCCTCATCGCCGGCGTGCTCGGGGCCCTGATCAGCCTGGTCGCCGTGCTGCCGGCCGAGGGCGGCAGCGGAGGCTTCAACTTCTTCTTCGTGGCGATGCTGGCCGCCTACGTCTTCGTCGCCTGGGTCCTGGCCACGAGCGGCGCCTACTTCCGGCGCTGAGTTTCGCCGGTCAGCGGACGTCCAGCGTTGCGTTCCGGCGTGCGCTGCGCTCCAGGAAGCTGAACAGCGCGAAGGCGACCACCGCGTAGACGACGCCGATGAGCAGCTCGGTGGCGATCAGGCCGCCGACCTGCGACAGGCCGGCACCCTCGGCCGCCTGGCGGATGGCGGCCAGCCCATGCGTGAAGGGGAGCAGGTTGCCCACGACCTGCATCCAGCCCGGCAGGTCCTCGATCGGTACGTTGACCCCGCAGAAGAGCAGGATCGCCATCATGATCAGGTTCGCGCCGAACAGCCCGTCGCGCAGCCGGAGCGAGATGGCGCCCTGCAGCGAGCCGATGGCGGTGCAGCTGAAGACCGTCGTGAGCAACGCCAGGCCTGCCACGGCGATCGTTGACGGATCGAGTCGCACGCCCAGGAAGACGACGCCCAGCGCAAAGGCGTATAGCGAGACGAGCAGGCCGTTGGCCAGGAAGGGCAGGAACCGCCCGGCGAAGAGCGCGGTGCGATTGGCCGGCGAGGCGAGCAGCGCCGGCAGCGTCCCGAACCAGCGCTCGTTGGCGATCGCCATCGTCATGCCGAAGACGCCCGCCAGGGCGCTGACCTGCACGGCGTTCCCGATGGCGAAGTAGGCCGGCGGGCGATCCGTGGCGTACGACCCGAGCGCCGCGAAGAAGAGCAGCTGGAAGGTCGGCCCGCCGATCAGGGTGGGGATGTAGATGGACGGTCGCGCCCAGTTGAAGAGCATCCCGTAGCTCATCCGGCCGCCGTACCAGAAGACCCGCCACGCGGTCCGCAGCGAGCCCGGTTGTGCCGATGTCGCCGGAGCGGGCAGCGTGGCCGCGGTCACTGCAGCGCCAGCGTCGCGTCGCGCCGCGCCTTGTCGAGGACCACCACCAGCATCAGCCTCGCCAGGACGTAGTAGACGACAGCCAGGACCCCGCACATGGCGATGGGCAGCAGCGGCGGCTCCGTCCCGGTGGCCGCTCCGCGGATGGCCTCCATGCCCCAGGTCGGGGCCAGGAGCCAGCTCAGCGGGCGAACCCAGAACGGCAGGCTGGCGATCGGGACCAGCAGGCCGGCGATGAGCCAGATCGGGTACTCGAGCAGGTTGCCGAGGGCGTTGGCGTGGCGGTACAGCACGAAGGTGGTGGCGATCAGCATCCCCAGCGAGCCCAGCGAGATGACCGCGGCAAGCAGCGAGAAGGGCAGGAGCAGCGGGAAGGTCGCCTCGAGCGGCATGCCGAACAGGACGACGCCCCAGGCCAGGGTGGCCACGATGCCGTAGAAGCCGAGCACCACCGCACCCATCGTCTGGCCGGCCAGGATGAAGTCGTAGCGGCTCGGGGCGTTGACCAGCAGCTCCAGCGTGCCCTCCCAGCGCTGCCAGGCGATGGCGCCGCCGCAGCCGAACAGGGTGGTGCTCCAGACGCCCATCATCCCGCTCCCGAGGGCGACGTACATCAGCGTCTGGCCGCCCTCACGCCCGCCCGAGTCGAAGAGCAGGAACGCCAGCGACGCGAAGATCAGTGGCGTGATGAAGGTGGTCAGGATGAAGAACTCCGAGGCGAGCAGCATCCGGACGTTGAACCAGGTCACGAACCAGACCAGGCGGAACGTGCGTGCAGGGCTCATCGGTCCATCGTCACCCGACCAGCGCGGCGCGGGCCGCGCCCTCCGCGCTGCTGGTCGTCGCGATCAGGTGCACGTAGGCGTCCTCCAGCGTCGGCTCGCGGCCCACCACCTTGCCGATGCGCGTCTCGCCCAGCCTGCCCAGGAGGCGCTGGGTGATCGCGGTCCCGGTCTCCGACTGGACCAGCAGGATCTGGCTCTGGTCGCGCTCCTCGACGTTCACCTCGATCACGTCGGGATCGGCGCGCACGGCGTCGATCGATTCGGACGAGACGCCGAACGTCTCGATCTCGATGATCGTGCGGTTGGCGACGGCGCTCTTCAGGTCGGTACCGGTCCCCATCGCGACGATGCGCCCGTCGTTGATGACCGCGATTCGATCACAGAGGGCATCGGCCTCGAACATGTAGTGGGTGGTCAGGAGCACGGTCTTGCCCGACGCCACCAGCGACTTGATCGTCTGGCGCAGCTCGCGAGCGCCAACGGGATCCAGGCCGATGGACGGCTCGTCCAGGAAGACGACCTCCGGATCGTGCAGCAGCCCGCGGGCGACGTGGAGCCGCTGGCGCATGCCGCGGGAGTAACCCTCCACCTTCTCCTGCTCGCGGCCGGTCAGGCCGACCAGGTCGAGCAGCGCGGCGATGCGCCGCTTCTGCTCCGACGGCTCGACGCCGTACAGCTCGGCGAAGTAGCGCAGGTTGTCCAGGCCGCTGACGCGGTCGTAGAGGCCGCGGTCGCCGCCGAAGACGTAGCCGATGCGCCTGCGAACCTCGGTCGTCTCATGCACCACGTCGTGGCCCATGACCCGGGCCGTTCCTGCGGTCGGCAGCAGCAGGGTGATCAGCATCTTGATCGTCGTCGTCTTGCCGGCGCCATTCGGCCCGAGTAGGCCGAAGAGCTCGCCGGGTGCCACCGCGAACGAGACGCCGCGCACCGCCTCCACGTCCAGCCGCCGCCGCCGGACCACGCCCGTGTGGGTGCGGTAGGTGCGGACGAGCTCGTCCGCCTCGATAGCGGGGGTATCGGTGGCGGGAGTGTTGGTGGCGGGAATGGTGGGAGCGCCCATGCGGACCGCATTCTAGCCCGGCTAGTCTCTCCATCTCAAGAGGCTTGATATCAAGATGGGAGGTGCACCGGGGGGACTCGCTCATCCGCCCGCGATCTACCGCGCAGACGCAGCCCAGGGAGGCAGGCCGGCGCGATTCCCACGCTGTAACGACCTGCGGGGAGCGTGAGATGCGCCACGCCGTGCGCGACGCGCTCACCAGCGCGGCATGTACCGCGCAAATGAGGCCCAGCGAGTCCGGCCGGCGCGATTCCGGCGCTGTAGCGCGCGCCGCTCCCATCGCGCGAACAGCCACGTCTGAATGCCATCGACGTCGAGAGGCCATCTCGCTCGCTGCGATCGGCCGGCCGACCGCGACGGCCTCCATCGGCGAATCTGCTAACATCAGGTAGCCGATTTTCCTCGGCCCATCAACAGCGCTTCGGAAGGTCAACCGCTCCATCATGAACGCCATTTCCCGCCGCATCGGCCTGGGCCTGGCGGCCCGCGGCGAGGTCGACGAGGTCGTCGCCTGGAGCGCCGCAGCTCGCTCCGGGGGCCTCGACTCGGTCTGGATTCACGACTCGTACTTCGAGCGCGACGCCGTCAGCTACGTGAGCGCCATCGCTGCCGAGCTCGGGGCCGATGAGCGGGACGACGGCTTCCGCATCGCCCTCGGCGCCGTGAATCCGAACACGCGGCACCCGGTGGTGCTGGCGATGACCGGATCGGCGCTGGACGAGATGGCACCCGGCCGGATCGTGATGGGCCTGGGGACCGGCCTGCCGCTGCGACTGAAGCAGATGGGCATTCCCTACGCGCCGGAGACCGCGGTGGAAGTCGTCAGCCGGGCGATGGACCAGCTGCGTGCCCTGTGGGCGGGGGAGCGACTGCCATCGGCCACCCAGGGCCTCCCGCCGATCCAACCGATGTTCCCTCCGCCGCACCGCATCCCCCTGGTGATCGCCGCCTACCGCAGGGAGTTCGTCCAGCTCGCCGGCGAGAAGGCGGATGGCTACCTCGCCCGCCCCGCCGAGTCGATCCGGTCGCTTGGCGGCATCATCACGCGGCTGCGCGCCGCGGCCGAGGGTGCCGGCCGAGATCCGGACACGATCGAGAGCGCGGGCTACCTGCTCTCGCTGGTCGATGCCTCGCGCCGAGAAGCGCTGAATCGGGCCAAGCGCGAGCCGTTCGTGATCTACATGATGAGCGTCCTGGGCGACGTGGGCCTGGCGCGCGCCGGTTTCGAGCCGGAGCTCCGCGACCGTATCGCCGCCGCCTGGCGGGCCGAGGAGTTCCATACCGCCGCCGGCCTCATTCCCGACGAGATGCTCGACGCCTTCATGCTGTGCGGCACCGCCGAGCAGGTGGCCGCCGGCGCGCTCGCCTTCCACGAGCGAGCCGGCCTGGAGCTGCCGCTCCTGCAGCCGATCCTCCAGGAGGAGGCCCAGGTCGGCGCCCTGCTGGAGGCCGCCGAGATCTACGGCCGGCTCCCTGAAGCCGCCGCCCAACGCTGGGGCCAGGCGGTGGACAAGCCGGAGACCGATGGCATGGCGGCATCCTCGGCCGGCCCCACTGTCGCAGATGAGCGGCTCGGCCCCGTCGACTGGCTGCGGCGCCGCAGCGGGGCCATCTGGGAGGTGCTGCGCCCCTTCTCCTTCACGGCGTCGTTGACGCCCGTTGCAGCCGGCGGGGCGCTTGCCTGGGTCGACGGCATGTTCAACCTGGGCCTCTACCTGCTGGCGCTGCTGGGCGGCGTCCTGCTGCACATCGGCACGAACGTGGTCAACGAGGTGTACGACGTGCGACAGGGGATCGACACCATCACCTCGCCGCGCGCCAGCCACGCGGTGCTGAAGGGCCGCTTCAGCGAGCGTGGCGCGCTGCAGCTTGCGTTCGTGGCCTTCGCGGCCGCCGTCGCGGTTGGGATCGCCCTCATCGCGTTCCGTGGCTGGCCGATCGTGGTGCTCGGCCTCATCGGCCTGGCGGGCGGCTACTTCTACACGGCACCGCCCTTCCAGTACAAGTTCCGCGCCCTCGGACTGCCACTCGTCTTCCTGCTGATGGGCCCGCTCATGACCCTGGGCGGCTACTACGCCGTCTCGGGCGAGTGGTCACCCGCGGCCCTGGTGCTGTCGATCCCGATCGGCTTCCTGGTCACCGCCATCCTGCACGGCAACGAGTGGCGCGACATCCGCGAGGACACGCGCGCCGGAATCAGCACCATCTCGGCGCAGGTAGGGCGCGAGTGGGCGCACTACGGCTACCTGGCGCTGACGCTGGGCGCCTACATCGTCCTGACGCTGGCGGTGGTGGGCGGCATCCTCCCGGCGGCCACCATGCTCGCGGTGCTCTCGCTGCCGTTCCTGGTGGTCGTGGTCCGCTCAGCCGAGCTGGGGGCAACCGGCCAGGCGCGGGCGATCGCCATGATCGACCTGCAGACCGCCCGGCTGCATGCCGCGTTCGGCGTGCTCCTGGTCATGGGCCTGTTCGCCGCTGAACTCTTCCGATGAGGGGCGCCCCCGGACGGCTGGCGCTGGCGATCGGCCTGGTGGCAGCGCAGGCAGCGTTCGCACTCACCTTCCGCGGCCCGCGGACGCAGTTCTGGCAGCGCATGACCCTCACCGGCCTGTCACTCGGCTCGTATGCGCTCGCGGTCAGCCCGCCGACGCGGCGCGTGCGCGTCGGTCCGAAGGAGGTGGTCCTGGGGCTGGCATCGGCATCGGTCCTGTACGCGACCTTCCAGGTCGGCGACCGCTTCGCGCGGCAGTTCGTCCCCGGCGGCGAGGCGCAGATCCGCGACATCTACACGCTCCGCACGCTGCGGCCGCGCGGCGAGATCGCGACGCGACTGGTGGCCGTCATCGGCCCCGCGGAGGAGCTCTTCTGGCGAGGGATGGTGCAGGCGGCCTTCATGCGCTGGCTGGGCCGATGGCGTGGCGCGGCGGCCGGTGCCGCCGCCTACGGGGGCGTGCACCTCGTGACCGGGAACTTCACCCTCTTCGGTGCCGCCGGGATCGCGGGCGCCCACTGGTCGGCGCTCTACGCGGCAGGGATGCCGCTCGGCGCGCTGATCGTCAGCCACGCGGCGTGGGACGTCTGGATCTTTCTGCTGCAGCCGACCATGGAGCTTCCCGAGTAGGGGCCAGTTCCGCGTTCTCTGCTCAGTCATCCTCGGCGTGGCAGGGACGCGTAGCACTGGCACGGCTCGGTGACGCTACCAGCCTTCGGTGCCGGGCTCGCCCTTGAAGGGTCCGACCACGTCGGACGTCACCCAGCCACCGTAGAAGCCGCCCGGCTGGGGCGTGACGCGCTCGCCGTCGACGAAGGCGTCCACGCGGTCGGCGTAGAAGGCGACGTGGTCGCGAATGGCCTCGTAGCCGGCCGAGGGGCGCGCATAGCTCCACGCACCAACCGGGGAGGCGTGGTCTCCGACTCGGAGATCGAAGTAGGTCGCGACGCCCTTCCACTCGCAGACGGTGCGCCGGCCGATCGGGAAGAGGAGGTCCAGCCGAACGTCGTCGGGGGGCAGGTACCAGACCGGAGCGCCGGCCGTCTCCAAGACCCGGACCGCACGGCTCGTCTCGGCGATTAGGGTGCCGGCGAACTCCACCCGGACGAGGCGCGCGCTGGATTCGATCCGCGGCGGACGGGGATAGTCCCAGACTGATTCCTGGCCGGGACCGGGCTTGATGGATTTGATCGGTCTCACGCTGGTGATACGCGGTGCCGTAGCCCGCCGATCACCCGAATGACCAGTCCTCACCGTCCCAGCTGGCGTGGACCAGCTCGCCACCCGCGTCCCGCCCGAAGACGTCCAGGCGATCGGCTCCCCAGGAGCAGGCCGCTGGGTCGGAGGCCAGCCGGACCTCCAGCTGCTCCCATGGCTGCCAGCCGGCCGGCTCGTACCAGCAGTGCCAGAGGCGGCCGTCGCGCCCTCGCGCGAACAGGTCGATCCGCTCCGCGCCCCAGGAGCAGGCCGCTGGGTTGCCCGTCAGTTCCCCGCCGAGCGACTCCCACGCGTGCCACGCCTCGCCATCCCAGTAGCGGTTCCACAGCTCGCCGTCGGGGAAGATGCAGAACACCTGCATCTCGTTGGCTGCCCAGGTCGTGACCGCCGGAGCCGATGCCGGCGTGCCACCAAGGTGCTCCCATCGGTCCATGCCGTGCATGATCCACGTTCCGTCCAGTACGCGCAGATCGATACGCGGGTGGAGCGGCCGAGGCGTCCGCGGCGATAGATCGCCGGTTCAGCACCCGTCGGTCGGCTCGGGCTCCAGTCTGGTCGATAGATCGGTGCAGGAACGTGCTCGCCGGGTCCGCCGGGCGCCTCTCGTGCTCCGCCTGTACCGATAGAACGCGCACTGCCGTGCCCGGGACCGCATTCGGGCTCCGTTCGTGAGATCTATCGTCGACGACCTCGGCGCATACTTTCGGGCATGGACCGATGGACGACGATCATCGAGCCGCACCGGATCAAGAGCGTCGAGCCGATCCGGATGACGACCGTGGAGGAGCGCGAGGGCCACCTGCGCGCAGCGGGCTACAACCTCTTCAACCTGCACGCGGCGGACGTCCTGATCGACTTGCTCACCGACTCCGGCACCGGTGCCATGAGCGCCGAGCAGTGGGCCGGGATCCAGCGTGGCGACGAGAGCTATGCCGGCTCGCCATCGTGGTTCCGCTTCCTGTCCGCGGTCCAGGAGCTCTTCCCGTTCAAGCACGTGATCCCCACCCACCAGGGACGGGCGGCTGAGCGGATCCTGTTCAGCGTGGTGGGTGGTCCGGGAAAGGTCATCCCGTCGAACACGCACTTCGACACGACGCGCGCCAACATCGAGCACACCGGCGCCGAGGCGGTCGACCTGGTGATCGAGGAGGGACGCCACCCATCGGTCATCCACCCGTTCAAGGGCAACATGGACACCGATGCGCTCGACGCCTTCATCCGGGAGCACGGCGCGGAGAACGTGCCGCTGGTGATGATGACGGTCACCAACAACTCCGGCGGCGGCCAGCCGGTCAGCCTCGCCAACCTGCGGGCCGTGCGCGGGGTCTGCGACCGATACGCGCTGCCGCTCTTCCTCGACGCCTGCCGCTTCGCCGAGAACGCCTGGTTCATCAAGCAGCGCGAGGATGGCTACGCCGATGCCGCCATCGGCGACATCGTGCGCGAGATGGCGTCGCTGGCGGATGGCATGACGATGTCCGCCAAGAAGGACGGGATCGCCAACATCGGTGGCTGGTTGGCCATGAACGACGAAGCCTGGGCGGAGCAGGCGCGCAACCTGGAGATCCTGACCGAGGGCTTTCCGACCTACGGCGGCCTGGCGGGTCGCGACCTGGAGGCCATCGCGCAGGGGCTGCGCGAGGTGATCAGCGACGACTACCTGCACTACCGGATCCGCTCCACCGCGTACCTGGGGGAGGCACTGGTCGAGGCCGGGATCCCGTGCGTCCAGCCCATCGGCGGGCATGCCGTCTACATCGATGCCGGGTCGCTCCTCCCGCACATCCCGCCGCTGCAGTACCCCGGGCAGTCGCTGGCGGTGGCGCTCTACCGGGAGGGCGGGATCCGCGGCTGCGAGATCGGCAGCGTCATGTTCGGCATGCACCCCGACGGCAACGAGCAGCCGGCCGCCATGGAGCTCGTCCGGCTGGCGATCCCGCGGCGGGTCTACACCCAGTCGCACATCGACTACGTGATCGAGGTGGCCCGATGGGTGGGCGACCGGGCTTCCGAGCTGCCCGGCTACCGGATCACCGAACAGCCGGCGCAGCTGCGCCACTTCACCGCCCGTTTCGAGCCGATCACGAGCCCCTAAACTGACGCGATGGAAGAACGCTGCGAGCGCTGCGGACAGGACGTCGCCATTGGCTCACCGCTCTTCGCCGGCCGGGTAAAGCTCATCAGCGAGGACGATCCCGGCGTTGCCTTCATCTGCCTGGACTGCCGACGTGACGATCCACTGCACGACGCGCAGGGGAATCCGCTGAGCGAGGAACAGCTGGCAGGCATGAAGTACGTCGTCGGACGAGGGGGCCACGACTAGGGCCCCAAGGCACGGCTTTGGGATCGGCCCGGGCTGGTAGGCTTCGCGCGGTGAGTCGGCGAACCTGGACGCTCATCGCGGTCGTGCTCGGGTCTGGCATCGTCTTCCTCGACTCGACCATCGTCAACGTGGCGCTGCGCGCCATCGGCGACCAGTTGCCGGTGAGCTGGTTCGGCGTCCTGGAAGGCCAGTCGTACATCGTCAACGGCTACCTCCTCACGCTCTCGGCGCTCCTGATCCTGGCCGGCGCACTGGCGGACCGATACGGCCGCCGGCGCATGTTCATCATCGGCCTCACCGGCTTCGGCGCCTCCTCGCTGGTCTGCGGGCTCTCGCCGACCATGGAGCTGCTGATCGGCGCGCGGCTGGTGCAGGGCGCCTTCGGTGCCCTGCTCGTTCCGACCTCGCTGGCGCTGATCAACGCCAACTTCGAGGGCGAGGAGCGCGGACGAGCCTTCGGCGTCTGGGCCGCGGCGACCAGCGCGCTGACCGTCCTGGGCCCACCCATCGGTGGATTCCTGGTCGACAACCTCGGCTGGGAGGTGGCGTTCCTGGTGAACGTGCCCCTCTGCGCGCTGGGTGTCGTGATCGCCATCACTCGCCTCGAGGAGAGCACGAACGCGGAGGCGTCCGATCGATTCGACTGGCTCGGGGCCGCCGCCGTCGCGCTCGCCGTCGGCGGGCTGGCCTATGGCGCGATCCGCGGCCAGGAGCAGCAGTGGCAGGACGTGAGCGCCTGGATCGCGCTGGCGGTCGGCGCCATCGCCACCGCCGGGCTGGTGCCGCTGATGGTCTACCGGCGCAACGTCCTCGTGCCGCCGTCGCTCTTTGGCTCGCGCAACTTCAGCATCACCAACGTCTCGACGCTGCTCATCTACGGCGCGCTCTACATGTACTCGTACTTCCAGGCGATCTTCGTCCAGCAGGCGCTTGGCTACACGGCCACCGGTGCCGGCCTGGTGGGGCTTCCCATCGGCGTCCTGCTGGCGCTGCTCTCCACGCGCGTCGGCGCGCTGGCCGCTCGCTACGGTCCGCGCCGCTTCATGGCCGTCGGCCCGGCCATCATGGCCCTGGGCCTGCTCTGGTACGTGCGACTGCCGGCCAGCAGCACCGGCTGGGAGGCGCGGTTCTCCGAGCCGGCGACACTCATTCCGCCGGCCAGCTACCTGATCGACTTCCTGCCCGCCGTCCTCCTCTTCGCCGTGGGGATCGCGATCCTGGTGGCGCCGCTGACCACCGCGTTGATGACGTCGGTGCCCGTCGGCAACTCAGGACTCGCCTCTGCAATCAACAACGCGATCAGCCGCATCGGTCCGGTCCTGGCCAGCGCCGTCGTCTTCATCGCCGTGTCGGCCGCGTTCTACGGTGGCATCGATGCGCGCCTGCCGGGGATCGACACCTCGTCTCCGCAGGTCCGGGAGGAGCTCCGACCGCTGCGAATCCCCGACGACGCGAGCCAGGAGCAGGGGCAGGCCGCGCTCGAAGCCTCGACCGATGCCTTCCGCCTGGCCATGCTCATCGCCGCCGCGCTCTGCGGGGCGGGAGCGGTCGTCAACTGGTTCGGGATCAAGGACGAGGAAGCCGACGCTCCGGAGCCGGGCCAGGGTCAGGTGACCGCGGCGGCCTGAGGCGGGACGTCGGTCAGAAGATCGCCGGACACCATGGGGCAAGCGGCGTTCGCAGCATGGCGTCGACCCGATCCGCGGCTCCCGACGTCAGCTCGCTCACGCGGCCGGCGCCCAGGAGCTGCGCCATGCCGACCCCGCCCAGATAGGCGGCGCCGAGATCGCGGATGTCGAGCGCCAGGTCCGCGGCGCCCGTGGTGGCCGTGACGCGCGCGCGGCCGCCCTCCGTGACGACCTCCCAGCGGCCCGCGTTCCAGGAGCAGGCATCGTCGTGCACCTCGAGCACGACCCTGTCGCTGGACGCCCAGCTGCGACCCTCGAGCGCGCCGACCAGGTCGACCACGCGCAGCCACAGCCCGTCGCCCATGCTCCATCCGAGGCGGCGCGGCTCCGCCAGCAGCAGCAGCAGCGGGTGGTCCAGCGGGAGATTGCGGCCGCGCACCGTGGCGACGAGATCGATCTCGAAGAGGTAGCGCCAGAGCTCGCGGGTCGCGACCGGGGTCGCCGCGATGGCCTCGTTCACCTCCAGCACGTACTTCGGCCCGCGCCCGTCCCACTCCGGATAGAGGCGATAGCGCGCGTAGCCGTCCGCGGTGCCGTCGGTCTCGTGGAGGACGTAGCTGGCGGGGCTGCCACCGTCGCGGGCGTGCTCCGGGTCGTGGAAGAACTCGGCCCGCCACCAGGCGTCGGGCCGATCGAACCCGCCGGCGCGCATCGGCCGCACGCGCTCGAAGATCGGCGGAAAGGTGCGGGCGGCCTCTGCGGCGTCGACGAGCCGCAGGCTGCCCGTCGGCTCGGCCTGGTCCCGGAAGGCGGCGCGGGCGCGCTCCATCTCGAAGCGTGCCGACAGCGTCGCCATGCCGTAGCCGAAGCGCTGGTAGATCGCGCCCTCGGATGCCCAGAGGCCGGCGAGCGGCTCATGGCGCCGGTGGATCGCGTCCAGCTGCTGGCGCATCATCTCGCGCAGCACGCCGCGGCGCCGATGCGTGGGGTGGACGGCCACCATGGTCACCCCGGCCATGGGCAGCTCGCCGCCCGGCACGGTGACCTGCATGCTGAAAATGCCGGCGGTCCCGACCAGGCGCTCGCCGTCGTACGCGCCGATGGCGCGGTCGAGCTCAATGAGCGGCTCGAAGACGTTGAAGTCCTCTTCCCGTGGCGTGAAGGCGAAGGGGACCTCCACGCCCTCGAAGAATGTCCGCGCGTCACCCTCGTACGGCCGGACGTCGATCACCGCAGCATTATGCAGGTCACCGGGCGCCGGCCAGATGCTGCGCTAGCATCGGTCCATGGTTGAGGCAGGTGGAGTCCCCAACGGCGATCCGGGACTCTTCGGTCCCGGCAGCATGTCGTGGCGCATCGATCGCGAGGCGTTGGTGCTTGCGGGCGGCACCTGCGCCCTGCTGATGCAGCTGGCACACCCCTCCGTCGCCGCCGGTGTGGCGCAGCACTCCGACTTCCGAGCCGATCCGTTCGCTCGCCTGCGGCGGACGCTCACTGCCAGCTACGCCATCGTCTTCGGCACGACCCGCCGAGCAGAGGGATCTCTGGCCCGCATGAACGCCATCCATGCGGCCGTCCGAGGCGCCGTGCCGGAGACGGGCGCCGGCTACCACGCGCTCGAACCCGACCTGCTGCTGTGGGTCCACGCCACCCTGGTGGACACCGCCATCCGCCTCTACCACCGCTACGTGGCGCCGCTTCGCCCGGAGGAGGCGCAGGCGTACTACGCGGAGTCGCGCCTCATCGCCATGCGCCTCGGGACCCCGCCACGCGCAGTACCCGAGACGCTCGACGAGCTCCGCTCGTGGATGGCGCGCCTCATCGCCGAGGGGACCGTCGGGGTATCCCCGACGGCGCGTTCGCTGGCGCCGTCGGTGCTCTATCCCACCCGTGTGCCACCACGCTTCGTCTGGGACGCGGCACACCTCATCTCGGTCTCCGTGATGCCGCCGCCCATCCGCCGCGGTTATGGCATCAGCTGGTCCGCGTCGCGCAGCCGCGCCATGGATCGCGTGGCCTTCGCCTCGCGGAGGCTCCTGCCCCTGCTGCCCGGCTTCCTGCGCGAGATGCCCCAGGCGCGCTCCGCCGAACGGCGGCTGGTGCTCCGAGGCAGTCCGTGACGCGGTCCAGCGGCCTCGGTATCATGCCCCTGCCCGCTGCGCAGCCCGACGCATTGCGCCCCGTGCCCGGAGGATCCTGTTGAGCCGATTCGCCCGCCTGGCCGTCGCTGCCACGATCGCGACCTACGTCCTGATCGTGGTGGGCGGGCTCGTGCGCGCCACCGACTCCGGCCTGGCCTGCCCCGACTGGCCGGGCTGCTTCGCCTTCAACGACTGGATCCCGGCGGCCGATGCTCACGTCTGGATCGAGCACACCCATCGGCTCATCGCCGCCGTTGCCGTCGGACCCATGGTCGGCGCCATCGGCCTCATCACCGTCTTCACGCGTCGACGGCGCGACCGTGCGCTGCTGGCTGCGGCCGTCGTCGCCGGCGTGCTGGTCATCGTGCAATCCATCCTCGGCCGGCAGGTCGTCTTCGAGGGGTTGGCGCGCGAGCTGGTCACCGCCCACCTCGCCATGGCGCTGACCGTGCTGGCGATGACGATCCTGATCGCCGATCGCGCGGCGCATGGCCCGTTTCCCACGCGGCGATCGTCGCTGCCCACGGGCCTGATCACGGTCACCGGGGTCGCGGTCTTCGCGCAGATGCTGCTCGGCTCATGGGTGACGGGCCACAACGCGGGACTCGTCTACGAGGACTTCCCGCTCATGAACGGCGCCCTGATCCCGGACATGGTGATCGTGGAGCAGGCGATCCAGTTCGCCCACCGCGCGGTGGCGTTTGGGCTGGTGGCGCTGGTGCTGGCGATGGCCTGGGGGGTTCGCCGCTCCACCGACGAGCCACGTCCTCGCCGGCTCGCCGCAGCCGCCGTGGTGCTGATCGTGGTCCAGATCGGCCTCGGCGCCGGCAACATCTGGTCCCAGCTCTCGGCCGCCTTCGTGGTGCCGCACCTGGCGGTCGGGGCCGGACTGTTCGCCGTCGTCTTCTGGCTCCTGCTGGTGGGCCTGCGGCTGCCGATGATCCGCCGCCAGCCGGCTGCACGCGAGCGGGGCAGCGCCACGCCGTCGGGCGCCCCATCGGCCGTGAGCGCACGCCCGAGCACCATGGATACCATTCGCGCCTACGTGGCCCTGACCAAGCCGCGCATCATCGAGCTGCTGCTGGTGACCACCGTGCCGACCATGGTCCTCGCTGCGCGCGGCTTCCCGTCACCCTGGCTCATGGCGGCCGTCGTGCTGGGGGGCACCCTGGCCGCCGGCGGCGCCAACGCCATCAACCAGTACGTCGATCGCGACATTGACCCGCTGATGCGCCGCACGCGCCAGCGGCCGCTGCCGCGCCAGGCGGTGACCCCGCGCAGGGCCCTCGTCTTCGGGATCGCCCTGAGCATCTTCTCGTTTGTCTTCCTGACGCTGGCGGTCAATCTGCTCTCGGCGCTCCTGGCGGTGTCAGCGATCGCCTTCTACGTCTTCGTCTACACGATCTGGCTGAAGCGGTCGAGCCCGCAGAACATCGTGATCGGCGGCGCAGCGGGCAGCGTGCCGGTGCTGGTGGCGTGGGCGGCGGTGACCGGGGAGGTGGGCATCCCGGCCCTGGTGCTCTTCGCCATCATCTTCTACTGGACGCCGCCGCACTTCTGGGCGCTGGCCCTCCGTTACAAGACCGACTACGAGACCGCCCGCGTCCCGATGATGCCGGTGGTGCGGGGCGAGGCGGAGACGGCCCGGCAGATCGTCCTCTACTCGCTCCTGCTGGTGGCGGTGAGCCTGCTCCTCTACCCGGCGGGACAGATGGGGCTGATCTACCTCGCCACGGCGGTGGTGCTCGGCGCCGCCTTCGTCTGGTATGCGCTCCAGGTCCTGCGCAATGCGCACGACGGGCTGGCGGCCATCGGCCTCTTCCGCTTCTCGATTGGCTACCTGACGCTGCTCTTCGTGGCCATCGGCGCCGATTCGCTCTTCCGCCTGCCGCTCGCCTGAGCGCGCCTGCTCCGCCGCGCGGCTCGCCGCCGCGGGATTTATCACTGGGGCTGGTCATCCAGCGAACGGAGGCCGATGCCAGCGCCCAGATATCCCTTCACCCGCTGGTTCATCAGTGGGGCTGATAACGCGGCGGCAACGCGGCGCCGGGGCGCCGTCGATCGAGCGGCTAGCGCGCCTGCGCCTCGAGGCGCTGCCGTTCCTCGGCGTCGAGCCGGGCATCCAGTCGAGCCGTGCGGCGATCCTCCTGGCGCACCCAGGCTGCCACCACCAGCCCCATCGCCACCAGGAACATCATGTCGCCGCCCACCCACATCAGGACTCCGCCCAGGTTCTGGTCGGCGAGGGGCGTCGGCCCCCAGTCGCGGACGTTCGTCAGGTAGTGGGGGTAGAGGACCGTGCTCGCGCTCATGATCGCAACGCCCAGGAACGAGTTCTGCGGCATGGCCAGGAAGAGGTAGAAGAGGCGCGCCGGGTGCGGCAGCCGCCAGCGTGACGGATCGGCCCCCACGACCGGCCACCAGAAGAGGAGCGCGGCACCCAGGAAGCTCGCGTGCTGGAGGTAGTGCAGCGCCTCGTTCTCGAGCGCCTGGTCGTAGAGCGAGCTGAAGTGCCAGCCCCAGTTCACCGCCGCGAAGGCGAGCCAGCCGAGCAGCGGGAACGAGATGACCGTCACCACCGGGCTGTGGAGTACCCGCAGCAGTCCGCGCCGGACCGATGGTGACGACGCGCGCAGCGCGACGGTCGCCGGCGCACCCAGCAGCAGGAGCGGTGCCGCCACGAGCATGAGCAGCATGTGCTGCACCATGTGGTCACTGAACAGGACGCCGTCGTAGGCCTCGATGGGGGAGCTGAGCGCCAGCAGGATCGCGCCGAGGCCGCCCAGGAAGCTCGCCGTCCGCCAGGACGGGTGCGGGAGCCGGCTGCGCAGCGAGATGCGGCGGGTCGCCCAGACGTAGGCGCCGGACGAGAGCAGCACCCCGAGCAGCGGCAGCGGATCAGCCGACCACATCAGCAGGACCCGGGGGAAGGTGGGCGCATCGACCGCGTCGCCGTGGGCCAGGGCAACCGTGGGGAGCGCCAACCCGGCGAGCGCGGTTGCGGCGGCGAGCAGGGCTCTTGACCGGAATCTCACCCGGCCATTCTCTCCCGGATGCCGCCTTCCCGCCACGCAGTCGCCTCTGGCGGCTTTCGCGGCTGCGTGGCTACAATAGGCGCCGTGCCGCCGTCAGCCCGCCTGCACGTGCGCGCCCCGATACGAGTCGACGCGGGTCCCGAACCGACCCGTCCACACCCGTTACCTGAGGAGCCCGAGACGAGCTGATGGGAGGAAGTACGGCGTTTTCCCGGTGGCGGCCCGCGCTGCGGGTCGGGCTGCCGCTGCTGCTCATCGCCCTGCTGACCGGTTGCGGGATGATCCCGCCCGAACCACGGACCGAGGATGCCAAGGACGTCTTCGGCCTCTACCTCGTCGTCTTCGGCATGGGGCTGCTGGTCTTCATCGGCGTCGAGGCCTTCATCGTCTACGCCATCTTCCGCTACCGGCGCCGCGATGATCGGCTGCCCCAGCAGCTGCACGGGAACAACGTGATCGAGATCGTCTGGACTGCCATCCCGACCATCATCGTGCTCGTCCTGTTCGCCGTCTCGATGGTCACCCTCGGCAAGATGGACGCGAAGGCGGCCAATCCCGGCGTCAACATCGACGTGACCGGCTTCCAGTGGCAGTGGCAGTTCCACTACCTCGACGGCGACGGCAACCCGGACAACGACTACACCCTCATTGGCAGCCCGGCGTCGCCGCCGGCCATGGTGGTGCCGGTCGGCGAGGTGATCCATCTCAACCTGACCTCCGCCGACGTCATCCACTCCTTCTACGTGCCGCACTTCCTGATCAAGCGCGACGTCTTCCCGCTCTCGGGGGAGCAGCAGCCGAACCAGCTGGAGTTCAGCGTCTCCGAGGCGGGGACCTACGCCGGACAGTGCGCCGAGTTCTGCGGCGACCTGCACGCGCGCATGACCTTCACGGTGGAGGCGCTCGAGCGGGCGGACTATGACGCCTGGCTGGAGAAGGCGAAGGCGGGCGAGACGCCTGCACCGTCGGGTGAGCAGAGCGGCCCGACGCTCGAGCTGTCGGCCGAGAACATCGCGTACGACACGCACGACCTGAGCGCAGCGGCGGACCAGGGCTTCCAGATCCACTTCGCCAACCTGGAGGGCGTCGTCCACAACGTGTCGATCTTCGACGCCGACAACAACAAGGTCTTCACCGGTGATCCGATCACCGGTCCCGATGCGGAGATCACGTACCAGATCCCGGCGCTGCCGGCCGGGCAGTACACCTTCATCTGCGACTATCACCCGGTGCCCGACATGACCGGCACCCTGACCGTCGAGTAGCGAGGAACCGATGGCAACAACCACACTTGCACCCCAGGCCGGGACCACGAATCGATCCTGGGTGCTGGACTGGCTGACCACCGTCGACCACAAGAAGATCGGGATCCTGTACATCCTCAACAGCTTCCTGTTCTTCTTCGCGGCCGGGATCCTGGCGCTGCTGATCCGGTCGGAGCTGGCGGTGCCGGGACTCCAGTTCCTGGACGAGGCGACCTACAACCAGGCCTTCACCATGCACGGGACGATCATGATCTTCCTGTTCATCGTGCCGGTCCTGGCCGGCTTTGCGAACTACATCGTGCCGCTCATGATCGGCGCGCCGGACATGGCCTTCCCGCGCATCAACGCGCTCTCCTTCTGGCTGCTGCCCCTGGGTGGCCTGCTCATCTTCTCCGGCTACCTCTTCGGCGGCGCTGCCGCCGAGGGCTGGACCGGCTACGCGCCGCTCTCGAACGCGCGCTACGCGCCGGGCGTCGGGACCGACCTGTGGCTCATCGGCCTGACCCTGGTGGGCACCGCCTCCATCCTGGGCGCGGTCAACTTCATCGCCACCATCTTCAAGATGCGGGCGCCGGGGATGACGCTCTTCCGGATGCCGATCTTCGTGTGGACCGTCCTCGTGACGGCCACGCTGATCCTGCTCGCCACACCGGTGCTCACCGCCGGCCTCATCGCACTCTTCATCGACCGCAACTACGGCGGCAGCTTCTTCGACCCGGCCACCGGTGGCAACCCGATCCTGTGGCAGCACATCTTCTGGTTCTTCGGCCACCCGGAGGTCTACATCGTGATCCTGCCCGCGATGGGCGTGGTGAGCGAGATCCTGCCGGTCTTCAGCCGCAAGCCACTCTTCGGCTACCGGGCCTTCGTGTACGCCACCATCGGCATCGGCCTGCTCAGCTTCAGCGTGTGGGCCCACCACATGTTCACCACCGGTCAGGTCTTCCTGCCCTTCTTCGCCTTCATGACCGCGCTGATCGCGATCCCGACCGGGGTGAAGATGTTCAACTGGATGGCGACCATGTGGCGAGGGTCGCTGAGCTTCACGACGCCGATGCTCTTCGCCATCGGCTTCATCACGATGTTCCTGATCGGCGGCATCAGCGGCGTGATGCTGGCCTCGCCGCCGGTCGACTTCCACGTCCAGGACACCTACTTCGTGGTCGCGCACCTGCACTACGTGTTCTTCGGCGGCAGCGTCTTCGGCGTCTTCGCCGCGACCTACTTCTGGTTCCCGAAGATGACCGGGCGGCGCCTCAATGAGGGCCTTGGCAAGGTCCACTTCTGGATCCACTTCATCGGCTTCAACCTCGCCTTCTTCCCGATGCATCCGCTGGGGATCAGCGGCATGCCGCGCCGCATCGCCGACTACTCGCCCGATGCCGGCTTCACCCTCTGGAACATGGTGTCGACGGTCGGCGCGTTCATGATCGCCATCAGCGTCCTGCCCTTCCTGGTCAACGTGGTCGCCACGCTGATCAACGGCGAGCGGGTCGGTGACGACCCGTGGGAGGCGAACACCCTGGAGTGGGCTACGAGCTCGCCGCCACCGCCGTACAACTTCGACAAGCTGCCCCCGATCCGGAGCGAGCGTCCCGTCTTCGACCTGCGGCACCGGCATGACGAGGTGCATGGCATGACGGTGGCAGAGACGCCGAGCGCAGAAGGAGGTGAGGCGTGACCGCCGACGCGCAGACCACGCCGCCACTGGTGGAGCCGGCCCGCCGCGAGACCGGCATGCCGACCCCGCTGGTCGGCATGCTCCTCTTCATCGCCAGCGAGGTGATGTTCTTCGGCGGCCTCTTTGCCGCCTACTTCAACGCGCGGGCCTCGTTCGTCGGCACCTGGGGACCGCCCGAGCCCGCGGAGCCGCTCGAGATCTTCCCCATCGCGCTGCCCATCACGCTGATCCTGGTCGCCTCCAGCTTCACGATGCAGTTCGCGGTCTGGGCGATCCGCCGCGGCGACCAGCGGTCGATGCGGCTCTGGACCGGCGTGACGCTGCTGCTGGGGGTCATCTTCCTGATCGGACAGCTGTACGACTACTCCGTCCTGGAGTTCGGCATCTCCGACGGGGTCTTCGGGACCGTCTTCTACACGCTGACCGGGTTCCACGGCGCGCACGTCTTCGGCGGCGCGATTGGCCTCACCATCCTCTTCGCGCGTGGCATGCAGGGGCAGTTCAGCGCCCGTAACCACGTGGCGGTGGAGGCGATCAGCATGTACTGGCACTTCGTCGACGTGGTCTGGATCGCCCTCTTCACCACGCTCTACTTCCTGAGGTAGGACCGATGCCCAACGACACCACCATCGGCTTCCTGATCCTGGGTGTCGGCATCATCGCGGTGCTGGCCCTGGTCTTCGCCGTCACGCTCCGTGGTGGTCGACGGCCCTCCAGCACCGCCGTCCCGCCCAGGGGCGTCCACCTTCCCGCGCCGAGCCTCCTGCCGGTGGTGATGTCGGTGGGTGCGGCGCTGCTGGCGGCCGGCCTGGCCTTCAAGCCCGACGAGCCATGGGACCTCCCGGTGCTCGGGGCCATCTCCGGCGTCATCAACCCGATCATCGGCCCGCTGGGCCTGCTCGTCCTCCTCGCAGGCATCTGGGCCTGGGTGCGGGCCGCCGGGCATGAGTGGCGGGACCAGGAGCACGGGGCGCACGACGCCGCCGGCCACTGATCTGCCGATGACCACGGCCGCGAGCCAGCACACCGGGCGCTCACTGCCACGCGGCTGGCTGGTGACCGCCGCGGTGCTGCCGCTCATCCTGCTGGCGATCCTGGCCGCTGTCCTGATCAGCCGCGGTGGTGCGCCGGTCGGCGGCAGCATCGGGTCGAAGGCTCCGTCGTTCCAGCTGGTCGACCTGGATGGCGACCCCGTTCGGTTGGCGGATTTCCGCGGACGGCCGGTCGTCGTCAACTTCTGGGCGAGCTGGTGTGGCCCATGCGTGGAGGAGTTCCCGCTCCTGCAGCAGGCGGCAGCGGAGCACGCGTCGGATGGGCTGGCGCTGATCGGTATCGTGTACCGCGACAACGCCGACGCCGCGCGGAGCTTCATGCAGCAGATGGGCGCCGACTGGCCGACGGCCATGGATCCGGGCGAGACTGTGGCCGACCAGTTCGGCATCCTGGCCGGACCGCCGGAGACCTTCTTCATCGATGCCGAGGGCACCGTCGTAGCCCGCCAGATCGGTCAGCTCGCTGCCAGGGACCTGGAGCGCCACCTGGCCGCGATACTTGTCGAGGAGTGAGCAGATGACCACCGAAAACCTGCCGGCCACGCGCAGTGACGCGCCGGCGCCGGCCCTTCACGCCGGGCATGACGACCCACAGCACCAGCAGGTGCAGCAGAACATCGGCGCCGGCTTGCTGCCGCTCGCGCTGATCATCCTGCTGGTCCTCTCGTTCGCCGCCGCGGCATGGACCTTCCTCGCGGCCCAGCCGGCCTGACGCATGGCGGAACTGCCGGCCATCGACGTCCGCGGACTCCGCAAGAGCTACGGTGCCGTCGAGGCGGTTCGGGGCATCGACCTGCAGGTGGCGGCCGGGGAGGTCTTCGCGCTGCTCGGCCCGAACGGAGCCGGCAAGACGACGACGGCCGAGATCCTGGAGGGCCACCGGACCAGGTCCGCCGGGGAGGTCCGGGTCATGGGCTTCGACCCCGCACGCGGAGTGCGGGCCATGCGCGAGCAGATGGGGATCGTGCTGCAGTCGACCGGCGTCGGGGAGTACCTGACCGTCCGCGAGGTGATCGGCATGCACGGCGGCTACTACCCGCATCCGCGCGATGTGGACGAGGTGATCGCGCTCGTCGGCCTGACCGAGCAGGCGAATCGGCGAATCCGGAAGCTCTCCGGAGGGCAGCGACGTCGCCTCGACCTCGCCGTGGCGCTCGCTGGCGATCCCGAGCTCCTCTTCCTGGACGAGCCGACGACCGGGTTCGATCCGTCGGCCCGGCGCCAGGCGTGGGAGATGCTGCGCGAGCTCACCCGCCTCGGCAAGACGATCTTCCTGACCACCCACTTCATGGACGAGGCACAGCTCCTGGCCAATCGGGTGGCTGTCATCGCCAACGGGACGATCGTGGCAGAGGGCAGCCCCGACACGCTGGGCGGGCGTGACGCGGGCCAGACCGTCATCCGGTTCGGTGTGCCGGACGGCACCGAGCTGCCGGATCGCTTCGGTGCCAAGCTCGAGGGCGCCCGCTACGCCCTGACCTCCGATGCGCCCACGCGCCTGTTGCACGAGCTGACCGAGTGGGCACTCTCGGCCGACATGGAGCTGCAGGCGATCGAGGTCGCCAGGCCGTCGCTCGAGGACGTCTACCTGCAGCTCACCGAGGACGAGGGAGCCGCGGCATGAACGACGTTGCCCTCGCCGTACGGCAGGTGCGCTACGAGAACCGTTCCTTCTGGCGCAACCCGGCCGCGGCCTTCTTCACGTTCGCCTTTCCCCTCCTCTTCATGGTGATCTTCAACGTCATCTTCGGCGGCGAGGCCGAGGGGCAGTTCCACGCTTCCGACTTCTTCACGCCGACGATCATCGTCTTCGCGGTCATCACGGCGACCTACACCAACATCGCCATGACCGTCTCGATCTCGCGCGACAGCGGCGTCCTCAAGCGGATCAGGGGCACGCCACTGCCGTCGTGGGCCTACCTCTTCGGCCGCATCGCGCACGCCGTCCTGATCGCGCTGCTGCTGGTCGCCATCGTGGCCACCTTCGGAGCGCTCGCCTACGACGTCACGTTTCCCTGGGAACGCCTGCCGCAGCTCCTGCTGACGCTGGGCCTGGGCGCCGCCACGTTCTGCGTGCTCGGCCTGGCGGTGAGCGCCCTCGTCCCCAACGCCGATGCCGCTCCGGCCATCGTGAATGCCACCATCCTGCCGCTGCTCTTCATCAGCAACGTCTTCATCAGGATCGAGAATCCGCCGGCCTGGATGGATGTCGCGGGCAGCATCTTCCCGATCCGCCACTTCGCAGACGCGATGCTGGCCATCTATTCGCCGGGGCTGGCGGGTGGGCCGATGGAGTGGCAGGACCTCGCCGTGATCGCTGTGTGGGGCATCGGCGGCGTTCTCTTCACGCTGCGATTCTTCAGCTGGGAGCCCCGAGGCTAGACCGGCGAACGTACGAAAAGCCGGCAGCAGCCGGCATGAAGTGAAGTATCGTCTCGGCGAAGCGGCCCCCGGCCCGTGGGCCGCTCACCCGAGCGAGGAGAAGGAGGAGCTGCATGTCGATCAGCGGAGGGCGGTCGAGGACGACCCGGAGGGGGCTCCTGCTGGCGATCACGGCCACGGCGCTGGTGCTCGCTGCGTGCGGCGGTGGGGGCGGTGGTGGCGGGGGCAACGGCGACATCACCGACTACGTGATCCGGGTCGCGATCGCGAACGAGACGACCGAGCAGGCGACCGTGCAGCTCGACGATTCCGAGGTGCAGACGCTCGAGACGTGTACCGGCGCGGTCTTCATCTTCAACCTGCCTGCCACCGACTGGGTCCTGACCGTGAACGGGCAGCCTGCGGTCGATTCGCTCGACCTCGATCCCGCCTACCTGGACAAGAACCTGGTTGCGAACCTGTGGCTGCACGACGACGGCACGCTGGAAGTCGAACGCGTCGTGCCCGGGTCGAACATCCAGGCCCCCGCCAAGCCCAGCATCTGCACCTGACGAGCTGACGCCGGCGGCCGCCGGCGCATCGGCCTAGGCCTGGTAGCGTCGCTCGACGTACCCGTCCAGGATCTCCAGGAAGCGCGGCACGATGTCATCGCCGCGCAGCGTGGTCTGCAGTTGCCCGTCGACGAAGACGGGCGCCACCGGCTCCTCGAAGGTGCCGGGCAGGCTGATCCCGATGTCGGCGTGCTTTGACTCGCCGGGCCCGTTGACCACGCAGCCCATCACCGCCACCTTCATCTCCTCCACGCCGGGGTGGTCCTCGCGCCAGGCGGGCATCTTCTCGGCCAGGTAGGCGCCGATGTCGCGCGCCATCTCCTGGAAGAAGGTGGAGGTGGTGCGCCCGCAGCCCGGGCAGGCGCTCACCTGGGGGGTGAAGCTGCGCAGCCCCATCGACTGCAGCACCTGCTGCGCGACCCGCACCTCCTCGGTCCGATCGCCTCCCGGCGACGGCGTGAGGCTGACCCGGATGGTGTCGCCGATGCCGCGCTGCAGCAGGACCGCCAGGCCGGCCGTCGACGAGATGATGCCCCGGCTGCCCATGCCAGCCTCGGTCAGGCCCAGGTGCAGCGGGTAGTCGCAGCGCGCGGCGAGGCGCGTGTAGACCTCCACCAGGTCCTGCACCCCGGAGACCTTGGCGCTGATGAGGATCCGATCGTGGCCGAGCCCGGTCTCCTCCGCCAGGCGGGCCGAGCGCAGCGCCGACTCGATCATGGCCTCGATCATTACCTCCCGCGCATCGCGGGGCTCAGGCAGCGAGGCGTTGGCATCCATCATGTCGGTCAGCAGCTGCTGGTCGAGGCTTCCCCAGTTGACCCCGATGCGGACAGGCTTTCCGTTCGCGACGGCCACCTCGATGATCTGCTGGAAGTTCGCGTCGCGGTGCCTGGCGCCGACGTTGCCCGGGTTGATGCGGTACTTGGCCAGCGCCTTGGCCGCCTCGGGGTACTTCCTCAGGAGCAGGTGGCCGTTGTAGTGGAAGTCGCCGATGATCGGAACCGCGATGCCGAGATTGTCAAGCTTCTCACGGATAACCGGAACCGCCTTCGCGGCCTCGTCGTTGTTGACCGTCACGCGTACCAGTTCGCTGCCGGCGTGCGCCAGCCGCGCGACCTGGATGGCGGTGGCGTCGGCGTCCGCGGTGTCGGTGTTCGTCATGGACTGGACGACGACCGGATGTCCCGAGCCGATGAGGACGTCCCCCACGTCGACGGTCGGAGTTGTTCGGCGCTCGATCACGCTCTGCATCGTACCGGTTGGCGCATCGGCACGCCGATTGCACTTCCGGCGAGGAGCATGGACTTCACCGATCTCCTGCCCGCTCGCATCGTGCGGGCCGCGGGCCGCGACGGGCCGGAGCTGCCGGACGTCGCGGTACTCGAGGATGAGCGCGAGCTGGCGGACCTCGCCGTCGAGGTCTGCCGACAGCTGGGGCTCAGCGCGGCCGTGTTCGAAACGTCGGCCGCGTACAACGGCGCGTTCGGTGGCCGTCGGCCGAGCCTGGTGATCCTCGACTGGCGCCTCGAGCACGAGGTTGCGGCGGCGGTCTACATGGCGCTCCGCCACCGATTCGACGATCTCCGGATCGTGCTCTGGACCGCCACCGGCGAGCGTGAGCTGCCCGGCATGCTCGATGCCGACCCCCACACCCGGGTGGTGAGGAAGTCGAGCGGGCTGGAAGCGTTGGAGGGGGCGATTCGCGAGGCGATCGCCGTAGGTACCGGGAGCGACGATGATCGAGAGGAGGAGCAATCGTGATGGAAGGCTTCAAGGTCCCGCGGGACCCACATGCGGGCGAGCCGGACGAGTTGACGCCGGATACGCTGCCCATCGATGACATCGAGCGGACGCACGATGGCGGCCAGGGCGCGGACGACCCGCCCGACGAGCCGGCCAAGGATCTCGATGAGCCAGGCGACGCCGACCGGACGCCGAGGCCGTAGGCTCCGCATTCGAGGAACGCCCGTAACACTTCCTACATCCGATCGTCACACCGCGACCGTATCGTGGCCGCATGCAGCACCGAGATCGCGTCCGCCGCGCCCCGCTGGCCGGGCTCCTCGCGGCGGCTTTCGTCCTGGCCTCCTGCTCGGCAGGTGCAACCACCGACGGCGCGGCATCCGACCCGCCGACGAGCGCTTCCCCGGTGGCGTCCTCGTCGCAGGCGGCATCGATGCGCCCGAGCGACGCTGCCTCCGAGCCTCCAGCTCCGTCGGCAGCGCTGAACAGTGATCCGCTCCATGCGTTGGTGCTGACGGACGTCCGGACCGGTGAGGATGTCAGCATCGGTGCCCTGGCCAGCGACAAGCCGTTGCTGCTCGAGACGATGGCCATCTGGTGCAGCAACTGCCGCGCCCAGCAGAGCAACGTCGTGGCAGCGCACAACCAGGCCGACTTCCATTCCATCTCGCTCGACGTTGACCCCGGCGAGAAGCCGGAGGACCTCGCCGCCTACAGCGAGCAGCAGGGCTTCGACTGGCACTTCGCGATGGCAAGCGCCGAGCTGCTCGGCCAGCTTCGCGAGCGGTTCGGGACGGCCGTGGCGGTGCCCCCGGGGATGCCGAAGATCCTGTTCCGGACCGACGGCAGCATCGAGATGATCGGCCTCGGCGAGCTGTACACCGCGCAGCAGATCGCCGACGCGGTCGGCGCCTGACGAAGCAGTGGGTGAGCTGCTGGGGGCGGTTGGGCTGGGCATCGGCGCCACCATCACGCCCTGCATCCTGCCGCTCTACCCCGCCTTTCTCGCCTACCTGACGGGCGCAACGACGGTCTCCGCGGTCGCGGGCGGCCCGAATCTCCGTGACCAGCGCCTGCCGCCGCTCGCCGCCGCGGCCCTGGTCTGGGCGGGAGTGGTGCTCGGGATGGCCGTCATCGGCGCCCTGCTCGCCCTGCTCACCGTCTCGCTGGGCTCGGTGATCCGCTACGTGCTGCCAATCGCCGACGGCCTGCTGGTCCTGCTCGGGGTGTTGCTCCTGCTCGGCCGCAACCCCTTCGCACGCCTGCCCCAGATCTCCCCGCGCGGCCTGGGCTCAGCCGGCCCGGCCGCCGGCGCCCTCCTCTACGGGCTGCTCTTCGCCCCCATCGCGCTCCCGTGCAGCGGGCCGTTCATCATCGGCATCTTCGTGTACAGCCTCTCCATCGCTGATGCCGCGAACCAGCTCCTCTTCTTCGCCTTCTTCGGCATCGGCTTCGGGCTCCCGCTGTTCGTGCTGGGAGCGCTGGGCCAGGCTCGCGGAGCCCAGCTGGCGCGAGCGCTGGTGCGCTACGAGCGGCCGCTGCAGCTGGTCATCGGGGCGGCGCTGGTGCTCATCGGCCTGTGGGACTTTCGCGAGAACTCCGCCAACATCTTCGGGTGATGACAGGTTCGCTATGCTGGAACTGATATGACCGCGACCGCACCCCCCAACACCACAACCGATGAGACAGACACCCGCCACCGCAAGGTCGCGATCATCGGCTCCGGCCCCGCCGGGCTGACCGCCGCCATCTACGCGGCGCGCGCCAACCTGGAGCCGATCGTCTTCGCCGGCAACACGCCGCTCGGCCAGCTCATGATCACCTCCGACGTCGAGAACTACCCCGGCTTTCCCGAGGGGATCCAGGGGCCGGAGCTGATGCAGCTCTTCCGCGACCAGGCGACGCGCTTCGACACGACCATGGTCGAGCAGGACGTCACGCGCGTCGACTTCGGGGAGCGCCCATTCCGCCTCTGGGTCGGCGAGGACGAGTACCGTGCCGACGCCGTGATCGTTGCGACCGGGGCTTCCGCCCTCTGGCTGGGGCTGCCGTCCGAGGAGGAGTTCCGCGGGCGCGGCGTGAGCGCCTGCGCTACCTGCGACGGCTTCTTCTTCCGGGAGCGCGAGATCGCGGTGGTCGGCGGCGGCGACACCGCCCTGGAGGAGGCGCTCTTCCTCACCAAGTTCGCCTCCAAGGTCACCATGCTCGTCCGGCGCGACCAGTTCCGCGGCAGCAAGATCATGCAGGACCGCGCCTTCGCGCACTCGAAGATCGAGGTTCGCTGGAACACCGAGGTGACCGAGGTCCGCGGCGATATGACCGTGCAGACGCTGGCACTGAAGGACACCCAGAGCGGCGAGGAGTCGACCCTGGACGTG
This sequence comes from uncultured Chloroflexia bacterium, assembly GCA_963777045.1. Classification (GTDB taxonomy): domain Bacteria; phylum Chloroflexota; class Limnocylindria; order QHBO01; family QHBO01; genus JAPSGM01. The sequence continues at coordinate 139,881 of CAVZPD010000015.1, forward strand.
CAGGGCCTCTTCGTGGCCATCGGTTACAAGCCGAACACGGACCTCTTCAAGGGGCAGCTCGACCTGGATCCGCGGGGCTACTGCAAGACGTCGGACGAGGGCGACACCACCACCAACGTGGAGGGCGTCTTCGTTGCCGGCGACGTGCACGACCACAAGTACCGGCAGGCCGTCACCGCCGCCGGCGAGGGCTGCAAGGCGGCCATCGATGCCGAACGTTGGCTGGAGTCCGTGGGCGAGATCGAGGCGTCAACCGCCACCAACTGGTGAGGCGCCCGGTGAGGCGCCCGGCAGAATGCCGATCCTCACCGCTACGACTGGTGGTCGTACTCCTCGCGCTCAGAGCGGGGATCCCTGCCATCTACGAATCCGGGTCGTGATAAGCGAGATTGCGCCGGTATTGGCGCCGTCGTGGTCGGCGGCCGGCTCGTTCGAGCACGACTGCATCTTGGCGCTTGGCGATATCCGGCAAGTTCGTGCTTACCACGACCCCCAGTCGTAGGTGGTGGTCGCGAGCCGCTTGACGTCCGCTTCCATGACTGGCGGTCGTAGCTGGCAATTTGAGGTGGCTGGCGGCCGAATCCCGCCCTCCGCTAGAAAGCCGACGCCAGTTGGTGGGTGAGGACGAAGTGGGCCATTTCAATCCTCCTCGCCCAGCAGCTGTTCGGCGAGGTCCAGGCTGACGACCTGGCGGTTGGCATCGGCCAGGTGTCGGAGGGTCGTCCGCCAGCGTTCATCGGCGGCGAAGGCGACCTGCAGCTCATCGCGGGCTGCGCGCAGCTCGCCCTCGACAGCCAGCTCCACGCCCCGCCAGAAGACGAGCTCGTACGCCTCCGGCGACATCTCGCGTGCTCGCGCATAGCGCGCTTCGGCGCTCTCTCCGGCCTGCGCCGCTTCGCCTTCCTCGTCGAGCAGGTCGTAGGCGAGCTGCATCGTCACGATCCGGCGCAGCTCGGGGACCGGGTCGGGATGATCCTCGATGCGGATGTCCATCAGGCGGCCGCGCCAGGCGGCCGGATGCAGCTTGCCGTCGACGACCTGGATTGCGGCCGACTGGCGACCCCGCACGTCGCCGCCCTCGCGTTCGGCGGCCTCCAGGGCGAGGAGCAGTCGCTCGACGAAGGGAAGGCCGCGGGCCAGCGCCGACTCGTACGCCTCCGCCATGGCCGGCCAGCAGGTGTCGCGCTCGAGGAGGTTGCCCTGCACGCTGAACCCGTCGCGGACCAGGTGGCCCGCGGCGGGGATCGTCTCGCTGCCGGTGTGCGCCGCCGCGCGGCCGTCGGCGTCGACTACGCCCAGCTGGCGCACCTGCGGAGTCTCATCGGAAGCCACCAGTGCGGCGACGACCTCCCCGGCAGTGCGCCCCGACCGGAGCAGCTCGAGGCCGATGGGGCCGAACGAGGTGTTGGCGGTGGCCTGCGTCGCCACGCCCCCCACGCCCGCCTCCAGCCAGGGCACCACGGGCCCAACGCCCAGGTAGTGGGACTGCACTGCGATCGCGAAGCGGCCGGTCTCCGGATCGCGGGCCACGATGCTGTAGGTCATGGGCGGCAGGATAGCGAGCGATCCGCCACCTCAGCTGCCCACCGAGGCGCGTGCGATCGAGAGCAGCTCCTCCACCGACTCGCTGGCCGGGAGCGCTCGCACCACGCAGGAGTCGAGCTTGGATCGATATGGCGCCAGCAGCGCCGGCACGGCGGCCCGGTCGACGGCGGCGATTCCGGGGACTCGCGTCTCGTCGGCGTCCTGCGCCTCGAAGAGTCGGGTGTACGGTCGCGGCCGGCCTCGGTAGCGATTGGCCTCGCCGACGAGGCGATCGGCGGCATCCGGGCCGATGGCGACCCGCACGTAGGATGCAATCACCGGCATCGGTCGATTCGCGCGAACCGTGCCCTCGGCGACGCGCTCGCGCGCCCAGGCGATGCGATCCGGGTAGGCCCAGTTGAGCAGGACGACGTCGGCGACCTCGCCTCCCAGCTCGCACATCCGCGGGCCGAGCGCCGCGATGCAGATCCGCACGTCGGGCAGGAGCTGGCGCAGCTCGGCCACGCCGCCGCGCACCGCGTCCAGCGACGAGCCACTGCCGGTACCGATGCCGAGCACCAGGCGCTCGTGGTCCACCCCCAGGGCCTCGACCTCGGCCGCCAGCTGTCGCGGCGACTTGTCGGAGAGCGGCGCCACGCCCAGGCCGAGCTGCAGCCGATCGCTGCCGGCCGTGGCGGCGGCAAGGGTCGCCAGCCCGGAGCGTGCTGCGTTGTCGTTCGCCCAGATCTCCTCGTACCCGAGGTCGGCGAGCTGCTCGCCCAGGCCCGCGAGCGCAGCTGAAGCTGCCGGTGAGCGGGCAACCAGGCCGAAACCCAGTTGGCGGGGATGCGGGCCCTCCATGCGACCGATGATAGCCCTCCGCCGCCGCGGGTCAGGTCGAACGCGGTCCCAGGGCGGCGCGGGCGACGTCCGGCACGTCCGTCACGAAGCCCCACAGTCCGTAGGCGGCCAGCTGCTGCATCCGCTCCGGATCGTTGACGACGTAGCAGCCGATGCGGCGGCCGTAGGCGAGCGCCTGCGCCAGGATGGGCGCGGGATCCAGGCCGAGATCGCCCTCCCAGGGGTTGACGCCGATATGGCCGTGCTCAACTGCCCAGCGCAGCGCCGGCTCGATCGGCTGCGTGGGCACCAGCAGGTAGCCGGTCGCGAGGTCCGGGTCGAGCTCATGCGCCTGGTCGATGGCAGCCTCGTCGAAGCTGATCACGCTCACCGCGCCGGCCCGACGCACCGGCGTGTCGTGCAGCGCCTCGACGGTGGCCTGGGCCGCCGCTCGGGCCTTGATCTCGACCACCAGGCCGATGCCGTCGGGCAGCCAATCCAGCACTTCCGGCAGGGTCGGGATGCGCATCCCGCTGCCGCGGAAGGGATTGCCGCCCTGCGCATCGGCGAAGCGGAATCCCGCGTCGTACGTGCGCAGCTCCTCCATGCTCCGACCCGCCACCGCGCCCGTGCCGTCGGTGGTGCGGTCGAGCGTGTCGTCGTGGATCACGGCCAGCTGGCCGTCGCTGGTCAGGTGGACGTCCAGCTCGATGGCGTCGGCACCGACCTCGACCGCCCGGCGGTACGCGTCCATGGTGTTCTCCGGCAGCTGGTTCGATGCGCCGCGGTGGGCAACCACGATCGTCATGCTGGGCGCTCTCCCGGTGGGACGATGGCCGGCTCCAGGGGATGCTCGAGCTGGCCAGCGGTCGGTGCCGGCGGTCCACCCTCGGGCACGCCGCGGACGATGAGGAAGCCGATCACCATCAGCACCAGCAGCGAGGCGATGGCCACCTGGTACGCCCCCTTGCCGAGCGGGCCGAGCAGGAGCGACACGAGGCCGCCGTAGGCGAGCGGCCCGACCACGGCGCTCAGCTTGCCGACCAGCCCGTAGAGGCCGAAGAACTCGCCGACCTGGCCCGGTGGCGCCAGCCGCAGCATGTAGACGCGGTCGGAGGTCCAGACTCCGCCGAGCCCCGACCCGAGCAGGACGCCGCCGATCAGCAGGGTCGGGACGCTGAGCACGGAGCCGACGATCAGCAGCCCCACGCACCACGAAGCCAGCACGGTCAGGAGGGTGCGCTTCGGCCCCCAGGCCTCCACGGCGCGCCCCCACAGGAAGCTGGCGATGACGGCGACGACCGTGAGCAGCAGCAGAACCAGGTTCGCCTCGCCCTTGGTCATGCCGATCGCCTGCGTGGCGAAGACGGCCATGATCACGATGGCGGTGTTGATCGGATCGGTGTAGAAGAGGCGTCCCACCAGGAAGCGGGTGAGCCCCGGGATGCGCCGTGCGTGGGAGATGGTCGTCGCCACCTGGTTCCAGGATCGGGCGGCATCGGCCAGGCGGAACGCATGGCGCCCGGCCCCCGGTTCGCGGACGACGGTGAAGATCGGCACCGAGAAGAGGGCGAAGAGGGCGGCCACCATGAGGAAGGTGAGCGGGCTGGAGCCCGCGTCGAGGACCAGGATGAGGACCGCGATCAGGATGGTGCCGAGGTAGCCGACCGCCACGCCGATGCCCGACATGCGGCCCAACGCGTCCGGGCGCGCCACCTCGGGCAGGGTGGCGTCGTAGTAGATCAGTGCCGCCTGGTAGGAGAAGTTGGCGACGGTGAAGAGTCCCAGCCCGACCAGTGCGAGCAGCGGAAACTCACCGCCGGCGGACACGAGGCCGATCGCCGCGGTGGCGGCGATGGCGATGGCGGTGAAGAAGAGCAGGTACGGAAGGCGCCGGCCGGTGCGGTCGCTCATCGCGCCCAGGACCGGTGAGACGGCCGCGTTGAGTCCCACGCTGACCGCGGTCGCGACGCCCAACCAGAGCTGGCCGGATCCCTCTCCCAGCCGGTCGACCGACCAGAGGCCGATGGCATACGAGACGACGCCGTAGCTGAAGATCGTGTTCGCGAAGTCGTAGAGGCTCCAGGCCAGCCCCTCGCCCGCGTTGCCGGAGCGGGTGAGCGCCCCGAGCCCGCGCCACCAGGCGGCGGCGGGTGCCTGGGCGGTCACGCGGCGCTGCCTCGCATCACGCCGCGATGATAGCGACGTCCGGCAGCCGCCGCGATCTCGGGTATGCTCGTGGCGCGGAAGCCGGGTCGCGGAATACGCGATCCAGGATCCGGTGCCGAACCTCCGCCGCGTGATCGGCCGTCGTTCATCCAGAGTGGAGCTCATACCCACATGCGCAAGCGCCTGCTGGCCATCGGGCTGGCGATCATCGGCCTCGGAATTCCCGTGCTCGCCGCCTGGTTCAGCCAGCGCGAGCCTTCATCGGCGCCCGCTGGGGAGATCACGCCGTCGAGTGATGAGGGACCCGGGCCGTCCCCTTCCGGAGGAGCGGGGCCGGAGGCGCCCGACCTCGATCACGTGCTCGAGCCACATCCGACCGGCATCTTCGCGGCCGTCGGGCGTTTCGACTACCGCTTCCGCCGCTGGCTGCCGATCATTGGCCTGGCCCTCGTGCTCGGCCTCAACGTCTGGGCCGGTGCGGCGGGCGGCAAGCTGATCCAGGGCGGGTGGGTGATTCCCGGATCCGAGGAGCAGCGGGCCGCCGAGCTGCTCGCCGACCGCTTCGGGCAGCAGGCCACCAGCGTGCTCGTGCTGTACCGTGCGCCGGACGGCGATGCCACCGATCCGGCCTTCCAGGCCGCCGTCAGCGATGCCGTGGCGCCGGTCGCGGACGACCCAGCGGTCGATCGCATCAACACCTGGGCCGATACTCGCTCCGATCTCCTGCTCAGCACCGATGGCTCCATGACCATGGCGGTCGTCTTCCTGAACAAGGACGTGGAGGCCTCCGTCGAGGACGCGTCGCGCATCGCCGACGAGGTGGGTTCGGCGGATGGTGCCGAGCCGATCATCACCGGCATTCCCCAGCTCTACCACGAGTTCAACCAGCGCATCGAGCGCGACCTCGTGCGGGCGGAGATGGTGAGCCTGCCGATCGCCCTGCTGATCCTGCTGGCGGTCTTCGGCACGCTGGTGGCCGCCGGTCTGCCGCTCCTCATGGCGGCGCTGACCATGCCGAGCGCGTTCGCGGTGATCGGCCTGCTCGCCGGCGTCTTCGAGATGAGCATCTTCGTCAACAACCTGGCGACCATGATCGGCCTGGCGCTGGCAATCGACTACTCGCTCTTCATGGTCAGTCGCTACCGGGAGGAGCTGCGCCACCACTCGGTCGAGATCGCCCTGGAGCGGATGATGGGCAGCGTGGGCAAGGCGGTCGCCGTCTCCGGGGTGGCCGTGGCCGTCGGCCTCTCCTCGCTGGTCGTCTTCGACGCTGCGGCCCTGCGCTCCATGGGCATCGCCGGGATCGTGACCGTCCTCTCCACCCTCCTCTTCGGCCTCACGGTGCTGCCCGCCCTGCTCGCCCTGCTCGGCCGTCGCGTCAACCGGCTGCGCATCCCCCTGCCGCGTGCCATGCGCCTGGTGGAGGGTGACATCGACGCTGCCGATCGTCGCCAGGGCCGGGGGATCTGGGCGTGGATCGCCGCGCGCGTCATGCGCCGCCCCATGGTGATCGCCCTGCCGGTGCTCGTCCTCCTGCTCGCGCTCGGTTCGCCGTTCCTCTCCATCCAGCTGTCGACCGGGCAGAACCTCGCCGACCTGCCGCCCACGCCGGCGCGGCTCGGCTTCGAGACCATGCTGGCGGAGTTCCCCGGCGGCGAGAACGACCCCATCACCGTCGCGGCCACCTGGGACGGTGCCAACCTTGAGGACGGCATTGCGCCGGATCGGCTCGAGGCGTTGGCGGCCTACGTCGCGCTGCTCGAGGCGGTTCCCGACGTGAGCGAGGTGGAGTCACTGCTGCAGGCGCCGCCCGGTATCGGCCAGGACCAGTACCGCCAGCTGCTGGCGCTGCCCCGCAGCCAATGGCCGGAGCAGGTGCGCAGCGGCCTGGAGCAGTGGCTGAGCGACTACGTGGCCGACGACACCACCAGGCTGCGGGTCTTCACTCCGCTCCTCCCCGATTCCGACGCGGGCCGCGGACTCGTCGAACGGGTCCGCGTGGTGCCGCCGCCGGACGGGGCGCAGGTGCTCACCGCCGGACTGCCGTCGCGATCAGCCGATTTCATGGCCAGCTTCTGGCAATCGGTGCCGATCGCGGTCCTCATCGTGGTGGTCGTCACCGGCGGCGTCCTGTTCCTCACCTTCGGGTCGCTCTTCCTGCCGGTCAAGGCGGTGCTGATGAGCCTGATCAGCATCAGCGCCTCGTTCGGGGCGCTGGTCTGGATCTTCCAGCAGGGCCACCTCTCCGAGCAACTGGGCTTCGAGCCATCGGGGGCCCTGGGGGCGTGGCTGCCCGTGATCATGTTCGCGATCCTGTTCGGGCTCTCCATGGACTACGAGGTCCTGCTCCTCTCCCGGATCCGGGAGCGCTACATCGCCACCGGCGACAACACGCGGGCCGTGGCGGAGGGGATCGGTCTGACGGGCGGGATCATCACCGGAGCGGCGCTGATCATGGTTGCCGTCTTCGCCGCATTCGCCCTCTCGTCCATCACCTTCATCAAGGCACTCGGGCTGACGATGGCGCTGGCCGTGCTGATCGATGCGACGGTCGTGCGCGGGATATTGGTCCCGGCCTTCATGCGCGTCATGGGCTGGGTGAACTGGTGGGCGCCGCGCTGGGTGCAGCGGGCGGTGGGGAGGCTGGGCCTGTACGAGGACGCCGGGGCGGTGCGGGGCTCGGCGCCGGGTTCGGAGGCGACACCCGCCGCCTGAGCATCGGGATCGGCTAGGCTGCGTCTGGATGGATCGCCGCAGGCAACGGCTCGACGAGATGACGCTGCGCTGGCGCGCCAGGCACGATGCGCAACGGGATGCCGCCGGCGCGGAACGCCCACCGGCCGATGCCGACCGCGAGCTGCTGGCGCGCGCGGCCTTTCCCTACCGCGAGCAGGCGCCGGCCGCCTACGCGGACCACCATGCCGATGACATGATCGGCTTCATCTACGACGAGTACGCGTACGACGATCCGGAGCTGGACGCCTGGCTGGTGGAGCTGGGAGCGATCCTGCGACGCCGGAGGGAGACGGGTGGCTGAGGTCCCGGCATGGGCGTCCGAGCTCGTGGCGCTGACCTGTGCCGAGACTGGCGTGGGTCCGCCGCGGGTCGCCTGGCGGCACCGCGAGCGCGTCGCCTCGTCGGGCGTCACGCGGCGCGGGACGGGCAGCATCTCAGTGGTCGCCGGCACCGATGCCCTCGACCAGCGCATCACCCTGCTGCACGAGCTGGCGCACTGGCTGACGCTGCCAGCGGCTCGACCGCGGCGCGGCCGCGCGCCGCACCACGACGCATCGTTCTACCGGGCCGCCTTCGCCCTCTACGCCCGTCACGGCGTGCCGGCCGCAGCCGCCCTGGAGGCGGAGGGCGCCCGCTACCCGAGCTCGCTGGGCCACGCCCGCAGGTTGGGCGTGCCCGGGGCGGAGGAGGCCTGGCGGGCGCATCGGGCGCGGCTGCGCGAACGGGCGCGCGATCGCTTGCCGTTGCGCGTCCTGGTTGCCGAGCATCGCGTGCGCCTGGTGCGCGACGGCCGATGGACACGCTGCTCGGCGTGTGGCGTGCGCGTCGTGGGGCCGGTGCTGCGCCGGCTGCGCCGGCGCGGCGGCAGGCACGTCCTGCTGTCGCGCGCCTAGGCTCGAGGCTCGTCGCGGGCGGAAGCGACGGCCCGGGCAAGGTGGCGGACCGCCTCCGGCGTGCCGGGCTCGAGGCTGGCGATCAGGTGCGCGGCGCCGGCGCGGCGGTAGGCACGAAGCTCCTGGGCGATCTGCTCCGGAGACCCGGTCAGGGTGCTCTCGTTGACCTCCAGCGGCTGGTCGGAGAGCTCCGGCAGGACCACCGTGATGCCAACCGTGACATCCAGGCTGGCCGGGTCGCGCCCCGCATCGGCCAGCGCGGTGCGCAGCCCCGCCATCCGCGGCTCGAGCTGCGAGGCCGGGCCGAGCCAGGCCGTGTTCCAGGCATCGGCATGCTCTGCAACCAGGCGCAGCATGCGGGGACGCTTGCCGGCAATCAGGATCGGCATGGTCGAGCCGTCCGAGCGCCGGTGGTGCGGGACCAGCTCCACGTCGCGCGCCGTGTGCCAGCGGCCCTCGAACGAGACGCGCCCGGTCCGGACCAGCGGCGCGAGGATCTGCAGCGCCTCCTCGAATCGGCCGACGCGGTGGTCGAACGGGAAGTCGAAGGCATCGAACTCCGGCTCGTGCCAGCCGGCACCGATCCCCAGGATCAGGCGGCCGCCGCTCACCGCGTCCAGCGTGGTGGCCATCTTGGCCAGCAGCGCCGGGTTGCGGAACGGCATCGCCAGCACCAGGACGCCCAGCTCCACCCGCCGCGTCACGCCGGCGAGCGCCGAGAGCACGGTCCAGGCTTCGTGGATGCCCTGCGTCGGTCCATCGAAGCGGAAGAGCAGGTGGTCGTAGACCCAGATCGAATCGAGTCCCTCGGCCTCGGCCGCCTCGGCGACCTGGCGCAGGTGGTCCCAGCCGTAGACCGCCCGGCCGGGCCCATCCGGCCCGTGGGGAATGACGACGCCAACCTTCATGCGTGAAGCGTACGGGGTTGGGCCGCGCGGCGCGTCGACATCGGTCTAGCCTGTGCGCTGACCATGGGTGAGCCGAGCCATCCTCTCGAGGGAATCCGCATCCTGGACTGCGCGCGCGTCTACGCCGGTCCCATCGCCACCATGCTGCTCGCGGACCTCGGCGCCGAGGTCTGGAAGCTGGAGCCACCGGGCGGCGACGAGACCCGCTACTGGGGCCCGCCCTACTGGGGCGAGCCGGCGGACGGCCTCTCCGCCTACTTCGGCGCCGTCAACCGCAACAAGCGCGCCATCGCCGTCGACCTCAAGACCGATGCCGGGCGCGAGCTGCTCGACCGCATGGCGGCCGAGTCCGACATCCTCTTCCACAACTTCCGGCCCTCGACGGCGGCGCGCCTGGGCCTCGACGCGGAGCGGCTGCGGCAGCGGCATCCGCACCTTGTCGTGGCGCACGTGGGCGGCTTCCCCGGACGCGGTCCCGAGGCAGAGCGCCCTGCCTACGACCTGGTGGCCCAGGCCTTCAGCGGCCTGATGGCGGTCACCGGCGAGCCGGACGAGCCGCCGACCAAGGTCGGCGTCGCGCTGCTCGATCTCGCCGCGGGGCTGCAGGCCGCGGTGGGTGCGCTCGCCTCGCTGTTGGGTCGCGAACGGGGAAGGACGCCCAACCCGCCCGACGTCTCCGTCAGCCTGGTCGAGTCGGGGGTCACCGGGCTCACCAACGTGCTGGCCTACCTTCTCGCGTCGGGCGACGAGCCGCGTCGGTGGGGCAACGCCCACCCCGACATCGTGCCGTACCAGGTCTTCGAGGCCCGCGACGGCTACCTGGTCGTCGCCGTGGGCAACGATGCGCAGTTCGGCCGCCTGCTCGCTGAGCTGGGCCTCGATCCCGATCCGCGCTTCGCCACCAACCCGCTGCGCCTGGAGCACCGGGATGTCCTGATCCCGCTCCTCGCCGCGCGCATCCGGGAGCGGACGCGCGACGAGCTCGTTCGAGCCCTGGAGGAGGCCGACGTCCCCGCCGGCCCGGTCAACCAGGTCTCGGAAGCGCTGGCCGCCATGGAGCGCGTCCACGACGGGCCGTGGCTGCAGGAGGCGGGCGGCGTCAAGCTGGCGCCGAGCTCCATCCTCATGAACGGCGCCCATCCGCCACTCTACGCCGCGCCACCGCGGCTGGGTCAGCACACCGATGAGATCCTGGAGGAGCTCGGCGTGCCGCACGAGGAGGTGGCGCGGCTGCGGGCCGAGGGCGTCGTGGCCTGAGCCGTTTCCTCGCCGATACCGTCGGCTGGGGGAGAGCGGCCTACCTCCCCGCCAGTGCCTCGACCAGCGGTGCCATGCTCTCCGCAGCGTGGTGTGGGATGGCGTAGTGCGAGACGCCGAGCACGTCTCGCCGCCGTTCGAGCAGGTCCCGCAGCGAGCCGAGCGTCCCGTAGAGCAGGTAGGGTGAGCCGACCGGCGCAACCATCGCGCGCTTCAGGGCCGAGCCCACGGAACCCGGCAGTGAATGGCCGCTGCCGACCATCCCGGCATCGGCGCAGTAGATGGAGAGCTCCAAAGCGTCGATGCGAGGGCCCGCCGCTTCCCGCAGGCCGGCCACCTTGCGGGCCAGGGCGCCCTCGGTCGCGTCGGTCACGCGCGGGACACCGCGCTTCGAGAACTGGGGAATCAGCCCCACGATGTCCGCCTCCTGCGCCGCGATGCGGAGCATGCGTGGACCGCCGGCGCCGATCTGCAGCGGGACGGGGTTCTGGACCGGCTTGGGCGCAATCCTCGCGCGCTCCAGCGTGTAGTGGTCGCCGGCGTGCGTGACGGTCTCGCCGCGCAGCAGGCGCTTCACCAGCCCGAGCGACTCGACCAGCCGGTCGATCCGGCGGCCGGGCGCAGCGTACGCGTACCCCAGCTGCCGGTAGTCGGATCGGCGCCAGCCCGCGCCCATGCCGAGCTCCAGCCGCCCGCCGGAGAGGAAGTCGAGTGTCGCCGCCTCGCGGGCCATCACCAGCGGATGCCGGAAGTCGTTGGCGAAGACGTAGGGGCCGATGCGCAGGCGCGTGGTGGCGGCGGCCGCGGCCGACAGGGCGGCGATGGGCGAGATCTGGCCGCTCAGGTGGTCCGGCACCAGCAGCGTGTCGTAGCCGAGCGCTTCGACCCGCCGCGCGAAGGCGAGCCAGGCCGCCCCGCTGGGAGCGTTGAAGGCGTACACGGCAAAGCGGAACGGCCTGGTCACGTGTCGCCGATGTCCTCGTTCCAGAGGTCGGGGCGCGCCGCAACGAACGCCTCCATCAGCTCGAGGCATTCCGGGTCGTCCACAACGACGACCTCCACCCCACGCGAGCGGAGCAGCTCTTCCGCGCCCATGAAGGTCCGGTGCTCACCGATCACGACGCGCGGGATGCCGTAGAGCAGGATTGCACCGCTGCACATGTCGCATGGCGAGAGAGTCGTGTACATCGTCGCCCGCCGGTAGACGGAGGCGGGCTGCCGGCCCGCGGCCTCGAGCGCATCGGTCTCGCCGTGCAGGATGGGACTCCCGCGCTGGACGCGCCGGTTGTGCCCGGCGCCGATGACCTGTCCATCGACGACCAGCGCCGCACCGATGGGGATGCCGCCCTCGTCGAGGCCTTCACGCGCCTCCTCGATCGCGACGCGCAGGAAGTCGGCGTCAGCCACGGCGGCGTGTCACCAGGACGCGGAAGAGGTGCTCGAAGGTGGCCTCGGGGTCCTCGGTGACACCGGTATGGATCGGCCCGGGCTGGACCAGCGTGCTGCGCGGCGTGGTCAGCCAGTGGAAGCGCTCCGACTGTTCCATCCCACCCATGGGCGCGGCGGTGGGATCGCCGGCCGCAATGCGCTCGACGAGCCGCAGCTGCCCGCGGATGCCCTCGACATCGCAGCCGTCGCGCAGCGCATGGAGGGCCCCCTCGTCCAGCGCGCTCCGGGCCTGCAGCCAGCGCCGCGGGCGGCAGAAGAGCACGAGCCCCGCATTTACGAACTCCTCGCGCTCGATGTCGGGCACGACGCGCAGGCTCGCGTACGAGAAGGCGTCAGGCGACGGCGCCACGCTGTACCTCCTCGCGTGCGGCATCGGCGAAGCCGACCCACGTGGCCCGCGCCTCCAGGCGCGTGAGCAGGTAGGACCGATACGCCTCGCGACTCTCCCCCTCGCCCAGCCACTCGTCGGGGATCGCGGCCAGGATGGCGTCGAGCGTCGCTTCGTCGACGCGAGGCGCCAGGCGTGCATCGGCGTCGGCGATGGGGGAGGCGAACGGCAGCAGGACGTGGTCCGCGATGCGCTCGAACGGCCGCCGCGCGTGCGCATCGGGCTCGGACCAGGAGTGGTGGATGTAGAGCGCCGACCCGTGGTCGATGAGCCAGGTCTGGCCCTGGTGCACCACGAGGTTCGAGTTGCGGGGCGTGCGATCCGGGTTCGTGATGAGGTCGTCGAACCAGACGACATCGGCCGCCCAGTCGGCGCCCTCGGGTGGGGGAGCGGTGAAGTCGGTGGCCAGCGCACCGGGCACGAAGGCCAGCCCGATGTTGAGCCCCACCGACCAACCGAGCAGGTCGCGGATCTCCTGGTGCGGCTCCGCCCGTGCGATCTGCTCGGGAAGCGTGGCGATCACCAGCTCGGGGACGCGCAGGCCGAGCGCGCGCCCGATCTCCCCGCCGATCAGCTCGGCGATGAGCGCCTTCGCCCCGTGGCCCGAGCCGCGGAACTTGATGACGTACTCGCGGCCGTCGTCCGCCTCGACCAGCGCGGGCAGTGAGCTCCCCTCGCGGAGGGGCGTCACGTAGCGGGTGATGGTCACGCGGCGCAGCATGGGAGGAGTGTAGGAGCGTGGCTTACACTGCGAAGCGTGAAACGTCGGCAGGCCCGCGAACAGGAGCAGACCGATGCCCGCGAGCGGGCGGATCGGCACCGGGACGAGCTGATCGCACGGCTGCGCGGAGGCTCCGCGACGGAGCCAACCGCTGCGAGCGCCGAGCCGCCAGCGTCTGCCGACGAACCCGTTCAGCCCCAGGAGGACGCCATGTCCGACAAGACGCCGAAGCGGCCGCCGAAGAAGAAGAAGCCAAAGGCCCCACCACCGGCTGGCTGATCGGGCCGGTCATTCGGGGAAGGCGCGCGGAAACGAGACGACGCCCCCCAACTCCGGCCCCCGTGCCGCGAGGCGCAGGGCAAGCCAGTTCGCATCCGGCCACGGGTGCGGCGGCTCGAGTCCGAGTGAGCGCGCGGGCACGAAGCCGAAGCGCGGGTAGTAGCCGGCGTGCCCGACGAGGCAGACGGCGCGCAGGCCGACATCTCGCGCCGCATCGAGCGCCCGCCACATCAGGGCGCTGCCGATCCCCTCGCGCTGCCTCCCGGGCAGGATGCCAACCGGACCGATGGTGCCGATGGCCCTGACCGAGCCATCCTCGCGGGTCACCTTCCCACGGCTCAGGAGGACGTGCCCGACGACCTGGCCCTCGGCGTCGATGGCAACCAGGGAGCCGCCGGGGACCCATTCATCGGTGCCGCGCAGGTCGTCGACGATGCGGCCCTCCGTCAACCCGCCGAAGGCGGCATCGTGCACGCGGCGAATAGCCGCCACGTCATCGGTCTGTTCCGGGCGTATCGTGGTCGTCAAGGCGCACACCCCAGAAAGGACTGCCCGATGACCCATCCCGGCCTCCCCAGCCTGCTCTTCGGCTACCACATGGCGAGCCAGACCTTCCCCGATACGCGGCCGGAGCAGCTCTTCGACCGGATGGTGGCCAACGCGCGGGCGGCCGAGGCGGCGGGGTTCGACCTGGTGACGGTGATGGACCACTTCTACCAGATCGCCGGGATCGGGGTCGAAGACGAGCCGATGCTCGAGGCGTACAGCAGCCTGGCGGCGCTCGCGACGCAGACGGAGCGCGTTCGCCTGGCGGTGATGGTCGCGGGCGTGACGTACCGCAACCCGGCGCTGACCGCGAAGATGATCACCACCCTCGACATCATCAGCAAGGGTCGCGCCGTCCTGGGGCTGGGCGCCGCCTGGAACGAGGACGAGCACGCCGGCTATGGCTGGGAGTTCCCGCCCATCGGCGAGCGGATGGATCGGCTGGAAGAGACGCTGAGGATCTGCCAGCTCATGTTCACCGAGGAGCGGCCGAGCTTCGAGGGCCGCTACTACCGGATCGATCGGGCGCTCAACGAGCCGAAGCCGCTGCAGCGCGGCGGTCCGCCGGTCCTGATCGGCGGCACGGGAGAGCGCAGGACGCTGCGGATGGTGGCCGAGTACGCGGATATCTCGAACTGGTTCGGACCCATCGAGATGCTGCGCCACAAGGTCGAGGTGCTGGAGCGCCACTGCGAGGAGGTCGGCCGCAACCCCGCCACCATCCTGCGCACCGTGAGCGTGCCGATCGTCGTTGTGTCGGACGCGCGCTCAACCGATGCGGTCCGCGAATCGCTCGTCCCCGAACGTCGCGCCCAGGCGCAGATCGTGGAGCCGGACGAGGCGGTCGAGCGGCTGCAGCCTTACCTGCAACTGGGCTTCCGCGGAATCGTCTTCCGCAATCCCGGCATGGCTGATTCGGAGTCGATCGGCCTGCTGGGCGAGGTGATCCGCCAGGTGCGAGCCGCCTAGTGCGTTGGCTCGAGTGCAGTAGAGTGGGCGATCCGCACCTGGAACAGGCTGATGCGACGCAACCTCGTCGCTGCCGCTCTCGCGCTCGGGCTGATCGTGGCAGGATGCTCAAGCGGCACGCCAGCGGCTTCCGGCACGCCAGAGGCGTCCGACACGCCAGCGGCTTCCGGCACGCCAGGGGCCCCGACACCATCGCCGCCGGCCGCGGCGTCGTTCACCGAGACAACCGACGTCGTCTACATGACCGTGAACGGTGTCGACCTCTTGATGGATGTCTACACACCTATCGGTAGTGGGCCGTGGCCGGTTGTGGTTGCGTTCCACGCCATCGACTCGAACGGGAAGGATGAGATCGAAACCACGACGGTCGCTGAAGCTGCAGCCGCCGAGGGCATGATGGTGTTCGCCCCCTCATGGATCGTCTGGGACCCGGGGCCATTCCCCTTGACCATCGAGATCTTCAAGGCGTGGAAGGGCGCGGCGAACTGCGCGGTTGCACTCGCGCAGCAGACTGCCGCCGATTACGGCGGGGATGCTGACAGCACGATCATCTATGGATTCTCGGCGGGCGCGGGAGCGGCGCTGCTGGCCGCCCTCGAACCAGCCGAGGATCCGATTCCGGGTTGTAGGACCGATGCGTCACCTGCATCCGTGTCCGGCGTGGTGCTCGGCGACGGAGACTACTTCATGCACACCGAGAACTTCGACACGGCGTTCCAAGCCGACCTCGAAGGGATGCAGGCGGAACTCGTTTCCCTCACAGATCCGGCGCATTGGCCACCAGGCTTGAAATCCAAGTTCTTCCTCTGGGTTGCCGCGAGCGGTACCCAATCAAGGGCGTTCGGCAACCCGTTGGACGAGTCCGGGTGGCTGGCGCAGCGAGACCTCGATGGATCGATGCGAATGGATCTCGAACGGCTCGGTCAACTCGAAGACGGGGTGATGAGCTTCGTTGACAGCGGCCAGCTGCTGGCACTTCGGCTCTCTGAAGCCGGGATCGAAGTCACGCTGGACGAGTACCCGGGCGGCCACACCACGAGCAACAAGGTGCCTGAACTCATCGGCTATCTGAAGGCGGCGGCCGCTTACCAGCCTTAGCGTCCGGGACGGGTTACGCGACACCAGTCATGGTGCGCTCTCACCCCACGAAATGGGGTTGGAGCGGGAGACGGGGATCGAACCCGCGACATTCAGCTTGGAAGGCTGACGCTCTGCCAACTGAGCTACTCCCGCCCGCGGGGTCGGATGGCCAGTGCAGCCCGACGATACCACGCGGGCGCGTGGCCGCTCTGGTCGGGGGCATGGCGCAAGTTGCGGCGCGTATGGCTGATTGGCGGACGACGCGAGGGGCGCAGCTAGGCGTTCATTGCGGCTGCCCTTCGCGCGAGCTGCCGGAACGCCTCGGCGTCAAGCGACGCAACATCACCCTGACGCAGGTCGATCGCCCGCGAAGCCTTCGCCTCGAGCCCCGCGTTGAAGAGGCCGGTCGGGTCGCCCAGCGACGCTCCCTTGAAGAAGTTCGCCTTCACGTGGTCCTCGAACACGCCGATCGCACACACGTTCTTACCGGCCACGAACACCGGGGGTATCCCACTTCCAGCTTTCTCCGATTTCCGGTACCGCATCGTGGATCAGGCTCCGCAGGCGGGTCACCGTTTCGCGCTTCCAGCCCGGCAGCCCTTCGACGTATGCATCAACGCGTTCGCTGGTCGTCACTCTGTGATGTCCTCTCCAGGTCCCCTTGGCCGTCGTCTGCGGTTGGGTTTGAGTGCCCGGGTCGCGCCCACGAGGGCCACTACCCGATCGTCCAGCATCTCAGAGCCACGGCTTGACGACCATGTCCCAGGCCGCGATGACCAGCAGCGCAAGCACGATGCTGTAGGCCAGCTGCCAGCGATCGAAGAGCGCGCGGCCGCGGGCCGGGTCAACGGCGCTGGCCCGTTCGAGCGCGAGTCCGAGACGGCTGAGGTAGACCGCGCCGATGAGGAAGGCGACCACGAAGAGGCCGATGCCGATCAGGACCCAGGCCTGATCGAAGCTCCAGGCGCCATCGGCGAGGATCATCCAGACCCCGAAGACGAGCACGGCTCCCACGCCGGGAGCCAGGGCGCGCGGGCCGAGATAGGACAGGCTGCGGGCGAATTCGGCGATGGCGCCGGAGTCGGTGCTGGCGCGGGCGCGCCGGCCGACGAGGATGAGCATCAGCCCGCCGCCCAGCCAGAGCATGGCGCCCAGGATGTGGCCGAACAGGAGCCAGTCGTGCAGAGTCATGCGTACTCCTCCCTTGTCGGCTCCCACCATCGCACCGTATGATTGGTCATGTCAAATCATTGGAGTACTCCGGTCATGGGACGACTGCATGGGCATTGGTGATCCGCTAGGCTGGCGCTGTGAGCCGACACGAAACGAAGGCTGCGCTCGCGGCAGAGGCCTGGCGCGCCATCATGGACTTCGTCAGCGCCACCGCCTGGCAACGTACCCGCGTCCTGGCCGAGCTGGGCCTGACCGTGAACGACAGCCGCGCCCTCAGCGCGCTGGATCGGAGACGAGGTCGGAGCATGCGGTCGCTGGCGGACGAGTGGTCGTGTGATGCATCGACCGCGACCTTCATCGTCGATCGTCTCGAGAGGAAGGGCCTCGCCGAGCGGCGTGCCGACCCCGCCGACCGGCGCATCCGACTTGTGGTGCTGACCGCCGAGGGCATCGCGGTGCGCGACGAGATGCTTCGTCGCATGTATGCCCCGCCCGCGGAGCTCGGTGATCTGGACCGCGATACGCTTCGCGCGCTGCGCGACGGCGTGACCCAGCTGCCGACCGTCATGCATGAACGGGACGCCACGGGCAGTGACCGCAATCGCTGAAGATCCGCGGGTTGACCGATGACGCCACAGCCCGAATTGCTGGTCGGCGACAGGAACACCGGCTGACCGAAAGCGTGCCATTTGGCCCGATCTGCCCCGGATTGGACTCCCCTAGGCTGTCGGGGATGATCGCTGAGGGTGCTTCCGGCGCGAACGCCGCCCCAAACCGAATCCGCGTCCTCGTCGTCGACGATGAGCAGCCGATCCGGGAGCTGGTGCGGGGCTACCTCGCGCGCGAGCAGATGGAGGTACTGACGGCGCAGGACGGGGTGGCAGCCCTCGAGCTGCTGCGCTCGGCACGGCCCGACGTCGTCGTGCTCGACCTCATGCTGCCCGGCCTGGACGGCATCGAGGTCTGCCGGCAGCTTCGCACCTTCTCCGACGCCTATGTCCTGATGCTCACGGCACGCGGGGAGGAGATCGACCGCATCGTCGGCCTCTCCATCGGCGCCGATGACTACCTCACGAAGCCGTTCAGCCCGCGGGAGCTCGTCGCGCGGGTCAAGGCCATGCTCCGCCGCCCGAGAACCGGAACGGCGGTGGGCGGCCCGCGGGGACTGGAGATCGACCTGGGCCGCCGTCGGGCCGTCGTCGATGGCCAGGAAGTGAAGCTGACCTACCTGGAGTTCGAGCTGCTGGCCGTACTCGCACGCGACCCGGGCATCGTCGTCGGCCGCCGGCAGCTGCTCGACCGCGTCTGGGGAGCCGAGTACGGCGATGACCACCTGCTCGACGTCCACGTCGGAAAGCTGCGGCGCAAGCTGGGCGACGATCCATCCGCGCCGCGCTTCATCGAGACGGTGCGTGGCGCCGGCTTCCGGCTGGTGGAGCAGTGAACCTCGGCACCCGTCGGCTGCGCAGCCGCCTGCTGCTCGCCAACCTGCTGGTGGCGGGCGTGGCCCTGGGCACGGTGCTCATCGGCGTCAGCCTGATCGGTCCCGGCTACTTCGAGGCGGCGATGGGCCACGCGCCCGGTGACCCGATGGGCCAGATGATGGACGCCGCCACGCTCGCCGCGTTTCGGGATGCGGTCGCCACGTCGCTCCTGGCCGCGACGGCGGTGGCGCTGGCCGCCGCGTTGATGGTCAGCATCGCGCTGTCGTCGCGGGTCGCGGGACCCATCGGACGCCTGGCGGCTGCCGCCCGCCGCATCGCTGATGGGCACTACGCCGAGCGCGTGGCCGCGGGCGGCGACGACGAGGTGGGTGAGCTGGCCGCCGCCTTCAACCAGATGTCGGGCTCGCTCGAGCACACCGAGCGCCGTCGCCTGGAGTTGGTCGGAGACGTGGCGCATGAGCTGCGGACGCCGCTCACCACGCTGGACGGCTACCTGGAGGGACTCCAGGACGGCGTCATCGAGCCGAACGCGGATACCTGGACGCTGCTCCGGACGGAGACGAGTCGCCTGAATCGCCTGGTCGGCGACCTTGCCGAGCTGTGGCGCGCCGAGGCACGCCAGCTGCCGCTGCAGCGCGAGCCGGTTCCCCTGGGTCCGTTGCTCGCGAGCCTCCGGGAGCGCTTCGCGCCCGAGGCTGCCGCTCGGCAGATACACGTCCTTCTCGAGCCGGCCAGCGCTGTGGCCCTGGCCGATGGCGATCGGATCACCCAGATCGTCGGCAACTACCTGGCGAATGCCCTCCGCTACGCGCCCACCGGATCGAGCGTCCGCCTCTCAGTGCAGCTCGAGGAGCGCGAGGTCGTGACCGGCGTCACGGACGACGGACCCGGGCTCAGCTCCGACCAGCTGGCCCAGGTCTTCGAGCGCTTCTACCGTCCGGATCCTTCCCGCTCGCGCGCCCTGGGTGGTGCTGGCATCGGCCTGGCCATCGCCCGCGCGCTCGCGGAAGCCATGGGTGGTCGGGCCTGGGCCACCAGCGACGGACCCGGCCACGGATCGACCTTCTGGCTGGCCCTGCCACACGCGTAGCGCATCCCCGGACAGGGCTGGGCTGAGTGCCCCAGTACCTTGAGGAAACGTTGAGCCAATCCTGCCCCTGGCCGGCATGGACGCGTGAGATGCGGCCCCTAGCCTGAAACGTGCGCACGGGTGGTGCGCGACCAAGGGAAATGGAGGCCACGCCGATGATGACCGGCACCTGGGGAATGGCCCTCGGCGGCTGGCTATGGATGGCGATCTGGGTGATCGCCCTGCTCGTCATGGTCTGGCTCATCGTCGCCGGCGGACGCGGCCCGGAGCGAACCGAGCACCCGCTCGACATCCTGGGCGCCCGCTACGCCAGGGGCGAGATCAGCGAAGAGGAGTTCCGGCACGCCCGGGAGGTCCTCGAAACAGGAGGCATATCATGATCAGGACTCGGATCGCCGCCGCTGTCGCCGCCGGCGTCCTGACGGTCGGGATTCTCGTCGGCGCCGCCGGCGCCGTCCTGCTAGCCGGCCCCGCCGATTCGACCTTCAGCTGGGGGCCGGGCTTCCACGGCATGATGTACGGCCACCCCTACGACCAGATGTCCGACGAGATGCGCGAGCACATGGGCTGGACGGATGGTTCGCCTGCAGCATCCGATGGAGCGGCCCAGTGAGCCGGCGCGGCGAAACCGGGCGGCCGCAGCACCGGCCGGCCGCATCGGACGTGCCGGCCGCTCCGAGTCGATGGCGGTTGGCCGCACTGGGCGGCATCGTGGTCGCCGTGCTGAGCGCCGGCCTGGTGCTTGGCTTCGGCGACTTCCTCGGCCGTCCCGATGCGACCACGGCGGATGTCCTGCCCGTGCGCCTGTCGATGGCCGGATTCGAACCCGGCGTGATCACGGCCGAGGCCGGTCAACCGCTGAGCATCGAGCTGTGGACCACCGACGCGGCGCCGCACCTCGAGGGCGGTGTCCACACCGTGATCAGCGACGAGCTGGGCATCTACGAAGAGCTGGGCGCGGAGTCGCGACGCACGGTGACGCTCGACATCCCAGCCGCCCCCGGTGACTACGACATCTACTGCGACACCTGCTGCGGCGGGAAGCAGAGCCCGTCGATGCACGCCATCCTCCGCGTGCAGGCCTGACCGTGGAGCACGCGCACCACACAGGTGGCGGAACAGCGGCGGGCGGCCTGCACCCGGTTGCCCTCGTCCTGGGTCTCCCGCGCCCGGCCTTCATCCTGGCCGCCGGTCTGCTCGCCGTCGCCGGCGTCAGCAGCGCCATCGTGGCCACCTCGGGCTTTGATACCGCGCCGTTCGGCGGCGCGACGATCCCCACCGTGCTGGGAGCGGGTGTCCTCGACGGGCTCAATCCGTGCGCCTTCGCCCTGCTCGTCCTGTTCGCGACCTACACGCTGACCATGGTCAATGCGGTGACAGCCGACGGCACGCCGACGGCGCTTGCGCGTCAGCGGCTGCTCGCGGCTGGCTCGTTGTACGTGGCCGCGGTGGTCGTCACCTACTTCGTCATCGGATTGGGCCTTTTCAGCTTCCTGGCCTGGCTCGGCCAGGACCACCTGGTCACCCGGGTCGCGGTCATCCTTGCCCTGATCATGGCGCTCTGGATGATCAAGGACATCCTGCTCCCCGGGTGGGGCCCGGCCATGGCCGCCCCGCACGTCACCCACGGCTGGATGCACCGGGCGATGGAGCGCGGTGGCCTGGCCAGCATGCTGCTCGCGGGCGTGCTGGTGGGGATCTGCACCGTCCCCTGCTCGGGCGCCATCTACCTGGACATCGTGGCCGTGCTCCACGCCTCCGGTGGCGGGGCCGCCGGGCTTGCACTGCTCGCCCTCTACAACGTGGCATTCGTCGTGCCGTTGCTGGGGCTGCTTGCCGCCATCAGCAACCGGCGCGTCCTGGGCCAGCTTGCTCGCTGGAATCAGGCAAACTCACCCTGGGTCAAGGCTGGCCTGGCACTGGCAGTCATCACCATGAGCCTCGGCCTGTTGGTCACGCTGTGAGAGCCATGAGTTGACCGGCCGCGGATGCCGGAGGCGCACATACCGCACACTCGGGGCCTGATGAACCACTCACCGAACGGCAAGCCACCCAAATCGCCGAGCGGCGGCGAGCCACCATCTGCGGCGGAGGATGCCGGGCACGGCGGCCACGGGACGGCTGCGACCGGACCGGGGGCCCACGAGCCCGCAGCGCCGGCTGATCCTAACCGGGCGCCGGTCGCCGCCAGCGAGCACGAAGGCCAGGAGAGCCACCAGTCGCACGCTGCGCACGACAAGCACGCCGGGCACGACCCGGACGCCTATCGCCGCCAGTTCTGGATCGTCGCGCTGCTGACCATCCCGGTCGTCATCTGGAGCCCACAGGTCCAGGAGATTCTCGGGTATAGGGCACCGGTCTTCCCCGGCTCGGACTGGGTCGCGCCGATCCTGGGCACGATCATCTTCGCGTACGGCGGCCGCGTCTTCCTCAACGGCGCTCGCGTGGAGCTGGGCGATCGGCAGCCGGGGATGATGACGCTCATCAGCCTGGCCATCGTGGTCGCCTTCGTGACGAGCTGGGCCGCCACCCTTGGCCTGTTCGAGATCGACGTATGGTGGGAGCTGGCGACGCTCATCACCGTCATGAGCCTGGGCCACTGGCTCGAGATGCGGTCGATCATGCAGGCGCGGGGCGCCCTCTCTGCCCTGGCCGAGCTGCTTCCCGACGACGCGGAGCGCGTGACCGACGGCGGCACGGAGAAGGTCAAGACGTCGGACCTGCAGGCGGGGGATATCGTCCTGGTGCGTCCTGGCGCTCGTGTCCCCGCCGATGGCGAGGTGAGCGACGGCAGCGCCGACGTGGACGAGTCGATGATCAGCGGTGAGTCGCGCCCGGTCGGCAAGGAGCCCGGTGACCGCGTTGTCGCGGGCACGGTCGCGGCGGGCGGCAGCCTACGGGTCAGGGTCACCGCGGTGGGTGAGGAGACGGCGCTGTCGGGGATCATGCGCCTGGTTGCCGCGGCCCAGTCCTCCAAGTCGAGAGCGCAGGCGCTGGCGGACCGGGCCGCGGCGATCCTGTTCTTCATTGCACTCGGGTCGGGCCTCATCACGCTCGCCGTCTGGCTGCTGGTCGGGCAGCCGGAGGACGCGCTGGTGCGCACCGCCACCGTGCTGGTCATCGCCTGCCCGCACGCTCTGGGCCTGGCCATCCCGCTCGTGGTCTCCATCAGCACCACCCTGGGCGCTCGCAACGGCCTGCTCGTCAAGGATCGCCTGGCGCTGGAGCGCGCCCGGGAGCTGCAGGTCGTCATCTTCGACAAGACCGGCACGCTGACCCGCGGCGAGCCGGTGCTGGCCGAGGTGGCTCCGACGTCGGGGATGGACGAGGATGAGCTCCTGGCGCTCGCCGCCGGAGTCGAGGCCGACAGCGAGCACCCGTTGGCCGGGGCGATCGTCGAGGGGGCGCGGCGACGCGAGCTGACGCTCGAGCAGGCGTCGGAGTTCGAGAACCTGGCCGGGCGCGGTACGCGGGCACGGATCGGCAGGCACATCGTCCACGTCGGCGGCCCGCGTCTGCTCGAGGAACTGGACGCCGGGGCGCCGTCGTCGCTTGCGGCCGTCACCGACGGCTGGGCCGAAGCCGGTCGGACGGTCATGCACGTGCTCCGCGACGGCCAGGTCATCGGCGCGGTGAGCGTCGAGGACGAGATTCGGCCCGAGTCGGTCCAGGCAGTCCGGCGCCTGCACGAGATGGGGCTGCGGGTCGCCATGATCACCGGTGATGCCCAATCGGTGGCCGACAACGTGGCGCAGCGCATCGGCATCGACGAGGTTGCTGCACAGGTGCTGCCGGCTGACAAGGCCGATGCAGTCAAGCGCTTCCAGGCCGGCGGCAAGCGGGTGGCCATGGTGGGCGACGGCGTGAACGACGCGCCGGCGCTGGCGCAGGCTGATGTCGGCATCGCCATCGGCGCCGGCACCGATGTCGCCGTCGAGTCGGCGGGGATCGTCCTGGTCAGCGACGACCCGCGCGACGTGGCCGGGGCGATCGAGCTGAGCCGGGCCACCTACCGCAAGATGGTCCAGAACCTGGTCTGGGCGACCGGGTACAACGCCCTGGCCATTCCCGTCGCGGCCGGGGTGCTGGCACCCATCGGTTTCGTGATGCCCATGAGCCTGGGCGCGCTGGCGATGAGCCTCTCGACCATCATCGTGGCCGCCAACGCGCAGCTGCTGCGGCGGCTGCGGCTGCGACAGCGCGAGGCCGCCCCTGCCTGACGCGGTGAGCCGACTGCTCGCTTCGGAGCCGCCGCGTGGATCACCGCTTGCAGGGACTGCGCGGAGGAGGTGAAAGCATGAGACGCATCAGACCAGCGGCTATGCCCTCGGCGCTGCTCGCAACCATCGCGCTCATCCTGGCCGGATGCTCTACTGGCAGTTCCCCCAGCGAGGCGGCGGCGAGCGCCGGCGCCAGCATGGACATGGCGAGCATGGACGAGCACGGCGAGGCGTTCGACTTCGGCGAGCCGGCCGATGCATCGGAGGCCGATCGCACGGTTGACGTCATCGCCAGCGATGAGCTCGCCTTCGATCCGGAGGTGGTCGAGGCACAGGTGGGCGAGACGATCACGTTCCGCGTCGAGAACACCGGGCGCATCGTGCACGAGTTCGTCCTGGGTGACGAGCACCTGCAGGACGAGCACCAGCAGGAGATGGCCGAGATGAGTCCGGGGATGGGCATGCACGACGAGCCGAACGCCATCTCGGTGGAGGCTGGCGAGACGAAGGAGATCACCTGGACGTTCACGACCGCCGGCGACGTGCTCTACGGCTGCCATGAGCCCGGACACTACGACGCCGGCATGGTCGGCGTCATACACGTGGCGGAGTAGGCAGATCCATCGGGTAGCATCGGTTCCGTGAACGAGACCCGCTCGCGGAGCGAGCTGGCGGCGCTGGCCGATCGCTACTGGCAGGAGCATCTCCGCGACGATCCACTGAAGGCCACCGAGATCGGTGACCGACGGTACGACGATCGCCTGCCGGAGATCCGACCGGAGGCGGTCGCGCGCCAACGGCATGGCCTGAACGATCTCGCAGCGAGCGTGGTTGGCATCGACCCCGACGAGCTGGACGAGGCCGACCGGACGACCCGCGATGCGCTGCTGCAGGTGATCGAGGGCGACCTGGCGACGATCGACGCTGACCTGTTCCGGCACACCGTCTCTCCAGCGAGCGGTCCGCAGGTCGCTTTCCTCAACCTGGCGGACTACCAGCCGGCAGATACGGTCGAGGCTCGCCAGGCGATGTCGGCGCGCTGGCGTGCCATGGGAGCATGGGTGGACGAGCTGATCGCGAACCTGGGGCGCGGGCGGCGCGAGGGGGCAGTGGGAGTCCGCATGCTCGTCGAGCGTTCGATCGCCGAGCTCGACGAGCTACTCGCGCAGCCCGCCGAGGCCTGGCCCCTGATCTCGCCCGCCGAGCAACCATCCCTCGAGGCCGATGAACGCACCCGTTTCCGTGGTGAGCTGCTCGCCGCAACGGCAGAGAGCGTGCGTCCGGCATTCCGTCGCTATCGCGACTTCCTGCACGACACCATCGCCCCCGTTGCGCGCGACGACGACCAGCCCGGCCTGGTGCATCTGCCGGGCGGCGAGGAGGCGTACGCGGCGCTGGCGCGGGTTCACACGACGACCGATCTGACGCCCGCGCAGATCCACGAGATCGGCCTGGAGGAGATCGCGCGGATCGATGACGAGCTGCGGTCGCTGGGCGAGCAGCAGTTGAGGACCACCTCGCTCTCGGGAACGCTGCAGCGCCTGCGTGCCGATCCGGCGCTGCACTTCGCCACCCGCGACGAGGTCGCCGAGGCTGCGCAGGCGTCCCTCGATCGGGCCAACGCCGCCGTCCCCGGATGGTTCGGCCGGCTGCCCTCGTTGCCCTGCGCGGTGGTGCGGATGCTCCCCCACGAGGAGGAGCACTCAACCATCGCCTACTACCGCGATCCGGTGCCCGACGGGTCGCGGCCCGGCCGCTACTACATCAACACTTCGGCTCCCGAGACGCGCCCGCGCTACGAGGCCGAGGCGCTCGCCTTCCACGAGTCGGTGCCGGGGCACCACCTGCAGGTCGCGCTGGCCCAGGAGCTCGGCGACCTTCCCGCCTTCCGGCGGTACGGGACGGTGACCGCGTACGTCGAGGGGTGGGGCCTCTACGCCGAACGACTGGCCGATGAGATGGGCCTCTACTCGGCCGATCTCGATCACTTCGGCATCGCCTCGTTCGATGCCTGGCGCGCCTCCCGCCTGGTCGTGGACACCGGGATGCACGCGCTGGGATGGACGCGGAGCCAGGCCATCGGCTTCATGCTCGAGCACACCGCGCTCGGGCCGAACAACATCGCCAACGAGGTGGACCGATACATCGCCTGGCCCGGTCAGGCGCTCGCCTACAAGGTCGGCCAGCTGGAGCTGCTGCGGCTCCGGGGCGAGGCACGCGAGCGGCTGGGCGATCGGTTCGACATCCGCGCCTTCCACGATGCCGTCCTCACCGCCGGGCCTCTCCCGCTGGGCACTCTGCGCGGGATCGTGGAGCGCCAGCTCGCCTGAAGCCCGGCGCGGGGCCCCTTCCGTCCACCTGCCTCGCCTTCGCCGTGACCTTCGGCACTGGCAAGCCTGCCAGCGGTTGGTGACGCTGGCCGAGGCCCGCATATCCAGCGTTCTTCAAGCGGGTCGGCCGCTGTCAGAAGGAGGAGAGGGCGTGGTTGCCGAGGACCGTGGCGAAATGCTTGCGCGGCACGAGCAGGAGCGGCTCGAACGCTTCGGGTATACCCAAGAGCTGAAGCGCGAGTTCAACTTCTGGCATGCGGCGGCGCTCGGCTTCGCCGATATCTCGCCCATCGTTGCCCTCTATGGCATGTTCGCCCTGGCCCTGGCTGCCGCAGGTCCGGCCTTCTTCTGGGGACTCTTCCTGGTCCTCGGTGGCCAGATGCTGGTTGCGCTGGTCTTCGGCGAGATCGCGAGCCGCTGGCCACTCGCGGGCGGTGTCTACCAATGGACACGCCAGCAGGTCGGCACGGGCCCGGCGTGGTTCGCAGGCTGGGCGTACATGTGGACGCTCACGATCGCGATGTCCACCGTCGCCTACGCAGCAGCCAGCTTCCTTGCCCCGGTCCTGGGGATCGATGACGCGGACAAGACGCTCCTGGTCGTGATGGCCTTCGGGTTCCTGGCCTTCGGCACCGTCGCGAACACCGTGGGGCAATGGGTGCTGAAGGTCTTCGTCAGCCTTTCCATTGCGGCCGAGTTCATCGCCTCGATCATCGTCGGCATCGTGCTCCTGGTGGGTTTCCAGGTGAACCCGATCTCCGTGTTGACCCAGACGTCCGCGACGGGGCCGGTCGACTTCAACTGGCTCGCTTTCGCGTGGCTTGGCGCGGTGGCCTTCATCGGCTGGTCCTTCCTCGGCTTCGAGGCCTCGGGCGCCATCGCGGAGGAGGTTAAGAACCCGGAGCGTTCGGTACCGTGGTCGATCATCGTGGTCCTCGGATTTGTCGGTGCGGTGGTCATCTTCGCCGCCTTCTCGATCCTGCTCGCGATTCCCGACATCGACGCTGCCATGACCGGCAACGTCGCCGATCCGGTGGTCCAAACGCTCGAGTATCACTTCGGTGACACGATCACCCGGCCGCTGCTGGCGGTGATCGCGCTCGGGTTCACGGCGAGCATGGTCGCGCTGCAGACCGCGGTCTCGCGAACCCTCTACTCGTTCGCGCGCGATAGGGCGATCCCGTTCTACGGATACTTCCAGGCTCTGACGCCGCACAACAAGCTGCCAGCGCGAGCCATCGTGTTCGTCGGCGTCGTGGCCGCTCTCTTCCTGATCGTCAACCTTGGCGTGGAGCAGATCTACACCCTGCTCGTCTCGTTTGTGGTCGGTGGCTTCTACATCTCGTTCGCATTCCCGGTGCTTGCCGCGTTCTACCTGCACGTGACGAGGCGGCACGAGAAGGGCCCGTTCAACGTGGGCCGGCTGAGCTTCGCGGTCACGCTGGTGGCGTCGCTATGGCTCGTCTTCGAACTGGTGAACATCGCCTGGCCGCGGTACCCCGAACTCGCCTGGTACGAAAACTGGGGCGTGGTGGCGATGATCGTGATCCTGGGGATCATCGGGGCGATCGCGTACCTCGTCGTCCCCGAGAAGGAGACCAAGGCGGTCGTATAGATGATGGACCGGCGGTCGGCGACGCGCGGCGTCGCCCTCGTCCTCGGTGCGGCGGGGGTCGTGGGCTCGGCCATCGTCGCTCGCCTGCAGTCCGATGGGTATGCGACCGTTGGGATCGACGGCACTGCGTCCGAGGAGGTGACCCCGTCCATCGTCGCCGACTCGCGGATCCCCGAAGAGATCGCCGCGGCGGTCGATCGGATCGTGGCCGAGGTGGGACCCATCGCCGTGTTGGTGACGGCGGTGGGCGGGTCAGACGACGGCCGTATGGGCGAGCTGGACGAGCGCCGGTGGAAGGACCTCCTCGACAGCCACCTCCGTGCCGCCACGAACGTATGTCGGGCGGTGCTGCCCCAGATGCTTGACGGCCACGGCGGCACGGTGGTCACCCTTACGACCGACGGAGCGCTGCTGGGTGACGGCCCCGGCCGCGCCTACGAATCCGCAGCCGCCGCGACGATCGTGGCCTTCACCAAGAGCCTGGCGGCCGAGGTTGCAGCGGCCGGTGTCCGGATCAACTGCATCACTGTGCCGTCGACCGGCGGAGCGCAGGCGGTTGCCGATACGGTGGCGTTCCTCGTCCGCGATGGTGACTTCTACGTCGGGCAGGTCTTCGCGCCAAACGGTCCGCTCGAGGTGGCGCCGTGAGCCTCGATCGGTCCGTTGCGCTCGTCACGGGAGCAGGCCAGGGTATCGGTCGTGCGACGGCCGAGCGCCTTGCGAGTGACGGATACCGGGTGGGCGTGAACACGCGCGTGGATGACGAGCGCCTGAGCGCGGTCGTTGCTGCCACTGGGGGGCTCGCCGCGCCCGCCGATATCGCTGACGCGCGGGCGGTAAGCGCGATGGTGGCAAGGGTTGAGAGCAGCGGGGGGCCGATCGAGGTACTCGTCGCCAACGCGGCTCGAATGTGGATGAGCCCCTTCCTGGACCTGGCCCCGGAGCAATGGTGGCAGCAGATTAACGTGAACCTGACGGGCCACCTCCAAGTCATTGAGTCCGTCCTACCCGGGATGCGGCGGCTCGGGCGCGGCCGCATCGTCATCGTGGCGTCCTACTGGGGGGTCATCGGCTGGGCCAATGCCACCGGGTACGCGGCCTCCAAGTCGGGCCTGATCGCGCTGGGGCGCTCACTGGCCCGGGAGCTCGCCCCGGAGGGCATCTTCGTCAGCATCGTGGCTCCCGGAGTCATTGACACGCCGCAGTTGGAGGTCGACGCACGCGACGCGGGTAAGCCTCTCGAAGAGATGCACGCCATCTACGCGGCGGGTATCCCTGCCGGTCGGATTGGACGGGCGGATGAGGTGGCGGCAACGATCGCGTACCTCGCCTCCCCCGACGGAGGCCGCGCCTACAACGGTGCGGTGCTGCATCCCAACGGAGGCGAGATCCGATGCACGATGTAGACGGTTTTCGTCGCCTGCCCCCGCCTGACGGATGGCGAGCCGGCGCCGCCGCCATCGTCCTCCTGACGTTCGATGTCGACGCCGATACCCCACTGCTCGCCGCTGGACCCGAGTACGGCGACCATCTCTCGACGATGTCGCACCAGGCCTACGGCCCGGGAGTTGGGCTTCCCCGAATCCTCGACGTGCTCGCTCGGCACGACAAGAGCGCGACGTTCTTCTTCCCCGGTCTCAGCGCCGAGCGCTGGCCGCAATCGGTCGAGCAGGTGCTCGACGCGGGGCATGAAGTGGCCGTACACGGCTACACGCATCGGTCGCCCACTGCCCTAGCGCCGGATCAGCAGCGTGATGAGCTCGAACGAGGTCTCGCCTCGCTGCGGCGGTTGGGGGCCGAACCCGTCGGATATCGAGCCCCGATGTGGTCCACCACCGCCGCCACCATGAACGCCCTTGCGGCGGCGGGCCTGCGCTACGACTCCTCGATGTTCGACGATGACCGACCGTACGTGCTGCAGGCGGAGTCGGGACCGATCGCTGAGCTGCCGGTTCATTGGTCGCTCGACGACTGGGAGCAGTACATGTACGTGCCAGCGCCTGACCTCGGCCACACCATCAACCGCCCGAGCGACGTTGCGGGGCTCTGGATTGAAGAGCTTGACGCGATGCGCACAACCGGGTCGCTCTGCGTGCTTACCTGCCACCCATTCTTGAGCGGGAGGCCGTCTCGCCTGCGCGCAATCGAGCGGTTCATCGAGGCGGCAGACGCCTTCGGCGATGTCAAGTTCATGCGCGCAAACCGTTTGGCCGACCTTCTGATCGGGACGGGCGGATCTACGGCGGCAGAGGAGGCGGATCGTGGCTGACATGCAGGGAAAGCTCGCAGGACGCGTGGTCTTCGTGACCGGCGGTAGCCGCGGGATCGGCGCTGGCATCGCAACGACGTTCGCACGTGAAGGGGCTTCGGTCGTGATCACCTATCACAGCAGCGGTGACCGCGCTGAGGAGGTGGTCGAGGCGATTCGTGCCCACGGCGTCCAGGGGCTCGCCATCAAGGCCGATGCGAGCAGTGTCGACGACTGTCGTCGCGCAGTGGATGAAGCAGTCGCACGGTTCGGCCGGATCAACGTGCTGGTCAACAACGCCGGAACCATCGGTGCGGAAATTTCCGTGGCCGAGATGTCCGTGGAGGAATGGGACCACCTGGTCGGCACCGACCTGCGCGGGGTCTTTCTGACCACCAAATTCGCTCTTCCGCACATTCCGACCGAGCCGGTCGGGAAGATCATCAACATCGCGTCAGAGCTGGCGCTGAAGGGGCGTGCCGGGTACGGGCACTACTGCGCGGCGAAGGGCGGCGTGATTGCCCTCACCTACGCCCTCGCCCACGAGGTCGCCCCCGGAATCTGCGCCAACGTCGTCGCGCCCGGGCCGATTGAGACGGACATGATCCTCGCCGACATGGCCCCGGAGTGGATCGAGAAGGAAAAGGAGATCCCGGCTCGCCGGCTGGGCACGGTCGAGGAGATCGCCGAGACCGCGCTCCTGCTGGCGTCGTCAGCCGGCGACTTCTTCATCGGCCAGGTCCTAAGCCCGAATGGCGGAGCGGTGTTCAGATGAGATGTTGGGAGGTCCGATGAATCGGAAGATCGTTGGCCAGGTCGACGCGACGAAGGTCCCCCGCTACGCCGGCCTCACGACGTTCGCTCGCCTGCCGACAGCAGCAGAGGTGACCGACTTCGATCTCGCCGTCATTGGCGTTCCGTTCGACGCCGGCGTCACGTACCGTCCTGGGGCTCGGTTCGGTCCCAGCGCCGTGCGGCAGGCGAGCAGGCTGCTGCGCCCGTATCACCCGCCGTCAGGAACGAGCCCGTTTGCACAGCAGCAGGTCGTGGATGCGGGGGACATCGCCGCCAGCCCATTCGACATCGGTGACGCGCTGCGTGCGATCGAGGATGCGCTGCGCGAAATCGTCGATTCCGGCGCGCATTTCGTGGCGATCGGCGGCGACCACACCATCGCCCTGCCGGCCTTGCGGGCCGTGAGCGCCCAATTCGGGCGCGTGGCCCTGGTGCACTTCGACGCCCATCTGGACACCTGGGATACGTACTTCGGCGCCCCCTACACCCACGGTACGCCGTTCCGCCGGGCGTTCGAGGAGGAACTGCTCGACCCCGGGGCATCGGTCCATGTCGGCATACGCGGATCCCTCTACGCTGGGGCCGATCTCGATGACGACGCCCAAATGGGCTTCCACATCATCAGCACCGACGCCGTCGCGGATCGCGGAGCGAGCGCCGTGGCGGCCGAGGTGCGCGAGCGCATCGGTCTGCGGCCGCTGTACATCTCGGTCGATATCGACGTTCTCGATCCTGCGCATGCGCCTGGAACTGGTACGCCGGAGATTGGTGGCCTCACCTCGCGCGAGCTTGTGGGCATCCTGCGGGGCCTGCGCGGCCTGCGCGTCGTCGGCTGCGACGTGGTGGAAGTGGCCCCAGCGTACGATCACGCCGAGATCACGGCCGTTGCCGGAGCGAACATCGTTTACGAGATGCTCACGCTCTTTCCCGCAGACGGAGACAAGGCACCGAGCTAGTCACTCGCGATGCCCAGGCATTAGCCGCCGGTTCTATCGGCGAACAGCCGCCGAGCTGGACCATCGGCGCACAGACGCGCATCGCAAACGGCAGGGTCTCCTCGTATCGCCGCCCCTTGAGCTCGTACGCCACGGTGATGCGGCGAAACTCGTAGGTGCCGTCGGCCGGGACCATCAGCGCGAGCAGAACCTGGATCTCGCCGGTCTCCGGCCCGAGTCGGTAGCCGCCGAGGGGTTGCAGGGCGTTGATGCGCACGCCCGGTGGCGGGAACGACTCGTAGCTGAACCAGAGGCCACCATCGGTCTCCGGGATGGACAGGACGTACGCGTTCACGACCTCGAGCCCGCGGCTTGCCGCTTCGAGGCGCACCCCCTCGAGCGTCACGGTGCCCGCGGAAAGGGGTGAGCGGAGCTGGATGCCGCCGTACGTGAAGCTGGCACCCGGCGTCACCGAGAAGGTCACGGCGTTCGGCGCGACCTCCGCTGCGAGGGGTCCACCTTCGGAAGGCGCGGTGGAGAGCGCGAACAACCCGATGGCCAGCAGGACGACGGCGAGCGGCAGCGCGATCCAATACTTCACGGCCCGGCGAAGACCCGCGTCGCCCGGGCAGGGTAGTCATCCGACCCGCAGATTCGATGGTAGGAGGTCGCCGAGCCGAAGGTGTAGGTCAGGTCCGCGTTGGTCGACGCCCCGGTCTGCGCCCGCAGCCCGGCGCCGAAGACCGAGGCGGCGAGCGACCAGTTGGTGAAGTCGCTGCTCGAGCGCGACCAGCTGGTGTTCCTGCCGTAGAGGTAGTACTTGGGATAGGTGCTGCCGCACCTGCCGTCGAAGCGGGCCTGGCTGGAGCCAGAGATGATCCCGCCGCCCGTCCAGCGCCACGGAGCCTGGTAGACGGCGTCGTCGTAGCAGAACCAACCGGCGTAGTGGTACTTCACGTATTCGAACTGGGAGCGGATCGTGCGGCCGTAGTAGTCGCTGCTCACCGTCTTCGTCGATCGGGTGCTCGTGGAGTTGCCCACGTGGAGCTGCCCGGCCAGCGTCCAGCTCGAGCCGCCGTTGAACGAGAAGCCGGCGCTGATCTCCGAATCGGCCGAGGTGCCGTACCCGAAGGTGGCCGTCATGTCACGCCAGGTATGAAGCTCCCCGATGACGGTGTACGCCGTCCTGAACTCGTCGTTGACGCGGTAGCAGTACGGGTTGTCGGAGCCAATGGCCGAGGCGCCGACGAGGGCCGGCCCGCTGGACTCAACGCTCGCCTGACCCCTGGCCGCGCGGCGTTCCGCCGCCGCCGCGCTGGCCTGCAGTCGCGGAAGCTGGACACTCTGCTCGTTGCTCAGGGGAGCATCGGCGGTGAGCGAGATCTCGAGGTTGGGCAGGTTGCCGAGCCATCGGCCGCGATCCCAGGCCCGCGAGATCATCACAATCCCCTTCGCCCGGTCGGTCACGGCCATGAGTCGGAGGTTGAGGTAGCCGTCGTTCGTCGCGGCCAGGGAGCGCAGCTCCGCCGAGTCTTCCAGCCTGAGCTGGAAGCGTCCTCCGGGCCCGGACTGTCCCATGGCCAGGAGGGGCGCCGTGGCGGCGTCGGGGTCGGGGTCGATCAGGTTGAGCATCAACGCGCCGGCGGTGGGGCGGCCCTGCGCATCGCGAAGAACGCCCTCGGCGATGACCGGTGCCCTCGGGACCGCCGAGACCGGGGAGGTGGCCGGCGTCGCACAAAGCACGAGCGCGACGAGGACCGGGACGGCGAGCGCGCGGGGGGTTGGATGCATGAATCTCTCCCAGGTTGGTGCCCGACGTCGGAGGCTCGCCTGGGCCGATGCTAGGGACACACCGCTTACCGACCGCTTACCCACTCCTTACACGGCGCCGACAGGGCCATTCGGCCCTTGCCGTACGGCTCACCGCGTCCGAGCCTCCTGCGCATGACTCGACTGCTCGTCGTCCACCCCAATCCGCTGATGGTCTGGGATCGGGCCGCCGCCCTGGAGCACGCCGGCTACGAGGTCGAGACCTGCCCCGGCCCGTCGGTCGCCGACTGCCCGGTGCTCGACGACCAGGCGTGCCCACTGCTCGACCATGCCGATGCGCTCGTCTACGACGCCGCGCTCGGCTCCGCCCAGGACATGCGCTACCTGGTCGGGCACCTCCGCGAGGAGTACGCCGACCTGCCGTTGATCCTCATCGGCGCTGACGATTCGGCGCAATGGTCGGAGCTCGATGCGTCCCATCGCGTCTGGCACGTCCCGACCGTCACGACCGTCGCCGACCTCGCGGGCGTGGTGGAGGCGGCGATGGGCGAGCAGGGGATGGCGGTCTAGACCCTTCCGCTCATCTGAGCGCTTGCCGCGCATGTGAGCGGCGGCGTAGCATCCGTGGGTGGTTGTCGAGGAGCTGCGCGCATCCGCCGTGGCGACGTTGATCCGAGCGCATCGGCTCATCGTCGTCCTGCGTCGCATCGATCCCCCCGAACGCCTGGCGGCGACGGTACGTGAGCTGGTGGGGATGGGCGCACGAATCTTCGAGGTCACCATGGACAGCCGCGATGCCGCCGGCGCCCTCCGCGCAGTGCGCGCGGCCCTCCCCGCCCGCCGGACCGATGAGTGCCTGGTCGGCGCCGGGACGATTCGCAGCCACGAGCAGCTCCGCGCAGCGATGCAGGCGGGGGCCGACTTCGGCGTAAGCCCCATCCTCGACCGGGCGGTGCTGGAGGATGCCCTTGGGTCCGGGCTGCCGTTCGTGCCGGGCGCCTACACGCCCACCGAGGCGGATGCCGCGTGGCGCGCCGGCGCCACCTTCGTGAAGCTCTTTCCCGCATCATCGCTCGGCCCGGCGCACGTTCGCGATCTGCGCGGACCGCTGGGGGAGATCCAGGTCATCCCAACCGGTGGCATCGACGAGCGGAATGCGGCCGCGTACCTGGAGGCGGGTGCCAGTGCGCTGGGTATCGGTTCGGCGCTGGTGAAGGCCGATCCAGCTCGTCGCCGCGCGATCCTGGCGGCCGTGCGGGGCGCTCCATGAGCTCGCTTGCGCAGCCCGGTGATGCGGTCGCGACCCAGGTCGCCCGCCTCTACTTCGATCGGCAGCTGAGCAAGGTGGAGATCGGCCAGCGCCTGGGGATCAGCCGCTTCCGCGTGGCGCGCCTGCTGCGCGAGGCGCGCGAGATGGGGCTGGTGCAAGTCGAGTACCGCGACGTTGCCACCCGCGACGTGAACCTGAGCCGGGAACTGGAGCTCGGCTTCCACATGGACCTGTGCGCCGTGGCCGCCGGCGCAGGAAACCCCGATGCGGCTGCGCTCCTGGGAGCCGAGGTCGTCGCCGACCTGGTGACGCCCGGCGAGACGCTGGGGGTTGCCTGGGGATCGACGCTCGCGGCCACGATCGGCTACCTGCCACGACGCGCCCACGACGACCTGCTCGTCGTCCCGCTCGCGGGCGGCTGGCCGGGTCTTGCCGGCGATCGCGCACCCGGCGAGCTGGCCCGCCGTTGCGCCGAGCGGCTGGGCGGCACGCACCTGGAGCTCTACGCGCCGGCGTTCGTGGCCTCGCCACAGCTGCGGGACGCGCTCGCCGGCGAGGCGGGCGTCTCAGCCGTCCTGTCGGCCTACCGCCGGCTGACCACGGCCGTGGTCGGTATCGGCTCCTGGGGCGGCAGCGGCAGGGCCGCGGGCTCGTCCCTGCTCGCGTCCGGTGCCGTCTCCCGAAGCGAGCTGAGGGAGCTGCGGGCCGCGGGTGCCATCGGCGAGGTGGTGGTCCACCCCTTCGACGAGGCCGGTCGATTCCTGCCGACCGCGCTCACGGACCGGGCGGTCGCCATCCCGCTGGACGTGCTGCGGCGAGTGCGGCGGGTCGTCGCCATCGCCGCAGGGCGCGAGAAGGCCGGCGCCATCCGCGCCGCGCTGGCCAGCGGAATCGTGCACGTGCTGGTGACCGATGCGGCCACCGCCGCCGCCGTGCTGGCCAAGGAGGCCGCGTGACCGGGCTCGTCCACCTCGTCACCGGTTCCACCGGGATCGGCGCCGCCACGGCGGAACGGCTGGGCGCGGCAGGCGACGCCGTCTTCATCGCGTCGCGCACCGCGGAGCACGGAGCGGAGCTCGTCGAGCGGCTGGAGCAGCTCGGCGTGGCGGCGGCATCGGTGGCAGCGGACCTCCGCGAGCCGGACCGGGTCGACGCGGCCGTGACGGACTGCCTGGCACGCTTCGGCCGCATCGACGGCCTGCTCTCGGTGGCCGGCGGCAGCGGCCGCCGTTTCGGCGACGGCCCCATCCACGAGATCAGCCCCGAAGGATGGGACGAGACCGTGGCGCTCAACCTGCGTACCCAGGCGCTGGTGGCGCGCGCGGTCGTGCGCCACATGCTGGAGCGCGGCGGCGGCGGTTCGATCGTGCTCGTCAGCAGCGTTCTCGCAGACCACCCGGAGCCGCAGCTGTTCGGGACCCACGCCTACGCCGCCACGAAGGGCGCGATCGACTCGCTCGCGAAGGCGATGGCCGCCGCCTACGCGTCTCGCGGCATCCGCGTCAACGCGCTGGCGCCGGGCCTGACCGCCACGCCCATGGCCGGACGCGCTTCGCAGGCCCCGGAAATCCTGGCTTTCGCGGCGCGCAAGCAGCCGCTCGCCGGAGGCATGCTCCAGGCAGATGACGTGGCCGAGGCCGCGGCCTTCCTCCTGGGACCCGCCTCGCGGATGGTGACCGGTCAGGTCATCGCGGTGGACGGCGGCTGGTCGGTGACCTCGGTGGGGCCACCATGAGCCCCCCGCTGCTGGCACGCGTCGACGTCTGCGTCGTCGGGTCGGGCGCGGCGGGCTCGAGCGCGGCGATCGCCGCAGCGCGAGGCGGCGCATCGGTCCTGTTGCTGGAGAAGCTGCCGTTCCTGGGCGGGACGAGCACGGCGGTCCTCGACACGTTCTACGGGTTCTACACGCCCGGCAGCGAAGCGGTGAAGGTGGTCGGTGGCATCGGCGATGAGGTGGTTGCCGAGCTGCGGCGACTTGGAAGGGTGGTGGAGCGACCGAACACCTACGGCGCCGGCACCGGTGTCACCTACCTGGCCGAGCACCTCAAGGTCGCCTGGGAGCGGCTGGTGGAAACGGCAGGGGCGCGCATCCTCATGCATGCGTTCGTGCAGGAGGCGTGGGTGGACGACGCTCGCCTTGCGGCGGTGACGGTGGCCACCAAGGCCGGACTGCAGCGCGTGGCGGCTCGCGTCTTCGTGGATGCCTCCGGCGACGCCGACCTGTGCCACTTCGCCGGCTTCGGCTACGAGACGGCCGGTGAGCTGGATCCGGCCCAGACGCTGACGACCACCTTCCGGATGGTCAACGTGGAGATGGAGCGTCGTCGCTCCGTCGACCGCGCCGCGTTCAGCGCGCTCATGGTCGCGGCAGCCGAGTCCGGCGACTACGACCTTCCCCGTCGCGAGGGGAGCGACCACGTCACGCCGGTCGACGGCATGACGGCCACCGTCATGACCCGGGTCGATTCCACCCAGGAGCGCCAGGGCCGCCTCGTCAACTCGACCGATCCGGCCTTCCTCACCGCCGCCGAGATGGCGGGGCGGCGTCAGGCGGTCGAGTACGCGCGCTTCCTGGTGGATCGCGTGCCCGGCTACGAACATGCGTCGTTGGCGGCCGTCTCTACCCAGATCGGCGTCCGCGAGACGCGGCGGGTCTACGGCGACGAACGCCTGACCGGCGACGACGTGCTGGCGGCGCGCCAGTTCGACGACCAGATCGGCCTGTGCGGGGCGCCGATCGAGGATCACCGTGCCGGGCCCGATACGCGCTGGACCTACCTCCCCGACGGCGCCGCCGTCGGGATTCCCTACCGCACCCTGCTCGTCCGCGACGCGGCGAACGTGCTGGTCGCTGGCCGATGCTTCTCGGCGACGCACGATGCCCACGCGTCGGTCCGCTCCATGGCCCAGTGCATGGCCATGGGGCAGGCGGCCGGCACGGCGGCGGCGTCGGCGGCCGCGGCTGGCACCACCCCCCGGGATGTTGCCCCCAGCGCCCTGCGCGAGCGGCTGCGTCGCGACGGCGCCATCCTGGAGCTGATGAGAGCGTGACGTTCGCACGAACGGTCCTGGGCGACGTTCCAGCCGGCGAGCTGGGGATCACCTACGCCCACGAGCACCTGGTGATCGACGGCGGACGCCCGGTGGAGCGCGAGCCGGAATTCCTGCTCAACGATCCGGATCGTCTGACGCAGGAGCTGACCGATGCCGCCACCCGTGGCCTGCGCACTGCGGTCGACGCCATGCCCGTGGACGCCGGGCGCAACGTGACGCTGCTCGCCGAGCTCTCTCGCCGCAGTGGCGTCAACGTGGTGGCGGTCACTGGCTTTCACCACGACCGCTACTACGGACCGTCGCACTGGAGCGCACGCGCCAGCGAAGAAGAGCTGGCCGACCTGTTCGCGGCGGACATCGAGGAGGGGGTGGATGCCAACGACTACGCCGGGCCAGTCGTGCGGCGGACCGGGCACCGAGCCGGCGCGATCAAGGTGGCAGGCAGCGATGGCGGGCCATCGGAGCGCGACGCGCGGATCATGCGTGCCGCGGCCGAGACCCATCGGCGCACGGGAGCCCCGGTCATGACCCACTGCGAGCACGGCACCGGCGCCGGGGAGCAGCTGCGCCTGCTGACCGATGCGGGCGTTGCCGCCGAGCGGATCATCCTGGGTCACGTCGACAAGGTGCTCGATGACGGCTACCACCGTGAGCTGGCCAGCGCCGGCGCGACGCTCCAGTACGACCAGTCCTTTCGCTGGGGAGAGAGGCCGAATGGCACGTTGGACCTGCTCGAGATGATGGTGCAATACGGCTTGGGCGACCGCGTGGTGCTGGGGATGGATGCCGCTCGCTTCCGCTACTACCGTGCCTACGGCGGCTCGCCCGGGCTCGACTACCTGCTCACCGGCTTCAGCGCGCAGATGGCGGCGCGCGGCCTGGACGACTCGTTCCGCCATCGGATCTTTGTCGAAACACCGGCCAGGGTGCTCGCCTTCGCGCCCCTGGCCGTCACCCGCCAGAAGGAGACGAGATGACCGCACACCAGATCACCCTGCTCGGCACGGGGCTCATCGGCGACTTCTACGCCCAGACGCTGCACGCCCAGCGCGGGCGGGATCGGATCCGCGTCGTCTATTCGCGCTCGCCAGAGCGCGGCACCGCCTTCGGTGAACGGTGGGATATCCCGGAGCGCACCACCGACCTCGCCGAGGCGATCAACCACCCCGAGACCGACACGGTGATCATCGGCCTCCCGAACTTCCTCCACTCCGACGCGGTGACCGAGGCAGCCAGAGCGGGCAAGGCGGTCCTCCTCACCAAGCCGCTCGGTCGCAACGCCGACGAGGCGAAGCGCATGCTGCAGACGGTGGAGGAGGCGGGCGTCTTCGCCGGCTACCTGGAGGACCTCGTCTACACGCCCAAGACGCTCAAGGCGCTCACCGCCGTGCGCGGTGGTGCCATCGGCGAGGTTACCTGGGTCCGCTCCCGCGAGACGCATCCCGGCCCGCACTCCGCCTGGTTCTGGGACGGCCGGCTGACCGGTGGCGGGGCGATCGTGGACCTCGGCTGCCACTGCATCGAGATCATCCGCAGCTACGTCGGCAAGGAGAACCGCCCGGTCGAGGTGCTCTGCACCACCGATACGCTGGTGCACCCCATCGCCGACGAGGACAACGCGATCGCGCTGATCCGTTTCGAGTCGGGCGCCACGGGTCAGTTCGAGGTGAGCTGGACCTTCCGCGGCGGGATGGACCTGCGCGACGAGGTGGCGGGAACGCACGGGACCATCTGGACCAACCACTTCCTGCGGACCGGCTTCGAGATGTTCACGGCCGGCGGAGGCGGCGGCTACGTGGCCGAGAAGTCGGAGGCGAGCGCCGGCTGGCTCTTCCCGGTGGGCGACGAGGTCAGCGAGCTTGGCTACGTCGACATGTTCGAGGACATGTTCGACTCGATCGACGCGGGCCGCGCGCCGCGCGAGACCTTCTACGACGGCTACGTGGTCAACTCGGTCATGGATGCGGCGTACCGGTCCGCGAAGGCCCATGCCTGGGTGCCGGTCGAGCTCGACTGGCGCGGCGGGACCACCCCGCGCATCGCCAGCAAGCCGGAGACGCTGGACGGGATGGTCGTCATCAAGCGCGAGATCCTGCCCGATGGTCGCGAGAAGCTGATCCTCAAGGACCCGGCGACGGGCGACTTCCTGGATCGCGTGCTCGCATCGAGCGGCGGATCCTGAGCCGATGGCGGAGCCGATGCCAGCGTCCATGCGCTGGCTCGAAGAGGCGCGCGCCGTCCTCGACCGCCTGGCCGCCACCCAGGCCGATGCGATCGAGCGGGCGTCCGCGTGGTGCGCCGATGCGATCGCGGCCGGGGGCCTCGTCCACCTGTTCGGGACCGGCCACTCCCGCATCCCCGTCGAGGAGATGTTCCCGCGCTACGGCTCGTATCCGGGGTTCCACCCCATGGTCGAGCTGTCGATGACCTTCCACACGCAGGTCGTCGGTGCCAACGGGCAGCGCCAGGCGATGTTCATCGAGCGCGTGCCGGGGCTCGCGGAGCAGATCCTGGGCAACTTCCACTTCGGCCAGCAGGACGTGATGATCGTCTTCTCGGCCAGCGGCCTCACCGCCGTCCCGGTCGAGATGGCGCGTGGCGCGCGCGCCCGTGGGCTGCGGGTGGTGGCGGTGACATCGGTCGAGCAGTCGACCTCCGGCGAGCCGCAGTCCGAGGTCGGCAGCCGGCTCATGGAGGAGGCCGACCTCGTGATCGACCTGTGCACGCCGCACGCGGACGCGCTGGTGACCATCGATCAGCTCGACACGCCGGTCGGTCCGGGCTCCACCATCGCCGCGGTGGCGATCGTGAACTCGATGAAGGTTCGCACCGCGGAGCTCCTGGTCGAGCGGGGGAAGATGCCGCCGGTGCTCACCCGGCCGTCGGTCGTCGGTGCCGAGCGTTCGCGCGAGCTCTTCGAGGAGGCGTACGACGAGCATGCCCGGCGCCTGGCACGGCTGATCGGGGAGCCGTGACCAGCCACCTCGGGCTCGACCTGGGTGCCACCAACATCAAGTGGGCGGTGGTCGAGCGCGACCCCGATGACTGGCGGGCGGTCGACCACGGGCAGGCACCGACGCTGGCCGCCGATGGGGCCGATGCCGTGGTGGGTCGCATGGTCGAGCTTGCAGAGGCCATCCGCGCATCCCACGAGATCGCGTCGGTCGGCGTGGGCGTGCCCGGGCTCTACGACCCCCAGACGGGGGTGACCCGAGACCTCATCAACATGCCGGGACGCTGGGTCGGGCAGCCGGTCCGCGCCCAGATCGAGCAGGTACTGGGACTGCCGACGCGGCTCATCAACGACGCGCGGGCGTTCGGGCTGGCGGAGCTGCGCCTCGGCGCCGGCCGGGGCGCGCGCTCGATGATCGGCCTCACGCTGGGGACGGGCATCGGCGGCGTGGTGGCGGTGGGGGGCGAGGTGATCCAGGGCCACGACGGTACGGCCGGAGAGCTGGGCCACCAGACGATCGACGCCGACGGCCCGCCATGCAGCTGCGGCAACCACGGTTGCCTCGAGTCGCTGGCGAAGGCCGAGCGCTTGGCGGCGCTGTGCGGCACCCCGACGGCGGAGGCGGCTGTCGTCGCCGCGCAGGCGGGTGATGCCCGCGCCCGCGAGGGCCTGGCCGAGGTCGGCCGTTGCCTGGGTATCGGCATCGCCAACATGGTCGTGGCGTTGACGCCCGACCGCGTGGTGCTGGGAGGTGGCATCTCGGCCGCCGGCTCCCTCCTGCTCGATCCGATTGCCGCCGAGCTCCGGCGCCGCGTCCACGTCACCTCGCTCGACGAGGTCGAGCTGCGGATCGCGGAGCTGGGGACCTGGGCGGGGGCGATCGGTGCAGCCGTCCACGGCGCGCAGGTGTCGGGGGCCCGACCGTGAAGCTGGCGGGACGGCTTGTGCTCGACGACGAGGTCCGTGCCGGACGCCTGCTCATCGAGGACGGCCGGATCGTCGAGGTGGCGGCCGACGCCGGGGCGGCTGCCGGGCCGCTGCTGGCCCCTGGCTTCATCGACCTCCACGTTCACGGCTGGGGCGGCCACGACGCGATGGCTGGCGCCGATGCCCTCGCCGGCATGTCCCGCGCGCTCCTGGCGCGCGGCGTGACCTCGTTCCTGCCGACGGCCGTCACGGCGTCACTCGAGACGCTGGGCTCATGGGCGGGTGGCATCCGCGGCTGGACCGATGTGGCTCCGGCCGACGGCGCTGAACCGCTCGGCTTCGGCATGGAGGGTCCATTCCTGGCGGCCGAGCGGCGCGGGGCGCACGAGGAGCGTCACCTGCTGCTCCCCTCGGACGTCCCGTTCCCAAAGCTGCAGCCGCTGCTCGAGGGCCTGCGACTGATCCACGTGGCGCCGGAGCTTCCCGGCGCGCCCGCGCTGATCCGCTGGCTGGTGCAGCACGGTGTGGTCGTCTCGCTCGCGCACTCGGCGGCGACGCTCGACGTTGCCCAGGCTGGCTATGCCGCCGGCGCCACGTCGACCACGCACCTGTTCAATGCCATGAGCGGCGTCGCGCACCGCGACCCAGGCCTGGCCGTGGCCGCCCTGGCCGACGATGCCGTCGCCGTGGAGCTGATCGCCGACGGGCAGCACGTGCACCCCGCGCTGTGGCGCATCGTCGCTCGCTCCAAGCCGCCGAGCCGCCTGCTGCTGGTGAGCGACGCCATCTCCCTGGCCGGAACGGGCGATGGACGAACAACGCTCGGCTCGCTCGAGGTCGAGGTCCGGGCGGGCCGGGCCACCCTCGCGGGCACCGATACGCTTGCCGGCTCGGTCATCGCGCTGGACAGTGCCGTGCGCAACCTGGCCCGCGCCGGAGTTGGGCTGCCGACCGCGGTCCGGGCCGCCAGCGCCAATCCAGCACAGCTGCTGGGACTGGCCGATCGGGGGCGAATCGCGGAGGGAATGCGCGCCGACCTGGTGGAGCTGGATGAGGAGCTGCGGATCGTGGGCGTGATTCGCGCAGGGGTGCGAGCGGCCTGAGCGAAGGAACCGCACGCCCCTACCGCACTTGTGCCGGGTGGCTACGCCTCGTCGGCTTGTTCCTGCGGGAGGAAGCGGTAGGGCAGGCGGCCCGGGAACCGGATCGCGATCTCCTGCGGAATCGTCCCGGCGGCCGACGCCATGGCGTTCCCGGTCAGCGCGTCCTCGCCCTGCTGCCCGAGGACGGTGAAGAGGTCGCCGCGCGTCACGCCCTCCACGTCGGTCACGTCGACGGTGATGCCATCCATGCTGATGCGCCCCACCATCGGAGCTCGCTGCCCGCGCACGAGGGCGCTCCAGCGTCCGTTGCCCAGTGATCGGAAGAGGCCGTCGGCATAGCCGAGCGGCAGCGTCGCCAGCAGGGTTGGCCGTTCGGTGACGTAGGTACCGCCGTAGCCGACCGGGGTGCCGGGCGCCAGCCGCGCCAGGCGAACCGCGCGCGCGTGGACGCTCATCCCCGGCCGCATGCCGGGCGGCAGCTCGACGCCGCGTGCGAGCGATTCGTCGGGGGTGAGGCCGTAGAGGGCCAGCCCGGGACGCACGGCCTCGTAGCCGACACCCTGCCCGGCCAACATCGCGGCGGACGCCGCCGCATGCCGTGGCGCGCGCAGCCCGGCCGCAGCCAGCTGCTCGACGGCGGCGTCGAAGCGAGCGAGCTGCGGCCCGGCCGAATCCGGATCGGCGCCGTCGCGCAGGTGGGTCCATAGCCCGACGACGGCCGGCTGGAGCCGGCTTGCCTGGCGGGCTGCCAGCGCGACGTCGGCGGGGAGCAGGCCCTGGCGGCTCATCCCCGTGTCGACCTTCAGGTGGAGCGGCGGCAGGTCCTCGCCGGCGGCGACGGCACGCTCGAGGCCCTCCCGGCTCGTGATGGCGATCTCCAGGCCCGCGGCCGCCGCCACTGGCCAGGCGGAGGCCGGCGGCTCGTAGAGCACCAGGATGGCGGCGCGCAGGCCCGCATCGCGCAGTGCCAGGCCCTCGTCCAGGGTCGCGACGCAGAAGCGCTCGTGGCCGGCCTCCTCCAGCGCCAGCGAGACGGCCGCTGCGCCGTGGCCGTAGGCCTCCGCCTTCACGACCGGAGCGAGGCTGGTCCCCGCCGGCACCAGGGCCCGCAGCACCTGCGCGTTGCCCACGATGGCCGCCAGATCGATCTCGACCCAGGCATCCCGGTTGCCCGACGAGCGACCCCCGAAAGGTTGACTGCTGCGAGGCACGGGCGATAGCCTAGCAGGCACGTTGCAAACCTTTTCCACGTGACCTCGATCCTGGACGTTGCGCGCCGCGCCCACGTGTCGCCGGCGACCGTGTCGCGCGTCCTCTCGGATGCGAACCACGCGGTCAGCGCCGCCACCCGCGCGCGCGTGCTGCACGCCGCCGACGAGCTCGACTTCGTGCCGAATGCGCTCGCCCGCGGCCTGCTGAAGAGCCGCCTCCCGATCGCCGGCGTGATCGTCCACGACATCACCGACCCGTACTTCGCGGAGGTGGTGCGTGGCGTCGAGGACGCCGCAACCCGAAGCGGCTACCTCGTCATCACCTGCAGCTCCGATCGCGACCCGGAGCGTGAGCTCTCCTACATCCGGCTCCTGCGCTCGATGCGGGCGGCGGCCATCGTCTTCGCCGGCAGCGGGATCGTGGACGCCGAGCTGGATAGGCAGGTGCAGCGTCAGCTGGCTGCGATGCGGGGCTACGCGGCGGCCGTGGTCAACCTCTCGCCGCACGCCGGCGGCGAGCCGACCGTCGGCATCGACAATGCTGCGGGGGTTGCGGCCATGGTCAGCGCGCTCACGGGCCTCGGTCATCGGCGGATCGCTTTCCTGGCGGGGCCATCGAACCTCTACGTCAACCACCACCGCCTGGCGGGCTACCGATCCGGCCTGGCCGATGCCGGGCTCCCCTACGACCCCGCCCTCGTCGTCGAATCGGGCTTCGATGCCAACAGCGGCGCGGCGGCGGTCGATCGGCTCATGGATCGCCCGTCC
This sequence comes from uncultured Chloroflexia bacterium, assembly GCA_963777045.1. GTDB lineage: Bacteria > Chloroflexota > Limnocylindria > QHBO01 > QHBO01 > JAPSGM01. Next base: position 184,547 of record CAVZPD010000015.1, read on the forward strand.
GACGTCACGGCCATCGCCTGCTCCAACGACCTGCTCGCCATCGGCGCGCAAGAGCGGCTGGCGGAGCTGGGCATCGGCATCCCGGACGATATCTCGGTTGCCGGGTTCGACGACATCCCGGTCGCGAGCCGTGTGGCGCCCGCCCTGAGCACCGTCAGGGTTCCGCTGCACGAACTCGGCTACCTCGGCTTTCGGCACGCGGAGCGAGCGTTGGCCGGACGCCGGCCTCGCCGCCGCACCCTGCCGACGGAGGTCATCCTGCGTGCCTCGACCGGGCCTCCCCCGACCGCGCGGCGAGGCCGGGCGCTCGCCGCGCCGGAGGCGGAACCACTGGTGCCGGCATGACGCTCGAAGCAAGCGTGCAGCAGGCGCAGTCCCAGGATGGCCACGCGCAGATCCTGATCAGCGGTCTCGGCAAGGTCTACCGGACGCGCCGCGGTCAGCACCAGGCGCTGCAGTCGGTCGACCTGGCCATCCACGCCGGCGAGTTCGTCTCGCTGCTCGGCCCTTCCGGCTGCGGCAAGACGACCCTGCTGAAGATCATCGGCGGCCTGGTGCGGCGCAGCAGCGGCGAGCTCTCGGTGGACGGCGGCAGCGTCGAGGATGCCCTGCGCGCGCGCAAGTTCGGCTTCGTCTTCCAGGACCCGACCCTCCTGCCGTGGCGCAGCGTGCAGAAGAACGCGTCGCTCCTGCTCGACATCACCGGGCAGGGGCACGAGCAGCAGCGGGTGAGCGACCTGCTGACCGTCGTGGGGCTGAAGGGGTTCGAGGACTTCTACCCCGAGCAGCTGTCGGGTGGGATGCGGCAGCGGGTGGCGCTGGCGCGTGCGCTGGCGCTGCAGCCGGAGATCATCCTCATGGACGAGCCGTTCGCCGCGCTCGACGCACTGACCCGCGACCGGATGGGGGAGGAGCTGCTCCGGATCTGGGACGGGAGCCGGACGGTGGTCTTCGTGACCCACTCAATCCCGGAGGCGGTGCTCCTCTCGGACCGCGTGGTGGTCCTCTCGTCGGCGCCGGGACGCATCGTGGCCGACGTCAGGATCGATCTCCCACGTCCGCGCGGCGGCGAGACCCGCACGAGCCCGGAGTTCGGCCGCTACGAGGCCGAGCTGCGCAGCCACATCGAGGAGACGAGCGATGAAGCGCGCGCCTGAGCCGGCGGCCACCACCAGCGTCGCGCGCCCTGCCGCCGCCGACGGCGTCGAGGAGCGGCAGGAGTTCCTGCCGGGCGCCGGTGGGACCTGGATGACGGCGCTCCTCCCCGCCGGCTTTCTCCTCCTGCTCGTCGTCATCTGGGAGCTGGCGGCCACCTACACCGAGGTCCCGGAGTACATCCTGCCGGCGCCGACCGCCATCGTGGCGCGGCTCTTCGAGTCGTGGAACCTGCTCGGCAGCGCCACCTGGGTCACAACCACGGAGATCCTCATCGGCTTCGGCGTCGGCGTGGCGCTGGGGATCGCGCTGGCCATCCCGATCGCCTACTCGGACCTGGTGCGGAACACGCTCTACCCGCTGATCGTGGCGTCGCAGGCGGTCCCGAAGATCGCGATCGCACCGCTGCTGGTGCTCTGGCTCGGCTTCGACCTCACCCCGAAGGTGGTCGTCACCGCGCTGATGGTCTTTTTCCCGGTGACGGTGACCGCCGCGGAGGGCCTCTCGAGCGTCGACCCGAACCTGCTCGACCTGCTCAGGTCGGTCAACGCCAGCCGCGCCCAGATCTTCTTCCGCATCCGCTTCCCGCACGCACTTCCCCAGCTCTTCGCCGGGCTGAAGATCGGTATCACCCTGGCCGTGGTGGGCGCGGTGGTCGGGGAGTGGGTCGGCGCCGATTCCGGGCTCGGCTACCTGCTGGTGTACGCCAACACGCTGCTCGACTCGACGCTGCTCTTCGCCGCGCTGCTACTGCTCATCGTGCTGGGCGTCGTGCTCTTCCTGATCGTGGGTGTCCTGGAACGGGTACTGCTGCCCTGGCACCGCGACCGCGCGACCTATCTCGGAACGTAGACCACCGCTCGCAACTGCACTGGAGGTGAACAGACGTGTTTGGAAAAGGTTTCCCATTGAGGCAAGAACCCGGCACTGGAGGCTCCCGAATGACCATCCGACTACGATTGCTCGCAATCTGGACGCTGGGCGTCATGGCGCTCGCGGCATGCAGCAGCGGCAGCTCCGCCTCGCCGGCTTCCAGCGAGGAGCCGATGACGAGCGCGAGCGAGGCGGCCAGCATGGCGCCCACCGAGGAGGCCACCGCCACGCCCGTGGAGATGACCTCGGTCGACTTCCGGCTCAACTGGGTCATCTCCGGCAACCACGCGCCCTACTTCCTCGCCAAGCAGGAGGGGTACTGGGAGGACTGCGGCCTCGATGTCAGTCTGGCCGCCGGCCAGGGATCGGGTGACACCGCGCAGCTGGTCGCCAACGGCTCACAGGAGTTCGGCCTCACCGATGCGGTCTCCATCTCCGCCGGCCGCGTGAAGGGCCTGCCGGTGAAGTCGCTCGGCGTCATCTACCAGTCCAACCCGTCGGCGATCGTCTCCTACAAGGACGCCGGCATCACCGAGCTCTCGGATGTCGAGGGCAAGACCTGGGGCGCCGTCCCGGGCGGCTCGCCGTACCTGCTGCTCCAGGCGCTCTTCGAGCAGAACGGCATCACCGACGTGCGTGAGGTCAGCGTCCCGGCCCCGGGCATCGCCCAGCTGAAGGCGGGCCAGGTCGACTTCATCACCTTCTTCGGTAACGAGGCCGCGAACATCGACGCGAGCCCCGACGAGAACCTGGACGTCGTCCCCTTCAAGGACTACGGGCAGGACATCTACGGCCTCGCGATCGCTTCGAGCGACGACTACATCGACAGCCATCCCGACCAGGTCAGCTGCTTCGTGGATGGCATCCGCAAGGGCTGGCAGGCGGCCGTGGATGATCCGCAGGCGGCGCTCGACGCGCTGTATGCGGCGGCACCCGAGACGCAGGATCGCCCCGAGGTGATGCAGGCGCTGCTCGACGGCGCGTTCGAGTACGCCGGCGACAACCTGCTGGAGCAGACGGCGGACAAGTGGGATGCCACGCAGACCACCCTCGCCGATGCCGGCATCATCGACGATACGCTCGATCCCAGCGAGTTCTTCACCAACGACTACCAGTAAGTAGTCGCTGGTCATGTCACGGTCCGGGCGGGGGACTCTTCCGCCCGGACCAACCCAATCACGAGGAGGACACGTGCAGCTGTCACTCGAAGGACGGGTGATCCTGGTGACCGGCGGTAGCCGAGGCATCGGTGCTGCCATTGCCCGCGGCGCGGCGCAGGCAGGAGCCGACGTGGCCGTTGTCTACCGCGAGAGTGCCGTGGCGGCGGAGGCGGTCGTGGGCGAGATCCGTGAACTCGGTCGACGCGCCGATGCCTATCCCTGCGACGTCTCCAGCAGGCCCGACGTCGATGCCGCAGTGGCGCGCATCCAGGCCGAATTCGGCCATCTGGACGGGCTCGTCAACAACGCCGGCCTGCCCCAGGTCGGTCCGTTCCTCGAGCTCGAGCCCGACGAGTGGGAGCGTGTGATCGCGACCGACCTGAGCGCGGCGTACTACACCATGCGCGCGGTCGTGCCGCAGATGCTCGAGCAGGGCAGCGGCGCCATCGTCAACATCGCCTCGCGGCTCGGCCAGATGGGCATCACCGAATCGGCGGCCTACAGCGCCGCCAAGGCGGGGCTCATCGGCCTGACCCGATCGCTCGCTCGCGAGCTCGGTCCGCACGGGATCCGGGTCAACGCCGTTGCGCCGGGCTTCACCATCACCGAGATGACCGCCGACCTGGCCGAGAGCGATGCGGGCCGCTCGCGCCTGCGCGACATGCCGGTCGGCCGCTTCGGGCGCGCCGAGGAGGTCGCCGACGCGGTCATCTTCCTGCTCTCCGACGCCGCGTCGCTCTTCCTGGGGCAGACCCTCAACCCGAACGGCGGGGGGTACATGCCGTGAAGGTCGTCACCGCCGAGGAGGCGGTCCGGCTCGTCCCCGACGGCGCCACCCTGGTGGTGGGCGGGTCCGGCGCGGGGCACGCTCTGCCGCAGCTCTTCATCGACACGCTGGCGGCGGTCTTCTCGCGCGATGGCCGCCCGCGCGACCTGACCACGGTCCGCGTCGTGGGCATCGGCGACTTTGCGGATCGCGGCTTCAGCCAGCTCGCCTTGCCGGGACTGCAGCGCCGGACCATCGGCTCCAACATCGGCAACGAGCCGAAGCTGGGCGCGCTGGTGGAGGCGGGCGAGGTCGAGTCCTACTCCTTCCCGCAGGGCGTGCTCTCGCAGCTGATGCGCGAGATCGCGGCCGGTCGGCCGGGGCTGGTGACGCACGTCGGCCTGGGCACCTACGTCGACCCGCGCCAGACCGGCGGACGCCAGAATCAGCGCACGACCGAGGAGCTGGTCGAGGTGGTCGAGCTCGCCGGTCGCGAGTGGCTCTTCTTCCACGCGTTCCCGATCGACGTCGCCGTCATCCGTGGTTCGACCGCCGACGAGGACGGCTCGATCACCATGGAGGACGAGGCGGTCCAGGGCGAGATGCTCTCCATGGCCATGGCCGCGCGGAACTCGGGCGGGATCGTCATCGCCCAGGTCAAGCAGCTGGCCAGTGCCGGCAGCCTGCCGCAGCGCGACGTGCGGGTGCCGGGCGCGCTGGTCGACTACGTCTACACCGATCCCGACCAGTGGCAGACCTACATCACCGAGCACTCGCCCTACTACGCCGGTGCCATGCGTCGTCCGGCGACAGGCCCGCAGGAGCCGATCCCGCTCGACGTGCGCAAGGTGATCGCCCGCCGCTCGCTGCTCGAGTTCCGACCGGGCGACATCTGCAACCTGGGCTTCGGCATCAGCCAGGGCATCGGCCGCATCGCCTGGGAGGAGGGGATCGCCGACCAGCTAGTGCTGACCGTGGAGCAGGGCATCTTCGGGGGCGTGCCGGTGGCGGGCAACGAGGGCGGCGCCGGCTTCAACTTCCAGGCCATGATCGACCAGCCCTACATGTTCGACTTCTACGATGGCGGGGGCCTGGACGTGGCGAGCCTCTCCTTCGCGGAGGTCGATCCGGACGGTAACGTCAACGTGCACGCCTTTCCGGGGCGGTTGCGCGGGCCGGGCGGCTTCCCGAACATCAGCGCCCGCACCAGGCGCATCAACTTCGTGGGCACCCTCACCTCGCGCGGGTTGCGAGAGAGCTTCGGCGACGGCCGCATGGCCGTCGAGAGCGAGGGGTCGCTGCGCAAGTTCGTGCCGGAGGTCCCGGAGATCAGCTTCAACGGGCGGCTGGCGCTGGAGCGCGGCCAGGAGGTGCGCTACATCACCGAGCGGGCCGTCTTCCGGCTGACGCCCGAGGGCGTGACGCTCGCCGAGGTCGCACCCGGGGTGGACGTCGAGGCCGATGTCATCGCGCAGATGGGCTTCCGCCCGCAGCTCGCCGAAGGGCTTCGGACCATGGACGCACGAATCTTCACCGATGCGCCGATGGGTTTGGCGGCCGACTTCGCCGCCCTACGCGAAGAGGAGAGGGCCGATGGCTGACCTCGTTCACCTGCAGCCCGGCGTCGTCACCGAGCTGACGCTCGACAACCCCCCGCTCAACCTCGTCTCGGCGGAGCTCACCGAGCAGCTGCGTGCCGCGCTGACCGATGTCGCCCGGGATCCGCAGGTTCGCGTCCTCCTGCTGACCGGCGCCGGGGAGCGGGCCTTCTGCGCGGGCTCCGATATCCACGAGTTTGCCGATCTGAAGGCGCGCGTGGCGGAGGGCAAGCTGCTCCTCGAGAAGCTCGTCTACCGCCAGCTGGCCAACCTGCCGGTGCCCACCATTGCGGCGATCGGCGCCAATGCGCTCGGCGGCGGGCTGGAGCTGGCGCTCTGCTGCGACCTGCGCATCGCGGTCGCATCGGCGCGGCTGGGCCTGCCCGAGGTTCGCCTGGCGGTCATGCCGGGCAGCGGCGGGACGCAGCGCATCACGCGCATCGTCGGGCCGGCCCGCGCCAAGGAGCTGATCCTGACCGGTCGCCTGCTCGACGCGCAGCGCGCCGAGGAGATCGGCCTGGTCAACGCGGTGGTGCCGGACGGCCAGGCGCTGGCGGTGGCGCGCGAATGGGCGGCGGAGATCGCCGAGCGCGGACCACTGGCGGTTCGCGAGGCGAAACGAATGATCGACATCGCGTTCGACAGGGACCTGGACGCGGGACTGGCGGAGGAGCTGGACGCGTCGGAGCGCCTCTTCTCCAGCCGCGACATGGAAGAGGGGGCGGCGGCGTTCTTCGAGAAGCGTCCGCCGGAGTATCACGGTGAGTAGCAGCGGGCGCCCACGCGCGACGTGTCCCCGCGGAAGGAGCAGGTGATGGATCAGATCAGCAGGTTCGGCGTCTTCCTCCCCTCGTACATCTGGGAGGGCGACGGCCAGGAGCGGGCGCGAGGCATCCGCGACTTCGCGCGGAAGGTCGAGGAGCTCGGTTTCGACTCCGTCTTCATCACCGACCACCTGCTCGCGGCCCGGCGTTTCTACTCGGTGAACTGGCTGGAGCCGATCGCCGCGCTTTCGGTGGTGGCCGGCGCAACCGAGCGCGTGCGCCTGGGCACCTCGATCATGATCCTGCCGCTCCGCAACCCGGTCATGCTGGCCAAGCAGCTGGCGACCCTGCAGTTCCTCTCGGACAACCGCTTCATCCTGGGCGCCGGCGTCGGCTGGTACCCGCCGGAGTTCGAGGCCGTCGGAACGCACAAGAGCGAGCGCGGCAAGCGCACCGACGAGATCATGGACATCATCATCCCGCTGCTCGAGGGCGAGCACGTCACCTACGACGGCCAGTTCTACCAGGTCGACGACGTGTTCATCGAGCCGCGCGCCTCGCAGCGTCCCGAGGTCTGGATCGGCGGGGGATCGCAGCTCTCCGACCCGAACTCGCCCGACCTGCCGCGCTTCGTGGAGTCGGTCAAGGCGCGCGTCCTGCGCTCGGAGGGCTGGATCCCGCGACCGACCTGCCCGCCCGAGGACATCGCCCGCGACTGGGCCGAGCTGCAGACCTACCTGGCCGATCACGGTCGCGATCCCGACTCCCTGCTCATCTCGCACGAGAACTTCCTGCACCTGGTGATGACCAACGATCCGGCCAGGGCACGCGAGGAGCAGCACCGGGCATTCGGCAAGGTGATGAGCGGCGAGCGCGGCGACCAGTACCTGGAGTCGGTCTACCTGTTCGGCACGCCGGACGAGGTGATCGCCTCGCTCCAGCAGCGCGCCGACGCCGGCGTCGAGTACTTCATGCTCCATACCATGACCCCTGATCCCGAGCAGCTGGAGCTGTGGGCCAACGAGATCATCCCCAACGTGAAGTTCTCGCGGACCAGCAAGCCGCTCGCCGCCCGGCTGGGTTGAGGCAGGCCGATGCGACGCGTCGCCCTGATCGGCCATCCGCTGCGGCGGCGGCACAGCGAGGTGATGCACAACGCCGCCTTCGCGGCCTGCGGCATCGACGCACGCTACGAGTTGCGCGAGATCGGTCCGGAAGAGCTGAGCGCCTTCGTGGCCGAGACGCGCTCGCCCGAATGGTTCGGCTTCCAGATCACCGCGCCGTACAAGCAGGCCATCGTGGAGCTCCTCGACGGTGTCGAAGAAGCGGCGCGCCTCATCGGCGCCGTCAACAGCGTCGAGCGGCGCGATGACGGCTCGCTGATCGGCTTCAACACCGATGCACCCGGCTTCCGCTCGGCGGTCGAGGGAGAGCTGGGGGTCGACCTCGACGGGGCCAGCGTCGCCGTTGCAGGCGCCGGGGGCGTGGCGCATGCCGTCGTCTACGCCCTGCTCGACGCGGGGGCCGCGCGGGTCATGATCGGGGCAAGGCGGGAGGAACCTGCGCAGCGCCTCGCCGCTCGCTACCCGGCCGCAGGCGGAAGGGTCACCACGGCCGCCCTGGCCGACGGCGCGTTCAGCGAGGCTCTCGCCTCGTCCGACCTTGCCGTGAATGCCACCACGGTCGGCATGACCAGCGCCGGCACCGCGTTCAGCGTCGACGGGGTCGCCGACGGCGCAGCGGTCTTCGACTGCGTCTACATTCCCGCCGAGACGGAGCTGGTCCGGGCGGCGCGAGCCCGCGGCCTGCGAGCTGCGAACGGCGCGGCGATGCTCGTCCGGCAGGCTGCGGTCGCCTTCGAGCGCTGGACCGGCAGTGGTGACGTCGAGGAGGTGATGCGCGCCTCGATCGAGCCGCTGCTGCGCGAGGCGAGCGAGGCGTAGGGATGCGCCTCGCAACGGTCCGGTATCGCGGCCGCGAGGGCGCAGCCGCCCTGCGCGAGCACGATCTCCTGCTCCTCGCGGAAGCGGGTCGCGGCTGGCCGGTCGCCATGCGGGATCTGGCCGCCTCCCCGCACCTGCTCGACGAGATCGCGGCCTGGGTGGCGGGCGCGGGCGACGGCGCGTCGCTGGCCGAGGCCGAGCTGCTCGCGCCGATCCCGCTGCCGCCGGCGGTCTTCACCATCGGCGAGAACTATCGGAAGGCCGAAGCCGCGACAGCCGACCGGCGCGCCGCCCCGCTCGTCTTCGCGAAGCTTCCCTCGTCGGTCATCGGGCCGGATGCGGAGGTTGCGTGGGACGCATCGGTCCATCCCAGGCTCGACTACGAGGCGGAGCTGGCGGTGGTGATCGGCCGCACGGCACGCAACGTGAGCGAGTCGGAGGCGATGGATCACGTCTTCGGCTACACGTGCCTCAACGACATGGCGTCGCGCGACGCGCGCTTCGACGGCGACCAGTGGCTGCTGGCCAAGTCGGGCGACGGCTTCTGCCCGCTGGGACCCTGGATCGTCACCGCTGACGAGGGGCGGTTCGACGACGTGCCCATCCGCTGCCGCGTGTCCGGCGAGCTGCTCCAGGATGGGCGCACCTCGCAGATGGTCTTCTCGGTGGCCGAGGTGATCGCCGCCCTGAGCCGCCACGCGACGTTGCTGCCGGGCACCGTGATCGCCACCGGCACGCCGGACGGCGTGGGCGAGAGCCGGACACCGCCGCGGTTCCTCGCCGACGGCGAGACGGTGACGGTCGAGATCGACGGGATCGGCGAGCTGACGACGCGGATCCGGGCAGTCAGCGCGCCAGGCTGATCAGGCCGGGACGGCGGGCCGCAGGCCGACCTCCTCGAGCACCGCCGCCAGCTCGCGCCGCTCGTCGTCGGAGATCCGCAGCAGCGGCTCGCGGACGGTCGCGTTCTCCAGGACGCCCAGCATCACCAGCGCCTCCTTGAGCCTGGCGCGGTAGTTTGCGACGGGGGGCGCGAAGACAGCATCGGCCAGGCGCTGGACGCGTGCGGCAAGCGGTGCCGCCTCCTCGAAGCGCTTCTCCCGCGCCAGGCGGATCAGCTCCACCTGCTCGCGGACCATGACCGCGCCGAAGCCGATCAGGGCGCCATCGGCTCCGAGCAGGAACGACTCGTAGATGAAGTTGTCGTTCCCGGTCAGGAAGGCGATGCGGCGGGGGAGCGCGTTGATGGTGGCGACGGTGTCCATGTAGCGCCGCGCGTCGAAGGATGCCTCCTTGATGGCCACCACCTCGTCGATGGCCGCGAGCTGCGCCAGCGTCGCCTGGTCGAAGTTCACGCCGCCCAGCGCCGGCTGCAGCTGGAAGAGGATCATCGGGACGCCGGCGCTCGCGATCGCCCGGTGGTAGCGGACCGGGATGGCGGGATCGAGCGGTGACGAGAGGTAGGCCGGGATGGGAAACACGAGGAGCGCATCCGCTCCCGCCGCCCGGTAGTCGTGCGCCTGCTGGACGGCCTGCGCCGTGAACGGCCCGGCGAGCCCGGCCACCATCATGACGTCACCGGGTAGCTCCTCGCGAACCACCTCCAGCACCCGCACCTTCTCGGCGTGGGTGAGGTGTGCGGTCTCGCCCGTGTCGGCGTTGATCGCGACGCCGGCGACGCCCTGCTCGGCGACCCAGCGGATGTAGTGGCGCAGGGCTGCCTCGTCCGGCGTGGCATCCGGCTTCATGGGCAGCACGGTGGCGGAGATGAGGCCCTCGAAGTTCAGTGGCATGCGGGCATTCCTCTGCATCGGCGTGGTGGTGTCCGGCCAGATGATACCCGTGGTGGAAACCCTTTTCTAGCGTTCGCATTTCCCGTCGGGTGGGGATGCGGCTAGGATGACGCGACACAGCTGCAGGGAGGCTGCCAGACCGATGACGTCGGACGACCCACGCAACCAGGTGGAGGCGCCCGTCGTCGGTGCGTTGCACGAGATCGTGACGCGGGCCTACATCGGGCTGGGCGTCGTGGCCGCGGCCTCGCTGGCGCCGCTCATCCTTCACCTCGAGCCGCCGATCCACCAGCTGACCCACTTCGTCATTCCCGGCGGCTGGGTCGTCTATGCCGCGGTGACCGCTGCCCTCCTGAACCTGCGCGGGGCACCAGCCGAGGCCGACCCATGGGGCCGCGCCGTGGAGGTCAATCACGACCTCGTGCGCTACGCGCGGCGGATTTCGACGCTCATGCTGCTCGGCTGGCTGGCGGCGCTGGCCGCCGTCCTGCTTCACCATCACCTCACATCGCCGCGCGAGATCTTCATCACGCTCGGCATCATCGTGCCGCTGACGCTCGCCGCATGGCTGCTCGCGCTGCTGGCGTGGGGCGCGTGGTGCCGGGCCACCCTGGCACGTGCCGAGCACGAGGCTTCCGACCGGCTGCGGCGCTACTGGAGCGGGATGGCCCCTCCCGGCCAGCGACGCTGACGAGGGGTCAGCGAACGGCCGAGGAGCACAACGGGAAGGAGCCTGCCCGCCGGGGAGACCATCGTGGATGGCTCGCCGGTCGGGACAGGCTCCTTGCGAGTCCCTTCCTCATCGGGCCCCTGGCCCGATCGGAGTGGTGCCGCTAGGCGGGGACGTTCACCTTGGCGGGGCGGAGCTCCGGAACCGGAACCTCCTGCGCCCGGGTCACCCAGACCAGGCCGATGCCGGTCAGGAGGAACGTGGCGCCCACGCCGGCGAAGAGGCCCGCCAGGCCGAGGCCCAGCTGCAGGGCCTGCGCGGTGACGGTTCCGACACCCAGCTCACCGACGAGCGCGTGCGCGGTCCCGGTCCAGATCGCCTCGCGCGCCGGGCCCTCGATCGGATCCATGCGGTTGAAGCCGGTCCAGTAGCGGCCGTCGTTCTGGAACTCGTAGTCACCAGCGGCATACGCGGTGCCGTTGAACTCCACGGGTTCGGTCAGCGTGACGGTCGTGGATCCGTGCAGGGTGTGGTAGCTGATGGTGGCCATCTGGTACATGTACTCGGAGGCCGTGTTGACGATGGGATCGTTGGGATTGAGCTCAGCCTCGACGACCGGGTAGCCCCAGTCATCCTTCAGCAGGGACATGATGGCCTGGGCGCCGGCGGTCTCGCCGCGGTCGACCAGCTGGCCATCTTCGTTGTAGCTGAGCGTGACGTTCTGGGCTGCGCTGAACTTGTTCAGCGATGCCTGCCCGTCCTGGACCTTGAGAAAGGCGAACGCGCCGCCGGCCACGAAGACCAGGCCCAGGATTGCGAGTGCGATTCCCACACTCTTCAGCCGACTGATCATTGGAGTAAACCCTTCCTTTCGGGAGCTCATTGATTGGCTGATGCAACCATCGCCGCTGGAAGGGTGTCCGCGCATGTGACACAAGGACCCGATTGTCCGGCCATCGGCCCGTAGGCCGTATGCCCTAGGGCATGGCCTGCGCGGGTACTTCGGCCCGGGCCGAAGGACAGGGGGTGCCGAACGGACCACCGCGTCCGGCGTTCGGCGCGAGCGCTAGGCGCAGGGATCGGCGACGCGCACCGCTCCGCCGGCCGCCGGCCCAGGGTTCGCGGAGCGACGGTGCGCGGTAGCCGGCGACCGCCAGCAGCATGACGATCGCGCCGCCTCCCACGAAGAGGAGCGACGTGCCGGTCGCCTCGGCCACCAGCCCGGCGATCGCGTAGCTGGCCGGGGTGAGCCCCATGATCGCGACCATGACCAGGCTCATCAGGCGACCCTGCATGCGCGGATCGCTGCGGCGCTGCAGCCACGCCATCCCCGATACCTGCAGCATGCCAACGGCCGCTCCCAGCGGCATCGACGCGACCGCAGCCGCCCACGCGTTCGGTGCCACGCCGATCAGGATCAGCGCGACCGCCATGGCGCCGGCTGCACCCGGGACGAGGTTCCAGATAGGCAGCCGGTTCCCCATGCTGCCGGCCACGACGGCGCCGGCCAGGGCTGAGGCGCCCCAGGCCGAGAGCACCAGCCCGTAGTCGGTCGGCCCGCCGGCGAACGCCTCGACCAACGCCGGCAGCCCGACGAAGAAGGGGCCGACGACCGCGAAGTTGATGACGAGCACGGCCAGCAGCACGCTCCGGATCTGCCGGTCGCCAAGCGCATAAGTAAGGCCCTCGCGGATGGCTGCCATGGTGCGAGCGGTGGGTCGCGTCTCCCCGTCGCGGGTGGTGCGTACTTCACGGCCGACGGTGAAGACCGTGATCGCGGCGAAGGCGAAGGTGAGCGCGTCGATGCCGAACCCGAGGGCGGCACCGGCCAGGCCCACCGAGATGCCGGCCAGCGCGGGGCCGAGCATGCCGGTGATCGCCATGCTGCCGGTGACGAGGGCATTCGACGCCTCGAGCCGATCGCTGCCGACCATCCGCGGGATCAGCGCCAGCGCCGCCGGTTGGAAGAAGGCGTCGGCGGCGCCGAAGAGCGCGCCGAGGAGGTAGAGGTGCCAGAGCTGGATGGCGTCGGTCCAGACCAGCGCGGCCAGGACGCCGACCAGGACGGCGCGTGCGGCGCTCGAGGCGAGCATCACCATGCGCGGCTGCAGCCGGTCGCTCAGCGCGCCGCCGACCAGCATCAGCGCGGCACGCGGGATCGCCGCAGCCATGAGGACCAGGCCCAGCGCCAGCGTCGAGCCGGTCAGCTCCAGCGTCAGCCAGGGCAGCGCCACCAGGTAGAACTGGTCGCCGAGCATCGAGACGCTCTCGCCGATCCAGACCAGCCGGAAGCTCCGCTGCCGCAGCGGTTGCGCGATGGCCAGGTTGCCGATGCGGGTGTCCATGAGCCAGTTGTAGCCCTGCTCGCGTCGCGAGGCATCGGGCGGACGGCCGCCTGTCCCCTACGTCAGGTGTCGCGGACGGTGGGCCTGTCCGCGTATCCTTCGACCATGGATGACGACGCCGCGAAGATCCTCTCGGCTCTACGCCAAACGCGGCAGGTGCGCCAATTCAGCGATGAGCCGATCTCCGAGGACGCCCTCGAGGAGATCCTCAACGTGGCGCGCTGGTCGGGCAGCTCCACCAACTGGCAACCCTGGCGGTTCGGCGTCATCCGGGACCGCGCGAAGCAGGAACGACTGTCGGAGCTGGCGCCCAACGCCAGGCATGTCGCCGGCGCGGCGGTCGCGCTCGCCATCGTGATGCCCGGCGAGCGCCCCGAGTGGGAGATGTACGACGAGGGCCGCTGCGCCGAACGGATCCTGGTTGCCGCCGGAGCGCTGGGGCTCGGGGCCGGCATCGGCTGGGTCACCGGGAAGTACCGCCAGGGCGTGGCGGACTACCTGGGCCTCGAGGCGCCCGCCTACGTCCGCACCCTCATCTCGCTCGGCCACCCCACGACGACGGCGCGTCAGCCGAAGTCGGCGCCCGGTGAGGCGCGCAAGCCGCTCTCCGAGCTGCTAATCGATCTCTAGGGTCGGGCACGGTTGGCGAGGAGCCCGGCGACGAGCGCCAGGGTCAGCGCGGGGCGTCGTCGGCGGCGCAACGGCCCAGGTTCTACGCTTTCATGGGAGGAGCATCCTCGCGACGTCTGGGAGCTGCATGAGAACCCCTCTCATGTGGCTCCCATCTTTCGGGCCCAGCATCGGGTTCCGATATACCCTTTCGCGTAGCTGACGATTGGATCCGCCCACATGCACCTGCTCGTCGTCGAGGACGACCCCAGGCTCGGCCGTCTCCTGGTTCGCATGCTGTCCGATGAGCGCCACCTGGTGGAGCTCACGCCGTCGGGCGAGGAGGCGCTGGAGATGGCAGAGGCCGGCAGCGGCCTGGACGCCATGATCCTGGACATCGGCCTGCCCGACATCTCGGGCACCGAGGTCGCGCGGCGGCTGCGGGCCGCTGGATCGGCGCTGCCCATCCTGATGCTCACCGCACGTGACGCCGTCGAGGATCGAGTCAGGGGCCTGGACAGTGGCGCGGACGACTACCTCGTCAAGCCGTTCGCCTTCTCGGAGCTCTCTGCACGTCTGCGCGCCCTCGAGCGCCGCGCGGCGGGACGCTCGTCGAACGGGAACGTGCTGCGCAGCGGCTCGATCTCCCTCGACGAGCGCCGCCGCCTGGTGATGGTCGGCGAGCGAGGCGTCGAGCTGAGCCCGCGCGAATTCAGCCTGCTCGAGTGTCTCCTTCGCCATCCCGGGCAGGTGCTCAGTCGCGACCAGCTGCTCGACTACGCGTGGCCGTACGGCGACATCCTCACCCACAACACGGTGGACACCTACGTCCACTACCTGCGCGACAAGCTGGGCGAGGCGGGGTCCTCGATCGTGACCGTTCGCGGCGTGGGGTACCGGATGACGGAGGCCTGAGGCCGATGGTCACCGCCCGAGCCCAGGCGGGTGACGCGCGTCTGCTGCGGCGGGTCCGCTGGCGCCTGGTCGCGTGGAGCGCCGGTTCGACCCTGGCCCTCCTGCTGGTCTTGGGCACCGCGCTCTACCTGAGCGTGGCGGCGTCACTCGACGGAGCCGCTCGCAGTCAGCTCGAGCGCCAGGCGAACGAGGCCGTGCGATTCATCGCTGGCGCCTCGGGTGGTGGCTTCCCGGACGATGACGACCGTCCCGGGAATCCCCGGTTCGGCCAGCCGGAGTTTGGGGGACCGGCATCCGGGACGATCACGTTGGTCGTCGACGCCTCGGGGCAGTTCGTGGGCCGGGAGCCCAGCGATGCCACGGACCTGCCGGTGATGGACAGCGTCGAGGCGGCCCTCGCCGCCGGGACGGATGTCCGCAACGCGTCGGTGGAGGACGTTCCCGTGCGCGTCCTCTCCGAGCCGCTCACGGTCGGCGGCGAGCCCTACGTGGTCCAGGTCATCCAGCTGCGCTCCGCCGAGCAGCGCACGTTGAACACGCTGCTGCTGGTGCTCGTGGGCGGCGGCGTGGCCGTCCTGCTGCTGGCGGGCGCGGTGGGCTTCGTCTACGCCGGCAGCGCGCTCGTCCCCATCCGCGAGTCGCTACGGCGGCAGCGTGAGTTCGCCGCCGATGCGAGCCACGAGTTGCGGACGCCGCTCACCATCGTGCGGGGCAGCGTCGAGGACCTGCGACGCCACGCCGATCAGCCGGTCCGCGAGGTGGGCGAGGCGTTGGGCGACATCGAGAGCGAGGTGGACCACCTAACCGGGCTGGTTGAGGACCTCCTGCTCCTGGCGCGCAGCGACTCCGGCGCCGTGGAGCTGCGCCGCGACCCGGTCGACCTCGACGAGGTCGCCGGAGAGGCGCTGCAGCGGCTGCGCAGCGTGGCCGACGGGCGGGATGTCACCCTGCGTTTGGACGCGGCGCCGGTGCGGCTGACGGGCGACGCCGACAGGCTGCGGCAGCTCATCTCGATCCTGGTCGACAACGCGATCCGTCATAGCCCTGCCGGCGGCAGCGTGACGGTCCGGGTCACGCCGTCGCCACCCTCGGTGCGCGTGGATGACGAGGGCAATGGAATCCGGCCGGCGGATCTCCCGCATCTCTTCGACCGATTCTGGCGCGCGGCTGACGCTCCATCGGGTGGCACCGGGCTCGGCCTGTCGATCGCCGCCTGGATCGCCGAGCACCACGGTGGCATGATCCGGGCGGCGAACCGCCCGACCGGGGGCGCGCGCTTCGAGGTGCAGCTGCCCGGCCAGTGAGCATCGCCAGCCGAGCTGAGGAGACTCCATGACCGTTCCGACTCGCAACCGATCCGCCCGCCTTCGCGTGATCGCCGTGGTGGCCGCGGTCGGGGTGCTGGCGGGCGGCGCATGCGCTGCGGGGTACGTCTTCCTGCGGGCAGGGGGGCCGGCCGCCGTGGGCCAGACGCATCCGGCGAGATCGCCGGGACGTGGACGCTCGACACCTCCATCGGCTCCTTCGACGACTTCTCGGGCTCGTTCGTCGGCTACCGCGTGCAGGAGGAGCTGGCGGGGATCGGCGGCCAGACCGCTGTCGGGCGCACTCCCGACGTTACCGGCTCGCTGACCATCGAGGGGACGACGCTCAGCGCGGCCCAGGTGACCGCCGACCTGACGGGCGCTGCAGAGCGATGACGACCGGCGCGACGGCCAGCTGCGCCGTCAGGCCCTGGAGACGAACGCCTTTCCCACCGCGACGTTCGAGCTGATCGAGCCGATCCAGCTGCCGGTGGAGGCAGCCGGCGGTCGCGACTTCTCGGTGACGGCGACCGGCAGCCTGACCCTGCATGGCGTGACGCGCGAGGTGCAGGTGCCCTTCCAGGCGCGCCTGGAGAACGGCGTCATCGTGCTGAGGGGCTCGATCGACATCGCCTTCGCCGACTACGAGATGGCGCCGCCCAGCTCCTTCGCCATCCTGTCGGTCGACGACCACGGCGTGATGGAGCTCCAGCTCTTCTCGACCGCCGGCTGACGACCGACCATCGGCCGGCTGCAGGCTAGCCGCGAAGCCAGCGAAAGGCGGCGCGGATGCGGCGTCGGCTGAGCGCCAGCGCAACCGCGGTCAGGACGAAGTACACGACCGTCAGTGCCCCGCGGGTCTCGGGCAGGATCATCTGTGTGACGAAGAGCGCGAACAGCGCCCCGGCACCCACCAGGGAGAGGCGCAGGTCGAGCAGCAGTGTCACCGCGAAGAGCGACTGTGCCGCGGTGAGGAGGACCTCGTCGCGCTGCCGGTCGTCGAGTGGAAGGACATCCGGCCGGCCGAGGGCCACGCTGTAGACCAGCGGCAGCATGGCGATCAGCAGGGTCCACTGGTTGATCTTGGACGAGACCAGCGTGCCGAGCGCCGGCGTGCTCTCGCCGCGCCACGCGAAGAGCCCGACGACGACGAACTCCGGCGCCTCGGAGGCGAGCGGTGCCAGCCATTGGACGAGCAGGAACTCGTCGATGCCCAGCGAGACGCCGGTGCCGACCAGGGCCTGCGCGAAGGGCTTGGCCACCAGCAGGATGGCAGCAGCCGCGCCGACGGCGAGTGCCGCCGTCACGCCCCGCCGCCGCCTCGCCGGCAGCTCCCCGATGAGTGCCGCTGGCCCGACCAGGTGCGGCTGCTCGGCCGGAAGCCGTGCCACGCGCCAGATGTAGAAGACGAACATCGCCACCAGCACCGCCATGTCGACCAGGCTGATATCGCCCTTGATCGGCAGCCAGAAGGCGTAGAGCGTCGCCGCCAGCAGCACCACCAGTTCCAGTCCGTGGCCATCTTCCAGCGCCACCTCCGTGCGGCGGAAGCGCAGCCAGGCGAGGACGATCACCATCGGCCAGGCGATGCCGATGAGCAGCCGGTTGGCGCCGGTCATGTTTGCCACCGCGTAGCCGGCGTAGGCGGGATCCTCCGCAGCCAGCCAGGCGAATGTGGCGTCGACGACGTACTCGGGCAGGATGGCGATGAGCGCGAGCAGCGCCAGCGCCAGGCCCTGCGAGAAGTCGAGCTGGACCGCCTCGGCCGCCCACGAGAGCAGGAATGCGGCGCCGATGATGGCGACCCCGTAGATGAGGGCCCGCAGCGGATCGGAACCGCCCAGGACTCCGAGGGTCGTCAGTACGCCGGGCACCGTGGCGACCGCCGCCGCAACGACCGCCCACCATCCGCGTCTCATGTGCGGAGATGCTACGGCAGCTCGGGCGCGCGCTCTCCGGCCGGGCTCTCGCCCGGCTGCGCGACCAGGAGGGAGCGGTAGTGGGGGTGCCGCTCGATGTACGCCCGGATGAACGGGCAGCGGGGCACGACGCGAAGGCCGCGGGCGACCGCATCGTCCAGCGCGCCGGCGGCCAGGCGGTTGCCGAGGCCACGACCCGAGAAGGCGCCGTCCACCTCGGTGTGCACGAAGATGCGACGGCCGGCGCGATCGCGGTAGTCGGACACGCCGGCCAGCTCTCCATTCACGGTCAGCTCGTAGCGGCCACGCTCTGCCCGGTCGCGGACCTCGACCGTCGGCTTGCTGTCGGAGGCGGTGCCATTCATGGCGGGAAGACTAGCGCTACGCTGCGCACCATGCCCGGCGGCGCATTCGATCCCTACCGTCTCCTGGGCGTGCCACGCGGTGCCAGTGTCGCGGAGGTCACCCGCGCCTACCGGCGGCTCGCCAAGCAGCTCCATCCCGATCTTCACGGGGCCGATGCCGGCGCCGCCATGCAGGAGCTCAACCGAGCGGTCCGCATGCTCACCGATCCTGAGCGGCGACGGGTGCTCGACGAGGAGCCGCGACAATCCCCCCGCCGCGAGCACTGGGGGCCGATTCCTCCCCCGCCCGCTGATCCGCGCCGCGGTGCGGGCCACCGGCTCGATGCCGTGTGGGAGCCGGCTCGCGGCGCAGGGGCGAGCGCCACCCATGGTCGCGTCCGCCCGGCCGGGGCCTGGCCCCGCGCGCAGAGCCTGCCGAAGTCGGCGCCCGGTGTTCGCGACAGCGCGTGGCTGGCCGCGATCGTCGCGCTCCTGGTCGTGGCCGGGGCCATCCTGCTCGCCTGGATCGCCTCCACCGGCAGCCTCGCCACCAACGCTCGGACAGCCGTTTCGCGCATCGGCGTCGCGCCGATCACCGGATTTCAACCTGACCCCGGTCACGAGGTCGACGTCTACCGCCGCCCGAACGGCATCGTCGGGCTGGTGGTCGCAACGCGAGACGAGAATGGTTGGACAGCGACCGTGCTGACCGAGGCGACGATGAACGAGCCGCTCTCCGTGCTCCTCCACGCCGAGGGCTCCGGCGGATCGGGGCCGCTGCCGAGCATTGCCTTCGGCCGGGCCGAGGGTGGCGTGGTCGAGGTCCGAATCGCAGGGTCGGGCGGCCATCGGGCGAGCGTGGTGGACGGCACCTGGGTCATGCCGGTTCCGGGGCTCAGCGATGCCGCCGAGGTGGACTGGGAGTTCGTGCTGGTGGACGGCAGCGTGATCACCGGCGGCGGCCAACCGCCAGGCTGAGAGGCCGGGCACGGTCGCAAGGTCCTGCCGCTTCGGGACCTTCGGCCGGTGTCCTTCCCGAGCCGCGACACCATTCTCCGGCCATGATCAGCTCCTTCCCTGCCCCGCGCTGGCGCGCAGTGGCGCTGCTTGCCGCGATCTTCGGCGCGGGCGTATCGGTCTACCTGCTCGTGGAGTACACGACCGGCCAGGCCGGCGTCTGCCTCACCGGCTCCGGCTGCGACGAGGTGCGTGCCTCCGAGTTCGCCTACCCCCTCGGCATCCCGCTGCCGCTCTTCGGCGTTGCCTTCTACCTGGGCGCTGCCTGGCTCGCCTACCGCAGCCTGGGCGGCGCGTCGCTGCTCGGCTTCTCGCCGCGGACCGCGCTGGCGGTGGCGGGCCTCGTGGGAGCGGTCATGTCGGCTGCGCTGACCGCCGCCGAGGCCTTCGTGATCCACGCCTTCTGCACCTGGTGCCTGGCTTCTGCGGCCGCCAGCCTCGTGCTGCTCGTGGCAGCCGGCGGCCTCGCCGTGACGCCCGATCCGCCACCGCCCGCAGGCGGCTCCAGCCGGGCGCGTCACCAACGGGAGCGCGTCCTGGAGGCGGAGCGCGGCGCGCTGCGCCGGCTCGCCACGCTGGGGACGACCGTCACCGCGCTTCTCTTCGGCGGGCTGCTGGTCGTCGGTGCCGCGAGTGGCGGAGCCGGGCCCGACGCGGCTGGTGCGAACCTCGCGCCGGCGACCAGTCCAAGCCTTGGGCAGGGGCAGGTGACGGTGGTCGAGTTCGCCGACTTCCAATGCCCGGGCTGTGCCACGGTTGGCCCGTTGCTGGCCCAGATGGCTGCCGGCGACGAGATGACGCTCGTCTACCGCTACTTCCCGCTGGAGACGATCCACGCCAACGCCAACTCGTCGGCCCGTGCGGCCGAGGCGGCGAAGCTGCAGGGCGGCTTCTGGTCGATGTCGGACCTTCTCTACGCTCGCCAGGCGGCATGGGAGAACCTGTCCGCAGCCGACGCCGAGGCCTACTTCGCGTCACTGGCTGGCGAGATCGGCCTGGACGTCGCGCAGTGGACCGCCGACTACAGCTCGGCTGCCGTCCGTGACACCGTCGCCGCCGACGCCGCTGCGGCGCGCGAGCTCAACCTGCCGGGCACGCCAACGATCTACATCGGCGGCGAGCTGTACGAGGGGGAGCGCAGCGTCGCGGGCTTCCGCAGCGCGATTGCACAGGCAGCCGCCCGTCTGGCACCGGCGGGCGATACGACCTCCGGGGCCTAGCCGGCGCCCTCGGCGAGACGCTCGGCGAGCCAGGCGATGGCCATGGGATAGCGCCACTCCAGGTTGGCGTGCGTTCCCTCGTACAGCTCGAAGCGCACGAACTCGTCCGGCAGGCCGGCGACGCGCACGGCATCGCGGAAGGCACCGGCGCCCAGGTCCAGGTAGTACTCGTCACTGCGTCCCGCGTCGATCCAGGCGCCACGCAGCGAGCGGAGTGCCTCGCCACGCTGCTGCGCCATGCGGACCGGATCCCAGGCGAGCCACCGCTGCCAGACCTCGTCACGCATGCGACCGGTCGCCGGGTCGAACGGCAGCTGGATCGTGCCATCGGCATCGGCGGAGTAGCAGGCGGCCATGCAGTACACGTTGAGGAGCGCGCCGTCGGTCCGGCGGGAACGTCCCGGACGCGAACGGAAATCGGTCCAGAAGGCGTCGTAGTCACCGTCGTAGTGGTCGCGCAGCGCCCGGACCGCCTCGCGCACGTCGGGCCAGTAGGAGGCCTCGAACAGGGCGTCACCGGCGTGCGTGGCCAGCGCGCCGAAGAGGTCCGGCCGCAGCATCGGCGTGACCATGGCGCCGTAGCCGCCCGACGACTTGCCCGTGACGCCGCGGTGCTCCGGCCCGGCCAGGCTGCGGTAGCGCTCGTCGACGAACGGGACCACCTCTTCGCAGAGGTAGGTGTGGTAGCGGCCGGTGGCCGGCGAATCCAGGAACTGGCTCCCGCCGAGCTGCGTCCAGGCGTCGACGTAGACGACGATCGCGGGCGTCGCCCCATCCCGCCAGGCGGCGTCGACGAGCTCGAGGACGTTGGGCCCGAAGGGCCTGCGATTGCGCCACGTGTCGACCTGGCCGGTGAGGCCCTGCAGGACGTAGACGCTCGGGTAGTGCCGCTCCGGGTCGGCGTCGTAGCCCGGCGGCAGCTGGACCAGCAGCGGGCGGTGATGCGGGTCGCCGAGCGCATTCCCGGTCAGCGCCTGGCTGTCGATCACGAGCTGATCGAGGCGCCCTTCAAAGGGATAGGCCCAGGGTGCGCCCACGCCGGGATGGCTCACGCAGATTCGCCGGCGATCTCGATGTTGGCGAGGCGCCGTCCGGCAAGGAGCGTCGCCCCGACCAGGACCACCGCGCCGACGATGAGTGCCGGCGTCAGGCCCAGCTGCGCCTCGAAGACCCCGCTCGGGACGTCGGCGATGGCGTCCGCCAGTGCCAGCGTCTCCTGTCGCACGCTGAAGGTCCGCGTCCCGGCGAAGAGTCCGGAGAGCAGGCCCTCCCAGATGAGCACGTAGCCCAGGCCGAAGACCAGTGCGCGCCCGGTGACAAGGCTGAGGGCGACGAAGATGGCGCAGTAGACGATCGATCCTAGGGCCGCGGCGAGGGTGAAGCCGATGACGAGGCCGTCCGACAGCCCGCCGTCCACGATCAGCCCGGCAACGAAGATCGGAGCGCAGGTGAGCGCGACCGAGGCAGCGCTGGCGACCGCCAGCTTCGTCATGAGGATCATCCAGCGGTTGACAGGCTTGGCAAGCAGGTAGACCGCCGTCCCGTCCTCCAGCTCTCCGCCGATGGCGCCGGTCCCGAAGAGGAGCGCCACCAGTGGCATCAGCGTCGCCACGCCGAAGTTGTTGAGCAGCGCGGCGGTGTACTCCTGCAGGTAGACCTCGTCCAGGCTCAGCCGGAGCGCGATGGCAACCAGGACCATGATCCCGCCCAGCAGCAGGAGCAGCGCGGTCCGCCGCCGGCTGAGCAGCTGCCGAACGGTGATGCGCGCGATGACACCGATCATCGGTTCACCAGGTAGCTGAAGACCGATTCGAGCGATTCGTCGGTCGGGAGCAGCTCGAAGAGGCTGATCTTCGCGCGCCTGGCGACGCCGCCGATCGAGCGCGACAGGGCGCCGAAGTCGGAGCTGTGCACGGTGATCTTGCCGTCGTCGAGGGAGACGCCGGCGATGGCCGGCACCATGAGCAGCGCGGCGGCCAGGGCGCGATCGTCCGAGCTGCGAACGGTGAACGTGTGGGGCCGGTCGGTCATGAGCCGCCGGATCTCCCGGAAGTCGCCCGATGCCGCCAGTCGGCCGGCGACGATGACCAACACCCGCTCGGCGAGCCGCTCGACCTCCTCCAGGATGTGGCTCGAGAAGAGGATGGTGCGCCCCTCGGCGGCCATGCTGCGCAGCAGGTCCATCATGTGCAGCCGTTGGCGAGGATCCATGCCATTGAATGGTTCGTCCAGGAGGAGGATGGGCGGGTCATGGACCAGGGCGGCGGCCACCTTGGCGCGCTGCCGCATCCCCTTCGAGTAGGTGCCGATGGGGCGGTCCTGCGCATCCTGCAGCTCGACGCGGGCGATCGCGCGGTCGACGGCCTCGTTGACGGCGTCTGCCCCGATCCCCTGCAGCCGGGCGTTGGCGCCCACGAACTCGCGCGCGGACAGGAACGGGTAGACCGATTCGCGCTCCGGAACCAGCCCCACGCTGCGGTACATCTCGGTCCGGCCGCGTGCCGGACCGCCGGCAACCTTGACCGTTCCCGATGAAGCCGCCAGGAAGCCAGCCAGCATGTGCAGGATCGTCGACTTGCCGGCACCGTTCGGCCCGAGCAGCCCGGTGACGCCGCGGTCGAGGCGGAAGCTGATGTCGTTGACGGCGACGACGTTGCCGTACCAGCGCGACACCGAGATCAGCTCGATGGCGCCGCCCGGGGCGTCAGCAGGCGCGGAGGCCGTCACGCGTCGATCCCACGGTAGCGGTAGAGCGTGGCACCGATCCCCGCCAGCGCGATCGCGAGCGTCTCCGCGCCATAGATCCAGAGCGGGAGGCTGCGTGCGCCGACGGAATCGACGTTCCGCGCCCCGACGACCAGGTCGCGGGCGCCGTCGAGTGCCACGAACGGGCTGGCCAGGGGAATCCACTGCCCAAGGGTCCCCTGCGATGCCTGCTCGACGATGCCGGCGACGGCCGAGGTCACGATGAAGACGGCGATGATGGCGCCGGTGGCGTAGGCGCGTCGTGGGGTCCAGGCGGCAATGGCGAGGCCCAGCGCTGCCAGCGGGATGGCGTAGATCAGCGGCGCGCCGATGATCTGCGGCACGTTCTCGAGCTGGTCGCCGAAGGCCCCGGCCACGTCGGAGGCGGCAAGGATCGCGCCCAGGAAGATCACGAGCAGGGGCAGGAAGCAGATGATGAACAGCGCGGCCGCCAGTGCCGCGATCTTGGCCAGCGCGTAGTCACTGCGCAGCAGGGCGTGGCTGAAGTAGAGGGCGAGCACGCGATGCCGCTGGTCCTTGCTGACCAGCTCCGGTGCCTGGGCCGCGACGAACAGGGAGAGCAGGGGCGCCGATCCGAACAGGTAGTTGTCGTAGCTGAAGGGGCTCGCGCCGCCGACCGGGACGAGCGCGGCGATGGCGGCCGCCACCGCCGCCGGGATCAGCATGAAGACGGTCAGTCCCCAGGGGATGATCTTTGCCCGGCCGCTGCGCCCCAGGCCGAAGGCGGCGCGCAGCGAGTCCCAGAAGAGCGTGCTGACGGCCGCCGATCGGCCCAGCCGCGGACCGTCGTAGCCCTGGTAGCCGAGGTCGTAGATCGCGCCGCCGGCACTCTCCCGCGTGGTCACGCCACCTCCTCCTGCTGCTCCTCGGCGCGGAACAGGTCCTCGAGCCGATGGCGCCGCTGCTCCATCCGAATGAGCGCCAGCCCCAGGTCGTCGACCGCGTCGCGGACGGCGTCGTAGGGCTGCTCGTCGGGGCAGTCGACCAGCACGGTGCGGCCCTGGACCGCAGCGGTCAACCCGGCGGCGACGAGGCGCGCGGCCAGCTCATCGGCTCGCTCGTCGACCTCGACCCCCAGGGTGCCGGTGTTGGTGGTGAAGGAAGCGATGGGGGCGGCTCGCAACAGCTTGCCCGCGTCGATCGCCAGCAGGAAGCTGCAGACCCGCTCGATCTCGCCCAGCAGGTGGCTCGCCACGATGGTCGCGATGCCGAACTCGGTGCCGGTGCGCTTCACGAGGTCGAGCATCTCGTCGCGCCCGGCCGGGTCGAGGCCGTTGGTCGGTTCGTCGAGGAGCAGGAGCTTCGGGTCGTGGACGAGCGCCTGGGCCAGCTTGACCCGTTGTTTCATGCCGGTCGAGTAGCCGCCGATGGGCCGATAGCGCTCCTCGTACAGGCCAACGTGACGGAGCACTTCGGCGGTGCGCTCGCGTGCCGCCGCGCGTGGCAGGCCCGACATGCGCCCCATGTGTGCCACGAACTCGGTCGCCGACACGTCGGGTGGCAGCGCATCGTGCTCGGGAAGGTAGCCCACGAACTGCCGGATCTCGGGCCCGTAGCGGGTGACGTCCTTGCCCATCACCTCGGCACTGCCCGAGGTCGGCGTCAGCAGGCCCAGCAGGATCTTGAGCAGCGTGCTCTTCCCAGCGCCGTTGGCTCCCACCAGGCCGATGATGCCCGGTTCGACCTCCAGGTTGAGCTCGTTGAGGGCGACGATATGCTCGCCGTAGCGCTTGGTCAGGGCCCGGGTCTGGATCAGCGGCATCGCCGCCGAGTCTAGCGGCCCTCGCCGGGCGTGGCGAGAGCCGCCGCGTTGTTCGCTACATCCGCGGCACGTAGTCGGGATTGAAGAACCTTCCCGGCTCGTCGCGGAAGTCGAGCAGGCAGCCCTTGCCGCAGAAGTAGTAGGTCGTACCCTCGTGCTCGGCGCTGAGCCCGGCGGCGCTGGCGACCTCGGGGTTGACCTCCATGCCGCAGACCGGGTCCTTGCCGGTGCCGGTGCCGCCGGCTTCGTGCTGGTGCATCGTCTTCTCTACCTCCTTCAGTCAGTGCCGATCAGGCTGGACCGCACGGAAGCGGCGCAGCCGAAGCGAGTTGGTCACCACGCTCACGCTGGACATCGCCATGGCAGCGGCCGCCAGTGCGGGCGAGAGCAGCCAGCCGGTGAGCGGGTAGAGGAGTCCCGCCGCCACGGGGATGAGCAGGATGTTGTAGCCGAACGCCCATCCCAGGTTCTGGCGGATGGTCCGCATCGTGGCGCGTGACAGGCGGATGGCGCCCGGCACCGACCGCAGATCGTCGCCGACGAGGGTGATGTCCGACGCCTCCACCGCCACGTCGGCGCCGGTGCCGATGGCGATCCCCAGGTCGGCCTGCGCCAGGGCCGGCGCATCGTTGATGCCGTCGCCGACCATCGCCACCCGGCGGCCGCCGGCCTGCAGCTCGGTCACCTTCGCCGCCTTCTGCTCCGGCCGGACCTCGGCCATGATCCGATTCGCCGGGATGCCGACCTGCTCGCCGATGGCGCGGGCCACCGCCTCGCGGTCGCCGGTGATCATCCAGACCTCGACGCCCGCTTCCTGCAGGCGGCGAATCGCCTCGGCCGACTCGGCCTTGAGCGGATCGGCCAGGGCAAGGACGCCGGCCACTTCACGGTCGATGGCGACCAGCACGGGCGTCCGGCCGTTCGCCGCCTCCGCCGCGGCCCGTTCGCGCATCGAGCCTGCCGCGACACCCTCTTCGGCGAGGAATGCCTCCGTGCCGAGCAGGAGCTGGTGACCGTCGACCTCGGCACGGACGCCCCCGCCGGCCACGGCCTCGAAGCGGGTCGCGGAGCCGACCAGGAGTGACCGCTCCTCGGCCCCGCGCACGATCGCCTCCGCCAGCGGGTGCTCGCTGCCACGCTCCGCCGCCGCCGCCAATGACAGGAGCGCATCTCCGCCGCCGTCGGCGACGGGGAGCACCGCCTGCAGGACGGGCTCGCCGCGCGTGATCGTCCCGGTCTTGTCCAGCACCACCGTCGATACGCGCTGTGCGGCCTCCAGGGCAGCGCCGTCGCGCACGAGGATGCCCGCCTCCGCGCCCTTGCCGGTCCCAACCATGATGGCGGTCGGGGTGGCCAGGCCCATGGCGCAGGGGCAGGCGATGATGAGGACCGCGATCGCCGCCGACAGCGCGAACGGCAGGCGTGGCTCGGGACCGAGCAGCAGCCAGCCGACGAAGGCCAGCGTTGCCAGCGCCACGACCGCCGGCACGAACCAGGTCGTCACGGCATCGGCGACGCGCTGGATCGGCGCCTTGGACCCCTGCGCCTGCTCGACCAGTCGCACGATCTGGGCAAGGGTCGTGTCACGCCCGACGCGTTCGGCGCGCATGACGAAGGAGCCGGAGGCGTTCATGGTCGCGCCGATGACGGTGTCGCCGGGGCGACGCTCGACGGGGATCGACTCGCCGGTCAGCATCGACTCGTCGATGGCGGAGGCGCCCTCCACGATCGTGCCGTCCACCGGCACGCGGTCGCCCGGCCGCACCCGCACCAGGTCGCCGGCGCGCACCTGCTCCACGGGGAGGTCCATCTCGGACCCGTCGCGCAGCACCCGCGCCGTGGCCGGACGCAGCTTGAGGAGCGCCTTCACGGCCCCGGCCGCCTGGCCCTTGGCGCGCGCTTCCAGCCATCGGCCGAGCAGCACCAGCCCGATGATCACCGAGGCGCTGTCGAAGTAGGTCTCGCCCGACAGCCCGGCATCCGTGACGACCTCGGGGAGCAGCGTGACGACGAGGGAGTAGCCGTAGGCGGCCATCGTCCCCATGCTCACCAGCGTGTCCATGGTCAGATCGCCGTGGCGCAGGCCGCGCGCAGCCCGGACCAGGAAGCGGCGGCCGAGCACGAACTGGACGAAGGTTGCCGGCGCCAGCATCCACACGTTGACGCGCTCCATGGGCCACGGCACGCTGCCGGGCCAGAGCATCACGACCATCATGGCCAGGCCGATGCCGGTGGCGGCGAGGGCGCTCCAGAGCAGCTCGCGCCGTTCCGCGGACCGAGCCTTCTCGTCGGCCGCGGCCGCCTCGTCCTCGCTCGCGCCCTCGCCGGCTGCCTCGCGCCCGACCTCGTAGCCGGCTGCCTCGATGGCGGCGACCAGCCCCGCGCGATCGATGAGGGCAGGGTCGAACTGCACGGTCGCGCGCTCGCTGGCCAGGTTGACGTTGGCCGAGGCCACGCCATCGGCCTTGGAGAGGAATCGTTCGACCCGGTTCACGCAGGACGCGCAGGTCATGCCGACGACCGGCAGGCTGAGCTCCGTGGCCCCCGCCGACTGCTGTTCGTTCACGTTTGTCAGCATACTACCGGGGAGTATCAGTGACAAGCGTTTCCAGGGCCGCTTCGTGGCGAGGCACACTTCCTGCATTGCGGTACACGATCGACCAACAGGCGAAGGGGGAAAGGTGGACCAGCTGGGTTCGAACGTCGAGCGAGGACGAGCGGGCGGACAGGCGCTGATCGTCGAGGATGACCCGCTGCTGCTCGAGCTGCTGTCTGACGTCGCCGCCGCCGCCGGGCTCGAGCCCGTTCGCTGTCGCAGCCTTTCGGCGGCACGGGATGCGCTCGCCGGCCCCGTCCCGGCGGTCGCCATGGTGGACGACGACCTCCCCGACGGAACGGGCGCCGACCTCGTCCGGGAGCTGAAGTCGAACCAGCGGCTTCGCGGCGTGCGCGTCCTCTTCTGCACCAGCGCAGAGCCGCAGCGCCGGCGCGAGATTGGACGCATGGCGCCCGTCATCCGAAAGCCCTTTGCGCTCAGGGAGGTCGAGCGCGTGATGCGGGAAGCGGCGAGGCACTGAGCGGCGCTACCCTTGCCGCAGATGGAATCGGACCTCCAGGCCCTGCTCCTGACGAACGAATATCCGCCGTCGGTCTACGGCGGTGCCGGCATCCACGTGGGGGAGCTGGCGAGGGAGCTGGGCTCACGCATCGGCCTGGACATCCGGACCTTCGGCCACCACGACCAGGATGAGGCCCGCCTGCGCGTTCGTGGCTACGATCCAGCGCACGACCTGGCCGGGGCCGATGAGCGCATGCGCGGGGCGTGGGCTGCCCTCTCGCGCGACCTCGCCATGGCGATCGACCCGGTCGACGCCGACGTCGTCCACTGCCACACCTGGTACGTCCACCTGGCCGGCCTGCTCGTTCGCGCCGCCTACGGCATCCCGCTCGTGGTGACGGTGCATTCGCTGGAGCCGCTTCGGCCGTGGAAGCGCGAGCAGCTGGGCGGCGGCTACGACCTGTCGACCTGGGTCGAGCGCACCGCGCTGCAGACCGCCGACGCCGTGGTGGCGGTGAGCCAGGGCACGCGCGACGACGTGCTGCGCCTCTTCGACGTCGAAGCGGACCGGGTGCGCGTCATCCACAACGGTATCGACGCGGACTTCTTCGCCCCCGACCCCGCGACCGATGCGCTCGAGCGCTACGGCGTCGACCCGTCGGTGCCGTACGTCCTGTTCGTCGGCCGCATCACGCGCCAGAAGGGGATCGTGCACCTGGTGCACGCGCTGCGCCACCTGGACTCCGAAATCGGCGTGGTGCTCTGTGCCGGGCAGCCCGATACGCCCGAGATCGCGCGCGAGATGGCCGACGGCGTGGCTGAGGCGCGTGCGCATCGGTCCAACCTGGTATGGATCCCGGAGATGGTGAGCCGGACCGATGTGCGGCAGCTCTACTCGCACGCCGCGCTCTTCGCCTGCCCGTCGGTCTACGAGCCGTTCGGGATCATCAACCTGGAGGCGATGGCGTGCGAGACGGCGGTCGTGGCGAGCGCCGTCGGCGGCATCCCCGAGGTCGTGGTCGATGGCGAGACAGGCAGCCTGGTGCCGCTCGAGCTCTCGGCCGATGACCCGATGTCACCGGCCGATGCGGAGCGGTACGCGCGTGAGCTGGCGGAGGCGATCAACCGTCTCATGGCGAACGACGGCCTGCGCCGGCGCATGGGGCTGGCTGGTCGCCGCCGGGCTGTCGAACGCTTCAGCTGGTCGTCGATCGCCGAGCAGACGGTGGAGCTGTATCGGTCGGTCGTCGCTCACGCACGGCGATAGATCTTCCGGATTGAGCCCGAGGCGCGCGCCGGGTATCAGGTTGCGTGATCTATCGGGCCAGGCCGAGCGTGGGACGAGCTGTTTGGCCGGCTCCAGGCGCGCCCTGCATCGATAGATGGGCCAAATCGCAGCCTGTCTGCCCCGCCGGGCGCGTTTCCGCAGATCTATCGCCTCCCGGGCTAGCCGTACCCGGCCACCGGCCCTCGGATGCGCGGCGGTGTGGCAGAGTCGGCGCAGGAGTCGGCGCGGCCGAGCCGCTAGAGCGGGGCCGCGGCCTCAGTTCGCGTCGCCGCTATTCCCGATGTGGTGGCGCGCCACGAACGCCGCAGCCTGCGCGCGCCGCTGCAGGTTCAGCTTGGCGAGGATGCTGCTGACGTAGTTCTTGACCGTCTTGTCGGAGAGGAAGACCTCGGCCGCGATCTCCTTGTTCGTCTTCCCGTCCGCGACCAGCATCAGGATCTTGCGCTCCTGGGCAGTGAGGTCGGCCAGGTCGTCGCGGTCGCCTCCGCTGGCGACGCGGCGGACTCGCTCCAGCACGCGCTCGGTGACGGCCGGGTCGAGCAGTGAATCGCCGCGCCCCACCGCCTCGAGGGCGTTGACCAGGTCGCGGCCACGGACCTGCTTGAGGAGGTACCCGCTCGCGCCGGCGATGATGGCCGACAGCACGGCCTCCTCGTCAGGGTAGCTGGTCAGCATCACGACCTTGATATCGGGGTACTCGGAGCGGATCTCGCGGCAGGCTTCGATCCCGGAGCCGTCGGGGAGGCGGACGTCCATCACGACCATGTCCGGCACGAAGCGGCGAGCTGCGGCCAGGGCCTCGCTCAGCGAGCCCGCCTCCGCGACCACCTGGAACTCGTCACGGCGGCCGAGGAGCGCCACGAGCCCCTGCCGCACGACCTCGTGGTCGTCGACCACCAGGATGCGCAGCGGCCGATCTCGCTTGTCCGCCTCGCTCATGCCCTGCCGTTATCCTCCGCCTGCCGTACGCTCCCGAATGCGGGGAGCACGAGGATGATACGCGTGCCCGCGTCGGGCCGGCTCGCGACTTCCAGCGTAGCGCCAAGTCGGTCGGCGCGTCTCCGCATGTTGACCAGGCCGTGGTGCCCCTCGCTGCGGTCCGCCGTCGGATCGAAGCCGACGCCATCGTCGCTGATCTCGATCCGGACGCCCTCGGCATTCGCCTGCCGCCGAACCGAGAGCGTGGCGTGCGTGGCAGCGGCGTGGCGTGCGGCGTTGCTGAGCGCCTCGCGCACGATGGAGACCACTTCACGAACGCGTTCGCTGCTCATGCCGGACACCTCCTCGATGGTCACGTCGACGGGCACGCTGGACTGCAGCCGCACCTCGGCGGCGAGGGCATGCAGGACGGGGGCGAGGCCCGTCTCCGTCCCCGGTGGACGAAGGATGTAGATGAACTCCCTGATCTCGGCGATCGTCGCGTTCAGCGCATCGATCGCCTGTTCGACACGCTCCGCCGCCTGTGCCGGGTGGGTGGCGATGAGCTCCGGGACCTCGTCGAGCGACAGGTTGACGCCGTAGATGCGCTGGATGACGCCGTCGTGCAGGTCCGCGCCGATGCGCTCGCGCTCCTCGATCACCACCAGCTTCTGGACCTGCTGCGCGAGCCTGGCCTGTTCGATGGCGATGCCCGCGTGCAGCGCGAACCGCTCCACGAGCTCCTGATCGGTGGCGCTGAACTCGACGTGTCCGCGCTTGTTGGTGAGGTAGAGGTTGCCGACCACCCGCCCGCGCGCGGTGACCGGCACGCCGAGGAAGGAGCTCATGGGCGGGTGGTTGGGCGGGAACCCGTAGCGCCGCGGGTCTGCGCCGATCTCCGGGATGCGGATGCTCCGCCCTTCACGCACCAGGAGCCCGAGGAGGCCGTACCCGCGCGGCAGCGAACCGATCTGCCGCCGTCGTTCCGCCGACAGCCCGCTGGTGAGGAACTGCCGGATCAGCCCCTCCTCGTCGACGATGCCAAGCGCGGCGTACTCCGCGTCGGCCAGCTCCCGAACCCGATCGACGATGAGCTGCAGCACGCTGTCGCTGTCCAGGGCGCCGGAGATCCCGCGCAGGGCGCCATCGAGCGCGGCCAGGTGCGCGGCGGCCCGGTCGGCCAGGCGGTGGGCGCGAGCGGCGAGCACGGCTGCCTCCACGACTGTTGCCGCTTCCTCGCCGGCAGCCCGCTCGCCGTCGAGCCAGAGGGAGCCGATGACCGCACCTGAATCGGCGCGCAGCTCTACATCGGCCGGTCGATCGGCAGGGCCGGCCAGCGAACCATGGCCCGCCATGAGGGACCGCATCGGCGGCTCGTCGACAAGCTCCAGGCGGATGCCCTCGAGACCGATGCGGGCGGCCAGCCGCGACAGCGCTTCGGCGACCTCGGGCTCTCCCGCGGCTGCGGTTGCGCTCGCGCGCAGCGACGCGATCAGTGCAGGAAGCGGCATCTCCGGGCGCATGACGCCCGGACCATAGCAAACGGACGCGCGCCTCAGGCCTCGACGGAGGCGGCGCGGCCCGGCAGCCCGAGGCTGGCGAGTGAAGCGCGGTCCAGCTCGTCGAGCAGGGCGTCCTGCCCCGACGAGAACGCATCGTGGACCCTGCAGGTGCCGTCGCTGCCGCAGGCTCCACCGCGCAGGATGCAGGTCTTGCGCCGGCTGTCGCCCTCGACCGCCTCCACCACGCCGAGCAGGGAGATCTGCTCCGCGGGACGGCCGAGGCGGTATCCGCCGCTGCGTCCCTGCAGCCCCTCCGCCAGGCCGGCATGCACCAGGTCGCCCATCACCTGCGGCAGGAAGCTGACCGGGATCCCGGTCTCGCGCGCGATCTGCGGGCCGGTCAGCAGGCCGTCCCCGGCGTCGGCCAGCGCAAGCATGGCTCGGACCGCGTAGTCCCCTCGCTTCGTCAACCTCAGTCGCATGGTGCCTCGATTCTCTCCCGCTCGGTCCGACCCGTACCCGTGCCAATTGTCCCGACCCTGCCCGGTCAGCAGGTGACGAACGGCACATCACAGGTAGGTCGCTAAAGGTTTATCACATTAGTAAGGATTTACGAAGACCAGGAGATCGACCGATGACAAGGATCGTGGTAGCGGTCAGCGCGGTGGCGGCCGTGCTGCTCCTCTCGCTCATCTACGCCCGCATGGA
Organism: uncultured Chloroflexia bacterium; assembly: GCA_963777045.1. Lineage (GTDB taxonomy): Bacteria > Chloroflexota > Limnocylindria > QHBO01 > QHBO01 > JAPSGM01. The sequence goes on from CAVZPD010000015.1 coordinate 216,944, forward strand.
TCCCGCACCCGCGGTGGCCGGCGCCGATGCCAGTGCCGAGGCGTCGGCGTCATCGGCCGCGCCCTCGAGCGCACCGGCCGCGCAGGCCGCGGTCGAGAAGGACCCGAACGCTCCGGCGTACGAGCTGCGCGACCCGACCGCGCCGCCACTGCTGGAAGGAGACGTCCACGACATCGACCTCTACGCGGTGGAGGCGCCGATGACCGTCGCCGATGGCTTCGTGCAGATGACCTACTCGTTCAGCACCACGCCGGACGTGCCGATGGTCCCGGGGCCGGTGATCCGGGTCAAGGTCGGCGATACCGTCCGCATCCACCTCCACAACCCCGAGACGAACACGATGCCGCACTCGATCGACTTCCACGCCTCGATGGTGGCCTGGAACGACGAGATGAGCGACATCCTGCCCGGCGAGGAGAAGCTCTACGAGTACACGGCGAAGTACGCGGGCGTGTGGATGTACCACTGCGGCACGGCGGGCGTGCTGAGCCACCTCATGAACGGGATGTACGGCATGGTCATCGTGGAGCCCAGGGAGGGCCTCGAGCCGGTCGACCACGAGTTCTTCGTCGCCCAGAGCGAGTGGTACCTCGGCCCGCAGGGCCAGGTCGGCGACCTGAAGAAGGCATCGGCCACCGTCGCCAACCCGGACTACGTCGTCTTCAACGGCGTCGCGAACCAGTACAAGGACAATCCGATCCAGGTGCCGACCGGCGAGCGGGTGCGCGTCTTCGTCCTGGACGAGGGACCGAGCTTCGACTCTTCGTTCCACATCGTCGGCACGATCTTCGACCAGGTGATCAAGGAGGGCGTTCACCTGCTGCGCGGCAACGAGGGCAACTGGGCCTCGCAGGCGGTCGACCTCTCGCCGGCGCAGGGCGCCATCGTCGAGTTCGAGCTCGCCGAGGACGGCCTGTACCCGATGGTGACCCACGCCTTCAACCTCCCGGGACACGGCGCGGTGGGCCTCTTCCAGGCCGGCGACGGCGATCCCCTGAACTAGGCCGATGAACCTGGCCATCGGTCCGATGCCGGAGCGGGCTGCCACCCCTCCGGCATCTCCACGCGTCAGCGAGCGCGCCATCCTGCGCGTCGGCATCGCACTGACGGTGAGCTTCCTCGCCGCGTCGGTCGTCGGCGGCCTGCTGCCCGCGGGCGGGCTGCATGGCTGGGTCTCGACCCACCTCGCGCTGGCCGGCGCATCCAGCGTCGCAATCGGCACGTTCATGCCGCACTTCGGTGTCACGCTGGCCGGCACGCGGCCAGAGGCGTGGTGGCTGCGCCTGGCGGGCGTGCTGGCGTTGGCCGCCGGCATGGCCACGGTCGCGATCGGGCGGCCCCTCGCCGGTGCCGACGTGGCCGGCGGGGGCGGACTGTTGGTGCTGGGCGGGATCGGCCTCACCGCCTGGACGACCTACGCGCCGATGCGCTTCGGGCTCGCCCGCCGCCACCCGGTCGTGCAGCTGACCTACGGCGTAGCCCTCGCCGACCTGGCGGTGGGCGCCTCGCTGGCGGTCCTCTTCCTGTTCGGATGGGCGCCCGTCTCGGCCGCCTGGGTGGCGCTCAAGCCGGCGCACGCCTGGCTCAACGTCTTCGGCTTCGTCTCACTGACCGTGGCCGGCACGCTGATCTACCTGTATCCGACCATGCTCGGGGCGCGGATCCGGCCACAGCCGGCGATGGCGATCGCCGTCATCGGCCTTGTCGTCGGACCACCGCTGACCGCAGTCGGCTATGCCAGCGCATCGGGCCCGCTGGCGCTTGCCGGTGCATCCGCCACGCTGGCAGCGGCCGGCGGCCTGCTCGCCTACGGCCTCGACACCTGGCGCCGTCGGGGTCGCTGGACAACGGACTTCAGCTGGCACGCGGCCTCCACCTACCACGGCCTCGCGGGCATGGCGTGGTTCGCGCTCGCCGCGGCCTGGGCCGTCGTGACGATCGCCACCGAGGGCGTCGTGGTCCCCGGATGGACCCTGGGGCTGCTGGCGCTGCCGATCATCGGTGGCTGGGCGGCGCAGCTGCTCATCGCGGCGTCGAGCTACCTGCTGCCAGCCGTCGGTCCCGGCGATCCGGCGTCGCGAGCTCGTCAGCGGAACCTGCTGGGCACCCTCGCGCTGCCACGCGTCGTGGCCTGGAACGCGGGGCTCGTCCTCCTGCTGCCGGGCATGGCGACGTCGGCGTGGTGGGTGATCGTGCCGGGCATCGTGCTCTTCGGATCGGCCGCGCTCGGGTCACTGGGCCTGGTGGTCCGAGCGCTGCTGATCACGAGGGGGTGACGGCGGCCGCGAGGCGATTCCGTCAGCGCGTGGCGCGATTCCAGGGTCGGTTCAGCGGTCGAAGACGACCTCGGCCAGCGGGCTCTCGGCCATCATCACGTCGAGGTCGGTCCGGTTCCAGTTGCGGGCCACCTGCTCCATCACGCGGCGCCGCTCGTCCGGATCGATGATCTCGCGGGCGGTGGCTGGCAGATCCGCCTTGACCGGCCCCTTGAGGTGGAAGGTGATGCGCGGGTCGGCCCGCATGTTGAGCAGCCAGGCGCGTGGGGCGGGCCGCGGCATGCCGCTCAGGATCACCCGCCCCTCCACGTTATGGAACATGAGCTCGATCCGACGCGGGTCGCCGCTGCGGCGGCCGGTGGTGGTGATGTCGATGAGGTGCGGCCGCGCCAGGGCGCGCTGCACGGATGGGTCGATCGCAGGTGATTGCATACGCAACCATCATAGCGGGTTGGCGGGCTGGCGCAAGCAGAACGCCTGTTCTATTACGCCGCCCGGCGCTAGACTGGCCGATGCCGTGGTCCGCAACGCATCCGATCCGCTCGATCACTTCTCCCAGCCGACCCGCGAGTGGTTCGCGGAGAGCTTCGCCGCGCCCACTCGCGCCCAGGTGCTGGGCTGGCCGGCGATCGCCGCGGGCGGCCACGTGCTGCTCCACGCCCCCACCGGCAGCGGCAAGACGCTGGCGGCCTTCCTGGCCTGCCTCGACCGCCTCTTCGCCGAGCAGCCGCGGGGCCGCCCATCGGTGCGCGTGCTGTACGTCAGCCCGCTCAAGGCGCTCACCTACGACGTCGAGCGCAACCTGCGCTCGCCGCTGGCCGGCATCCGACGGACCGCGGAGCGGGAGGGAGTCCAGCTCCGCGAGATCAGCGTCGGCTCGCGTACCGGCGACACGCCGGCCGAGGTGCGGCGCAGGTTTGCGAAGCAGCCGCCGGACATCCTGGTCACCACCCCGGAGAGCCTCTACCTGATCCTGACCAGCCAGGCGCGCGAGGCGCTGCGGGGCGTGGAGACGGTGATCGTGGACGAGGTGCACGCCATCGCCGGCACGAAGCGCGGGGCGCACCTGGCGCTGAGCCTCGAGCGGCTCAACGCCCTGACCGCGAAGCCACCGCAGCGCATCGGCCTGTCGGCAACGCAGCGCCCGCTCGAGACGATCGCCGCCTTCCTGGCCGGCGCGGGGACAGATCGGTCCGTGCAGGTCGTGGACGCCGGAGAGCGCAAGCGCCTGGAGCTGGAGGTCATCGTCCCGGTCGAGGACATGGCGCGCATGGGCGAGGACCTGCCACCTGACGAGCAGGCGGGCGGGTCCGCCGCAGGCCCCGAGTCGAGACGTTCCATTTGGCCGAGCATCTACCCGCGCCTGCTGGGACTGATCCGGGCGCATCGGTCCACCCTGGTCTTCGTGAACTCCCGAAGGCTCGCGGAGCGGATGGCCGCGCGCCTGAACGAGCTGGCCGGCGAGGAGCTCGTTCGGGCCCACCACGGCAGCGTCGCGCGCGAGCAGCGGCTGGGGATCGAGGAGGCGTTGAAGGCCGGCCGGCTTCCTGCGCTGATCGCCACCTCGTCGCTGGAGCTTGGGATCGACATGGGGGCGATCGACCTGGTGGTGCAGGTCGAGGCTCCGCCGTCGGTCGCTTCCGGACTGCAGCGGATCGGTCGAGCTGGGCACCAGGTCGGCGCGCCGTCGGTGGGCAAGATCTTCCCGAAGTTCCGCGGCGACCTGCTCGAGTCGGCGGTCGTGGTGCGGCGCATGCTCGACGGTGCGATCGAGGAGACGCGGGTCCCCCGCAACCCGCTCGACGTGCTTGCCCAGCAGGTGGTTGCGATGTGCGCCCTGGACCGATGGACGGTCGACGACCTCCACGCGCTGGTCACGCGCGCCCACCCGTTCCGCGACCTCTCCCGCGAGCAGCTCGACGGTGTCCTCGACATGCTCTCGGGTCGCTACCCGTCGGACGAGTTTGCCGAGCTGAAGCCGCGGATCGTCTGGGACCGATCGAGCGGCGTGGTCGAGTCACGCAACGACGCTCGCGTGGTCGCCATCACCTCCGGCGGCACGATCCCCGACCGGGGCCTGTACGGCGTCTTCCTTGTCGGCGAGGCGGGGCAGGCGGGACGGCGCGTGGGCGAGCTGGACGAGGAGATGGTCTACGAGAGCCGCGTCGGGGAGGTCTTCCTGCTCGGCGCCAGCTCGTGGCGGATCGAGGAGATCAAGCCGGACCGGGTCATCGTCACCCCCGCGCCCGGCGAGCCCGGCAAGATGCCGTTCTGGAAGGGCGACGGCATCGGCCGCCCGGTGGAGCTGGGACGCGCGATCGGCGCCTTCGTCCGCGAGCTGGAGCCGATGAAGCCCGATGCGGCCGCGGCCCGGCTGCAGGCCGACCACGCGCTCGACGAGCTGGCGGCGCGCAACCTGCTCGCCTACCTCGCCGACCAGCGCGAGGCGACCGGAGTCCTGCCGACCGACCGCCAGCTGGTCGTGGAGCGCTTCCCCGACGAGCTCGGGGACTGGCGCGTCTGCCTCCTCTCGCCGTTCGGCGGTCGCGTCCACGCGCCCTGGGCCATGGCGATCGAGGCGCGGCTGGCCGAGGAGGGCCAGGAAGTGCAGGCCATCTGGACCGACGACGGGATCGCCCTGCGCCTGCCGCAGGCCGTGGAGGCGCCGGCGGACGACGTCTTCGCCCTGGAACCGGACGACCTGGACGACCTGCTCATGGCTGCGCTGGGCGGCTCGGCAATGTTCGCCGCGCACTTCCGCGAGAACGCCGCGCGGGCGCTGCTCCTGCCCCGGCGACGGCCAGGGCAGCGGACGCCCTTGTGGATGCAGCGCCAGCGCTCGTCGGACCTGCTCACCGTGGCCAGCCGCTACGGCTCCTTCCCGATCATCCTGGAGACCTACCGCGAGGTGCTGCGCGACGTCTTCGACGTGCCGGCCCTCAAGGAGTTGCTGACCGCGGTCCGGGCACGGCAGGTCCGGGTCACCGCGGTCGAGACCCGCTCGGCCAGCCCCTTCGCGCAGGGGCTGCTCTTCGACTACGTCGGGCAGCTACCTGTACGAGGGCGACGCACCCCTGGCGGAGCGCCGGGCGCAGGCGCTCTCCCTCGACCGCGAGCTGCTCGCGGAGCTGCTGGGCGCCGACGAGCTGCGCGAGCTGCTCGACCCAGCCGCTACCACCGACCTGGAGCTGGAGCTGCAGGCGCTCGCCGGTGGCCGCCGAGCCCGCACGCTTGACGCCGTCCATGATCTCCTTCGACGGCTGGGCGACCTCCGGACCGATGAGGTGGCGGCGCGCTCGGACGGCCTCGACGCGGAGCAGGCCCTGGCCACGCTGGAGCGCGACCGGCGCGCCGTCCGCGTCCGAGTCGCCGGGGAGGAGCGATGGATCGGCGTGGAGGACGTGGCCCGCTATCGCGATGCGCTGGGAGCCAGTCCGCCGCCCGGCGTGGCCGAGACCTGGCTCGAGGCGCCCGGCCCTGATGCCCCGCCGCCTCTCGACACCCTGCTGCTGCGCTGGGCCCGAAGCCACGCACCATTCACGCCGGCGGCGCCGGCGGGCCGCTGGGGCATTGCACCCGCACGGGTGCAGGAACGGCTCGAGCGACTGGCCGCGGGCGGGCAGCTGCTGGAAGGAGCCTTTCGCCCCGGTGGGAGCGGCCTCGAGTTCGCCGACCCCGACGTCCTCCGATCGCTGCGCCGCCGCTCGCTGGCCCGCCTGCGCCGCGAGGTCGAGCCGGTCGAACCGGCCGCGCTCGCGCGCTTCCTGCCCGGCTGGCACGGCATCGGTGGTCGGGCGAGCGGTCACGATCGGCTGCTGGAGGTCGTCGCGCAGCTGGAGGGGTACCCGATCCCGGCCTCGATCATCGAGCGCGACATCCTGGCGGCGCGCGTCCGGGACTACACCCCCCGCCTGCTCGACGAGCTGGGCGCCGCCGGGGATGTGGTCTGGATCGGGCGCGGGCCGCTGGGCGGCGAGGACGGCCGGGTCGGCCTCTTCCGACGCGACCGCGCGGAGCTGCTCGCGTCGGCCGGCGCATTCGAGCCCGCCGACCGGCCCGAGGGCGAGCTCCATGCCGGCCTGCGGCGGCAGCTCGAACGTCGGGGCGCTTCCTTCTTCGGCGCGCTGCGTTCAGCGGTTCCGGCGGCCAGGAGCGACGAGGAGCTGCTCGACGCCCTGTGGGACCTGGTCTGGGCCGGCGAGGTGACGAACGACACCTTCGCACCCCTGCGCGCGCTCGCCCTGCCGCGGTCACGGAGGCGCCAGGTGCGACCGGGGCGGACCGCCGGCATGGGTCCGCCACGGGCGGCTGGTCGCTGGTCGCTGGTCGCCGACCTGGTGGGGGAGGGACGGTCGCCGACCGAGCGCTCGCATGCGACCGCCCTGGCCCTGCTGGAGCGGCACGGGGTGGTGACGCGCGAGGCAGTCCTGGCCGAGGGGCTGGCCGGCGGCTTCGCATCCGTCTACCCGCTGCTGCGAGCCATGGAGGAGGCCGGCCGGATTCGCCGGGGTTACTTCGTCGAGGGGCTCGGCGGCGCCCAGTTCGCGCTGCCGGGGGCGGTTGATCGCCTGCGTGCGGAGCGCGAGGCGGCGTCCGAGGGCGGCCCCGGCGTCACGCTGCTGGCAGCAGCCGACCCCGCCCAGCCGTACGGTGCGATCCTCCCCTGGCCGCGACGCGACGATGCCGAGCGCCTGCCGCTGCAGCGCGTCGCGGGCGCCTACGTCGTGCTGGTCAGCGGCGAGGCGGCCCTCTTCGTGGAGCGCGGGGCGAGGGGCCTCCTGACGCTGCCCGCTGCCGACGACCCGGCGACGCTGGCCGCAGCTGTCGCCGTCCTGCCACGGCTGCTCGCGCCGGTCGGTCCGTTCCGGGAGCTGCGGTTGGAGCGGGTCGATAGGGTGCCGCCCGCGGAGTCGCGGCTCGCGGAGCCGCTGCGTTCGCTCGGCTTCCGGCCGACCTACCGCTCCTGGCTCCTGCGGCCTGCCTGACCGCAACGAAATGTCCCGAAGGAACCTCGCCTCGACCCGTTGATGCAATCTCGGGAATCGCGGCCCGGCTCCTCCGGGACAACCACTACGTTAGCGGCTGCCGACGCCTCGTGGCTAGGGGCTTTCTCCACGACTTTTCCGGAACTTGCGTCACTTCTCCACGACGAATCCACAACGGGCGGTGTCGGATGTCGGGATCAGGATGCGTCGTGGGCCGACCGCTCAACGCCGAGCGGATGGGCCCGCCCTCGTCAGCGCAGGGTGACCGTCTCGCGGTAGCGGGGAATATGCGCCTCGAGCTTGAGCTCGCGACGGATGCGCTCCGCGAATGCGGCCGCGGCATCGGGATCGCCGTGGACGACGAAGACGCGCTGCGGTGAGCCGCCATCTCGTGCGAAGCCGCCCAACCAGGCGGCGAGCTCGTTCTCATCGGCGTGCGCCGAGAAGCCCGAGATCGTCTTGATGCGACAGCGCACCTCGTACGTTCCACCGTCGATGTGCGCCGTCCGCCCACCGCTCTGCAGGTGGCGCCCCAGGGTTCCCTCGCCCTGGTAGCCGATGAAGAGCAGCGTGCAGGCCGGATCGGGGAGGAAGTCCTTGAGGTGGTGCATGATGCGGCCGCCGGTCAGCATCCCGGAGCTGGCCACCACCATGAGCGGTCGTGCCGCGTGCCGGATCGACTTCGACTCCTCAACCGAGTTGGTGAAGGTCTGACCCGGGTACTCGAGCGGCGACTCGCCGCTGCGCAGCAGTTTGGCGGTCTCCGCGTCGTAGTCCTCCGGGTGGCGCAGGTAGACATCGGTCGCGCGCGAGGCCATCGGTGAATCCAGGTAGAGCGGCAGGCGCGGAATGCGCCCCGTCCGCACCAGGTCGTCGAGGATCCAGACGAGCTCCTGGGTGCGCCCGATGGCGAAGGCCGGCACCAGCATCACGCCCCGGTCGTGTACAACCTCCGCGACCGCCTCAGCCAGCTCGCCGATTGCCTTCTCGTGGTCCGCGTGCTCCCGGTCGCCGTAGGTCGACTCGATCAGCACGTGGTCCGCGTGCGAGAGGCGCGAGGGGTCGCGCAGGATCGGCGTGTCGGTGCGGCCGAGGTCGCCGGAGAAGACGATGGTCGACTCCTCCTGCCCATCGCTCACCCGCAGCTCGATGATCGCCGAGCCCAGGATATGGCCGGCATCGTGGAAGGTGGCGTGGACGCCGGGTGTCACCTCCACCATCTGTCCATAGGGAGTGTCGTGGAACTGGCGGACGGTCTGCTCCACGTCGCGCTCGTCGTAGAGGGCCGCGCGCGTCATGGTCGCGCCGCGTGGCCTGGCGCGCCGCAGGTGTCCGGGCATGTCCTCCTGCATCTCCTGCGCCGCATCCTCGGACTCGAGCTCCTCGTCGTACGCCTCCGCCTGGTCGGGGTGCTTCCGGCGCCAGCGGGCCTCCGCCTCGCCCTGCAGCTTGGCGGAGTCTCGCAGCACGATGCCGGCGAGGTCGGCCGTTCCCGAGGTGGCGAAGATCGGTCCGTGGAAGCCGCCCTTGACCAGTGCCGGCAGCCGGCCGCAGTGGTCGAGGTGGGCATGGGTCAGCAGCACGGCGTCGAGCTCGCCGGGTTCGTAGGTGAACGGGATTCGGTTGCGGGCAACCTCCTCGGGGGAGCCCTGGAACATGCCGCAGTCGACGACGACTCGGCGATCCCCGGCGGTCACCAGGAACTGCGAGCCGGTGACCGTGCCGACGGCACCGAGGAATTGGATCTGGATGCTCATGACGCCGAGTATTGCCGATGGCGTGCCGGATCCGCGGTCTTGGTTCGACGGCGTTCACGGTCGCGCGTCCGGCGGCGATAGATCGCGCGGTTTCTGCCGGAACGCGGGTTTGGGCAGCGGAAATGACCGTTCTATCGGCGCTGGGTGCGCATGGTCCCGACCTTTCGGGACGACCCAGGCACGGCGCACCACGATAGAAGGAGCAACGCGCGTCCCGGAATGGCCGCCGGGTTGGTTCCCGCAGATCTATCGAGCGCGAGCGACACGTCGGGATGGGTATCATCCGCGTCTCATGGCCTACCCCATCGAGCCGCCCATCGAGCCGATGCTGGCCCGGCCCACCCCGCAGCTTCCGGTCGGCGACGGCTGGCGCTACGAGCCGAAGTGGGATGGCTTCCGGGCGCTCGCCTTCCGCGACGGGCCCGATCTCTACATCCAGTCGAGGGACCTCAAACCGCTGGACCGATACTTCCCCGAGCTCGGCGATCCGCTGCGCGCGGCCGGCGGTGGCGCGGCCCGATTCGTCCTGGACGGCGAGGTCGTCATCGCGCGCGACGGCGCGCTCGACTTCGACGCGCTGCTGCTTCGCATCCACCCGGCGGCCTCGCGCGTGGCGATGCTGGCCGAGCAGACGCCAGCCGCGTTCGTCGCCTTCGACTGCCTCGCCTCGGGCAGCGACGACCTGCGGGCCGCGCCGTATGACGCGCGCCGTGCCAGCCTTGAGGCGCTCCTGGTCGACGCCCCCGCATCGGTCCTGCTGACGCCGGCGACGTCCGATCCCGCCACCGCCCGCGTCTGGTTCGACGAGTTCGAGGGAGCGGGTCTGGACGGCGTGATTGCGAAACGGGCCGAGCAGCCGTACCTGCCCGGCAAGCGAGAGATGGCCAAGGTCAAGCACCTGCGAACTGCCGACTGCGTGGTGGCTGGATTCCGCTGGCACAAGAACGGACCGGGAACCCTGGTCGGCTCACTGCTCTTGGGCCTCTGGAGTGCCGAGGGCCATCTGCAGCACGTCGGCGTCACCTCCTCGTTCACGATGGACCGACGTCGTGAGCTGGTCGCCCACCTCGAGCCGTACCGCGAGGATGCGCTCGAAAACCATCCCTGGCGCGAATGGCGGGAGTGGGAGTCGGCGGCGCTGGCCTCCGGTCGGCGCGTGCCGGGAGCGACCTCTCGATGGAATCGCGGCAAGGACCTCTCGTGGGAGCCGTTGCGACCCGATCTCGTCTGCGAGGTCGCCTTCGATCATCTGCAGGGGGACCGGTTCCGGCACGCGGCGACCTTCAAGCGCTGGCGGCCGGACAAGCCCCCGTCCGCGTGCCGCTACGATCAGCTGGAGGAGACCCCGCCGGCCCTGCTGGCCGACCTGTTCGGATCGCGCTGAGCCCACTCGCCGGGGAGACGGGCCGCGGCCCGGTACACTCGCCCACGCATCCCTGCCCGCCGATCCACACAGGAGGACCGTACGTCCGTGACCGCCGCCGACCCGAACGTCGCCGTCAACCAGCTCGCCGACCGCTTCTTCGAGAAGGTCCTCGAGCGCCAGCCCATCTTCGCCACCATCCTGGGCGACACGCGCTACGACGACCGGTTGCCGGACCTCGGCGCCGACGGTCGGGCGGCCGATGCGGCGACCTACCGCGAGGTGCTGGCGGATGCGGAGGCGATCGACGCATCGGCTCTCGAACCGGAGCAGGTCATCACCCGCGACATGCTGATGCTGGTCGCCCGCAACGGGCTGGAGGCGCTCGATCGGAAGCTCTACCAGCTGGCGATCGACCACATCTCGGGCGTCGGGACCATGCCGATCCAGGTCGCGCAGTACCAGATCGCCGAGACGCCCGAGGGCCTGGAGCGGCTACTCACCCGCTTCCGCAGCTTCCCGCTCGCCATGGAGCAGTACCTCGACACGCTGCGCGAGGGGATCGCCGACCGCCGCACGGAGTCGCAGGCGCCGGTCGCGAAGCAGATCGCCCAGATCGAGCGGATGCTCGCCCTGCCGTCGGAGCAGTTCCCGGCCGTCACGCTCGCCCACGTCTCGGATGACGCGGCGCGCGAGCAGGTGCGTTCGGCCGTCGACGCGCACGTCTTCCCCGCGCTGCAGAGGGTGCGCGACTTCCTGGCCGATGAGTACCAGCCGCTCGCTCGTCCCGAGCCCGGCCTGTCCGGCACGCCGGACGGCGCGGAGGCGTATCGGCTCGCCATCCGGATGCAGACGAGCGTGGCGACCAGCGCCGACGAGGTGCACGCCTTCGGGCTGGAGGACCTGTCGCGGATCGAGGCCGAGATGGACGAGGTCGCGCATCGGCTCGGCAAGTCCGACCGCTTCGCGCTGAAGGCGGCACTGGCCGAGGACGCCGCCAACCACACCGACGACCGGGAGCGGATTCTCGAGCTCGCGCGCGAGCAGACGGCCCGCGCCTATGCGACGGCACCGCAGTACTTCGGGCGGCTGCCGTCCGCCGACTGCGAGGTGGTGGAGGTCGAGGAGTACCGCGAGCGGGAAACGCCGCCGGCCTTCTACATGCAACCGTCGATCGACGGTTCGCGGCCCGGCCAGTACTACATCAACACCTACAAGCCAGAAGAGCGCCAGCTCCACAAGGTTGCCGCCATCACCTTCCACGAGGCGACGCCGGGACACCATTTCCAGATCGGGATCGAGATGGAGCTGCGCGGGCTGCCCCGGTTCCGCATCCTCGGCGCCCGCATGGCCGGCGTGGCGTACGTCGAGGGCTGGGGCCTCTACTGCGAGCGACTCGCCGACGAGATGGGCCTCTACCTGGCCGAGGAGGAGCGGCTGGGGATGCTCGACGCGCAGGCGTTCCGCGCCGCGCGACTGGTGGTCGACTCCGGTATCCACGCCTTGGGCTGGAGCCGCGAACAGGCCATCGCCTTCATGCACGAGCGCGGCCAGCTGCCGCCGGTCGACGCGGAAATCGAGGTTGACCGCTACACGATCTGGCCGGGCCAGGCGCTGGCCTACAAGATCGGCCAGCGCGAAATCGAGCGCGCGCGGCGCGAGGTGTCGGAGAAGATGGGCGACCGCTTCGACCTGCGGGCGTTCCATGACGAGGTGCTCGGCCACGGCTCGCTGCCGCTGGCCACGCTCCGGCGCGAGATCCTCGGCTGGGTCGAGGCAGCCGTGGTTGCGCCCGCGCGGTGAAGCGTCCCGAGCGGGTCACACTGACCGGCCGCTTCGTGCGCCTCGAGCCGATCGAGGAGCGGCATCGCGACGACCTGCTCGCCGCCGCCGCGCAGGACCCGGCGACGTTTCGCTACATGGGCATGGACCTCTCCACCGGTCCCCCCGCCTGGTCCGCCTACCTCGCCGATGCGCAGCGTCCGGAGTTCGTCGCGTGGGCCACGGTCGACGCTGCCAGCGGTCGGGCCATCGGCTCCTCCAGGTACGGTGACATCTCGCCGGGCGACGGGAGGCTGGAGATCGGGTGGACCTGGATCGCGCCATCGCACCAGCGCACGGCGGCCAACAGCGAGGTCAAGCTGCTTCAGCTGTCGTACGCGTTCGACGACCTCGGCGCGATTCGTGTCGCGTTGAAGACCGATGCGCGCAACGAGCGCTCACAGCGGGCCATCGAGCGCATCGGCGGGGTGCGGGAGGGCGTCCTGCGCCGGCACATCCGCATGCCGGACGGCTTCATGCGGGACACGGTCTACTACTCCATCCTGGTCGACGAATGGCCGGCGGTGAGGGAGCGCCTCGAAGCTCGCCTGGCTGGCTAGCATGCACCGATGAGCAAGAACAGGCTCGAGGCGTTCAGCGACGGCGTGATCGCCATCGTCATCACGATCATGGTCCTGGAGCTGCGGCCGCCTGAGGGCACCTCGCTGGAGGACCTCTCTCCGATTGTGCCGGCCTTCGCGATCTACGCGCTGAGCTTCACGCTCCTCGGGATCTATTGGGCCAACCACCACCACCTGATCCAGAGGGCCCGGACGGTCGACGGCGGCGTGCTGTGGGCCAACCTGCACCTGCTCTTCTGGCTGTCGCTGGTCCCGTTCGGGACGGCGTGGGTCGGAGACAGTGGCTTTGCCGCGCTGCCGGTGGCAGCCTACGGCAGCTTCCTGCTCCTGGCGGCCTTCGCCTACTTCATCCTGGTCAGGGCCCTCATCCGCGTACCGAACCAGAGCGATTCGATCGCACAGGCCGTGGGCCGCGACGTGAAGGGCAAGGTCTCGCCGGTCCTCTACGCGCTGGCGATCCCCGTCGCGCTGGTGGCCCCGTGGCTGGCGATGGCCATCTACCTGCTGGTCGCGGTCATGTGGATCATCCCGGACCGGCGCATGGAGCGCGCGGTCAGCTAGTCCACTCCTCTGACGGGTCGTAGTCGGGATCGGGTGTCTCCTGCGGCGGCCGCTGCTCCCCCGGCACGTGACGCAGGTTGACTCGCACGCGGTACCACAGCGACGAGCGGCCGCGCATGCCGTCGACCAGCACGTCGTCCTCCGCCAGGTGGGCAGCCGCCTGCGGGTGACGGGCGCGCCAGCGCTCCAGCCCCGCCAGCGCATCGGCCTTCGCCTTCGCCTGCGCCACCACCAGCAGCGGGTGTCGCGAGCGCCGGCGCCCGGTGGGAGAGACGGACCCATCCGCCCGCCGGTGAGAGCCCGCTGCCATTGCCGGCGCCACGGAGCCGGCGCGTCCGCGGGGTGCAGCCGGATCCGTGGGCGGACGCGAATCTGCCCACGTCGTGCGGCGCTTCGACGGCTGGACGCGCGGCGGCTCACCTTCGCCCTTGGCGTAGTGCGGAGGCCACGGAGCGTCACCCAGGCCGGACGCCTCGTCGCGCTCGGCCAGCTCCAGCAGGGCTTCCAGCGAACCGACTGCCTCATCGATCCCCGCGCCAACATCGCCCAGCAGCGCGTATCGGTCCGGCATGGTGGCGACCGTGAAGTCGGCGAGCTCCACGTCAGGCAGCTCCTCCCAGGTCAGGGGAGCTGAAACCCGCCCATCGGGGACCGGTCGGACGGAGTACGCCGAGGCCACGGTGCGGTCCTTGGCGTTCTGGTTGTAGTCGATGAAGACGCCGTGCCGCTCCTCCTTCCACCACTTGCTGGTGGCGATCCGCGGGGCGCGGCGCTCGACCTCGCGCGCCAGCGCCAGCGCGGCGCGACGCACCTCGGAGAATCCCCAGCGCCGCTCGATGCGAGCGTAGACGTGGATTCCGCGCGAGCCCGACGTCTTGGGCCAGGCGCCCAGGCCGTGGTCGGCGAGCACCTCGCGCACGACCAGGGCCACGCTGCGGACGTCGGCCCACGGAACGCCCGGGCCCGGATCGAGGTCGACGCGCAGCTCGTCGGGGTGCTCGAGGTCATCGGCCCGCACCGGGTGGGGATTGAGGTCCACGCATCCCAGGTTGACGACCCACGCCAGCGCCGCCTCGTTCGCCACGACCACCTCGTCCGCGGTGCGGCCGGAGGGGAAGGCGAGCTCCACGGTCGAGACGAAGTCGGGCACGGACTTCGGCGCGCGCTTCTGGAAGAAGGCCTCGCCGGTGATGCCGTCGACGAATCGCTTGAGCGCCATGGGCCGGTTGCGCACGCCACGCAGCGCGCCGTCGGCAACGGCCAGGTAGTAGCGAACCAGCTCCAGCTTGGTCAGGCCGATCTCCGGGAAGTAGACCTTGCCCGGGTTGCTGAGCTTGACCTGCCCGCCTTCCAGGTCCAGGACGATCGATTCGCCACGCGCCACGCGGTGAGGGTAGCCTCTTGGGCAACAGGGGCGGCACGCCGATTGCGGGAGTGCAGCAGACCATGGTCGACCAGCTCAAGCGAATCGCCTTCCAGACCGATGCCTGGATCATCCGGCACCGATGGAGCCGCGTGTCCCGGCGCGCGATCATCGGCTTCATGCGCCACAACGCGCTGAACAACGCCGGCAGCATGGCCTACTTCGCCATCCTCTCCGTCTTCCAGCTGCTGGTGCTGGGCGTCGTCGTCTTGAGCTTCTTCCTGGGTGACGGCCAGGCGCGCGAGTTCATCATCGAGCAGATCCAGGCCGGGACGCCGCTGCAGTCCGACACGGTCGCGGCCGTCATCGACGGTGTCATCCGCTCGCGTGGCGGCATCGGCCTCATCAGCTTCGTGGCGCTGCTGTGGGGCGCGCTTGGCGTCTTCTCCGCCCTGAACCGGGGCATCGCCAGCGCCTTCATCCACGCCCAGCCGCGCGGCTTCCTGCGCGACAAGCTGATCGGCCTCTCCCTGATCGGCCTGGTCGGGATCCTGGGCGTGCTCTCGGTCGTCATCGGGATCGTGACGGGCGTCCTGCAGAACGCGGCCGAGGACGTCCTGAGCGCCGTGCCGGGCGGCGAGCCGGCCCTGGCCCTCATCGGCTTCTTCGTGCCGATCCTGCTGATCTTCCTTGCCTTCCTGGCCATCTACCGCATCACGCCCAACCGTCCGGTCAAGGTGGCCGAGGTCTGGCCCGGCGCCCTGGTCGCCACCGTGCTGTGGTCGATCCTGCGCATCGGCTTCACCTACTACGCCACCGATGTCGCGAAGTACGACACGGCCTTCGGCCCCATCTCGGCAGCCATCTCCCTGCTGGTCTTCCTCTACTTCGCCAGCGTGGTGGTGCTGCTGGGTGCCGAGGTGGCGCGCGCCAACGTGCTCGACGACGAGATCCCCTTCCCGCAGCCGGTCATGGCCGACGCGGTGCGAGCACAGCGCCAGGCCGACGAGCCCAGGCAGCAGACGCCGGCCGCGAACGAGGCGCAGCGCAACCTGCCGGGCTGGTCGATGGCGGTGGGTGGCGCGGTCGCCGGGCGCGTCGTCCGCTGGCTCTCCCTGCGCCTGACCGGTCGTCGCCAGGCCTGACCGGCGCGCGGGGGCCGGGGCGGGGGCCGGTCAGGGGCGGGTGCAAAAGAGTAGTACGGTGTAGTACATTCGGGTGCGTCACGCGCCCGGCGGCGCCGGGTAGCATGCGATTCGAGACACGTACACGGGGGCTGGGCAGCACTTGAAGATCACCGGACGTCGTCGCACATGAGACGACGAGGACGCCTCGCCGTCGTGGCATTCGCCCTTCTGACGGTCACAGGCAGCTTCGTCAGCAGCACGCCCCGTGACTCGGCCCTGGCCGGGGACCCCATATCGGATGCGAAGGCACAGAAGACCGCCATCGAGCGGCAGCTGGCCGATCAGCGTGCGCGCCTGGCGAACCTGAAGGCAACCGCAGCCACGCTCGCCACGCAGCTCGACGCGGCGAAGGCCGAGCTCGCATCGGTCACTGCCGAGTACGACCGGGTGGTCGGGCTGCTGCACCAGGTGGAGCAGCAGGTGGCCGAGATCACCGCCCGCCTCGAGCAGCTGCACCAGGAGATCGACCAGCTCGACGAGCAGCTGGCCGCCGTGGCCGCCGACATCGCCCTCCAGACCGATGACCTCGACTCCCGCGAGGCGCTTCTGGAGGATCACCTACGATCCGCGTACGAGCAGTCGCAGACCTCCCTGCTGGAGGTGATGCTCAGCTCCGAGTCCCTCGATGCCGCCACGAACCAGGTCGGCTACCTGCTCACCGTCTCCGAGCAGGACAAGGCGCTCGCCGAGGAGATCCGCATCATCCGCGACGAGCTGGAGGTGAAGCAGCAGACGCTGCGCGACGGCCGCCAGGCGCTTCGCGAGTCCCGCATCGCCGCCTCGGAGCAGCAGAAGCTGCTGACCGAGCGCCAGGCGGAGCTCCAGCAGCTGGAAGCGGATACGGCACGGCTCAAGGCCGCCGCCGAGAAGAAGCGCGCCGAGCAGGAGGCCGCGCTCAACGCCGCCGTCCAGGCGAAGGGCAACGTGGAGGCGGAAATCGCCGCCAATGAGAAGTCCTTCAACGCCGCCTCGCAGCTCGTCGACCAGCTGGTGGCCGAGCAGGCCGCCATCGAGGAGGCGAGGCGCCGCGCAGCGGAAGAGGCGCGAAAGAAGGCGCAGCAGATCTCTGCCCAGGGATTCCGCTGGCCGGAGGCCGCTCCGCGCATCACCCAGGAATGGGGTCCGACGAACTTCAGCATGGAGCCGCCGTACACGTACAACGGGACCTACTACCCGCACTTCCACGCCGGGATCGACATGGCCTCGGGTTGCGGAGCGCCGATCCTTGCCGCAAAGGCTGGCGTTGTCGTCGCCTCGGGCCAACCGCTCTGGCCGTATGACCCGGGCTTCGGCGTCGTGGTCGACCACGGTGGCGGCGTGAAGACCTGGTACTGGCACATGCAGGCGAGGGTGATCGTCTCACCGGGACAGATCGTCAACACCGGACAGGTGATCGGCTACGAGGGGAGCACCGGATTCTCGACGGGCTGCCACCTGCACTTCGCCATCAACGTCAACGGTGTCTGGCAGAACCCGCGCTGGTACCTGCCCTAGCCCGATTCCCCGGCGCGGCGTGCGAGCTGGGCGAGCTCCGAGCGCAGGTCTGAGAGGTCCGGATCGGTCATCGCCCAATCGACCAGATCGGGTCGTCGGGCGAAGGCCCGGCGCGCTCGACATGCCGCCAATCTAGGGCCCGCGTCCAGCCCCTCGGATCAGGCGAGGACGCGGCTTGGCGTACGTGCAGTGGGCAGGTACATCTCCGTTACGTACTCGCCGACCATCCGCGCCGTGCTGAACGCCCAGAGCGAAGATGCGATGGCCGAACGCATGGTCGCCACCCAATCAGTCGGAACGCCGTCGGGCCCGAGCGTAAAGAATCGCGGCACGATCTCCGTCTCGAGCAGTTGGTAGAGGGCTTCCGCATCCTGCGCGTCCTGCTCGGCCTCGTCACCGATCGGCTCGCGTCCACCGATCGCCCAGCCGTTCTCGCCGTTGTAGCCCTCGTCCCACCAGCCGTCCAGGATGGAGACCGATGGGATCCCGTTGAGCGCCCCCTTCATCCCGGACGTGCCCGATGCCTCCAGCGGTCGCCGCGGATTGTTGAGCCAGATATCGACCCCGCCCACCAGGAAGCGTGCGATCCGCATGTCGTAGTCCTCCAGCACGAAGACGCGGCCGCGCAGCTGCTCGGACCGCGACAGCTCGAAGATGCGCTGGATGACCGACTGCCCCGGACGGTCGGCGGGATGCGCCTTGCCGGCGATCACGATCTGGACCGGGTGCTCGTCGTCGGAGAGCATCCGCGCCAGCCGTGCCTCATCGCGGAAGAGGAGGTCGGCACGCTTGTAGGTGGCGAAGCGACGGGCGAAGCCGATGGTCAGGGCGATCGGGTTGAACGCCTTGTCCACGCGCCGCAGGGCATCGGGTGACTCCCCGTGGCGCGCGAACTGACGTGCCAGCCGCTGTTCAGCGAAGTTGCTGAGCTCCCGCTTCTGCTGCAGGTGAGCAGCCCAGAGCTCCTCGTCGTTCAGCCCGGCCAGCCCATCAAGCGCCTCGGCGCTGGAGAGGTCGCTCCCCAGGGATTGACCGATCGCGCGCTCGTAGAGGCGGCGGATGGGCCGGCCAAGCCAGGTCGAGACGTGGACGCCGTTCGTGATGGCACGAATCGGATGGCCGGCGACCGGCTCCCAGGTCCCGGTGGCGGTCATCGCGTGCAGCTTGCTCACGGCGTTCGCGTCGGCTGCGTGGCGGAGGACGAATGCGGTCATGTCGAACCCGGCATTCGGGTCGTCGGTGCGCCCGCGCCCGAGCTCCATCAGCTCGCCGGCGGGCATGCCCATCTCGTCGAGGATGGGGGCCAGGTCCTTGCTCGCCAGCCCGCGGTCGAAGACCTCGTTCCCGGCTGCCACGGGTGTGTGGATGGTGAAGACTGAGCTGCTGCCCACGCGGCGCAGCGCCTCCCCAGGGGCCATCCCGGCCTCGGCACGCAGACGCTCCCGGGCGCGCTCGAGCAGCAGGAAGGCGGAGTGCCCCTCGTTGAGGTGCCAGACGGCTGGATCGATATCGAGCCCGCGCAGCGCTCGCACACCGCCGATGCCGAGGACCATCTCCTGGCAGAGGCGCATGTCCCGCCCGCGGACGTAGAGGATGTGGGTGATCGGTCGGTCCGCGCGGTCATTGGCGGGGATGTCGGTGTCGAGCAGCAGCAGCGGCACCCTGCCCACCTGCGCCACCCAGACCGCCGCGTGCACCTTTCGGTCGGGGAAGTCGACGGTGACCTGCAGCGCTTCGCCCAGCGAACCGCGGGCTCGCCGCAACGGGAGCTGACCCGGGTCGAGGTCGGGCTGCGCGTGCTCCTGATGGCCATCGGCGTCGATCTGCTGCCGGAAGTAGCCGCGTCGGTACAGGAGGCCGACCCCCACGAACGGCAGCGCGGCGTCGGACGCGGACTTGAGGTGGTCGCCCGCCAGGACGCCCAGGCCGCCGGAGTAGATCTGCATCGATTCGTGCAGTCCGTACTCCGCGCAGAAGTAGGCGACGGGGCCGGGCAGCAGGGCCGATGGATCGGCCTTGGCCGCCTGGCGGTACCACGAATCGGCGCCGTTCTCCATGTACCGGGTGAACTCATCGATCAGCCGACTGGCGTCGACCATGAAGTCCTCGTCGGATTCGAGCTCGGCCCAGCGCGTGGCGCTCGCCGCATTGAGGACGGCGATCGGGTTGCGGTAGCGCGACCATGCCAGGCCGTCGATCCGGGAGAAGAGCGAGCCGGCGCGCGGGGTCCAGCTCCACCAGAGGTTGTACGCCAGCTCGCCGAGGCCCTCGAGGCTGCGGGGGAGCTGGAAGTCGTGCCCGGGCAGGACCGGGACGCGAAGAGAGGTGACCATTGATCGCGGATGCTACCTCAGGAAGGTTGCAGAACGAGGGCGTGGCACGCGACTACCATGCTGGCATGACCAGCCAAACTGCCGCTCGGGGGCTCGACGTCGCTGCCGTCCGGGATCATTTTCCCTCGCTCTCGCGTACCGTCGCCGGGCAGCAGGTCGCCTACCTCGACGGCCCGGGCGGGACGCAGGTGCCGACGGCGTGCATCGACGCCATCGACGCCTACCTGCGCACGTCGAATGCGAACCTGGGCGGCCCATTCGCGGCATCAGCGGAGAGCGCGGCGCTGGTGGACGAGGCGCACGCCGCCACGGCGGACTTCCTCGGTGGCGTCGAGCCGCAAGAGGTGGTCTTCGGCCCGAACATGACCACGCTCACCTTCGCCATCAGCCGTGCGATCGGCCGCGACCTGCAGCCCGGCGATGAGCTGGTGGTGAGCCGGCTCGACCACGACGCCAACGTGGCACCGTGGCTCGCCCTGGCGGCGGAGCGAGACCTCCAGGTGCGCTGGCTGGAGGTCGATCCCGCCGACTGCACGCTCGACCTCGACGACCTCGGCTCGGTGATCACCGAGCGGACCCGCGTGGTGGCGGTCGGCCTCGCCTCGAACGCCGTCGGCACCATCAACGACGTGCGCCGCATCGGTCGCGCCGCACACGCGCAGGACGCGCTCCTCTTCGTGGACGCGGTCCACGCGGCTCCCCACCTGTCGGTCGCCCCGCGCGAGCTGGGCGCCGATCTCCTGGTCTGCTCGCCGTACAAGTTCTTCGGACCGCACCTGGGCGTGCTGTACGGACGGCGCGACCTGCTGGAGCGGCTGATCGCGTACCGCGTGCGCCCCGCCGGCGAAGGGCTGCCGGGGAAGTGGGAGACGGGGACGCAGCCGCACGAGCTCCTTGCCGGGCTGCTGGGGACGTACGAGTACCTCGCCAGCCTGGGGCGCGCCTACGGTGGTGCCGCACCAGGTGACGGGCGCGCCGCGGCTCTGCGCGCAGGGCTGGCGGCGATCGGGACGTACGAACGCCAGCTCATCGGTCCATTGCTGGAAGGACTGGCGGCGCTGTCAGGGTGCACGGTCTACGGCATCACCGAGCCCGATCGGTTCGACGAGCGGGTGCCAACCGTCTCGTTCCGGCTCGATGGCGTCCCGCCACGGCGCATCGCGGAGCACCTGGCTGCGCACGGCATCAGCGTCTGGGACGGCGACTACTACGCCTTCGAGCTCGTGGGAGCCCTCGGACTGCGCGACGGGGGCGGCATGGTTCGGGTGGGATTGGTCCACTACAACAGCGCCGAGGAGATCGAGCGGCTGCTGGTCGCGCTGGGGGAGCTCGTTCGGGCGTGAGCGTGGCCGGCTGGCAACGTTCTCTGGGCCAGCGTCTTACCCTTTTCGACAGCAGGGGGTACGCTAACAGACCGCATGAACGGATACTCGGTCGACGAGGCGGCTGAGGTCCTCGGCATCCCGCAGGGGCGCGTCTGGGAGCTGATTGCCCGAGGCGTGCTATCCGGTGCGGCCGAGGGCGATGGCAGCATGCGCGTCTACCTGAAGAACAACGAACCCGCGGGCATTTCAGAGTCAAGCGCCGATGGCGAGGCGGGCAATGGAAGCTCCCGCTCCGGCAACGGGACGCCACACAGCGAGCTGAGTCCGTTCCGCGAGCTGCTCACCGAGTTCCGCAACCTGACCGAGCGCTACGGCCAGGCGCTCCTGGCGCTGGGTGAGGCGCGCGGCGAGGTCGCCTCGCTCCGTAGCCGGGTCGATCTGCTCGAGGCTCGCATGGACATGCGACTGCCGGTCCGTCCCAGCTCCACCATCGCCTGGGAGATGCCCGACATGCTGCCGGCGCCCCCGGCGCCAGCGGCTGATGAGGCTGGTGGCGAAGGGACGGCAGCCGAAGGGCCTGGGCCGAACCTTCCGGAGCCGACCGAGTCGACCCTCACGGAGGAAGCATCCGAGGCTGCTCCGGTCGCGACACCAGGTGAAGAACCGGCGGCGGCCGACACCGAGGCCGTTGAACCGACCGAGGCCGAGCAGGAACACGAGCTCCAGCCCACGACAGAGCCGCGCCCGAGGCGCTGGAGCAGCCACCTGGCCGTCGCGAACCTCGCGGAGGCGCTGGCTCGCGCCGACGATCCTGCCCTCTCCGCGCTTCCGGGAGCGCGGGAGGCCGTGGACGCCCTGGCTGCGCTGCAGCAGCAGGTGGAGGAGAGCAGCGATGAGCCCGCCGCCTGGTCCGCCCAGGAAGCGGCCCCGGCGGTCGACGCCGACCTGCCCTCCGAGGTTGATGACGGCCTCGCGGCGGCGGCCGCTCCGGCGATCGAGATCTTCGACGAGCCGGAGCTTCCCGCCGACGTGCAGGAGCCCGAATCGAGCGAGCCGGAGGCAGGCCCGGGCGACGAGCCGGAGCTTCCCGCCGACGTGCAGGAGCCCGAATCGAGCGAGCCGGAGGCAGCCCCGGGCGAGCCGGAGGCAGCCCCGGGCGACGAATCGTTGCTTCTCCAGCCCGAACCGGCCCAGGTCGACGAGCCGCCGTCTCCGTACAGCACCGACGTGATCGAGCCTGACTGGTTCGCCGATGGCGACTTTTCCTGGCTCGATGCTGCGGGAGAGGAGCAGGCGCCCGAGCCTGAGATGCCCGAGCCTGAGGTCCCCGAGCCTGAGGCGCCCGCGGCCGCTGACGCCGAAGCCGGTGACCGCCGTGACGACCCGACGGACGAAGCTGATGACCGCCGTGACGACCCGACGGACGAAGCCGATGACCGCCGTGACGACGCGACGGACGAAGCCGATGACCGCCGTGACGACGCGACGGACGAAGCCGATGACCATGCCGAAAGGGGAGGCGACATGGCATCGCCGACCGCCACGCCGGCAGAAGCGGTCGCCGAGGAGATCCAGGAGGCATTCGACGAGCCCGATGCGCAGGACGAGCCGCCCGATGCATCGGCGCAACGCGATGAGGATCTGCCCCGCACGGAGGCCATCCACATCGAGGTGGATTCGACGCCGATCGGACGCAACCAACGAATGGGCGAGGCGCAGGGGATCCGCTCCGACGAGGGGGCGGCCGGCTTCGGCCTGTTCCGTGGCCAGCCTGACGCGCCGGTCGCGGAACGTGCAGCCGGCAGGGGGTCGACGGCGGTCCGGGATGAGGAAGCCCTGCTCTGGTTTGGCGACGAGTTCGAGGCGAGCGACCTCGAGGTGGCCGCGCCGGGATGGCGCGACGAGGAGCGACACCCAGCCCGGTCATCCGCGCCCGTGGCGCCGATCCAGCTCTCCGATTCGGAGATCGAGCAGCTGGCCAGCACCGAGGGCTGGGACCCCGGCGAGGTCGACGCCCTGCGCGGGCTGCTCGGGCGCCAGGACGGTCCGGGGGAGCGCCCGCCAGAACAGGCGCAGCCTGCAGGCGCAACCTCCGACGCGGCGTCAGCCCCCGAGCCCGCGCCCGATGACCGTCCGGTACCTCTTCAGCTGCCGATCCGCCGCCCCCTGCCAGTCAGCGCTCCGGACCAGGTCGAGCAGGAGCCCGAATGGCTCCATGCGCGGCGCGGCCCGGCCGCGACCGCCTACCGTCGCCTCCGCCGTCTCTTCCAGGGCTGACGCCCCGTGGTCGCGGTCCACGAAACGGGCGCGCTGGGCGCGCTGATCGCCTCGATCCTGCTGGTTGCGTTTGCCGCGATCGCCGCCTGGCGGGACGTCGCGCACGCCTGGGTGCGTCGCGTGGCCGTGGCCGTCGCAGCACTCTTCGGCGCTGTCGCGCTCGTCGGCCTCGTGCTGCTGGCATCCGGCGAGGCGCCGGCCGAAGGGCTCCACCTGCTCTACGCCGTCGCGGTCATCGGGGCCGTACCGCTTGGCTTGGCCTTCGCCAGCGAGGCGCCACCGCAGGCCCGCTCGAGCGTGCTCGCCGTGGTCGGCCTTGCAACGCTCCTGCTCGCCTGGCGGCTCTTCTCCACCGGCTGATCATCGCGATTCGCCCTGGCGCGCAGGGTCGGTATCATGAGCCTTCGATGCGCACCACTCGGTCGCTCGCGGCGACGCTCCTCGCTCTGACAGCGCTGACGGCCCTGGCGGCGGGAATCGCCCGGGGAGGTGCCGAGGTCCGAGCGCCTCTGGCGCAGCTTCCTCCGGCAGCCCAGCCCATCTCCGAGGCTGCCGCTCGCGACCTCTACCTGCAGGCCTGCGCTTCCTGCCACGGTGCCGATGGCGGCGGCAGCGCCCGCGGACCGACACTGATCGGGGTGGGTGCCGCCAGCGTCGACTTCATGCTCACCACGGGGCGCATGCCCTTCGCCGGGCAGCCCCGTGAGCAGGCCAAGCGGAAGCCGGTCGCCTTCAGTGACGAGCAGATCGCCGGTCTGGTGGACTACGTCGTCGGGCTCTCGGGTGAAGCGCCTGGCGGACCGCCGATTCCATCGGTCCGGACCAGGCAGGATCTCCTCGCCCGTGGGCACGAGGTCTTCATCGGCAACTGTGCAGCGTGCCACGGGGCGACCGGCCAGGGGGGCGCGGTGGGTGGTGGCGCGCTCGCGCCGCCCCTCGCGCGGGCCACCTCGGTCCAGGTCGTGGAAGCGATGCTGGTCGGCCCCGGGCAGATGCCCGTCTTCGACCTGCCGCAGCGGGACCTGGACGCCGTCGCGACCTACGTCGACTACCTGCAGACCGCGCCAGATCCAGGCGGCTTCTCGATCGGCGGCATCGGTCCGGTGCCGGAGGGGTTCGTGGGGTGGGTACTCGGTGCAGGCCTCCTGCTCGTGACGATCTACCTCATCGGTCGCGACTGGCACCACTCCAGGATCGGGGAGGATGATCATTGAGGCTGCATCGCGGCATCGCCCTCGCCTTCGTCGCATCTGCCGCCGCATCCCTGGGCCTCGTGGTGGTGTACGTGACAGGCATGGGTGGCGCACAGCTGGAGGGCATCCTGCTCGCAGTGGCCCTCGGTGGCGTGGGGGTGGGGATCGTGGCGTGGGCGATCGGGCTGCTGCACGGTCCGCTCGAGAGCGAGCAGCGCCACGAGCTCGCATCTCCACCGGCTGAACGCCAGGCGGTCGGTGCGGCGCTCGACATGGAGGAGATCAGCAGGCGCCGATTCCTGGTGCGGCTGCTGGCCGGTACCGGTGCGTTGCTCGCGGCGGCGCTCGCGCTGCCCGCCTTCTCCCTGGGTCCGCAGCCGGGACGCGCCCTCTTCGAGACCGGCTGGCGGCGAGGCGTGCGGCTGGTAGACGGCGACGGCAATCCTCTCCGGCTCGATGACCTGGCGGTCCAGGGTGTTCGCACCGTCTTCCCCGAGAATGAGGTGGGACGTGCCGATAGCCAGACGATGCTGATCCGGCTGCGGCCCTCTGACCTGCAGCTGCCCGCGGGCCGGGACGGCTGGGCGCCGGAGGGCCACGTCGCCTACTCGAAGGTCTGCACGCACGCCGGCTGTCCGGTCGGCCTCTACCGCGCCCAGGACCAGGTCCTCATCTGCCCCTGCCACCAATCAACCTTCGACGTGACCCGCGGCGCGGTCCCCATCTTCGGTCCCGCCGCCCGCCCGTTGCCGCAGCTGCCCCTCGACGTCGATGCCGACGGCTACCTGGTCGCCACCGGGGACTACGAGTCGCCGGCCGGCCCCTCGTTCTGGAACCTGACCCACGGCGAAGACAGCGATGGAGCGGGGGAGGGCTAGATGCTGACCTGGGTCGACGAGCGGTTGGGCATGGCGTCGTGGGCGAGGACCGGGCTGCGCAAGATCTTCCCGGACCACTGGTCGTTCCTGCTCGGCGAAGTCGCCCTCTTCTGCCTGGTGGTGCTGGTGCTGACCGGCGTCTTCCTGACGCTCTTCTACGTGCCCGACGCTCAGCTGGTCACCTACCAGGGCAGCTACCGGCCGCTGGTGGGGCAGGAGGTGTCGCGCGCCTATGCATCGGTCCTGGACCTCTCCTTCGACGTCAAGGCGGGCCTGGTGATGCGCCAGATCCACCACTGGGCCGCGCTGGTCTTCGTGGCTGCCATCACCATGCACATCCTGCGCATCTTCTTCACCGGTGCCTTCCGCAAGCCGCGCGAGATCAACTGGCTGGTCGGCATCGGCCTGCTGGTGATGGCGCTGGCGATGGGCATCACCGGCTACTCGCTGCCGGACGACCTGCTCTCGGGGACCGGGCTGCGGGTCATCTACAGCGTGGTGCTCGGCATCCCGTTCATTGGTCCATACCTGGCCTTCCTCGTCTTCGGAGGCGAGTTTCCGACCGCGACGATCATCAGCCGCCTCTTCGTCTTCCACGTGATGCTGCTGCCCGCCCTGCTCATCGGCGGGGTGCTGACCCACCTCGCCATCCTGTGGCGCCAGAAGCACTCCAACTTCGACGTGCCGGGAGCCACGGAGCACAGCGTGGTCGGGCGTCCCTTCTGGCCGTCACAGGTCTTCAAGTCGACCGGCCTCATGTTCCTGACCGCCGCGATCCTGGCCCTCATGGGCGGACTGGTGCAGGTCAACCCGGTCTGGAGCTACGGTCCGTACGACGCGACCACGGTCAGCGCGCCCGCGCAGCCCGACTGGTACGTCGGCTGGCTGGACGGCGCGCTGCGCCTCTTTCCGCCGATCGAGTTCACCGTGCTCGGCGTCACCGTCCCCACCGTCTTCATTCCGGGGGTCGTCATCCCGGGCATCGCCTTCGGCGTGATGACGCTGTGGCCATTCATCGAGCCGCGCATCACCGGCGATCACGAGGAGCATCAGATCCTCGACCGCCCGTACGACAACCCGCTGCGCGCGGCGGTCGGCGTGGCCGGGCTGCTCGTCTTCGTGGTCCTGACCGTCGCCGGCGGCAACGACGTGATCGCGCTGGTCTTCGACGTCCCGCTGGAGGCCATGACCAACGTCCTGCGCGTCGGCTTCTTCGTGGTGCCCTTGATCGGCTTCGCGATCACCTACCGCGTCTGCCGGGAGCTGCAGGCGCGAACCGAGGCGCCCGATCCGCGCAGGCCCGTCGTCCTGGTGCGAACGCCGGGAGGCGGGTACGAGGAGACCACCGACGACTGACGGCGAGATCGGGTCGCACCTGCCATCGCTCGGGCCGCGCGGCGAGGGCTGGGTGGCGGGGCAGATGGTCCTCATCTTCGGCGAGGGCATCGTCAGCTACCCCGCCTTCGCGACGCTGCCCCCGGTGCATCCCTTCGGGTGGGCCACGCTCTCCCTCGGCGGCGCGCTGCTGCTCGTGGCCGGGTGGCTCGTCTACCGCGGTATCGACGACCTCGGGTCCAACCTGACGGCCGTGCCCGCGCCGGTGGCGGACGCCACGCTGGTCGAGCATGGCATCTACCGCCGCGTCCGCCACCCGATCTACGCGGGCGTCATCGGGCTGGGGGTCGGCTGGGCGTTCTTCGTGGGCAGCCCCGCGGCGCTGGTGGTGGCGCTCATCCTGGCGGCGTGGCTCGACCTGAAGTCGCGGCGCGAGGAGGTCTGGCTCCTGGCGCACCATCCAGGGTACGCGGCATACCGGCGTCGGACGCAGCGCTTCGTTCCGGGACTCTACTGAGCGGCTGTCCTAGGTCGCGGCCAGCCCGTCGAGCTCACCGCCGAGGGTCTCCAGGTCGCTGTCCTGGCGTGCCCAATCGAGCAGCTCGGGGCGCAGGGCGAAGGCCTCGCGCAGCAGCGGGCGGGCTCGGTCGTCGCGGCCGGCCAGCGACTGGAAGCAGGCCGTGTTGTAGATCGCGGTGCCACGGTCCCGATCGGGAAGCGAAGCGCGCCGCACCAGCTGCTCGATCTCCTCGGCGAACGCCATGACCCGCCCCTCGTCGAGGCCGATATCCGCCGCCTGCAGCCAGCTGAAGTGCTGCTGCGCGTGGAAGACGCCGTTGCCGTAGGTCCCGTCCACCAGTCCGTCTCCCTCACGCAGCAGATCGGGGTTGATGGCGCGGATCTCGGCGGCCAGGCGCTCATGGGAGGCATCCGCGTCGGCCACGGTCTGTTCCCAGCTCCACGCTGCGCGCTCCGCCTGCAACCGGGCGTTGATCTCGTCGTCCTCGCCCTGCCACTCCTCCAGCTCGGCACCGGTGCGTGCGGCGGCCAGGCGGTCGGCCTGGCGGCCCTTCCAGGCCGATAGGTGCGCGAGGTGGTCCTTCGGCGACCAGTCGTCTTCACGGATTGGTCGCTCGCGAGCCTCCGCGGGGAGCGCGCCGAAGATATCGCGCTCGGCTGCGCGCATGGCGGTCAGCATCTCCAGCAGGTCGGCGATGAGCTGTTCGGTCATGTGCGCCTCGTCGTGCGGCCGATTGCCCACGGACGATAGCGCCACGCGCCTCGCTTGACACGACAGTTAGCGCCAATAGAATGATTCACATGGTGAAAACTATTCGTGGTCCGCGAATCAGTGGTCCCGATCCGGATCTGGCGGCCCGGGTCGCCGACGAGTTCGGTCCGCTGATGGCCGGCGAGCGGGCGACCTTCGCCCACCGCTGCCACGAGCGGCAGATCAGCATGGCGCACCTCTTCCTGATGACCAAGATCGAGGGACACGGGGCGATGCCCATGACCCGCGTCGCAGAGCTCATCGGTTCAAGCCTGCCGGCCGCGTCCGGCGTGGTCGGCCGGATGGAGGAGCGCGGCCTCGTCCAGCGGCAGCACGACGATCACGACCGCCGCGTCGTCAACGTGAGCCTCACTCGCGCGGGCGCCAAGGAGCTCAGCGGCCTGCAGGCCGCACGGCGCAAGCGAATCGTCGCCGCCCTCGCCAACCTCACCAGCGAGGAAGCCGCCCAGCTCCTCGAATCCATTCGCATCCTGCGCGCCGCCTTCGAGCGCCTTGACGAGCAAGGAGTCACCGCATGACCCAGGCCACTCCGGCCGCCGCCGCCGATCCGGGCGGCGCCCCCATTCAGATCGACCACCGGGCGAGGATGGAGATCCTCGGCGCCGTGCTGCTCGGCCTCTTCCTGGCTGCGCTCGACCAGACGATCGTCGGGACCGCGCTGCCCCGCATCCTCACCGACCTGCACGGCAACGAGCTGTACACCTGGGTCGTCACCGTCTACCTGCTGACCAGCACCATCACCGGTCCGCTCTACGGCAAGCTCTCCGACCAGTTCGGTCGCCGGCCGCTGCTGATGATCGGCATCGGCCTGTTCCTGCTCGGCTCGGTCCTCTCCGGGCTGAGCCAGACGATGTGGCAGCTGGTGCTCTTCCGCGGCATCCAGGGCCTCGGCGCCGGCGCGCTCTTCCCGATCTCGCTGGCCGTCATCGGCGACCTCTTCAGCCCCCGGGAGCGCGGCCGCTACCAGGGGCTCTTCGGTGCCGTCTTCGCGGTGGCGATGCTGGTCGGGCCGGCGCTCGGTGGCTTCCTCACCGACAACATCAGCTGGCACTGGGTCTTCTTCGTCAACGTTCCGGTTGGCGGCGTCGCGCTGGCCGTCATCTGGCGCCTGCTGCCGCCGATCCGCCATCCGGAGCGCGTCGTCTCGATCGACTACGCCGGCGCCGCGGTCTTCGCAGGCGCCATCGCACCCATCATGCTGGGCCTCACCAACAAGCAGTCGGGCGACTGGACCGATCCCGGCGTCGGCGGCCTGATCCTGGTCGGCTTCGCGCTGCTGGCCGTCTTCGTCTGGGTCGAGTCGCGGGCGAAGGACCCCATCCTGCACCTGAGCCTCTTCCGCAACCGAACCTTCACCGCCTCGGTCACGGCGACGGCGCTGATCAGCTTCGGCTTCTTCGGCGGGATCATCTTCGTGCCGCGCTGGTTCCAGTTCGTCCTCGGATCCTCGGCGACCGAGTCGGGATACCAGATCCTGCCGATGATGGCCGGCCTGATGGTCGGCTCCATCGGCTCCGGGCAGCTGGTGAGCCGCACCGGCCGCTATAAGTGGCTGCTGGTCATCGGCCTGGTGATCGCCACCATCGGCCTCCTGCTGCTCACGAACCTGCGAGCCGACACGCAGGTCACGACCGTCTGGCTGTGGCTTGCGATCATGGGACTCGGCATTGGTCCGACCATGGCGGTCTTCACCATCGTGGTCCAGAACGCTGTGCCGTTCCGCGAGATGGGTGTCGCCACCAGCGCCCTGACCTTCTTCCGCCAGATCGGCGGCTCGATCGGCCTGGCGATCGCCGGCACCGTGTTCGGCAGTACGCTGGCCCGCGAGATTCCGGCGCAGCTGTCGAAGAACGGGGTGCCGCAGCAGATCGTCGACGCCTTCGCGAGCTCTCCGGCGTCGAGCGGCAACGAGGCGACGGCCGTGGGCGTGGACCTGGGACAGCAGATCCTCTCCCAGGTGCCCGAACAGTTCCGGGCGGCCATCGAGCCGTTCATCGGCCAGATGGTGCAGGGCATCCACCAGGCGTTCAGCCTGGCGCTCGACTCAGCCCTCTGGTTCGGCGTGGCCGCGGCCGCGATCGCCGCCGTGGTCGTGGTGGTGGGCCTCCCCGAGCTGCCGCTCAGCCACGAGGTCGGGGAGCGATCTGCCGCGCCCGGGGCAGAGGGATCAGAGACAGCGCGGCCGATTGCCGCGATGCACTGAGCCTAGCGAGGCGCCTGGAGCTGGGTGACCCAGCTCCAGGCCGTCCAGCCCAGGAGCGTGAGCCCCGGAAGCGTCAGCCAGGGCCCGAAGACCAGCCCAAGGCCGATGAGCGTCGCTGCCAGTCCCGCCACGAGCGGCCAGACCGAGGAACGTGGCAGCGGGTCGAGACCGGTCGCCAGCGGCTCGTCGTCCGCCTCGCCGCCCGGATCGGTGAGCAGCAGCCAGCGCCCGATCACGCCGAGCGTTGGTCCCGGTGCTCCCTGCAGCGCCCGCCGGGCGAAGACGCCCATCAGCGCGGCGACCGCCCCGGCCGCCAGCACGGTGGCGACCAGCAGCGCCGTCCCGACCCAGTCGTACGCGTCCCGGAACCGGTCGTAGCTGGCGAACCAGTAGATGACCGCCACCACCGCCGAGTAGAGCGCGGTGCGCAGGAAGAAGCGGAGCTCCTCAGCCATGACGCCGCTCCTGTGAGGCACCTGCGCTGGCCTGGGCCGCCTGCCGAGCGTCCCACGCCGGCCGCTCGGAGCGGATGCGCGGCAGGCTGTGGAAGTTGTGATGCGGCGGAGGCGAGCTGGTCGCCCACTCCAGCGAGTAGCCGCCCCACGGATCGTCGCCGGCGGGGCGCCCGCGGCGCAGCCAGACCGAGCTGATGACGTTCCAGGCGAAGATCAGGACGGCCGCCGCGATCACGACCGAGCCGGCGCTGGCCAGGACGTTGAGCAGCGTCCAGCCTGGCTCATCCGGATAGTCCGCCACCCGGCGCGCCATGCCCTCGATGCCGAGGATGTGCATCGGGAAGAAGGTCAGGTTGAACCCGATGGCGAGCAGCCAGAAGTGGAGCCGGCCGAGGCCCTCGCCGAGCATCCTGCCGCTCATCTTCGGGATCCAGAAGTAGAACGCCCCGAACGCCGCGAAGGCCGACCCACCGAACAGGACGTAGTGCATGTGGGCCACCACGTAGTAGCTGTCCTGCACCTGGTAGTCGATCGGGGGCGAGGCCAGGAACACGCCGGTGATGCCGCCGATCAGGAACTGGAAGAGAAAGCCGAAGATGAAGAGCATCGGCAGCGTGATGCGGATCCGCCCGCGCCACATGGTGGCGATCCAGGTGAAGAACTTGACGCCGGTCGGGACCGCGATGGCGAACGAGGTCGCGCCGAAGAAGAGGTTGCTCACCGCGCCGGTGGTGAACATGTGGTGCGCCCAGACGCTGAACGAGAGCGCGCCGATGAGGATGGTGGCGAACACGAGCGCGCGGTAGCCGAAGATCCGCTTGCCGCTGAAGACCGGCACGATCTCGCTCACGATGCCGAAGAAGGGCAGCGCCATGATGTAGACCTCCGGGTGGCCGAAGAACCAGAAGAGGTGCTGCCACAGGATCGTGCTCCCGCCCATGGCGGGGTCGAAGAAGCCGGCTCCCAGGGTCCGGTCCAGGAAGAGCATCACCAGCGCGCTGGTCAGGACCGGGAAGGTGAGGATGATCAGCAGGCTGACGACCAGGATGTTCCAGGTGAAGATCGAGAGCCGGAACATGCCCATCCCGCGCGCCCGCATGGTGAAGACGGTGGCGATGAAGTTGACCGCGCCCAGGATCCCGGAGGTCCCGGACATGATCAGCCCCATGATCCAGAGGTTCGAGCCGGCGCCCGGCGAGTAGGTGGCGCCCGAGAGGGGCACGTAGCCGGTCCAGCCAAAGGCGGCGGCCCCACCGGCCGTCGCGAAGCCGGAGAAGGCGACCAGCCCACCGCCCAGGTAGAGCCAGTAGGTGAGGGCGTTGAGGCGCGGGAAGGCCACGTCCGGTGCGCCGATCTGCAGCGGCAGCAGGTAGTTCGCGAAGCCGATGCCGAGCGGCACGATGGCGAAGAAGATCATGCCGGTGCCGTGCATGGTGAAGAGCTGGTTGTAGAGCGCCTCGTCCACGAACTGCAGCTCCGGGAAGGCGAGTTCGGCGCGGATCACCAGGGCCAGCAGACCGCCCACCAGCAGGAAGGCGATCGAAGTGACCAGGTACATGACGCCGATCTTCTTGTGGTCGACCGTGGTCAGGTAATCGACCAGGCGCGGGCGGCCGGGGTGCGCCACGGTGCCATCGTGCTCGCGGACGGCGGTGGTCATGGTGCCTCACCGCCGCCAGATGCGAGCCACTGCTCGAAGGCACTTGCCGAGACGGCTTCGACGGTGAAGCGCATCTCGTTGTGGAGAAGGCCGCAGAACTCACCGCAGAGGCCCGCGTACGTCCCCTCCTCGTCGATCGTCAGCTCGATCCGGTTGGTCCTGCCCGGGAGGACGTCGCGCTTGAGCAGGAAGTGGGGCACCCAGAAGCTGTGGATGACGTCGGGCGAATCCAGGTTGAAGGCGATCCGCTCCCCCACGGGGAGGACCGCCACGGGCGGCTCGCCGGGGAGACCGGTGACCACCACGTCGCTCCCCTCGTAGGCGAACTGCCACTGCCACTGGAAGCCGGTGACGTCGACGGTCACGGCCGGATCGTCGGTCCGCTCGTCGACGCTGGCGAGGACCTGCGCGGTCAGGATGAAGAGGATGATCACCAGGAGGGTGGGGATCGCCCACCAGACCAGCTCGAGCGGAATGTTCTCGTGGTTGGTGGAGGCTTCGCGGCCGTCGTCGCGGGCGCGGTAGCGCACGATGCTCCAGCCGATGAGGCCGGCGACGATGACGAACACCACCGCGGCCACGACCAGGAAGATGTCGTACAGCATCTTCACCTGAGCCCCTTGCGACGTGGCGGGCTCGGGTGCGCATCCGGTGAGGATGATGGCTGCCAGGCCAGGAGCGATCGCGAGTCGTAGCAGGGCGCGCAGGCGATCCATCCAGGCCAATCCTATACCGGTGCCGCATGGGCGCAACCGCAGAGCTCGCCTATCATCGCTCCATGATCGCCTTCGACGCGAAGACCGCCCTGGTGGTGGTCGACGTCCAGAACGACTTCGCCGACCCGGCCGGCAGCCTGGCGGTCTCGGGTGCCGACGGGGTCGTGCAGGCGGTGAACCGCGAGGTCGCCCGAGCAGTCGCGGCCGGTTCCCTCGTGGTCTACACCCAGGACTGGCATCCCGCCGCCACGCCGCACTTTGCGAAGGACGGTGGGATCTGGCCGGTCCACTGCGTCGCCGGCACCTGGGGCGCGGACCTGCATCCGGCACTGGTGGTCGCCGGCGACTCGGTTCGCAAGGGGAGCGCCGGCGAGGACGGCTACTCCGGCTTCACGATGCGCGACCCGCGCACCGGCGAGGAGATCCCGACGGAGCTGGAGGCGCTGCTCCGCGAGCGCGGCATCGAGCGCGTGGTCGTCTGCGGGCTCGCCACCGACTACTGCGTCAAGGCGACCGTCCTCGACGCCCTGCACCTCGGCTTCGCGGCCAGCGTTCCGGCCGACGGGGTGGCCGCCGTCAACCTGCAGCCGCAGGACGGCGAGCGCGCCCTGGCGGAGATGGCCGCCGCGGGGGCGGAGCTGGCCTAGTCCTCCTCGGGCGAGCTCGGCTGCCCGAGCCGAACGCGGAGGTCCCGGATCACCAGCACGAGGCCCACCCCGAGCGCGGCGCCGCCGATGACGATCCAGAGCGGGTCGGCGGTCATGAAGCTTCCGGGCGCGAACGGCAGGTCCAGACCCTGGGCCAGCCAGACGGCGCCGGCGAGACCGAGCAGGATCCCGAGTACCAGCAGCATGCGACCGATCCTACCCCCGAAGGACTCTTGCGTCCGAGCGTGAGTTGCGTATACTCGCGGGCGTCGGGCCGCCTTCAGGTGCGGTGCCAGCAGACTTCCACTCCCCTCCCACCACGTCCAAGCGTCGGCTCACGGGGTAGCGGCAAGACCCGTGGCCGGCGTCGAACCCGAGGCGACGAAAGCCCGACGTGGTAACCACATTTCTAGGAGGGGTCCTTCGTGGCCTACACCGATCAGGTGCTTACCTGTTCTGACTGCGGGATCGACTTCGTCTTCTCCGCTTCGGAGCAGGAATTCTTCGCGCAGAAGGGGTTCACCTCTGCGCCCAAGCGCTGCCCCGCCTGCCGGGCGCAGCGACGTGCCACCGGCGGCGGTGGTGGCGGCGGTGGCGCCAGCAGTTACGGCAACGGAGGGGGCTACTCGTCCGGCGGCGGCTACAGCCGCGGCCCGCGCGAGATGTTCGACGCCGTCTGCGCACGCTGCGGGAAGGACACCCAGGTCCCGTTCCGTCCGACCGGTGCTCGGCCGGTCTACTGCAGCGACTGCTTCCGCCTGATGCGCGGCTAGACCCGCTCGGCACGTGCCATAGCTGCTCGAGAGGCGGCCTCCCGCGAGGGGCCGCCTCTTCTGCTGCGTGAACGCCGGCCGCGAGAGCGCGACGTCGCCCTGCGGCGCCTGCCTGGTCGCCGGGCGACCGGACGTGGCCTGGCCCGTATCATGGTCGGGTACAGACAGGCAAGAAAATTGCGCATTCGGCAGGTGACATGAACGACCACGAACTGTGGCGTGAGCTCGGGCAGCAGCTGCGCGTCGATTCGGTCCGATCCAGCTCGGCGGCGGGATCCGGACATCCAACCTCCTCCATGTCAGCCGCGGACCTGATGGCCGTGCTGCTGGCGAAGCATCTGCGCTATGACTTCGGCCAGCCGGACGATCCGCGGAACGACCACCTGATCTTCAGCAAGGGGCACGCGTCACCGCTCCTCTACGCCATGTACCGGGCGGCGGGCGCGATCACCGACGACGAGATGCTCACCTTTCGCCAGCTGGGCAGCCGCATCGAGGGCCATCCGACACCGGTCCTGCCATGGGTCGACGTCGCCACCGGGTCGCTGGGACAGGGCCTCCCGATCTCGGTCGGCGTGGCGTACGCCGGCCGGTTCCTGGATCGGCTTCCGTACCACGTCTGGTGCCTGTGCGGCGACTCGGAGATGGCCGAGGGCTCCATGTGGGAGGCGTTCGAAGCCGCCGGCTTCCACGGCCTGGACAACCTGACGGCGATCATCGACGTGAACCGCCTTGGCCAGACCGGCGAGACGATGCACGGCTGGGACCTCGACGCGTACGCGCAGCGGGCGCGTGCCTTCGGCTGGCACGCCATCGAGGTCGACGGCCACGACGTGACGGCGGTCGACGCGGCCTACGAGGAGGCACGTCAGACAGCCGGGAAGCCGAGCGTCATCGTGGCGCGAACCGAGAAGGGGCACGGCGTCAGCTCGGTCGCCAACCAGAACGGTGCGCACGGCAAGCCAGTGCCCGACGAGGAGGCGGCGATTGCCGAGCTGGGCGGACGGCGCGACCTCTCGATCGAGGTCGGCAAGCCGCAGGGTTCGGAGCAGCCGCACCGGTTCGAGGCCGGTGGCAGCCTGAACCTGCCGGCGTACGAGGTCGGCACCAAGGTCGCCACGCGCAAGGCGTACGGTGACGCCCTGGTGGCCCTCGGCAACGCCCGCGGCGACGTGGTCGCCATCGATGGCGAGGTCGGCAATTCGACGCACTCGGAGGAATTCGCCAACGCGCACCCCGATCGGTTCGTGCAGGCCTACATCGCCGAGCAGATGCTCGTCTCCTATGCGGTCGGCTTCCAGGTCCGCGGCTGGCGTCCGTATGCCGCGACCTTCGCCGCCTTCCTCTCGCGCGCGTACGACTTCGTGCGCATGGCGGCGGTGAGCCGTGCCGACATCCGGCTGGTCGGCTCGCACGCCGGCGTCAGCATCGGCGAGGATGGCCCATCGCAGATGGCGCTGGAGGACATCGCCTCGCTGCGAGCCGTCCACGACAGCACCATCCTGTATCCGTCGGATGCCAACCAGGCCGCGCGGCTGGTGGCGCAGATGGCGGATCGCAAGGGGATCGTCTTCATGCGTACCACCCGCGAGAAGACGCCGGTCCTGTACGGGCCAGACGAGGAGTTCAGCATCGGTGGCAGTCGAACCCTGCGACAGACCGATGCCGACCAGGTGACCCTGGTCGGAGCCGGCATCACCCTGCACGAGGCGCTCAAGGCCGCGGACCTGCTGGCCCGCGACGGCATCACGGCGCGCGTCATCGACCTGTACTCGGTGAAGCCCATCGATGCCGAGGCACTGCGTGCCGCCGGTCGTGCCACCGGCGTGATCGTGACGGTCGAGGATCACTTCCCGGAGGGCGGCCTGGGCGATGCCGTCCTGGAGGTCTTCGCGGCCGAGCGGGAGCATCCGGTCATCCGGAAGCTCGCCGTCGAGATCATGCCGGGCTCCGCCACCCCGGAGGAGCAGCTCGCGGCCGCGGGGATCGACGCCGAACACATCGCAGCCGCGGCGCGGGACCTGGTGGGTGCAAGCGCAACCGCCGGCGCCCGGAGCTGAGCGCGACACAACCTGAGGAGGAACCGAGTGAACACGCTGCAGCGGCTGCACGCCGAGCAGGACCAGAGTCCGTGGATTGACTTCATCGACCGTGACCTGATCGAGTCCGGGCGCCTCGCCCAGTTGGCCCAGGATGGCATTCGGGGGCTGACCAGCAACCCGACCATCTTCGCCAAGGCGGTCGCGACCGGCCAGTACGACGCCCTCGTCAGGCGCGAGCTGGAGGCCGGGAACGGCAACCAGGCGATCTACGAGGAGATCGCGGTGGGGGACGTGGGCGACGCCGCCGACGTGCTGCGAAGCATCTACGACGCCGATGAGGGCGCTGACGGCTTCGTCTCGATCGAGGTCGAGCCGGATCTGGCCAACGACACGCAGGCGACACTGGATCGCGCACGCCACCTGTGGGGCCGCCTCTCGCGTCCCAACGTCTTCATCAAGATCCCGGCGACGCCCGCCGGCCTCCCGGCCATCGAGGCCGCGATCGCCGATGGGATCAACGTCAACGTCACCCTGATGTTCAGCGTCGACGTCTACCGCGACGTTGCCCGCGCCTACATCGCCGGGCTGCGACGTCGTCACCGGGACGGCGGCGACGTGTCGAAGGTGGCATCGGTCGCAAGCTTCTTCGTCAGTCGCGTGGACACCAAGGTCGACAAGCGGCTCGAGGCGATCGGCAGCGACGAAGCGATGGCACTGCGCGGACGTGCCGCCGTCGCGAACGCGAAGATGGCCTACCGCGCCTTCGACGAGATCTTCGGCGGGGACGAGTTCGCCGACCTGCGCGCCGCCGGAGCCCGCGTCCAGCGCTGTCTCTGGGCCAGCACCTCTACCAAGAACCCGGCGTATCCCGACGTGCTCTACGTGGACGAGCTCATCGGTCCCCAGACGGTGAACACCATGCCGACCGAGACCATCGAGGCGTTCCTGGACCACGGCAGCGTGGAGCGAACGCTCGATGCGGAGACGGACGCGGCGGCGGCGACGCTCGAGCAGCTCGAGCAGCTGGGCGTGAGCATGCGGAAGGTCACTGACGAGCTGACCGACGAGGGCGTTACCGCCTTCGCCAAGTCGTTCGACGACCTGATCGAGACGATCGACGGCAAGCGCAAGGCCCTCGCGCCGGCATGACCTCGCCGCCGCTCGAGCTGGCGATCGGCGAGCGACTCACCCGCTGGGAGACGGAGCGCGTCGCCGAGCGGCTCTGGGATCGCGACGGCAGCCTGTGGGCGAGCTCGGGCAAGCCGGCGGACGAGGTCGCCTCGTGGCTCGGCTGGCTCTCGCTCCCGTACGACGGCTACGACCGCATCGCCGAGCTTCGCCACCTGGCCCGTGGCGTCCGGGCGGACGGCTACCGCCGGGCTGCGGTCCTGGGCATGGGGGGGTCGAGCCTGGCGCCGGAACTGTTCAGCCGCGTCTTCGGTGGGCCGCTGGGGGCGCCACCGCGTGACAGCGACGGGTTGGAGCTGCGCATCCTCGACTCCACCCACCCCGACGTGGTGCGCGGCTTCCGAGCCTGGGCCGAGGGGGAGCGCACGGTCTTCTGCGTCAGCAGCAAGTCCGGCTCGACCACCGAGCCGAACGCCTTCCATGCTGCCATGGCCGCCTTCGCTCCCGCCCTCGACTTCATCGCGATCACCGATCCTGGCTCGTCACTGGCCCAGGTTGCCCGCGCCCAGGAGTTCCGCGGCATCGTCGAGGGCGTCCCGTCGGTCGGAGGGCGCTACTCGGCGCTCTCGGTCTTCGGCCTCGTGCCCGCCGCCCTGCACGGCGTCGACCTGGAGGCCCTCCTCGGCAGCGCGGTGGCGATGGCCGACGCCTGTCGCCGCCCCCCCGCGGAGAACCCGGGCCTGCGCCTCGGCGCGATGCTGGCGGAGGCGGCCGTGGCTGGGCGCGACAAGCTGACCATCCTGACCTCGCCGCGCCTCGCCAGCTTCGGCGACTGGGCCGAGCAGCTGGTGGCGGAGAGCACGGGCAAGGCGGGCACGGGCATCGTGCCGGTCGTTGGCGAGGCACTCCGCCCGGCGCCGGCCTACGGCGATGATCGCTGCTTCGTGATCATGACGCTGGCGTCCGAACGAGATCCGAAGCTCGAACGACTCGGCGACGCGCTGCAGGCCCGCGGCCACCCGGTGACCCGCCTGGAGATCGGCAGCCCCACGGAGGTCGGTGGCGAGTTCGTGCGCTGGGAGGTGGCGACCGCCGCGGCGGGGATCGTGCTGGAGATCGACCCATTCGACCAGCCGAACGTGCAGGAGAGCAAGGACGCCACGAAGGCGCTGCTGGACGCGTACCGAGCCCAGGGCTCGCTACCGGCACCCGCGCCCATCGTTGCCTCCGAGGGCGTCGCCGCGTACGCCGATGCGGCGGCACTCGGGGACGACCCGGTGACCGTCGATGGTGCGCTGCGCGCGCTCCTCGACGGCGTCCAGCCGGACGACTACTTCGCCATCCTCGCCTACCTGCCCCAGGATGCGGCGACCGAGTCGGCGTTGCAGGCGCTGCGTGGACGTATCGGCGAGTCGCTGGGGGTGGCAACCACCCTGGGCTTCGGGCCGCGCTTCCTGCATTCCACCGGGCAGCTGCACAAGGGCGGCCCAG
The DNA here is from genome assembly GCA_963777045.1 of uncultured Chloroflexia bacterium. Lineage (GTDB taxonomy): Bacteria > Chloroflexota > Limnocylindria > QHBO01 > QHBO01 > JAPSGM01. The sequence continues at coordinate 256,079 of CAVZPD010000015.1, forward strand.
CGTCGGGCGTCTTCCTGCAGCTCACCGCGGAGCCCCGGCGCGACATGCCGATCCCCGGCTGGGAGGAGTCATTCGGGACGCTGGTGGCGGCCCAGGCGCTGGGTGACCTGCAGTCGCTGCAGCGACGCGGTCGCCGCGCACTGCGGCTCCACTTCGCCGATGCCGACCGCGTCAACGACCAGCTGGGGCGGTGGCTGGCAGAGATGTTGCCCCACGGCGCGGCAAGCTGACAGAAGAAGCAAGAAGGCCTGAAGGAGGCGCAGCCAAGATGCAGATCGGGATCGCGGGGTTGGGGCGCATGGGGGCGGGAATGGCTCGCCGGCTGGCGCGCGGCGACCACGACGTGGTGGCCTGGAACCGAACCGAGTCCGTGGCGCGCGAGCTCGCCGCCGAGCCGGAGAACGAGGGTCGCATCGGCGTGGCCGAGCCGATCGAGCAGCTCGCCCAGCAGCTGAGCGCGCCACGCCACGTGATCATCAGCGTCCCGGCCGGGAAGCCAACCGAAGACATGATCGAGCAGCTCGCCGGCATCCTCTCGCCCGGGGACGTGATCGTGGACGCGGGCAACTCCAACTTCCACGAGTCGCGCAGGCACGCCGAAGAGGTCGAGGCTCGGGGCCTGGAGTGGCTCGACATGGGTGTCTCGGGCGGCGTCTGGGGCCTGCAGGTCGGCTTCTGCGCCATGCTGGGGGGGAAGCGAACGGTGTTCGATCGCTTCGAACCGGCGGTGAAGACCCTCGCCCCGGAGGGCGGCTACCTCTACTGCGGACCGGCCGGCGCGGGCCACTACGTGAAGATGGTCCACAACGGGATCGAGTACGGCGTGATGCAGGCCTATGCCGAGGGATTCGACATCCTGAACGCCTCGGACTACGAGCTGGACCTTGCCCCCATCGCCCGGATGTGGCAGAACGGCTCGGTCATTCGCTCATGGCTGCTGGAGCTGGCGGGCGACGCCTTCGAGAAGGAAGGAAACGAGCTGTCGAACATCCGGGGCTGGGTCAACGATTCGGGCGAGGGGCGCTGGACCGTCTTCGATGCGATCGACCACGACGTCCCGGCTCCGATCATCACGCTGGCGCTGATCCAGCGCTTCCGCAGCCGTCGCGAGCCCGACAGCTACGCCGACAAGGTCCTCGCTGCGCTGCGCAACGAGTTCGGCGGACACGCCGTCAAGGCGGTGGCCGGGGACGAGTCGAGCTAGGCCGATGAGCGCGCCGACGAGCATTGGCGAGGCGCTCCGCGTCACCCAGGGTGCGGCGGCCCCCAACCCGCTGCGCGAAGGGCTGCGCCTGGAGCGCATGCCGACGCCCTGCACCATGGTCATCTGCGGCGCCACCGGGGACCTGACCGAGCGCAAGCTGGCGCCCGCCCTCTACAACCTGCTGCTCGGCGGTTTCCTGCCACCGGAGTTCACGGTGGTCGGCTTCGCTCGTCGCGACCTCTCCGACGACGCCTTCCGTGATCACCTGCGCGAGGGGGTGAACCGCTTCAGCCGCAACCGGCCGATCAAGGATTCCATCTGGGACTCATTCGGTCGCGGCGTGCACTACCACCGTGGCGACTTCGACGACCCCGCCGCATGGATCGAGCTGAGCAAGCTGCTCGAGCGTATCGACCGTGACCGAGGGACCTCGGGCAACCGCCTCTTCTACCTCGCCGTGCCGCCGTCGCTCTACCCCGAGATCGCGCGGCGGATGGACGAGGCGGGGCTGGCGGAGTCGAGCGATCACAACGGCAGCCGACGCCGGGGCTGGTCGCGCGTCATCGTCGAGAAGCCGTTCGGCTTCGACCAGCCGAGCGCCATCAAGCTCAACCGTGAGCTGACCCGCTTCTTCGACGAGGAGCAGATCTACCGCATCGACCACTACCTGGGCAAGGAGACGGTCCAGAACCTCTCGGTCTTCCGGTTCGGGAACGGGCTCTTCGAACCGATCTGGAACCGGCGCTACATCGATTCGGTGCAGCTGACCATCGCCGAGACGGTGGGCGTGGAGGGGCGCGGCGAGTTCTACGACGAGATCGGCGCACTGCGCGACATCGTGCAGAACCACGCGCTGCAGCTGCTGGCGGTCTTCGCCATGGAGCCGCCGGTCGAGTTCCGTGCGTCGGACCTGCGCGACGAGAAGCTCAAGGTGCTGCGCGCCATCAAGCCGATGTCGCCCCACGACGTGGCCACGCACACCGTGCGCGGACAGTACGTGTCCGGCTGGGTGGAGGGTCACAAGGTGAGCGCCTACCGGGACGAGCCGGAGGTCGCGCCCGATTCGGACACGGAGACGTACGTTGCCCTGAAGCTTGGGATCGAGTCGTGGCGGTGGGCGGGCGTGCCCATCTACCTGCGGACCGGCAAGGCGCTGCCGACGCGCGTGACGGAGGTATCGGTCCAGTTCAAGAGCCCGCCACTCACGCTCTTCGAGCGCGCGGGAGCAGCGCTGATCGACCCGAACATCCTGGCCATCCGCATCCAGCCCGACGAGGGCATCCTGCTGCGCTTCGGCGCCAAGGTGCCCGGCCAGGGGATGCAGATCCGCAACGTCAACATGGACTTCCGCTACGGCTCCAGCTTCGCCGTCGACTCGCCCGATGCCTACGAGACCCTGCTCCTCGACGCGATGATCGGCGATGCCTCCCTCTTCGCACGCGGCGACGAGGTCGAACGGGCGTGGGCCATCGTGGATCCGATCCGCCAGGCCTGGGAGTCGGAGACCGGCGGGCCGGTCCACTTCTACGGCGCGGGAACCTGGGGCCCGCCGGCGGCGGACGAGCTGCTCTCGACCGATGGCCGCACCTGGCGCCGCCCGTGAGCCTACATGAGGCGGGAATCCGTCGCGGCGACGGTCGGCCGGGGCGCGAGCTCGCCCTCCATCGGCGGCTGATGGAGTTCGGCGAGGAGGAGACGCGGGTGGCTCCCGTCTGGAGCGCGGAGGACACCAGCGTCGGCTTCGTGGAGGGGCACCTGGCGCGGCTCTGGAGCAGCGGGGCCGGCGACGGCGACGTCGTGACCGAGAAGGGGCTCCCGCACGCCCGCGCATCGGTCCTCAACCTGATCGTGACCGTCCCCGACTCCGATGCGGCGGGGCGCGTGTTGGGAACCATGGGCGGCCTCGGCTACCGTCACCCCTCCCGGGCGATCGTGCTGGTGGCCGACCCCGACTCCGACGGTCCCGCGCTCGACGCCTCCGTGAGCGCCCACTGTCATCCGGCCGATGGACGCGGCGAGCGCGTCTGCTACGAGCAGGTCGCCATCACCGTGCGCGGCGAAGCCGCCGAGCACCTGGATGGGATCGTCGCTCCGCTCCTCATCCACGACCTGCCGACCCACGTCTGGTGGCCGGGCAGCCCGCCGTTCAGCGACCAGATCTTCGACCAGCTGGTCGAGGTCTGCGACCGGCTCATCATCGACAGCAGCGACTTCGGCAACCTCCTGCTCGGCTACCGGCGTCTCGCCGGGCTCCGCCGGCGGAGCGGGATCGGCGACCTCTCCTGGCGTCGCATCGCGTGGTGGCAGGAGCTGACGGCACAGTTCTTCGATGCACCGCGCTTCCGCCGCTACCTGCCGAACCTCAACCGGGTGCGGATCATCTACGCCGCGGGCGGCGACGGAGTCGGGGGTCCTGCCAGCCCCATCTCCCAGGCGCTCCTCTACGCCGGCTGGGTCGCCTCGCGACTCGACTGGAAGCGGCATGCCACGCAGCAGCGGCTGCAGGACGGCGGCATGCACCTCCTGCTCGAGGGGCGTTACACGATGGTGGACCTGGAGGTGGAGGCGGTCCCGGCGTCGGGCATCCCGGCCGGTGAGCTCGTCTCGGTTCGGCTGCAGGCACGCGGCGAGACGGGCGCCGCGGAGTTCATCGTCGACCGCGAGGGGAACGAGGCGACGGTCGCCTCCAACGCCGATGGCATGACCGCCCTGCTGCGGCGCGTCCGGATGGAGCCCCCCACGGAGCCCGAGCTGCTTTCCGGCACCCTCGCCGGCGAGAGCAAGGATCCCGTCTACGAGGCCGCCGTTCGGGCCGCCGCCGTCTTCCTGGCCGCCGCACGTTCGGCTGAGACGGCTGGATGACGCGCCGATTCGAGGTCTTCCCCGACGTCGAGGCCGTCGCCGCCGCCACCGCCGATCGCCTGGTCGCCGCCGGCCGCAACGCCATCCGGCGCCGCGGCCGGTTCATCCTGGGCCTCTCCGGCGGTTCGACGCCGCTCTCGGTCTGTCCGCTGCTGGTGGTCCCGCCCCGGGTCCGGATGCTGGACTGGTCGAAGGTCGAGTTCTTCTTCGGCGACGAGCGGGCAGTCCCGCCGGACGATCCCGAATCGAACTACAACACGGCGCGGCTGGCGCTGCTCGACTACCTGCCGCGCGTCAGGATGGAACAGGTTCACCGCATGCCGTGCGACCTGGATGACCTGGACGCGGGAGCCCGCCTCTACGAGCGGGAGCTGCGGCGCGTCATCGGCGGCGACCCGATCCCGGTCTTCGACCTGATCTGGCTCGGAATGGGACCCGACGGGCACACCGCCTCGCTCTTCCCCGGATCGGAGGGGCTGGCCGAGCGCCAGCGACTCGTCGTCGCGAACTACGCGCCCGGTCCCGACGCGTGGCGCATGACGCTCACCTTCCCGGTGCTCAACGCGGCACGTGAGGCGATGTTCGTGGTGACCGGTGCCGAGAAGGCCGATGCCCTGCGCTCCATCCGCGACGGCTCTCGCGAGCTCCCCGCCGGCCGGGTCAACCCCGGCCGCACGCTGTGGCTGGTGGACGCCGCCGCAGCCGGCGTCTGAACCTCCCTCGGACCGAGCAGGTAGCATCCCGTAGCAGGGGGGAGGGCTGAATCCCCGGCTGTCCGCGGCCAGCGCCTCGAGGAAACTCCCCGTGCTGCTCTACACCATTCGTCGCCTGCTCTGGATCGTGCCGGTCCTGCTGGTGGCCTCGATCGTCACGTTCTGGCTGATGCATGCCGCTCCGGGCAGCCCATGGCTGCGGGAGGGGCGGCAGCTCGACCCCGCCCTCGTGGCCTCGCTCAACGAGCGCTTTGCCCTCGATCAGCCGCTGCCGGTCCAGTACGTGAAGTGGCTCACCGGGGTGATGAGCGGGGACTTCGGGACCTCGTTCGCCTCGGGCACGCTGCGGGGGACGCAGAGCCCGTTCCGGATCGAGACGCTCGACGTCTCGAGCGTCATCGGCCAGGCATTCTGGCCCAGCTTCCAGCTGGGGCTGCTGGCGTTTGCCGTCGCCGTCCTGCTCGGAGTCGGCCTGGGGGTGGTGGCGGCCTGGAATCACAACCGATGGCCCGACCACCTGGCGACGGGGCTCGCCCTGCTGGGCATGGTCGGTCCGCCGTTCCTGGTGGCGGTCCTCCTGCAGCTCGTCTTCGACACGGGCTCACTGCGCGATCCGGGAATTCTGCCCGTCCGTGGCTGGGGAACGCCGGCGCACGCGGTGCTGCCCACGCTCGCGCTGGCCGGCCTGCCGATGGCCATGATCGCGCGCTTCACCCGCGGCTCGATGCTCGAGGTCATGCACGAGGGCTACGTGCGCACGGCCCACAGCAAGGGCCTCGGACCGCGGCGCATCGCGGTCGTCCATGTACTGCGCAACGCGATGATCCCCGTCGTCGCCGTCCTGGGACCGGTCCTGGCGGTGCTCATCACGAGCTCCATCGTCATCGAGCGCGTCTTCGGCATCCCCGGCGTCGGCAGCCTCTACCTGCTGGCGATCACCTCGCGCGACTACGGGGTGATCATGAGCATGACGCTCCTCTACACCATCGCGATCGCCGGTCTCAACCTGCTGGTCGACCTGCTCTACGGCGTCATCGACCCGCGGGTCCGGGAGGCGCAGGTGGTGGCGTGACCGCAATCCGATCGGCGGGGGCCGTGCAGCACGAGGCGTCGGCGGCCGGCCCGCGCTCGGTGCTGCGCGACCTGCTGGCCCATCCTCGCGGCCGGATCGGCCTGGTGATCGTCGCCTTCGTCGTTGCGCTGGCCGTCATCGGCCCGCTCCTCGTCGGGTGGAGCGTCAGCGAGCTGGATCTCGAGGCGCAGAACGCGAACAACCATCAGCCGCTGCTGCCACTGCAGAACACCGCGCACCTGCTCGGGACCGACATCCTCGCTCGCGACATGCTCAGCCGCGTCGCCTCGGCCGTGCGCGTCAGCCTGCTGGTGGCGTTCATCGCGCAGCTGGTGATCCTGCTCATCGGCCTGCCCATCGGTGCCGTTGCAGGCTGGTTCGGGGGACGAACCGAGACCCTGCTGATGCGGGCGACCGATGTCGTGGCCGCCTTCCCGCAGCTCGTCTTCATCATCATGTTCCAGGTCGCCTTCTACGGCACGCCCTTCCATCGGACCCTCGACGGCCTGCTGGTGGTGATGCTGGCCATCGGCCTCCTCTCGTGGGTCGTCGTCGCCCGGCTGGTGCGCGCCGAGGTCCTCAACCTCAAGCACCGTGACTTCGTCGAGGCCGCGCGGGCGGTGGGGGTCCCGGGACGAAGGATCCTGACCAGGCACCTGCTGCCGAACCTCGCGGGCAGCGTGGTGGTTGCCGTCTCGGCGGGCATCCCCGCCGCCATCCTGGTCGAGTCGACGCTGTCGTTCCTGGGCCTGGGCATCCAGCCGCCGTCGCCCTCGCTGGGCAGCCTGATCTGGACGGGGACCGAGACGGTGGAGCGCTTCCCGCACCTCGTCATCATCCCTGCCGTGCCGCTGCTGCTGATCCTGGTGGGCTTCACGCTGCTCGGCGACGGCCTGCGCGACGTCCTCGACCCGAGGCTGCGCAGGCGGTAGGGGACGGGCGCTACCCTATCAGCATGGGATGGCTGTGGCTGATCGGCGCCATTGCGGCGGGTGGCGCCGCCTACCTCGTCGGATGGCCCGCATGGAACGGGTATCGGGGACGCGAGGCACGCGACCTCAACAGCGAGCGCTACCTGGCCTGGCGGGGACGGGCAGACCGCAACGCGGGCTCAGCGCGCGAGGGGATGACCGCGGATGAGCGTCGCCGGCTCCTGGTGGCCGCGGCCCTGCTGATCGCGGCGGTCGTCTGCCTGATTGCCTTCTTCGCCTACGCCTGATCGCCAGCCGATGCGCGTCGAGCTCCTCTACTGGGACGGCGATCCGGACTACATGACCGCGCGCCAGCGTCTGGTCGAGGTCCTCACCGAGGATGCCTTCGAGACGCCGATCCAGATGATCAGCGTCAACTCGGTGGCGGACGCAGAGATGCTCGCCTTTCCCGGCTCGCCGACGATCCGCATCGACGGCGAGGACATCTTCGCGGCGGGTGTCGGTGCCGCCGGCCTCTACCGGCGGTCGTACCCGCCGGACGATGAGCTGGAGGGGCCGCCCAGCGAGCCGGTCCCCGGCAAGCGCCTCATCCGGCGGGCGGTGGAGCGGGCGCGCGGCTGGGGCCACGGCCGGCCATGATTGAGACCAGTCCCGTGCTCCCGCGATACATCGTCGATTCGGCGCGTGTGGCCCGACTGCCGCTGCGTTTGATCGCCACATCGCGCGACGGGGAGCGTGAGCAGCGCCCGGCAGCGCACCTCGTGCTGCTGCCCTGGCGCTACATCGCGCATTTGCAGCGCGCCGCCTCGCACACGCACGGTTCGTTCGCTGTATCGCGCGCTGCAGGGCGCCCGTTCGCGACCTCAGAGACCTGGCCGATCCACCCGTGCACTGGGTAGAACAGCCACATCGTGGCGAATTCACCCGCCAACTCTGGGCAACCGACGGGACGTAACCGACGTAATCGACGGGCCGACCTAGCCGCCGACTCGCACCTCCCTGCGCTACGCTGAGGCTGAGTTCCCACGAACGGACCACGTACTGAGGGACGCCGTGCTCGCGACGCCGATGCGCATCTTCTTCGTGTGGCTCTCGCACCGCCGCTGGATGGCGCGGCTGGCGCTGCGCACGCCCTTCGTGAAGCGAGTGGCACTGCGCTTCGTGGCCGGGACGACCCTGGACGAGGCGGTGGCCGCCGTGCGCGCGGTCAACGAGCGCGGCGCGTCCGCCACGCTCGACCACCTGGGCGAATCGGTGAAGGACCGTGCCATGGCCGATGCCGCCGCCGCAGCGTACGTGACGACCATCGAACGCATCGCGGCAGAGAAGTTGGACGCCAACGTCAGCCTGAAGCTGACGCAGATGGGCCTGGACCTCGGCGTGGACGAGTGCCTTGCCGTCCTCCAGCCCGTGGTCGCGGCTGGGAAGCGCCACGCGATCTTCGTCCGGATCGACATGGAGGGCTCTCCCCACACCGAGCACACCCTGGAGATCGTGCGGCGGCTGCGCTCCGACGGCTTCGACGTAGGACCTGTCATCCAGGCCTACCTGCGTCGGTCGGCGGCCGATGTCGAGGCGCTCGCCGTGGAGCATGTCCGGACGCGCGTCTGCAAGGGTGCCTATGCCGAGCCTGAAACGATCGCCTTCCACGATCGCGCCGAGATCAATCGATCCTTCGTGGAGCTCTGCGCGCACCTCCTGGAGGCCGATGCCTATCCCGGCGTGGCCACGCACGATCCCGAGATGATCGATGCGATCACCGCGTGGGCCACGGCCCACGACGTGCCGAAGGATCGGTACGAGTACCAGCTCCTGTACGGGATCCGCCGCGACCTGCAGGACCGGCTGCTGGCGGATGGCTACCGGCTGCGGGTCTACGTGCCCTACGGCACCCAGTGGTGGCCCTACTTCATGCGGCGCTTCGCGGAGCGACCGGCGAACGTCATGTTCATCGTGCGGAGCCTCTTCGGGGAGCGTCGCTGACCGTCCTCCTGCGAGCCGGCGGGCATCGGGGTAGACTCGATGGCAGCCATGGGTGCCCAACCGTGAGTGCCAGCAAACGCCCGAGCACATCGAGCCTGCGACGATTCATCACGTCGCGGCCGTACGTTCCGGTGGCGGAGCTCCGCCGCCGCTTCGGGCTCGACGAGCCTGACGCCATGACCCACCTGCGCCGCAACGGCACCGCTGCCTGGATCGGATTGCCAGAGCGCGAGGCGGGGAAGATCCAGGAGCTGTGGGATCGCGGCGAGCTTGGCGTGGAGCTCTCGGTCGAGGTACGGGCGCCGGTGGTGGTGGGGCTGTATCCCATCCACATGGCCCGCTACGTGATCGAGAACGGGGCGATCCCGGGCAACCTCCCGGCCGGCAACGCCAACGGCAACGGCCGTGCCGGGGAGCAGGACATGCGCCTGCCCGGGGACGGGCAGCGCTCGCGGCGGCCCTGGAACCGGCGCGCGCAACCTGAGCGCCAGCGCGAGCAGCGGTCCCCTCGGCCGATGAACGGGGCCCCATCCTACGGTTCGCCAGCGCAGGAGATGCCGCGGGATTGAGCCGCGTCGCCATCGTCGCCCGAGACCTCATCATCGCCACGCGCATCGCGGAGGTGGCCGGTGCCGCTGGGCGCGAGGTGCTGCGCGTGGACACACCGGCGGAGCTTCCCGAGCCGGCATCGGTCTCGATGGCCTTCGTGGACTGGGGTTCCCGCGAGGAGGGATGGGGTGCGTGGCTGGCCGCGTGGTGCGTGGATGCACCGGTATCGCTCCGCCCGAGGTTGGTGCTCTTCGGGCCGCATACCGATATGGAGGCGCACGCCGATGCAAAGGCGGCCGGCATCGGTCCGATGCTGGCGCGCTCGAAGCTGGTGGCCGAGCTGCCGAGACTCGTGGCCAACGGCGCGCCGCGTGAGCCTCGCTGACGGCACCAGACCACCCCAAACTGTCGCAAACTACCTTGACGCTGAGGCGGCGTCGTACTAGCGTCGCCGTGTGCACGTACCCCCATGCCTTGGGGACCGTCGCGCGTCCCGATACGGCCTGATGCGAGCGGGTCGCTCGAGATACATCGGCTGAGCTGCCGGCCGTCATATCGCGACCGCTTCGCGTCGGCTCGCTGCAGCAGCCCTTTTTCGTCGCGCAAGCCAGGCGGCTCTGCATCTTGCTCCCTTCGCGCCGGTCGCAACCGGACTCCCGCACGTGCCTGCGTGCGAACTGGGGAAATGATCAGTGCCCGAGGAAGGGGAGCGGATGCGAAACGAGGAAGTCCCGACCAACCCCAACGACTGGCAATCCTCTCGGGGGGTGAGGCGCGACCTCACCTCGCCCACGATAACCCCGGCGGAACTCGAGTCGGCGCTCGCGGAGCGCCTGGGTGAGGCGCGCGCTCGACGCGAGACAGCGAAGAGCCGGCCGCGCGGGCGACGGCGGATCCCGATGGCCACCTTTGTCGTCGGCGCCGGACTGCTCATGGCGGTCTTCGTTGCCGGCGTCGTCTCGGCGGTCGTCAGCGACGGCGGCACCTGCAATGTACGAGTCTCGGACAAGACCCAATACAGCGGTGTCTGTACCACGACTGCCGGCGCCACCGTCGAATACCTCGGTGACTCGAACACAACGTTCGGATCGGCCGGCACCGGGACGTTCAACTCCTTCGTCCGCGTGCAGGCCGCTCCGACAGAGCAAGGCTACAACACCAACGGAACCCTCCAGTTCGATACGAAGTCCGGAAACTGGACCCACGCGATCAAGGTCAGCGAGATCCCGGTCGTCAACTACATGGGCTCGCTCTACTGGGAACTCTTCTCTGACATCAACGATGGCAACAACACGCCGCTGATCTCGCTCAACGATATGGAGGTCTGGTTCACGGCAGACGCCAACCTCACGGGCTACCCGTTTGGGACCGCCGCGGACAAGGTGTACGACTACCACGGCGACATCCTGATCAATGATGTGAATCAGGGTTCAGGACGTGGTGACCTTCGATTCAGAATCCCCTTGGCCGGCATCTCGATCCCAACGGATTGTGGGTACGGTGATGCGGGCTGCGGCACATACTTTGTCCTGTACAACCAGTGGGGAACCACGAGCTCGGACTACGCCAGCGATGGCGGTTTCGAAGAGTGGAAGGTTAAGCAGTACCCGACCATCAAGATCGTCAAGAACACGGTCGGCGGGGACGACACGTTCGACTACACGGTCACGGGGCCGTCCGCTCCGCTGGTGCCTGCACCGAGCATCATCACCTCGGGCGGGACGGGTGCGACGATCACATACATCGTTGACCCTGGCACATACACGATCGACGAGAACGGTCCGCCAGCTGGCTGGTCGCTCACGAACTCGGCCTGCAGCATCAATGGCGGCTCGGCGGCTGCATATACGCCGGGCTCCGACATCGTGCTCGGTGAGACGACGCACGTCGTGTGCACCTTCACCAACACCAAGGACGGCAGGATCGAGATCGAGAAGCAGACGCTGCCCGATGGCGATCCGGCCAGCTTCACCTTCACCGGTGACGTGGGCGGCAGCCTGTCCGATGGGCAGTCGGCCGGCCAGAACGTGGCACCTGGCAGCTACAGCTCGACCGAGACGGTTCCGTCCGGCTGGACGCTGACCGACATCACCTGCGACGACACCGACAGCAGCGGCGACACCTCGACCGGTGTGGCCAGCTTCGTGGTCGCCGCCGGCGAGACGGTGCGCTGCACCTTCACCAACACCAAGGACGGCAGGATCGAGATCGAGAAGCAGACGCTGCCCGATGGCGATCCGGCCAGCTTCACCTTCACCGGTGACGTGGGCGGCAGCCTGTCCGATGGGCAGTCGGCCGGCCAGAACGTGGCACCTGGCAGCTACAGCTCGACCGAGACGGTTCCGTCCGGCTGGACGCTGACCGACATCACCTGCGACGACACCGACAGCAGCGGCGACACCTCGACCGGTGTGGCCAGCTTCGTGGTCGCCGCCGGCGAGACGGTGCGCTGCACCTTCACCAACACCAAGGACGGCAGGATCGAGATCGAGAAGCAGACGCTGCCCGATGGCGATCCGGCCAGCTTCACCTTCACCGGTGACGTGGGCGGCAGCCTGTCCGATGGGCAGTCGGCCGGCCAGAACGTGGCACCTGGCAGCTACAGCTCGACCGAGACGGTTCCGTCCGGCTGGACGCTGACCGACATCACCTGCGACGACACCGACAGCAGCGGCGACACCTCGACCGGTGTGGCCAGCTTCGTGGTCGCCGCCGGCGAGACGGTGCGCTGCACCTTCACCAACACCAAGGACGGCAGGATCGAGATCGAGAAGCAGACGCTGCCCGATGGCGATCCGGCCAGCTTCACCTTCACCGGTGACGTGGGCGGCAGCCTGTCCGATGGGCAGTCGGCCGGCCAGAACGTGGCACCTGGCAGCTACAGCTCGACCGAGACGGTTCCGTCCGGCTGGACGCTGACCGACATCACCTGCGACGACACCGACAGCAGCGGCGACACCTCGACCGGTGTGGCCAGCTTCGTGGTCGCCGCCGGCGAGACGGTGCGCTGCACCTTCACCAACACCAAGGACGGCAGGATCGAGATCGAGAAGCAGACGCTGCCCGATGGCGATCCGGCCAGCTTCACCTTCACCGGTGACGTGGGCGGCAGCCTGTCCGATGGGCAGTCGGCCGGCCAGAACGTGGCACCTGGCAGCTACAGCTCGACCGAGACGGTTCCGTCCGGCTGGACGCTGACCGACATCACCTGCGACGACACCGACAGCAGCGGCGACACCTCGACCGGTGTGGCCAGCTTCGTGGTCGCCGCCGGCGAGACGGTGCGCTGCACCTTCACCAACACCAAGGACGGCAGGATCGAGATCGAGAAGCAGACGCTGCCCGATGGCGATCCGGCCAGCTTCACCTTCACCGGTGACGTGGGCGGCAGCCTGTCCGATGGGCAGTCGGCCGGCCAGAACGTGGCACCTGGCAGCTACAGCTCGACCGAGACGGTTCCGTCCGGCTGGACGCTGACCGACATCACCTGCGACGACACCGACAGCAGCGGCGACACCTCGACCGGTGTGGCCAGCTTCGTGGTCGCCGCCGGCGAGACGGTGCGCTGCACCTTCACCAACACCAAGGACGGCAGGATCGAGATCGAGAAGCAGACGCTGCCCGATGGCGATCCGGCCAGCTTCACCTTCACCGGTGACGTGGGCGGCAGCCTGTCCGATGGGCAGTCGGCCGGCCAGAACGTGGCACCTGGCAGCTACAGCTCGACCGAGACGGTTCCGTCCGGCTGGACGCTGACCGACATCACCTGCGACGACACCGACAGCAGCGGCGACACCTCGACCGGTGTGGCCAGCTTCGTGGTCGCCGCCGGCGAGACGGTGCGCTGCACCTTCACCAACGAGAAGCAAGTCAGCGAGGGCTGCACGCCAGGCTTCTGGCAGGGCGGCTTCGGTATCAAGCTCTGGAACGAGATGGTGGATGGAGACTGGAGTGGTGCGGGCAGCAACCCGATCTACACCACGCAGGTCTTCTCTGACTACTTCGCCCCGACGGGCGACAGCTCGGTCGACGACGCGTCGATGCTCGACATCGTCGGCAGCGGCGGCACCAACAACTGGCCGCGCAAGGCGGCACGCGATCTGATCGCTGCCTACCTGAACTCGTCGTACGGCCTCGCCTATCCATACTCGACGACCGAAATCGTCAATGACTGGAACAGCGTTGCCAGTGGCGACACGGCTGGCTACAAGTGGTTCCACGCCAGGTATGGGGCCGCAAACGAGCTGGGCTGCCCGATCGGTGGCGGCAGCGAGCCGATCACCTTGAGCGGTTTCATCGGGATTGGAGTGCTGTTGATGGCAGGATCACTCGGGGCCACCAGGGTCCTTCGTCGGCACCGTCGCCGCTGATCCCCTCAACTCAGTGAGAGAGCCCGGCTCCGGCCGGGCTCTCTTGCTGTTTGGCTATCCTCAGCGCACGCAATGGGCTGCGCGACGGACCCGTCGCAGGCTAACGCTGGGAGCGTGTCGCCTCCTGGCGCATCTCATCGTCGAGGCGAACCGGGATCGGATGCAGGCGGCCGTCATGCTGGGCTCGGCGTGTCGAACCGCCGTTGCGTTCGGTGAGGAGAGTGCGCAGGACGCGCAGGCCATCCTTGAACGCGTTCAGGTTCGACTCGCCGTAGCGTCGGGGGGCCTCCATGCTCGGTGCCTCCGCGATGCGCAGTCCACGCGTGATGGCGCGCGTCACGATCTGCGTCTCGATCTCGAACCCATCGGCATCCAGCTCGAGCATGTTGAGCGACTTGCGCCGGAAGGCGCAGTAGCCGTAGCAAAGCTCGCTGTAGTTCGTGCCGTAGATGAAGTTGGCGAGATCGCGGAGTCGGGCATTGCCGAAGGATCGGAGCCTCGTGATGTCAGTCGTCCCGCCTCCCGGCAGGAAACGGGAACCCTTGACGAGCTCGTATCCCTCGTCGAGCAGGTCGATGAAGGTCTGGATCTCGGCGGGGTCCATGCTGCCGTCGGCATCGATCATGACCACGTAGTCGCCGCGCGCCGCCTCGAATCCGGCGCGCAGCGCAGCTCCCTTGCCGGGGCGCATCTCGTGGATGACAACCACGTCGGGCTGGATCATCTTGGCCACTTCGAGCGTACCGTCGTTGGAGAGCCCATCGACGACGATCACCTCGTCGACGAACGACGGGATGCGCTCCAGGACCCACCCGATGTTGCGGGCTTCATTCTTGGCAGGGATGACGACTGAAATCGACGCACCGGTTCGCGGCGCGACACGTGTAGGTTGGGAAGTATGAGGCTGGGCAGTTACCATGTGTCCCCTCTCCGGAAGGATGCGAATGATGCCGATGGCCCCCGATGAGTGGGCCATTGGTACTGGCAGGCGCCAGTACTATTGGGTTATCGGCGGATTGTGTGGGCTCGAGAGAAGGGTGTCCAGAAAAGTGGCGACACTCGAGCCGGAATCCGTTGCCCCCCGTCACCAGCGTCCCACTGGACCTCGTGACAAGCTGCAAGATCCCCGTAAGACTTACCGACCGTGCCCGTCCTAGAACCCCGTCGAAAGCTGCAAGATTCCGGAGTCGTCAGTCACCTGGCCTGGCTGCTTCGGACCGGAACCGCCCGCGCCGAGGCCCTGCGCCAGGTGGGCGTTTCCGAGTCCACCTTCTACCGGGAGCTGCGCCGCTCGCCCGAGCTGCGCGAGTTCCTGGAGCAGATGTCGCCCGACGCCGACGTCGCGCCGATTCCATCCGCTCCCACCGCCAAGGCGGACCGCCCCGAGCCCACCGACAGCTCCGCCGGTGAGGCTCGCGCAAGACCCCACGAGGCCAGCCGAGCACGGGCACGAGCCCGGACCCCGGCGACGGGCTCGTCGACCGTCCCCGAGAAGGCCGGAGCGGGACAGGCCACGACGGAGGCCGAGACGGCAACCGGGCCAGCCGTGTCGGCGGCGGGGGCGACGCGGGTCGAACCCTCCAAGCGGAGGCGACGCGGCACGCGAAAGCCGAACAGGGCCTCGGCTTCGAAGCGGAAAAGCGTGGCTGCCCCGGTGGGCGGCGCGGTCCTCGAAAGCGTACCGGCGGCGCACATCGACGTCGTGGAGTTCGCGCTGGAGCCAGCCGCTGCAGCGCCGGAGGATCACGCCGGTGGGATCGCCCTCTCCGCGGCTGACTGGCTGCCTCCCGCCGCCGTCCTGATCGTCCAGCTTGCGATCGGGGTCGCCGTGGGTGCCCATCCAGCAGTGCTCGTCCTGCTCACCATCACGATCGGTGGGCTGCTGCTCGCCCTTCGGATGATGCGTCACGACGTTCCGCTCGCGGATGAGCTTGACGAGGAGTTCGAGGCACCGGTCTCGCCCGTCGACGATCCCGCGGACAGCGTGGAGGAGGCTGCTCGGCGCCGCCCGATGGACCTGACCTGGGTGGGCGCCACGATCAAGTACACCGCGACGCAGCCGGACGATCCGAATGAAGCCCAGAAACGACCTTGAGCCCGCCGTTGACCGATAGCGAGCGGGCAGCCACTACCTCCTGGGACCCGACACCCCCTTCGGCCGCTGACGTATCCGTCGTGATCTGCGCCTACACCCTGGAGCGATGGGACAGCATCGTTGCGGCGGTGGACTCGGTGCGGACCCAGTCACCGCGGATTCGGGAGATCATCCTGGTGGCGGACCACAACGAGGAGCTTCGCGAGAAGGCTTTGGAGACGTTCGCCGATGTGACCGTGATCGACAACACGGATATCCGCGGCCTGAGCGGCGCCCGGAACAGCGGGCTGCGGACGGCTCAGGGACGCATCGTCGCCTTCCTCGACGACGATGCCGCTGCCCAGCCGGGGTGGGCCGCGGCGCTGGCCGCCGGCTACGCGGATCACCACGTCCTGGGGGTTGGCGGACTGAGCGAGCCGATCTGGGTTGCGGGTCGCCCGACGTGGTTCCCCGAGGAGTTCGACTGGGTCGTCGGCTGCAGCTACCGAGGCCTCCCGAAGAAGACGGCATCGGTCCGCAACATGATCGGTTCGAACATGAGCCTGCGGCGCGCCGTCTTCGACGAAGTCGGTGGATTCGATCCGAGCGTGGGGCGGGTTGGCGCGAACCCGGTGGGGTGCGAGGAGACGGAGCTCTGCATCCGCGCCGTGGCGCGCTGGCCAGGCAGCAGGATCGTCCACGAACCCCGGGCCCGGGTCCACCACACGGTCCCGGCCGATCGCGGGACGTGGCGCTACTTCCGCCGGCGCTGCCTCGCCGAGGGGCGTTCCAAGGCCCAGGTCACGCGGCTCGCCGGAGCCGGCGCCGGTCTCGCTGCCGAGCGACGTTACACCGCTCACGTGCTTCCGGCCGGCATCGTCTCCAGGGTCAGGAAGGCCGTTGCCTCGCAGAGGCTTGCACCACTGGGCGCCGCGGGCGCCATCGTCATGGGACTGTCATTCACCGGGATCGGCTACCTTGTCGGCCTGATGGTCGATCGCGATGTCCCAAAGCCGCCGCTCGCCAGCCGTCCCGAAGGCCCGACGGTCAATGGCTGACGTCGTGTGGAGCGAGGCTGATCGCAGCCCGGCCCCTGAACGCGGGGGAGCGCTCGACGACGTGACGGTCGTCGTTCCAGTCCGCAACGCCGAAGCGTTCATCACCGATTGCCTGGCCGCCATCGTCGCATCGCGGCCCGCGGCCCTCATCGTCGTCGACGGGCTTTCGACCGACAGTACCGTGCAGCTGGCGCGTGAAGCCGGGGCGGCGGTGCTCAGTGACGGAGGGCAAGGGGTCGCCGCGGCGCGGCTGATCGGCGCGGAGCAGGCAACGACCACGTGGGTCGCGCTGGTCGATGTCGACGTGATCCTGCACCCGGGAGCGCTTCGCGACCTGCGGGACGAGGCGGCGAGCGGCGGCTACACCGCGCTGCAGGCGGGCCTCGAGAGCACGTCCGGTCCGGGCTACTGGGGGCGAGCGCTCGTGAACCACCATCTGTCGGGGCTGAGCAAGAACTGGTTCGGACTGGTGGCGACCATGTTCCGGCGCGAGGCGCTCCTCCAGCACGGCCTGGATCGCTCGTTCCTGTCGGGCGAGGACATCGAGCTCCGCTGGCGGATGGAGCAGGCTGGTCAGCGCATTGGCGTTTCGAGTCGCACCATCGTCGATCACCGATTCGGCGACAGCTACGAGTTCGCCCTCGGCCAGTTCATGGCCGATGGGGGCGGCCTGGCCCGCATGGTGGTGAAGCACGGCGTGCGGGCGATCCCGCTGCTCGGCCTGCCAACGGCCGCCGCCATCCGCGGCATCGGCCTCTCGCTGGTTCGTCGCGAACCGCGCTGGATCCCGTACTACCTAACCTTCGCCGCCGTGAACTGGTATGCCATGGCTCGGCAGCTCGTGCGGGAGGCGCGCGATGGCACCCCGGAGAACTGAGCGGGCCACCCCCGAGCTCCGACGTCGATGACCCTGCTTTCGAACCTGCAGGAGCGCGCCCGCCAGGAGGTTCGTGCCATGAACCTCGCCACGCTCGGCAGCTCAGTCGGCCTGATCGCGGGACGCGTTGCCTCGATGGGCCTCGGCTTCCTGGCCTGGCTCGTCGCGGCGCGGCTCTTCACCCCGGCGGATGTGGGGCTGGCGTCGGGGGCGGTGGCGGCGATGATGTTCTGCGTCCAGCTGGCCGTGTTCGGCATCGGCTCGGCCGTGATCGCGCTCGTCCCGCGCGAGCGCGGCACACCCGGACCCCTGCTGGACAACGCCTTCGTCAGCGTGCTCCTGCTCGCCGTGGCAATGAGCGTCGCCTTCCTGGTGCTTGCCGGCGCCTTCTTCAGGGAGCTCGACCTGGTGGCGACGGTCCCGTTCCTGGCGGCGAGCTTCGTGGCGATGACCGTCTTCGGGGCGATCAACGTACTGATGGACAACCTTTCGATCGCGCAGCGCCTGGGCGGCCAGGTCCTTGTCCGGAACGTGGCGTTCGGCGTGGTAACGCTGGCCGTCCCGCTTGCCTTCGCCGGCGCCGTCAGTGGTCACGGAGCCTGGCTGATCCTCGCCGGCTGGACGGCGGCCGGCCTGGTCGCGTGCGCCATCGGCGTCAGGCAGATCCGTCGCAGCCTCTCCGGTTACCGTCCGCGCATCGGCCTCGATCTGCGCTTCATCGCGCGTCTGGTCAGGGTGGGCTTGCCCAACTGGGCGTTGACGATGACCGAGCGCGGACCGGCCCTGCTGATGCCGGTGTTCGTCACGGAGGTCATCTCACCGGAGACGAACGCATTCTGGTACGCGGCCTGGATGATGGCCTGGGTCGTGATGATCATCCCGATCTCGGTGGGGCAGACGCTATTCGCCGAGGCTGCCCGGGAGCCGGAGCAGATCCCGCAGGCCACTCGCCACGGCCTGATCACGGCCCTCGGCCTGGGGCTTGCCGCAGCGGCCGGGATGATCGTGGTGGCGCGCTTCGCCCTTGCCCTCCTGGGGTCCGCCTACGCCGATGCCGGCGAGAACGCTCTCCGCCTGCTGGTGCTCACCGTGGTGCCCTTCTCGTTGATCCAGGCCTACTACGCGATCTGTCGCGCCCGTCAGCGACTCACCGAGGCAACGCTGGCCGGGGTGGTCTTCGGGACAGCTGCAGTCTCGGCGGCCATCGCCGCCGGCGTTGCGCTCGGACTCACCGAGATGGCCGCCGCCTGGCTGGGCGTCCAGCTCGTCGCGGGGGCGTGGGCGGCGATTCGCCTGCGTCAACTGGTCCGCGAAATGGCCTTGCAGCCGCGGCAGGCCGGCTGAACCGATCTTCGCAGCGGTGGATCATGCATGGTTTGGGAGAATCCTCGATGATCTGCTGGCCGGGCGTGGACCTACGCCGTACCAAGGTACGGGTGGTCGGATCGGTGGGCACGTGTGAAGTTATGAGGACTTCCGGGGATCGCGGCAAGCCTCGGGGAAGCGGAGGAGCGCGATGACGAACTGGAGCCGTCTCCGCGGCTACCTGAGCCCTGGGCAGATTTCCCGGATCGTCGCTCTGCGACTGGGGATCGGGGCCTCCGCCATAACCCTCGCGGTGCTGGTTCCGGTCTGGCTGGGCACGATGCAGAACTCGGGCGCGCCTCGTTCCGGAGCCGGCGCGTCCCCGTCGGGGCAGGTTGGCGTGATCGGATCTCAGCCGGGTTCGCCCTCCGGTGATGCCGGCGCCTCGCTATCGCCCTCGCTGCAGCCGTCCACGGCTGATGACGCCAGCGGTTCGCCGGCTGCCTCCGGGGAGGTCGAGGGCGCCGAGGCTACCCCCGGGGCGAGCGTGACCGCTCCGACGTCGAAGCCGTCAGGAACGGCCTCTACACCACGCCCGGCCACTCCAAAGCCGACCGAGCCACCGGCCCCCGTCTCTGGGACGATCTTCGTCGCGACCTCTGGCTCGGACACGAACCCAGGCTCCGCCAGCCGTCCCTTCAAGACGATCGCGCACGCAGCTTCCGTTGCCGGGTCCGGCTCGACGGTCCTGATTCGCGGCGGCTCCTATGGCGGCTTCGACGTCCGTCGGTCGGGCATCAGCTTCGCCGCGTATCCCGGAGAGTCGGTGACGGTGAGCGACGCCACGCGCGAAGACGTGATCACCTTCCGCGGCGTCACGTCCGGCGCGCTGTCGGGGCTGGTCGTCAGCGGCAGCACGACGGCCTATGGCTCAGGCATCAAGATCGACGAATCGTCGGGCGTGACCGTGCGGGGGTCGGTGATTCGCGACAATCGGACGTTCGGCATCGTTGTCGTTCGCTCATCGAACGTGAGGATCGAGGGGAACGAGGTCACCGGCAACGCCGACGGCATCGAGGAGCGGTACGCCAGCGGGCTCGTCATCGTCGGCAACAAGATCCACGGAAACACGAAGATGGTCGACTCGGGGAGGGGGAAGGAAGGGATCAACTTCTACAAGTCGACCGGCCCCATCACCGTGACCGGCAATCTCCTCTGGGAC
Organism: uncultured Chloroflexia bacterium; assembly: GCA_963777045.1. GTDB lineage: Bacteria > Chloroflexota > Limnocylindria > QHBO01 > QHBO01 > JAPSGM01. The sequence goes on from CAVZPD010000015.1 coordinate 276,300, forward strand.
AACGGCACGCACTTCGAGGTCTACGGTGCCAGCAACCTGAACATCACCGGCAACGTGACCTGGAACGGCCAGATCATGGAGACCGGGACCGATGGGCCTGCCTGCGACGGTAACCGCTTCACGCGCAACATCGGGTACAAGGGGAGTGGCTACCAGGGCGGAGAGACGAACGGCATGATCCTGCGCTGTGCGTCGAACATGTTGGTGGCGCACAACACCCTGGACGGATTCGACCTGTTTGCATTCGACATCGTCGACGGGACACAGGGCGTCGCGTATGGCGGATCGATCGCCGGTCTGCGTATCACCAACAACATCGCGGTGGGCGGGCGAGCCTTCAGCATCGACAGCACGCTTCCCGGCTCCGTCAAGATCGACCGCAACCTGCTCTACAACGTCGGCTCGACGGCGCGCTACGGCAACCACCTGGCCTACGTGAAGTACCTCGATCGTCAGTTCGACTCGCTCGATGTCTTCGCCGCCGCAACGGGGTACGAGCAGAACGGCGTCTTCGGTGAGCCGCGCTTCGTCAATGGCTCGGGTCGGGACTACCACCTGCGCTCGGACTCGCCAGCGGTCGACCGCGGGACGGTGGTGCTATCCGATGGGTTCGCGGGCGCCGCACCCGACCTGGGGCGCTACGAAGGGCACTGATCCGGGCGCCCGAGTATCCGGCGACCGAGATCGTGGTACCGGCCACCGCGAACCAGGCCACGAGCAAAGTGTTGACGGCCTGCACCAGCGTGCTCGAACAGGTCGGTTGCAGGTGCTTCCCCACAGGGTCCCGGGGGCAGTACTCTGGTACCAGGACCTGCGTGCTGTACGTCATGAGGGTTCCATTTTCTCGTAGCCGCTGCGCCCCGGGGGGATTGGGCAGGCCAACGAGCACCTGACGCTGCCAAGGGGAGTCAATGATCGGCCCGAGACCGGTGGTTGTGCGTAGGTCCAGAAACGGCGTCGTCACCCTCGTGCTTGCCGCACTCGTCGGCCTGGCGCTGGCGCCGTTGTCTCCGGTGGCGGTCGTGCGAGCCGCGACCGACGTCGGCTATGTCGACCAGTCGTACTCGGGGACGAGCACGCCCACCGGGCGCGAGCCGCAGAGCAAGCTCTGGTACAACGACGGCACCTGGTGGGGCAGCCTGTACGGCAGCGCGTCTCGCGACTTCGACATCCATCGGCTCGACCGGAGCACGCAGACCTGGATCGACACCGGCGTCATGATCGACGACCGCTCGAAGTCGTCGGCGGACACCCTCTGGGACGGGAGCAAGCTCTTCGCGGTCTCTGCGGTCTCGGACCAGTCGAGCAGCAGCTCCCCGCCCACCGGCGGCGACCTCGGGATCCGCGTCCTCAGGTATTCGTACAGTGCTGCCACCAAGTCGTACAGCCTCGACGCCGGCTTCCCGGCCATCGTCGCCACGGCTGCGGTCGAGTCGGTCTCGCTCGACAAGGACTCGACCGGCCGGATCTGGGTCACGTGGACCTACGCGAACGGCACGGGTCGCCGCAGCGTCTACGTCACGCACTCCACCGCCAGCACCTCCAGCTACATCGCCCCGTACGCACTCCCGGTCAGCGGTGCCACCAACCTGGATAACTCCGACTACTCGGCCATCGTGGCCTACAGCGGACGGATCGGCGTGATGTGGAGCAACCAGACCGATGCGGTGATGTACTTCGCCTACCACCAGGACGGCGCGCCCGACAGCGCGTGGACGGTGAACGAGGCGCTCTCCGGGCCAGGTTGGGCGGATAACCACATGACGATCAAGTCGCTCCAGGCGGATGCCGCGGGGCAGGTCTTCGCCGCAACGAAGACCTCTCTCAACGGCGACAAGTGCCCGCCTTCGTCGACCAACGCCCAGAAGCCGCTGATCCTCCTGCTCTACATGGACACGAACGGCGGCTGGCAGCGTCGCACCTTCAGCACCGCTGCGGACTGCGAATCGCGCCCGATCCTGGTCCTCGACCAGCAGAGCCGAAAGATCTACCTCTTTGCGACCTTGCCGGCACCGGGGAGCTCGTACGGCAGCGGCGGCTCGATCTACTACAAGTCCACCAGCCTCGATAACCCGAACTTCGCTTCGGGCCCGGGAACGCCCTTCATCCAGCTCGCGGCGCACCTGAAGGTCAACAACGCCACGTCGACGAAGCAGTCGGTGACGCCGGCGAGCGGCCTCGTGGTCCTCGCCGGTGACGACCACACCAAGACCTACGTCCACAACGACATATCGCTCGGCGGAGACACCGCAGCGCCCGGCGTCACGGCCACCGATCCGGCCAGCGGCGCGAGCAACATCCCCACCGCCAGCACGGTGAGCGCGACCTTCAGCGAGCCGATCGCGGCCGCCACCGTCACCACCACCAGCTTCACCCTGACCGATACCACCACCAGCACCGCGGTGAGCGGCAGCGTCGCCTACGACAGCGGGACGTTGGCCGCGACCTTCACCCCGAGCGCGGCGCTGGCCGGCGGCCACGCCTTCCGCGCCAACGTCAGCACGGCCGTGACCGATCTCGCGGGCAACCACCTCGCCGCCCCGGTCAGCTGGACCTTCACCACCGTGGCGGCCGGGGACAGCATCCCGCCCAGCGTCACCTTGACCGCGCCGGCCACCGGCGCGCTGGTGAGCGGCGGGGGGGTGAGCCTGTCCGCCACCGCCAGCGACAACGTGGCGGTCGACCATGTCGACTTCCTGGTCGACGGCGTGCTGGTCGGCAGCGATGCCAGCGCACCCTATGGCCTGAGCTGGGACTCCAGCAGCGTGGGTGACGGCTCGCACACCATCACCGCCCGCGCGGTGGACCCCTCGCTCAACAGCGCCAGCGACAGCCACGCGGTGACCGTCTCCAACGTGCCGCCGCCCAGCGGCAGCCTGTTCAGCGACGACTTCGAGTCCGGCGGTCTCAGCCGCTGGAGCACGGTCAGCACCGCTGGCAGCGGCAGCGCCAGCGTCCAGAGCGGCACCGTGCATGACGGCGTCTACGCCGCCCGCCTGACCTCGTCGGGGAGCGGCAGCTCCTACGCCTACGCGCGCGCCGACTTCGGCAGCAACCAGGGCGAGCTGACCCTGGCTGGCGACTTCCGGATCGCCGGCGAGGGGGCCAGCAACCAGAACATCCCGCTCTTCCGCCTCTTCGACGCGTCGGGCACGCGCCGGCTGAGCCTCTACCGCCAGGACGTCTCGGGTGGCATCTACATCTGGGACGGGACCGGCTACCACCCCACCGGCACGAGCCTCGCCCTGAACACCTGGGGCCACTTCGAGCTGCACGCCATCGCCGGCAACGGCAGCGGCATCGCCACGCTGGAGCTCCGCCTGGACGGAGCGCTGATCTACCAGGTCACCAACGCCACCCTGCCACCGGTGCGCATCGCACAGATCGGCAACGATTCAAAGAACCAGCCGATGGACCTCCACGTCGACAACGTGGCCATCAGCGGCCCGGGCGGTGCCCCGACCGCCCCCGACACGACCATCACATCCGGGCCGATCGGCACCGTTCCCACTTCGAGCGCGAGCTTCTCCTTCACGTCGTCGACCTCCGGCGCTTCCTTCACCTGCAGTCTTGACGGAGCGCCGTTCACGGCCTGCACCGCGCCCAAGGCGTACAGCGGACTCGCCGACGGGCCGCATGCCTTCGCGGTTGCCGCTGCCGCAAACGGCATCAGCGATCCGACGCCGGCTACCACGGGTTGGACGGTCGACACCGCAGCGCCGGGCGTCACGTCCACCGATCCGGCCAGCGGCGCGAGCAACATCCCCACCGCCAGCACGGTGAGGGCGACCTTCAGCGAGCCGATCGCGGCCGCCACCGTCACCACCACCAGCTTCACCCTGACCGATACCACCACCAGCACCGCGGTGAGCGGCAGCGTCGCCTACGACAGCGGGACGTTGGCCGCGACCTTCACCCCGAGCGCGGCGCTGGCCGGCGGCCACGCCTTCCGCGCCAACGTCAGCACGGCCGTGACCGATCTCGCGGGCAACCACCTCGCCGCCCCGGTCAGCTGGACCTTCACCACCGTGGCGGCCGGGGACAGCATCCCGCCCAGCGTCACCTTGACCGCGCCGGCCACCGGCGCGCTGGTGAGCGGCGGGGGGGTGAGCCTGTCCGCCACCGCCAGCGACAACGTGGCGGTCGACCATGTCGACTTCCTGGTCGACGGCGTGCTGGTCGGCAGCGATGCCAGCGCACCCTATGGCCTGAGCTGGGACTCCAGCAGCGTGGGTGACGGCTCGCACACCATCACCGCCCGCGCGGTGGACCCCTCGCTCAACAGCGCCAGCGACAGCCACGCGGTGACCGTCTCCAACGTGCCGCCGCCCAGCGGCAGCCTGTTCAGCGACGACTTCGAGTCCGGCGGTCTCAGCCGCTGGAGCACGGTCAGCACCGCTGGCAGCGGCAGCGCCAGCGTCCAGAGCGGCACCGTGCATGACGGCGTCTACGCCGCCCGCCTGACCTCGTCGGGGAGCGGCAGCTCCTACGCCTACGCGCGCGCCGACTTCGGCAGCAACCAGGGCGAGCTGACCCTGGCTGGCGACTTCCGGATCGCCGGCGAGGGGGCCAGCAACCAGAACATCCCGCTCTTCCGCCTCTTCGACGCGTCGGGCACGCGCCGGCTGAGCCTCTACCGCCAGGACGTCTCGGGTGGCATCTACATCTGGGACGGGACCGGCTACCACCCCACCGGCACGAGCCTCGCCCTGAACACCTGGGGCCACTTCGAGCTGCACGCCATCGCCGGCAACGGCAGCGGCATCGCCACGCTGGAGCTCCGCCTGGACGGAGCGCTGATCTACCAGGTCACCAACGCCACCCTGCCACCGGTGCGCATCGCACAGATCGGCAACGATTCAAAGAACCAGCCGATGGACCTCCACGTCGACAACGTGGCCATCAGCGGGGCCTGAACGTAGCATAGGGCCCCGTGCACTCCTACCCGCGTCGACCGGCCAGCGTCGCCGGCCCATGAGCCTCGGCACCGCCACCCGCGTCGGCCCTCGCCTCCAGCTCGCCCGGATCGACTTCGTCCAGGCCGCGCTCGTCGCCGCCATGCTCGTCTCACTGGGGCTCTGGGGGTTCTCACTGCGCGACGTCGACGTGGAGGCGATGAACGACCTCGGGCTGGCGTCGGTGCTGACGCCACTGACCGGCGCCGCGTACGCCCTGCTGACCGCCACCTTCGCCATCGCGGTCGTGAGCCGCCCTCAGGCTCGGTGGCTGCTGCTGCTCCACGTCCTCGCGCTGATCGTCATGCTCTTCACGTTGCCCGCGGTGCTCGAATCCGCCGCACGGTTCAGCGTCTCGTGGCGACATGCCGGGATCATCGAGGTGCTTACGCGGACGGGCCGTATCGACCCATCCATCGACGCCTACTTCAGCTGGCCCGGCTTCTTCGCCCTCGGCGCCTTCGTAACGCAGGCTGCGGGACTCGCCTCGCCGATCGAGATGGCGCCGTTGGCACCTCTCGCCTTCAACCTGCTCTACCTGCCGGCCGTGCTCCTGATCATGCGCGCGGGGACGTCGGACGCACGCCTGGTCTGGACCGGCACCTGGATCTTCTTCGTCGGCAACTGGATCGGCCAGGACTACTTCTCGCCACAGGGGCTGGCCTACTTCCTGTATCTGCTCGTGCTCGCGGTGCTCCTGACGCTCTTCCGGCACGCCCCGCCGGAGGATGGCTGGCTCGCGCGCTGGTTCCGTCCCTGGGATGCGGATCGCGCGCGTCCCGAGCTTCGGCCGCACCAGCGCGCCGCGCTGATGGCCAGCGTGCTGCTCCTGTTCGCGACCACCGTCTACAGCCACCAGTTGACGCCGTTCGCCATCGTCGGCATCGTCATCTTGCTGGTCGCCGTCAGACGCGTGGATGCGACGGGTCTCCCGGTGGTGATGCTCGTGCTGCTCAGCGCGTGGCTCAGCTACATGACAGTGGAGTACCTCAGCGGGCACATCGCCTCGCTCATCGCCCGCATCGGCAGCGTCGACAGCACGGTGACCGCCAACCTCACCGATCGGTTCCGTGGCAGCTCGCTACACCTCCTGGTGCTGGGAGTCCGGGCCCTTACCACCCTCATGATCTTCGGGCTCGCCTTCATCGGATCGCTCGATCGGCTGGTACAGGGGCGCCGCGATCTCACCTGGCCGGCGCTCGCCGCGGCGCCGTTCGGACTCCTGCTGCTGCAGTCCTACGGGGGCGAGATGCTGCTGCGCGTCTACCTGTTCGCGCTCCCCTTCGCGGCATTCCTGGCTGCCCACGCCTTCGCCGCAGTCGGCACGCGGGGGCGCCCGCGACACGCGCTGGTGCTGTTCGGCGTCCTCTCGATCCTGGCGGGAGCGTTCCTGGTCAGCCGCTACGGCAACGAGCGCATGGACATGGTCACCTCCACCGAAGTGGCCGGCATGGAGCGGCTCTACACGCTCGCGCCGCGCGATTCCCTGCTCGTCGCCCTCACCGACAACACGGTCTGGAAGTTCAAGGACTACGAGCTGTACCACTACGCCGTCGTGAACCGGGAGGCGCGGTCGCTGGATCTATCTGCGATCATCGCCCGCATGCGTCGTGATCCCGAGCGCCAGGCGTTCCTGGTCATCAGTCGATCGCAGCTCGCTGCTCTCGAGCTGCAGGGCGGCATGTCACCACTGGAGGTCGACGAGCTGGTCGGCGACGTGGCGAGTGATCCGCGCCTGAGCCTCGTGTTCGAGAATGCCGAGGTGAGCGTCTTTTCGACGACGGACCAGGTTTCCTCGTGAGGCCCCGCCTCCTCGTCCCCGCCGGCCTGCTGCTTCTGACTGGAGCTGCCCAGCTCCTGGTCCTGCTCGGAAGCGAGGGGCCGCCGCGCGTGGTCCTGGTGTTCGCCTTCCTGCTGCTCGCGCCGGGCTGGCCGGTGGTGAGCATTGCGGACCCGCCGTTCGGCCTGCTGGGCCGCCTGGCGCTGGCGGCCGGCGTGAGCATCTCGCTGGACATGCTGGTAGCGAGCGTTCTCCTCTACCTGCGCCTCTGGTCTGCCGAGCTTGCGCTCGTCACCGTCGCCCTCATGGTGGTCGTCGGTGTGGTCATCGACCTGCCACCGACGCGTGCCCTGCTGGTGCGGCAGGCTCGAGCGGCCTGGTCGACACTCGGAACGGAGCGACGCGTATGACGATCCTCATCGATCAGGCGAGCCGCCAGACCATCCTCTCCTTCACCTACGACTTCCGTTCCACGACCGGGGGCGTCGCGCTGATCGTTCTGCTCGTCGTCGTCCTCGTGCTCCGCGAGCTGATTCGCGTCCATGGCGGTCCGCGCATGACCCAGCGGCTGGACCAGCTGAACGTGGCTGCCTATCCGCTGTTGCTCGCGTTCGCGGCGATCATGGTGGTGCGCCTTGTCTCGCTCATCTAGCCAATGCTGGCGATAGTGCGGTCGGCCAGGTCGGCCATGGACAGGGCGCCTCGCCTCGAAGGCCTGGCCTCGGCCGTGATGGTCTGCAGCGTGTACGGATTCGCGCTGCTGGGCGCCGAAGTGCTGCTCCTGACCTCCGGCCTGGTTGCCGGCGCAGCGGCACACGCCGCGCTGATCCTGGCGCTCCTCCTGCACGCCACGGCGGTGAGTGAGGCCGCATACCGGCGGATGCTGATGGTTCTCATCCTCCCTTCGCTCATTCGACTCCTCGGATTGACGGTCCCGGTGGCCTCGACCCCGCTGGCCGTCTGGTACCTCTCGGCCGGGACGCCGGCGCTGATCGGCGCCCTGCTGGCGGCCCGCGTGGTCGAGCTCCCTCGGTCGCTCTATGAACGCCCTACTGCCCTTCTCCTCCAGCTGCTGGTGGGCCTGACCGGCGTCACCACGGGACTTCTCGCCTACCTCGTCCTGCGTCCACCGCCGATCTCGACCGACCTCCCCGTGCTCGTCCTCACTGCAGTGGCCGTCTCGGTCTTCGCGGCCGGCACCGAGGAGCTCGTCTTCCGGGGCAGCCTGCAGTCGGTGGCTGGTGAGCTCTTCGACCACCCCGGGGCGGGTATGTGGCTGAGCGCGGGCCTGTTCGCGCTGATGTACATCGGCTCACAGTCGGTGGCCTTCGTGCTGCTGATGCTGGCCACCGGCGTGGTCCTGGGCTGGTCGGTACGCCAGACGGGTTCGCTGTGGGGGCCGATGCTCGCGCACGCGGCACTGGTCGTGGGCCTGGTTGTAGTCTGGCCGGTGCTGCTCGCGTGACGGCTGACCGATCCCGCCTCGGCCGTCTGTTCGGGTCACGAGGCACGCAAATCGGCATCCTCGTGGCCGCCCTCGCCCTCGTCTACGCGGTGGTCATCGGCGTCTTCGTGCTCGATGGCAGCCCAGACGTGGCAGGTGGCGCGGAGACCGCCGTGGTGCTGGCCGTCGGCAACCTCGCACCGAGGGGCACCGATGCCTCGGACGAACTGAGCCGGCTCCTCTCCGAACGGCGGTTCGACGCGCTGGCGCTGCTCGGCGACCTGGCACCCCCGGACGGCTCCGCCGCAGCATGGGATGGCGACTACGGGCCAGCCTACGGGTCGTTCGATGGCAGTGCGCGTCCCACGCCAGGAGAGGTGGAGTACGCGAGCGGTGACGCCGATGCGTACTTCACCTACTTCGGTCGGCGGGCGGGGTCGTACGCCAGCCAGCCGTACTACGCCTTCAGCCTGGCCGGCTGGCGCATCTACTCGCTCAACTCGGAGATCGGCGAGGGCGATCCCGGCAGCGGTATGTACGAGTGGCTGCGCCGCGATCTGGCCGGCACCGATGCCGCCTGCATCGCCGCCTTCTGGCATCGTCCCACCTACACCATCGGCCCATCCGCTGCCGATGTGGGCCACATGGAGCCGATCTTCCAGCTCCTCAGCGCATGGCAGGCCGACCTCGTGCTGGCGGGGCACGATGGCAACTACCAGCGCTGGGCGCCGATCGACGGCATCACCTCATTCGTCGTCGGGACCGGCGGTGCGGCGCCCGCCTCGCCCACCCGCAGCGATGGGGGCGTCGAGGCGTCCAGCTCCACCTCAACCGGCCTGCTGCAGCTGGAGCTTGGAAGCGGCTCCGCGACGTATCGATACCTCAATGGCTCGGGCGACGTGTCGGACTCGGGTAGGATCGCCTGCCACGGTCGGCGGACCTCCGACCTGCCGCGGCCGGCGAGCCCCACGGGACTGGCATCCAGTCCGGGCGACAGCGGCGTTGAGCTCACCTGGGACGCGGCCACAGGTGATCCGGCGCCGGTTGGCTACCTGGTGTACCGCGGTTCCGACCTGCTGAGCTTCACGCGCGAGACGCGCTACGTCGACGACACACTTCCACCGGGGGCATCGGTCCTGTACGCCGTGCGATCCGTGACCGCCACCGGTGCCAGGTCGCCACTGAGCGACGCCGTCCATTCGGGTGGCGGCAGCCCGGGATACACCGACCACGTCTGGTCACCACCCGAGGAGAACCCGTCGTCGCCCACGGCCGATAAGCCGCAGAGCAAGCTGTGGTTCAACGACGGGAGCTGGTGGGGCATCCTCTGGGGCGTCGATCCCGCGCGCGCCAGCCACTCCGCCTACTTCATCCACCGCTTCGATGCCGCCGGCCAAACCTGGCGCAACACCGGCGTGGAGACCGATGAGCGCAACCGGAGCCGTGCCGACGCGCTCTGGGTCGATGAGCGCCAGAAGCTCTACCTCGTTTCGACCATCGACTCCGGCGCCATCAAGCTCTATCGCTACTCGTACGAGGCGGGAGCATACGCCGCCGACGACGGCTATCCCGTGCGGCTCACCGAAACCGGATCGGAGTCCGCGACGATCGCCATGGACGGCGCGGGAAGGCTATGGGTCACGATGACCCAGCTGCCGGACGGCACCGGCCCATGCCAGGCCGGACAGGGGTGCGTGGTCAAGGTGATGCACTCGACCGACGCCGACTACCGCTGGTCGACTCCCGCGGCGCTGCCGGTGCCTTCCGCCGCCGTTGCGCCCGATGACATCTCCGCCGTCGCCGCGTTCGGGCCGGGCAAGATCGCGGTGGTGTGGTCGGATCAGGTCGAGAGTGCATTCCTGGTCGCGGTGCACGCCGACGCGGATCCGGACACCGGGTGGAGCGTCGAGCGGCTCGAGCTCGCGCCGCGCGGCTCGGACGACCACCTCAACGTCAAGGCCGACAGCACGGGGCGCCTCTACTTCATCGGCAAGACGTCGTTCAACGACCCGGCCAACGCGGCCGCCGACAGCGCCCTCATCGTGGTCTGGGTGCGGGATCCCGATGGGACGTGGAGGAGCGGCACGGCCTGGACGGTCGGCGATGACGTCACGCGCGCCCAGATCGTGATCGACGAAGCGGCGTCCCGCGTCTACGCGGTGGCTGCACAGCCGGGGACCGGCGGCAACATCTACATCAAGAGCGCCTCGATCGCCGATCTCGACTTCGGCACGGGGCTGGGCACGATCCTGCTCGCCGGCGGCCACATGAACAACCCGACGCTCACGAAGCAGACGGTTTCACTGTCTGACTCGTTCCCCGTCCTCGCCAGCGACTCGACGACGCACACCTACTGGCACAACGTCGTGACGCCAGAGCTGCTGAGTGCGGCGCCATGAGTGTCGGGTTCGACCTGGCAGGCCACGTTCGCCTGCTCGTGGAATCGCGCGATCCCGGTCTGCAGGCGGCGATCAGCCGGCACATGGATCCCTTCCCAGCCGATTCCTCGCTGGACGGTGCGGAGGTTCCGAGCCTGCTGATCCACGAGCTGGCCGCTGAGCCACGAGCGGCGATCGAACTGCAGCTAGCCGCTGGCGACGGGTTCGTCACCGCCTCTGACGGCTCCGCCCTCTATGTGACGGCAGGGGGGCGCCAGGCATCGGTACCAGATGCGGTTCATGACGATGCGCCACGAATCGGCGTGCAGCGGGGCTACCCGCTCTCGGGCCTGTTCCGCAGTGTCGTGCGACCCTCGCTGCAGCTGCGCGCGCTCTCGGGGGGATCGGTGGCAGTGCACGCCGCCGCAGTCGCCGTCGACGGACGTGCCGTCCTCGTTGGCGGATGGTCCGAGTCGGGAAAGACGGAAACCGCCCTGTCCCTTCTCGAGGAGGGGGCCAGCTTCATCACCGACAAGTGGACGTTCCTGGGCGGTACGGGACGTGGGCTGGCGGAGGACTCGACCGTCACCGCATCCGCGTTCCCGATCAGCGTGGGCGTACGGCGCTGGGTCCTGCGCTACCTGCCGCGTCTCCGCTCGTCCCTGCCGGCGCGTGCGCGCGCGCAACTGGCAGCTGCCGGCACCTATGGCGTCGTGACCGCGCCGCTGCGGCGGCGGCAGGGTGGGCGGCTGGGGACGGCCGCGGCCGGTGCCCGCAGGCTGGGCGCCCTGGCCGATCGGGTGGCGCTGACCCCGACGCAGATCGCGGATGCGTATGGCCACCGACCCGTGGTCGAGCGGCTGCCGGTGGCCCTGGTCGCCGTCCTTCGCACCGTGCCCGAGGGCTCGGTCAGCGTCCGCGAAGCCGACGCGGGACCGGTCGCGCAGCGCCTGGCCGCCTCCGCGGTTACCGAACGAGCCGCATACCACGCGCTGCGGACGAGGGCGCGGTACGCGCTCGCAACCCCGGCCGATCCGTGGGAGCTTGCCGGCCGTGAATCGGCTCGGCTGGAAGACCTGCTGGCAAGGGTGACTGTCGTGGAGGTCTCCGCGCCATTCCCGACCGACCCGCGCCGCGTCGCCGCCGCTCTCCGCCCATGGCTGAGCAAGAGCAAGTAGCCCTCGTCCCGGTGCCCGGCCTGGCGGTCGAGGTGGTCGGGGACGAGCAGGCCGCGCGACAGCTGGGCGCGGAATACGGCGACGATCTGGCGCCATCACGGGAGACCGCGGCTCGTCTCGTCGTTCGCTTCGTCGATCGGCTGCGAGACCCCGACCTGCGCGATGGGCACAAGACCGTCGGGTGGTCGGCCCGGGTGGAGCGACCCCACGCGCGGGAGCTGGTGCTCACGATCTCCCTGCGGGGCCGTCCGCGCTGGTTCGGCCTTTCGCTGGTGCAGGGCTACCTCATCGAGCCAGCGTTGTCGCTCCTGGCGCCGATGGGCGGGGGAGTGCTGCTGCCCGCAGCCGCCATCGCCTCCGAAGGTTCCGCGCTGCTGCTCGTGGGCCGGTCCGGCGCCGGCAAGAGCTCGCTCGCCCTTCGTGCCGCCGCAGCCGGGCTGCCGGTGCTCGGCGACGACCAGGTGCTGGTCGCCGAGGACGGCACCTGCACCAGATTTCCGCGGCGCCTGCGGCTCTACGACGACGCGGCGCATACCGCTCCCGCCGCCATCGCCGGGCTGCCAGGCAGGTATCGACGTGGGCTCGCCCTGCGCAGGTTGCTGCGCATCGCCACCGGTGGCTTCGTGGCGCCCTCGCTTGCCGTTCCCGCCGCGGCACTGCCGGGGCACGTGCCGGCGCCGCCGGCGCCGCTCGGCAGCGTGGTGCTGCTCCAGCGTGATGCAGGCGCCGCTGTGCTCGCGACGCGAGTCGTGGAGCTGCCCGAGGTGCTCGATCGCTGCGCCGAGGTCCTCGTGGAGCAGCGCCGGCGGCTGCTCGGCCGTTCGCCCGATCTCGCGCTACGCGTCGATCTCGACGGTGTCGTCGCTCGTGAAAGGCGGATTCTGACCCGCGCCCTCCGGCATGTTCCCGCGGTGGAGGTCACGTCCCCCGGTGCCATCGGCGCCGCGGCTGCCCTCACCGCCGTCGCGAGGGAGATCGGCCTGCCCTAGCACAGGCGCATCGCGATCCGGGACGGCACGGCTGATTTCCGGGAACCCGGCTGACTGGGCCGCCCCTCCCGACACAGTCCCGTGGCTTTGCGTCGCGCTCGTCTACGCGATCGCCTTCGTCGCTGCCTATGGCACCCTTGGCATCCCGATGGCGGTGCCGTCCTCATCGGCGGCATCGGTGCTCGAGCATGCAGCCATACTCGTGATCTTTGCGCTGCTCTCTGATTGGTTCGTTCGCGTTGACAAGCGAGCCTTGGAGCTCAATGAGGCGCTCACGGTGCCGCCCTTCGGGTCCGAGCAGCTCGCGATTCGCGACGGGCTGCTCCGAGCGCTGCGCACCATGGACGTGCCGGTCGATGCGGTGATCGCCGCCGGGCAGGTGGGGCTGACCGCGGTACAGGCGGAGCTGCTCGCCTACCTGATGCTGGGCCTCACCAATATCGAGATCTCGGACGCCAGCGGCCTCAGCGAGGCGACGGTGCGCTATCGGCTGCCCGGCTGCAACGGGCCCTGGGTGTGCAGGGTCGCAGGGAGGCGGCCGAGGCAGCGCACGCCCTCGGCCCTTCCACGCCGCAACCGCCGCACCGTTGAGGCAAGACGGCACCAGACTGCACCGTTCCGCACTTTTCTAGCGTCCACTCGAGGCCTTCCGGGCCTAGGCTCGCGGGCCTGATCCGATACGGGATCGGGTCTGAGGGAAGCCGTAGGGGACGTCGACGGCCCGAGACCAGCGCACCGGCGCGCTGCCCTGTCGATCGTGGTAACGAGCAGATGACCGCGTACTTATCGCTCCCTCCAAACGGTCGGCCGCGTGCCGACAGGGCGGGAGGATCGATATCGATGTACAGGAAGCTCGGCATAGGCCTGGCGGTGCTCACCGCCATGGTGCTCAGTGTCTCGCTGGTGGCCCCTGGCAACGCGCACTTCGTAGGGACTCCCAAGATCAGCATCTCTGGCAACACGGTCACCGTCTCGGGCAAGGTGGCCGGACTGGGGAACGTCCCACAGATCCACGTGGAGGTGTCGGGCGACGCGGAGTGCGTCAACCGGGGCAACAAGAATCCGAACGCCGACGACGAGGACGAGTTCTCGGCGAGCGGGGACTTCCCGGTTCAGAACGGCAAGGCCCTCTTCTCGCTGGACCTGACCGCGACCTTCCAGCCGGATTACACGCCGCCAAAATGTGAGTTGCGTGGTCGAACATCTCGATCACGGTGACCGCGGGCGACGGGACGTTCCTGGCGTATCCGTAGGTCGCCCATCTCGCGAGCCACAGATCGGCCGGGCCAGCCCCGGCCGGCCTCATGCACCGAGGTGCATCCTGCACCAGCGCGCTAGTACCGATGACGCTAGTTTGCTTGACCTCGGTAGCGCTGCGGTACTAGTTTGGAGCGACCGGGGACCGAGCTGCCCCGACTCCGGCCAACCGCATACGCAAAGCCCTGCGTAGTTGGCCGCTGCGCCGTCCGCCCAGACGCCGCGACTCCTCTCCCGCTGGCCTCATCCGATCGTCCCCGAGGTTGCGCGGGGCTCCACCCTCCCCGTCGCCCATGGACAAACCGGGTTAGGTGCGAGTGTCCGCCTGCTGGCAGGTGAGCACTGGATGCGAGACAGGCCGCAGCAAGAGGAGGGACGAAATCGAGACGCGACCATTAGGCATCACCCTCCCGTGAGTGTCCCCCAGGGACACCGCTTTCGAAGCACCGCAGGCATGGGTGCCAGCCGAGCTCCAGCGCCACGTGTTCTGCGTGCCCCACAAACTGGCTCAGCATGGAGGAGCGACATGTTCACACGTGTACTGCAGCGGAAACGGCCTCGACGGACCGCAGTATTGGCGATCGGGGTTGCCAGCCTCGTCGCGGTCGCACTCCTCGCCGCGGTGGCGCTGGCCCTCGTCTCTGATAGTGGGACGTACGACATTACCGTGGCGAACAAGAACAGCTCAGCTGGGCCCGTGACCCTGACGTCGGGTGCCAATGTTGAGTACATCGGCAGCTCGGCCAGCAACCAGGCGTCGGGAACGGGCCTATTCGACCCGTTTGTGCGTCTCCAGGGCAGCCCCACGGAGAAGGGGTACAACACTGACGGCGCTGTCAGTTTCGACTCGAAGCCGGGCACCTGGACGCACGCCATCAAGGTGAACGCCATCCCGGTCGTCGACTGCGACGGTGGTGGCTCTGGCACAGCAACCTGCTGGGAGCTGTTCGTCGACATCAACGACAGTAACAATGCCAAGCGAATCTCGCTGAACGTCGTCGAGGTTTGGTTCACGACCAACCCGAACCTCGTGGGGTACGTCGACGGAACGGGCTTCCCCTCGGGCGCCACGAAGGAATACCAGTTCAATGGCGACATCCTGATCAATGACGTGAACCAAGGGTCGGGTCGCGGGGACCTCCGTTACCTGGTCCCGACCGCCGGCCACACATGGGACGCCTCCACCTACTTCGTGCTCTACAGCGAGTGGGGCACGACGCCCAGTAACACCACCGCGAACTACGGCACGGGTGGCTGGGGCAGTGATGGTGGATTCGAGGAGTGGAAGGTCAGGAAGGCCCCGAACGTCGCCATCGTGAAGACAGCCGACGCCAGCTCGGTGAACGCCGGGTCCGACATCGGCTTCACGATCAGCGTGACGAACACAGGTGTCGCCGACGCCACCGGCGTGACCATCTCCGACAGCCTACCCGGCGGCACCGGTACTCTGCCGGTCCACTGGACGGAGAGTCCGGACAACCCAGCGTGCACGATCTCAGGCGCCGATGGCAGTCAGGCGCTCTCCTGTGGCCCGCTCACGCTGGCGGCCGAGACCGGTTCGTTTTCGGTGCACCTGAGCGCGTCCACCACCGCTGACAACTGCGGCCTCTACGACAACACGGCCACGTTCACGTCGGACAACGCTGGCTCCGGCAGCGACAGCGCCTCGACCTCGGTCCTGTGCGGTGCGCTGAAGGTCCTGAAGGAGAGCACCAAGACCGGCAATCCGCTGGTCAGTAACGCCGGTGCTGTCTTCGCAATCACCGGGCCCAACTCGTACAGCGCAAGCGTGGAGGACAATGGCAGTACTAGCCTCGACGAAGATGCGATAGTCGGTGAGGTGTGCATCTCGGGCCTTGCGCCCGGCGATTACACCATCAACGAGACGACTGCGCCGGCCGGTTATGGGGATGCCACCCAGACCGACGTCGTCGTGACGGTCTCCAACGGGACCAGCTGCAGTACGGATCCCTTCCCGGCGGCCGCCACCGCGACCTTCACCAACGCGCCGCTCTCGGACATCCAGGTCAACTTCCGCGACGGAGGTTCCGGAGAAACGACCGCGACGATCGCGTGCAAGCCGGAGGGTGGCTCAGATCTGACGCCAACCTCGACGACTCCTCCCACTGATTGGGACACGTCGGCGACGCACGAGGATCTGACGCCGGATACCTACATCTGCACGGTCGTTATCGACCCGTAAGAACGCCGAAGAACTTGGCGATTCAGATGGCCCGAGGCGACGCCTCGGGCCATCTCACGACTCCTGCCCCGTCACCGCGGCTGGCGCGTCAGCGGCGGACCGTGGTCTCCTGGCCGTTCGGCGTGTCGCGCACCTCGACGCCCATGGCCGCCAGCTCGTCGCGCAGCCGGTCCGAGGTGGCGAAATCGCGATCGACTCGTGCCCTGGCGCGCTCCTCGAGCAGGGCTGCTGCACCCTCCGGCAGCTCGGTGATCGGCTCGTCCGGGGGGGCATCCAGCGAGAGGCCGAGCACGCGGTCGAAGTCGAGCAGGAGGGCGCGCTTCTGCGCCGGTTCGAGGTCGTCGGCGCTGGCGACCGTCTGGGCGGTGGCCAGCGCAGCGGGCAGGCCCAGGTCCTCGGAGATTGCCCCCACGAAGCGGCCGCGGTAGGCGCCCATCGGCTCTGTGTGCAGGTCGACATCGGCTCCGTCAGATGCTCCGTCGGCGACGGCTCGGCGCAGGCGCCGGAGGCCCGATGCGGCGGCGTGCATGGCTTCCTCGGTGAAGTCGAGCTTGGAGCGGTAGTGCGCCGTGAGCGCCAGGTAGCGGAAGGCGAGCGGCTCGAAGCCCTTCTCCGGCAGCTCGGAGACGCGGATCACGTTGCCCGCCGACTTCGCCATCTTGGCATCGGCCAGGGTCAGGAACTCGCCGTGCATCCAGATGCTCACCACGCGCTGCCCGGTGACCCCCTCGGACTGCGCGATCTCGCCCTCGTGGTGCGGGAACTTGAGGTCGATCCCGCCGGTGTGGATGTCGAACCGCTGGCCCAGGTACTTCATCGACATGGCCGAGCACTCGATGTGCCAGCCGGGAAAACCCTCGCCCCACGGGGAGGGCCACTTCATCAGGCGGCCGGGCTCGGCGGCCTTCCAGAGGGCGAAGTCCTCGGGGTCGCGCTTGTCGGTCTCCACCTCCACCCGGTGGCCGGCCTTCATCTGGTCGAGCCGCTGCCCGGAGAGCTGCCCGTAGCCGGGGAAGGCGGAGACGTCGTAGTAGACGTTGCCGTCGACCTCGTAGGCGAGGCCGCGCTCCAGCAGCGCCGCGGTGATATCAGTCATCTCGGCGATGTGATCGGTCGCCTTCGGCATCACGTCGGCCGGCCGCATGTTGAGCAGCGCCTCGTCTTCCAGCCAGGCATCGGTGTAGTAGTGCGCGATCTCCTGCGGGGTCTTACCCTCGACCTCCGCCGCTAGGAGGATCGGGTCCTCGCCGGTCGCCCGCATGTGGCCGACATCGGTGATGTTCTTGACGTACAGGACGTCGTAGCCCAGGTACTCGAGCACGCGTCGCAGCAGGTCTCCGAAGAGGTAGGTGCGAAGGTTGCCGATGTGGGCGTAGCGGTAGACCGTGCTGCCGCAGGTGTAGATCGTGACGCGGCCCGGGGTAACCGGGCGCAGCGGATCGAGCTGGCGGGTGAGGGAGTTGTAGAGGCGGACCTCGGGGAGGCTGTCGGGCATCAGTCCCGCATTGTACCGATGGAGTGGCCGGGCACTCACCGGCTCAGCCAGCCCTTGGCAGTGCCGGGATATCAGACCCACTGATCATCCGGAGAACGGACTTGCTCTCCACCGCCGCGATATCAGCCCCGCTGATGAAGCGGGGAACGTCGTGGCCGTTCTCGGCCTGCGCCCGCCGTTCGTTCCACAGATCATCGCTCCCACTGATAACGCAGCGCCGGCCCGTGGGAGTGCCAGGCCCGCTGGCGAATCCGCCGGGTCGTCCCGCTCAGCCGCCCTGCGCCTGTGCGATCTGAGAGGGATCCGGCGACGCCGCCTCGCGCCGAAGCTCGCGCAGCGCACCCTGGTCGATGCCGCCGAAGCGCGGCAGGTCGTGGATCGAGGCGGAGCGTGCGAGGCGCTCCTGCATCTTGCCCAGCACGAGGCGGCTGAAGTCGGGCGTGGCCATCAGCTGTCGAAGCGTGTCAGCCGGGATCTCGAGCAGCGCGGTGTCCTCCTCGGCCACCACGTCGGCGGTGCGTGGCGACCCGGTCAGGGCGGCGATCTCGCCCATCACGTCGCCAGCCCCCATCCCGGACAGGGCGCGGTACTCGCCGCCCTCGGCGGTCGAACCGGCCACGACGTGGCCGGAGAGGATGAAGTAGGCCGAGTCGCCGGTCTCGCCGGCCCGCGTGATGGCCGTACCAGCCTCGGCTTCCACCACGCGTCCGTGGCTCATCAGTGCATCGCGGTCGCGCTGCGGCATGCCGGCCAGCGCCGGGATGTAGCGGCCAAGGAGCTGGATGTCGGCCGCGCTCGCCGGCCGCACCGCACCCAGGGCGGCCTTCGGCGCGCTCCGCAGCAGCGTCATGGTCCTGCGCCACTCGGCCGCCGGCTGGCCGATTCCGGGCAGCAGCGTGCCGGCCAGCGCGGTGAGGATGAGGGCTCCGGAGCTGACAGCGAAGAGGACCTGCACGTCGAAGATGTCGGCCAGTCCGGCCAGGCCCATCCCCACCAGGTAGACGACGTCGCGCAGGACGTAGTTGGTGCTGAAGACGCGGCCGCGCATCTCGCGCGGCGTGTTGCGCTGGTTGATCAGGCGTCCGGCGACGAACGACGGCGCGTTCAGGACGCCGGAAACGCCGATCAGGCCGATGGCGATCCACACGTTCGTGGTGAGCGCGTACGCCAGTCCCGCCAGGCCCATGCCAAGGAAGCTCATGATGAGCCAGCTGCCCTCGCGCAGCCGATCGGCGTAGCGGGCCATCAGCAGGCTCCCGACGACGAAGCCGACCGAGGTGATCCCTTCCTGCAGCCCGTACTCGAACTCGGTGGCGTCGAGGACGGTCAGGGCGAACGGCAGGAGCAGGACGTTCTGCAGGCCGAAGATGATCATGATCGGCGTGCGCAGGATGTTCATCGAACGCAGCACCGGCGTCTTCCAGATGAAGCGCGCGCCCACGCCCAGGTTGCGGAAGACCTCGCGAACCGTCGTCTGCTCCTCGATCTCCAACTTCGGCACGCGGACCATCACGATCATGGCGCCGGAGATCAGGAACGTGGCGGCGTCGATGTAGAAGACGACGTCGCGGGCGACGCCGATGAGCAGGCCCGCCAGGGCGAAGCCGACTGCGGTCGATCCGAACTGGGCGATCGCCATCAGGGAGTTCGCCGCCGCCAGCTCTTCGTCCGACGCGATCTCCGGCAGGACGCTGTCGTTCGCCGGGTCGAAGAACTGCTGGACCGATGCCGAGAGCAGCACGATCACGTAGAGCCACAGGATGTCGCCGGTCGCATCGAGGAGGATGGGGATGGCGGCGACCAGAGCGGCTCGCAAAATGACCGAGACGATCATGATCGTCTTGCGATCGAATCGGTCCACGAAGACGCCCGCGATCAGTCCGAAGATGAGCGTGGGAATGGCCGAGACCATCAGCATCAGGCCCACGTTCAGGACCGACCCGGTGACCTGGTAGACGATGATGCCGGCCGCCAGCGAGGTCAGCGCGTCGCCAATGGTGGAGATGAGCTGCCCGGTCCACAGGTAGGTGAAGGACCGATTGCGGAAAATGGCGAACGGGCCGACCTGTGGGATCCGCGAAGTGGCAGTCACCGAGCACTCTCCTCCGATGCGCGCCGGTGCGGCGGCAGCTCCCGCAGTGGGAGCGCATTGTGACACCAGCGATTCCGTGCAGGAATGCGTTCGCTACCATCGCGGGCATGCCGCAGCACGACGCACGTGACTCCTGGCCGCTGACGACGGGCGAGGAACCGATCCACTGCCCTGCCTGTGGCCAGCTGCTGGAGGAGCGAACGCTCGAGGCCGACCACCGTCCGCGCCTCGTCTGCCCGGCCGGGCACGTGACATGGCGCAACCCGCGCATCGTGGTCGGAACGCTTCCCATCCGAGAGGGCCGCGTCTTCCTCGCTCGCCGGACCATCGAGCCGGGTGCCGGCCTGTGGACCTATCCCGGCGGCTTCCTCGAGATGGGGGAGGCGGCCCAGGAAGGGGCGCGGCGCGAGACGGAGGAGGAGACCCTGCTGCGCGTCGAGGTGGGACGGCTCATCGGCGCCTACTCACGGCCCAAGGTCGGCGTGGTCACGCTCATCTACGAGGCGACGGTCGTGGGCGGGGAGCCACTGCCGGGCGCGGAGACGAGCGAGGTGCGGGACTTCGGGCCGGATGAGATTCCCTGGGACGAGCTGGCATTCACGACCGGCGAGAGCGCACTGCGCGACTGGATCGCTTCGCTGCCGGGTCGCGGCGCCCGCTTCGAGCCTGAGCTCTACGTCGAGGGCGATCCGGATGTCTAGGACAGGCCGGCGCTGCCCGGCGGCGGCGTCCGGAGCACATCACCGCGAAGCGGTAGGCCGGCGCCCAGGAGCGCACCGTACGCCAACGTGGCGAGGACCGGAATCAGGGCAATGCCGGCGGTCACGTCCGTCCGATCGCCGATGAGCCCGGCGAGAAGCGCCCAGGCAAGCAGCGCGAAGCAGGGCGATGCGACCGCCACCGTCGAGCGGACCGTGAAGAAGCGCGCGAAGAAGTAGGCGAAGATCATCCCCACGCCGGCGGCGGCGAGCTGCACGACGGCGAAGCCGATGACGAAGGCCGTGGCGGAGTCGCTCCGCCCAGGCGCCAGGATTGCCACGACCGGGCGCAGCGCGGCAAGCGCATCGCCCTGCAGGATGGCACCGGCGAGCATGGCGGTGGCAAGCCACGCGTAGCCCGCCGCGAGCCCGGTCACGAAGCCGCGGTAGGCGAGCCGCAGGCCGTTGACCATGGTCATCCGATGGTGTGGGCAGCGATCACCATGTGCCGATGCTACGCGCAACCGAACCGGAGGCGACAGGGTGCCGATGGTCCTGCCGCCGAGCGTACCTCGGCCGGCGGGCGAGCGTCAGTCGGAGCGGCGGAAGACGGCCACGGCGTTCTGGCCACCGAAGCCGAAGCCGTTGACGATGGCGACGTCGACCCGTTGGCGACGCGCCTCGTTGGGCACGTAGTCGAGGTCGCAGGCGGGATCGGGACTGCTGTAGTTGATGGTCGGAGGAATGACGCCGTCACGAATGGCGAGGACCGCGGCAAGCGCGGACATGGCGCCGGCGGCGCCGAGCGTATGGCCGATCATGCTCTTGTTGCTGCTGATCGCCAGCTTCGCGGCGTGGTCGCCGAACGCGGCGTGGATCGCCTTCGTCTCGGTGGCGTCGTTGAGTGGCGTGGAGGTGCCGTGTGCGACGACGTAGTCGACCTCCTCGCCCGCCACGCCGGCATCCCGCAGGGCACGCTGCATGGCGCGCGCCGCGCCGCTGCCGGTCGGTTCCGGCGCAGAGATGTGAAAGGCGTCGCCGGTCAGGGCACCGCCGGCCACCTCCGCCAGGACGCTCGCGCCGCGACGGTCTGCGTGCTCCGCCGACTCGACGACCATCACGCCGGCCGCCTCGCCAAAGACGAAGCCGTCACGCTTCGCGTCGAAGGGACGCGACGCCTTCGTCGGCTCGTCGTTGCGCTTCGAGAGGGCGCCCATGTTCGCCAGCGCGGCGAACGCCACCGGCATGATGGCGCTCTCGGTGCCGCCGGTCACGACCACGTCGGCGTCGCCGTGCTCGATCATGCGCTGCGCCTCGATGAACGCCTGCACGCCCGACGCGCAGGCCGCCACGCTGGTCACCACCGGACCGCGGATCTGGTTCTGGATGCTGATCTGGCAGGCGGCCATCGATGGCGAGAGCATCGGCACCATGAATGGGCTCACGCGCGACCCGCCGCGATCGTGGAAGGTGCGCTCGCCCTCGGCGACCTGGTCCAGGCCGCCGCCGCCGGTGTTGATCACGACGGCGATGTCGTCGCGGTTCGCATCGCTGATCTCGAGTCCCGAGGCATCGATCGCCTGCCGCGCCGCCGCAACCGCCAGCTGCGCGAAGCGCGCCATGCGGCGGGCGGCCTTGAAGTCCATCCAGTCGCGCGGGTCGAAGTCCTTCACCTCGGCTGCGATACGGACCTCTTCGTTCGACGCGTCGTAGGAGCTGATGCGGGCTGCGCCGCTCACGCCGGCGACCAGGTTCTTCCAGTACTCCTCGACCGTATTGCCGATGGGCGTGACGGCCCCCATGCCGGTGATGACTGCTCGGCGGCCCGGATCCCGGTTCATGGCCTCGCCCTACTCCTCCCAGCGGCGCACGATGACCGTGCTGTTGTGGCCACCCAGCCCCATCGAGTTCGAGAGGGCGACGCGGGCATCGGTCTGGCGCGCCTGGTTGGGGACGTAGTCCAGGGTGAGCTCGGGATCGGGGTGGCGGTAGTTGATGGTGGGAGGCAGGCAGCCGGTCTGGACCGCCTTGACGCAGGCGAAGCCCTCGAATGCGCCGGCGGCGCCCATCATGTGGCCGGTCATGCTCTTGGTGGAGCTGATCGCGAGGCGGCGAGCATGGTCGCCGAAGACGTCGGTGATGGCCATCGTCTCGTAGCGGTCGTTGAGCGGCGTGCTGGTCCCGTGCGCGTTGATGTAGTCGACTGCCTCCGGGCCGATGCCGGCGCGAGCCAGGGCGGCGCGCATCGCTCGCTGGTTGCCCTCGCCGCGCTCCGCGGGCGCCGCCATGTGGAAGGCGTCGGACGAGGAGCCGTAGCCGATCACCTCCGCGATCGGACGTGCGCCGCGGGCGCGAGCGTGCTCCGCCTCCTCCAGCACGAGCACGGCGCAGCCCTCGGACACCACGAACCCGTTGCGGGTGGCGTCGAAGGGGCGGCTGGCGATGGCCGGGTTGTACTCACCGCTGTCGGGGTCGATGGGGGAGCCGAGCGCCTTCATCTGGCTGAAGCCGGCGATGCCGAGCGGCACCACGACCGCCTCGGTTCCCGCGCCGAGCATCAGGTCCGCCTGGCCGCGCACGATCGCCTCCATCGCTTCACCGATGGCGTGGCCGCCGGTGGCACAGGCGCTGACGAGCGCCATGTTGTGCCCGCGCAGCCCGTACTGGATTGCGACCATGCCGGAGGCGGCGTCGGGGATCATGTGCGGCAGCAGGAACGGCGAGATGCGATCGGGACCTCGCTCGAGCAGCGTCTTGATCCCGTCGCTCATCATCCCGATGCCGCCGATCCCGGTGCCCACCACCATGCCGAAGCGATCCGGCTCCGCCTGCGATCGATCCAGCTGACCGTCCTCACCCAGCAGTCGGGCGTCGCGTAACGCCTCGCCGGCGGCGGCCACCGCAAAGTGGGTGTTGCGGTCGTGGCGGCGCGCGTCCTTGCCATCCATGTAGTCGGTGGCGTCAAAGTCCTTCACCTCGCCGGCGACGTGGATCTCGAAGGCGGAGGCGTCGAAGAGGGTGATGTCGGCGATGCCGGAACGCCCGGCGACCAGCGCCTCCCAGGCGGCATCGGCTCCGATGCCCACCGGTGAGACGACGCCGAGGCCGGTCACGACGGCGCGGCGCTCCGTCACGATGGCAGCCAGATCCGCTCGTTGCCGGGTGTGTCCACGGCGTGGACCTGCACGCCCGGGATGATGCGCCGGATGAGGCCGGAGAGCACGCGCCCGGGGCCGATCTCGACGAAGTCGGTCACGCCCTCGCCCGCCATGTGACGCACCGTGCTCGTCCACTGCACCCCGTGCACGAGGTGCTCGGTCAGCTCGCCGCGCAGCGCCTCGGCGGTCTGGATGACCGACGCGTGCACGTTGCCGAGCATGGGGATCTTGGGATCCTTGAACGGCACAAGGGCCAGGACCCGGCTGAACTCGTCGCGCGCGCGTCGCATCAGGGGTGAATGGGAGGCGACGCTGACGGTGAGCTGCACCGCGCGGCGGGCGCCCACGGTCCTGCTCATCTCGAGCGCGAAGACCAGCGCCGGCACGACGCCCGAGAGGACGATCTGCCCGGGCGCGTTCTGGTTCGCGACGCTGATCTCGCCGTGCGCGCGGGCCTGGTCGACGATGTCGTCGACCTGCTCGTCGGTGAGCCCCACCACGGCGCCCATGCCGCCATCGATCCCGTGCTCCTGCATGACGCGGCCGCGTTCATGGACGAGGCGCATGGCCGTCTCGAAGTCGATCGCATCGGCTGCCACGGCGGCGGCGTACTGCCCGGCCGAGTGACCGGCCACCACGAGAGGGTGCAGCTCCACGCCGGCGCGCTCCGCATCCGCCTTCAGCGCTTCGAGGTAGGCGACGCTGGTGGCCAGGATGGCCGGCTGCGCATTGATGGTGAGGTCCAGCTCATCGGCCGGGCCCTCTGCGATCAGGCGACTTAGCGGATAGCCCAATGCCGCATCGGCGCGCTCCATGATCGCGGCGGCCTCCGGCGAACGCTCGAGCAGCGCGGCGCCCATGCCGACGTACTGCGAGCCCTGGCCCGGGAAGACGAAGGCGTGGACGCGCTGCTGGCTCGGCTGCCGGTCGATGGTCTGGGTCTGGTCGCTCATGCTGATCTCGTGCTGATCTCGTGCTGATCTCGTGCTGAATCGGTGCTGAAAAGGTGCTGAAAAGCGCTCCCGAGTATAGCCGGAGGAGCGCCTCGACCCCAGCGCAGGCCCCGTACCCGGTGCTGGTAACCCACGGATCGTACCTCCGCGCGCTGGCACCGGGCACGGGCAGGATCGAGCCGTTTTCGCATCGGCGGGGGCGCGGCAGCGTGCCGACAGCAGCGATGTATCGCCCAAACGCAGCCTGTGATGGCTGGTGGGTCGCGTTTTGGCGATGTGGCGTTCGCCATGGAGCGTGGGCTGCGCCGCGTCGTGCGTTTCGTGCTCCCCAGTGCGCGCTATATCGCCGGTGTGTCGCGCGGCGAAGAACGGAAGCAGGGATTGCGCGATACATCGCCCGAGACGGGTAAGCCGCTGATAAGCCGCCGAATACGGGTGAGCAGGAAGATGTTGCCCATGGAGCGTCCGCGGGAGATCACCAATCGCGCATCGAGGCAAGTGCTCCGCGTGTGGCAGGAGATCGCGCGAGCTCAGGCCATGCTTGCGCTCTCGGACAGCAAGCTGGCAGCCGCCGCGAGTGTTTCGCCATCGACGATCCGACGCATTCGTGCGGGAGACCCCGCCATACAGCTCGACACCTTGTGCGCCGTGGCTGGGGCGGTCGGGGTCGACCTGGTCCTCAGCGGCTATCCCGGACACCAGCCCTCCCTTCGAGATACGGGACAGCTGACGATCGCGGAGCGATTGCGCACGACAACGAACATGGTTTGGCGGCCTGCCTTCGAAGTGCCGGTGGGTGAACATGGGCGGCGCATCGACGTTGTCTTCTTCGGGGCCGAGGAGATCATCGCCGCCGAGATCGAGCGCCGCCTCGTCGACTTCCAACTCCAGTACGGATCGGCAGGCATCAAGCGCGAGGCCCTGGCATCCGCCCACGCGCGTCCGGTTCGCCTGGTCCTCACCATCGAGGACACCCGCCACAACCGTCGTGTTGCGGCCGAGCACGGCCCTCTCATTCGTCAGGCATTGCCGGCCGGTTCTCGCGACGTACTCGCCGCTCTGCGATCGGGCCAGACGCTCGGGCGTGACGGGATCCTCTGGATCCGCCCGCGGGCGGCAAGGACGTGACCGCCCGGGCGCGAAACAACTCGGCCGGGCCGATGGGAGCGAGCGCCTGAGCGGACCGTACAGCGCCGTTTCGCAGCGCGAAACGTCACCGGCGCGCGGACTTGTTGATGTAGCGCTCGGCGGTGAGCGTGCGGTGCGCCCCCAGGCGCGCCTCGTGCTCGTCAGCGCGCGATGTATCCCGCATTTGCGCCGCGCCGGGGAGCGGACGGCGCGGACTCGGCGATGTAGCGCGGCTTGGTCGCAATGCGGCGCTCGGCTTATGCCCGCTAGCAGGCTCTCATGCCGCACAGAAGCGGCTCACGACTTCGTGCAGGACCGGCAGGCCGAAGCGCAGGCCGCTGACCGGGATGCGCTCGTCGTTGCCGTGGAAGAGCGAGAGGAACGGGATCTCCGGCCCGAGCTTCAGGGGCGCGAAGCCGTAGCTGGGGATGCCCGAGCAGCGCCGAGCGCCTTGGCATCGGTGCCGGGGGTGATCATCATCGGCAGGGGAACGCCGTCCGGGTCGGCGGCACGGATGGCCTCCAGCATCAGCTCAACCAGTGGCGTCTCGACCGCGCATTCGACCGCCGGCATGACGTGGAGCGCCTCCACCGTGACCTCCGGCCCGGCAACGTCCTGGAGGTGAGCCAGCATCGCCTGCTGGTCCGTGCCGGGCAGCGTCCGGACGTCGATCTCGGCCACGCCGCTGCCGGGGACCACGTTCACCTTGTTGCCGGCTCGGATGACGTTCGGGGTGACGGTATCGCGCAGCATGGCATCGAGCGAGCGCCGCAGCACCGGGTCGTCCACGCGCGCTTCGAGCAGGTCGCGGGCCGCCGCATCGTCGCCGAGCGAGGCGGCCTCGGCCACGTCGCCCAGTCCCAGGCCGTCGAAGAAGCCGCGCACGACCGGGATGACGCGAGCCGGGCGCGGATCGGCGGCCAGGCGCGAGACGGCATCGGCCAGGCGAACGGCGGCATTGTCGGGCGCCGGCATCGAGCCGTGCGACGGCGTGCCGGACGAGCGGACACGCGTCCAGACGATCCCCTTCTCGGCGACCTGGACGGTGTAGGCACGCCGCCCGGCGACCGTCATCGAGTAGCCCCCGACCTCGTTCAGGGCGGCCGCTGCCGGCCGCCCATCGGCATCGGCAAACAGGTCCGGGCGTTCGCGGACCCAGTGCAGGGCGCCGTACGTGCCGCCGGCCTCCTCATCGGCCAGTGAGGCGAAGATGACGTCGCGCCGCAGCTCGGCCCCCGACCGATGGAGCGCCAGCATCACCGACAGCTCCATGGCCAGCATGTCCTTCATGTCGACTGCGCCGCGACCCCAGACCACCCCGTCCACCAACTCGCCGCCGAATGGGTCGCGGGTCCAGGCATCGGCGTCGACCGGCACGACGTCGGTGTGGGAGAGGAGGATCAACGGCGGCTCCGGCTCCGCAGTGGTGGCGCGCAGTCGAGCGAAGACGGAGCCCCGGCCGGGGGCCGATTCGAGGACCTCTGCTTCTATGCCGGCCGAGCTCAGCACCTCGGCGCAGTAGGCAGCCACCGCGGTTTCGCCGCCGCTCGAGTCGCGTCCACCGGCTGCGTCCGGTTCGCCTGGCGGATTGACGCTGGGAATCCGGATCAGCTGCTGGAGCTGCTGGACGCACTCGTCGGTTGCGCGATCCCAGTCCGTCACGCCGCTACGGTAGCGCGCCGGGTCGGTTGGCGGAGCGGTCAGTCAGCGGCCGCCAGCGCGCCGTGGGCCGTGTCGGGCGCGCTGGCCCGGGCATCGCCAAGGCGCGAGCGGACCAGCAGGGCCAGCGGCAGCTCAGCGGCAAGGAGGAGAAGTGCCACCGCCAGCAGCACGGGGTACTCCGTCGCCAGGCCCATGGCCAGCAGGCTGCCGAGGAAGAAGAGGTGGATCGCGACGCGCGTGAGCAGGGCCAGGCGCAGGTCCAGGATGGCGCTGGCCTGCCCATTGGGCTCGCCGCGGTCGGATCCGAAGACCGCCCATGCAGAGAGCGCGCAGAAGGCGGCCAACGTGATGGCGAAGAGGCCGAGGCCGCCACCGGGCGCGTCATCGGTGAGCGGCTTGATCCAGATGAACGGCAGCAGGCCGGCCAGCAGCACCAGGTAGGCGGGGATGGGTGCCGCCAGCTGCCACCACTCGCGGATCGGGCGCTCGCGCGACGTGTCGCGGATCCAGCGGGTCACCAGGCTGAATCCGAGCGTCACGAAGAGCCACGCGTAGAAGTTGCCGGCCGGCACGCCGAACCAGCCCATCTCCGGGCCGATGTCACGCCACGTCCAGAGGCCCATCCGGATGGCGATGGCGTCGAAGGCCAGGTCGAGGCTGATCGCCAGCACCGCGTCCACGAACGGGGCGTAGCGGCGGCGCACGCCCAGCGCATCGGTCAGGCGCATGGCGCCGGCGATGATCAGGGCCCAGGTGAGGCCGATGACGACCGGCGCCCGGTCGATGGTCAGCACCCAATCGGCACTGTAGTGGTAGGTCTCGAAGATGAGCTGGTCGCCCTCCTCCAGCAGGATGCCGAAGGCCGCTGCGCTGACGAGCTCGAGGAATGGCAGGCGGCCGCGGCGCAGGGCGGCCAGCGCGGCGCCGATGAAGAAGAGGGATGCCCCGATTTCGAGGCCGAGGTAGGTCAGGTTCACGACGCCCGATGATACGGGTGCGGGCCGGCGGACGGATCTGCCGCCCACCGCCCCGATTGGTTCGTTGCCTCCTTGCCGGCGCCTACCGCCGCGCCGGGCTGTCGTTGTCGCGGAAGTCGTAGAAGATCTCCGGTGCCTCGGTGGACGGGATGCCATTGGCCTGCACCGCCCATCCGAAGGTGAAGCCAGCCGGAAGCGCTCGCCCGCAGACGATCCCGTCCTCGTTGCCGGCAACGCCGTCGAACGGGGCGCCGTCCGGCTCCGGAGTGAGGTTCGCGTCGTCGATCTCGGCGGGGAGCCGGTAGCGCGCGTCGAGCGCCTCCCACTCCGCCACCTCCAGGGCGTCGTAGGCCGCCGGGCAGCCGGTCGTGGTTGGCGTGTCGGCGGTGGCCGTGGCCGCAGTGGCGAGTCCGGCGGTGGCCAGCGCCGCCAGCGCAAGGCCGATGGTCAGGTTTCGCATCTCGTTCTCCTTCGTTGCTGGTGCGGGCCGCCTACCACTCGAGCGTGGCGGCGCCAGCGGCGAGCTGCTCGACGATGAAGGCCGCGTTCACGATGCGAGCGCCGTCGATCAGGTCGCCCTCGCCGATGCCCCGCGGCTTGGTGCACGCACCACACGCCCAGATCTCACCGCCGTTGGCGACGAACTGGCCGATGAGCTCGCCGAGGGGTGGCAGCCCGTCGCTGGCGACGCCGTCCGCATAGCCCTTGGTGGCCAGCCGGACGCCCTCGATGGTCAGCAGCACCGCGGCGGATTGCGCTGCCGTGGCCGCGATGTTGGCGACCACGAACGGCATGGTCGCCCGTTCGGCGTCGTCCTGCCCCGTGGTCGCGTGCGTGATGATTCGTGCCATGCGTTTCCTCTTTCGTTGTACTCAGCAGCGCATGAGGACGAATCGGAACCGACCGCCCCCCTCGTCCTGCGTTTCGACCAGGTCGTTGCCCGTGAGCCGAGCCCACGAGCTCAGCGCGTCGGGAGCCGATGCGTCGTCCGAGACGACTTCGAGACGGTCGCCGGGTGCCAGCTCGCGCATCCGCGCGGCCACGATCGGCGTGAACGTCGCGCAGGACTCCCCCACGCCATCCACGACGGGGAGCGGCTCCTGGTCCGGTTGGTCGGGGCTGGATTCGTTCATCGGCGCTCTCCTGGCTGGGCGGCGGGGCCGCCGGACGGCGAACCGACCGGCATGCCCCACCACGGGTTCGCAGGGAGTCGCCATGGCCGGCGGGAGCCCTGGTGGCCGAATCTCGGCCCACCGAAAGGCTAGGGAGCGGTGACCGGGGGCCGCATCGGGGCGGATACCCAGATCAGATCTCAAGGAGCGTCGGTCGATGGCGGCTGCCACCCATGGCGAGGCCGGAGCTCCGGTCGCCGTCAGAACGATTGGGCGCTAGCCGTCGGCCCTCAGGATTGAGGCAACGGCCGCCGTCCGCGCTGCGCGCCCGGCGACGCCCAGCTTCACGTACGCGTTCGAAAGGTGGCGTTCGACCGTGCGAACGCTCAGGTGCAGGCCCGCGGCGATCTCGATGTTGCTCGAGCCGGCGGACGCCATCTCGATCACCTCTCGCTCACGGCGGCTGAGCGCCCTCACCGCGTCGGAGCGGGGGAGCGCGGCGCCCAACCGATCGGGCTCAAGGAAGGTGGCGACCTCGGACATGAAGGCCTGCCAGGCCGGTTCATCGGCGAGCAGGATGTGGTTGCTCGACTGCAGCGGCACGAGCCGGGCGCCCGGCACCAGGCTGGCGAGCTCGTGCGCCTCCTCGAAGGGGACGTTCCGATCGTCGACGGCGTTGAGGACGAGCACCGGCCGTGCGAGCGCTCCCAGCCGATCCCGCAGGTCGATTCGCTGACGTTCGATCCGCGAGCGCAGCATGTTCCCGGTCGAGGTCGAGGTTCGCTGCAGCTCGTCGAACCACGACAGCTGGGCCTCGGTCGCCTCCGGGATGAACATCGTGGTGAAGACACGGCGGAAGATCGGGTCGCGCTTCGCCCAGCCAGCCTCGATCATGGCGCGGAAGGCGACCTCTTCCGGCGGTGGATCGGGGAAGTAGTGGGGAGCGCCGACCCCGGAACCCCCGTAGACCACGATCCGGGTCACCCGATCCGGGTGGCGCAGCGCATATTCGAGAGCAACCGGGGAGCCCCCCGACATCCCGAGCAGCGCGAACCGGTCGAACCCCAGGTCCTCCACGACCGCCTCGAGGTCGGCGACACGCGCGTCAAGCGAGAAGTCTTGCGCGTTCCAGTCGGAGAGGCCGAAGCCACGTTCGTCGTATCGGATCAACGTGCTGATCGCACCCAGGTCCTCGAGGAAGTGCCGCCATACCGGGCTCTCCCAATCGTGTTGCAGGTGGCTCAGCCAGCACGAGACGACCAGCAACGGAGGGCCCTCACCGTGCACGGCGTAGGCGATCCGATCGCCGTCCTTCCCCCGGCAGAATCGGATGCGCTGGGTCTGTTCTGCGGCCGATCGCCTGCCTGCCCGCACCACGCTCCAATGGTACGAGGGGTGTCGAGTTGTGCCGCGTCCGCCGGCCGGCGGATCCTGTTGCGCCGGCTGCAACGATCCGCTCCGAATGGGCGTCGGTCCAGCTCGTCGGGAGTGGTTTGTGGCGCTGGGTGCAATGCCAGGCGCGGGAGGCGCCCTTCCTGCGCGCTCTGTTGCCGCGGACGCAACGATCCACGCCGGAAGGCATGCCAGGGCGATGCTCCGGAGTGGCCTGTGGCGCTGGCTGCAACGCCGCGCGCGGGGAGGCGTTGGAGTCGCGTGCCGCTGCGCGCGAGGGGCGAGCGTAGAATCGAGATCATGACGACACACGTGGGCGCCCAGACCGTCCCGATCTACCTGGCCGGCGAGTTCGTTGAGGCGGGCACCCCGCTGGAGGTCCGCAACCCGGCCAGCGGGGAGCTGGTGGGCACCACATTCCAGGCGGGCCCCGATGAGCTGGAACGCGCGACGCAGGCGGCTGTCGAGGCGTTCGCGACGATGCGAAGGCTGGCCAGCTACGAGCGCCGCGACGCCCTTGCGCACGTGGGCGACCGCATCATCGAAGAGGCCGATGAGCTCGCCGAGCTGCTCACCCGCGAGTCGGGCAAGCCGATCAAGGATGCGCGCGGCGAGGTTGCCCGCGCGGCACTCACCTTCCGCACCGCAGGCGAGGAGGCGCTCCGCATCAACGGTGAGTGGCTCCCGCTGGACTGGAACGCGGCCAGCAGGGGCCGCAGCGGGATCGTGCGGCGCTACCCGATCGGCCCGGTGGCCGGCATCAGCCCCTTCAACTTCCCCCTCAACCTGGCCGCGCACAAGGTCGCCCCGGCCATCGCCGCGGGCTGCAGCATCGTGCTCAAGCCGCCGTCGAAGGACCCGCTGGTGATGCTGCGCGTGGCCCAGTACATCGACGAGACCGATCTGCCGAAGGGCGCGGTGAGCATCCTGCCCATGGATCGGCCCACCGGCGATGCGATGGTGCGCGACGACCGCTTCAAGCTCCTCTCCTTCACCGGTTCCCCGAGCGTGGGCTGGAAGATGAAGGCCGAGGCGGGCAAGAAGAAGGTGGTGCTCGAACTGGGCGGCAACGCCGGCGCCATCGTCGACGAGACCGCCGACCTCGACTGGGCGGCCAGCCGGCTGGTCTACGGGGCGTTCGCGTACGCCGGGCAGGTCTGCATCAGCGTCCAGCGCATCTACGTGGTCGACGCCGCCTACGATGCCTTCGTCGACCGCTACCTGGAGAAGGTGCGCGCCGTGACGGTTGGCGACCCCCTCGACCCGGACACGGACCTTGGCCCGATGGTCGACCGCAGGGCCGTCGAGCGCACCCACGAGTGGGTCCAGGAGGCGCTCCAGCAGGGAGCAACCGCCCTCACGGGCGACGAGCCGAACGGTCTCTTCTACCCGCCGACCGTGCTGGTCGACGTCCCGAAGAGCAGCCGCGTCTGCGGCGAGGAGGTCTTCGCCCCGGTCGTCAACCTCTTCCGCGTGCCGGACTTCGACGCAGCGGTCAGGGAGATCAACGACAGCCAGTTCGGCCTGCAGTGCGGCGTCTTCACCAACGACATGCAGCGCACGCTGACGGCGCACGACGAGCTGGAGGTGGGTGGCGTGATCGTCAACGACATCCCGACCTGGCGCATCGACCACATGCCCTACGGCGGGGTGAAGGACTCCGGACTGGGCCGCGAGGGCCTGCGCTACTCGATCGAGGACATGACCGAGCCGCGCCTGCTCGCCTTCGTCCGCCCGCTGTAGCCGCGCTCGCGCATGACCACCGCCGTTCGCTTCGCCCGCGTGCTCCGGACCGATGAGCTGCGCGACGGTGAGCTGATGCCCGTGGAGATCGACGGCACGCCGGTGGTCCTGGTGCGCCACGCCGGCGAGTTCTTCGCCGTGCAGAACAACTGCAGCCACAAGGACTTCCCGCTCTCGGAGGCCGGCTTCGACCCGCGAGACGAGGTCCTCGTCTGCGCCTGGCATGGCGGCTGCTTCGACGTGCGCAGCGGCGACGCGGTGGTGCCGCCGGCGACCGAGCCGGTCGAGACGTTCCCGGTCCGCGTCAGCCAATCGGGCTGGGTCGAGATCGGCCTGACCGGCTCCCTGGCCCGATGACGATCGAGGCGCTCCCCTTCGTCAACTGGATCTTCTGGGCGGCGCTCACCTCCGGATCGCTGCTGGTCGTCGGGGTCACCGAGCTGCTGGGAGGGACGACGCGCGGGTACCGGCTCTTCATGGCCTGGCTGCTGCTGGCCTTCGCCGCCATCCTGCTGCTCTCCGAGCTCAACCTGGCGCTGGGGACGGTGGCCGACGCCACCGCGGAGCTTCGCCGGGGATTGGTGTGGGCCTTCGCCGGCCTCACCGCCCTCTACTGGCTCGGCTCGCTCGCTGAAGCTGCCGCGTTCAGGGCCTGGCGGTCGGCGGCGGGAGTGGTGGGCATCCTCGCGCTGGTGACCCTGGCCAACGCGGGCGGTACGCTCAGCCCGTCGCTCTTCGCCGCGCAGCTGATCCTGGCCGCCGTTGCGCTCGGCGCGGTGAACGCCGCGATGCTGCTTGGCCACTGGTACCTCGTCACGCCAAAGCTCTCGCCGTCGCCCCTGCGCAGGATGATGTGGCTGCTCCTCGCCGCGCTGGGGCTGCAGGCGGTGGTCTTCGCGCTGGCCATGGTCTTCGTCAGCCACGGCCCGCTGGGTGGGCCGATCGGCTGGTTGACCTGGCTGCGCGTGCTGGTGGGGATCGCCCTCCCCATCGGCATCACCGTGCTGGCCTACCTCGCCAGCCGCGCGGCCTCGCTGCAGGCGAGCACCGGCCTCCTCTACATCGGCCTGGCGTTCGTGATGGCCGGCTCCATCGCCGCGGCCAGCATCACCTACCTGACCGGCGTCCCGGTGTAGGGTCTGGACCGATGCAGATCAGGGTCCGCACCTTCGCGACCCTGCGGGAGGCCTCCGCCGACCGCCTCCAGCTGGTGCTGGCCGAACCTGCGAGCGTTGCCGATGCCTGGGCGGCAATGGTGGAGCGCCACCCGGGACTGGCGCCGCACCGCGAGTTCGTGCGTGCGGCACGCAACGGGAGCTACGCCGGCTGGGACGAGCCGCTCGCCGATGGCGACGAGGTCGCCTTCCTGCCCCCGGTCAGCGGCGGCGCAACCTCCGGCCTGACGGATGGGCCGATCGACGTGGCCGCGTTGGAGACCGCCGTGGCCGGGCTCCAGCACGGTGCGCTGGTCTCCTTCATCGGTCGCGCGCGGCGCACCTCGGACGATGGACGCGAGGTCGTCGAGCTCGAGTACGAGGTCTACGCCGAGATGGCCGAACGCGTCCTCGCCCAGCTGGCGGCCGAGGCAGAGGAGCGCTGGATGGGCGTTGCAGCGGCCGTGGTCCACCGCACCGGCGTGGTGCCCCTGGGCGAGGCAGCGGTGGCCATCGTCACCGCAGCGCCGCACCGTTCGGCCGCGTACGAGGCGAACCGCTTCATCATCGAGGCGATCAAGGAGCGGCTGCCGATCTGGAAGCGCGAACGCTTCCCCGATGGTACGGAGTGGAAGCGCCCGGGGGCCTAGGGTGACACCCGGGACAGCCAGGCATCGGCCTCCTCGGGGGAGCGCAGGTGGACGATGGCCAGCTGGGGGTACTGGCGAAGGAGGTCCGGGTACTCGCGCCTGCGCCGATGGTAGGTCGAAAGGATCCACCACAGCAGCCCCTCCCGACCCACAAGGTGATTCCTGAGCCGCTCGCGATTGCCGGTGCCCGGCCAGATCTCCTCTTGCGAGCGGAGTCGGCGCCGGGTCCGTATCAGGTATCTGCGAAGGACCGTGCGCAGCGGGTAGTCGAGCCAGATCACGGCATTTGCGCGTGCCCAGACCAGGTCGCGCGATACAGAGTAGTTGCCGTCCATCACCCACGAATCGCGCGCGACGGCAACCGCCACCCGGGATCGCATCTGCTCCCCGGTCGCGTTGGTCCAGTTCGGGCCCCAGTTCAGCGCGTCAAGCTCCACGTGCTGCACCCCGAGTCGATCGGCCAGGCCTGCGGCGAACGTCGTCTTGCCGGAGCAGCTGGTGCCGACCACGTTGACGCGGCGGTGCGGGAAGTCGAGATCCGTCGGTCCCGGCATGGCCGACCGATTCTAGGCGTGGTGCCAGTTGGCACAACGGCGGCGGGGCAGGCACAATGCGCGCTGATGTCGACGCCAAAGCCCGGGCAGATCCGCTGCCCCACCTGTCTCCGATCGACGCCGCCCGCTGCCTACTGCACGCAGTGCGGTTCGCCGATCCCTCCGTCCGCGCGCGTCCGTCCTCGTGGCATGGACCGCGACGAGCTCGAGGATCGAGTCCGGCGACGTCCGGGAGAAGGCGGCTTCCGTCGCGGGCAGCAGATCGACGAGACGCCGGCCAGTGCGGGCTACGTTCCGTACGAGCCGGAGCCGGAGGATGCGCTGGCCGTCCGTCCCGACGGCGGCGAGCCCGGAGTCTACGGAGGGCCGCCTTCATCGGCGGCAGAGGAGACGGACGAGATCGAGCCCGCGCCCGCCTGGGCCAGCGCCGCGGCTCCACCACCGCCGGAGCCACGCCCGGATGAACGTCCCTACCAGGCGCCGGTCGATGACGAGCCGTACCGCGATGCGGCCGACGACTACGACGATCGAGCCTACGGCGAGGCGGAGGATGCCTACGCCTACCCGTATGCCGGGCCCGCGGAAGACGGCGGTCGCCGCGCCAACAACTCCCTGGCGATCATGGGTTTCGTCGTCCTCTGCGTGCTGGCACTGGCGGTCGGCGCCGTGCTGGCGGGTCTCTTGAGTGAGGAACAGGTGGGACAGGCGTCACCCACCCCGGCGACCAGCAGCGCACCAGCGACCGAGCAGCCCACCGAGACTCCCAGCAGCGCACCCACCGAGACGGGCGCCGAGGCCACGCCGGAGCCCACCGACGGTCCGGTCACCTTTGCCGATGGCGCCATGTACGAGGTCGAGCCCTGCGGATCCTACGAGTTCACGGCGGATCTGACGGGATGCCGCGTGGATGGCAGCCAGCGCGATAACGGGAATGTCTGGATCCTGGTCATCTTCGACAGCGCCAAGGGGAGCGACGACGTGACGCTCCAGCTGCGGTCGCAGGGGGAGACGCTGGACAGTCAGGAGAAGACGCTGGGCGACGTCGTCAACTGCGGCAATAGCTGCCGTGGCCTGATCTGGGGCGCGGTGTACCGAGACCTGCAGCCGGGTCAGTACGACCTGCTGCTGCGACGCAACGGCGACTTCGCCGACCGCGCCAGCTTCACCGTGGGGGGCTGACTCAGGCGAACGTCGGCCGCGGCGCGTCGCCTCGCTCACGGCGCCGCGCGGCGAGCGCGCTCAATGCCTCCATCACGCAGCGGTTGGCGGCGGCGGCGGTAACCTCGGAGACATCGTACGGGGGCGCAACCTCGACGACGTCCATGCCGGCCAGCTCCACGGAACCGACGATCTGGCGTACGGCGCGCAGGAGCTCCCGGGTGAGCATGCCGCCGGGCTCGGGCGTGCCGGTCCCGGGCGCCATGCCGGGATCGATGACGTCGATATCGATCGACAGGTAGATCACCTCCGGCCCGTCGAGCGCCTCGGCGATGGCGTCGGCCACGACCGCCTCCGCGCCGCGCTCCTCGATCTCCGTCATGAAGTGGTAGCGCAACCCGTTGCGCCTCATCCAGTCCAGCGTCTCCGGCGGCGGCCAGTAGCCGCGCAGCCCGACCTGCACGAAGTTGCGGCCGGCGACCGCGCCCGATTCGATCAGCCGCCGCATCGGCGTCCCGTGCGAGCGCAGTACGCCCCACGTGGTGGCGGCGGCATCGGCGTGGGCGTCGAAGTGGACGACGCCGAGACGTCGCGGCGCCACGTGCTGGGCGACGGCCGAGGCCGACGGGAAGGTGACCGAGTGATCGCCGCCGAGGACGATCGGGATGGCGCCCGTCTCGGCGATGGCCGCCACCTTGCGCCGGATCACCTCGTGGGCACGGTCGGGGTTGGCCGGAATGATGGGCGCGTCCCCCGCGTCCACCACGTCGAGCCACTCGAACGGCTGGATGCCGAGCTGCAGGGAGTTGACCGATCCGGCGTGGTAGGTGGCGGTCCGGATGGCGCGTGGCCCGAAGCGGGCGCCGGGACGGTGGCTGACCGCGTCGTCGAACGGCGCACCGATGATCGCGACGTCCGGCTGGCGGTCGGCGACGGCCGCGTCGTCAAGCCACGGCAACTTCTGGAAGCTGGCGGCCCCGACGTAGGCGGGCAGGTCGAAGTCGGCGAACTCGTGGTACGGGTCCACCCCGCTGGGCGGGTTCTCGTCGTTCGTGCCGCGATGGCGGCGCTTCTCGTCAGCCATGGGTGGCGAGAGGTCTCCTTCGTCTGAAGCGGACGCCGTCGCGGCGCGGAGCAGGTCCGCTCGAAGCCGAAGCGCGGGCGATGGTACCAGAGCCCGCCGGTCGTCCTGCTACCATCGGGCTGAAGATGGCGCCGCCGGACCGCATCTACACCGTCGACGAAGCCAATGCCCTCGTGCCGGAGGTGCGGGCGATCCTCCTCCAGATGGGGTTCGAGGAGGCGCGCGTCGAGCGCATCCACGAGGAGCTGCACCGGCGCCTGGAGGGGAACGGCGACCCGGCGTCGCGCAAGGTGGCGGATCGGCTCGAGGTCCAGATGAGCGAGATCTCCGACGGGATCAGGAGCCTGCTCGCGCACCTCCAGGATCGGGGGATCGTGGTGCGCGATCTCGAGATGGGGCTCGTCGACTTCCCCGGCGAGCGCGAGGGCCGGCGCATCTGGCTCTGCTGGCGACTCGCCGACCCGGCGGTCGCCTTCTGGCACGGGACGGATGAGGGCTACGCCAGCCGGAAGCCGTGGTGACGCGCTTCCTGGTCATCGGCGACGCGACGATCGACGTGGCGGTGGCCCCAGCTCATCCGCTGCGCCACGCCGGGGACGTGCCGGCCACCGTGCGGTTCGGCTTCGGTGGCCAGGGGGCGAACGTCGCTGTGCGACTCGCACGTCGGGGAGCCGAGGTGTCGCTCCTGGCGGCGATCGGCTCGGATACCGCCGGCCGTCTCATCGCAGAAACGCTCACGGCGGAGGGCGTGCAGCTTGCGCCCGCCACGGTCAGTCGCAGCTCGACCGTGGTCGCGCTGCTCGACCCCTCGGGCGAACGATCGATGCTCTCGGATCGGCAGCGGCTGCCCAGCGCGGTGTTGGAGCCGGTGCTCGCCGGCGCTTCCTGGATTCACGTCTCCGCCTACGCCCTGCTCGACGATGACGAGGGTGATGCGCTCGCTGCGTCGCTCGGCGCGCGGCGCGAGGGGATTCGGCTGAGCATCGCGGGCGGCAGCATCCCGCCGGTGGGCGATGTCGTGTCGCGCATGCTCTCGCGCCTGGCCGTGGCGCGCCCAGAACTGCTGATCGCCAGCCGCGATGAGGCCGCCGCTCTGCTGGGCGAGACGGCGTCGCCAGCGACCGAGGCCGCTGCCCGCCTCGCCCGCCTCGCTCGACTGGTCATCGTGACCGCCGGTGGCGATGGGTCGTCGGCCTGCGCGGATGGAGAGTCGATCGAGGTGCCGGCGCACCACACCGCGGCACCCGCGCTGGATGCCACCGGAAGCGGCGACGGCTACTGCGCAGCGCTCATCGCGAAGCTCGCCGCAGTCGCCTGGCCGCCCCGGTCCGACGAGCTGCGCCGCGCAATGGCAGCGGCGACCCGCGCCGGCTCGCAGGTCGCTCGCGTCTCCGGCGCGCAGGGCCGGATCCCGGATGAAGCGTCGGCACCCGAGGCACGCCCGTGAGCCGGGGCCAGCCTCTCCTGCTGCTCTCGCGCGAGGTCGAGGAGGCGTTGGTGACGGGCATGCCGGTGGTCGCGCTCGAATCGAGCCTGCTGGCCCAGGGACTGCCGGTGCCCCACAATCTCGACACGGCGCGGGCGGCGGAGCGTGCCGTGCGCGAGGCGGGAGCGGTTCCCGCCACGACTGCCGTTGATGGAGGGCGCCTGGTGGTGGGCGCGGATGATGCCCTCCTCGAGCGCCTTGCCGATCCCGCATCCGCCCCGGCCAAGGCGGGTTCCCGCGATCTCGGTCCGCTGCTCGCCGGGCGCCGCCTGGCGTCAACGACTGTGTCGGCCACCATGCGCATCGCCCGCATGGCCGGCATCAGCTGTTTCGCGACCGGCGGAATCGGTGGCGTCCATCGCGGTGCATCGACCAGCTACGACGTCTCGTCCGACATCGATGAGCTGGCCGCCACGCCGGTCGCAGTCGTCTGCTCCGGAGCCAAGTCGATCCTGGACCTGCCCGCCACGCTCGAGATGCTCGAGACCCGCCGCGTGCCGGTCGTCGGGCTGGGGGTGGGGGAGCTGCCGGCCTTCTACGTCGCCTCTTCGGGCCTCCGCCTGGAGCATCGCGCCGATTCCATCGCCGCCGCGGCGGCTGCCGTCTCGGCCCACCTCTCGTTACCGGGTGCCGGTGGCATCCTGCTCGTCCAGCCGCCACCGGCCGAGCTGGCGCTCGATGCGGCGGAGGTCGAGGGCTGGATCGCCCGCGCCCTGGACGATGGCGTCGCGCGCGGCCTGCGCGGGGGGGCGGTCACGCCGTTCGTGCTCTCCCACCTGGCCTCGGCATCCGACGGTCGCACGCTGGCGACCAACATCGGCCTCATCGTCAACAACGCGCGAACCGCGGCCGAGCTGGCCGTGGCCATCGTCGCCGATCAGGACCATCGGCCCGCCCACGGGGACTGACGTCGGCAACGGGACGGAGTATCCTGCCCGCACGTCCGGCGGGGGAGCAGGAGGGTGCCATGCGTATCTACGACGGAAGCCCGCGACAGGACTGGGAAGAAGCCCTGCGCGCGATCGGCGCCTTCGCCGATCGGACGGGCCTGAAGGAGCTCCTCTTCCTGGAGTTGGAGGACGGCTTCCTGCTGCAGGGGCTGGGCATCCCGGCGGGAGGCCAGGACTCCGACAACATGGGCGCCATCGCCAAGCGAACCTACGAGCTGCTCGACGACCAGGTCGGCCAGCTGATGGACGAGAGCGCCGGTCACCGGGGCGAATCACCGGACGAGGCGCCGCACCTCGGCGTCACCAACTACTACGAGCAGGCCCTGCGCATCATCGGGTCGTGGGTCGATCGCGAGAAGGCTCGCGATCTCTTCTTCTTCGAGCAGGATGGCTCGTTCGTGGTCCGAGTCCTGCAGTCAGGGACGGGTGGAGCCGTCGGTCATCGGCTGGCGGAGTTCACCCGCGACGAGATTGTGGCTATGATCGACGAAGCACCACAACTGCGAGACTCCGCACCGGCCGCGGCGCAAGCGGCGCAAGGGGAGGCCCCTACATGAAGGCACTGAAGGTCCTGCTCATCAGCATCGGCGCCATCCTGGCCGCGCTGATCGTGATCCCGCTCACGATCCTTGCCGGCCTGTTCGTGTGGCTGAAGCTAACCGAGGAGACCGAGGACGACGACCTCGAGATCGAGGACACCGTCTAGCAGTTCGCCCACGCGCGAGCTGGACCGATGCGGGCGCCCTGAGGGCGCCCGTCTTCGTGCTCAGCCAGTGCTCAGCGCCCAGGCTGCCGTCCAGGCCACTGCGGCCAACAGGATTCCGTACCAGAGTCGCCGGGCGTCGCCGATGCCCTGTGCCACCGCCAACAGGCCCGCCAGGCCGAGCAGCAGGGCGAGCGCCGAGGTGCGACCAGCGAGCGTCAGCGCCAGCCCAACGCCGATGCCGACCGCCATCGCCGCTCCCCACGCGAGCCAGATGGCCCTCGCCTGGCCGATGACCTGCACCAGGTTGCGCGACCCGGTCTCGCGATCGATCTCGAAGTCGCGCGCCAGGTTGACCAGGTGGGCGGCCGCGGCGAACGGGGCGATCAGGGGCACTGCGGGCGCCACCCTGCCCAGCTCCACGCCGACGCCGGCGGCCACCCAGAGCGGCAGGATGGCGAAGCTGACCAGGTAGGGGACGACGGAGAGCGGCGTTCGGGACAGCCAGAGGTTGTAGGCCAGCGCTGAGAGCGTCGCGGCCGCACCCAGCATCAGCGGCAGCGTACCGAGCTGCAGCGACGCGGCCAGCTGCAGCGCCAGGCCGGCCGACGCCACCCAGAGCGCACCCTCTGGCGACAGGTCACCGGCCGCCAGCGGCTTCGACGTTCGTCCGGTCGCCTGGTCGCGTGCCCGGTCCACGAGATCGTTGGTGGCGCCGGTGAACACCTGCGAGCCGCCCACGGCGGCGACCGTCGCGATCCAGCGCGGGTCCAACGAGCCGTTCGCCTGCGCCAGCAGGATCGCGCCCAATGCAGCCGACAGGAGCGTCACGGCCAGCGCCGGGGCCGGGTGGATCACGCGGACCGCGGCCCACGCCGTGGAGGCCAGGCTCATCGGGCCATCCTACGCGGCCGCTACCATGCCCGCGTGGAAGGCCAGACGACGATCACTGCCGTCGAGATCTTCGTCGGCCTGGTGGCCGCCGCGGGACTGATCGGCCTGCTGGCGCGGCGCGTCGCCGTCCCGTATACGGTGGCGCTGGTCGTCTTCGGCCTGGCGGCCGCCATCTTCGCCCCGCAGCTCGAGTTCGCGATCACGGAGGAGCTCGTCCTCGTCGTCCTGCTGCCCGGCCTCATTTTCGAAGCTGCCTACAACCTCGACGTCGACGAGCTCCGAAGCGCGTTCGGCGGGGTGACGCTGCTGGCAGTGCCCGGCGTGCTGCTCAGCGCCCTGGTGGTGGCCGGCGTCCTGGCCGTCACGACCGACATCCCGTTCGAGCTCGGCTTCGTCATCGGTGCCATGGTGGCGGCCACCGATCCCGCCGCGGTCATCTCGACCTTCCGTCGCCTGGGATCGCCAAAGCGGCTGGCGACCATGGTCGAGGGGGAGTCGCTCTTCAACGACGGGACCGCACTCGTCATCTTCGTCATCGCGCTCCGGTTCGTCACCGGCGAGGCGTCGCTGCTCGATGGCCTCTGGACGTTCGTCCTGACCGTGGCGATCAGCACCGTGATCGGACTTGCCTTCGGGTTCGTCGCGTCGCGCCTCATCGCCACTGTCGACGACCACCTCGTGGAGCTCACCATCTCGCTTGCGACGGCCTACGGTGCCTACCTGGTGGCCGACCTGCTGCACGAGTCGGGCATCATCGCGACGGTCGTGGCCGGGCTGACGCTCGGCAACTACGGTCGCCGCATCGGAATGAGCGAGCGGACGCAGGAAGCCCTCAACACGGTCTGGGAGTTCATCGCGTTCCTGCTCACGGCACTCGTCTTCCTGCTCGTCGGCCTGGTGATCACCTTCCCGTCCCTGGTGGAGGCACTTGGGCCGATCGCCTGGGGTGTGGCCGCGGTCATGATCGGTCGCGCCCTCGTCGTCTACCTGCTCCTGGGCGGCACCTCGCACCTCATCGGCGACCGATACCACCCCGCCATTCCCACCCCGTGGCTGCACGTCATGTTCTGGTCCGGCCTGCGTGGCGCAGTGGCGGTGGCGATGGCCCTCTCGCTGCCCGCCGACTTCCCCCAGCGCCTGCTGCTACAGGAGGTGACGTTCGGCATCGTGCTCTTCACCATGGTCGTGCAGGGCACCACCATCGGGTTTGTCGTCCACCGCTCGGGTGCCGGAGCGATCCACGAGCCGCGCACGGTCGAGAGCCGGCGAGGGGAGGCGGAGGAGGCGCCCGACCTCACCCCCTGATCTCGCAGCATCCAGCCTCCGGCTCGCTCATTTTGTTCTCGAGCGGCAGACCCGACCGGGAAGGACTCACCGCGGTGCCGACGAGCCTGGCGCCGCCTTCCGAGAGGCCTGCTAGAATCGGAAAAACCCCGGAGGAATGGACAACCGATGCCGAAGTATGTCTTCGTCACGGGCGGCGTCACCAGCTCGCTCGGCAAAGGCATCACCGCCGCTTCCATAGGGCGCATCCTCAAGGCCCGCGGCATCCCCGTCTCCATCCTCAAGCTCGACCCCTACATCAACATCGATCCCGGGACGATGTCGCCGTACCAGCACGGCGAGGTCTTCGTGACCGATGACGGCGCCGAGACCGACCTCGACCTGGGCCACTACGAGCGCTTCATCGACGAGAACCTGTCCCAGGCCTCGAACGTCACCACCGGCCGCATCTACCAGAGCGTGATCGCCAAGGAGCGCCGCGGCGACTACCTGGGTGGGACGGTGCAGGTCATCCCGCACATCACCAACGAGATCAAGGAGCGGATCGCGCGCGTCGCTCGCGAGGGAACCGGCAGCGTGGCCGCGTCCGGCCTCGCGGCACATGGCGTGGTGATCGTGGAGGTGGGCGGCACGGTCGGCGACATCGAATCGCTGCCCTTCCTGGAAGCGATCCGCCAGATGCGCAAGGACGTTGGACGCCGCAACGTGCTCTACGTGCACGTCACCTGGCTGCCCTCCATCGGCGCCACCGGCGAGCTGAAGACGAAGCCCACCCAGCACTCGGTCAGCACGCTGCGCGGCATCGGCATCCAGCCCGACATCATCATCCTGCGCAGCGACGAGCCGATCGACGACGAGATCATGGACAAGGTCTCGCTCTTCACCGATGTCGACGTCCACGCCGTGATCCCGCTGAAGACCGCGCGCAGCATCTACGAGGTGCCGCTGCAGCTGGAGCGGGCGGGACTGGGCAAGCTGGTGACCCGCGAGCTGGAGATTCCAACTGGCGAGCCGGACCTCTCCGACTGGCAGGAGCTGGTGTCGCGCATCCGTGCTCCGCGGCCGGAGCTGGAGATCGCGATCGTCGGGAAGTACACCGAGCTGCCCGATGCCTACATCAGCGTGAACGAGGCGCTCAAGCACGCGGCGCTGCACCACCGGGTGGACGTCAAGGTCCGCTGGGTGCGCTCGGAGCAGCTGGAGCGCCTCGACCCGGATCAGGTCGCCGCCGAGCTGGAGGGAG
The DNA here is from genome assembly GCA_963777045.1 of uncultured Chloroflexia bacterium. Taxonomy (GTDB): domain Bacteria; phylum Chloroflexota; class Limnocylindria; order QHBO01; family QHBO01; genus JAPSGM01. The sequence continues at coordinate 320,054 of CAVZPD010000015.1, forward strand.
TGGCCGGCGTGCTGGTCCCCGGCGGATTCGGTTACCGCGGCGTCGAGGGCAAGGTTCGCGCGATCCGCTGGGCGCGCGAGCAGAACGTCCCGTACCTGGGGCTCTGCCTGGGCCTGCAGTGCGCCGTGATCGAGTTCGCACGCCACGTGCTGGATACCGACGACGCGAACAGCAGCGAGTTCAACGTCTTCACGGAGCATCCGGTGATCGACCTCATGCCCGACCAGACCGATGTCACCGACAAGGGCGGCACCATGCGCCTCGGCCTCTATCCGGCAAAGCTGGAGGAGGGTTCGAAGGTCCGCGCCGCCTACGGAACCGAGATCGCGTACGACCGCCACCGTCATCGATTCGAGGTGAACAACGCCTACCGGGAGCGTCTCGGCGAGGCGGGCATGTGGTTCAGCGGCGTGTCGCCCGATGGCCGGCTGGTGGAGTACGTCGAGCTGCGCGACCATCCGTGGTTCGTGGCGACCCAGGCGCATCCGGAGCTCAAGAGCCGGCCCAACCGTCCGCATCCGCTCTTCCGCGACTTCGTCGCCGCTGCCGCCAGCGGGGCCGGTCTGCCCGTCGACCTCCATGCTGCCGACGCCGCCGAGGCGCCGGCGGCCGCTGCATCGGTGGAGACGACCGTCAGCCGATGACCACGCGCACCCGTCGGGGGACCGCCCGCTTCACCCTGAGCGGCTATTCAAGCGAGGTCGAGGAGTTTGCCTCCAGCCTCGCCGAGTCCGAGTATCGGCAGCTCGCCGGACTCGACGAGCAGATGGGTCTCGAGGAGATCTATGGCCGCCATGCGACCCTGTTCGACGTCAGTGCCATCGAGCGACTTCGCGAACTCGCCGTGGGCACCGGTGACGACGCCGGGCAGGCGCGTGCGCTCCTCGCGTTCGCAGTGCGCGAGCACCTCTCGGCGAAGGTCGCCGCGCTGACGGAGCGGATCGTTACCTCGGAGACTTCGGCCGTCGTCATGTGGCGCGGCGAGGCGATCCCGTACCGATCCGTCTGGCACCGGGCCACCGAGATCGGGAACCGCGCCGAGCGCAACGCCCTTGCCGACTCCTACGTCGAAGCCGTCGAGGCCATCAATCCCATTCGCGGCGAGCGGCTGGCGCGGGTCAAGCAGGCTGTCGGCGAGCTCGGCTACGAGAGCGTCCCGGCAATGGTTCGGGCAACCGCGGGATTCGATCCGCGCGCGCTTGCCGCGGAGGAGCGCAAGTTCCTGGCGGAGTCGGAGACGGTGTACCACGCGGCCCTGCGACGCCACCTGGCGGAGATCGATATCGAGCAGGGCGATGCCGCGCGCGTCGACCTCGACCGCGTGCTTCGGGGCGCAGGCTGGGACAGCTGGTTCCCAGCGCGCGGCATGGTCCCTGCCCTGCGCCGGACCCTGGCCGGCATGGGGATCGACCTGGACCAGCAATCGAGCATCACGCTGGACCTGGGCCATCGTGTCCGCAAGTCGCCGCGGGCCTTCTGCGCGCCGGTGCGCGTCCCCGGCGATGTCCGCCTCGTCCTGCAACCGCGCGGCGGCTGGGATGACTACGCCGCCCTCCTGCACGAGGCGGGTCATGCCGAGCACTTCGCCCACGTCGCACCCGACCTGCCGGTGGCCTACCGCCTTCTCGGTGACGACAGCCTGACCGAGGGCTACGGCCTCCTGTTCGAGATGCTCCTCGGCGACCCAGCCTGGCTCATGGAGCAAACGGGCATGCCGGAGATGGAGGCCGTGGCGTTCGCCGACTTCCACGCCTTCTGGGAGCTGGCGGCCATGCGTTGGCTGGCCGCGAAGCTGCTCTACGAGCTGCACCTCTACTCCGGGGCCGACGACGCGATCGCACGCGAGCAGTACGCCGGCCTGCTGGGACTCAACCTTGGCGTCCGCGTCGCGCCGGAAGAGTACCTGGCCACGACCGATGACGGCCTCTACGTGGCGCGCTACGCCCGCGCCACGATGGTGGCGGGCGACCTCGCCGCGTGGTTGCGAGCGCGTTGCGGCGATGCCTGGTGGCGATCCCCCGAGGCCGGCGAGGCGCTCCGCCGCAGCTGGTCGCGTGGCCAGCAGTGGAATGCAGAGGACGTGGTTGCGCATCTCGGGTATGATCATCTGGACTGGCGACCGGTCCTGCGTCAGATCAGGACGCGTCTCATCGGCGAGATGAGCGGATACGGCGGGCCCAACATCACCACGCGCGCAGGGACTCGCAAGGTCTGACTCCCACCGCCGCCTGTCATCCCACTTGAACGAGCGAAAGTCCGAAGGCATCCGCTATCGCCGCGCGTGGTGGCAGCGACTCCCCGGGCCGCCGCTCCGCCGATTCATCCCTTCCCGAGCCGATTGGATCGGGGCCTGGCTGAACGGCATCAGCCCACATCCTGTTTCGAGGTCACATCCTCCATGAACCACTGCTGGCAGCAGAGCGCGCGATGAGCGACGAGGGACGCTCGCAGCGTCGTAACCGACCGCGGCGCCGCCAGGACGGCGGGTCGCGCCGGCAGCAGCCACGCACGTCGTTCCCGCGACGGCGCAACGACTACGCATCCGGTCAGTACTCGTCGATCTACTCCGGCCCCTTCCCGACCGACGACGATGCCGAGGGCATGAACCTCGCCGACCTCCAGGCCAAGAGCGTGGACGAGCTGCGAGAGATGGCCGGCGAGCACGACATCGAGAACTACGAGGAGCTGGAGCACTCCGACCTGGTGCTGAAGCTGCTCGACGTCGTCCCGCTCGCTCCCACCCAGAAGCGGGAGCTCGACGGGAAGCCTGGCGAGGCGACCGGCATCCTGGAGATCGTCGACGAGGGCTTCGGCTTCCTGCGTCGCCACGGCGTGATGCCGTCCAACGACGACATCTACGTCAGCTCCTCGCAGGTCCGACGCTTCGGCCTGCGCACCGGCGACAAGGTGACCGGGCAGACGCGCCCGCCGAAGGACCAGGAGAAGTACTGGGGCCTGCTGCGCGTGGACACGGTCAACGGGGTCGATCCGGAGACCGCCAAGCGGCGCCCGTACTTCGACACGCTGGTCCCGGTCTTCCCGGACCAGATGTTCGACATCGAGACCGACCAGAAGAACCTGACCCAGCGGCTGATCAACCTGATCAGTCCCATCGGCAAGGGGCAGCGCGGACTGATCCTGTCGCCGGCGAAGGCCGGGAAGACCACCGTGCTGAAGCAGATCGCGCACGGCATCACCGAGAACTACCCCGAGAGCCACCTCATGGTCGCCCTGATCGGCGAGCGACCTGAAGAGGTGACCGACATGCAGCGATCGGTCGAGGGTGAGATTTACGCGTCGACCTTCGACGAGCCCACCGAGAATCACACCCGGGTGGCCGAGATGGCGCTGGAGATCGCGAAGCGGCAGGTCGAGACCGGCCGGGACGTGGTCGTCCTGCTCGACTCCATCACCCGGCTCGCGCGCGCCTACAACCTGGCGCTGCCGGCATCGGGCAAGACGTTGTCTGGCGGTGTCGATCCGGTCGCGCTCTACCCGCCCAAGCGCTTCTTCGGCGCCGCCCGCAACATCGAGGGTGGCGGCAGCCTGACGATCATCGCGACCTGCCTGGTCGACACCGGCTCGCGCATGGACGACGTCATCTACGAGGAGTTCAAGGGCACCGGCAACATGGAGCTGGCGCTCGACCGCAAGCTCTCGGAGAAGCGCATCTTCCCGGCCGTTGACGTGCTTCGCTCCGGCACACGGCGCGAGGAGCTGCTGCTCGACGAGAACTCGCTGCGGATGGTGTGGACCATGCGCCGCATGCTCTCGGCCGTCGGGCCGAACGAGGGGATCGAGCTGCTCATGCAGCGCCTCGGCAAGACCAAGAACAACGCCGAGTTCCTCGTCTCCCTGTCGAAGAGCGTCGAAGCCTCCGAGCGCTAGACCGATACCCTCGCGTCCCATGGCTGCCCACGCACTCGCCCGGCTCGGCATCTGCCTCGTGCTGCTCGCGTCGCTGGCTGCCTGCGGCAGCAGCCCGGCATCACCCACGCCGGCAGGCACCGCCGTTGCGCCCACCGCGATCGCTTCGCCGACGCCTGGCCCGAGCCCGGAGGTCGGTGACGTCGTGCCGGCCCCGGGTTCCGGCAGCACGGTCTACCAGCCCAATCCCGCGGCAATCGTGGTGGCGATCGATCCGGGGCATGGCGGCTGCCTCGACTGGGGCGTGCCGAACCCGTGGGACAACAAGGTCACGAAGGCGGAGAAGGCCGATACGCTGGCCATCGGCCTCGAACTTCGCGACCTCCTGGAAGCGGAGGGCATCACCGTCGTCATGACCCGGACCGATGACTCCGCCCTCGCCGGCGACGACTACCCGCAGCTGGGCTGCAGCGGCCCAGCCTGGCGAGACGTCGATGGCAACGGTGAGGCGGGCTTCGAGGAGAGCGGCCGGACGCGGACACGGGACGAGCTGCAGGCCCGGCTCGACCTGGCAAACCTCTCGCGGGCAGACCTGCTGCTGAGCATCCACATCAATTCGATCACCCAGGACGGCGTGGCCTACGAGATCGCCGTGACCGAGACCTACTACGACGACGAGACCCCCTGGGGCGAGTCGGGCAGCGGCGACCTCGGTCGGGCGCTGCAGGCCGGGGTGGTCGAGGCCCTGGACGCCACGGCTGGCTACGAGCGCCAGGACCGTGGCACCGAGGCGGTGGCCTACTACATCGTCTCCCGCCAGTGGGATGACGCCGATACCTGCGAGACACCGGGCGATACCTGGTGCAAGCCTCACCGCGCCGCGCAGCTGCCGGCCGTGCTGACGGAGGTCGGTTCCATGTCGCTCCCCGCCGAGAGCGAGCTACTGGCGACCGACGCCGGTCGCCGCGTCGTGGCAGAGGGCCTCCTCGACGGGTTGCGGGCGTGGCTTGGCGAGCGCGAGCTTGCGGTCCGCTACGACGCGCTCCTTCCGGGTGGCGAGGCAGGCGAGGCGCCGCCCGCGTTGCCCGGGGACGGTCCTGTGTTCTGGGCGCCGGAGATCCCCGCGGCCATGGCGGATACCGGCTTCCTGCCGCTGCGCCTGACGAACACGGGCAGCGCCGCCTGGCCAGCGGGCCTCGCCCTGGAGCTCGGCTGGGAAGCCAGCGACCAGCCGTACCTCGCGCGGGCGCCACAGGATCTCGTGCCGGCCGAGACTTCCGTGCCGGCCCTGGAACCCGGCGAGTCGGTGGAGCTCAGCGTGTCGCTGCAGCCCCCGGACGGCGGCCGCAGCCTCGCGTGGATCTCCATGACGGGCCCCGGCCTGGACTTCGCCGACCTCGGTTCGCCGGCGCTGCAGCTGGCATGGAGCCCCTAGGTTGACCGGCCACAGGTGCGGCGCTAGCATCGGGATCACGATCTTGGCTGGCGCGCTTCGCCGGCACGGGGTAGAGCTGGATCGTCGGAGTCAACTGAGCACCTAGTCTTGCGGAGCCTGCTGTATTGCCAGACTCGCGCCGGCCTCTGCGCCGGCTGAGCCCGACACGACCGATCCCCCGTGCCATCGCCCACCTCGTGGTGATGAGCCTCGTTGCCCTCTCCGTCGCGTTCGGGATTGCGAATGCGCCCGGTCCCGATGCCGGCGCCGGAGCGGCTGAGCGCACCAGCCTGGCCTTCAACCTGGTTGAGCAGGCTCGCGCTGCCGGTGCCGAAGCCCCAGAGCTGCGCTCCGTCACCTTCGAACTGCAGCCGGATCCCAACACGTCGTCCGATCCGGTGATCTCGCGCAAGGTCGCCCGCTACCAGGCCACGCCAGCTCCCACCGCCCTGCCGACCCCCGTCGCCCCGCCGCCGCCGCCTCCCGATCCGAAGCCGGTCGTCGCCGCACCGAAGCCAACGCCGGTCGTGAGCAACGGGTTGCTGGCCTGGCCACTCGCCGGTGGCACCATCAGCCAGTACTACAGCTCGGGCCACCGCGCCATCGACATCGCGGCCCCGGCCGGCACGACCGTCATGGCCGCCTCTGCTGGCGTGGTGACCTGGGCCGGCTGGCGCAACAACGGCGGCGGCAACGTGATCCAGATCGACCACGGCAACGGCATCCAGACCGTCTACAACCACCTAAGCTCCATCTGGGTCAACGTGGGGCAGTCCGTCGGGCGCGGCGAAGGCATCGGTGGGGTCGGGTGCACCGGGACCTGCACCGGGCCGCATGTTCACTTCGAGGTGATCGTGAACGGCGCCATCGTCAACCCGCTCCGATACCTGTAGCCGGTCCCGCCCCGCGGCGTCGCCGCGGGGCGTTGCTATGATCGCGGCACATGTTCGCTGACCACGCCCGCATCTTCGTGGCGGCCGGCGCCGGCGGCAACGGTGCGTCCTCGTTCAGGCGCGAAGCGCACGTCCCGCGTGGCGGGCCTGATGGCGGCGACGGCGGGAAGGGTGGCGACGTCATCCTGCAGGTCGAGCCCGGCATGACCACCCTGGGCGACTACCGCCACCGCCGGCACGTCCGCGCCAAACCGGGCGGTGGCGGCGCCGGTCGCAAGGCACACGGGCGCAACGGGGGCGACATCGTGCTGGCCGTGCCGCCGGGAACCGTCGTGCAGCTCGTGGAGGGAGATGCCGACGCGGGGGGCGCCTGGCTGGGCGAGCTGCTGGCTCCCGGAGATCGGCTGGTGGTCGCACGGGGCGGTCGCGGTGGCCGCGGGAACGTCCATTTCGCCACTCCCACCCATCGGGCGCCAACCCATGCCGAGAAGGGGGAGCCGGGCCAGGAGCGGTGGATCCGCCTGGAGCTGAAGCTGATCGCCGATATCGGTTTGGTGGGCGCTCCGAACGCAGGCAAGTCGACGCTGCTCGCGGCGCTGACCGCGGCTCAGCCTCGGGTGGCCAGCTACCCCTTCACGACCACGACGCCGAACCTCGGCGTGATCGTCTTCGACGACGAGCACAGCGCCGTCATCGCCGACGTGCCCGGCCTCATCGAGGGTGCGCACGAGGGGCACGGACTGGGCCATGCCTTCCTGCGGCACGTCGAGCGGACGCGCGTCCTCGTCGCCGTCGTGGACGGGGCCGCCGAGGATCCCGTGGCCGAATGGGAGGCCGTGGCCGAAGAGCTGCGGCTGCACGACCCCGCGCTGCTCGAGCGGCCGATGGCCACCGTCGTCACGAAGCACGACCTCGCGCCGATGCGGGAGCGCTGGGCGGAGGTGCGTCGCCGGCTGGAGGTGCTCGGCTACCGACCCATTGCCGTCTCGGCCCACGACGGGACAGGCCTGCCGAAGCTGCGCAGCGACCTGGCCCGTGCCCTGGAAGAGGCGGACCAGGCGGCAGCCGCCACGGAGCCGGCCATGCCCGTCCGCGTCCACCGCTTCGATCCGCTCGATGCCGGCTGGCAGGTGGTCGCCGAAGACGATGGCCTGCGAGTCCGCGGCAGGCGCATCGAGGTCGCCGCAGCCCGAACCGACTTCGAAAACCCCGAGTCGCGCGATCGCTTCCAGCGGACGCTTGAGCGGCTCGGTATCGACGCCGAGCTGCGCCGCCTCGGAGCCGACGCGGGCACCACGGTGCGGATCGGGCGAGCTGAGCTCGAGTGGGGCGACGAGGCATGACTCGAACCCTGCGCCTGCCACGTCGGGCGTCACTTGGATCGCCGATGCCGGCGCAGTCCTCGTCGCCGGCCGCGAACGAGGAGCTGCAGTCGCAACATGCTGCCGGTCGACCTGGTCGCCTGGGCATCCTCGGCGGGACGTTCGACCCGCCGCACGTCGGCCACCTGTGGCTGGCGACCCTGGCCGCCGACGCCCTCGGACTCGACCGCATCCTGTTCATGCCGGCGGCAAAGCCGCCGCACAAGCGTGGCCGCCGCATCAGCACTGCCACGGACCGCCTGCTGATGACGCGCCTGGCGATTGCCAGCGATGCCGCCTTCGAGCTGTGCCCGATCGAGCTCGAGCGGCCCGGCCCATCCTTCACGGTCGACAGCATCGCCGAGCTGTGTCGCCTTCATCCCGATGCGACGCTCGTCCTGCTGATGGCCGCCGACTCGCTGCAGCAGATCGACACGTGGCGAGAGCCGGACCGGCTCCTCTCCCTGGTCCACTGGGCTGTGGGACCGCGTCCCGGCAGCCCGATGCCGGATCGGCGCTCGCTGCGTGAGCGCTTCGGCGGTGCCGCGCAGCGCATTCACCTGCTGGAGGGGCCAGCGCTGGACGTGAGCGCCTCCGAGATCCGGCGCCGGGTGGCGGCCGGGAAAGCCATCCGCTACCTTGTCCCCGTGGCGGTCGAGGAACTGATCGCCGAGCGGCGGCTGTACAGGCCCACAAAGGGCGCATGAGGCCGGAGCTGGAGGCAACGAACCTGGTAGATCGCGCCAAGCAGCCGAACCTCAGCGATCCGGGGGAGCTGGCACACCGGATCGTGGACGTCGCCTCCGACAAGAAGGGCTCCGATATCGTGCTGCTGCGCACGGCCGAGCTGACCACCATGGCCGACTACTTCGTGATCGCCTCCGGGCGCAGCACTCGCCAGGTCCAGTCCCTCTCACGAGCCATCGTCGATGAGCTGCGCGACGACGGCGTGCGGCCGCTCGGGGTGGAGGGCCAGGCGACTGCGAGCTGGGTCCTGATCGACTACGGCAGCGTGATCGTCCACCTCTTCACGCCGGACGAGCGCGACTACTACGGGCTCGAGCGGCTCTGGAGCGAGGCCGCCCAGGTCGTCCGCATCGTCTGACGGCCCCTGCCGGCCGCCCCCGGGCCGCCCCCGCGGTACTGCATCGGTACTAGCCTCGGCGCGCCGGTACTCCTATTGAGGGGCCGATCACAGCCTCCCATGCTCGTCTCCATGACTCAGACGACGAGCGCCGCGCGAGCATTGGACAGCTGCCGATTCTGCGGCGGAAGCCTGCTCAGCAGCGTGTTCGATACGGCGTTCCGCGATCCCCTGGCGGATGAGCGGCTGTTCTTCGCCATTCCCGGGGCGCTCTGCGTTCCGTGCCGGCAGCTGTACGTCGACCAGCAGCTCATCGGCATCCTGGGCCTGTCGGAGGCCCGCTGCACCTTCGCGATCGAGAGCGACCGCGTCCTGCGCGCCGGGGCCGCCTGACTCCAGCCTCAGCGCGAGCGTCCGCTCCGCACAGCTCGGCCCCGCTCCATCTCGCGCGCGGCGCCGAGCAGGTGCTCCCCCAGCCAGGCGGCAACCGCAGGCTCGGGATTCATGGCGTTGGTCTTGATCGCGACGTCGGCCTCGAAGAGCCCCCGCAGCATCCCATCCAGCTCCGCTTCGTGGTAGCGATTCGCGGCCTGCACCAGTCGCTCCGCCATGCGGGCGTTGCCCCGCGCCGCTCGCCGGGCGATCTCCTGGGGCGAGGCGTGGTGGGCAAGCAGGTCTCGGACCACGACGAGGTCCGAGACGCGCCCCGATAGGGCGGCCATGATCCGCAGGACCGGTTGACCCTCGGCCAGCGCGCGTTGCAGCGCGGCCGCGCCTCCCGAGGCGTCGCGGCGATCAACGGCGTTCGTGATCGCGTAGAGGCTGGCCGGCCGGGTATCGGCCACGAGCTCATCGATGTCGTCTGGGTCGATGGGTCGGTCGCCGGCATAGATCGCCAGCTTGCGCAGTTCACCGTCCACGATGCGAGTCTGGTCGCCCCGCTCGACGTCGGTCTCCGAGACGCTGCCACCGACCCGGTCGGCCAGCAGCGCGGCGGCCCGCGGCTCGATCCGTACGCCGATGGCCTGTGCGTGGCGACGGGTCCACGCCTGCAGCTCCCCGCGGCGGGGCGCCAGGCGCTCCTCGACGATGCCGCCGCGGGTGGTGACCGCGCTGATCAGCCGGCCCACGAGCGCGGCTGGACGACCCGCATCCCGGCTCGAGCGAAGGTCGATCAGCGCCAGCGACGCGCCATCGGGCAGGTCGCGGACGAGGGCGAACAGCTTCTCGGCTGCGGCGGTCGACCGACCGGCGGCCCGCAGCGGCTGCCGCAGCACGGCGAGGGGGTTGCCGAACAGGCCCATCGTGCCCGCTTCCACGGTGGCGCGGTCGATGGCACTCTCGTCCGGGGTCGACGCCGGCACGATCTCCACCCGCTCGTCCGCCCCGATACGCTCCGCGAAGGCGCGCAGTTCCTGGTCGAGCGCGAACGAGTCATCGCCGTGCGCCAGGAGCAGCTGGACGCTCATTCGTCCGCGCCGGCCGCCCACGCGGCGCGCAGCTGCCCGACCAGGTCGTCGACCGTCATGTCGGCCAGCTCGGCGAGCTCGGCCTCGAGCGCCTTGGCGCGCGGCCGCGCCTGTTCGAGATCGTCGCGGTGCTCTGGGTAGCGCCGCTGCAGGTCGTCGATCCGCTCATCGGTCGTCAGGAACTCCTGGGTGACGTGCCGATCGGCCACGGAGACGATCACCGATTCCCAACCGCGGGGGAAGAGCTCCTCGTCCATGAGCGCCGTGACCGGGTGCGATGCGATCGGGACGGCGAGCTCCTCGTGTCCCAGGCTGACCATCCGCGCCGCACCCACCACGCCGTGCGTCGCCTTCCCTCGGGTCTCCACCTTGTCGATGTCATGGAGCAGCGCCGCCGACGACACGAGCTGCTCGTCCAGTGGTATGCCGGCTGCCGCGACGAGGCGCGCCGCCGAGGCGGCCACGCGCTCGACGCCACGAACATGGCGGACCACGCCATCGGGCAGCTGGAACGAACGGAGGATCGCCTCGGCCCGCTCGCGGTCGGGAACGGCCATGGACCGATGCTACGCTACCGGCGCGGCGCGGGCCGCCGCAGTTGTCGGAGCGACCCGCCGTCGACCACCAGCTCCACCGTTCCGTCGAGGTCGGTCCGCAGCACCTCCACCCCGCCCAAGGCCGCGAGGTGCTCCAGGGTGATGGCATGCGGATGGCCGTACTCGTTGTCGATGCCGTCGCTGATCAGCGCGATCCGCGGCTGCACCGCGGCGAGGAAGGCCGGCGTGCTGCTCGAATCCGACCCGTGGTGACCGACCTTGAGCACGTCGACCGGCGACAGGAGCCCCCGAGACAGCAGGCGTGCCTCGACGGGCGCCTCGGCGTCGCCGGTCAAGAGCGCATGGAAGCTGCCGTCGGCGAGCAGCGCCACCACCGACGCGTTGTTGATGTCCCCCTCGGGAAGGGGCGCTGCCGCATCCGTCGCGTCGGGGTAGAGGATGGTCAGCCGCGCACGCTCGCCGAGGGACAGGACCAAGCCCGCGCGCGCGAGGAGCGTGACCGCCCCCGGCTCGGCAGCCGCGAGCAGGCGGAACGTGCGATAGCTCGGGTTGTCGTAGTCGCGGCCCGGATCCAGCACCACGCCCACCCTGTACCGCTCGAGCGCCGGCACCAATCCCGCCACGTGGTCCTCGTGCGGATGGGTCATGAGCACGACGTCGATCGATCGCTGCCAGAAGGGGAGCGCCTCCCCGAGTCGCCGCATGGCGAGGTCCGGATCGGGTCCACCGTCCACCAGCATGGTGGCGCCATCGCCCGTGCGGACCAGGATGGCGTCGCCCTGCCCGATGTCGAGCATCACCAGGTGCAGGCGCCCGTCCGGCTGGGTCGCAAGCGTGAGCGCGGCCAGGATCATCAGCGTCCCCGCCAGCAGCGGCAGCGGCCGGAAGAGCATGGCGCTCGGCAGTCCGTGTTCGCCCGTCTGGCCGCGACCGGCCCAGCGCCGGTGGAGCAGCAGCAGCATCGGGTACCAGCCGGCCGCCAGCCACGCCGGTGCCGATATGGCCAGTGACGCGAACGGTACGGCGGCCGCGGCGTGGCCGGCCAGGATCATCAGCCGCAGGTAGAGCCACGCCGTGCCACCCGCCGCCCATGCCAGCAGATCGCCCAGCAGCGGCAGGTGGATCGCCCCCTCGAGCGCGCCGACGACCGAGGCCAGCGCGGCACAGCCCATCACCACCGGAACGAGCGGAACCACCACCACGTTCGCGAGTGGCGAGATGAGGGAGAGCCGCTCGAAGTTGAGCAGGATCACGGGCAGCGTCGTCAGCTGTGCGGCGAGGCTGAGCGCCATCGGTTCGCGGACGAGGGCCGGCAGTCGCGCGAGACGGGCCTCCATGGGGGCCGCGAACCAGATCAGGCCAGCCGTGGCCAGGGCTGAGAGCTGGAAACCCACGTCCCAGAGGACCTGCGGGGCCGCCAGCAGCATGGCGAGCGCAGCCCCCATCAGGGCCGATATGGCGTGCGCCGGCGATCCGCCGAGCCGCGCCATCACCAGTGCGGCAGCCATCAGCGCGGCGCGCACGACCGAGGGCGATGCACCGGTCAACAGGACGTAGCCCGCCACGGCGGCAGTGGCAACGGCGATCGCCAACATCCGTCCGCCGGGTACGCGCAGCAGCGGGCGGCTCGCTGCGCTCACCAGGGCGGCGACGATGGCGATGTTCCACCCCGAGATCGCGACCACGTGCGTCAGGCCAGCCGTGCTGAATGCGTCGGACACCCCCGGATCGATACCCGCGCGGACGCCCAGCAGGATTCCCGCCCCGAGCGCGCCCTCGGGCTCGGGGACGAGCGACAGCAGGCCGTGCAGCAGCGTGCGCCTGGCGGCTGCCAGCACATCGACCAGCGGCCCGCGCGTTCCCGGCTCGACCGTCACGCGGTAGGCGCTGGAGGTGGCGCCGATCCCCTGGCGTGCCAGGTACTCGCGGTAGGCGAAGCCGTCGAAGTCGCGTGGCTCGCGAAGCGTCCCCCGGAAGACCAGCTGGTCGCCCACCTCGACGCGCACGCCGCGCGGGATCCAGAGCAGGAGGCGCCCGCGCGCGAGCAGGTCCTCCCGATCGCCGACAACTGCGAGTGCCGTCAGCACCAGCTGCTGACGCTCGCCCTTCGCCCTGGGATCCTCGGCCACCGTCCCGCGCAGTTCGTGTTCCTCGCCGTCGACGAGGGCCGACACGCTCCCGTCGCCGACAGGCAGGGCGGTCGCCGCCACCCGCCACCCGCCCAGCTGCGCCGCCAGCAGCAGGGCGCCGGCAGCCACCAGCATCCGCCGCCTGACGAGAAGGCCGAACCCGGCGAGGGCGATCCCGCCGAACGATGTCAACGTCCACAGGCTGTGCCCGAGCCATCCCGCGTCGCCCAGCAGGATCCCGAGGGCCGTGCCGGCCAGCGTCGCCGGGAGCAGGAAGCCGCCCACCTCCTCGTACCGATGGGTGGGGCGTGGCCGTCAGAGCGTTACCAGCTCCCTGATGTCGTCGAGCTGCCCACGGTTCAGCACCTTGCGATCGACCAGCTCGTCGAGCGTCGCGAAGGGCTGCTCCAGGCGTGCCGCCATGATCTTCTCGACGGTGACCGGACCAATCCCCGGCAGCGCGTCAAGGGCATCGGCGCCCGCGGTGTTGAGGTTGACCAGGCCACCGCTTGCGACGCCATCGCCCCCACCAGATCCGACCTGGCCACCGGATGCCACGCCTTCGAGGGGGACGAAGACCTGCTGCCCGTCGGTCAGAGGAGCGGCCAGGTTCACGGCGGCGGCCGCCGCCAGCAGGTCGGCCTGGGACGAGTAGCCGCCGGCGGCGGAGATCGCGTCCGCGACACGTGCGCCGGAGCGCAGCCGGACGAGGCCCGGCTGTTCGACGCCGCCCTGGACATCGACCAGCAGCTCGCCGCCGGGCGAGGCGCTGGGCACAAGCCCCGCGACGAGCGACCCTGCGGCTGACGGGAACGGAGAGAAAGCGGATTCGGCCTGCCCCGGCGCGGCGGCGCCCGAGAGCAGGATGAACGCGGCCGCCCCGGTGGCGACGGCTGCCAGGGCGGCGCAGGTGATTGCCAGGCCGTCGCGGGGAGTGAGCGGCATCGGTCCACCTCGAGCGGGAGGCGAGCGGATCGGCCGATTGGAGGGGCTGGATCTGGGTCCTGTCCGAGACCCGGCGCCCGGGCACTCGGCGCCGGGCCTCGGAAGCAGGGGGCGCAGCCTACGCCAGGTCCCCTTACCCGTGGCTTACTGCCGGGTTTGTGCCGTGAATCCGCACCGGCCCTAGTCGCGCGGCGTCACCACGTTCACCAGCTTGCCGGGGATCTGGATCACGCGTCGCGCCGCCCGCCCCGAGAGGTAGCGCTGCACGCCCTCGGTGGCCAGCGCCAGCCGCTCGATCTCCTCGGCCGGCGTGTCGCGCATCACCACCAGCTTGTCGCGCAGCTTGCCGTCGACCTGCACGGGCAGCTCGAGGGTGTCGGCCCGGGCCAGCTCGGGGTCGGCGACGGGCCACGCCTGCTGGTGGATGCTGTACGGCTTGCCGCGCCGTGCCCAGAGCTCCTCGCTGATGTACGGCGCGGCGGGCGCCAGCAGGAGCAGCAGCGTGTCGATCGCCTCGGCATAGGCATCGGTCCCGCCCAGGCCGGACTCGCGGGCGCGAACGACCGCGTTCGAGAGCTCCATCATCTTGGCGATGGCGGTGTTGAAGCGGAAGCCGTTGTAGTCATCGGTGACGCCGTCGATGGTGACGTGCGTCGCCCGCCGCAATGCCCTGGTCAGCTCTTCGGCGGTGCCGAGCACCTGGTCGGCAGGCGGGCCGCCGCTTCCGGGGATCTCCCCGGCCAGGCTCCGGGGCGGGATCCCCGGCACGTCACCGGACGGCAGCGCACCCCCGGGCTTCGCCTGGGCGGCACTCCAGACACGGCCCAGGAACCGATGGACCCCTTCGATCCCCGACGGGTTCCACGGTCCACCCTGGTCCCAGGGCCCGATGAACATCAGGAAGAGCCGTACCGCGTCGGCCCCGTAGCGATCCACCAGCTCGTCGGGGTTCGCCACGTTCCCGCGCGACTTGCTCATGCGCTGGTGGTCGGCGCCCAGGATCTGGCCCTGGTTGCGCAGCGCCAGGAACGGCTCGCCGAACTGGAAGTAGCCGAGGTCGCGCAGCGCCTTGGTCATGAAGCGCGCGTACATCAGGTGCAGCACGGCATGCTCCGCCCCGCCGGTATAGAGGTCGACCGGCATCCAGGCATCGACCGCGTCGCGGTCCCACGCCTGCCGCTCGTCATGCGGCGAGCAGTAGCGCAGGAAGTACCAGGCCGAGTCGACGAAGGTGTCCATGGTGTCGGTCTCGCGCCGAGCGCCCTTGCCACAGACAGGGCAGGTGGCCGACAGGAACTCCTCGTTCGACTGCAGTGGCGAGACCCCGGTCGGGGCGAAGTCGACCTCCGGCGGCAGCAGGACCGGCAGCTCGTCCTCCGGAACCGGCTGCGCGCCGTGCTCCGGGCAGTAGACGATGGGGATCGGGGCGCCCCAGTAGCGCTGCCGGCTCACCAGCCAGTCGCGGATGCGGTAGCTCACCGCGGCGGCGCCCAGGCCCATGTCGGAGAGCTGCTGCGTGATCGCGCCGATCGCCTCAGAGGCGGGCATCCCGGTGAACTCGCCGGACTCGACCAGCACCTCGTCGTCGGTGTGGGCGATGAAGGCTTCGCCTTCCGGCGCCGTGCCGCCGGCGGGCAGCACCACGTAGCGGATCGACAGGTCGTGCTTCTCGGCGAACTCGTAGTCGCGCTCGTCGTGCGCCGGCACCGCCATGATCGCCCCCGTGCCGTAGCCGGGCAGGACGTAGTCGGCGATCCAGATCGGTATTCGCTCCTGTGTCATGGGGTTGACAGCGTAGGCGCCGATGAAGGCGCCGGTCTTCTCACGCTCGGTGCTCATCCGCTCGATCTCGGTCTCGCGGCGCGTCGCCTCCACGTACGCGGTCACATCGGCCTGGCGGTCGGGCGTGGTGAGGACGGCCACGAGCGGGTGCTCGGGCGCCAGGACCATGAAGGTGGCCCCGTAGACGGTGTCCGGGCGCGTGGTGAAGACGCGAATCGGCTCGACCCCATCCGCCTCCGCCGGGAAGTCGATCTCCGCGCCCTCGCTGCGGCCGATCCAGTTCGTCTGCATCAGCTCGATCGGCTCCGGCCAGTCGATTCCCGAGAAGTCGAGCAGCTCGTCGGCGTAGTTGGTGATCTTGAAGAACCACTGCTCCAGGTCACGCTTGGTCACCGGCGTGCCGCAGCGCCAGCAGTGGCGGTCCGCCCCCTCCACCTGCTCGCGCGCCAGCGTCACCTGATCCTTGGGGCACCAGTCGACCGCCGCCATGGCCCGGTAGGCCAGCCCGGCCCGGTACAGCTGCAGGAAGAGCCACTGGGTCCAGCGGTAGTACCCGGGGTCCGAGGTGGCCAGCTCGCGGCTCCAGTCGAACATGCAGCCCATCGTCCGGAACTGCTTCCGCATCCGCTCGATGTTGGCGGAGGTCCAGGTTGCCGGATCGACGCCGCGGTTGATGGCCGCGTTCTCGGCCGGCAGCCCGAAGGAGTCGAAGCCCATCGGGAACATCACGTTCATGCCGGACATGCGCCGCATGCGCGCCACGATGTCCGGACCGGTCGCCGCATACCAGTGCCCGATGTGCAGGTCCCCCGACGGGTACGGGTACATCGTCAGCAGGTAGTGCTTCTCGCGGCCGTCGTCGTCGTCGGCGCGATCCAGCTGGTCGGCCGCCCAGCGCTCGCGCCACTTGGCCTCGTACGAGGCGGGGTCGAACCGCCCGACCCGTCCGCCGCGGGCCCCGATCTCGGTGGTCATGATCCTCTCCTTCGTGCGAGCCAGAGCTCGATGCGGTAGGGAACGTCGAACGGCCTCCCGTCGTTGAGGCCGTGCCGGCCAAAGAGTCCGGCAAGCTCGATGCGAAACCGGTCCTGCGTCTCGGGCGACATGCCGGCCCGGACGTAGGAGGCGGTGAAGGCCATCCCGATGAACTGCTCGTCCGTCATCTCCACCTCCTGGCGCAGGTGGATCACCTCAGGCGGCTCGAATGCGCCGGCGTGGCGCTCGAAGGCGCGCGCCGTCGCGTCACGTCCCACCGTCTCGTAGCGGCCGGTGTCGGCGCCGGCAGCGGCGTGCTTCTCGAGCAGCGCCTGGTACTCGGCAATGAACGGCGAGCGCTCGGCGTCGCGGACGTTCCAGAACAGGGCGACGCCGCCATCGGGCCGCAGGATGCGCGCGATCTCCTCCAGCGCGCGGCCGCCCTCGAACCAGTGGAAGGCCTGCGCCGCGGTCACCAGGTCGGCCGAGGTCGGATCGAGGCCCGTGGCCTCCGCATCGGCCTGGACCGTGGAGATCAGCAGTCCGGCGTCCGAGGCGCGGGCGCGCAGGATGTCCAGCATGGGTCGTCCGGGCTCCACTGCGGTCACCCGCCAGCCGAGCTCGGCCATGGCCAGGCTGGCCCTTCCCGTGCCCGCCCCCATGTCCACGACGGTCGGCCGCGGCCCCAGCTCCAGCCGTCTGGCGGCCCGGACGAACAGCTCCTCAGGGTAGCCGGGACGAAAGCGGTCGTACTCGCCGGCCCAGCTGTCGAAGCCGCGGGCGCGCTGCTGATCGGAGGCGTTCATGGCTGCCCGCCCTGGCCGCCTTCCGGGAACCAGGCCATCAGCAGCTCGTCACGGAACTCGCCGTCGACCCGGTACTGCAGGCGGCGCAGGCCCTCGCGCAGGAAGCCGCAGCGTTCGTAGACGGCGATGGCGCGCGCGTTGTCCGGGAAGACGGCCAGCGCCAGCTTGGCCAACCCGCGCTCCCGGATCCAGTCCTGCGCGGCGCGCACCATGGCCGTGCCGATGCCGACCTCGCGCCAATCGCGGTCGATGACGATCGAGAGGGTCCCGACATGGTTCGCCACGGAGCTGCGTTCCACGGTCACCAGCACGTTGCCGACCACGTCGGCGTCGCCCTCGGCCACCAGCGCCAGGCCGTTGGTGGATCGGATCATCTCGCCGATGAAGAAAGCCTCCGACGGCTCGCTCACCGCGCTGGCCGGGGTCAGCAGCCAGCGGCCCTCGCCACGCACGTCGGCGAAGAGGCGTGCCAGCGCCCGTGAATCAGTCGGGCGCGCCGGTCGCAGCGTCCAGCGGCGGCCGTCCGCGGCCGTGCGCGTCTGGCTCGCCGCCTCCGTCATGCCGCCCACGCTCCCGTCCTCATCGGTCCATCCGTCTCCACTCCCGGGTACAGCAAAGCCCCCTCTCGTCAGGACGAAGGGGGCTCCCATCGCGGTACCACCGGACTTGACCGATAAGGTGGTGGAGCTGGGGGGACTCGAACCCCCGACCCCCTGCATGCCATGCAGGTGCTCTCCCAGCTGAGCTACAACCCCACGATCGGTCCACTCATCGGCGCTTCTATCGGGCGCCAGTCCGGCCCGGCTCGTCACCGGGCTGCTCGGCGGGCGAGTTCCGCGTTCCTGATCGTCACCGGCTCTCACCATCTCCGGCTCGCTTCTCGACGATGGGCAGCCGCGTACTGCTCCCGCGTCATCGCGTTCGCCGGGGAGTATAGCAGCCGACCCTCGAGAGCCTCAATCGAGCTTGGCACCGCGGTCCTGCCTGGCCTGCACCGCGCGCGGGCCCGATAGATCTTCCGCGTTTCGCCCTGGACGTCTGCCGGGCAGCGGTCTTGCGCATCTATCGGTACACGCTGAGCGTGACACCCCGACCGATGGAGCTGCCCGCGCTCATCCCGCACCGATAGATGTTGCAGAGCCAGACCCCGCTCGGGTCGCGGGTGTGAAAGCAAAGATCTATCGGTCGGGGACGGCTGCAATCACCCAGTCCATCTTGCTCCGCACCACTGCTTGACATGATTCATATATTCACCATATGAATCATCTTGCCAAAGGTGGTCCGAGAGGGTACCGCAGCAAGCTCCGTGAGCAGCAGGCCGAGGAGACGCGGAGCCGCATCCTGGATGCCACGGCGAGGGTCATGGCGCGCGGGTTGGCGAGCGCCTCCGTGCCAGCCATTGCGCGCGAGGCCGGGGTTTCGGTGCCGACCGTCTACCGCCACTTCGGGACCAAGACGGACCTCTTTGCGGCCCTCTATCCGCACATGGTCTACCGGGCTGCGATCCGGATGGATCTGCCCAGCTCCATGGAGGACTTCGCGCCGGGGCTGAGGGCGCACTTCGCCCGGCTCGACTCCCTCGGCGAGGTTGAGCGAGCCGCGCTCAGGAGCCCCGCTGCGGAGGAGGCGCGGCGGGCCAACATGCCGAGCCGAATAGCCCGAACGCGCACCATCGTGGATTCGATCGTGGCCACGGATCCCCGGATCGATCGGGATCGGCTCACCCGGCTCCTCACCGTCCTCACCGGAACGGCCGCGTTTTTCACGTGGCGCGATCACCTGGGCAGCTCCGTCGACGATGTCGTTGCCGACATCGAGTGGGCAGCCCGTGCCTTCATCGGCGCAGGCAGAGGGGAAGAGGCATGAGCACCTCGGTCCACCGACTCAGCGATGTGCGCATGGAGGACGTTGCCCAGGTGGGTGGCAAGGCTGCCGGGATCGGCGAGCTGTTCGCCGCCGGTGCGCGGGTCCCCGACGGGGTCGTCCTCGCGACCGGCCTGTCCAGCGTCTCACCGGAGGAACGAAGGGTCCTCCTGGCCGACGCAGCAGCGAAGCTCGGCGCTGGCCCTTTCGCGGTGCGCTCGAGCGGCGTGGCGGAGGACGGGGTGGATCATTCCTTCGCGGGGATGTTCGAGACCGTGCTGGACGTGCGCGCGGAAGGCCTCCCCGCCGCCGCTGACCGAGTCCTGGCGAGCGCCGAAGCGGCACGCGCGACCGCCTACGGGGCGGCGGACCGGCTGGCGGTGATCGTCCAGCGCATGGTCGCTCCCGCGGCGGCCGGTGTTGCCCTCACGGCCGACCCGATCAGCGGTGACCGGGAATCGGTGGTCATCACGGCCGTACGCGGCCTTGGCGAGAAGCTTGTGTCCGGCGCCGCGATCGGCGACGAGTGGGCGGTCAGGGACGGGAAGGCGGTGGTGCGCCGCCAGCCTGAGAAGGCCATCACTCCACGACAGGTCCTCGAGGTCGCAGCAGAGGCGAGCCGCATCGCGGCCGCTCGCGGAGCCCCACAGGACATCGAGTGGGCGATCGACGACGACGGGACACTCTGGATCCTGCAGGCCAGGCCGATGACGGCGCTGCCGCCGGCCGTCACCTGGGAGGCGCCGGCACGCGGCATGTACCACAGGGCCCTGCGCCTTGGGGAGTGGATCGGCGAGCCGGTAACGCCGCTCTTCGAGTCCTGGCTGCTCCTGGACCTGGAGGTCGGGCTGCACGCCTGGATCAAGGGCCAGCTCGGCCAGCGTGCTCCGCTGCCCCACCACGTGATTGTCAACGGCTGGTACTTCTACTCGCTCAACTGGATCTCGCCCGGGAACATGCTCCGCAGCCTGCCGAGCATCCTGTGGCACGTCGGGCGCGAGCCGCGCGCCGCCAGCGGTGTGATCCCGCGGCTGGTTCGGCACAGCTTTCCGATCATGGAGCGCAGGTGGCGCGACGATCTCCAGCCGCGCTATCGCGCCGCCGTGGCCGATGCCGAGCAGCGCGTCGAGGCGCTTCCCGTCGCCGAGCTGCCGGCGCTGATCGACGAGATGACCGCCCTGGCGGGGGAGTACTTCGGCTCGGTGGTGGCCCTGGCCGGCGCTGCCTACAAGATGGAGATCAACCTGGCTGGGTTCTACCAGAAGCACCTGGAGCCGACGCTGGGCGGCAGCCACCTGCCGCTCTTGTCAGGCATCCAGCCACCGGCCGTTCCGGAGCCACACGCCGTGGTCTCGCTCGACTGGTCGTATGCACCAGGGAGGCAGGCCGGGTCTCCCAACGGGACGGCGGCGCACGATCGAGCCGTGGCCGGCAAGCTGGCGGCGGAGGCCGCTGCCCGGGAGACGCTGGCATCGTCGCCGCGCCGCCTGCAGGAGTTCGAGCGGCTGCTGGCCGATGGGCAGCACCTCGTATCGATTCGCGAGGAGCAGGTGCGAGAGTGGACCCTTCCCTGGCCGGTCATGCGTCGCGCCGTGATCCGCATCGGTGAATCACTCGTCGGCCGCGGGCTCCTCGAGCGCGCCGAAGACGTCTTCTTCCTCTACCGCGCGGAGGTCCTGGCCGTGCTGCAGGGAGCCGATCTGCCCAACGCGGCGACCGTTGCCGAGCGGCGGGCTCGACGCGAGGAGCAGGCACGTCTCGTCCCGCCCATGGCCGTCGGCACGTGGAACCCCATGATCAAGCGGCTCGTCGACAGCTACCCGCGGATGTTCGGGGCAAAGCCATCCGAGCGGGCGATACTGACGGGGATCCCGGCATCGCCGGGGACTGCCAGCGGAGCGGTGCGCATCGTCCGTGGGCCCCACGAGTTTGACCAGCTGCAGCCGGGCGAGGTCCTCGTCGCGCCGTTCACGGCACCGGCCTGGACGCCGCTCTTCACGCGCGCCGCTGCCGTGGTGACCGACGTGGGGAGCGCCGCTGCCCACGCCTCGATCGTCGCGCGCGAGTACGGCATTCCCGCCGTGGTGGGCACGGGCGAGGCAACTGCCCGCCTTCGCAACGGGATGCAGGTCACCGTCGACGGCAGCACCGGCAACGTCGAGCTGGCCGGGGAGGTGGTGCCATAGCCGCAGCCCCCATTCAACCCCAACGCAGACAGGCAGGAGAGTTACCGTGAAGCGAATGATCGGAATCCGGCGGATCGGCGCGATCCTTGGCGGGGTCGTGGCGAGCCTTCTCATCGCCTCTTCGGCGATGGCGCACGAGTGCGTGAACGCAAGCAAGGTCAACCAGGATGCCGGCGTGCAGGTCGTCATCGGCATGGACGGCAGCGTGGTGTGGGTCAGCCAGGGCGTGCAGGCGCGCATCGAGCACGGCGTCATCGATTTCGACACGGGGGAGGGGTTCCACGGCTTGATCGGCTTCGACATGGACGGTGACGGTGCAGCCGACATCGCCACCTACATCGTCGGGCCCGAGGACGAGATCCCGTGGCAGGCGCAGGCCCGCGGGCCTGATTGCCGGGGCATCACCAACATCGGGACCTACCTGGAGCAGTGCCTCGGCGGCTGACCCGGCACTCCCACACGCACAGCGCGAACGGCGGCGAGGCTTCGGCCTCGTCGCTTTCGCTTCCAACCACGCCACATCACGCTTGACCCTCACGTTACGTTAGGCTCTAACCTCCGTGCCGATGGACACCTTGACCGAATCCCGCAGCCTCACGGTCGGCGCCGTGGCCCGCCTGGCGGGCATCACGGTGCGGACGCTGCACCACTACGACGAGATCGGGCTGCTGCATCCCAGCGGCCGCTCGGACGCCGGCTACCGCCGCTACGCCGACGGCGATCTGGATCGGCTGCAGCGAATCCTCTTCTTCCGCGAGCTCGGGTTCGGCCTGGACCAGATCAAGGACGCCATGACCGATGGCGGCGCTGATGCATCGGCCCACCTCCGGCGGCAGCACGCGATGCTGCGCGACCGGATCGAGCGGCTGCAGCGCATGGCATCGGCCGTGGAGAAGGCAATGGAGGCACGAACCATGGGAATCAAGCTGACGCCGGAGGAGCGCTTCGAGGTCTTCGGCGACTTCGACCCGGACAAGCACGCCGCCGAGGTGGAGGAGCGCTGGGGCGACACTGACGCCTATCGCGAGTCAGCGCGCCGCACGAAGGGCTACACCAAGGCCGACTGGCAGCGCATCAAGGACGAGGGCCAGGCGGCGGTCGACAAGCTGGTCGCCGCCATGCAGTCCGGCAAGCCGGCCACTTCCGAGGAGGCGATGGCGGGTGCCGAGGCGCATCGGCTCCAGATCGACCGGAACTTCTACCCGTGCTCGTACGAGATGCACGTCGGGCTGGCGGAGATGTACCTGGCCGATCCGCGCTTCACCGCGACGTACGAGAAGGTCGCGCCGGGGCTGGCGCAGTACCTCCACGACGCGATCAAGGCCAACGCCGCCAGTCACCGGTGAGCGGCAGGCGGCTTCGGCGATTGCGGCCACCGCAACGGATCGCTCCCGACTGGCCTCTGCTGCCGGGCTCTGGCGTGAAACGTTGCAGCCAGCGCACCGGATCGCACGCGAGCGGTCGGTCCCGCGTGAAACGTTGCAGCCAGCGCAACGGACCGCTCCAGAACGTCCGTCCGTGGACCGCTGCGGCGTGAAACGTTGCAGCACGCGCAACGGGGGAGAGGGCTGGCGCTTCCTACCCGGTCGCGAAACGCGCCTTGAGGCGCGCCAGGCTGTCGGCCATGTCCTTCTCGGCGGCGCCGGCGACCATCCCCTCCATCGGCGCCATGAAGATGCTCTGGGCCCGGACCGCCATCTCGAAGACGAGGCCGGTCTCGCCGTTCGCGGGCGAGAGGGTGAGCGTCGCCTCCACGTCGATCCCGCTGGCCGCGCTCGTGAGAACCAGGCGCCGACCGGGCTCGTAGCCGGTCACCACCAGGTCGACCGAGAGGCGCTGTCCGAGCAGCTCGCGCACGATGTGCGCCTTGGAGCCGACACCCACTGCTCCAGGGGTCGTCTGCTGCGCGCTGACGATGCCGGTCTGCCACGCCGGCAGGTTGACAGGATCGGAGAGGAAGGCGAACAGCTCATCGGCAGGGGCAGGAATGAGAGCCGATGCGCTCACGCGTTTCACGAGCACAACCCTAGCCGATCCGAGGGAGCTCAACACATCGGACAGTGAGCCAACGGTCCCATTCGGCATCCGCTGCGCCATGGCATATGCTGTCGCGGCGCATGGGGTCAGCCTGCTGCTGGGATCCCGCGCTGCGCAGGATGCACGACTCCAGGAGGTCTCCCGAGTGCTACGTAGAATCACCCCCGCCCTGGCCGCGGTCGCGCTGCTGCTCGCCGCGTGCGGCGGGTCCGGCCCCGCCATCGAGGATCCCAGGGAGATCGTGGCGCAGGGCCTCGAGGCGACGGCCAGCGTGACCAGCATGCACCTCGTGCTTGCGGTCGACGGCACGGCGAGCCTTCCCCAGCTCGGCGGCAGCGAGCTGACACTGGACGGGACGACCGTCGAGGGCGACGTCGATCTCGCCGATTCCGAGGCGCACCTTTCGTTCACTGCCATGGGCTTCACCGGTGAGCTGATCCAGGCGGGCGAGGATTCCTACCTCAAGACCCCCTTGACCGGTCCCCAGTGGGTGAAGTCGACCGCTTCGGCCGGCGACCCGGTTTCCTCCCTGACCGACCCGAGTGCCATGCTCCAGGGCGTGCGCGACTTCCTCGACGACGAGCGCGTCGACGTCGAGAAGCTGAGCGACACCGACTGCGGCGACGGGCGCTGCTACGCCGTCCGGCTGACCATTCCCGCATCGGCGATGGGCGACGCCGGGGACGTCGCCGGCGTCGATCCCGGCGATCTGGTCGGGGATGCTCTCGTGCTCGACCTGCTCTTCGACCGCGACGACCTCTGGCTGACGGGCGTGAGCACACAGCTCGACGCGCAGTCGGTGGGGTCGTTGACGCTCCGCCTGACGCTCTCGGCCTTCAACCAGGACGTGTCGGTCGACGTGCCGTCGGCTGACGAGGTGACCGAGGGCGGCGGCTCGCTCTTCGGGCTGTAGCCGCCGGGCAGCGCGCGACACGTCGCGCGGAAGCGTGA
>CAVZPD010000016.1:0-31374 GCA_963777045.1 uncultured Chloroflexia bacterium
GCGGCGGCCGGTGTTGCCCTCACGGCCGACCCGATCAGCGGTGACCGGGAATCGGTGGTCATCACGGCCGTACGCGGCCTTGGCGAGAAGCTTGTGTCCGGCGCCGCGATCGGCGACGAGTGGGCGGTCAGGGACGGGAAGGCGGTGGTGCGCCGCCAGCCTGAGAAGGCCATCACTCCACGACAGGTCCTCGAGGTCGCAGCAGAGGCGAGCCGCATCGCGGCCGCTCGCGGAGCCCCACAGGACATCGAGTGGGCGATCGACGACGACGGGACACTCTGGATCCTGCAGGCCAGGCCGATGACGGCGCTGCCGCCGGCCGTCACCTGGGAGGCGCCGGCACGCGGCATGTACCACAGGGCCCTGCGCCTTGGGGAGTGGATCGGCGAGCCGGTAACGCCGCTCTTCGAGTCCTGGCTGCTCCTGGACCTGGAGGTCGGGCTGCACGCCTGGATCAAGGGCCAGCTCGGCCAGCGTGCTCCGCTGCCCCACCACGTGATTGTCAACGGCTGGTACTTCTACTCGCTCAACTGGATCTCGCCCGGGAACATGCTCCGCAGCCTGCCGAGCATCCTGTGGCACGTCGGGCGCGAGCCGCGCGCCGCCAGCGGTGTGATCCCGCGGCTGGTTCGGCACAGCTTTCCGATCATGGAGCGCAGGTGGCGCGACGATCTCCAGCCGCGCTATCGCGCCGCCGTGGCCGATGCCGAGCAGCGCGTCGAGGCGCTTCCCGTCGCCGAGCTGCCGGCGCTGATCGACGAGATGACCGCCCTGGCGGGGGAGTACTTCGGCTCGGTGGTGGCCCTGGCCGGCGCTGCCTACAAGATGGAGATCAACCTGGCTGGGTTCTACCAGAAGCACCTGGAGCCGACGCTGGGCGGCAGCCACCTGCCGCTCTTGTCAGGCATCCAGCCACCGGCCGTTCCGGAGCCACACGCCGTGGTCTCGCTCGACTGGTCGTATGCACCAGGGAGGCAGGCCGGGTCTCCCAACGGGACGGCGGCGCACGATCGAGCCGTGGCCGGCAAGCTGGCGGCGGAGGCCGCTGCCCGGGAGACGCTGGCATCGTCGCCGCGCCGCCTGCAGGAGTTCGAGCGGCTGCTGGCCGATGGGCAGCACCTCGTATCGATTCGCG
Source organism: uncultured Chloroflexia bacterium (assembly GCA_963777045.1). Classification (GTDB taxonomy): domain Bacteria; phylum Chloroflexota; class Limnocylindria; order QHBO01; family QHBO01; genus JAPSGM01. The sequence goes on from CAVZPD010000016.1 coordinate 1,136, forward strand.
AGGAGCAGGTGCGAGAGTGGACCCTTCCCTGGCCGGTCATGCGTCGCGCCGTGATCCGCATCGGTGAATCACTCGTCGGCCGCGGGCTCCTCGAGCGCGCCGAAGACGTCTTCTTCCTCTACCGCGCGGAGGTCCTGGCCGTGCTGCAGGGAGCCGATCTGCCCAACGCGGCGACCGTTGCCGAGCGGCGGGCTCGACGCGAGGAGCAGGCACGTCTCGTCCCGCCCATGGCCGTCGGCACGTGGAACCCCATGATCAAGCGGCTCGTCGACAGCTACCCGCGGATGTTCGGGGCAAAGCCATCCGAGCGGGCGATACTGACGGGGATCCCGGCATCGCCGGGGACTGCCAGCGGAGCGGTGCGCATCGTCCGTGGGCCCCACGAGTTTGACCAGCTGCAGCCGGGCGAGGTCCTCGTCGCGCCGTTCACGGCACCGGCCTGGACGCCGCTCTTCACGCGCGCCGCTGCCGTGGTGACCGACGTGGGGAGCGCCGCTGCCCACGCCTCGATCGTCGCGCGCGAGTACGGCATTCCCGCCGTGGTGGGCACGGGCGAGGCAACTGCCCGCCTTCGCAACGGGATGCAGGTCACCGTCGACGGCAGCACCGGCAACGTCGAGCTGGCCGGGGAGGTGGTGCCATAGCCGCAGCCCCCATTCAACCCCAACGCAGACAGGCAGGAGAGTTACCGTGAAGCGAATGATCGGAATCCGGCGGATCGGCGCGATCCTTGGCGGGGTCGTGGCGAGCCTTCTCATCGCCTCTTCGGCGATGGCGCACGAGTGCGTGAACGCAAGCAAGGTCAACCAGGATGCCGGCGTGCAGGTCGTCATCGGCATGGACGGCAGCGTGGTGTGGGTCAGCCAGGGCGTGCAGGCGCGCATCGAGCACGGCGTCATCGATTTCGACACGGGGGAGGGGTTCCACGGCTTGATCGGCTTCGACATGGACGGTGACGGTGCAGCCGACATCGCCACCTACATCGTCGGGCCCGAGGACGAGATCCCGTGGCAGGCGCAGGCCCGCGGGCCTGATTGCCGGGGCATCACCAACATCGGGACCTACCTGGAGCAGTGCCTCGGCGGCTGACCCGGCACTCCCACACGCACAGCGCGAACGGCGGCGAGGCTTCGGCCTCGTCGCTTTCGCTTCCAACCACGCCACATCACGCTTGACCCTCACGTTACGTTAGGCTCTAACCTCCGTGCCGATGGACACCTTGACCGAATCCCGCAGCCTCACGGTCGGCGCCGTGGCCCGCCTGGCGGGCATCACGGTGCGGACGCTGCACCACTACGACGAGATCGGGCTGCTGCATCCCAGCGGCCGCTCGGACGCCGGCTACCGCCGCTACGCCGACGGCGATCTGGATCGGCTGCAGCGAATCCTCTTCTTCCGCGAGCTCGGGTTCGGCCTGGACCAGATCAAGGACGCCATGACCGATGGCGGCGCTGATGCATCGGCCCACCTCCGGCGGCAGCACGCGATGCTGCGCGACCGGATCGGGCGGCTGCAGCGCATGGCATCGGCCGTGGAGAAGGCAATGGAGGCACGAACCATGGGAATCAAGCTGACGCCGGAGGAGCGCTTCGAGGTCTTCGGCGACTTCGACCCGGACCAGCACGCCGCCGAGGTGAAGGAGCGCTGGGGCGACACCGACGCCTATCGCGAGTCAGCGCGCCGCACGAAGGGCTACACCAAGGCCGACTGGCAGCGCATCAAGGACGAAGGCCAGGCGGCGGTCGACAAGCTGGTCGCCGCCATGCAGTCCGGCAAGCCGGCCACTTCCGAGGAGGCGATGGCGGGTGCCGAGGCGCATCGGCTCCAGATCGACCGGAACTTCTACCCGTGCTCGTACGAGATGCACGTCGGGCTGGCGGAGATGTACCTGGCGGATCCGCGCTTCACCGCGACGTACGAGAAGGTCGCGCCGGGGCTGGCGCAGTACCTCCACGACGCGATCAAGGCCAACGCCGCCAGTCACCGGTGAGCGGCAGGCGGCTTCGCGATTGCGGCCACCGCAACGGACCGCTCCCGACTGGCCTCTGCTGCCGGGCTCTGGCGTGAAACGTTGCAGCCAGCGCACCGGATCGCACGCGAGCGGTCGGTCTCGCGTGAAACGTTGCAGCCAGCGCAACGGACCGCTCCAGAACGTCGCGTTCGTGGACCGCTGCTGGCGTGAAACGTTGCAGCACGCGCAACGCGGGAAGGGCTGGCGCTTCCTACCCGGTCGCGAAACGCGCCTTGAGGCGCGCCAGGCTGTCGGCCATGTCCTTCTCGGCGGCGCCGGCGACCATCCCCTCCATCGGCGCCATGAAGATGCTCTGGGCCCGGACCGCCATCTCGAAGACGAGGCCGGTCTCGCCGTTCGCGGGCGAGAGGGTGAGCGTCGCCTCCACGTCGATCCCGCTGGCCGCGCTCTTGAGAACCAGGCGCCGACCGGGCTCGTAGCCGGTCACCACCAGGTCGACCGAGAGGCGCTGTCCGAGCAGCTCGCGCACGATGTGCGCCTTGGAGCCGACGCCCACCGCTCCAGGGGTCGTCTGCTGCGCGCTGACGATGCCGGTCTGCCACGCCGGCAGGTTGGCAGGATCGGAGAGGAAGGCGAAGACAGCTCATCGGCAGGGGCAGGGATGAGAGCCGATGCGCTCACGCGTTTCACGAGCACAACCCTAGCCGATCCGAGGGAGCTCAACACATCGGACAGTGAGCCAACGGTCCCATTCGGCATCCGCTGCGCCATGGCATATGCTGTCGCGGCGCATGGGGTCAGCCTGCTGCTGGGATCCCGCGCTGCGCAGGATGCACGACTCCAGGAGGTCTCCCGAGTGCTACGTAGAATCACCCCCGCCCTGGCCGCGGTCGCGCTGCTGCTCGCCGCGTGCGGCGGGTCCGGCCCCGCCATCGAGGATCCCAGGGAGATCGTGGCGCAGGGCCTCGAGGCGACGGCCAGCGTGACCAGCATGCACCTCGTGCTTGCGGTCGACGGCACGGCGAGCCTTCCCCAGCTCGGCGGCAGCGAGCTGACACTGGACGGGACGACCGTCGAGGGCGACGTCGATCTCGCCGATTCCGAGGCGCACCTTTCGTTCACTGCCATGGGCTTCACCGGTGAGCTGATCCAGGCGGGCGAGGATTCCTACCTCAAGACCCCCTTGACCGGTCCCCAGTGGGTGAAGTCGACCGCTTCGGCCGGCGACCCGGTTTCCTCCCTGACCGACCCGAGTGCCATGCTCCAGGGCGTGCGCGACTTCCTCGACGACGAGCGCGTCGACGTCGAGAAGCTGAGCGACACCGATTGCGGCGACGGGCGCTGCTACGCCGTCCGGCTGACCATTCCGGCATCGGCGATGGCCGACGCCGGGGACGTGGCCGGCGTCGATCCCGGCGATCTGGTCGGGGATGCGCTCGTGCTCGACCTGCTCTTCGACCGCGATGACCTCTGGCTGACGGGCGTGAGCACGCAGCTCGACGCGCAGTCCGTGGGCTCGTTGACGCTGCGCCTGACGCTCTCGGCCTTCAACGAGGACGTGTCGGTCGACGTGCCGTCGGCTGACGAGGTGACCGAGGGCGGCGGCTCGCTCTTCGGGCTGTAGCCGCCGGGCAGCGCGCGACACGTGTCGCGCACGCTCATAGCTGCCCCACGCAGCGCTAGAACCGCACCAACATGCCCGTCCCGTGAATCCTCGCCGATCTCTCGGCGGTCGCGTCCCGGCCCGGCCTTTACCTGACCGGGTAGGATGGCGGGGCGACTGATCCGTGCCCAAGGCACGGAGGTAGGGAGGACTGGGAGGCTGGCTGGGCACGCCCGCCTCTCTGCTGTCGTCGCGATAGAGACGGAGGTTACGCCCATATGACCCGACGATTCGCGCCCCTGGCCGCGTTTGCGGTCCTCGCCATCGTGCTGGCGGCATGCGGTGAGACAGCGCCATCACAGCCGGCGGGCTCCTCTGTCGAGGCCAGTGCCTCGGCCGCGGCGTCAGAAGCGCCGACCCAGGCCCCGCCACCCGCATCCGGGCGCCTTGCCCTGGTGCAGGAGCGCGGCCAGCTGATCTGCGGCGTCAACGGAGGACTTCCCGGATTCAGCTTCCTGGACCAGGCCAGCGGTGACATGACGGGCTTCGACGCCGACTTCTGCCGTGCCGTGGCGGCCGCCGTGCTGGGCGATGCCGAGGCGGTGGAGTTCCGGCCGCTGAGCGCCGACGCGCGCGGGCCGGCCCTGCAGACCGGTGAGATCGACGTCCTGATCCGCAACACCACCTGGACCGTGAGCCGCGACACCTCGTGGGGGCTCTTCGCGCCGACGACCTTCTACGACGGCCAGGGCATCATGGTCCGCAAGGCCGATAACGTGAGCACGCTGGAGGACCTCGAAGGCGCCACGATCTGCGTGCAGACCGGCACGACGACGGAGCTCAACCTGAGCGACGTCTTCAACGCACGGAGCATCAACTTCACGCCGGCGACGTTCGGCGAGATCGAGCAGACCTACGCCGCCTACGACGAGGGCAGCTGCGACGCTGTCACCAGCGACCGCTCCCAGCTCCTCGCGCAGCGAACCACGCTGAGCAACCCCGACGACCACGTCATTCTTGACGAGGTCATGTCCAAGGAACCGCTCGGCCCGGTCGCCCCGCTCGGCGATGATCGCGTGGTTCAACGTCGTGAAGTGGGTCGTCTTCGCCACGATCCAGGCAGAGGAATCGGGGATCACCTCCGACAACGTGCAGGAGATGGCCAGCTCCGACAACCCGGTCATCAGCCGGCTGCTCGGCGGCGACGGCGACAAGGGCCTCGGACTCGATCCCGACTGGGCCGTCAACGTGATCTCCGCCGTCGGCAACTACGGCGAAATCTACGATCGGAACCTCGGTCCGGGGACGCCGTTCGAGCTCGAACGTGGCCCGAACAGCCTGTGGACCGATGACGGCCTGCTCTACGCCCCACCCTATCGCTGATCAAGGGAATGCGGCTTCGGAACGCCGCTGAGCGTTCCGAAGCCGCCACAGCTCGATACCTGACGGCGACATGACGGCCGTCCCCAAGCGAGATCACCGACATGCCCGCGTACCGCCGTGGCGCGATGTCCGCGTGCTGCGGATCGTATCCCAGGTCGTGGTGGTCGCCGTCGTCGCGGCGGTCATCCTTTGGCTCGCCGGGAATCTGACCTCCGTCATGTCCGAGCGCGGGATGTCGTTCGGGCTGGGCTTCCTGGACCAGCGAGCCGGGTTCGAGATCCCGGACAGCCCGGTCCCGTACCAGGCCGACGACACCTATGGACAGGCGTTCCTCGTCGGCCTGGCCAACACCCTCTTCGTCGGCATCCTGGGGATCGTGCTGGCCACGATCCTCGGCATCCTGGTGGGCGTGGCACGCCTCTCGAACAACTGGCTGATCCGGACCGTGACCGGCGGGTACGTGGAGGTGATGCGCAACACCCCGCTGCTCGTCCAGCTCTTCTTCCTGTACTTCGCCCTGCTGCTGCAGCTGCCGCCGGTCGGCGACAGCATCGCCCTGCCGGGATCGTTCTTCCTCAACCAGCGCGGCCTCTTCCTGCCGGCACCGCAGCCGTCATCCTCGTTTGGAGCCTGGCTGGTGCTGCTCGCAGCGGGCATCGGCGTGGCCATCGTCGGTCGCATCGTGAGTGCGCGCCGCGAGGCCGACGGCCACGACGGCCACCGGCTGGGCCTCTTCGGTCTGGTGGTGCTGATCGCTGCGGCAGTCATCGGCTGGTTCGCGCTTGGACCGGCACCGCTCTCGTTCGACCTGCCGCAGCTCGGGCGCTTCAACTTCACCGGCGGCATGTCGATGTCGACCTCGTTCACCGCCATCTTGTTGGGGCTCGTGATCTACACCGCGGCCTTCATCGGCGAGGTGGTCCGCGGCGGCATCCAGGCCGTCCGACGCGGTCAGGTAGAGGCGGCACTGGCACTGGGCCTCTCGGAGGGCGACACGCTTCGGCTGGTCGTCTTCCCGCAGGCGCTGCGCATCATCGTCCCGCCGCTGACGAGCCAGTACCTGAACCTCATCAAGAACTCCAGCCTGGCGATCGCGGTCGGCTACCCGGACTTGTTCAAGGTGGGCGTGACGATGTCGAACCAGACCGGACAGCCGGTCCCGGTGATCGTCCTGATCATGGGCACCTACCTGGCCATCAGCCTGGTCACCTCCCTCCTGATGAACGTCTACAACCGGCGCGTCCAGGTGCTGGAACGGTGATGGACCGATGACGACCGGCACGCTGCCGCCTCCCTCCACTGCCGTTGGGCCATTGACCTGGCTCCGGCGGAACCTCTTCTCGAGCATCCCGAGCTCCATCGCCACGGGCCTGATCCTCGGCCTGCTCATCGTGGTGGTCGTCACTATCGGTGGCTGGACCCTGACCGAGGCGCGATGGAGCGTCGTGACGAACAACCTGCGCCTCTTCCTTGTCGGCCAGTACCCGGTCGAGGAGGCGTGGCGGCTGTGGCTCGACCTCGCCATCCTGTCGGTGCTGGCAGGCGTCTCCGGAGGGATCTACGGCCAGACCACGCGGACGCTGGCGGTTGCGCTCTCCGCCATGCAGCTGCTCCTGGCCGTGCTGATGGCGGTCTCTCCGCTGGGCTGGATGATCACGGCCGGCATGGCCGCAAATGCGGCCGCTCGTGTGGGTTGGGTTCGCGGATCGGGCGCGTGCTGCCCGTGCCGCGCTGGCTGGTGATCGCCGGCTGGGTCTTCTCGATCCCCGTCAGCTACCTGCTGATCAACGGGATCGGCGCCGGCCCGCTGCCGGCGGTGGGATCGACGCTGTGGGGCGGCCTGCTCCTGACGGTGCTGTTGGCTGTGGTCGGCATTTTGCTCTCGTTCCCGCTGGGCGTGCTGCTTGCCCTCGGCCGGCGCAGCTCGCTTCCGGCGGCCCGAGGCTTGAGCACCGCCTACATCGAACTGATCCGCGGGGTGCCACTCGTGACGCTGCTCTTCATGGCCGACATCATGCTGCCGCTCCTGCTGCCTGGCGAGTGGCGCATCGACCGCGTGGCGAGGGCCATGGGCGGGATCACCTTGTTCTCGGCGGCCTACGTCGCGGAAAACGTGCGGGGTGGATTGCAGGCGATTCCATCGGGCCAGTACGAGGCCGCCCACGCGCTCGGGCTGAACACGTTCCAGACGAACCTCTTCATCGTGCTGCCGCAGGCGCTGCGGAGCGTCATCCCGGCCAACGTCGGTCTCTTCATCAGCCTGCTGAAGGACACGACCCTGGTCACCATCGTCGGCCTGCTCGAGATCCTGGGCATCGGTCGCGCGATCCTGGCGCAGCCGGAGTCGCTGGGGGCAAACCTGGAGGTGTACGTCTTCGTGGCCGCCGTCTTCTTCGCGCTCTGCTACGCGATGTCGCAGGCGAGCTACCGTCTCGAGCGCGCCCTGGGCGTCGGCTCACGTTGAAGCGAGGTGCAGGAGTGACGGCAGAGACCGATCCCATCACGAGGGACCAACCGGAGCGAACCGAGGACTCGACCGACGCGATCATCGTCTGCCACGACGTCCACAAGTGGTTCGGCCAGCTGCACGTGCTGCGCGGGATCGACCTCGAAGTGCAGACCGGCGAGGTCGTCGTCATCTTCGGCGCCTCCGGCTCGGGCAAGTCGACCTTCATCCGGACGCATCAACCGGCTCGAGGAGCACCAGCGCGGCGAGATCTTCGTCGACGGCATCGAGCTGACCAACGACGTCCGCAACATCGCCGCCATCCGCAGCGAGATCGGGATGGTCTTCCAGTCGTTCAACCTCTTCCCGCACCTGACCGTGCTGCAGAACGTGGCGCTGGCGCCGGTGCGCGTCCGGAGGTGGTCGCGACGCGCGGGCTGAAGAAGTGGCCATGGAGCTGCTCGACCCGGGTCGGCATCCCCGAGCAGGCGCACAAGCATCCGGCGCAGCTGTCGGGTGGCCAGCAGCAGCGCGTGGCCATCGCCCGCGCCCTGGCGATGCAACCCAAGATCATGCTCTTCGACGAGCCGACATCGGCGCTCGACCCGGAGATGATCAGCGAGGTGCTCGACGTGATGCGCGAGCTCGCCGAGTCGGGCATGACGATGCTGTGCGTCACCCATGAGATGGGCTTCGCGCGGGCCGTCGCCAACCGCATGGTCTTCTTCGATCAGGGGGAGATCGTGGAGGAGGGTCCGCCGTCGCAGATCTTCGAGGAGCCGCAGCACCAGCGAACGAAGCAGTTCCTGTCGCAGATCCTGCACTGAGCTGCTGGACGCGGGCGCGCGCGGAAGCGCGGGAAGCGTGGATGGAATGGTGGAGATGAGGGGACTCGAACCCCTGACCCCCGCGATGCGAACGCGGTGCTCTCCCAGCTGAGCTACATCCCCACGGGCACGCCTGCTGAAGGCCGGCGGCGAGTATAGCAGGGGCGTTCGTGACCCTCCGAGACCAGAACATCGGTCCTGGCCGGACTGTCACCTTTCGGCGCCGATCCAGTCCTATACGAGCATAGTGACGACAACGATGGCTCGTGTTTCGGCGACCGGCGACGTCGAGGCGGTCTACCGCCAGGACGGCGACCGGTTGTGGCGCTCCCTGTACGCCTTCGCCGGTAACGCGGAGGTTGCCTCCGATGCCGTGGCCGAGGCCTTCGCCCAGGCACTGCGCCGCGGCTCGGCGATCAGGGACGTGCGCAGCTGGGTCTGGCGATCCGCCTTCCGCCTTGCCGCGGGAGATCTGAAGCGGCAGTCGACACTCTCGCACGGACCGATGCCCGAGGGCGTCACGCACGATGCCCATCCCGACGAGCAGCTTCTCCAGGCCGTCCAGGCACTGACACCACAGCAGCGCGCGGTGATCGTGCTGCACTACTACGCCGACTGCCCGGTTAGCGAGATCGCACGCCGCACGGGCATGAATCCGCTTGCCGTTCGCGCTCACCTGAGCCGCGGTCGGAAGCATCTCCGCGTCCTGCTGGGTGATGACCAATGACGAATCTGCACGACCGATTCAAGGCCCTGGACGCACTGTCTGCGCCCGACCTGTGGTACGAGATCCAGGACCGAGCCATGGCCGCGGAGCCGTCCAGGCGACGCAGCGGCGCCTGGGTTCTGGTTGCCATCACCCTGCTGTTGGCCCTCGTCATCGGCGGCGCGGCACTGGTCGGCTCGGGAGTCGTCAAGCTCCCGTTGAGCGTCGATGCCACGGCGAGTCCGTCAGCCGCGAGTCCGTCATCCGCGCATCCGTCACCGAGTGCGTCCGCGTCCGCCTCGGCGTCGAGCGTGCCCTCCGCGAGTCCGTCGTCCCAGGTTCCGGCAGCCTGGACCGCCACGGGGTCCATGACCGGGGCCCGCGCAGACCACACCGCCACGCTCCTGTCCGATGGCAGGGTGATGGTGGCGGGCGGCGGCGGAAGCGGCGTGGCCGGACTCCTGGCCAGCGCCGAGCTCTACGACCCTTCGAGTGGCTCGTGGACCCCCACGGGTGATATGAACACGGTCCGCATCCTCCACACGGCCACGCTGCTTTCGGATGGCAAGGTGCTCGTGGCCGGTGGCGCCGACCTCATCGCTGAAACCAGTGTCAACGCGCTGGCCAGCGCCGAGCTCTACGACCCCGCCACCGGAACGTGGGCCACCACCGGATCCATGACCGTGGCACGCGCACGCCACACCGCCACGCTCCTGCCCGACGGCAGGGTGCTCGTCACAGGCGGCAGTGGGAGTGGCAGTGGCACCGACTCCCTGGCCACCGCTGAGCTGTACGACCCGGCCACAGGATCCTGGACCGCCACCAGCGTGATGCTCGAGGCCAGGAGCGAACAGGCTGCCACGCTGCTGCCCGACGGCGGGGTGCTGGTGGCCGGGGGCAACAGCAGCAGCGGTCCGCAGCTGGCTTCGGCGGAGCTGTACGACCCGGACACCGATTCGTGGACCGCGACCGGTGAGATGGTCGCGGATCTCGCTGGTCATACGGCCACGCTGCTGCCCGATGGCCGCGTGCTGGTGCTGGGCGGCAGCACGAGCAGCGGTCCGGGAGGCAACGCCGAGGTGTACGACCCGAGCACCGGCTCCTGGGCCGCGACGGCGGACCTGAACGGGGAGCACCAGGGAGGCACCGCGACGCTGCTGCGCGATGGCAGCGTGCTGGTGGCCGGTGGCGGCAGCAGCGACGGCAGCGGTGGCGAAGAGCTGTACGACCCCGCCACCGGCGCATGGACGCCGACCGCGAGCATGCTTGACGCGCGCACCAACCACACCGCGACGCTGCTCGACGATGGCAGGGTGCTCATGACGGGTGGTATCAACCCTGGCGGCATGCTGGCCACGGCGGAGCTGTACGTCCCGGGCAGCGGAGATTGAGCGGCGGGGAGGCAGAGGGCTGGGGCTTCCCAGACTAGAACATATGTTCTAACATGGGCAGGACCATGACCGTGGTCCAACCCCTTCCCGAACTGCTCGAATCCCTGCGCGCGCATGGCCTGCGCCGGGGCCTTCCCGGACCGATGTCGGGGCCGATCTCCGGGCCGATCTCGACGCCGCGCGCCATCCCCACCGGCCACCCCGGGCTGGATGCCGCGCTGCGCTCCGACGGCTGGCCGCGCGGTTCCCTGGCGCTGCTCGATGCGCCCGCGGGCAGCGGCGCCACCACCCTGGCGCTGGGCTCGCTGGCCGCCTGCCAGGCGGCGGGCGGCGTGGTGGCCTACCTGGACACCGCCGGCAGCCTGGATCCCTCGACCGCCGCGCGGCTGGGCATCAACCTGGACTGGCTGCTGGTCGTCCGCCCGGCCGACGCCGCCGAGGCGGTGGAGCTGGCCGGCTGGCTCGCGCGCGAGCGCCGGATCGACGCCATGGTGCTCGACCTCGCCGGCGGCGTGGCGTCGCGTGCCCTGGAGCGTCTCGCCAATCTGCTCGTGCGCTCGGACGGCGTGACGCTGCTGCTCACCGGCATGGCGGGCGCGGGACGGGGTGCCGCCGGGGTGCGGGTCGCGCTGCGCCGCCGTGCCTGGCTGACGGTGGGGCGCGACCTGGTGGGGCAGCGGGTCGAGGCGGTGGTGGAGCGGCATCGCTGGGCGCTGGCGGGCGGCCGCGCGGAGCTCGACCTCTTCTTCGCCGAGGGCCGCCGCGTTGACGCGCTGCTGCGCGCCGAGGCTCGCCCGCTCGTCGAGGAGCCGGCCCGCGAGCAGCCTGCCCTCCGGGTGGTGAACGCATGACCGTCGGTCGCGGCCACCTGGCAACCTGGATGTCGCGATGCAGCGCACGAATGCAGGCTGCCAGCCGCGCCAAGTGCGGTTCGAGTCATGTATCGATCGCCTGGAAGCGTGAGGTGCGCCTGCGCGGGCGCCTTGTGCTCACCAGTGCGCGCTGTATCGCCCGAATCCAGCGTAGGGAGGAGTCGGCGTGCAGTTCCCGCGGTCTACCGCTCGATAGGGCCGGGATAGATGCCTCCGGAGCGCGCCGATGAGCGCGCCGATGAGCAGGCGCCTGCTGGCCATGGTCTGGCCCGACCTGCGCGTTCCCGATGCCGATACGGCCGCCTTCGAGCCGATGCTGGATCGGCTCGACGACCTCTCTCCGAGGGTGGAGGCGGTGGGCGCGGGGGTGGCCCTGGTCGACGTCACCGGCCTCGGGGCGCTGCACGGCAGCGAGCGGCGGATCGCGGCGCGCGCGGTGGCGCTTGTCCGGGAAGTGGCGCCGCTCAGCGTGCGCTGTGGGGTGGGGGAGAACCGCTGGCTGGCGGCGCTGGCCGCGCGACTGGCGCGCCCGGAGCGTCCCGATGCGCCAGCCGCCTTCCGCGTCCTGGAGCGCGAGGAGCTCAGCATGCTGTCGCTCGACCTGCTGCCCGCCGACCCGGCTATGCGCCAGCGCTTCGTGCTGTTCGGGCTGACCGGCATGGGGCAGCTTGCCGCCCTCCCACGTTCCGCGGTGGGCGCCCAGTTCGGGCCGGCCGGGGAGCGGCTCCAGGCCCTGGCCCGCGGCGAGGACTCGCGTCCGCTGCGGCCACGACGCCGCCCGGAGCGGCTGGGGACGCGCGTCGCCTTCGAGCCCGCGCTCGATGGGATCGGCGGCGTGGCGCTGGCGCTCCGGCGAGCGACGGCGGAGCTGTGCGACGAGCTCCGTACCCGTCACCTGGCGCCCGGCCGCGCGGCCCTGGTCCTGGAGCTGGAGGACGTCCCCGAGCTGGCGGTGGAGCTCGCCTTTCCGGCGCCGGCGCTGGAGCCGGACTGGATCGCGCGCCTGCTCATCGGTCGCCTGGAATCGGCCAGCCGCGACCGGCGGCTGGAGGAGGAGCCGCGGGTGAGCGGGCTTCGCCTCACCCTGGATCGGCTGAGCGATCCGGCCAGCCGGCAGCTGGCCGCGTTCGAGGTGCAGGCCGGACGCTGGGAGGAGCTGCGCTGGTCGCTGGAGCGGCTGGCGGCCCGCTTCGGTGAGGGCCGCCTGTGGCGGGCCGTGCAGGATCGGCCGAACGCGTCGCTGTCCGAGCGGCAGTCGCGCCTCGTCGACATCGGGCCATCCACGTCATGACGCGCCTGGTCGCCGGCCATCCCCTGGTGCAGGTCGAGACGGGCTCGGATGGCGCCCCGATCCGCCTCCGGATGGAGGGTGTCAGCCATGCCGAGGTCGGGATCTGCAACCGCTGGCGCGTGGATGACGACTGGTGGCGGACCCCCGTCGCCCGTGCCTACTTCAAGGTCGTGACGCGCGACGGGCTGCTCTGCACCGTCTATCTGGACGAGCTGCGCGGGACGTGGCACCTGGAGCGCATCTACGACTAGCCCAACACCCCAACCAGGAACCCGAGGCCGAGCAGCGCAACCAGCCCGAACACCGCACGACGGAAGGCGAGCTCAGGCAGCCGTCGCAGCAGGGGGGTACCGACCAGCGTGCCCGCCACCACGGCCGCGACCATGACGGCGACGAGCGGCCAGTGCTCGGCGACCTGGTCGGAGCCGTCGGCGAGGTAGACCGGGATGCGGGCCACGTCAACGACCAGGCCGATCGCCGTGGCCGTCGCCACCAGCCGCAAGCGGTCGAGCCCGAAGTGCAGCAGCGCGGCGGTGCGGATCCCGCCCTGGTTCCCGACCATCCCGCCGAACCCGCCCGACAGCACGCCGGTCGCCAGGGCCAGGCCCGCGCTGTTGATCCGCAGGCGTGCCGTGAGGCCGGTAAGCCCCGAGATGCCCGAGAAGAGGAGCAGGACGCCCAGCACCAGGCCGAGTACCCGGCTGCCAAGGGATGCGTGGAGCAGCGCGCCAACGAGTCCACCAGCCGCGCTTGCCGCCCCGAACGTGATCAGGACCCGCCCGTCCACCGAGGCGCGAAGCATCCAGGCCCGCAGCGCCGTGGCAGTGAAGTGCGGAATGGCGACGAGGACGACGGCGACTTTCGTGCCGTACCCGAGCGCGACCAGCGGCGTCAGCAGGCTGCCGATACCGAATCCGGCCACCGCGGCAACGCCACCGGCCAACAGGGCCATCAGCGCCGCGGCCACGAAGAGGAGCGCCATCCATCCCATCGTACGGCGCGGGGTGGCACCTCTCGTGCATGCCATGGCGCGGCATGACTGACTTCGACCGAAACCCGGGCGCGATCGATGATCCCGGACGCACCGGCGGGATCGATCCCGACGAGGATAGGCTGCCTCCGGGGGATACCGCAGGCAACACGGGGGGACCCGGGGAGCCGGAGCCGGCAGAGCTGGACCTGCCCGGCCCCGACGATCCCGTGGCGTGGAGCTACATCGAACCGGGGACGGAGGTGATCGGGCGCGAGGGGGTGAAGATCGGCACCGTCAAGGAGATGCTGGGAACGCAGGCGGAGGGCATCTTCCACGGCATCGCACTCGATCCGGCCGGCGGCGGCGAGACGCGCCTCATCTTCGCCGATGCCGTCACCAGCCTGACCACGTCCCGCGTGCAGGTGCAGACCGCCACCGACCAGGTGGACGACCTGCAGGTCTACGAACCCGAGAAGGACTGACCCGGTGCGGGCCGGCCCTGCGATGATGGCGCCATGTCCGACACCTTCAGGATCGACCGCCTCTGGCCGGATCCAGCGGCTGACCTGGACCTGGACGCCGAGCTTGCGTCGATGGAGGTGCCCCGGCGGATCGCCGGCGACCGGCCGTGGGTCTCGCTCAACATGGTCACCAGCATCGACGGCCGGGCGCAGCTGGCGGGCAAGGCCGAGGGCCTCGGCAGCCGCGCCGATCGGCGCCTGATGCAGCTCTACCGAAGGGCCTTCGACGTGGTCGGCAGCGGCGTGGGAACACTGCTTGCCGACGACTTCTTCTCACACCTGCCTGATGACCTCGCCGCCAGTCGCGCCGCGGCCGGACGGCCGCCGCAGCCGGTGGCGCTGGTGATCGCCGGCCGCCGGCCGCTCCCCACCGACCGTCGCTGGTTCTCGTACGTCGACCAGCCGCGAATGGTGGCGGTCGGCAGCGGCAGCCCGCACGCGGAGGGCGAGCCGCTGCCCGGGGTGGAGCTGTGGGTTGCGCCGACCGAGGAGCCGCAGCCCGGGTGGGTGCTCGAGCAGGTCGCCGCAGCCGGCCACGGCTCCTTGCTGCTCGAGGGCGGGCCCGACCATCAACGCCGCCTTTCTGGCGGCAGGATGCGTGGACGAGCTGTGCTGGACCATCGGGCCGGAGGTGCTCGCCAACGATGCCCTGCCCATGGTCGCGCCGCTCCCGCCCCACGGCCTCGACGAGCCGGTCTCTGCCGAGCTGGTGAGCATCCATCGGCACGGGAACGAACTCTTCCTGCGCTACCGGTTCGGTAGCATCGGACCATGATCGACGCCGGCATGCTCGGGCGGCTGGGGGTCTGGGGACACCTGGACTCGCTGCCCATCGACGAATCGCGCGCCTACGTCCGACGCGCCGACGAGCTGGGCTTCGGGACGCTCTGGGTGCCCGAGACTGTCGGTCGCGAGCCCTTCACGCTGCTCGGCCTGGCAGCGGCCGAGACGACGAGCATGCGCCTCGGCACCAGCATCGTCTCCGTCTGGGGACACGATGCGCAGACGACGCGCATGGCCGCGATGAGCCTCCAGGAGGCCACCGACGGCCGATTCGTGCTCGGGCTGGGCGTCTCGCACCCGCACCTCGCCCAGCGGCTGCGCGGCCACACCTTCGAGAAGCCGCTGACGCGCATGCGCGAGTTCCTGGCAGCCTATCGGTCCGCCATCTACAAGGGACCGATGTCGGAGGGCTGGAGTGACCCGCCAATCCTGCTCGCGGCGCTCCGCGAGCGGATGCTCACGCTGGCCGCCACCGAGGCCGATGGCGCCTTCCCGTACCTCGTAACGCCCGAACGCGTGGCCTGGACGCGGAGCGTGCTGGACGCGGCGGCCATCGATCGCCGCCCGCTGCTAGCGGTGACCATGCCGGCCGTCCTCGAGGAGGATCCGGAGCCCGCGCGTCTGGCCGCGCGCGCCTACCTGGCGCCCTACCTGCGCACGCCGGCCTACCAGGCCTGCTGGCTGGAGCAGGGCCTGCAGGAGGCGGACTGGGAGAAGCCGGGCAGCGACCGCCTGGTCGATGCCATGGTGGCGTGGGGCGACGCGGAGGTCCTCCAGGGTCGCATTGGCGAATACGTCGCCGCCGGCGCGGACCACGTGGCGATCATCCCGCTGGCGGCGGACGGCACGACGGAGCACCTTCCCGTGCTGGAGGCCCTCGCCAGCGTTCCCGACTAGGGCGGTGGTGGCTCGACGCTGATCTCGTTCCCAGCGTCGTCGTAGGGGATCCAGGTCACGATCTCGCCCAGCCCCTCGCCGCTCGTGACCGACTGGGGGTGGGCGCCGGATCCCTCGATCGTCCGGGTCTCGCCATCGGTGAAGAAGACCTCGACGTATGCGACGCGCGGGTCGTTGATGACGCCGACGAGGAACGTGGCGGGGTCGGGCTCGCCGCTCCCGAGCAGGGTGACCCAGACGTCAAGCGTCGACTCCACCGTCGCGGAGTGCGCCAGCCGGCCATCGACGTAGAGCAGGGCGGCCGTCGCGGCCGGGCCGTGGAGGAGGAAGGCCTGCGCCGAGCCGAGCTGGTACTGGTCCATCGTCGGCGCGTCGCCCACGCCGAGCTGCTGGGCATCGGCGATCGCCCGCTGCGCATCCACCGGCTGGAAGCCGGCTGGAACCGGCGCGATCACTGCCGGAGGATTGTCGTAGTCGTAGCTGAATTGGAGGTTCTTGTCCTCCTCCAGCCCGCCGGCCTCGCCTGCCGTCGCCGCCGGCTGGGCCGGCACCACGTACCGGTACGACGCGGTCACGGGCAGCATGGTCTCGGGGTCGACGACGAACCCGACGACAATCGCGAAGCCGGACGGAGCCGCCTCCAGGTGGTCCGTGCCTGTCAATCGGCACCCGTTCTGGACGCTGGCGAGGTCCCAGGTAAGCCGCGAACCCCACTCGAACCCCGACTCGTACTCGATCAGGAACGGCTCGCCATGCAGGAGGCCGTAGAGCTGGTTCGCCCAGCGGTGGAGCTGGAGATCGGCCGCTCCGCCGGCCGGCGCGAAGTGGGTCGCCCCACGGGGTCGCAGCCAGGCCTCACCGTTCGCCACCAGGTAGCCGTCCCACTGGTCGCTGGCGAGCATCCCGGTCGACGGCGGGACGACGAGGTCGGGGTCGTAGCCCCGTACGACGTCGATCTGCCAGCTGCCGGGTGCCTCGTAGGCCCCGCGAAATTCGAGCGGAGCGGTCAAGTACTCGAACATCGGCTGCCGGTTCTCGTCCAGGCCGGTCAGGCGGTGGACGAGCTCCGTCCCGGCCATGTGCCACGTGTAGCCGGCCACGTCCCTCACCCGCTCACGCACGCGCTCGATGGTCACGCCGCTGCAGTCGGGCCGGCCGATCGGCAGTATGCCGGTGAGGGTGACCGATGCCAGCATGGCGACAAGCACGACCCCCGTCGCCGCCACCAGTGCCACGCTCCGCGGCCAGGCTGGCCAGCGCCGGCGCGCCACGCGTTGGCCGCCCATCTCGCCTGCGGCAGCGGCCGCATTCCGGACGCGAGAGGGCATCTCGGCGGCATCGGCCTCGGTGGCCAGCCACTCACGCAACATCTGCTCGATCCGCTCCTCGTTCATCGGTACACCTCGCTCGGCTCGAGCGACGCACGCAAGCGTGCGAGCGCGTGGTGCAGGCGCGACTTCACCGTCCCTGACGGTGCATGGACTCGCTCTGCGATCTGGTCGACGGTCAGGTCGGACCAGTAGCGCAGCACGATCGCGATCCGCTGGTCCGCATTCAGGCTCTCGAACGCCCGCGACAGGTCCGCGTGCTGCTCGCGCTGCGCGAAGCCACCCTCGCTGCCGCCACCCACCTCCGCCCCCAGGTCGATCTCGCGCGAGTGCGCCGGGCGCCGGAGGCGGTCACGGCATTGGTTGGCCACGATGCGCCCGAACCAGGCATCGAAGCGGTCCGGGTCGCGCAGCTCGCGCCAATGGCGCCAGGCGGCCACGACGGCGTCCTGGACGGCATCCTCGGCATCGGCCGGGTTGCGAAGGATCAGTCGGGCCATCCGATAGCTTCGCTCCAGACCCGAATCGACGAGCTGGGCGAACGTCGCCGCTCGGTCGGGCTCGCTCGTGACGCTGCTCGAGCCGGCTATGACGCGCCTCCCTCCGACACGTTCCATTGCACCCGTCCGACGAGCCGGCACGACAGAACGTTCACTCTGCGCTCCGAGCGGCCTCCCATTCACCCCGCGTGATGCCGAACACCATGACGCGGTGACCGCGAAGTTCGGTCTCGCGCCAGAGCCGTTCGCCCAGCTTCGTCGCCACGCCAATCGAGCCGGTGTTCTCGGGGTCGATCAGGCTGATGAGCTCATCGAAATCGCGGCACCCGAAACCCCAGTCGAGTGCCGCCCGCGCTCCCTCCGTGGCATAGCCCTGACCCCAGAACGGCTTGCCGAGCAGGTAGCCAAGCTCCGGTCCGGGCCAGCCGGCCGGGTTGATGATCCCCATGCGACCGATGATCCGGCCGCTCGCCTTCTCGTCCACCGCCCACTGGCCGTAGCCGCGCATGGCCCAGTGGCCGAGCCAGCCGGCGACGGCGCGCCAGGTATCCTCCAGGCTCGGAACCTGCCGGTCGCCGATGTAGCGCAGCACGTCCGGTTCCTGGAACAGCGTGTGGAGTGGCTCGACATCAGCCTCGGCCAGCTGCCGCAGGACAAGGCGCGGGGTCTCGATGCGCGGGATCTCGATCTCCATCGCAGGATGATGCCCGAGGCGACGGACGCGGCGCTTACCATGCGCGTCATGCAGGAGGGTGAGCCGGGACTCGAGCACGTACGACGGGGCGCGCTGCTGACCTATGTCTCCGCCGTCGCGCTGACGAGCATCGCGTACATCGCCACCTTCCAGAACGCCTCGGTGCTCGCACCGCAGATCACCGGCACCGCCGCAACTGGTGGCCTGCCCTCCTCATCGGCGGTTGCCGGCACGGCACTCGCTGCGCTCCTGCTCTCCTCGCTGATGGCGGCCCGGGGACGCCGCATCGGCATCGTCACGGGGCTGGCGGTCGCCATCGCCGGCGCTGCGGTCACGTTCGTGGCCGCCCTCGGCGCGTCGTTCCTGTTGCTGATCGTCGGCGCGCTCTTCATCGGCTTCGGGAACGCCGCCATCAACCTGTCGCGCTACGCGGCGGCCGACCTGTTCCCGGCCCATCGTCGGGCGGGTGCCGTGGGCCTGGTGGTATGGGGCAGCACGGTGGGCGCGGTTGCCGGGCCGAACCTGGCCGCGCCGGCCAACGCCATCGGCGAGGCGCTTGGGCTGCCTCGCTTCGCGGGCGGCTTTGCCATGGCGGTTGCCTTCCTGGTGATCAGCCTTGCCATCGCGAGCCTCGGACCGCGCGCCCCTGAGGCGCATCACGCCGACCCGGACGCGGCCCAGCCCAGGCATCGAGCCCCGATGCGCGAGATGCTGGCCGCCCTCTTCGCGACCACGCGGGGCCGGACGGCCGTCGCGGCGCTGGTCAGCGGCCAGCTGGTGATGGTGCTCATCATGACCATGACGCCGTACCAGCTGAACCACACCGGGCACGGCGACGCGACCATCGGCCTCGTGATCAGCGCGCACACGTTCGGCATGTTCGCCCTCTCGCCGATCTCGGGCCGGCTGGCGGACCGTTTCGGCGGGACGACCGTGATCCTGGTCGGATTCGCGGTGCTGGCGCTGGCCGGCGTCCTGGGCGCGGTGACGCCTGAGAGCGGCGGGACGCTGCTGATGCTGCCGCTCTTCCTGCTCGGGTTCGGCTGGAACATGACCTTCGTCGCAGGGAGCTCCCTGCTCGCCACGGGCGAGGTATACGCCGATCGCGCCCGCCTGCAGGGCATGGTGGACGCCTTCACCTGGGGGACGGCGGCGGTGGCCGGCGTCTCGGCCGGGTTCGTCGTCGCGCTCGCTGGTTACGCGGTGCTCTGCGCGGCTGGTGCGGGACTCGCGCTGCTGCTCGCGTCAGCAATCGTGGTCGACGGTCGGGTGGCTCGCTCGGCCGCGACCTGATCCACCCTGTTCAGGTCAGCTCCTCGCGCAGGAACGCGACGGTCCGCCCGTAGGCGAGCTCGGCCGCCTCGGCGTCGAACTCGGGCCGATCCGACTCGAAGAACCAGTGCTTCGTGCCCGGATAGACGTTGACCGCGTCGCCGAGCTTGCCTGCCAACCTCGCCACCGCTTCGGCGTCGCCGAACTGGTCGTCCTCGGCGAAGTGCGCGAGATACGGCGTGCTGTCAGCCGGTGCGAACTCGCCGCCGTAGAAGTTGACGAGCGCGGCGACGTCCTCGCTCGCTTCGGCCACCTGGCCGCCGTACCATGCCCCGAAGCTGAGGCTGACGATGGCGGCGCGGTCGCCGCTCGCGTCCGGGTGGGCGAGCAGATGCGCCAGCGCATCCCTGACGCGGGCCTCGATGCGGTCCGGGCTGATGCCGCCGCTGTTGCCTTCGGCCCGTCCCTCGATCGCATCGGCATTGGCCGCGGCGTCCTCGATCCGGGTGTAGACGCGGCCGTCGAACAGGTCGGGCGCCATGACAGTGAAACCGTCGCCGGCGAGGCGGTCGGCCAGGGCGCGGATGACGTCGTTGAGGCCCCACCACGTGTGCAACAGGAGGACGGGGGACCCGGGCGAGGGCCGGGCCGGAGCGAGGTAGGTGTCGGTGTCGCCGGCGGCGGACTGGATGCGAAGCGTTTCTCCCATCTGGCGAGGATAGTGGGCTTCACGAAATAGAACAACCGTTCTACACTTTCGAGTCCGATGACCATGCCGGACCATGTCGACTACTGCGAGCTCCACGCCCACTCCAACTTCAGCTTCCTGGACGGTGCCAGCCATCCCGAGGAGCTGATCGGTCGGGCGGCACAGCTCGGCATGCCGGCCCTGGCCGTGACCGACCATGCCGGCCTCTACGCCGCGGTCCGCCTCTGGAAGGCAGCGCAGCAGACCCGCACCGATGCCGCCCGGGAGGCCTGCCTCTCCCCGGTGAACGCGCTGATCGGCCTGGAAGCTGGCCATTCCCCGGGACGAGGGAGAGGTGCGGCTCGCCCGTCGCGGCCGCAAGCTCAACGATCCGCTGCGCGGCGCGAGGGCCAGCCGCGGCTGGCCGGGAGAGCACCATGCCGGCCCCATCCCCGGCGACCACCTCGTCCTGCTGGCGCGCGATGCCGAGGGTTACTCGGCCCTCTCGCGCCTGGCGTCGCGCGGTCACCTCGCCGGCGAGAAGCAGTTTCCCGTCTTCGAGCGCACGCTGGTGGAGGAGGCGCTGGACGAGGCACGCGGCCACCTCGTCGGCCTCTCCGGCTGCCGCAACGGCGAGGTGCCGCGCCGCCTGCTGGCCGGCGAGCCGGATGCGGCGCGGGCGGCCGCGGAACGCTGGGCCAGCCGCTTCCCGGCGGGCGGCTTCGTGGTGGAGCTGAGCCACCACCTGCAGCCCGACGACGACTGGCTCGTGGCGCAGCTGGCCGAGCTGGCGCAGGGCGACCGGCCTGCCCACCGTGGTGACCAACGAGGTCCACTACGCCGATCCCGGCGGCCATCGGCTCCAGGACGTGCTGGTCTGCATCCGCCACGGCGCCACCCTGGACGAGGCGCGCGAGCTGCTCCTCCCCAACGCCGAGTACCGGCTGAAATCGGGGGCCGAGCTCGCGGCCATCGGCCAGGACCTGCCCGACGCGCACAGTCGCCGGGCGTGGGCGGAGGGGATGGCGCGCGCGGCAGCCATCGGCTCCGAGTGCCGCCTGGACCTTGACTTCGAGCGCTACCGGTTCCCGGGCTTCACGGTCCCCGAGGGCGAGACGCCGTTCTCATACCTGTACCAGCTTGCACACGACGGCTTACGGCAGCGTTATCGGCCCATTACCAAGCAGGCCGTCAACCAGCTGGCGCACGAGCTGGACATCATCGAGCGCACCAACCTGGCCGAGTTCTTCCTGATCGTGTGGGACGTGATGGAGTTCGCGCGGCGCGGCGGCATCATCGGCCAGGGGCGGGGAAGCGCCGGCGACTCGATCGTGGCCTACTGCCTGGGCATCACCAAGGTCGACCCCATCGCCCACAAGCTCCTCTTCGAGCGCTTCATCAACGAGGCGCGGACGCTGCCGGACATCGACATCGACTTCGACGTCAACCGCCGCGAGGAGGTGATCCAGTACCTCTACCACCGCTACGGCGCGGACCACGCCGCCATGGTCTGCACCGTCATCACCTACCGCGCCCGATCCGCCGTTCGCGAGGTGGCCAAGGCGCTGGGCTTTCCGGCCGATGGCGTGGACCGGCTGGCGAAGGCGCTCGACACGCGCGACGCCTCCGATGTCGCCCGCGACCTCGCGCTGGACGGTTCCTTCGCGTGGCTCTTCGACGAGCTGGGCGTCTCCATGCAGGAAGCGGCTGTGCCGCCGGGGCGCGACGGGCGTGGCTCTGCGCGGCCACCCTCCGACTCGCCCTGGCACGCCCCCAACCGACCGGCCGGCCCACTTCCGCTCCGTACCGACCTGGCCGATGCCGAGGCCCGCGCCCGATCCGCCTCCGGCGACCGCGACGGGCGGCCGTACAGTGAGTCGGGCTGGGTCCCGCCGCGACGGCCGAGCGTGCTCGACACCTCGGTCGTATCGGTCAAGCACGAGGGCTGGCAGCAGAAGCGCTACGCCCGCGCAGCAGGGGACCTGCGGCTGCCGGAGCCGCGCGACAACGGCACGCCCGGCCCCTCCAGCGATCGGCCGGCCGTGGTGCGGGTGGACCCGGAGAGCGGGATGCCGGTCGAGGAGCGCCGCCGCCCCAGCGTGCTCCCAGTCGCCGCGCCCGACGATCGCCATATGCCGGTGTGGCCGGCAGAAGCCGGTTCCGACGCCGATTTCGGCGGTAGAAGTCATAGCATTCAACAGAATGTTGATGCGTCCGACCACGCTAGTGTCGCTAACGCCGGCATCTGGCGACCGGCCTCGCCTCCCTCCCCGCACGCCCCGCCGCGCAACCGCTGGCAGTGGCTCCTGGCCCTCTGTGCCGAGATCGACGGCTTCCCGCGCCACCTGGGGATCCACGTGGGCGGCATGCTCGTCACCCGCACCCCGCTGATCGAGATCGTCCCCATCGAGCGCGCGACCATGCCGAACCGGGTCGTGACCCAGTACGACAAGGAGGACATCGAGGCGCTGGGGCTGGTGAAGATCGACCTCCTCTCCCTGCGCACGCTGGGCGTGGTCTCCGAATGTCTCGACCGGATCGAGCGCGACACGGGCAACAGGATCGACCTCGACGCCCTCCCCCACGACGATCCCGACGTCTTCCGCACCATCCAGGCCGCCGATACCGTCGGCATGTTCCAGATCGAGTCGCGCGCGCAGATGCAGGCGCTGCCCAAGGCGAGGCCAGAGCGCTTCGAGGACCTCGTCGTCCAGGTGGCGATCATCCGCCCCGGCCCGGTGCAGGGCAACGCCGTGCACCCCTACCTGCGCAGGCGCGCCGGACAGGAACCGGTCGTCTACCTCCACGACTCCCTGCGCCCGATCCTGGAGGACACCCTGGGCGTGATCCTCTACCAGGAGCAGGTCATGCAGGTGGCCATCGACATCTGCGGCTACACGCCCCTGGAGGCGGACATCTTCCGCAAGGCGATGGGCAGCCACCGCAGCCACGCCAAGATGCAGGCGGAGCGCGACCGCTTCGTGTCGGGCGCCATGCGCACCGGCCTGACCGAGCCGGATGCCGACGAGCTCTTCCGCCGCTGCAGCGCCTTCGCCGAGTTCGGCTTCGCCCGTGCCCACGCCGCGGCCTTCGCCAAGATCACCTACGACACCGCCTGGCTGCGCCTGCACTATCCGACGCACTACTACGCCGGCCTCCTGAACAACCAGCCGATGGGCTTCTACTCGCCGGCGGTGGTGGTTGGCGACGCCAAGCGCCACGGGGTGCGCATCCTCCCCGTGGACGTCAACGCATCGGCCTGGGAGCACGACACGCGGCCGAACGGCGACGGCACCTTCGCGCTGCGTCTCGGCCTGCGCCAGGTGAAGGGGATCGACGAGCGGGCGCGCGAGGTGCTCGAGCGCGAGCGCGCCATCGGTCCATACACCGGCGTGCGCGACTTCGTGGCCCGCACGGGCCTGGGCGAGCAGGTGGTGGAGCGGCTGATCGCCATCGGCGCCTTCGACTGGACCGATGCGCCCCGCCGCGAGCTCCTCTGGCAGCTGCGGACGACCATGGAGGATGCGAATCCCGCGCGTCCCGCGCTTGGCCTGACCGATGCCGCCCAGGGCGAGCTGGCCGCCTCGCTCCCGGCCATGTCCTTCGCCGAGAAGGTGGCCGCCGACTACCGCGAGCTGGGCCTGTCGCAGTCGGCCCACGCCGTCGAGCTCTTCCGCGAGCGGCTCACCGCGAGTGGCGCGATCACGGTGGCCCAGGCGGCGAAGCGGCGCGACCGGTCGCAGATTCGGCTGGCGGGCCTGGCGGTCTCGATCCAGCACCCGATGACCGCCAAGAACTTCGTCTTCATCGCGCTCGAGGACGAGACCGGGATGATCAACGTGACGCTGCGGCCGGATGTCTACCAGGAGAACCGAGGGCTCCTGCACCGGCACCCGCTGCTGGTCATCGACGGACGCCTGCAGGTGGAGGGTGCCGTGCTGAACGTGATCGCCCGCCGCCTGCACCCCGTGGACGCCGTCATCTCCGAGGACGAGCGCGACGCGCGCCTCCCCCTGGCAAAGCAGCAGCGCATGTTCCGTTGATGCCGACCTTGACAGCCGGTTCCCCCGACGCCACCCTCCGCCCGAGGGAGGAGGGAACGCCAGTGCTCCATGGTCAGCGCATCTCGCTCCGCCCGGTCCGCGAGACCGATCTCGACGAGCTGTATGCCGCGCATGTCAACATCGCCGCCCGCGGCAGCTTCTTCCCGCTGGGCGTCCAGTCGGAACCTGCGTTCAAGCAGGCGTTCGCGGAGTCCGGCTTCTGGCAGCGGGAGGAGGGGATGCTCGTCATCCGGACGCAGGACGACGAGCTCGCCGGTCACATCGAGTTCTTCAAGCCGGTCAGCTACTGGGACGCATTCGAGCTGTCGTACCAGCTGTACGACGGCCGCTTCGCCGGCCACGGCTACACGACGGAGGCGGTCCGGCTGCTCGTCGACTACCTGCTCGCCACGAAGAAGCAGCACCGCATCCAGCTCGTGATCGTGCCCGAGAACGCAGCGTCGCGCCGCATCGCCGAGAAATGCGGCTTCCAGCTCGAGGGCACCGCACGAGGTGCCTTCTTCAATGATGGGCATAACGTGGACGTTCTCGTCTATTCGCTGGTACGAGGTGATCCGCGTCCCTGG
The DNA here is from genome assembly GCA_963777045.1 of uncultured Chloroflexia bacterium. Lineage (GTDB taxonomy): Bacteria > Chloroflexota > Limnocylindria > QHBO01 > QHBO01 > JAPSGM01. The sequence goes on from CAVZPD010000016.1 coordinate 25,913, forward strand.
CGTGCGGAACCGGCGCGCCAACCTGGGTGACCGTCGACGCGAGGAGGCCGTGGGCGGCGATCGCCTCGGGCGCCCTCATGCTCGAGGATCTCGGCCTTGCGGCGTGGAATGCGCTGGCCGTCCCCCTGCTCTTGGCCGGGGGTGGGGGATTCGTGGTCCAGCTGGGCGATCGGAGAGACGCCCTGGCGGGCGTGGTGCAGGCGGCGGCGGTGCTTGCGGCGATCGCCGCCGTGGCGACGCGGCCGCCGCGCGATCTCGCCGCCGGCCAGCGTGACGGCGTCGCACTTCAGGTCGCCTTCATCGGGCCGTTCATCGGGGCCGTCGCGTTCGTCTCGGGATCGGCGTCGGCCTACCTCGGAATTCCCGTCGACGGGATGCTGATCTTGGCGGCGTTCGTGGCGATCGTTGCCGCCATGGCGTTCGGCGACCACCTCCCGACCCTGGATACGGGCGTCCGCCGAGCTCTGCTCACCCCCTTCGTCTTCATCTGCGCCGGGATCTTCAACGGCCTGGCGGCGGACATGCTGCAGGGCCTCGATGTCGGCAAGCTGATCGGCGCAGCGGTTGTGGACGAGACCGGCTTCGGCATCTTCGTGGTTGGCATGCTGGTCGCCGGCATCGGCGCCTTCTACGCCGCACTTGTTGCCGCGCCCAGGGCGCTCATCCTGCGGGAGTCCGTGATCGGTTGCGTCGCCTGGCCACTGCGGTTCGTGGTCTTCCTGCTGAGCGCGCTGGTCGGTGTCGGGTGGCTCTCGGCGATCGGCGTGTAGCTCGAACGCCTGACCGGCATCGGCCTTGCGGGCATGCCGGTCATGCCTCCCGACTGGCTCGTCACCGTTGCCTGGGCCTCGCTGGCACTGGCTCTCATCAGCGCCGCGCTGATCCTCGGCGACATCTTCGTCCTCGGCTACCGCCAGAAGATGTGGATCATGGAGGCCGTCTGGCCGATCACCGCGCTGTACGCCGGTCCGTTCGGCCTGCTCGCCTACCTGCGCTGGGGGCGGCCCGCCACACGGCGCCTCCGCCAGCAGCGGGGCGACCCGGAGCGGCCGTTTCCGGTCTCGGTGGCACTGGGCGTCACCCACTGCGGTGGCGGCTGCACGCTCGGGGACATCATCGGCGCCAGCCTGGTCGCCGCCATCGGCCTCGAGCTCTTCGGGCTCGCGTTGTGGCCGGAGCTCGTCGTCGACTATGCGCTCGCCTTCGCGCTGGGCATCGCCTTCCAGTACTACACGATTGCACCGATGCGCGGCCTCGGCCTTCGGGACGGCCTCGTTGCCGCAGTCAAGGCCGATGCTGGCTCGCTCACCGCGTTCGAGGTCGGGCTCTTCGGCTGGATGATCTACATGCAGCTCGTGCTCTTCCCCGAGCACCTGCATCCGAGCCAACCGACGTACTGGCTGATGATGCAGATCGGCATGCTGCTGGGCTTCGTGACGGCCTACCCGGTCAACTGGTGGCTCATGCGCAGCGGCCTCAAGGAGGTCATGTAGGCCGAGCCGCCCCACTCGGGCCGCTACGCCGGCTGGATATCGACCACCTCGGCGCTCCACGGGCAGAACCACGGCCCGCTGAGCGTGCCGTCCTCCACGTACGAGGGGCGGCCGTCGCAGACCTCGGTCGTGAAATCCGCCCACTGGAACGAGGACGGATCGATGTGCCACGAGTAGCCGGTATTCACCCCGCTCTCGCCACGGACGATCCTGCCGTTGGGGATGGTCGGCGCCTCCTCCCCCGCAAGCAGCTGGCGGGCGATGGCGATGTCGGCCGGATCGGTGAGCATCACGCGATACTCTTCGTCGCCCGCCACCCGGATCGTCACGACGACCGCCTCGGCTGACGAAGCCGCCGACGCTCCAGGGCTCGACGTCGGCGCCGGGGAGGCGCTCACCCGCGACGAGGGCGTCGGCGGTGCAGGACTCGCGGCGTCGGCCGGGCTGGGCCGCTCCGTCGTCGACTCACCGTCTGTCGGGCTGAGCGAGGTCGCCGGGTCCGAAGCGCAGGCGGCAAACAGCAGCGTCGCCACGACGAGGACGGCTCCGATAGCCGGCCTCCGATGAGCTGCCTGCGACAACGGCTGGTAACGCATCTTCTCAGCCTGCATCATGTCGCGGTTTGACGCAGCATTGACGTTTCTCACGATGGGGATGTTGGCAGGTCGTGGCAACTGACACCGATACCACGCTCCGGACGCGCAACGAGCGCTGGCTGACCTGGGGGGTCCTGGGCTACGCCCTGCTGGTCGTCGTCCTCATGTACGTCGGCGGCGTCAACATCACCCCGGACGTCCTGCTCGTCGCGTTCCTGCTGCTGGCGGTGCTGCTGGGCCGGACGAAGCTCTTCCTGCGCGACTGGGTGCCGTTCATCGCGGTCTTCCTCGCCTACGAGCTGATGCGCGGCATCGCCGACGATGCGGGCTTCCCGGTGCACATCGAGGACGTGGTCGCGGCGGAGCGCATCATTGCGCTCGGCCACCTGCCGACGCAGATTCTCCAGGACTGGCTTGCCCCGGCGTCCGGCGTTGGTGCCGCAGCGATCTTCGCCACCGTCCTCTACATGCTCCACTTCGTCCTGCCGATCGTCACCGGCCTCCTGCTCTGGGTCTGGCGCCGGCCCCAGTACTACGACTTCGTGGCCGCGTTCATCGTGCTCAGCTTCGCCGGTTTCGTGACCTACCTGGTGCTGCCCGTCGCACCGCCCTGGTGGGCCGCACAGCTGGGCTACCTCGACGGGCCGAACGGGGCTCCGGTGATTCACTACCTCAAGCCCGCTGCCTTCGACGTCATCGCCCAGGCCCTCGGCTATCCGGAGGGCCACATGCTCAGCTCGTACGTCTTCTACGGGGTCAATCCGAACGGCGTGGCGGCCTTCCCGTCCCTGCACGCCGGCTACCCGTTCCTCTCGTTCCTGGTGCTGCGCCGAGCCTTCGGGCGGCCGGGCTGGCTGGCCCTGGGCTACGCGATGCTGGTCTGGTGGGCGATCGTGTTCACCGGCGACCACTACGTGATCGACGTCCTGGGCGGCATCGCCTACGCCGCGGCCGCTTACTTCGCCACGCGCCTGCTGGTGCCCGCAGTGACGTCGCGGCGGGCCGAGACGGGCGGGAGCGGCTGAGAACGGTATCCTCGCGCCGAACAGCTCAGGAGCCTGACATGGCGGACACCGCGACCGAGCACGCGGCTCCCACGCCAGGCGAGCGGCGTGGACCGAATGGAGAGCTCTCGTCATGGTCCGATGCGCTGCTGGCCGGCGTGGCGATCGGCTACGCCGCCCTCATCGGTTTCCTGACCTTCATCCGCGGGATCGACGTGACGCCCGACGTCCTGTTGGTGGCGCTGGGCTTCGGCCTGGTGATCGTGGCCCGCAGCAGGCTGAACCTGCTGCGGGAGTGGACGCCGTTCCTGGTTCTCTTCCTGGCCTACGAGCTCATGCGCGGCCTGGCCGATGATGTCGGATTCCGCGTTCACGTCAGCGACATCGCCTCGATGGAGCGATGGGTCTTCGGCGGCCACCTGCCAACCGCAGCCCTGCAGGGATGGCTGCACCCCGTCTCCGGGGTGGACTGGCTGGCAGTGGCGGGAACCGTCGTCTACATGCTCCACTTCATGCTGCCGATTGCGACCGCGCTGTTGCTCTGGCGCTATCGCCCCAACCTCTTCCACCCGTACCTGGTGTCGCTGATCCTGCTGAGCTTCGCCGGGTTCGTGACCTACCTCTTCCTGCCTGTAGCACCACCGTGGTTCGCTGCGGAGGCAGGCAAGATCGGCAGCGCACCGGGGGAGGTCGCGATCGCCTACCTCAAGCCGGGCGCCTTCGCCGACCTGGTCGGATTCTTCGGGCTCGACGGTGGACGCCTCTACAACCTGGCCTTCACCAGCCTGAACGCGAACCCGGTGGCGGCATTCCCCTCGTTGCACGCCGCCTACCCGTTCCTGACCTTCCTCGTGCTACGGCGGGCGTTCGGCGGGCTGGCCTGGGCTGCCTTCGGCTACTTCGCGTTCGTGGCCTTCACCGTGGTCTACACCGCCGATCACTACGTCATCGACGTGCTTGGAGGCGTGGCCTATGCGTCGGCCGCCTACGGCCTGATGTGGTGGCTGGCAAGGCGACGCATGCGAGGCGGCGGCTGACAGCGCCGGCCGGCGGCGCGAGCACGAAACGCGTCAACGCGGCACCAATCGGGGACCGGCGGCGTCTAGCGCGCGTAGTGATCTCCGCAGGGAGGGCCTGACCCATGACCCGCCGCACCGATCCAGCCACTCACCTCGTCCACCGGATGCTGCCGGCACTGGCGCCGATGATCGCCGCCGCCCTCCTCCTCGCCGCGTGCGCTGGAGGCGGTACAGGCGCCCGAGAGGTAGCGCCCCAGGCGTCGCAGGCGGCCGCCCCCGGTCCCATCACCGACGAGTCCGGCGGAGGCTCGGACGGCGTGGCACCCGGCGAAAAGCCCGCGGCGTCCTACGCGAACCTGGCCGACCGCCAGATCGTGAAGACCGGCGAGATCAGCGTGGAGGTGAGCGCCGTCTCCACCGCGGTAGGTGCCGTGCGTGCCATGGCCCTCGAGCTGGGCGGGTACGTTGGCGGCTCCAACTCGGGCGGTCCGGACCAGGCGGCCAGCCTGACGCTGCGCATCCCCGCCGCGCAGTTCGACGCGGCGATAGGCCGTCTCCACGAGATGGACGGCAAGGTGCTGGTGGAGGCGACGCGCGAGCAGGACGTCACTGGCCAGGTCGTCGACCTCGACGCGCGGATCCGCAACCTGCAGGCCTCCGAGGCGCAGTATCGGGCGCTGCTCCAGCAGGCGACCAAGATCGAGGACATCCTGACCGTCCAGGGCCGCCTCGATGACGTTCGCGGCGAGATCGAGCAGCTCCAGGCCCAGTTGGACCAGCTGGGCAACCTCGCGGAGCTGGCGACGCTGACCGTGACGCTGGTGCCCGCCGACGCGCCAATCGAGTCGACCGCCGAGGGATGGGATGCGGGAGCGATCCTCGAGAGCGCCGTGGCCGCGCTGGTCGGGATCGGACAGGCGCTCGCCGCGGCCGCCATCTGGCTGCTGATCCTGGGCCTGCCGCTCGCCCTGCTCGCCGGCCTCGTGCTCCTGGTCGGATTGCGGCTGGCGCCCGCCGTCAAACGGCGCAGGGCCGAGCCCATCGACTAGCGTCCCCCGTCACGTTCGCCGCCGCGGCCGCGAGGTGGTCAGGACCGCCGCGCGATGGCCCGCCAGGCCAGCGGAAGCAGGCCCGCCGCGACGGCGACCTTGAACGCGTCCCACGGGAGGAAAACGATCGCGCCGTTCCAGATGGCGTCCGCCGGCGTCATGTCGCCCACCGCGGCGAGGATGGGAACGCCCACCAGGTAGATCACGAGGTTCCCCACCACCATCAGGCCGCCGTCGGACCAGCCGAGCGGTCCCAGCCGCGCTGGGCGAGCATACCCACGATCGTCGCCGCCAGGATGAA
>CAVZPD010000017.1:0-27510 GCA_963777045.1 uncultured Chloroflexia bacterium
CCCCATCGGGCTCCGGCTGGGCTCGGCCTGCGGACCGAACCCATCGAGCAGATCCGGATTCTAGCAGGACGCCCTCCCCGGCGCGACAGCTCGACCTGACGAACCGCCGACGGAGGTACATCATGTGAGCGTGGTGCCCGATGGTGAACCGGTAGCGACGCGCCCGTCCAGGCGCGAACGTCACAGCCACTCGCCCGAATCGACGGCGGCGAGGGGGGCGCCGCGCCTGGTCGCAGTCCTCGCCCTCGTCGTCGTCGTCTTTGTGGTCGAGGTCGTCGGCGGGCTGCTGACCAACAGCCTGGCGCTGCTGGCCGATGCCGGTCACCTGCTGACCGATGCCGCCGGCATCTCGCTGGCGCTGCTCGCCATCTGGTTCGCGCGGCGGCCGGCGACCGCGGCGAAGTCGTACGGCTACTACCGGGTGGAGATCTTCGCATCGGTCGCCAACGCGGCCATCCTCTTCGGGATCGCGGCATTCGTCCTGGTCGAGGCCGTTCGTCGTATCGGCTCCTCGCCGGACGTGGTCGGCCTGCCGATGCTCGCGATCGCCGTCCTGGGACTCGTCGCCAACGTCGTGTCGCTGCGCCTCCTCCACGCGGGGGCGGCGGAGAGCCTCAATCTGCGCGGCGCCTACCTCGAGGTGCTCGGCGACCTGCTCGGATCGGTGGCGGTCATCGTCGCAGCGACGGTCATCCTGCTCACCGGCTGGGCACCCATCGACGCGCTCGCCTCGATCGTCATCGCGGTCCTCATCGTTCCTCGCACGTGGGCGCTGCTGCGCGAGGCGGTCGACATCCTGCTGCAGGCGACGCCGAAGGGCGTCGATCTCGACGAGGTGCGGACGCACATCCTGGGTGCGCCGGGCGTCATCGACGCGCATGACCTCCACGCGTGGACGCTCACCTCGGGCATTCACGTCGTCTCGGCCCACGTGGTGATCACCGCGGAAGCCGACCCTGCTGGAGTCCTGGACGAGCTGTGCGCCTGTCTGGCCGAGGACTTCGACTTCGAGCACTCGACCATCCAGCTGGAGACGACCGACCGCCGCAGGCTCGAGCACCACGTCCACCGCTGACGCGCCCGGGGCGGCTTGGACGGCCTTCGACATCACCGCTAGGATGCGGCGCATGCCGACCGAGCTGCGGTGAGCGTCCTCACCGTCTCCACGTTCCTCGCGCTGCTTGCCCTGCTGGCCGCCGCGGCCACCGCGGTCGGGCTCGTCCTCGCCGTCGGTGCCGGCACCTCGGGCGCGATGGGTGGCATCTTCGACCGAGTTCGCTCAGCGGTGGCACCTATCGGGCTCTGGCTGGCGTGGCTGGCGGCCGCCGTCGCCACGGCGGGCAGCCTCTACATGTCGGAGGTGGCCGGCTTCATCCCGTGTGCCCTGTGCTGGTACCAGCGCATTGCGATGTACCCGCTGGCGCTGCTGCTCCTCATCGCGGCCTTGCGGAGTGATGGGGGGATCCGGCCCTACGCTGCCAGCCTCGCACTGGTCGGAGCTGCCATCAGCGCCTACCACGTGCTGGTGCAGCGCCTGCCCGGCCTGCCGAGTGGCTCGTGCTCGGTCCAGGCTCCCTGCAACACGATCTACATCGAGAGGTTCGGATTCGTGACCATCCCGGTCATGGCCCTCATCGGGTTCGTGACGATTGCGACCATCCTGCTGCTCTTCATCCCCCGCGCAACTCCGGACGACGAGGTGGCGCGATGACACGACCGAAGCGCAGCCGCGGGATGCCGAAGCGAGCGGAGCGCTCGGCCGGGAGCAGCCGCACGCCCATGCTGGTGATCGGCGGCCTGGTGCTGGTCGTCGCGGTTGCCGCCGTGGGCGCCATCCTGGCCACCTCGTCCACGCCGCAGGTCGCGCAACCCGCCGCCAGCGTCCAGGTATCGGGGCAGCCACTCCCACAGCTACCCGGCGGCGGCGCGGATCCGGCGGTCGGGCAGCGTCTCCCCACGCTCAGCGGGACGGGGATCGACGGTCAGCCGCTCACCATCAGCCCCGATGGCAGGGCAAAGGTCATCGTGATCCTCGCGCACTGGTGCTCGCACTGCCAGGCCGAGCTGCCGCGCCTGGTCGACTGGCTGGCCGCCAACGACGTCCCCGCCAACGTCGACATCGTCGCCGTGACCACCTCGATTCAACCGGCGAGCACGAACTTCCCGCCATCGGCCTGGCTCGATCGCGAGGGATGGTCGCAACCGACGCTGGTCGACGATGCCGCCGATACCGCGCTCAACGCGCTCGGCATCGCGAGTTTCCCCGGTTTCGTTTCCGTTGCGCCCGATGGGCTGGTCCAGCAGCGGGTCACCAGCGAGATCGGGATGGACCAGTTCAGCCAGCTGGTGGCCGCCGTGGCCGCCCTGGGCTGAGCCACGAGCGCCGGGAGCGCGTGAGTCGATGAGGCCCGACCCATCGCAACGTGGACGCCTGGGGCGGAATCGTGTGTGGTACGCCGCGGTGGCGGTGGTGCTCGCGGTTCTCATCGGCTTCGGCGCCGTGCGCGCCAACGTGCTCGGAGCCGGCGACCGGATGGACCTGCTCATCCTGCGGGTCACCGCCGCGCTGCACCTGGTGCCGGATCGGGAGACCGGCGCGGCCGTCGTGATCACGCCGCGGCCCGATCCGAGCCCGACGGCCCGGCCCAGCCCGGGTGAGCCGAGCGCCGCCTCGCTCCATCCAACGGCCTCCCCTACCCCCGCCCCGGTCCGCGCGCCGGTGGACGTCCAGCTGCTGGACGATCCCGCTGCCTACTTCGCCTCGGAGGCGACGAACGAGTGGTGTGCGGTGGCCGGCACCCAGATGGTCCTCGCCATCCTCGGCCACGGCGACACGTCGGTCGAGTTCCAGAGCGAGATCGCCGGCCGCATCGGTGAATGGGAGTCCTGGGACGACAGCCACAACGGCGGCTGGGGCCCCGGTGCCGTCGCGCTGGCGCTGGCGGCCTACGGCGAGCCCGGCTACGAGCTGCGCGCCTACGCCGACTACACCGATGCCCTGCACGATTCGGCGATCGCCATCAGCCGGATGCAGAAGCCCGTGGTGATGTTCCCGTGGTGGGGGGCCCATACGTGGGTGATGACCGGCTACCGGGCCGATGCCGATCCGACCATCTTCCCCGATGCGACCGTCAGCGGCGCCTACATCCAGGACCCCTGGTACCCGCGCGTCTCCTCGATCTGGGGCGCGTCCGACCCGCCGGGCAACTTCGAGGACCTCGCGGAGCTCGAGCGCAACTGGCCGGTTCACCAGGGGCCGCCGGGCTACGAGAGCATCGGCCCCGGATGGACGCGACCCGAGGGCATCTACCCGGATCGCGACGGCCGCTTCGTGGTGCTCGTTCCCACCACCCCGCGCTAGCTGGCCGGGCGCGTCGCAGGCCGCAGGAAGCCAGCCCCGTGGCGGTGGACGGTCAGTCCCTCGTCGCCGAGCAGGGCGAGCTTGGATTCGAGCTGCCTCGTCAGATCCGGACCGATCTCGCCGAACACCTCGATCTCGCGCAGCCGCAGCAGCTCGGCGAAGGGCGGCAGGTGCGGACCGATGACCTGCATGTGTCGGAGCAGCGACGTCTTGTCGCGGTGCGCGTGCAGGACGCTCGATTGCGTGCCGTCCTCGCTGAAGTAGGCGGCGTAGCTCAACAGCTGCGGTTCGTCGCGCTCCACGACCTCGGCCAGCTCACGGAAGGCGTCCCGCAGCTCGTCGAGGCGGCCGGGAAGGACATCCGATCGGTCGAGGTAGATGATGGGGGTAGCCACGGGCGCTCCCTTCGCTGCTTCTTCGCCGACGACCAGCGTACGGGGCAGGAAGCGACGACGGCAATCCGCGCCCAGTGGCCAAGCGCCGTGCCCATGGGGGGCGGCTGATCGCTGGGCGTGGTGTCCCAGATAGATCTACGAATGGGCGCCCGGGAAGATCGCCGGGGCTGGTTCTGCACGATAGATCGGTGCGCGCTGAGCACGAGCAAGGCCGTTGGAGACGCTGCACGCTCGGCCTGCACCGATAGATGTTCCAGACCGGCACCAGGCAGGCGCTTCGGGCGCGATACTGAAGATCTATCGGTCACGATCGCGAGTAGGCTCCGGCCACGACGCGCGCAGGCGCACCGCGAGCGCCAGGGCCAGCAGGACGACCTTCACGGCCTGCCCGATCCCGAAACCGAGCGGGATCGCGATGATGCCGACCTGCGGCACCAGGGCAACCGTTGCGCCCACGGTGATGCCAAGGCCTGCCAGCGAGGCGATGACCTGGAGCAGGGTGTGCTCGGTGGCGTAGATCGCGCGGCTGAGCAGGTGCGTCACGCTCTCGAACGGGATCGAGATGGCGAAGGCGGCAAGCACGGCCCCGGTGCGGCGGACGTCGGCCTCGTCGAACTGGCCACCACCCAGCAGGACCCGAATGGCGGCCTCGCCGATCAGCGCGACAACGACCGCGCCGGCGCTGGTCACCAGCGCGATCGTCGCCAGGTTGCGGCCCAGCAGGCGCAGGAAGGCAGGCCGGTCACCGAGCGCGTGCGCCGTGGAGAGGGCCGGGAAGATCGCCAGCGCGAAGGCGACGCCGATCAGGCTCACCGGGACGCTCTGGAAGTTGCGCGCGTAGCTCACCACCGTCACGCTCCCCGCCGCGAGGCCCGAGGCGACGTTGGTGAAGAAGAGGAAGGTCATCGGCTCCACCGGATGGCTCACCATCTTGGGCAGCATCAGGCGCCCGAACTCGCGTAGCGACCAGGTCGGAGCGCTCCAGCCGAAGCCGATGCGGAACGAGCTTTTGCGCAGGCCGATGAACCGGCTCCCGAGGTGCAGCGCGGCGCCGAGGACGGCGCCGACGGCCGGCCCGTAGATGCCGAGCGAGCCACTGAAGGCAAGCGTGCCGATGATGATCCCGCCGTTGTAGAGCAATGGCGGGATGCCGTACCAGAAGAAGCGCTGTTCGGCCAGAAGCACCTGTCCCAGCGTGAGGGACGCCGCGAAGAGGATGGGCGTCACCAGCATCACCCGGAAGAGCGAGACGTACAGCTGTCGCTGCTCGCCGCTGAAGCCGGGCGCGATCAGCGACGTCGTTGCATCGGCGAAGATGAACATCGCGATGGCGGCGGTTCCCATGACTGCCACCCCGGCGGTCAGGATGGCCCGCGCGAAGTCATCGGCCTGGTCGGCATGCTCCGATGAGCGCAGCCGAAGGAAGATCGGGATGAAGGGCGCGGCCAGCCCTGCCTCGACGAGGACGTCGAGCAGGAGCTCGGGCAGGACGAAGGCGGCGTTGTAGGCGTCCAGATCGGAGCCGGCGCCAAAGGTGCGCGCGAAGGTCCGGTCCCGCAGCAGCCCCATGGCGTAGCTGCCGAAGAGCAGGGCGGAGAGGAGGACACCTCCCTTCGGCAGGAAGGCCAGGATGGCGCGCGACACTCGGCTCGGCAGCATGCGATGGGCATCGTAGAGAGGAACGGGCAGGCCACGTGGCACGGAATCCGCTCATCGTCACCCGTATGCGCATTCTTGCCTGGCTCCTGGCCGCCTACGCGGCGGTCGGCGCCATCTTCCTGATCGTTGCCCTGCTGGTGGGCGGACCGCTCGCCGGGCGGATCGATCGCGTCACGACCTCGGCGCAGGCCAGCCTCACGTCGGCCACCGAGGCGGCCGACGCGGCCGCCGACGCCTTCAACGGCTTCGACACCAGCCTGGTCCAGGCCCGGACGTCCGCCTCGAACGCGGCGTCGCTCAGCCGCCAGACATCGGCGACCCTGGATGCGTTGGCGGCGAACATGTCCATCTCCCTGTTCGGCACGCAGCCGTTGCTGCCGCTCGCCGACCAATTCCAGCAGAGCGCGGATCAGCTGCAGCAGCTCGGCGACAACCTGGACGGCATCGGTGAGGCGCTGGGCGTGAACCGCGACGACATCGCCCGGGTCGGGACCCGCATGCGCGCGCTGGCGAGCCAACTCGAATCGCTGGAGGGCCGCATCGGCGCGGAGCAGCTGGCGGGCGGGCTGCCGCTCAGCCTGCTCTTCTACGGCTTCCTCTTCTGGCAGCTGCTCCCGATCGCAGCGGCCGGCGTTGGCAGCGCCTGGCTCTTCCGGCACACCCGCGTCGAGGTGGTGGACGATCCTGCCTGACCGATCTCCCTAGCGTGCGCCGCGCAGGATCATCCGCAGTCGGACCAGGGAGAGCACGAAGAGCACCAGGCCGATCACGGCCAGGGCCAGGATCATCTGACCATCGGTGACGGTGCCTCGCAGCATCGTCTCCTGCAGCGTGGCGATGCCGTGGGTCACCGGCAGCACGTAGGAGATGTACTGCACCGGACCGATGAAATCCTCAACCGGGAGCACGAAGCCCGAGAAGAAGACCGATGCCAGCAGCACCAGCATGGAGAGCTGTACCGCCTGGCGCTCGGAATCCGCCACCAGGGAGATCAACAGACCGACCCCCAGCGATGCGAACGCCAGCAGCAGCACGATGCCCAGCGCCGCAGCGTAGCCCCCCAGCACGGGAACGCCCAGGCCGAAGACCATCAAGGCTCCCACGACGCCGGCGATGAGCAGCGTCAGCAGGGCGTAGGCGAAGTACTTGCCGACGAGCACCTCCATGCTGTTCACCGGCGCCACCCGGAAGAGATCCATCTGGCCGCTCAGCCGCTCGCGGACCATCGACAGGGCGGTGAGCGTCACGGCCAGGTGCTGGAGCACCAGCGCCAGCACCGCCGGCCCGAAGAAGTTGAGGTAGGAGGGCTCGGAAGGCGATACGTTCTGCGTGACCGCCCTGGTCGGCTTGGCGATCACGTCGGGCGAGATGTTCGTCACCCGCGGCCCGAGCTGGCCCTCCGCGATATCGATCCCCTCTGACGCGGCGCGCCGGATGATCTCCGCGTTGATCTCCGCGGTCATGCTCGACACGGCCAGGTGTGCGAGCCCGTCATTCACCGGGTCGACTTCGTTCCAGGCCACCAGGAACTCGGTCTGCTCACCGGCCCGCAGCTGGTTCACGGCATCCTGCGGGACCACCACCATCAGGTCGATCTGCTGATTGCGCAGGTGGCGCTCCGCGCTCGACTCGTCCTGGGTGACGTCCGTGACGTCGATCCGGCCGGGTGCGAGACCCTCGTAGAAGTCGGGATCCTGCGGCAGCGACGTGTTGGCAGGCAGGACGATCTCCGTTCGAAACGGCGCCCGAGCCCCGGTGTAGCCGAGGCCGAAGAGCAGCATGATCAGGAACGGGCCCAGGACGAGAGATGCCAGCACGCCGGGTCGGCGCCAGACCTCGCGCAGCTCCTTGCCCATGAACGAGGTGGTGCGGACGATGCTCCGCCAGCCGTCATTCAGCACGTGCGCTCCCCGGTGGCCGATCGCCCTGCTCTCCGCGGCGCCGGCGGACGAGCTCCGCGAAGACCTCGTCGAATCCGGCCTGGTACTCGTCGAGACTCACCACCTTCACGCCGGCGGAGCGACACGCCTCGAGCAGCAGCGGTGCCGCCATCCCCGCATCGTCGACCGTCAGGCGCAGACGGTTGGGCGCCAGGCGCTTGACGTTCCTGACCTCCGGCAGCTCGGAGAGGATCTCGGGGCTCACCTCACCGTCTGACTCGAGCTCCATCACCTCGCCCCCGAAGACGCCCTGTCGCATCGCGTCGGGCGTATCGAGGGCGACGAGCTCACCCTCATCGAGGAGCGCGACGTTGTCGCAGTACTCCGCCTCGCCCACGTACTGCGTCGTGACCAGCAGCGTGCGACCCTCGTCCCGCATTCGTCGCAGCTCGCCCCAGATCGATTGGCGCAGCATCGGGTCGATGCCGGCGGTCGGCTCGTCGATGAAGAGGATCTGCGGATCGTGGGCGAGGGCGCAGGCCAGCTCGAGCCGGCGCTGCATGCCGCCGGAGAGATCGCCCGCCCGCCGGCCGTGCGCGTCCCACAGGTCAACGGTCTCGAGCGCGCGGCGGACGCGTTCGGTGCGGCCGAACCAGCTGATGCCGTAGAGCGCCGCGACGAAGCCCACGTTCTCCTCCGCGGTGAGGTCGCGGTAGAGGCTGAAGAGCTGGGGCATGTACGCGATCTGCTCCCGCACGGAGCGGGAGAACCGGCGCGGATCCTGGCCGACGACGCGCAGCTCGCCATCGTTCGGCTCCAGCGTCCCGGTCAGCATCCGGATCACGGTGGTCTTGCCGGAGCCGCTGGGGCCGATGAGGCCAAGGATCGTGCCGCGTTGGACACGGAGCGACAGGTCGCTGACCGCCGTCAGGCCGTTGAAGCGGCGGGTGACGCCGGCCATGCTGATGACGGGCTCTTCGCCGTCGAGGGGTTGCCTGCTCACGGGGCAGGCTCATTGCAAGGCGCGTGCCCGGCTCGCCATCCCTGGGCGGCGGCCGGTCAGCGATCCTTCAGCGGCCCCACTCCAGCGAGCGCCTCACGACGCCCAGCACGCGCTGAATCTCGGCCCGGTAGCGCACGCCCGATGGATGGCGCTCCAGCCAGCGCAGGTAGTCGGGATCGATGTCCGCCAGCTCTTCGATGGTTCGCCCCGCATGGTGACCGAAGTCGAGCCGCGTCGGGTCGAAATTCGATCCGAGGTCGTGACCCGGTCCAACCGGGACCCGCTGATCGCCTCCGACCGTGAATGCCGCTCGTTCATCTGCCTGCTCGGCCATGCTTTCGCCCTCCGTGCACGACATGCTAGCCCGCCTGGCGGGCATGCTACTCCCCGCGGTGACTGCGCGCACCGGCTTCCAGCTCAGCCGCGGTGGACCTCGCGGCCGGCAAGGAGCGTCACGCGGGACCGCACGTCGGCCAGCCGCTCGTCTCCGGCGAGCAGGCCTGCGAGGTCGACGTTGAGGACCGCCAGGTCGGCCACGGCCCCCACCTCGAGGTGGCCATGGTCGTGGCGGCCTGCGGCGCGTGCAGCGGCCGTGGTGTAGGCGGCCAGCGCTGCTCGGACGTCGAGCGCCTGGGCCGGCTGCCAGTCGCCACGCTCATCGGCCGGAAACCTGCGGTGGAGGGCGGCGAAGACGCCAACCCATGGGTTCGGCGTTTCGATGGGCGCGTCTGACCCGAAGGCCAGCCGCGTGCCGGCCCCCGCCAGCGAGCGCCATGGGTAGGCGAGGCGCAGGCGATCGGCCCAGCAGGCCTCGACCATCTCGCGGTCGCTGGCGGCGTGGACCGGCTGGATGCTGGCCGTGATGTCCAGCGCGGCGAGGCGCGGGAGATCCTCGTCGCGCAGGAGCTGCAGGTGCTCGATCCGATCAGGCGGCACGCCCGCTTCCCGTGCGGGGACGCGCTCCAGGGCATCGAGCGCCGTGGCGGCCGCGCGGTCGCCGATGGCATGTACCGCCAGGCCGATGCCGTGGCGCCGAGCCGCCACCAGCAGCGCATCGACCTCCGCCGCCTCCAGCCGAAGGATGCCGGCATCCCCGGAGCCGCAGGTGTACGGCGCGAAGAGGGCCGCCGTGCGAGAGCCGAGCGCTCCATCCGCGTAGGCCTTGGCCCACCCGGTATGGATCGTGGCGTGCCCCCCGACCGGTCGCCCGGTGGCGAGGCCCAGCTCCGCCGCCGCCGCGATGGCGCTCGCCGGCAGCCCGATCGCGACACGAAGCCGGCCATCCAGGCGAGGCGCCGCCGCCACGAGCAACGAGGCGCGGTCGCCTAGGGCGGCGTGGCTTCCGGTCCCGTTCTCGGCGGTCGTATCGCCGGCGTCGACGACGCTCGTCACGCCCCACGCCAGGAGCTCCCCGACCGCCTCGTCCAGCGCGCGCTCGAGCGCGGGGCCACGCAGCCGTCCGGCGACGCTCTCGACGAGATCGGTCGCACGTTCGCGGAGGACGCCGGTCGGCCGACCGCTGGCGTCACGCTCGATCCTGCCGCCCGGCGGGTCGGCCGTCGTAGCACCGATCCCGGCCGCCGCGAGCGCCAGCGGGGATGCCCACGCCGAGTGCGTATCGTGCGAGTAGAGGAGGGCGGGGCGGGAATGGGCCGCCTCGGCCAGCTGCGGCAGAGCGTCAGCCTGGAGGGCCTCCTCGCTCCAGCCGCGGCCGCGCAGCCAGCCCTGCGCCGGGAGCTCCGCGGCCGCGCGGCGCACCGCGGCGCCAAGCTCGGATCCGCGCAGGCCGTCGAGGCGCAACTCGCGCCGCAGTCGAGCCATGCCGACCAGGTGCAGGTGGAAGTCGTGCATGCCGGGCACCACGGCGAGCTGCGGCTCGTCGATGATCCGCGTCCTGCGGCCTGCCGTGGCCAGCAGCTCTTCCCGCTCCCCCGTCGCCACCACGCGACCGTCACGCACCGCCAACGGCCCCGGTCGTCCGGACGGACCTGGGGCTGGCACGCAGCAGGACCTGGCCGGCAACGACGAGGTCGGGTGCGTTCGTACTCATCGGTCCCGGTGGGGCGAGCGGGGCGTACGGGAGAACTCGGTGGTCGGTGCCGCGACCACGATCTTGAGCAGCGCGATCGGCACGACCACCAGCCAGTGCGACAGGAAGAGGGAGCCGCGGATCGCCCGACCCACCACGCGCCAGCCCCGTTCGCCGGTGGCGGCCAGGCCGGCGGCAGCGAGCAGGAAGGTGCCCGCGCCGTACCCGGCGAAGAGCGTCGCCGGCACGGTCCAGTCGGCGGAGCCGGGCAGCACGACGGTCAGCAAGCTGGCGGCGATGGTGGCGACGAAGAGCGGCGGGACCATGAACTCCGTCATGAAGAGCAGGAAATCGAGGCGCCGCTGGAGCGGCAGCCGGCCGTTGGCGAGCAGGCCAGGTCCCAGGTCGATAAGCCGGCGCATGCTGCCCTCGGCCCAGCGCATGCGTTGCTGCCAGAGACCGGCCAGCGTCTCCACGGCCTCCTCCCGGACCACGGCCTCCGGTGCGAGCGTCACCCGTTCGCCGGCATCGGCCAGGCGGGTCGACAGCTCGAGGTCCTCGGTGATGTGGCTCTCGTGCCAGCCGCCCACCCGCTCGAGCGCCGCGCGTCGGAGGAACATGCCGGTACCGCGCACCTCCGCCGTGCCATCGGTCGCCCAGCGGCCGCACTGGCTGGCCAGGTCCATCAGCTGCTCCTCGTCCTGGGCGCCGGGCAGCCACCCGCGGCGCCGGTTCATGGCTGTGCGCCGCGTCTGCAGCGCGGCGGCGGTCGGGTCGCGGCGCCAGGCACGCATGGCCCGGGTCAGGTAGTCAGCGTCGAGCCGGCTGTCCGCGTCGAGCACCGCCACGACCTCGCCACGAACCAGGCGGTGGGCATGGGCCAGCGCCGCTCCCTTCGTTGGCGGACCGCTCCCCGGCTCCCGGCGAACGATCTGGAAGCGATCCCCGAGCGCCGCGCCGGCCCTTCGGGCGGCCTCGCCAGTAGCGTCCGCCGACCCGTCGTCGATGACCAGGACATCGAAGGCGGGCTGCTCGGCAAGCGCGTAGTCCTGGGCGGCCAGGTCAGCGATGAGATCGGCGATCACCGGCGCCTCGTCGCGGGCCGGCACGACCACGGTCACGCGCAGTCGCTCGCCGCCGATCGCCCCGGCCGCAACCGCATCGCTGCGACGTGCAGCACGGATGGTCTGGAAGCCCTTCCAGGCCAGGTAGGCGACGTAGAGGATGGAGATGGCGATGACGAGCTGCAGGAGCCGCGCCGCGATGGTCTGCAGGACTGCCAGCCATGCCACCGCCACCGAGAAGAGGAGCACGCCTGCGGCGAGCAGCCTACTCCGCATCGACGTCAGGATCGGACAGCGAAACCGGTGCAACGCCTTCCACGTCTGCCGGCGGTTCGGGCCCCGACCCGGTGTGCAGCCCAGCGCGTCGGTTGTGGCGCCACGACGCGATGCCGGCCCACAGCGTGATCGCGCCGAGAATGGCCATCACCCACGGGATGCCGGCACCCGGGAAGAGCAGGTTGAGCAGGTCGGCAGCCAGCGGCGCGGCGATAACGGGCAGGAACGACGCGACGGAGAGGAGCGTGTTCAGGATCCCGAAGATCCGCCCCCGGACGCCGACCGGCAGCTCCTCCTGCAACGCGGTCTGCGACGGGATGGCGACGAACGCGTACTCGACCCCGGCGGTCACGGCGATCACCACCACGATGGCGATCAGCGAGATGATGGGCGCGAGCGCCTGCGGGAGGCTCTGCTCGATCGGCTGCATCGCGGGCGAGAGGAAGCCGACGACCGGCTTGACGATGGCCAGGGCGACCAGCGTGGCGCCCATGGCGACCAGGCCGATGTCGATCACCAGGCGACGCGGGATCCGCTTCCCGTACGCGTTGAGGAAGAGGATCCCCATGACCGCGCCCAGGCCGGCCGGACCCATCACGAAGAAGAAGTCCTCTTCCGAGAGCCGGAGGATGTCCGTGGCGAAGCCCGGGCCGATGGCTCCCATCACGCCGATCAGGCTGGCCGCGATGCCGAGGTAGGCCAGGGACCAGGCGATCCGCTTGTTCTCGCGGACGAAGCGAATCCCCTCGTTCACCTGGTCGAAGACGGCGCGGAGCGCGCGGCCCGCCTCATCCGCCCGGAACTCCTCGTGCCGAACCGCCTTGACCGCCGGCAACGGGACGATGGCCGCTGCCGCCAAGCCGAACATGATGGCCACCACCACGTAGACCACGTTCGCGCTCGCCGTCGTCAGCAGCAGCGGTCCAAGGAATCCGAACCCGATGGCGAAGGTGGCGTTGATGGTGAGGACGAAGACCGAGTTGGCCGCCATCAGGTGGCGCCGCTCGACGATGCGCGGGATCGACGTCAGCTCGGCGGGCGCAAAGACGGAGGTCATGGTGGCCACGAACAGGTTGATCAGCAGGATCAGCCCGACATTCGACCCGACGAAGATGAAGAGCACCACGCCGACGCCGCGCAGCACGTTGGTGGCAAGCATGATCAGGCGAGCGTCGCTGCGCTCGACCAGGACGCCGGCAAGGACGCTGAAGGCGACGGCGGGCACCAGGAAGGTGAGGATCAGCACGGCGATTGCCGTGTTCGAGCCGGTCGCCCGGAAGACGACCGCCATGAGCGCCGCCAGGACCATGTTCGAGGCCAGCTGGCTCAGCAGCTGGGCAGACCAGAGCAGGACGAAGCTGCGGTTGCGGAGGACGGTCCCCGCCCCCGACAGGTCCTGGTTGCCGAGGTCGGGCGGCAGCTCGCCGTGCGTCACGCCGCGCCTTCCGGCAGCCGTCCCCGATCGAGGTACTCCACGAAGCGCCGCTCCACGTCGAGGCGGTCCATCAGGATGCGGTGGCCGCAGCCGCGACACACGAGGCCGATGTCGGCGCCCAGCCGCACGACCTCCCAGTCACGGCCACCACAGGGGTGCTCGCGGCGCAGCCGCACCACGTCGCCGATGCGGAGCTCGAGCGGCGCCACGTCAGGCCGTCTCCGCCGCCGTCGCCCCGGTGAAGGCGAAGCTACCGAGGTGGAGTGCCGGCACGCGCGCATTGATGCCGCTGTACTCGGCTGCCACGAGCCGCGTCTCTGCCGTGATGGCACGCACCTGGCCGAGGGCCTGCGGCATCGCCTGCGTGAAGCGCAGGTTGCGCACCGGACGGGTGAGGCGCCCGTTCTCGATCAGGAAGGTCCCGTCCTTGGTCATGCCGGTCAGCACGCCGCGCTTGGGGTGCACGATGTTGACGTAGTGGAAGCGGGTGACCCAGATGCCGCGCTCGATCGCGGCGAGCATGGCCGCCTTCGCGCCGGAGCCCGGGGCCATGAACAGGTTCCAGGCGGCAGGGCCGAACGCGTTTGGAGCCGGGAGCCCATGACCGGTGGACTGGACGCCGGCGCGGCGGGCGGTGGCGGAGTCATGGACCACCGCGGTGGCGACCCCGTCGGTCACCAGGTCGACGCGCTGCTTGGCGACGCCCTCGAAGTCCATGGCCGACGGCAGGCCGGAAGGGTCGTTGCCGTCGTCCCAGATCGTCACGTTCTCCCCCATCACCCGCTTGCCGAGCTCCATGAAGGATCGACCCTCCTCCACGGCGAGCGCCGAGAAGCCGGCGTAGGAGAGGTACTCGAGCACGGTCTGCACGGCGTACTCCTCGAGAACCACCTCGTAGTCGCCCGGCTCGACGTCGATCGCCCCGATCGAACCGGCGGCCTTCTCCGCCGCCTCGGCTCCGACAGAGGCTGCGTCGATCTCGCCGATGTCCGTGGCAGCCGCCTGCGCATAGCCGGAGGCACGTTCCGCACCGGTCATGACCGTGACCAGCTTCGCCTGGCTCGTGCTGTGGCGCGAATGCAGGCCGTTCGTGTTCGCGAGAGCCAGCGTGGAGGCCTCGCTGCTGAACGCGCCGCTCGCCTCCAGCTGTCGAGCATCAGCGGCCGCGATGACCGCACGTGCGCCCTCGGCGCGTTGGCCGGGATCGGCCTCCGCCGTGGCGCGTACGTAGCCGAGCCGGGAGTCGACTCCCCCGGCGCCTCCCGGCGGGAGTGGCGCGCTGCCCGGGTTGGCCGCAGAGCGGCGGCAGACGTCCATGGCGCGCTCCACGACCTCGCGAATACCGTCCGCATCGAGGCGGTTCGTGCTCGCCACGCCGGAGCGCTGACCGTCGACGGCGCGGATCCGCAGGGTGGCATCGTGCTCCGACACGTTCTGGTGGATGCGGGAACCGGCGAAGCGGGTCAGCGCGGCGTCGCGTCCGGCGTAGAACGCCTCGCCATCGCCATCGAGGGCCCGCATTGCGGCCTCGAGGACCGCGTCGGGGTCCGCGGCCGAGACGAGCCTGGCGCCTACCATCGCCCGACCCCCACCCGCACCCGCCGGAACCGGGCCGGCGATGCACCGTGCCCGACGCGGTGCGTCTGCATCGGCTCACCCTTGCCGCAGTTCGGGACGCCCCACAGCTGCCACTCGTCGGGGCCGCAGATCGCATCGCAGCTGCCCCAGAAGCGTGGCGTGATGCCGGTGTAGGTCGGATTCTTGACCATCTCCGCCAGGCGACCGTTGCGGATCCGCCAGCCGATCTGCGTCCCGAACTGGAAGTTCAGCCGACGGTCGTCGATGCTCCAGGAGCGGTTGGTGGAGATGAAGATGCCGTCGTGGGTATCGGCGATGAGGTCATCGAGCGACCCGGCATCACCGGGCCGCAGGTTGATGTTCGTCATGCGGATGAGCGGGATCACGTTCCAGCCAGACGCCCGGCTGCTGCCCATGCTGTCGCGGCCGATGACGGGGGCCGTCTCGCGGCTGGTGAGGTAGCCGACGAAGAGGCCATCGGAAACGATGGGGACATTCTGGGCCGGCACGCCCTCGTCGTCGAATCCGAAGGTGCCCAGACCGCCGGGGGCGGTCGCATCGGCGTCGATGTTCACCAGCTTGCTGCCGTACTGCAGCTTCTCGAGCTTGTCGAGGGTCAGGAACGAGGTGCCAGCGAAGCTCGCCTCCATGCCCAGCACGCGGTCCAGCTCGATGGGATGGCCGCACGACTCGTGGACCTGCAGCGCCATCTGCGAAGAGTCGATCACCAGGTCCATCTCGCCGGACGGGCACTCGGCTGCGTCGAGCAGCCGGACGCCCTCCTCCGCGATGCGCTGGGCGTTGCCCGGCAGGTCCATGGCGCGCACCGCCTCGAAGCCGCCGGTCACGTGCTGGCCCCCCGCCGAGTTCGGGTAGCTGCGCACCTGCGACTCGCTGGCGTTGAACGCGGTCGCCTCGATGCCTGCGCCGGACTCGCTGAGCTCCTGCTCGATCCGCGCCCCGTCGCTCGAGGCGAAGGTCTTCCACTCGCGAGCCGACTCGATGCTCCCCTCGCGCACCGCCACGCCCGGAACGGCGGCCATGGCGCGATCGGCGTCCATCAGGATCGCGAGCTTGTCGTCGAGCGACACTGCGAATGGGTCTTCCTCGACCGGCGTCCGGTAGCTGGCGGTGACCGGCGGTGTGGCGTCGAGGACGACGGGCTCACGCCGCGCCAGGCCGCTGGCACGCGCGATCGCGACGGCTTCGCGTGCGACCCGCTCAACCTCCTCGCCTTCAAGGCGGGCCGAGGCAGCGAATCCCCAGGCCCCATCGACGAGGACGCGGATGCCGAAGCCGGCGGACCGGTCCAGGGACGAAGACTGCAGCGCGCCGTTCTTCACGGTCAGTGAATCCGTCTCCCGCTCGGAGATCCGGATATCGGCATAGGAGGCTCCGCCCCGTTCGGTCGCGTCCAGGGCGAGATCGATCAGCTCTTTCATCAAAGTTCCAAGCTTGCGAGGCCGGCGTTGGTGGCCCAGCGCAAGCTCGGGTGCTGCGCGAATCCGGCGGCCATGCGGGTCGGTGAAACGGCGGCCACTCTACGGCCTCCCGCTTTCCAGGGTCAAGGCGCGGCAGCGTCTCAATGGACGACCTCGGCCACCGACGGCGCCAGCTCCACGTTCGTGGCCGGCACCATGATCGAGTCCGACTGGGTCGCCACGATGGTCGCGTCGATGAACTGCTCGAGCTGGGCGATGATCCCGCCCGGCCGCTCCAGGGCCGAGAGGAGGCCCTCCGGCGAGCCGATCGCCGAGAGCGTGAAGGTTTCGCCGATCTCGACGCCGTCGAGCAGCAGCGACCTCGGTCCCTGGACCGCCACCGATCGATTCGTGACCCGCACGTCGTCGACGGCGATCGCCTCCGCCCCGGCGTTGCGCAGCTCGTTGATGAGATCGTTGAGGGCGATCGTGTCGAGCGAGCCGTTGACGCGCAGCACGAGGCCCTGTCCCTGCACCGCCGCGAGGCCAGCGAAGGCGGTGATACGGCGCAGGTCCTCGCGCGAGACCTCGAGCGCACTCTGGCCCTGCGACCCGGCAACCCGGTACTCGCGCAGGGTCTCGCGCAGGTCGGCGAGCCCGGTCCGCAGCTCGCGGTTGCGCGCTCCGAGGGTGTCGATAAGCTCGGAGAGATCCTGCGCGGGCAGGCTGGTGATCTCGGTGGGTCGCGCCTGCGAGCGCAGCTGCCCGACCAGCAGGACGCCGATGAGCAGCGTCACCGCGAAGAGGCTCAGCTGGGCCACTCTGCCGCTCATGGCGCCGGACTCTCGACCGGGACGCCCCAGCGGAAGCGGGTGGTGCCGACGAAGGCGGGCAGCAGCAGGTCGTCACTGGCCGCGGCGGCGAACTCCAGCCCGTAGAACTCGATGCGCTGCGCGACGCGGCCGGTGAAGGCCGGGTCTGACTGGAAGCGGTCGAGCAACCCCTCGCTGCCGATCGCCTCGATCCGGAACGGGGCCGGCAGGAAGGAGGTGTTGACGAGGACCGAGGCCCCGACACCGTAGATCGACGAGGACGCCACCAGGCGTTCCCCGTTGATGGTGATCGCCTCCGCACCAGACGCCCAGAGCGCAGCGACGATGTCGCGCAGGTCGTCGACGAGCACGATGAAGCTCGACGGATTCTCCCCTGGAGGCACGACCCGGTTGGAGTCGGCGATCTCGACGATGACGCCCGGTCCGTGGACCGCCGTGAGGCCGGCGGCAATGCGCGACTGCTCCAGGCGCGCGTTGAGCACGGCCAGCGTCGCGGAGCTGGTGGTCGACTCTTCCTGGAACTGCTGCACCTGCGCCTCGGCCTCGGCGATATCGCCCCGGAGGTCACGCTGCTCGGACTCGAGCGTGAGCACCTGGGCGGCCAGCACCTGCTGTGCCGAGGTCGTGAACGCTTCGCGCGACGCGGAGCTGTTCCACTGCGCGACCGCCACGAACCCCATCACCGCCAGCGCGCCGGCAATCGAGAGTCCCCAGCCGGTGCGACGCGAGAGGCGGTAGACGGGCCGGCGCACGGTCACAGGGCTCCACGCCGGCCGCGGCGGCCCGAGCGCACCAGGACGGCCACCACGGTCACCAGCACCAGCAGGGCACTGCCCACGGCGAGCCAGGGCGCGACGCCGTCGACCGAGCCGGCTGGGGTCGGCTGCTGCCCGGCACTCGCAGAGCTCCCCGGCGCGGCCGGGGCTTCGCCTGCCTTGCGCACGTTGGAGGGCGGAATGGGGGCCGGCTCGACCGCCTGCGGCTCGCTGACGTCGAAGCTGGCGAAGTATTCGGCGTAGAGCTCCTGCGCCGCGACACCGGTCCCTGCCTCGAGCGCCTCAGCGTCGGATGCCCCCTGGCGATAGGCGCTGGCGATCCCGGCGATGGCATCCCGACCGTGCTCGGCGACGATCATGTCGACCATGGTCGCACCCTGCGCGTAGGCCAGGCGCGATCCGCGGTCACTGATGGGAAATGCGAGCGAGATCGCATCGAACGAGAAGAGGCCGCCGCCCGATGCCTCGAAGCTGACCGTCGAACGCTCCTGGCCGGCGCCCTGCTGCTCCGCCCAGCTGGCAAGCCCCTCGTTGAGCCACTTGGCCGGCTCGTGAAACGGGTTCTCGGTAGCGTCGTTGAAGACGACGTGCGTCACCTCGTGCACGATTGCCGTTTCCAGGTAGCTGTTCGGGCCCGCTCCGAGCCACATGAAGATGGTGCGGATGGCCGGATACGTCGCCGCACCGGTCCACTCGCGTGCTCCCGGTCCCAGGGCGCCGAAGAAGTCCTCCTGTGAGTCGTAGACGAAGATGTCGACCGAACCGGTCATCTCGTGGCCGAGCAGCGCCTCGGCGCGGCCGGCGCCATCCGCGGCGAGCTCACCGAAGCGGCGGGCGATCGCCTCATCGCCGCCGTACCAGTGGACGGTTGCGTTGCCCAGCTGTGCAGAGGTCCAGTCGAGACCGGGTCGATCGTCGTCGTAGAGCAGCGATCCCTCGCGGCTCAGCGTCATCGCGCCGCCATCGGTCGCTCGCCAGGCGTAGGTGATCTGCGTGTTCGGCGTCACGTGGTCGGCACTCGCGTCCCAGACGTAGGTCGCGCTGTCACCCTGCGCCTCGACCGGCGCCACGAAGGTCGCGTCGTCGCCCGCGAACTGCAGCAGCAGCTCCAGGCGCTCCGGTGCGCCGCCGGGCAGCGCGACGCGGAAGGTCATCGACTCGCCGTAGGTGGCGTCGGCGCTCAGTGACCCGAATCCCGAGAAGCCGAGCGCTGGCAATGGCAGGGCGGCGACCAGGAGGAACGCGACGAGGACGGCCGCCGGCAGGCATCGCGTCAGCCGTCCCACGAGACCCTCCCGAGATCGAGGATGCCGGTGGTCAGGTTGCCGAGCCCGCGCAGGCCGGGACGAGCGAGCCACCACGCGGTCCCATACGACCACGGGATCACCGGCGCCTGCTCGTCAACGCGGGCGTCGACCGCTGCGTAGGCCGCCGCCTGCTCGGCGTCGCTCCCCGCAGCCGACGCCTCCTGGAGCAGCTGCACGAAGCCATCGTCGCTCCAGCGGCCGTAGTTGCTCGCGGCGTCGGGCAGCAGCAGCAGGCTGTAGAGCGCGTAGGGCGAGGGGTAATCGGCGATCCAGCTGATCGTGAACACCTGCGGCGGATCCGTCTCCAGGGCCCGCAGGTAGTCGCCGAAGTCCATGCTCTCGACCTGGATCTCCACGCCCAGCTCCTGCCGCCAGGTTGCCACCGCGGGGGAGACATCGAGCCCGGCTCCGTTCACGACGATCGTCCCCAGGTCCGCACGATCGACGTATCCCGCCGCGTCGAGCAGCCGTCCAGCCTCGGCCGCGTCGTGCGCCTGGTCGTCGGGGAGCCCATCGGGCCAGAGCGCGGGAGGAACGATGCTCGACGCCGGCTCCCCCGAGACCCCATCGGCGAGCTGGACGAGCGACGGCCGGTCGAGCGCCAGCGCGAAGGCGCGGCGGACCCGGACGTCATCGAACGGTGGCCGCGTCGTGTCGAAGCCGAAGTACTGCACGTTGAGGGCGGCGCCCTGGTGGAGGGCCGGTCCGAGGTCGGGGTCGTAGGCGATCCAGCTGGCGTCATACGCGCCGATGCCGGCCAGGTCGACCTCTCCGTTCGCGTAGGCGCTCGCCGCGTCCGCCGAGAGATCACCGATCCACTCGATGGTCTCGATCGGCGGTGCGCCGGCCACGTAGCGGTCGTTCGCCTTCAGCACCAGGCTCGCGCCCTCGGATCGCGCGGCGAGGTAGGGCCCGGACCCGACGAACCCGTCGACGCTCTGCCAGTCGGACGAGGCATCGGCCTGGCGCGGCACCACGAACGTGGACGGCGTGGCGGTGATCGCCGGGAAGTAGGCAGCGGGGTGGCGCAGGTGGACGACGAGCGTCAGGGGATCCTGGACCTCGACGCCGACTCCGTCCTCGGGGCCTCCCGCCAGGCGCTCGCTGGCGCCGCTGATCACCGAGAGAACGTCCGGCGCCGTGCTGTGCAGTGCCGGGTCGAGCATGCGCAGCCAGGAACGACGCACGTCATCGGCGCTGAGGGGAGATCCATCGGAGAAGGTGAGGCCGTCGCGCAGCCGGAAGGTGTAGCGGGAGCCATTGTCGGAGACGGTCCATGACTCGGCGAGCGACGGGTACGGCTCCCCCTGCTCGTCGAGTCGCGTCAGCCCCGCGTAGAGCTGGAGCAGGAGCTGGACATCGCTCGCGTCGCTGATGAACGCCGGATCGAGCGTCTTGGCCTCGCCACCCAGGTAGCGGAGATCCGGCCCTGCCGCGTCGACGTGGCGCGCGGGCAGCGAAGAACCGAGGGCGAGGGCGAGGACGGCAACCCCAATCAGGATGCGGGGCCACCGGCCCGCTGGGGTCAGGCGAGGCATGCGCGGGCTAGTATACGGGGCCGTGCAGCACGTTCATGAGCACAAGTTCAGGCCGCAACCAGCTGGCAGCCTGACCCTGCGACAGTTCATCGAATCGCTCCGCCGCTGGACCCCGGAGATGCGCCAGATCGCGCAGATCGCGCTGACCCGCAGCGAGGCGGAGCGACAGGACTACCTGCGGGGATTTCACAGTCGCCACCACGATCGCGAGGGCGGCCACCTCGACTCGTTCGTGCGCTGGGCCTACTCCGATCCCCGGCTGGACCACGTGCCGGCACTGATGGCGGAGCTGGAGCTGCCGGAATCGGTGTACGACGCCGCGTTGGACCACGAGGCGGACGTGCTGGTCCGCATGCGCGCCGAGGGAAAGAGCCCGGCTCGGCGGGTCCACGACTACCTGGCGCTGCTGGGCATCGAGGGCGCCGAGCCCGTCCGCCAGGCGATCGCGCGCCTGCTGCCACCGGCAACTTCCGATGCGGCAGTCACGGCAACCATCCGCCAGATGCGGCGCCGATGGCTGGAGCTCTACGGCGACGATCCCTTCTTCGCCGAGGACTGACGCGGGGCTGAGCCGGGCGTCCGTTCGGCGGAGGCTGCCGTGGGACGGACGTCGGTCCGCTAGGATTGATGCGCCGGCCACGCACCAACCGCGTGCCGGCGCGTTCGGAACCCGCTCGAGCTCCCATCCCGATGTTCTTGACACGCTCCCTGCGCAGCGCGGCTGCGCCCCTGGTGGCGGCGGGCCTGCTGCTCGCAACGGCCGCCTGCGTGCCGGCCACCGGCCTGCCCGACGACTGCGACGCTGCATCTGTGACGCGCGGAGTCACGCTCTCCGGCGACTCGCTCGACCCGTCCACGATCGAGGTCTGCCGGGGGCAGCAGGTGACGGTGGAGCTGAGCGCGGAGGACGATGCCGAGGTGCACTTCCACGGCTACGACGACCAGGTCCCGGAGCAGGAGGTCAGCGCCGGAGAGACGGTGAGCCTGAGCTTCGACGCGAACCAGGCGGGCCAGTTCCCCATTGAGATCCACCCTGCCGACGGGTCCGAAGAGGTCGAGGCCGGCACGCTCGTCGTCAATGAGCCGTAGCCGGCGGCTCCTCCACCGGGGGGCGCCCGCGCTGCTGGCGGCGTCCTTCGCCGCGCTCCTCGTGCCGCGGATCGCCTATGGCCACGCCATCGGCGAGGTCTTCACCCTGCCCGTCCCGCTCTGGCTCTACCTCGCTGGAGCCGCGCTGGCGGTGGCGGCCTCCTTCGTGATCTCGGCACTGACGATCCGGCCGGCCGGACCGGTCGCCCACTACCCCGCCGCCGCCGTCCCGTGGGCCGGCGTGCGCATCGGCTCGGTCGTCCTCGCCGTCCTGGGACTCGCCTGGTGGTTCGGCGCGATCTGGCTCGGCTACAGCGTGGACGGCATCTCGCCCTTCCCCGCGGTCCTCTTCTGGATCGGGATCTGGGTTGGCCTGCCGATCTCCGCGGTGCTGCTCGGCAACCCATGGCCCAGCCTCAGCCCGTTCCGCACCCTGCACGGCCTTGCCGACCGCGCGGCTCGCGCCGCGGGCGGCGACGGCCTACGGCCGCTGCTCGACTACCCCGTCGGGCTCGGCCGCTGGCCGGCGGTCGCCCTCCTCTTCGCCGGCCTGTGGTCCGAACTGATCCTGCCCGACAGCTCGGCCCCCACGGTGGTGGCCAATCTGCTGGTCGGCTATACCGTGTTGACGCTGGCCGGGATGGTCGTCTTCGGGCGGGTGGCGTGGCTGCGCAACGCCGAGCTGTTCGAGGTCCTGCTCGGCTGGTTCGGGCGCGTCGGTCCGGTGGGACGTCGGGCAGTGGAGCCGGAGGTCTGCGAGGGATGCGGCGAGGGCTGCGATCCCGGACGCTGTATCGATTGCCCCGAATGCGTCGCCGCCGCGGAACCCGGCGAGCTTCGCACCGAACTGCGGCCCTGGTTCGCCGGCCTGACCCAGGTCCGCAACGCCGGCTGGTCGGACGCCTCGTTCATCGTGCTGGCACTGGCCGGCGTCTCCTACGACGGGCTGAAGGAGACCGCCTTCTGGGGCTCGCTGATGCAACCCTTCTTCGACGCTCTCTGGGACGTCGTCGGCGCCCTGAACGCGGTGCTCCTCGTCCAGACGCTGGGCCTGAGCGCCGTGTGGGTCGTCTTCATGGGCGTCTTCTCGCTGGCCGCCTGGCTCACGCGGTCGCTGCACGATCCAGGTCGCCAGGTGGCGCCGCTGGGCCGGACCGCGGGCGCCTACGCCGCGACTCTCCTCCCGATTGCCGGCGGCTACCTGCTCGCCCACTACCTGACCGTTGTCATCCAGAGCGCCATCTGGCTCCCCCGTCTCGTGGCCGATTCGGTGGATGCCGTCGCACCCAACCTCGCCTGGATCCCAACCTCGACAATCTGGTACCTCTCGGTCGGAGCCATCGTGCTGGGGCACATCGTGGCGGTCGTGCTCGCGCATCGCCTGGCGCTGCGGGACGCCCCCAGCCGGGCGGTGTCGGCCGGGCTGCCCCTCGTGGCGCTGATGGTCAGCTACACCGTCTTCTCGCTCTGGATCATCGCCGCACCGATCACGCAGGAAGCGGCCGCGCTGCCGCTCGCCGTCGTGGTGCGCTAGGCCAGCGACGTGGACGTCGGGCTGGCACTCGCCTTCGCCGCGGGGCTGCTGAGCTTTCTTTCGCCCTGCGTCCTTGCGCTGGTTCCCGTCTACCTCGCCTTTCTCGGGGAGACGGCGGCGGCCGGCGAGGGCCAGCTGCGCGCGCAACCGACCTGGCGCGGGCCGGTCATCTCCCAGGCGCTGCTCTTCGTGGCGGGCTTCAGCCTGCTCTTCATCCTGCTAGGGGTATCGGTGGGCCTGGTAGGCGGACCGCTCTTCGGCCAGGGCCGCAGCGTGGTGCGCCAGGTCGCTGGCCTGCTGGTGATCGGCCTGGGATTGCTGAGCACCGGCATCTTCGGACCGGTGCTGGAGCGGCTCAGCGTTCGCACGCCGACGGAGCTGCTCCCGACCGCGCGGTCGGCGCGCGCCGTCACGCTGGGGGTCCTGGTGGCCATCGGCTGGACGCCCTGCATCGGTGCCGTGCTTGGCGCAATCCTGACCATGGGCGCGTCGTCGCAGGATGTCGGACAGGCGGCGCTGCTGCTGACCGTCTACTCGGCGGGTCTGGCCGTGCCATTCCTGGCGGCAGCCGTCGCGCTGCCCCGCATGCGCCCGCTGATCAACTGGCTGCGCCGCTACCATCACGCCGTCCAGCTCGCCTCGGGGCTGTTCATCATGGCCATCGGGGTCCTGATCTTCACCAACGCCTTCTCGCGCATGGCGAACCTCTTCACGTTCTTCATCTAGAGGTCGGACCGATGCATCCCATCGCATGGCTGGCCCTGGCCATCGGCTCGGAGATCGTGGCGACCACGGCGCTGAAGCTGTCGAGCGGGTTCACGCGCCTCGGCTGGGACGCGGTCGTGGTGGTGGGCTATGGCATCAGCTTCTACGCGCTCTCGGTCAGCCTCAAGACGATCCCGCTCGGCGTCGTGTACGCGGTCTGGTCCGGCGTGGGCACGGCCGCGATCGTGCTCATCGGCTTCGTGCTCTTCCGCGAGGTGCTCGACGCGGTGAAGCTGGCCGGCATCGGCCTCATCATCATCGGCGTGGTGATGCTGAACGGGACGACGCGCTGACCCAGGTCCGGCGACGCCGCGCCCGTGCCTACCCGTCCGGGGTTGCCGGGCGCACCTCCGGCTGTGCCTCGCCCGCGAAGACGTAGCGGTAGAGGACCGCGGCCACGATGGCGCCGATCAGCGGGCCGACCCACCACACGTACCAGTCCACAAAGGCGCCCGATGCGACCGCCGGGCCAAACCAGCGAGCCGGATTCACGGCGGCACCGGTCAGCGGCCCGCCGACCAGGACGTCGGCTGCCAGCGCCAGGCCGATGGCCAGGCCGCCGATCTTCGGCGCCCGCGCGTCGATGGCGGTCCCGAAGACGGTGAGCACGAGCACCAGGGTGAGGACGGCCTCAATGGCGATGCCCGCTCCCACGCCGATGCCGCTGCCGAGCGCGGGCGTGCCGATGTTCGTCGGCGACCATGCCGGTTCGGGGAAGACCGCGCGCAGCGCGAAGCCGGCGCCGAGCGCGCCGATGAGCTGGGCCGCGACGTACATGACCGCGTGCGACCATTCGATCCGCCCCGCGAGCCGTACCGCGACCGTGACCGCCGGGTTGAAGTGCCCGCCGGAGATCGCCCCGAAGGACGAGACGAGGACGGCCAGGACGAGCCCGTGGGCCAAGGCCACGCCGACCAATCCAGGCGACCCGTCGCCGGAGTAGGTCGTCACGACGACCGCCCCCGCACCGACGAAGAAGAACAGGAACGTGCCGACGGCCTCCGCCACCAGCGCCGCGTTCAACCTGCCGAGCATCTCGCCCTCCGACCCTCCATTCAGCCACAGCCCCTGCTGTCGCGAGGAACCGATTCTACGCTACCCTACCTGCCATTTGACCCGGCAATAGGGACCTTCTTTCAAATGTCCGTTTCACAAATGATCGTTAGAATGACGCCCATGGACCATTTGCCCTTCCACGATGCCGAGACGCTCGTCGACGAAGCTGATCTGAAGGCGCTGCAGGCCCTGGCCGAGCCCAACCGGGTGCGCATCGTCGAGCTTCTGCACCACGGCGAGCACTGTGTCTGCGATGTCGGCGGCGCGCTGGACCTGAGCGCGGCGCTCGTCTCGCATCATCTCCGAGCGCTCCGGGGGGCGGGTCTGGTCCACGAACGACGCGACGGTCGCTGGGTGCACTACGCGCTCGAAATCGAGCGCCTCGCCGCTCTGCGCGCGGCGCTTGCGAGGCTGCTCACCCCGACTGAAAGCGCGTCGGCGGCGTGCAATTGCTCCGATTGTGGACCGGCGAGAACGCGCTCTGCGCGCCCTACCGTCGCCGCGCTCGACGGCGTTGGGGCGCTGCCATGAGCCTTCCCGACCTGCTCGTCCCACTGGCGTTGCTCGGGGGCGTGTTGCTCGTCGCCATTAACGTCGCGCTCCAGCGGCTTGCCCGTCCGGATCGGGGTACCGAGCGGGTCGCCGGCTGTTGTGGCACGGCGCTTCCCTCCGACATCACGAGGACGCGCGAGGATCCGAGATGACGACACGACTGCTCACCCGCCTGGAGGATTTCCGCCTGCTGCCGATCTTCGTCGTCGTGAGCATGGCGATCGGGATCGCCGTCGGAAATGCCCTGTCGATCTCCGACTTCGCCCTCACACCGCCCATCGAGGCCCTCAAGTCCATCGCCTCCGGCACGTTCGTGGCGACCGTGCCCAATGCCATCAGCCTCGGCGTGCCGGTCGGCCTGTTCGCAATGATGTACCCGGCGATGACCAACGTGCGGCTGGGGGAGATCGGCCAGGCATTCCGTTCGCCCCGCCAGCTCGCGGTCGTCCTCTTCTTCAACTTCGCCGTGGCACCGTTCTTCATGCTCCTGCTGGCGAACGTGTTCGTTGCTGACCCCGAGCTGCGGACCGGGCTCATCCTCTACGGCCTGGCGCCGTGCATCGCGATGGTGATCATCTTCACGTTCCTGGCCAAGGGCAACACCCCCATGGCGCTGGTGTTCGTGGCGCTCAACTCGGTCGCGCAGATGCTGCTCATCCCCGTCTACGCACGCCTGCTGATCGGCGACGTGAGCTTCGACGTCCTCGTCGTGGGCGAGAGCGTGGTCCTCTACCTGGGGCTGCCCCTGGTCGCCGGCGTGCTCACCCGCCGGCTGGTGGTCCGGCGCGGGGGCGAGGCAGCCATGGACCGCTTGAAGCCCGGCCTCAACGCGCTCTCGATCCTGGGCCTGCTGTTCACGCTGATCGTGATGTTTGCCCTCAAGGGGGACCTCATCCTCCAGCGCCCGCTGATCGTCGTCGAGATGGCGATCCCCATGGCCTTCTTCTTCCTGACCATGTTCAGCGTCGTCTTCGTCGCGAGTGCGCGGCTCGGATTCAGCTACGAGGACTCGGTCGCGGTCGCCTTCAACGCCACCGGGCGCGACTTCGAGATCGCCATCGCCATCGCGATCACCGCCTTCAGCCCCACGGTGGCGCTGGCGACGGTCGTCGGTCCGCTGATAGAGGTGCCGGTGATGCTGGCGCTGGTGTGGGCAGCGTTGCGCCTCCGCGGTCGCCTTTTCGCCGCACCGGCCGCCACGCAGTACCTCGTATCGGGCACGGGCCACGCCCACCGACCTTAGGCCACCGCTGTCCAGACGTTCTGGTTGGCCCAGGCTTCTCCGGTCGGAGCGTCCGCGGGCAGGACCAGCGAGGCGAGCTTCTAGGCTCGTCGCGGCCGGCTCCACGCGTCGCATTGGCGCGCCGAGATCCGCGGGCGCCCTGTAACGTAACAACGCCAACCGACAGCACGGAGACTGCCCAGCTGTGACTGCTGCCCGTCCGACGGAACGCGAACGCGTCCGCATTCGCACGTCCTGGCCGGCCCTGCTGGCCGCCCTGGGGCTGCTGCTCCTCCTTGCCGGCACGCCCGCACGAGCCGCCGACGTCGTCATGATCGACGTGACCGACTTCGCCTACCAGCCGCAGACCATCACCATCCAGGTCGGCGACACCATCCAGTGGAACAACGGCGACGGCGTGGACCACACCGCCACGAGCGTCGATGGCGCTCCCGCTGCCTTCGACGTCTACCTCGCCGCCGGGGCGTGGGGTTCCCAGACCTTCGACACCGCGGGAACCTACGACTACTACTGCATCCCGCACCCGTTCATGACCGGCACGATCGTGGTCGAGGCAGCCGCTGCGCCGGGTGGAGGTGGGACCGATGTGCCGAACGTCGCGATGTCGGGCCCGGCGGATGGCGGCCTGACGATCGCCGCCGGCGCCGCGCTCATCCTGCTGGGCGTCGCGTGGTTCATCAGCCGGCAGCGGCGGCGCCTGGATGACTGAGGAGGTT
>CAVZPD010000018.1:0-9584 GCA_963777045.1 uncultured Chloroflexia bacterium
TCGGCGCCGATCTCGCCGATCCATGCCAGCAGTCGCGCCATGCGCGGAGGATAGCCGCGGACCGAGTCCCCGGAGGGACTCGGCCCGCGGTCGTCATCCGGGTCGTCGGGTCGGAAGCCCGATTAGGGCTTGAACTGCCCGCCGCCCTTGCCGGCGTTGCAGACGTTGACCTCGTTGCCGGCCACGTGGTTGCGGTAGGCGCGCACGCCGTCCGCCTGGTACCACAGCAGCCCGCAGGCAACCCACGTCTTGGGCGTGTAGGCGTTGCCACTGACCGTGTTCCCGGTCACCAGCGCCGTGGCGCCGTAGCTGACCTGGATCCCGTTCTGGGCAATCCAGTCCACGGGACCAGCACCGGTCACCGCGTTGTTCTCGACCGTCACCGCGGCACCGTCGCCGCTGACCACTACGCCGCCCTTCTGGTAGGCGGTGATCGTGCTTCCGCTCAGCGTGCCGGTGGCAGCGTCGCCGGAGGACGAGCCGTCCTGGTTCATCGTCGTGTAGAACACGCCGACGCCGTGCTGCGATCCGTTCAGCGGCTGCTCGCCGATGTCGTGGATGGCGCTGTCGGTGACGTCCACATCGGCCGCGTTCGTGACCACGCCGTAGTAGTTCGCGCCGAAGACGTCAGCGCCGTCCACGGAGCCGCTGTGGCCCGGTCCGTAGTAGACGCCGATGTTGCAGGTCGTGGCATCCACGGTCCCGGTGACGGGCTCCGTGGGGTTGACGATGTAGGCAGTCAGATCGTGGCCGTCGCGCATGAAGCCGGTCGGGGTGCACTTGGGTACCGGAAGCACGTTGAACCGGGTCCAGTCGAAGCGCTCATCGGTCTCCGCACCGAACACCATGCGAACCTCGACGTAGCTGTTCGCCGAGACGGTCACTGTCGCGCTGCTGTTGTTCTCGCACCAGTACGGGTACAGGCCGTCGGCAACCAGGGGGTTGTAGTTCACGCCGCCGTTTTCGGCGAGCACCTGGCTGGTGTCACCATCGGTCCGAACCTCGAAGCAGCTGTAGAAGCTGCGCGTGGAGATGAAGGTGAGCGTCGCCTCGCCGGGGACGTCGAGGTTGGCGTCGACGTGCGCCCATCCGAGGGTGCGGTTGATGTCGTTCGTGCTGGGCGTGACCGAGTTCACGGCGGCCGCTGCGGTGCTCGCCATGCCGAGCGCGCCGATCAACAGCGATGCAACCACCAGCGCGATGAGTTTCCGGGACTGGTACAAGATCGTTCCTCCCTGTCCGCGCGGCCCGCTCTCCCCGCCGGAGCGCTGGCACGTGAGATCCGCGTGAGCCCGCGGAAGCGGGCGAGACCAGGGGGCCGCGGGGTGCGGTTCGGCGCACGTGGTACGTGCGGGTAGCCGTGCGCGGGACGCCTTCGCGGATCCGCGCACGGGAGTGGTCCCCGTCTGTGCCCTCACCGTAGCGCCGGCACCCGCACAACGGTCCCCGTACCTTCGGCCCAGCGGCGCTCGGTCAGATTGGCCACATCGGCAACGAGAGCCTGATCTGGAACATCTATTGGACACTGGAGAGCGTGAGCAAGGCCCGCGGGTTGGCTTCACGCTAGCCATCGGCCGACCTCGTGAACGGCGTGGCGTTCTCTGCCTTCCCGCTCGTTCTCGGCGCGTTGGTCGTCGCGGCGAGCCCGCGGCGCTTCGGCGTCCAGCTCGGGACGACGCTGGGCCGATGGCGCCTGGTCCTCCTGCTCACGCTCGCCATGTCCATCTTCGCCGCAGGCGCGCTGACCCTGGTCGGCTCGAACCCCTTCCGCGGCGCGAACCCGATCATCCAGGTCGTGGCTGTCCCGCTGAGCGAGGAGCTCGTGTTCCGCGGCGTCCTGTTCACGCTGGTGCTGAGTGCGCTGAGCCGCGTGCACCCCTCCGGCCGGGCGCTCTGGCTCGCCGCGGTCATCAGTGGCGTGGCATTCGGGATCGGCCACCTGAACAACCTCGGCAGTTACGACGCGACCTTCGTGGTGGCGCAGGCCGTGTACGCATCGGTCCTCGGCGTCGCCGGCGGCTGGCTGCGGGCAGCCACCTCGAGCCTGCTGCCACCCTTCGTCATGCACGCGGCCGTCAACCTGGTGGCACTCGTCTACTGGCGCCCCGGCGACCGATTCCTCGTGCGGCCTCGAAGCGTGGATGCCGGTGGTCTGTTGACCCTCATGGCTGCAGGATCGTCAGCTTGGCGAAATGCGAGCGGTAGAAGCCGCGATCGCGCGTCAGCAGCCGGTCAGCATGCCTCAGCGCATGCGCGCCGATGAGGAAGTCGGGCAAGATCCGACGCCGCGTGCCCCCGGCCCGCCGGTAGGCACGGTACACCCGGCCAGCCGCGACGGCGACCTCGAGGTCATCGGGGACGAGGTCGAGACCCAACCGCTCCAAGCGTCCAGTCACGCTCCCGGGATCATCGTATGCCCCCACCACCTCAGCCCATACCGCGGCCGATGCGACCAGGGCCCCTTCGCTTGACGCCCGTCGCAGAGCGGCCGCCGAAGGCGGCCCGTGGTCAGCGGCCCCGGACAGGATGTCGAGCAGGACGGAGCTGTCGACGGCGGTGATCACCGACCGCGCGTACGCTCGAGGTAGCGGTCGACGGGCTCGTCCATGGGCATGGAGCCGTACAGCTCATCGATGGCGTCACGGCCACTCGCCTTGCGACCGATGAGGCGACCCCGCTCCGCGTCGAGCTCGAGCACGGTCCCGGGACGGATCCCGAGCTTCGTCCTGACGGCCTTGGGAATCGTGATCTGCCCCTTCTCGGACACGATCGTTCTCATACCGCCACGGTATGCATTCCTACTGTTGGGGTCAAGTGCGATACCAACTTCCTAACATTCGGCGCGTCGTCAGGGTGCTTCTTCATGGCCGAATCTCGCGGTCCATGGCGCCTGTCTGGCAAAGGTGATCTGGATGGCACTCGCCCGCGCACGGTAGCCCACCACCAGCACTCGACCAGCACTGGACTCACCGATGCTGACGGACCGATCCCCCGCCGGGTGATTCGCCTCGACGATGGATGACTCGCGCGGCTTGCGAAGAACGGTCGCAGCTTCGTCAAACGTCACGCCGTGATTGCGCCGATTCCGCTCCGCCTTCGCGGCGTCCCACTCGAACTCCACGGCGCAACGTTAGGCAGTGGCCGCGTACTGACCGCTTACCCCTCGCTTACCGCTCACGACAACGCGACAGGCCCGCATGAAGGACCGCGTTGCCGTCACCGCGGACCCCTACCGTTCGACTACGGCGATCACTGCCTGGACAGCGTCCCCTCTGAGCCGATGACCACCAGGTGCGTGCGGGCCCGGGTGGCGCCCACGTAGAGCAGCCCCGGCAGCTGCGCCTCCGGCACCCGCGCGTCGATCTCCGCCAGGATCACCACCGGCGCCTCCAGCCCCTTGAAGCGGTGGATCGTCGACAGCCGGATCTCCCATGCCGATGTCGGTGCCGGGAGCGGCACGCCCTCCGGCCCCAACTCGGAGACCAGCGTCCAAGATCCGACCTTGGCGCCAGCCAGCCAGGACGACCGCGGCGAGCGCGGCGTGAGGAACACGATATCCGACGGCTTTACTCCCCCACCCGGCCCAATGAGCTCGCGCAGGACCGATGCGACCGCGCGACGGCAGGCATCGGCGTCCGCATCGGCGTAGGTCAGCACCTGGACCGGCCGGCCTTCCGGGCCGACCGAACGAGCGGAGACCGGAATGGCCTCTCCATCGGTTTGGACGGAACGGGCGGAGGCCCAGCGCTGGGCCCAGTCGTGGATGGCGCGCGTGGTGCGGCGGTTCTCCTCCAGCAGGTAGACGGGCGGTCGGTCGGGCATGACGACGCCGATCTCGTCGGGCTCCGCGTGGTAGAGATCCTGGTTCACGTCGCCGAAAACGAAGAGCCGGCCGCGCTCGCGGTCCGACAGCAGGTCGAGCAGCGGCAGCCACCACACCGCGTCGATGTCCTGCGCCTCGTCGACCACGATCGCGTCGTATCGGTGCTCCGACAGTGCCTCGGCCGCGTCCGCCAGCGCCTGCGGCAGCTCGGTGTCCCAGTAATCCTGCTCGCCATGACGCTTGGACAGACCGATGCTGGCGCGCGTCGCCAGCTCCTCCGCCAGACCATGGAAGGTGAAGACGTCCACGCCTTCCTGCAGGCCGATGCTTCCGCGCAGGTACTCCGCCAGTGGCCGGTTGAAGCAGGTCAGCAGGACACGGTGGCCGGCCTCGGCCATGCGGCGCGCCTGTTCGGCGGCGAGCAGCGTCTTGCCCGACCCGGCGACCCCCAGGATCAACGCGCGCCGCTGCGCCCGCAGGTGGTCCAAGATGTCGAACTGCGCCTGGGAAAGGCGGATGATCTCGCGCTCGTCCTCCGCCAGCTGGAGCTGGAGCGGCGACGGGATCTCGAAGTCGCGACCCAGCAGGTTGTGGAGGGCTGCCATGCCGATGGCGCCCGGAGCCCCTCCGCGCCGCCGCTCATCGGTGTGCGCCGACCACCAGTCGAAGATCTCCCGGATGCGCGCATCCAGGGCCTGCAGGTGCGTCGAGTCGATCACCATCTCCGGCGGCCCGTCCGGCACCAGCGGGGTCGCGTACCTGGTGTTCGGGAAGGCGACGGCGCGGCAAAAGCGGACCTCGTGCGCCGGCCACTCCGGCCGTGCCTCGGCGATGCGCTTGAGCGAGTACATCTCGCGCCGCACCTGGTCGAAGGGATCCTTGATCTTCCGGGGCGTCTGGGTGCGGTCGACGCTCTCCCACTGGCCGCCGATGCGCCGGATACCGCCACCCTTGACCTCGATGACCATGATCCCCAGCTCGGGATGGGCGACCACGAAGTCAGCCTCGCCGTCGCGCGGCTCGTCGCCGTGGTCCTTGGTCAGCCAGGCGACGTTCCGGAAGACGACGTACGGTTCGGGCAGCTGCTGGCCGAACCATCGGTCCAGGCGCTGCTCGGCCTTCGATGGACGGCTCACGGCTGCCGGAAGACCTTGTGCGTGCCGATGCGGCGCCAGACGACGTGCGCACCTTGCCCTTGCGAGGCGCCGTACTCGAATGTGGCGCGGCCATTCGGCGCCCAGGTCATCTCGAAGATCGAATCGGTGCCTTCGACGCGCTTGACTCGCAAGCTGGAGCGGAAGCTGCCGGTCGCGAGGTCTGCGTCGAAGCGCTGAAACGCCTTGGTGAATCGCTGACGCTGCGCCCGCGTCAGATCCCCGAGATCGCGGTCGAATCGCCGGGTTCGCTCGTAGGACGGCACGGCCGCCGACTACTCGTCGAGGCTCTTCAGGAACTCAGCGCCGTTCGCGGACGTGCTGGTCCGGCCGGAGGCGATGTCCTCGCTCGCTTCTCGCTCGGCCGCCTGCCACGCATCGGTCCAGAACCACGCCTGATCCGCGTCAACCAGCTTCTTGGGGCGCATGACGATCTCCCCGCCGCGGGTCGATACCTCCAGGTAGTCACCTTCCTGGAGTCGAGCGGCGCGACGGATCTCCTCCGGGAGTGTCAGCTGCCCCTTGCCGCGGATTCGGGTGAGTGTCATGGTCCTGCTCCGTACGAGAGTCGCACTTTCTCACGTTGCGACTGGTAGGTCAATCGCTTGCGCCCCGGGCGCCTGGACCTTGAGCCCGGCACTTCGGGCGGCTGCGGCCAAGGCGCCCATCGTAGGTGATGATCTCCGTCAGGTCCTCGCCGACCACAACGGGGGCACGACCGTCACGATCGCCTCACCAATGGGCGACATCACGCTGGCAAGCGTGCGTGATGCCACCCCCCGGCGCGACCCTCTTCGCGAAACGATTCGGCTTCCACAGTCGCCATACCATAGTGAGCGGGGTCACCAAGGCCCCGCCGCCCATGGGGACGGACACGTGGACCAGCGGACGCTCGTGGAACGAGCACAGCGAGGCGATCGCGATGCCTTTGCCGTGTTGGCTCGAGCTGCTGCATCGCGATTGGACGCGGCCGCCCGCCTGATCACCCGTGACCGCGACAGTGCGCGCGACGCGGTCCAAGATGCCCTGATTCGTGCCTGGCGGGATCTCCCAGGCCTGAGGGATCCCGACCGGTTCGAGGCATGGCTGCACCGACTGACTGTCAACGCCTCGATCGACGAGTACCGGCGGGCACGCCGGCGCGTCATCGAAGTTCCCGCCAACGAAATAGACCATCCCGAACCGGGCGACCCCTTCGCGGTGCTCGCCGACCGAGATGCCCTCGACAGGGCACTCGGCGGACTGACGCCGGAGCATCGGGCCCTGGTCGTTCTGCACTACTACCTCGACATGCCGCTTCCAGAAGCGGCTGCGGCACTGGGCATCACGCTGGGAGCCGCCAAGTCGCGCCTCCACCGCTCGATGCTCTCCCTGCGAGCTGCCTTTGGCCTGCAGGGCTCCGATGCTCCTGAGCCTGCCAGGGGAGGCCCGGCATGAACCAGATTGATCGCTTCGAATCGCTCCTTGCCGACGCCCTCGATGACCTGGCGGTACCCCGATATCCCGATTACTTCGACGACGTCCTCGCCACGTCACTGCATCGACGGCAGCGACCGGCCTGGACCTTCCTGGAAAGGTGGATTCCCATGAGCACCGCGGTTCGGCGCTCCGTACTCGGACCCATCATCCCCTACCGGCGCATCGCCATCCTGCTGGCGGTCCTGGCCCTCATGCTCGCGGCCGGCGCCGTGGCACTCATCGGCTCCCGGCCACCGCTCACGCCAGCGCCGCCCTTCGGCCCGGCCGAGAACGGCCTGGTCACGTACGCCGTTAACGGGGACATCTTCCTGCGTGATATCCAGGGCGGGGCGGCGCGCCTGATCGTGGGCGGCGACGACTTCGACGTCGGCCCGATGTTCTCGCGCGACGGCACCCAGATGGTCTTCGGCCGGCTGACCGGCAACCCGCTCGACCCGGCGGACCCGGTCACCCAGGAGTCCCTCTACGTGGCGAATGCCGATGGGTCGTCGCCGCGCCTCCTCATCTCGGCCGACGTCGGGTACGGCGCGTCGTGGTCGCCCGACGGTATGCAGATGGCGGTGATCGCGTCGGACGACAACCAGATGGCGCTGAAGATCGTGGACGTCAGCGACGGCAGCGCCAGGACCCTGTCGCTCCCGGTCGTGCCGCTGGATGGCCTCGAGTGGCGTCCGCCTGACGGTCGCGAGCTGATCTTCCACGGACGAGAGCTCTACAAGTACGGGATCTACGCCGTGCATCCGGACGGGACCGGCCTCCGACAGCTATCGGAATCGAGTTCGTCCAAGACATTCTGGGCCTCGGGGATGGGGTACGCCATCTCACCCGATGGGCAGACCCTGCTGTACACCGCGGGCCTCGACACGGTGCAGATCCATCAGCTCGACCTCGACACCAGCGAGGACACGGTGTGGGGAACTGCTCTGCCGGCTCTGCCGGGCAGCAACTGGGGCTTTCCTGTGTTCTCCCCTGACGGCTCGGAGATCGTCTTCGGCCGCTACTGGGACCAGCAGGGCACCCTCATCAATCACCAGGTCTTCTTGGCAACCTTGGCCAGCGACGGCGCGGACGCGGTCCCGCTGAGCGAGATCCTTCGCAGCCGGGCCGGCGAGATTCCGTTCGACTACGGCTTCTCACCCGATGGGAGGCGCGTCATCGTCCGCTACTTCGACACGGATAAGACGCTGCTCATCGATCCCGCGACTGGGGAGTCAGAGGCACTGGCCTGGGGCACGGTGACCGAATATCCGAGTTGGCAGCGTCGGTCGCCGCCGAACTAGGTCGACCGATTGCGTGCGGGCGGCCGCCGAGATGCGACCGCCCGCAGCTCTCGGGTATAGCCCCGACTGATGAACTGGAGGCTGAAGCGGCCATTTGGGCCGATTTCCGCCTCTTCGTTCTGCGTTTCATCACTCGGATTGATGAGCCGGCGGTGAAAGACGCCTTCGTCCTCCGGATGATCACTGGGGGTGATAAACCGGCGCCGCAGGCATGCTCACGTCGTCCCCTGGGCCGATGTCGACGAGATCGAGCTGGGACCGCTGCTGCTCGGCTACGTGTCAAAGCCGACCGCCGGCTAGCTAACGAGCGAGAAGACCTCCAGCGGTGCCGGCAGGCCCTTGAGCTGTTGAACGCCCTGCGACGCAAAGCGCAGATCGTCACCCTCCACGAGGGCGCGGG
Source organism: uncultured Chloroflexia bacterium (assembly GCA_963777045.1). GTDB lineage: Bacteria > Chloroflexota > Limnocylindria > QHBO01 > QHBO01 > JAPSGM01. Next base: position 8,137 of record CAVZPD010000018.1, read on the forward strand.
TCGAGGAAGAGACCACGATCTCCGACGCTCCACCGAGTGCCATCACCCGTGCGGCCGCGTGCACGGCCAGGCCGCCGATGTCCCCGGGCAGCAGCTCGACCTCGCCAGTATGGATGCCGATTCGGACCGGCAGGCCCATCTCCGCGGTGGCGTCGCGGATCGACGCTGCGCAGCGAATCGCCGCGACGGTGCTGGCGAACATCGCCAGGAAGCCGTCGCCCGTCGTGTTGACCTCTTTGCCGAGGTAGCGATCAAGACGGGTTCGGATCAGGCGGTTGTGCTCACCGAGCTTCTGCTTCCACGCCGTGTCACCCAGCCGACTCGCCTTGGCCGTGGAGTCGACGATGTCGGTCATGAGCAGCGTGGTGACAATACGGTCCTTGCTGGCCGGCCTCCCGAGCTGCTCGATGTTGCCGAGGAAGTCCACGACGACCACCGGTTCATCGCCGAGCACCCACACGTCGTGCCCGGGTGGCACGTCGAACACCTCGTTCGGTTCGATCTCGGCGTACTCGCCGTCGGCCATCTGGATGGCGAATCGCCCCGACAGCAGGAGCTGGAGGTGGTGAATCTGGCACAGCGGCTCATCGGTCTCCTTCCGCATGTGCGTCGACCACCGCCATCCGGGCTGGACGGTGGCGTAGCCGATGGTCAGCGATTCCATGTGCACCAGCCGCAGGCTCACCCCCGACAGCTCGCGCAGCTCGTCGGGCTCGTTCACGCTCCTGCGCTGGATCTGCGCCATTGCGACAGGGTCGCCCGCCCCAGCCAGCCCGTCAAGGCGGCGTATCCCGAGCGTCTCGGTCGATAGATCGGTCCATCCGGTGCGCGAGGGCCTCGTGGGGGCCGCTCTGGAACATCTATCGAATAGCAGTGAGCGTGAGCGCCGCGCCCGGGTTGGCTCCACGCTCGCCACCGGCCCATAGATGTGACAATCCCGCACCCGTCAGGCGGCTCGGGTGCCGGATGACCTCATAGATGAGTCCGGCTCGGCATCGCTGATCAGCGTGGGCACGTCACACCGTGATCGCGCCGATTCCGCTCCGCCTTCGCGGCGTCCCACTCGAGTTCCACCGTGCAACGGTAGGGGGTGACCGCGTACTGGCTGCTTACCCAGCGCTTATCGCTCACGACCAGCTGGACGTGGTCGACTCCCCCGCCGAGACCGATGGCGCCCTGCGCCGCTTCGCAGCCGATCCGCAGGATCCTCTGCTCCGGACGCACAAGCTAAATGGCGAGCTCGGCGAATACTGGGCGTTCAGCGTCGACGACGATCTTCGCGTCAGCTTCCGGTGGGAGGGTGAAGAGGCATTCTTCGTGAACATCGGCTCACACGATGAGGTCTACTGAGCCGATGGGGATGAAGGGCCGAAATGTCCTGGCGGGCCGCACTCGCGTGCTGATCGACGGGTCGAACCAGCGAGGCCCTGCTTCCGAGGCGCTCCCGG
>CAVZPD010000019.1:0-26525 GCA_963777045.1 uncultured Chloroflexia bacterium
TGTCTGATCGCTTCGGACGGCGGCAGGTGATCTGGGCGGCATCGGCCCTGTGTGCGGCGGCGATGGTCGGGGTGACATTGGCCCCTTCACCGGCCGTCGCAATCGCGGCATGGGTGCCGTTCGGCATCGGCATCGGCACCTTCCTCTCAGCCGACTGGGCGCTCATGGCCGACGTGATTCCCAAGGACGCAACGGGTCGCTACATGGGGATCCTGAACGCCGGAACGGCCATGGCGGGCCCGGTTTTCATCGCCGCCGGCGGTCCGATCATGGACCTGGTGGGCGCCGGTGCCGGGAGCGATGTGGGGCCCCGCGCCGCCATGGCGACGGCCGCTGTCTTCGTGGCGTTGTCCGGCCTGGCACTGACCCGGGTCAACCCCAGGCGGCGCGAAGCGGACGCGACGGGTGAGACCGCCCCCGGTGAGCCGGCGCCCGCAACACAACCAGCATGAAGCCGCAAGCGAACGAAGCGACACGGCGCGCGAGCCGCACCGGGCCGCGCAGGCCGGGAGCCGAGGACTCGCTGCGCTACCGGCTCATGCGCCACGCCGACCGCCTGCTGGTCCGAGCGCTCTTCCGTGTCCGCGTGGAGGGCCTCGCGAGCTGGCCCGACGCCCCGTTCTGCCTCGTCGTGAACCACCACAACGGGTGGGATCCGCTGATCGTGCTGGCGGTGACGCCGGCCACGCCCCGCATCACCTGGTTCGGTCCGCGCGAGGCTGATTTCTCCCGCGGCTTCAAGAATCGAGTGATGAGCTTCTTCGGCGGCGTCATTCCCTTCGATCCGGCGATGACTCGGCTCACCTCGGCCGTGCACGCAGTCCGCCACGTCTTCGCGGTGGAGGGAGTGCTGGGGATCTTCGCCGAAGGACACAACGGCTTTCGCGAGATGGAGCTGCAGCCGTTCGAGGATGGAGCCATCGCCTTCGCCAGCATGGCCGGCGTACCGATCGTCCCGTGCGCCATCTCCGGCACGACGCACCTGTGGCTCGGCAAGCGGCTCACGGTTCGCTTCGGCGGCCCCGTCCCGAGCGCCGGGATCCGCGGACCGGCGGCGCGGGCGGAGCTCAGCGAGCGGGTGCGAGCGGCTATCGTCGAGATGCTGCCACAGCATGAGCCCCCGACCCCGACGCGGCGGCCGCTCGCCGGCATGCTGACCGATCTCTTCCACGCACCGGACGAGGCACGGCGCCGCGAGGCTGAGCTGAACGACCTCGGCAAGTAGCTCGACGCTGGCCGGCGTACGATCGGCTCGATGCTTCCCGTCATCTGGGCCGTCTTCGCCATCACCGCCGTGGGCGGCTTCATCGTGCTCGCCGCGTACTGGCTCGACGTTCAGGATCGGCCCGACCTTGGTTTCGGTGCTCGCGTGGGCTGGTCCGTGGCCGTGATCGTGTTCCCGGTCACGATTCCCGCCTACGCGTTCCTGGGCGACGCGGGCTGGCCGCCGTTCCTGCGCGCCGCTTCCTTCGTCCCGGCGGCCGCGATCGCGCTCTTCCTGGGGTTCCTGTTCGGATTCTTCAGCTGAGCCGTCGAGGAGCCGCTGTTCTCGACCTGGCTTGAGGGACCGATAGATCTTCCCCACGGCGCCAGGAAGGTGGTTCATGCCGTTGTGCTGCAGGTCTATCGGTGCCGGTTGTGCACGGAGGCCGCCCGCGGGCGCCGCCCACGCTCATCTTGCACCGATCTATCGGCCAGAGCGGCACCACGACGGGCCTCCCGGTGCAGGTGCGGAGATCTATCGATGGCGGTGCCCAGCGGCGGTGCGCGGCGGCGGTGCGCGGCGGCGGTGCGCGGCGAGGCGAGCCGGGATGGCACGGCACGGAGGACGGGCGCGGGACCTATCATCGGTCCATGACGACAACGACGAAGGGCGTGGATGCCGCCCTCACCTACCTCCACGACCACGCCGATGAGCACCTCAAGGGCCTGGACGACTTCCTGCGGCTGGAGTCGGTGAGCGCGGATCCGGCGAAGAAGGACGAGGTGCGGCGAGCGGCGCAGTGGGTCGCCGACCAACTCACCCGCATGGGCGTGGAGCACGCGCAGCTGCACGAGACCAGCGGCCATCCGATCGTCACCGGCGACTGGCTGCACGCCGGCCCCGATGCGCCGACCGTGCTCGTCTACGCTCACTACGACGTCCAGCCGGCCGATCCGCTGGAGGAGTGGGTCCGCCCACCGTTCGAGCCGCGCTACGAGAACGACATCGTCTACGCCCGTGGCGCGGGCGACGACAAGAGCCAGGTCTACATGCACCTGAAGGCGGCCGAGGCCTGGCTGCAGGGCCCCGGCGCGCTCCCGGTCAACCTCCGCTTCTTCTTCGAGGGCGACGAGGAGGTCGGCAGCCTGCCGGTCGAGGAGTTCATCGCCGCGCACCCCGAGCTGCTGCAGGCCGACGTCTGCATCGTCTCCGACTCGGACATGCAGGACGACGACGGGACGCCCGCCATCTGCTACGGGCTGCGCGGCATCGCCTACTGGGAGGTCAAGGTCTCGGGGCCGTTCCAGGACGTCCATTCGGGCCAGTACGGCGGCGGCGTCGACAACCCGGCCAACGTCCTGGTGAAGATGCTGGCCAGCCTGACCGATGCGGACGGGCGCGTCACCGTGCCGGGCTTCTACGACAACGTCCGGGAGCTCACCGACGAGGAGCGCAGCGCCTACGCCGAGCTGCCGTTCGACGAGCGCGACTGGGCCGAACGACTGGGCGTTTCGGGGCCGATGCAGGGCGAGCGTGGCTACACGCTCGCCGAGCGGATGTCGGCACGCCCGACCTTCGACGTCAACGGACTGTGGGGCGGCTATGCCGGCGAGGGCGCCAAGACGATCATCCCCGCCTACGCCGCCGCCAAGCTCTCGACGCGCCTGGTGCCGGACCAGGACCACCGCGAGATCGAGCGCGCCATGATCGAGCACCTGCAGCGGATCGCGCCGGACACCGTCAAGGTGGAGGTGAAGGTGATCCACGGCGGACAGCCGGCGGTCACGCCCCTCGACCACCCCGCCGTGCGTGTCGCGGCCAAGGCGCTGCAGGACGCCTTCGGCAAGGTGCCGCTCTTCCATCGCTCGGGTGGCTCGATCCCGGTCGTGGCCGCGCTCGAGTCCGGCGTCGGCCTGAAGTCGGTCATGGTCGGCTTCGCCTCCCCGAATGGCAACTTCCACGCGCCGAACGAGTGGATGCCGCTCGCCAACTACCGCGGCGGGATGAACGCCATCGTGCGGCTCTGGGACGAGATGGGCGATATGACCGGGGCGGCGCTGGCGGACGGCTGACCCAGATGTCCGAGGACGATCCCTGGCTGGCGCTCGGCGCGGCATCGCGCCTGGTCGGCGTCGGACCGGACACGCTGCGACGCTGGGCCGACAGCGGCAAGGTGGAGAGCTTCCTGACGCCGGGCGGCCATCGTCGCTTCCTGCGTTCGAGCCTCGAGGCCATGGTCAACGCTCCTCGCCGCTCGCGCTACGGCGTGCAGCGGCTGACCGGCTCGGCAGGGACGATCTCGGGCGAGGTGCGACGGCGCGTCGTTCGGGGCGCTGCCACGACGCAGCCCTGGCAGGCCCGCCTCAGCGCAGAGCAGCGCGACGAGTTCCGGCGCTGGGGGCAGCGGACCTTCCAGCTGGTGATCGAGTACGTCTCGGCCCGCAGACGGGCTGAACGCGAGCTCCTGCTGGAAGAGGCGGAGAAGATGGGCGGGCTGTACGGGCGCGAGGCATCGGCCGCCGGCCTGTCGCTGGCCGAGGCCGTGGAGGCGTTCCTCTACTACCGTTCGCCGGTGCTCGAGGCGATCGCGTCGCACCTGCGCCGCCGGTCTGCGGACATCAGCGACGTGACGGTGGCGTACCGCGAGGCGACCGCGGCCATCGACCAGGTGCTGGTCGCGCTGGTCGGCTCGCATCGGTCCATTGCCTGACGCCTACTCGACGAGGTAGAGCGTCCGCGGGCTCTGGTTGAGGCGCTCGCCGCCGTCGGCGGTGCAGACCACGATGTCCTCGATGCGGGCTCCCCAGCGTCCGGCCATGTAGATTCCCGGCTCGATGCTGAAGGCGTCACCCGCCTGCAGCGGTTCCCCGTTGCCGGCCACGATGTACGGCTCCTCGTGCGTCTCCATCCCGATCCCGTGGCCGGTGCGGTGGATGAACTGCGCTCCGTAGCCGGCCTCGTCGATGACGCGCCGCGCCGCCGCGTCGATCGCCTCGGCCGCCACCCCGGGGGCGACCGCCTGGCAGGCCGCGGACTGGGCCGCCTGCAGCACGTCGTAGAGCTCGCGGAACGCCTTGGGCGGCTCGCCGACGAAGGCCGTGCGGGTTGTGTCGCTGCAGTAGCCACCGCGACCGCCGCCGATGTCGAGCACGATGGCATCGCCAGCGCCGATGAGGCGCTCCCCCGGCTCGTGGTGCGGGCTGGCGGAGTTCGGTCCGGAGCCGACGATGGCGAAGTCGGCCGTGTCGTGCCCCTCCTCGAGCAGCAGCTGGTGGATGCGCTCGCTGACCGATGCCTCGCTTCGGCCCGAGAGCCGTTCGTCGGTGATGCGCAGCATGGCGGCGTCGGCCGCCTGGGCCGCTGCTCGCAGGCGAGCCACCTCGTCGGCTGACTTGCGGCGCCGCAGCGAAGACAGGCAGGCGCCGGCCAACGACAGCTCCGCACCGTCCAGGGCGGCGCGCAGACGAAGCACGAAGGTCGCCCACATCTGATCCTGCACTGCCACGCCGCGGCCGTCGCCATCGGCCGCTGCCACGCGTCCCGCCACGATGGCGAAGGGGTCCTGCGACTCGGCCCACGCCACGAGCTCGAGCTCGTCGGCGATGCTCCCCAGCCGATGACGCGCCAGGGGTTCCTCAAGCTGGGGGACGACCAGGCTCGGCACGCCGCGTGCGGGGACCACCAGGCAGGTCAGCCGCTCCAGGACAGGCGGCAGGTATCCGAGGAGATAGGCGTAGTCGACCGACGGCGTGACCAGGATGGCGCTGAGGCCGCGCTGCCGGGCCTCGTCGGCGGCACGTCGCATGCGTGCCCTGTGGACGTCGGGGCCGGAAGACGTGGTGCCGACATCGGCGAATGGCATGGTGCACAGCGTAGCGGAGTCGGACGAAGGGGCCATCGCGGGCCGCGTGTTTCTCGACTTTCGGGTGATACCCGGCGCGATCCGGCGCCGCTACACTGGAGAGGCTGGTGTGTGACAATGTCGTACGCGCCACGCACGCAGGGAGCGCGCTGACGGGCAGGTCGCTGACATGAGGACGAGGAGAGGTCCCCGAGGTCGCGCCGCAGGGCTGTCGGCCGTTCTGCTGCTGGGCCTGGTGATGACCGCTCCCACCGCGCAGGTCACCGCGGCCGACCCGCGACTGGCCGCCGCCGAGCACCTCTCGGCCGCCCTCGGGCAGCCGGCCACGCAGCTGGAGCTCGTCTACGAGCGTCCGGCCAACCCGGACGGCGCTGGCTGGTCGGCGAAGTACCTGGACCGGGCGACGGGCCAGGTCCACTCCGTGCAGCGGGCTGCGGACGGCGCCTTCATGGACGCGCGGGAGCGGCAGGAGTCTGCTTCGGCAGCCCTGGGTCAGCTGTCCGCCCTCGACCGCAAGGCGGAGCGCGCCCTGGTGGACGCCGTCCACCACGATCCCGCCGGCCGGCTGCCTGTTGCCGTCTGGCTCGCGGTCGACGCCGGAACGGCCACGAACGCGGTCGTCGCGGCACATCCCGAGGTGACGTGGCTGGCGGGCCGCCCCATGGTCGACGACGTTGCGACCCAGCGGCAGCTGCGTGCCGAGCTCTGGGCGGCGCGGCGGGACGTCTACGCCGTGGCGCAGGCTCAGCTGGCCGCCCAGGTCCGCGGCCTGGGTGGAACGATGGGCTACGCCAGCACCTCTGCACCGATGGCTTTCGTCGACCTCCCGGCCGCCGCCGTCGGCCGCCTGGCAGACCTCCCGACCGTCACTGCGCTCGGCCTGGAGCACGGCTCGCGTCCGGCCATGTCGAGCGCCGGCCCCACCGTCGACGCCAACTGGACGAGCGGCACGGCGGACCAGGGGACAGGGATCCGCGTGGGCGTGGTCGAGTACCACAACGTGCGCAACAGCGGCGACCTGGCCGGCAAGGTGGTGGCTTCGTACAGCACCACAGGAACGCTGGCGTACACCGGCTCGGGTCAGTTCGACCATCCGACCTGGGTGGCCGGCGCCGTCTCCGGGCAGAGCTCGACCTACCGCGGCGTCGCCCCGGGAGCCGTGATCGTGACGGCTGGCACCGGTGGCTACCAGCCGAGCCTGGCCACCGACCGCGACATCATCGCGGCCGCGGACTGGGCGGTCAGCCCGGGAGGCGGTGACGCCGACCTGCTGAACCTGAGCCTGGGGCAGGACACGGCGACCGGCGCAGAGGAGGCGCGTCGCTACTTCGATGCCATCGGTGCTCAGGACGGCCGCCTGGTCCTTGCCGCCGCGGGTAACTACGTCACCTTCGGCCACTGGGACGTCCTCTCCCCGGCGACGGGCTACAACGTCCTGGCGGTCGGGGGCGTCGACGACCGCGGCACGGCGGGCACCGGTGACGATCGGATCTGGTTCGCGCCCGGCTCCAACGGGAGCAACTACCGGGACCCACTCACCACGGGCTGGAACCCGCACGGCGACTTCAACAAGCCGAACCTCTCTGCGCCGGCCGTGAGCGTGCGGACCGCCAACGGCCTGGCGGCCAGCGGCACCAGTGTTGCGACCCCCATCACTGCCGGCATCGCAGCCCAGCTGCTCGCCCAGGAGCCGAGCCTTCTCGCCTGGCCTGAGGCGACACGCGCCATCCTGGCCGCCGGAGCCCTGCGGCGAACGCGCATGCCCGACGGCTCGTACAACGCAGACCACGAGGGCGCGGGAACGGTATCGGCCCTCTGGTCGAGCCGCCTCCTCGGTGACGGCGACGGCTGGGGCGGCTACGGCGTTGGCGTGATGAACAATGCGAAGACGCAGACGAAGCAGTTCAGCGTGGTGGCCGGGCAGCACCTCCGGGTATCGCTCGCGTGGAGCAGCCACGTCTCGGGGCCGAACTTGGCGGCCGACCAGCTACTGACCGACATGGACCTCACCGTGCAGGTGCCCGGCGCCGCGCTGGTGGGCTCGTACACCTTCGACAACGCCCACGAGACGGTCGACGTGACGGCTCCCCAGAGCGGTGTGGTGACCGTTCGCATCGTCAGCGACCGCTTCGATGGCGGGCCTGAGCCGTACGCGCTGGCCTGGTCGATCAGCGGGCCATTCACCGATGCGGATCGGTCGCCATTTGCGTCCGACATTCGTTGGGCGCTGGCCGAGGGCATCACCGCCGGCTGCGCCGCCACCCTCTACTGCCCGAACGATCCCGTCACCCGCGAGCAGATGGCCTCGTTCCTCGTCCGCGCGCTCGACCTCCCGCACGTATCGACCGACCGCTTCACCGATGACCAGGATTCTCCGCACCAGGGGGACATCAATGCGCTGGCCGCGGCAGGCATCACCGGCGGCTGCGCTCCGTCGCGCTTCTGCCCGCACGCCGCGGTGACTCGGGACCAGATGGCATCCTTCCTGGTACGGGCGCTCGGGCTCTCGGCCAGCGCCAGCGACCAGTTCGGTGACGACGATGGGAATCAGCACGAGGGGAGCATCAACGCGCTGGCGCTGGCCGGCATCACCGGAGGCTGCGCTGCGGGGCGCTACTGCCCCGGGAGCCCGGTGACAAGGGGCCAGATGGCTGCTTTCCTGCATCGGGCCTTCGGCGGTGGCTGAGCCCATGCGCCTGCGCGCGCTCTCGCTGCTGATGGCCGGTGGCCTGCTCCTGGGCGCCTGCGTCGGGACCGATATCTCTGCGTCGCCGCTGCCTGGCAGCTCCTCCCCGTCGACCGCGGGCAGCCATTCCAGCACGCCCAGCCCAACCCCCCTCGCCTCGTTCGCGAGCGCCGTTCCCACGCCGCCCGGACCCGGCGCCGGACTCCCCTACACCGCCGATGACGTGCTGCAGGCAATGGCCGCCTCCCGACGTCCGGGCGGCGTCCCCGAGCAGCTGCAGCGCGAAGCGCTCGCCGCGGCGATCGCGGGCGAGCTGTGGACGTTCGAGGGGAACCCGTGGGCGGCAATCTCGGTGGGCGGCTCGTGCGGGCCGGTGCACTGCACCCTCGAGGTTGGCGGGGCCACGGACGGCTCCCCGGGCGAGGACCTCTACATCTTCGACGTGGTGCCGGACGCCGGCGAGGTGAAGGTGCTCGCCGCCGAGCTGCGTGGGATGCCGGCCGGGTACGCCGAGGAGCTCGATGCCTTCGCTCGGGCCAACTGGCCCGATGCGCCCCTCCCCGGTCCCATGGCCTCCGCGCGCTGGCTGCCCCCGCCGAACGAGGGCATCTACGTCCTCAGCTACCGCTCAGGCGGTGAGGAGAACAGCCCGGCCGTCGACGCCGTCATCGACCTCGGGGCCGGCAGCGTGGCGCTGCGGGAACCGGGCTAGACGACCTCCAGGCGGACCTCGACCGCCTCGCCCCGGGGGATCTTCCACGCACGCAGCGCCCGCTGCGGCGGATCGTCGGGCCGGGCAAGGGTCGCCAGCAGGTAGAAGGCATCGGGGTACATGGCGGTGCGGATGTCGGTGGGCGACGGCACGGCCGGCGATCGCGTGTGCGAGTGGAAGATGGCCAGCAGGTCCTGCCCGGCCTCCTCGATCTCGAAGGTGATCCGCACCAGGTCCTCGCCGTGGACGCTGTAGCGCAGCGGCGACGCTTCCTCGTTGCGGGTCGGGTGGAAGCCGACGGCCGTTCCGTCGACCTGGGAGCCGGCAACGATGCCGCACGCCTCGTTCGGGAGGCCCGCGCGGGCGTGTGCAAGCAGCTCCTCGGCGATCGCCCGCGGGATGCGCAGCGTGTCCGCGGTCACCACAGGAGCGAGCCCTCGAGCTCGTCCTCGAGCTCGTCCAGGTCGCGGGTCCAGAGGCCGGTGGAGAGGTACTTCCAGCCGCCATCGGCCAGCAGCACCACCAGGCTGCCGCCGTCCATCTCGCGCGCCACGCGCATGGCGACGTGGATCGCGGCGCCGCAGGAGAGACCGGCGAAAATGCCCTCGCTGCGCATCAGGCGGCGGAGGCCGATCAGCGCGTCGCGGTTGCTGACCAGGAAACGGTCGTCGAGCACGGACTCGTCCAGGATCGGCGGCACGAAGCCATCGGCCAGGTTGCGGAGCCCCTGCACCTGCTCGCCGGGAAGTGGCTCGGCGGCGACCACCCGGACTCCCGGTCGCTCACGCTTGAGGTAGCGTCCCACGCCCGTCAGCGTCCCGCCGGTGCCGAGGCCGGCCACGAAGACGTCCACCTCCGGGACGGCGGCCAGGACCTCCGGCCCGGTCCCCTGCTCGTGGGCCCGCGGGTTGGCGTCGTTGCCGTACTGGAACGGCATGAAGAGGGACGGGTCCTCGGCCGCCAGGCCCTCTGCCATGCGGATCGCCCCGTTCGAGCCTTCCGCGCCGGGCGAGTAGACGATCTGCGCACCGTAGAGCTGCAGGAGCTGCGAGCGCTCGGCCGTCGTGTTGTCCGGCAGGACGATGCGCACGGGGTGTCCCAGCAGGGCGCCGATCATGGCCAGGCTGATCCCGGTATTGCCGCTCGATGGCTCCAGGATGGTCTGCCCCGGCCGCAGGGCTCCGCTCGCGCGGGCCTCGTCGATCATCGCCCGCGCGATTCGATCCTTCACCGAGCCGGACGGATTGGCGCCCTCCAGCTTGGCAAAGATGCGTACGCCCGAGCCCTCCGCCAGCCGGCGGAGCTCGACCATGGGGGTGTGGCCGATGGCCGCGACGAGGTCCGGGTAGGTGCCGGAGGAGGCGGCGGCGGCGCGCTGGATCATCGGCCCGGCGCTAGCCACCGGCCATGGCGGGCAGGAGGATGACCGTGTCGTCCGGCCCCACCGCCGTATCCAGCCCGTCGCGGTAGCGGACGTCGCGGTCGTTGACGTAGACGTTGACGAAGCGGGAGAGCTCGCCGTTCTCCGTCACGCGGTCGCGCAGCGCCGGGTAGGCGGCGAACAGATCGGCGAGCACGGCGGAGACGGTCGCGCCGCTGGCGTCCACCGTTCGCTGCCCGTTGACGTTCTCGCGCAGGACCGGGGGGATGCGCACGGTGCTCATGCGGACACCGCCTGACCGGCCGCCGCCTCGGACCGCAGCGCGCCGCTGCCGCAGGCGGGGCAGGCCGGGTCGCGCCAGACCCTGACCTCGTTGAACTCGGTGCTCATGGCGTCGAACATCAGCAGCCGTCCGGCCAGCGTCTCGCCCACCCCCAACAGCAGCTTGAAGACCTCGTTCGCCTGCAGCATCCCGGCGATACCCGGCAGCACGCCGAGGACGCCCGCCACCGCGCAGGCCGGTGCCAGCTCCTCCGGTGGTTGGGTCGGGTACATGCAGCGGTAGCACGGTCCCTCGAACGGGACGAAGGTGGTCACCTGTCCGTCCCAGCGGTAGATCGACCCATGCACGACCGGCTTGCGCAGCCTGACCGCCGCGTCGTTGAGGACGTAGCGCGTATCGAAGTTATCCGTCCCGTCGACGATGACGTCGTACCCGGCAATCAGCCGCTCGACGTTCTCCGCCGAGAGGCGTTCGCGGTGCTCCACCACGTGTGTCTCCGGGTTGAGCGCCTCCAGCGTGACGCGTGCCGACGCCGTCTTGGGCTGGCCGATACGATCCGCTGTGTGGACCACCTGGCGCTGCAGGTTCGACTCGTCGACCACGTCGTCATCGACCAGGCCGATGGTGCCGATTCCCGACGCCGCCAGGTAGAGCGCCACCGGTGAGCCGAGTCCCCCGGCGCCGATGAGCAGCACCTTCGAGTCGAGCAGCCGGCGCTGGCCCTTCGCCCCGATCTCCGGGATGAGCGTCTGGCGCGAGTAGCGGCGCGCCTGCGACGGGCTGAGGAGCGCGGCCGGAGCCTCCCACGGCCCACCGAGCCGCGGCCAGTCGTTGACCAGCCCCGCCATGTTGACCAGGTTGCGGTAGCCCTGCTGCGCCAGGAACACGGCCGCACGACCGGAGCGTGCGCCGGAGTGGCAGTGCAGCAGGATTGGCGCGTCGCGGTCCGGCAGCTCGGCAGCGAAGCGCGACGGCAGCTCGGCCAGCGGGATCAGCGTCGCGCCGGTAACGTGGCCGGCGTCCCACTCGTGCTGCTCGCGAACGTCGAGCACGCGGTGCCCCTGTCCGGCGAGCTGGATCGCCTCTGCGGTGGTGACCTGGCGTACGGGTGATTGGGAGCTGTTCATGTCGGTTGGACTTCCTCGTGGGGTCCGGGGCGCGAGCCCCGGCATCGGTCTGGCGGTTGTCGGGCCTGGCGGAAAAGGCTCAGCCCGTACAGCGCCCGGTCGACTGCAGGCAGGAGACCCTGCGACCGATGAAGGTGCGGCTCATACCGCCGCCTCCGCGGCTTCCGGCCAGGCAACCTCGCCGCCGTGCACGGCACCCTGCAGCACCTTGTACGAGAGGAGGGCGCACTTCAGGCGAGCCGGCCCGATGGGCACGCCGAGCTCATCGAGCAGCTCCTTGGGATCCATGGCCCTGATCTCGTCGAGCGACTTGCCGCGCAGCTCATCGGTCAGGATCGAGGCCGATGCCTGGCTGATCGCGCAGCCGCGCCCGTCGAAGGCGACGTCGGCGATCTGCTGCTTCTCCGCGTCGAGGAGCAGGGTCATGCTCATCTCGTCGCCGCAGGTCGGGTTCGAATCGGCGAAGTGCAGGTCGTGCGGATCGAGCGCGCCCTTGTTGTGCGGGTTTCGGTAGTGCTCGAGGATGAAGTCGCGGTAGAGGTTGTCCATCGTCAGCCCTGCCCGCCGAAGATCCGCTGCACCGCGCGGACGGCCCCGCCCAGCGCCTCAACGTCGTCCAGGTCGTTGTAGACGTAGAAGCTGGCGCGCGTGGTGGCCGGGATGTCGTAGCGCAGCATCACCGGCTGCGCGCAGTGGTGGCCGGCGCGGACCGCCACGCCCTCGTGGTCGAAGATCGTCGCCACGTCGTGCGGGTGCGCCTCGTCCAGCACGAAGCTGATCACGCCGGCGTGGATCTCGGGGTCGTCGGGGCCGAGGCGGCGAACGCCCGGGATCTCGCCAAGGGCCCGCCAGGCGTGCTCGAACAGGTAGCGCTCGTGCTCGCGGACGCGGTCCATGCCCAGGTCGTTGAGGTAGTCGATGGCCGCGCCCAGGCCCACCGCCTCGGCGATGGCAGGCGTGCCCGCTTCGAACTTGGCGGGCACCGAGTTCCACTCTGCGCCCTCGAGCGTGACGCGCAGAATCATGCTGCCGCCGGTCATGAAGGGCGGCATGGCGTCGAGCAGCTCGCGACGGCCCCACAGCGCGCCGACCCCCGACGGTCCCAGCATCTTGTGCCCGGAGAGCGCCAGGAAGTCGCAGCCGATCTGCTGCACGTCGACCGCCATGTGCGGCGCCGACTGCGCCGCGTCGACGAGCACCAGGGCGCCGGCCTCGTGGGCCATGCGGGTAATCTCGTCGACCGGGTTGATGGTGCCGAGTGCGTTGCTGACCTGCGCGACGGCCAGCAGCTTCGGGCCGTGGGCCAGCTTCGCGCGGAGGTCGTCCATGTCGAGCAGGCCGTCGTCGGTGAGCTCCACGTACTCCAGGCGTGCGCCGACCTCACGGGTCAGCTGCTGCCACGGCACGATGTTGGCGTGATGCTCGAGCTGGGTGGTGACGACCAGGTCGCCGGCGCCGACGTTGGTCCGGCCCCAGCTGTAGGCGACCAGGTTGATCGCCTCGGTCGCGTTGCGGACGAAGACGACCTCGCGCTCCGATGGTGCGCCGATGAAGGCGGCCACCTTGCGGCGCGCCCCCTCGAAGCGGTTCGTGGCGTCCTCGCTCAGCTCGTAGATGCCGCGGTGCACGTTGGCGTAGTGGTGGGCGTAGGTATCGGCCACGGCATCGATGACGGCCCGCGGCTTGGGCGCCGATGCGGCCGCGTCAAGGAAGACCAGCCGCTTGCCGGTCGCCGTTGGATTCTCGAAGACCGGGAAGTCGGCGCGCAGCGCCGAACCGGAGAAGCCCCCAGGGGTGGCGCGGACTGCCGGCTCGATTGCCATCGGTCTAGTTTAGACGTGCTCCGCCACGGGCTCGGCCGACGCGTCCGCCTCATCGGACGTGCCCTCCGGCAGGCCCACCTGGTCGCGGACCCAGTCGTAGCCGTTCGCCTCCAGCTGGTGCGACAGCTCCTCGCCGCCGGACATCACGATCCGGCCGTTCAGGAGCACGTGCACGAACTGCGGCTTCACGTAGTTCAGCATGCGCTGGTAGTGCGTGATCATCAGCACTCCCATCTCCGGCGAGAGGGTCGCGTTGATGCCCTCGGCCACGTTGCGCAGCGCATCGATGTCGAGCCCCGAGTCGGTCTCGTCCAGGATCGCCATCTTCGGCGAGATGATGGCCATCTGGAGCATCTCCAGGCGCTTCTTCTCGCCGCCGGAGAAGCCGTCGTTGACGTAGCGGGTGGAGAAGCCGGGATCCATGTGGAGGAGCTTCATCTTCTCTTCGAGGAGCTTGCGGAACTTCGCCAACGGGATGCCGGTGTACTTCGGCACGCCACCGCCCGACTGCTCCTCCGCCTCGCGCTTGGGGTGATGCACGGCGTTGAAGATGTTGCGCAGGAAGCTGGCGACGGTCACGCCGGGAATGGCGCTCGGGTACTGGAACGCCAGGAAGAGCCCGGCGCGGGCTCGCTTGTCGGGGGGCATGGTCAGCAGATCCTCGCCGCGCCAGGTGACCGTGCCGGCATCGACGCGGTAGTCGGGGTGGCCCATCAGCGTGTAGGCGAGGCTGGTCTTGCCCGACCCGTTCGGGCCCATCAGCGCGTGGACCTCTCCCTGCTTCACGGACAGGTCCAGGCCCTTGAGGATCTTCTTGCCGGCAATGCTGACCTGCAGGCCGCGGATCTCGAGCTCGTCGGTCATGTGCGTCGTCATCTGCTCCTAAGCGTCTATCGCGTGGCCGCGGCCGGGCCCGGCGTGGGACCGCCAGCCGCGCTGGTTGTCATCTGCTCGTGCTGCAGGGCGCGGCGTCGCCGCACCTGCATGGGGTATGGCGGTCCACCGGCCGCCGCGGCGATCTCCGCCAGTGTCGTGGCCGAGAGCGTGTCCTCGAGCGAGGTGTGGACGCGCTGGAAGACCTCGTGGACGCTGCAGTCCTGCGGCCGGTCGCAGACCTCCAGGTTGTCGACGCCGGCACACGGCATCTCCAGCAGCGGGCCGTCCAGGGCTCGCACCGCCTCGACCAGGCTCACCGAGGCCGCCGGCCGGGACAGGGCGTAACCGCCGGCCTTGCCCCGCGTAGCGGTGACCAGCCCGGCGCGTCGCAGGTCGCCAACCAGCTGCTCCAGGTAGGCGTGCGGCAGCTTCTCCGCCCGCGCCACCACGGCCAGCGACTGCGGTCCCTGCCCTTCGGCACGGGCCAGCGCCACCAGGACGCGGATGCCGTACTCGGCGCGGGTCGAGAGTTTCATGGCAGGTCCACCACCACCGCTCCATCTTCGACGCGAACCCGGTAGGCCGCCACCGGGCGGACGGGGGGCAGCGAGAGGACGCGTCCGGTGAACAGGTCGAAGCGGCCGCCGTGCCGCGGGCACTCGACCGCTGACTCGTCCAGCTCCCCCTCGCCCAGCACGCCGCCGTCGTGGGTGCAGACGTTGTCGATGGCACCCCACTGGCCGTCCTCGGTCAGGCCCACGCACACCGAACGACCCTCGACCTCGACGACCCTGACGGTGCCCGGGGTGAAGGCCGATGCCTGCAGGCCGGTGATGAAACCCGAGCTGGGCGCGCTCACGGCGCCACCTCTTCGCTCTCGCCGATGCGTGGGGCGAGCGCGGTGAGCACGCGATCGCGGATCAGCTCGGTGTGGATCTGGGCCAGGACCTGCTCGAAGAAGCCGCGCACGATCATGCGCTCGGCCTCGTCCTCCGAGAGTCCGCGCGACTGCGCGTAGAAACGCTGCACCGGGTCGATGGCACCGGCCGTCGCCCCGTGACCGCAGCGCAGGATGTCGTTCGTCTCGATCTCCAGGACCGGGATCGGCTCGGCGCCGGCATGCGGGCTGAGCAGGAGGTTGCGGCACTCCTGGTAGCTGCTCGTCGCCTTGGCCTGGTGCTCCACCCGCGTCACGCCGTAGAACGCGGCACGTGCCTCGTCGTAGAGCGCCGAGAGGTAGAGCAGGTCGGAGGTGGTATGTGAACCGATGAGGTCCTGCAGGCTGTCGATGTCGATGTGCTGCTTCCCGCCCGCGGCGAGCAGGCCCAGCAGGCGAGACGTGCCCCCGGCACCGGTCATCCGAACGTCCAGCCCAACCTTGGTGACCGATGAGCCGACCTCGGCGTTGAGCGTCGTGACGTCCGCGTCCTGGCCAACCTCGACGCGCTTCGCGCCGATGTTCCAGGCGCCGTTGCCCAGCTGCTGCAGGTTCGCGTAGCGCACCCTGGCGCCGCGCTGCGCCACCAGGTCGACCACGCCGCCGTACCAGCTGCGGCTCCCATCGGGCGAGGCGGTCTGTTCGAGCAGCGTCACGCTGCTGTCCACACCCGCCACCACCAGCGTCAGCGGGAACCACGCCAGCTCCCCCTCGGGCAGCTGCGCGCTGGCGACCAGAGGCGTATCAACCTCGACCCCGTCGGGGACGTAGAGGAAGGTGCCGCCGGTCCAGGCCGCGTGCGCCATGGCCCAGAAGTGCGCGTGGGTGGGGGTCGTCTCGCGCTGGCCGAGCCACTTCCGAACGAGATCCGGATGCGACACGACGGCGTCGCGCAGGTCGGCGAAGACGACACCGCGCGCGAGGAGCTCCTCGTCGAGCTCGCAGCGGACCCGCGGGGCATCGACCAGCAGGGCCGCGTCGCGCGGCAGCTCGGTCAGCGAGGTGCGACGCCACTCCTCCTCCTGGCCGGTGGGCGGCGGCGTCGCCTCGACGCGCTGCCACCACGTGGCCCGCAGCTGGCGGAGCCAGTCGGGCTCGCCCAGGCGATCGGAGATGGCGGAGATGGCACCGGCGTCAATCGCCGCGACGGCGGGAGCCGTCGCGGCATCGGTCTTCAACGTCATCGGGCTAGCCGACCGCGCCTTCCATCTGGAGCTGGATGAGGCGGTTCATCTCGACCGCGTACTCCATCGGCAGCTCCTTGACGATCGGCTCGATGAAGCCGTTCACGATCATGGCACTCGACTCCGCCTCGGACAGGCCGCGGCTCATGAGGTAGAAGAGCTGCTCCGAACCGACCTTGGAGACCGTGGCCTCGTGACCGATGGTGACGTCCTCCTCGTCGATCTCCATGTACGGATACGTGTCGGAGCGCGCCTCGTCATCGAGGATCAGCGCGTCGCAGCGAACCGTGGACTTCGATCGTGCACAGCCGGGGTAGACCTTGACCAGTCCCCGGTAGCTGGTGCGGCCGGTGCCCTTGCTGATCGACTTGGAGGTGATCAGGCTGGTGGTGTTCGGCGCGGCGTGGATCACCTTGCCGCCGGCGTCCTGGTGCTGGTCGTCGCCGGCGAAGGCGATGGAGAGCACCTCGCCGTGCGCCCGCTCGCCCATCAGGTAGATGGACGGGTACTTCATGGTCAGATGCGACCCGAGGTTGCCGTCGACCCACTCCATCACCGCGTCCTCGTACGCGACGGCGCGCTTGGTCACGAGGTTGTAGACGTTGTGGCTCCAGTTCTGGATGGTCGTGTAGCGAACGCGCGCGCCCTTCTTGACGATGATCTCCACCACCGCGCTGTGCAGGCTGGCCGTGCTGTAGGTGGGGGCGGTGCAGCCCTCGACGTAGTGCACGCTCGAACCCTCGTCGGCGATGATCAGCGTCCGCTCGAACTGGCCCATGTTCTCGGTGTTGATCCGGAAGTAGGCCTGCAGCGGCAGCTCGACGTGGACGCCCTTCGGGACGTAGATGAAGCTGCCGCCGCTCCATACGGCGGTGTTCAGCGCGGCGAGCTTGTTGTCGTTGGCGGGGATGACGGTCCCGAAGTACTCCTTGAAGATCTCCGGGTGCTCCCTGAGGCCCTGGTCGGTGCCCATGAAGATGACGCCCTGCGCCTCGAGCTCCGACCGGATGTTGTGGTAGACGACCTCGGAGTCGTACTGGCCGCCGACCCCGGCGAGGTACTTCTTCTCCGCCTCGGGGATCCCCAGCCGGTCGTAGGTGCGGCGGATGTAGTCGGGCACGTCGTCCCAGCTCTGCGCCGACTTGCCGGTGCCGGTGACGTAGTAGTAGATGTCCTGGAAATCGATCCCCGTCATGTCGCCGCCCCAGGTGGGAAGCGGGCGCGACTCGAAGTGGCGGTAGGCCTTCAGGCGCAGGCTCGTCATCCACTCCGGCTCCGCCTTGATGCGGCTGATCTCCGCCACCACCTCGGCGTCGAGTCCCTTCTTGAAGACGGGCAGCGGCTGTTCGGCATCGTGCCAGCCGTACTTGTAGCTGTCGGGGATCTGCTTCAGGGCCTGGTTGGGGATCGCCATCGTTCCTCGATTCGGAGCTGCTCAGGGACGGTCGTCAGGAATCCTGACTCCTTGGGTCGGCTTTGCCTGCTCATGATCCCGGATTCGCGCTCCGCGGTCAACTCCGGCAGGGCCGACCAGGACAGTCGCCATACGTTCACGAGCCGAGCGCTAACCCGGTTTCCGCCACTCCTTCATCGCCATGCGACCGGATGACGAGCGTTAGCCAGGTTGGACCGATGCCGCTGCGCTCGCGCGACGGCGCCCCGAGCACGCGGGGAGATCCGCGATCTGCCAAGCGCTCGCCCTGCGAGCGCTTGGCGGCCGATTGATGGCGGAAGGCGAGATAACGCTCCCCTGGCGGACGTATGGCAACCGCTGGTCTGCGGCATCAGCTCGGGGGCAAAGCGCGCCGGTAGCGAACCTCCTCGAACTCGGTCCCGCCAATGGTCCGGCGTCGGACCACGCCATCGGCCTGCCAACCGGCTCGCTCGTAGATGGCGCGGGGCCGATGGTTCTCGGTGGCTGTCCACAGGGTGGCATCGTCGAAGCCCGCGTTCCGCAGCGCATCGATCGCTGCGGCCATCAGGGCGCGGCCGGCGCCACGGCCCCAGGCGTCGGGATCGGTATAGAAGCCGTCGAGCTCCCCGGTAGAGGGAGCGGCATCGGCGTCGTCCGATGGACGGGTGATGGCGAAGCCGGCCACTGCGCCATCGAGCTCGGCCACCAGGGCGCCTGTGCGGGGACCCGGCGCTCGGACGGCATCCGTCCAGCGCTCCGGCATGCCGAGGCTCCGGAGCACCTCGAGCGGGAGGATGTGCTGCCACGCGGCAGCTCCGGCGCGTTGCTTCAGAACCAGCATCGCCGCCAGGTCGCGCGCGGTCGCTCGCCGGACGCGCGGGTCACTCACGCCTGATTCGCGGCCTCGAGCTCCACGAGGAGCTGCGCGGGCGAGATCTGCTCCGACAGCAGTCGCCAGAAGCCGGCCGTCTGGCCGACCAGCTGCAGCCAGCTGCGGATCAGCCGCGCGCCCTCGGTGTAGGTGAAGGGGTAGGTCCGGTAGAGGGGATGGAGCAGGCCCCGGAACGTGTGCTCCAGCCGATGCTCGTCGAGGGCGGACATCTCCCTCGTCCAGGCCCGCACCTCATCCACGGGCCGCCCTTCGTGGTGCAGCAGGATGGCGGCGTTTCCCACGACCGGTTCGAGCTCCTTCACCGCCAGCAGGAGCTCGACGGCGCGCGCCCAGTCGCCGTCGATGCCAGCCTCGCGCCCGATGCGTGCCAGCTCGCCCTCGAGCTCCCGGTTGCTCATCACCACCTCGCGGGCCACGTCGGCCTGGCCCTCGGCCAGCATCGCCTCGGGCGTGTTCATGGTCCGCATGGTGGCCTCCGCCACGCCGCGCTTGACGAGGGTCTGCTCCTTGATCGCATGCTCGGCATGGTGGCCCGGATAGGCCTCGTGCGAGGCCAGGTAGGCGGCGCCGGGGACCTCCACCGGCAGGTCCAGGTTCACGACGATACGCGTCCGGCCTCGGCCGGTGAACCTCGCCTCCGCACCCCACGGCTTGTCGCGCGTCTCGTCCCAGTCGATCCCCTCGTCGGCGGGCAGCTCGAAGTCGCGACTGGTGAGCGCCCGGAAGCGATCAGCGGACGACCGAATGGCGCCGACCACGCTCTCCGGCGGCAGGCGCAGCGTCTCGCGATAGGCCTGCAGCCGCCCGGCCAGGTCGCCGGTCCCCGGCAGAGCCCCGTCCAGCCGCCGGCGCGCAGTCCGCAGGTCGACCTCCGGCACGGCGACGATCCGGATGCCGTACAGCTGCTCGACCAGGTCGAGGTAGGCGATCTCCTCGCCGCCGGCGCGCCGCGCCTGGACGGCGATCGAACGCAGCTGGCCGTCCATCCAGCGTCCCCGCCGCCGCTCCGCGTCGTCGCCGGCGAGCAGCTCGCTGGCCAGGGCGCGCAGCGACATCGCCTCGTCATGGAGCTCCGCGGCCATAGGCTCCGGTTCGCCCTCCACAACCGCCCGCAGCTCCTCCGGGCCGTTGTAGCTGTCCACGAAGTCAGGGACGAGCCGCCCGAGGCGCAGGCAGAGGAGGATGTAGCGGCGCGCCAGATCGTCCATGGGTGCACATGCTAGCGCGGACCGATTGACACCCCGCCGCGAGAGCGGGTACCGTCCCTTCACCGACCAGCCCGCAGGTGAAAGGAGCGCGAAGCGATGACCATTGTTCCGCCTGCGCGCCCTCGCCTGACCGAGGCTCCCGCTCGTCGCTGAGACGCTGAGACGCTGAGCAGCCGAGCCCCCGAACCCGGCTCGCGCAGGGCGCGCTCCACCCGCCCAGATCCAGTTCCCCCGAGTGGAGATTCAGCCTTGCCATCCGCACCCGTGGCCGCGGCGACGTCCGCAGTCCCAGACACCCTGTCCGGCGTGATCCTGCGCGCCCGCAGCGGCTTCTACACCGTCAGGACCGATGACGGCCGCGACATCGAGTGCCGCCTCCGCGGTCGTGTGAAGAAGGACCGTCAGAGCAGCGACCTGGCCGTCATCGGCGACCGGGTCCGTGTCGTCCTGCTCGACGAATCGAACGGCATGATCGAGGAGGTCGAGCCACGGCGCAGCCGGTTCAGCCGCCGCCAGCCAGGCCCCCGGGGCAGCTGGAAGGAGGACATGCTCGTCGCCAACGTCGACCAGGTCCTTGTCGTCTTCGCCTGCGCCAACCCGATGCCGCACCTGCGCATGCTCGACCGCTTCCTGGTCGTGGCCGAGCACAACGAGGTCGCCGCCGTGGTGGTGGCCAACAAGGTGGATCTCGTCGGCCTGGAGAAGGCGCGGCGGATCTTCGGGCTCTACGAGCGCATCGGCTACCCGGTGCACTACGTGTCGGCGCGCGAGGGGATCGGCGTCGAGTCGCTGGCGGACCGGTTGAGCGCCGGGACGAGCGTGGTGACCGGGCCCTCCGGCGTCGGGAAGTCGACGCTCCTCAACGCCATCCAGCCGGGCCTGCACATCGACACCGGTGACGTGAGCGGAGCCGTGCACAAGGGACGGCACACGACCACCATGGCCGAGCTGCATCCGATCGTCTCGGGACGGGGCGGCTACGTCGCCGATACCCCCGGCCTGCGCGAGCTGGGCCTGTGGCAGATCCCGCCGAACGAGCTGGCCTGGAGCTTCCCGGAGTTCGGGCCGTACCTGGGCGGCTGTGCCTTCAACGATTGCCGGCACCTGGAGGAGCCTCGCTGCGCCGTCCGCGCGGCGGTCGAGGCAGGCGCGATCCCGGCGGAGCGTCACGACTCCTACCGGCGCCTCCTCCTGAACGACGATTGAGGCTGCGACGGCATCGGGCCTTCAATCCGCGGGTGGGACCGGGTATCCTGCCCGCACCCTGAGGAGAGATGGCGTGGCCAAGGACGAGAAGCTCGAACTGTTGCATCGGATTCCGCTCTTCAGCGCCTTCGGCGGCAAGCAGCTCCGACGGCTCGGCGAGCTGGCCGACGAGGTGGACGTGGCGGGCGGCAAGGTGCTGATGCGGCAGGGTGAGTCCGGGTCGGACATGATGATCCTGGTCACCGGCCACGTCGCTGTCGACCGCAACGGCGACCGCCTCAACACGCTGGGTCCCGGAGACTTCTTCGGCGAGATCGCGCTCGTCGACGGGGGCCCACGAACCGCCACCGTCACGACCGAGGAGGCGAGCAAGCTGCTGGTGGTGACGCATCGCGACTTCCACTCGTTGATGGACGAGTTCCCCGAGGTCGCGCAGCAGGTGATGAACGCGCTGGCCAATCGCGTCCGGCACCTCGAGCCCGAGGCGGCGCACTAGGGACCGGCGAGAAGCTCTCCTCGCGCGATGAGCAGCATCGCGCTCGCGACGTCCGTCGCGTACAGGACGGCCCGTTCGACGTCGACGTTGTCCACCCTGTCGCAGGCAAGGTGGTAGCAAGGATCCATCGGCTCATTCGCCTGCCCTCCATAGGCCGATGCCTGGGCTGGACGCTTGACCTCCGTCGCCCCCGAGAAGATGCCGCCGGTCGGGATCCCCGCCTGCTCGAAGAAGTAGTGATCCGACCCGCCACCCAGGTCCTCGAACTCGGCCCCTGCGCCGTTGGCCTCCAGCCAGCCGGCAAGGAAGTCGCCGATCGCCTTCGAGCCCGGCGCGGCAGCGGCATCGCGGTAGACGAAGGGGACGCCGTTCGGTGAGCCGAGCATGTCCACGTTGAGATACGCCGCCATCGCGCCCTGCTCGCCGGAGTTGAGCCCCTGCACGTAGCTGCCCGAGCCGTAGAGGCCGAGCTCCTCCCCCGCCCAGAGGGCGAAGCGGAGCGTTGCGGGCTGCTGGCTGCCGGCCAGCAGCCGGGCGATCTCCAGTACGGCAGCGGTCCCCGAGCCGTTGTCGTTGATGCCCGGCCCATCGTGCACCGAGTCGAGGTGCGCGCCGACCATCACCACGCGGTCCGATGACGCCTCCGACTCCGCGATGACGTTGCGCACCGTCGCCTGCTCGATCGCCGTCTGCGCGGCGAGCCGTACCTCCGTGCCGGCATCGGCTGCGTCGGTGAGCGCGTCGCCGACGGCGCCGGCGGCAGAGATGACGGGGATCCGGATCTGGTCCGGGCGGATCAGGGTGGGACGCAGGACCTCCCCTGCCTCCCGGTCGCGGTAGGCGACGACCAGGGCGACGGCACCGGCGTCCTGGGCCAGGATCGCCTCGTCCCGTCGGAGGCAGTGGCCCGGCGGCGTCAGGGCGATGGCGCCGGACGGGAAATCGGCCCAGTCATCGGCGTTGCACCCCTGGTTGCCCTCGCCGCCCGGCGAGCCGGGGTAGCCGACGGTTGCGACCCTCGCGGTCACGGCGCCGCTCGCCGAGAAGATCATCGCCCTGAACTCCTCCGGGGCGGCGAACACCGTGCCGCCGTCCTGGACCTCGATGGTCGAACCCGGCACCTCCCGGAAGGTCGGCATCCGGAAGGTGGGCGTGACGACGTGGTAGCCGAACGACTGCAGCTGGGCTATTGCGTACTCGACCGATGCCTGGTAGCCGGCCGTGCCAACGGTGCGCACGCCGTCGTTCTCGTCCGCGATCCGCTGCAGCTCGTCCAGGTGCTGCCGGTAGGCGTCTGTCGATATCTCGCCGGGTAGCTCGACCTCGGGGAGGGGCGCCGCGGAGCCGGCTGGGAGGCTCTCCTCGACGCTCGCGGGGGGCGAGGCGGTGGCGCTGGGTGGCGTCTCGCCGCAGCCCGCCAGCAGCAGCACCAGGCCGCAGATCACGGCCAGGGCGACGCGCGGGACGTTCGGCATCGGCTGGGGAGGGGTCATCTGCTGATGAGTACGCGCGCCCCTATGCAAAGGTTCGCCGCGATCCTTGGCGCGGACGGGGGGCCGCGCTAGAATGCGGGCGCCGGCGGGAGTAACTCAGTTGGCAGAGTGCCACCTTCCCAAGGTGGATGTCGCGGGTTCGAACCCCGTCTCCCGCTCCACTCCCCGCCTTTCGGTGCCTGTCGGCGTATGCCCCGAACCCCGGCCCGCGACCATAGATCTTCGAGATCGTGCCTGGGTGCTCGTCCGGGCCGTGGTTTGACCGATCTATCGGTACGTGCTGAGCCCAGAACGCGCCCGAGGGGACCTTCCATGCGTACCGTGCACCGATAGATCTGCCGAATGCGGTCCCGAATCACCCTTCGGGTCCAGAGTTGGAGATCTATCGATCCGGAGGTGACGCCGCATCCGGAGGTGACGCCGCATCCGGAGGTGACGCCGGGCCATGCCGGCCAGGAACGTGGAGGTCGTCGAGCGAGCCACTCACCACCCGTCCGCCGCGGACAACGGCCACAGCACGACCGTCGGCCAGGATCGCAAGGTCCGCCGGCCCGCCAGCTTCGAGCGCCGGCCCGCTCTCGGGCGACATGACCGTCGCCCCGGCGAGGTCGACGATACGCGAGTCACCCCGCGAGATCGCACGGACCTCCTCGTCGCTGCCGATGGCCAGGATCGTGTCGGCCGCCCAGGCGATGGCCGTGGCGTCCGGCGCAGCGCCGCCACGGATCACCCGTCCCCCGACGAGGAGCGTGTACTCATGGGTCACGCGCCCATTATGGCCAGAGCGGACGAAACGGCCTTTCCGCTAGCCTTCCCCGCACGGGGGAGTCAGGTACCGTCAGCCAAGGAGAACCGATGAGCTCCCGCATCGACCAGTTGGACGAGATCGTCAGCCGCCACGACCTCAACGAGCACCCGTTCTACAAGGCCTGGCGCGCCGGGGAGCTACCCATCGAGCGACTGGCCGACTACGCCGCGGAATGGGCCCCCTTCATCGCGGCGCTCGACCGTGGCTGGGACCGCATCGGTTTGGCTGACTATGCCGCCGAGGAGCGAGAGCACGACGAGCTCTGGACGCGCTTCCGCGGCGCGATGGGAGTCCGCGCCGCCGGCGAGATGCATCGGCCCCAGAGCCAGACGC
Source organism: uncultured Chloroflexia bacterium (assembly GCA_963777045.1). Lineage (GTDB taxonomy): Bacteria > Chloroflexota > Limnocylindria > QHBO01 > QHBO01 > JAPSGM01. The sequence goes on from CAVZPD010000019.1 coordinate 23,926, forward strand.
TGCTGGCGGTCGGCGAGAACGCGTTCGCATCGGTCCCCGAGGCGCTGGGGGCCCTCTACAGCTTCGAGGTCCAGCAGCCGGCCACGGCCCAGAGCAAGCTGGACGGCCTGCGCGAGCACTACGCCGGCACCGTCGACGGACCTGCGCAGGAGTACTTCCGCGTGCACGCCGTCGAGACCGATGAGCCGGCCATGCTCGCCGAACGCATCGATCAGCTCAGCGATGGCGAGTTCGCGCGCGCCCGGACGGCCTGCGCCATCTTCAGCGCAGCAGCCTGGGGCGCGCTGGACGGGGTCTTCTACGCGGACGACTGACCTGGCGTGATCGTCCGATAGATCGAACGCTTGCAACCCGGACGAGGATTCGGGCTGGGGTCTGGCCGATCTATCGGTGCAGGCGGAGCCTGAAGCGACCCGGTTGGTGCCGCTCAAGCACACGGGGCACCGACAGACCGCGCGTTCCTGCGCCTGAAACGCCGGCGGGGCGCGATCCGTGCGATCTATCGACCGCTGGGGACAGGGCGCGATCAGCTGGTCGCAACCTCCTCGCCCAGGAGCTCGCGCATCCGCTGTGCCGTGTAGGACGGGCCCTCATCGCGGATCAGCTGGCCGAGGACGTCGATCGGCACCTCGTCCAGGATGGCGCCGTTGGGATTGAAGAGCCGATGCTCGTCGACCGCCAGGCCGAATGCAGCGCCCTCGCGCACGGCGTGGTACAGGTTGCGCGGCTCCACCGAGTCGCCGACGTTGAGCACGTTCACGCCCGCCGCCCGCAGCTCCTCGAAGAGCTCGGTGACCGGCCGGGTATGGCAGGTGACGACGTCGTCGACTGCGATCGTGGAGAAGGCGAATTCGCTGTTGCGGAGGACCACTTCGCCCTCGCGGATCTCGGCCACGGTCGTGCTCGTCAGGACGCGGACGGGGTGCTTGAACGCCTTGGAATGCAGGACCTCTGCGTCGCCCTGGGCGAAGCGCTTGCGCAGGACGTACATGTGGATGACCTCGACGTCGGCAGCGAACTCGCGGTTCTCGGTGACGATGGTCACTTCCTTGCCGATGCTGCCCAGGAAGGCCGCCGTGTCGGCAGCGGCGTAGCTGTCGCCCCAGAGCAGGACCCGCTGGCCGAGCTTTCGCATCTTGCGTCCCCCCGGATGGCACTCGCATGCGACCTTGGGGCAGGCCATCGACTCCTCGAAGGGGACGACGCGTGACGCGTCGCCGACCACGGGCGGCACGTAGGAACTGGCGCCCGTCGCGTTGAGCACCACGTCGTACCCCCGCAGCTCGTCGAGCGTGGGTGCGTGGTTGAGCCGGAGCTCCACGTGGAGGTCGAGCAGCTGGTCGCGGATCCAGTCCAGGTACCAGCGCATCTTCTCCTTGCCGGGGACCAGGCAGACGTACTTCATGGCGCCGCCCAGCTCGCCGGACGCCTCGTACAGGGTGACGAGGTGCCCTCGCTCGGTGGCGATCCGCGCCGCCTCCATGCCGGCCGGCCCGCCACCGACCACGGCGACGCGGACGGGCGTCTCCGAACGAGCCATGTCGGCGAACGCAGGGTTGCCACAGGCGGGGTTGATCGAGCAGGCGATCTCCTTCTTGGCCATCAGCGACTCCTGCCAGCAGCCACCCAGGCACGAGATGCACTTGCGGATGGAGCGGAGCTTCCCGTACTTCGCCTTGACGGGCCAGTAGGGGTCGGCGAGCAGCTGGCGGGCGAGTCCGACCAGGTCGGTCTTCCCCTCGGCCAGGATCTGCTCGCAGTACTCCGGATCGCGCAGCGAGTGGCTGGTGATGACCGGGATCTTCACCGCGCCCTTCGTGGCCTCGGCCGCGTACGTGGCCCAGCCCTGCGGGTACTGCATCGGGTCGAAACCGGCGCCCGGGCTCTCCTGCATGCCCTGCGAGATGTCCAGCGCGGCGACGCCCGCCCGCTCCAGGACGCGTGCCGTCTCAAGCGCCTCTTCCATGGTCCGGCCGCCGTCGACCCACTCCTCGAACGAGTAGCGCACCAGCACCGGGAACGAACGGCCGCACTTCTTCTGGATGGAGTCGATCACCGCCAGCGGGAAGCGCATCCGGTTCTCGAAGCTGCCGCCGAACCGATCGGTCCGCATGTTCAGGTAGGGCGACATGAACTCACTGAGCAGGTAGCCGTGGGCGGCGTGCAGTTCCACCGCGTCGAAACCGGCCTGCTTGACCCGCCAGGCTGCCTCGCTGAAGAGGTCCACCAGCTCCAGGATCTCGGCGATGGAGGCCTCGCGAATCGGCTTGCCCTTCTCCTCCGCGTTCTCGTAGATGATCTCGTGGCCGGCAGACCAGGGGAGCTTCAGGACGCGATCGCTGGCCCCCAGCGTGTTGTAGCGCGGGATGGCGCATTGCCGGCCGGGGTGCTGCAGCTGGACGGCGCACTTGGCGCCATAGCGGTGCATGGCATCGGCAAGGCGTGCCAGGCCGGGGATGTAGTTGTCGCCGTCGGCCACCAGGCAGGTCACCGTGGGGCGGCCGGTCTTCATGTCCGGCGTCGTGGCTCCCACGATGATGAAGCCCGTTCCGCCTCTCGCAATGTCGGCGTGGTGGTGGATGTCGCGCTCGCTGACCTCG
>CAVZPD010000020.1:0-13229 GCA_963777045.1 uncultured Chloroflexia bacterium
CGTCTCGGCCTGCGGCAGGCGCCGGCCGGCGTAGCGCGCCAGCTGGTACGCCGCGGCGAGGCGACCCAGCGCCGGCGCGGCGAGGCCCTCCTGCTGCGAGCGCGCCGCGTGGGCGGCCGGGCTCTCGTGCGGCCGGCGCCCCCAGCGACCGTCCCGCTCCAGGAGCTCGAGCGCCTCCAGGTAGACGCCCACCGGGTCCGTGGCGCGCCGGCGTCGGGCGGGTCTCGACGCCCGCGTCCGGGGCGCGGTGTCCGCGGCGGGGGGAACAACGATCGAGCGTTCCTCGAAGGCATCGGGCAGCACGATGCGCATCCGCTTGCGCTCCTGCCAGCGGAGCCAGAGGATGGCGGCGACGATCGCGAGCTCCACCGCCAGGATCAGGCCCACCACCACGTAGAAGATGAGCACCGGCGCCGCGCTGACGATCTGGCGTCCGTCGACGCCGAAGTTCGGGCAGTCTGAGGCCCTCCAGGGTGATCCCTTCCGGCAGCAGCGGTCCGACGATGTCGGCGATGGCGGCGGCAACCACGATGATCGGCGTGGCCAGCAGCAGCAGCACGAGCAGGATGCTCTGCAGCGGCCCGAGCAGGGCGACCATCAGGCTGCGCGCCGGAACGTCGAGCATGGCGGCGGCCGGCACGGAGACGAGCGTCACGGCCAGCGCCACCATCACCACCAGGCCGACCCAGGAGCGGTTCGAGCGCCAGTCGCTCCCCGTCGAGGCGCGCACCGCCTCGAGGCGTGCGAGACCCATGGCGACGAAGGCCGAGGCCACGAAGAAGACGGTGCCGATGAAGGCGGCCGCGGCAAAGTCATGCTCCAGTGCGCCATTCGTGGCCAGGTGCCCCACCGCCCACGGGATCGCCAGGCCCGGGATCGCCCAGCGCAGCAGGCGGTCCTGGATCGCGTCGTCGTCCTCGCGCGACCGATGCACCTCCCCACGCCAGAAGGCGATGGCAGCCAGCCAGCCAGGACCGTGGAGACCGAGGGCGACCAGCGGGTCACCGGCCAGGAGGGCGTGGCGGACACCGGGATCGATGACCCAGCCGAGCGTCCCGGCCGCCAGGGCGAGCAGCGGCAGCCCGAGGGCCTCGATCGACGGCGTTCGCAAGCTGCCACGGCGGCCCCACGCCATCCCCGCCCAGGCGAAGACCGCCAGCTCCAACGGCCCGAGCCAGGCTGGCTGGCCGGTCAACGCCTGGAGCGCGGCGTAGGCAACCGCCAGCCAGCTCCCCTCCGCCACGACCTGGGCGGCGGGGAGCAGGTACCTAGCGCCCCATGACGATCGCATTCGGATGCTCCGGTCCGGGGCTGAAGGAGGCGGACCTCGCGCCGATACCGCCGGCACGCGCTCGCCGGACATGATCGGTCGCATCGGCGCCGGTCGAGATGAGCTCGATGCCGTAGCCGCTGGCGAGGAGGCGCCGCAGCGACGGCATGAAGGTGAGCGGGTCGCGCGCGGAGAGGACGAGGAGGGTGGCACCCGGCGCGACCCGCCGCGTGAGCCAGGTCAGGAGGCCGCCGAACGGGGCCGAGCTGATGGGCCCGATGCGGGCCAGCAGGCCCCCCACGCGCGACAGCTGGCTGGCGGAGGCCTGGGGAGCCAGCCAGGCGTAGCGCTGCGGCGTTCCGGTGAAGCTGGCCGCCGCGAGGCCCACGCTGGCACCCTGCGCCAGCAGGTGGCGCGCGGTGCTCGCCGCCGTCGTGCAGAGCGCCTCGAAGGCGGCCTCGTCCCAGGTCATCTGCCAGTGCGGTCCGGGGAGCGTCTGGACGTCGAGCGCGAGCAGCACCTCGCGACCCTGCGCCGGCTCGTAGCGGCGGCTGACGGGCTTGCCCAGCCTGGCCGTCGCCCGCCAGTGGACGCGCCGCAGCGAGTCCCCCTGCTGGAAGGGGCGTACCCCGGAGTAGAGTGCCGGATCCACGAAGAGCGAGCGGCGCGCCCGCCGGTCACCGATGGGCGAGGACTCGTCGCCGCTGCGTCGCACGGGCAGGGCCGGCGGTGCCACGACCAGGCGGTCCGGCAGCTCCAGAGACGCCTCGACCGCGTCGCGGCCGAGCATGTCGCGGACCCGGATGCGGACGGGGCCGAACTCGTACACGCCCCGGTGCACCGCGTCGAGGTGGAAGTGCCGCACGACGCGCTCGTACCAGGCGAGCGACCACGCGTTGTGCATGATCCGGCGGCCCTGGACCTCGTTGTCGCGGTCGAGCTGGGAGCGCTCCCGGACCTGCAGCCCATCCGTCACCAGGTCGTCCGCCGCGACCCAGGGGAGCGGCAGCGGCTTGCGGTTCCAGATGGTGACGTCGAGGGGCACGCTGTCGCCGGCCACGGCGCGCCTCGTTCCCAGCCGGCGCTCGTACGAGACGCGCTGGACGCCGAAGCGCGACCAGAGCCGGGTCAGCCAGGCGTAGAGGAGCGTGACGACCGCGACGAGCAGCGCGCCGGGAGCGGAGGCGATCACCGCCAGGACGGCGATCAGGACCGCGACCGCGACCCAGGCGCCCACCGGGCTCAGCCGGACTCGTCGACGAGCGGCAGCGGGACCTGCTCCAGCACCGATTCCACCACCCCGCCCACGCTCGCCCCGCGCAGCTCCCGATCCACGTCGAGCAGGAGCCGGTGCTCGAGGACGGCCGGCGCCAGTGTGCGGACGTCGTCGGGCAGGACGAAGTCGCGGCCGGCCAGCAGGGCCTGCGCCTGCGCGGCCCGGTAGAGGGCCACGCTGCTGCGCGGCGAGGCGCCCAGGCGAACGTCCTCGTGGTCGCGCGTGGCCCGCACCAGGGCGACGAGGTAGCGTTCCACCTCCTCGCTGACGCGGACCCGCCGCGCGGCGTCGCGCAGGGCCGAGACGTCGTCCGCGCTCGCCACCGGTTCGACCCGATCCAGCGGCTCGGCCGAGGCCTGGTGGCGCGCGGCGATGCGTCGCTCGGCCTCCTCCTCCGGGTAGCCCAGCTCGATCCGGAGCAGGAAGCGGTCGAGCTGCGCCTCGGGGAGCGCGAAGGTCCCCTCCAGCTCGACCGGATTCTGCGTGGCGAGGACCAGGAACGGGTCGGGGAGCGGGCGCGTCTCGCCCTCGGCGCTGACCTGCCGCTCCTGCATCGCCTCGAGCAGCGCCGACTGCGTCCGCGGGGTGGCGCGGTTGATCTCGTCGACGAGCAGCACGTTGGTGAAGACCGGGCCGGGCACGAAGCGGAAGCGCTGCCCGTCGGGGATGCTCGAGCCGGTCACGTCGGTCGGGAGCAGGTCGGGCGTGCCCTGGACGCGGGCGAAGGCGAGGCCCAGCGAGGCGGCGAACGCGCGCGCCAGGAGCGTCTTGCCGACGCCCGGAACATCCTCGACCAGCGCGTGCCCCTCGGCCAGCAGGGCCGTCGCCAGCAGCCGCAGCGGGCGCTCGGCGCCGACGACGGCTCGGGCCACCGCCTCCCCCACGTCCTCCAGGAACCGATCGCCACGCACGAGCTGGAGCTCGTCGGCGGCCGGCGCGGGTGCGCGCGTCATGTCATTGGTACCCATCAGCCGGACTCGGCGTTCACGATCGTCCAGCGCACCGCCCCCAGCGCGGCGGGCGTGGTCGCCAGCCGGACGGTGAGAATCGACGCGACCGGCACCGGCACCAGCTCGGTCGCCTGGATGAAGCCGAAGATGGTCGACGCCCGACGCTCGAAGCGGACGAGCTCGGCCACCGCGCTGGCGCGGCCGTCGCCCGCCATCTCGATTCGCACCCGCACGTCGCGCAGCAGGTTCTCCGGGGCGCTGGCGCAATCGTCTGCAAGCGCGCCGCTGCGGCAGAGCCGCCCCAGCCGGTCGAGCCCGGCGGCTGCCGCGTCGCGAATCATCTCCGGATCGTCGCCCAGGCCGTCGAGATCGGCGTCGCTCCAACCGCTGACGAACCGATCCATGACTGCCGCCGGCGTGGCAGCCTCGCCCGCCACCACCCAGAAGCCGGTCGCCCAGAGGAGCAGCGGGATAGCCAGCCAGGCGATGGTGAGGGCGGGCGAACGCGCGGCGGCCGGTGGCGTCGCTCCCTGCGCCCGCTGCGCGCGCCGGTAGGCGAGGACCGCCTGCCCGGCCCACGCCACCAGGAAGAGGACGCCGAGCAGGAACGGAAGCAGGTACCAGGTGGTATCGGCGAAGACGACGGACGTGATCCCGACGGCGGCCAGCCCCACGCCCTCCGCGGCGAGCCAGGCCAGGCCGGCGGCCGAGTTGCCGAGCGCGATGTCACCGAGGCCCCAGGCCAGGACGGCGAGACGCAGCACGCGTCCCGGGGCCGGGGTCACTCGCCGATCAGCAGCGAGCGCAGCTCCGCCTCCTGATCCGGCGAGGTCACCGCCAGCAGCTTGTCACCGTCGAGCAGCCGGGTCTCGGGCCGAACGGCCAGGGCGCGCTCGTTGCGGATGACGACCGCGATGTGGCTGCCCTCCGGGAGGCGAACCTCACGCAGCTCATGACCGACCACCGGCGAATCGGCGTCCAGCTGTGCCTCCACGATCTGCAGCTCGCCGCGCTCCAGCTCGGTCAGGTGCAGGAGGTCGTGAATCGGTATCTCGTGCTCGATGACGCCCAGGATCGTCCGCGTCGGGCTCACCGTCTCGTCGATCGCCAGCTGCCGGAAGAGGTGCTCGTTCTTCGGGTTGTTGACGCGGGCGATCGCGCGCGGGACGTTGAAGCGCATCTTGGCCACCTGGCAGGCCACCAGGTTGTCCTCGTCGTCGCCGGTCACCGCCGCCACGACATCGGCTCGGCCCATGCCGGCCTCTGCCTGGTAGCGTCCCTCGCAGCCGTCGTTGGGGATGACGATGCTGCCGAGCTCGTCGGCGATCTGGCGTGCCCGGGGCGGGTACTTCTCGATCATCACCACCTCGTGCCCGGCGGCGAGCAGCTCCTTGGTCAGGTAGTAGCCGACGTTGCCACCCCCCACCACCACGACGTACACGGCTACTGCTCCTCTTCCGGGACCGATGCGTCGGCGTTATCGATGGCCCCCATCGCCTGCGCCTCGGCCTTCGAGCCGGCCACCGGTGCGCCGCGCAGCGGCTCGGCAGTCGGCGGCAGCACGAAGCGGTCGGAGCTGGGGTCGGATGCGGCCGTCACCAGTGCATCGGCCAGGATGGAGGTGCGGCAGATGGTGGAGAGGCCCAGGGAGCGGTAGGCCTCGGCGCGCATCGGGTCGTTGATCTTGGCGATGAGGCGCGGGATGCCGAAGACGTGCTTGCCCAGCTGGGCCGCCATGGCGTTTCGGTTGTCGCCCTCGGTCAGTGCCATGAGCAGGTCTGCCATCTCGGCTCCCGCCCCACGCAACACGTCCTCGTCACCGCCGGAGCCGCGGACGGTGACGCCGCCGAACGATTCGGGCAGCCGATTGAAGGCACGCTGGTCGGTATCGATGACCGTCACGTGCTCCCCGGCATTGTCGAGCTCGGTGGCCGCCTGGGCGCCGACGCGCCCGCAGCCGATGATGATCACCCTCATGGCGTGTGAGCCAGATCCTCTGTTTCATCGCGCAGAGCCCAGACCGGGGCGGTCGAGTTGCGCATCACGTACGGAACCGTGCGCCCGGCGTCCCACCCCCCGCCGAAGCGCTTCTTATAGCGTAGCCCCATGATGATCAGGTCGGCACGCTGCTCGACCGCATCGTCGACGATGGCGGCGCCGGCCGCGCGCGCCTGGGAGATGGCCGTCCGCACCTCGATCTCGCGCTCGACCAGGAACGCCTCGGCCCTGCCGAGCACCTCGTCGGCGAAGGCGATGGCCTTGTGGTCCTCTGCGTCGAGCTGGAGCTCGAACGGAACCTCGATGACGTGGAGCAGCATGACCTGCCCCTCGGAGCTCTTGTGGAGCAGGGCGGCCAGTCGCAGCGCAGGCTCATCGGCCTCCGTGCCTGCCAGCGGTACCAGGACGCGCTGGAAGGTGAGCAGGGGTGCACGCTTCTCTGGATGGCGTCCGAAGATCATGCGATTCCTTATCCTACGCGCCATTACGGCACGTTCGGTGCCTCCGGGACCGTGACGGTGGTCTGTGCGATGAACTCGCCGGTGATCGTGTCGTCCGCGCGCACCACCAGCTCGCCGGCGGGCAGGGCCGCCCGGGTCAGGAGACCGCAGTCGGCAGGGTAGGTGACCTCGGGTCGCGTGCCGCCGCGCGGGGCATTCTCCCTGGCCGCGATCTCCACCTGGCTCCCGGTCAGCGTCGCGGTGCGCAGGTCCAGGCTCCAGCCGGATGTCTGGCGAGGGCCAAGGAAGACGCAGACGACCGCGTGCGCCTCGAAGTCGAGGTCATCGGGGACCTCCTGCAGCAGCGCAGCGGCCGCGGCGCGGTCGAAGGCCAGCGCCACCGACTCCTCCTGGTGCTCCGCCGGCTGCGCCTCGAGATCGGTCAGCGACAGGACGGGTGCCTGTGAAGCGCCGATCGAGCCGCTGGCGGAGCCCCCGGGCGAGCCGCCCGTTCCGGCGCAGGCGGCGAGCAGCAGGCAGCCCAGCACCAGGCAGGCGACCGTTCGCGATCCGGACATCGGCTCAGCGGCCGTAGGAGAGGCGCTCCGCCAGGCGCGCCGGCAGGCCGGCTTCGCGCATCAGCCCCTGGGTCGCGCCGACGTCGTACGCGACTCGCCGGAACTCGACCTCGGCGGCCTCGATATCGAGCACCAGGTAGGACGCAGCCGGGTTGCCGTCCCGCGGCTGTCCCACCGATCCGGGGTTGACCAGCGAGCGCCCCGCCGCGATGGAGACCGGCGAGCCGGGAATGGCATTGACCGTGTCGATCGCGCCGCCGTCGGCCTGGAGGACGACAGGCACGTGCGTGTGGCCGTGCAGGCAGACGCGGGTGTCGAAGGCGGGGAGGTTCTCGCTGGCCACCTCCGAGCCGGTGATGTACTCCCAGATCGGGTTGCGCGGCGAGCCATGGACCGCGGTCAGCTCACCCTCCACCCTGATCTCTGGCAGCGCGGCGAGGTAGGCACGGCTGTTTTCGTCGATCACGCCGCTGGTCCAGTCGATGGCGCGCGCCGCGTCGGGGTTGAACCAGCTGGTGTCGACCGTGCCGATGGCAGCGCCGTCGTGGTTGCCGAGCACGCTCCGCGCGCCCAACTCCTGCAGCGCGGCGATCACCTCGTTCGGCTGCGGACCATACCCGACGATGTCGCCGAGCACCCAGACCTCCTCGACTTCCGGCAGGTCGGCCCGGACCGCCTCCAGCGCGGCCAGGTTGGCGTGGATGTCCGAGAGGACGGCGAGTCGCATGGTCCGCGAGTATACCGAGCGCTCCGCGAACCTCGGCCAGTGGCGAGCTTCTGCCGTTCCCGGGGCCTTCCCCGGGCGCCCTTGGTGGCCCCCTTCCCGGGTGCCCATCCCGGGTGCCTGGTTATCAGCCGGGCCGATGAACTGGCGAACGAAGGGCCAGGCCGGGGCCGATTCATCAGTGGGGACGATGAGGTGGAGAACGAGGGACCCGAAATCGCCGCGCCAGGCGGCTTCGTCCTCCAGATCATCAGTGGGGGCGATATCGCGGCGTCGGGGGCCCTTGGTGGCCCCCTTCCCGGGCGCCCTTGGTGGCCCCCTTCCCGGGTGCCCATCCCGGGTGCCTGGTTATCAGCCGGGCCGATGAACTGGCGAACGAAGGGCCAGGCCGGCGCCGATTCATCAGTGGGGACGATGAGGTGGAGAACGAGGGACCCGAAATCGCCGCGCCAGGCGGCTTCGTCCTCCAGATCATCAGTGGGGGCGATATCGCGGCGTCGGGGGCCGTCCTGCCGCTTCGGCGCGGCCCCGGCGCCGTCCAGCAGCGCCCGGCGCGTCAGCCGAGTGGCCGTCGCCCGGGCTCGCCCGGCCGACGCGGGTAGCGAGCGGGGGTGGCCGAGACCTTGGGGACGATCACGAAGGTGTGGTCGCCCAGCGCCGGCGCGCCGGACTGATGGACCTCCAGGCGGCCCGCACCGAGCTGTCCGGCCGCCACGCGGCCGCGCCGCAGCTCATCGTCCTCCGCCTGCAGCGGCCCCTTCCAGGCCAGCAGCGCTCCGCCGATCCGGACCAGCGGCAGCGCCAGCTCGACCAGCACCGGCAGCGCCGCGCAGGCGCGTGCCGTCGCCAGCTCGTAGCGCTCGCGATGGGCGGCATCGCGCCCGAGGACCTCGGCCCGGTCCGCGGCGACGCGCATGTTGCGCACCCCGAGCGCGCCGACGAAGTCCTGGAGAATGGCAGCCTTTTTGCGGACGGAATCGACCATGACCCACTCGATCTCGGGGCGCGCCAGGGCCAGCGGAATGGCCGGCACGCCGCCGCCCGAGCCGAGGTCGACGACGGATTCCGGGGCGGCCGCATCAATCAGTGGCAGCGCGGCGAGCGCGTCCAGCAGGTGGAGGCGCGCCACATCGGCCGGCGCGACCAGGCGCGTCAGGTTGAGCCTGGCATTGGCCTCGAGCAGGAGCCGCACGTACGCCTCGATCCGGCCGCCGTACCCGTCCGGCAGACGCGCCGCGAGGTCGGGAAGATCGGCCAGGAGCCGCTCCAGCTCGCGACGCGCCGCGAGCGCGGCATCGTCGGACGACGCTTGGTGGGCCAAAAGGAAATGCCTCCTCCGGTGGCGTTTCGGTCTTCCCGGTCGCGCGCGGTCTGGACGGCCGGCTTTCGCATCGGCCCCGCGGGCGCCCGGTTACCGTACTCGGCCGCCGGGGAAGCAGGATGGCGACCATACGCCCCTCGGGCGTGGAGAACAAGGTGGCTTTTCCACGAATTCACGCACCGTTCCGGAGAATGTGGATAAGTCGCCCGCATATACTCGTCGCCGATGCGGTTCCCATGCCGTGATGGCGGTAGGATCGAGGAGTAGGTGGCGGCGACACTGATCGACGCTCCGTCACCTCGCTTCGCGCACGATAGCGAAGCCGAGCTGGCGCGCATCCTCGACTTCTACCAGGTGCCATGGCGATACGAACCCGACACCTTCCCCATCTCCTGGAATGCCGACGGCGTGGTCACCGAGTCTTTCGCGCCGGATTTCTACCTGCCCGAGGTGGACCTCTACGTGGAGCTGACGACGCTCAAGCAGTCGTTGGTGAGGCGCAAGAACCGGAAGCTCCGCCACCTCCGACAGCTCTACCCGGAGCTGCGGGTGAAGCTGTTCTACGCGAGGGACTTCAAGGCACTGATGCTCAAGTACGGCCGTCTTGACTTCCTGGCCGATGTCGCGGCCATGAACGGCAGCGGACCCCTGAACGACCGCGGACCCCTGAACGACCGCCCCGGCGGCAAGGACTGACCGATGGAAACCACCACCAGCGACAGGATGACCGGCTCGATCCACGACGACGTGGAGGAGATCCTGCTCTCCGGCCAGCAGATCGCCGACCGTGTCGCCGAGCTCGGTGCGCAGCTCGCGACCGACTACGCCGGCCGCGATCCGGTCCTGGTCAGCGTGCTCAAGGGCTCGATCATCTTCCTGGCCGATCTGATCCGATCCATGGAGATGTCCGTCTCGCTGGACCTGATGGAGGTATCCAGCTACGGCGCCTCGACCGAGACGAGCGGCCAGGTGCGCATCCTGAAGGACCTCTCGAAGCCGATCGCCGGGCGCGACGTCATCGTGGTCGAGGACATCATCGACACGGGCCTGACGCTCAACTACCTGCTGAAGTACCTGCGGGATCGGAATCCCGCCTCCATCCGCATCTGCTGCCTCCTCGACAAGCCGGCGCGCCGGCTGGCGGAGATCGACATCGACTACATCGGCTTCACCATCCCGGACCGCTTCGTGATCGGGTATGGCCTCGACTACGACGAGCGGTACCGGAACCTGCCGTACATCGGCGTCCTCAAGCCCTCGGTCTACGGGGGCGCTCCGCCGGAGGGCTGAGCAGCCGATGCCCGAGCGGCGACGCTACCGCTTCCCGATCCTGGTCGGCAGCCTGCTCATGGTGCTCGCCGGCTTCCTGCCGTGGTGGAGCGCAGGGGGCGAGTCGATCAACGGCGTGCCCGTCCCAGCCGCCCACGGCATCGGCCTCGAGGGGCCGGGCATGATCATCTTCGGTGCCGCTATCGCGGCGCTGGTGCTCCTCGACATCGGCTACATCCGCGGACGGTGGGGCTTCATCCTCGATGCGCCGTGGGCCTACCTGGTGCTGGGGATTGCCGCCGCGGGCGCGCTCGGCTACCGGATCTGGGAGCTGTGGGGGGTGGGCTTCATGCCGCTGCCGCAGGATTCGCCGGGGATCGCCGCCGCCGCCGTGGGCGTGGCGCTGGTGCTGTACGGGGCGGGGATCGGCTTCAGCGCGCGACGCCCCTGAGGCGGCTACGTCGTCCGGACGGGCCCGTGCCCGCGGCCGCTCCCGTGCCCGCGGCCGCTCCCGTGCCCGCGGTGGCTCGCGCCGCTCGGTTGTCGCCCAATGCAGACCAGGGCCGCACCAGACGCTGATCCACCGCCCCTGGCCGCCCCCTGCAGGCTGAGCGCCGCACCAGGCGGCGGCAGGCCCCGCTTCGCGAATTCGTGCGGCTGTCAGCTGCAGGAGGCGATACGCCGCGAGAGCCGAGCCTCCACCGGGCCGTGCGCCGACGCTACCCGGGCAGGATCAGCGGGCTGAGCAGCAGCCAGCCGATGATGACCCCGAGCAGCAGCGCCGCCAGGATGAGCATCGGGCGCAGGTCGGGACGGTAGTCGGACGGCGGCTTCGGCGTTCGTGGCTCCCGCGGTGGCTCAGCGCCGGGGTCGGCGAGTGGATCGGGCGGCATCGGCTCCGGGGACGCGCCTAGATCTCGCCGAGGTAGGCCTGGCGGACCTGCTCGTTGGCGGCGAGGTTCTTGGCCGTGTCGTGCAGCAGGATCTTCCCGGTCTGGAGCACGTAGCCGCGGTGCGCGACGTTGAATGCCATGAGCGCGTTCTGCTCCACCAGCAGGACGGTCGTGCCCTGGCTGTTGATCTCGGTGATGATGGTGAAGATCTGCTCGGTGAGGATGGGGGAGAGGCCCATCGAGGGCTCGTCGAGGAGCAGCACCTTGGGTGCCGCCATCAGGGCGCGGCCCATGGCCAGCATCTGCTGCTCGCCGCCGGACATGGTCCCCGCCTTCTGTGAGCGCCGCTCCTTCAGCCGGGGGAAGAGGTCGTAGACGCGGGCCACGTCGTCGTCGATCTTCTCGCCCTGGCGGGAGAAGGCGCCCATCTGCAGGTTCTCGTACACGCTCATCCGCGAGAAGACCTTGCGGCCCTCCGGGGAGTGGGCGATTCCCAGCTTTACGATCTCGTGCGGCGGGGTCTCCTGGATCTCGTTGCCGGCCAGCCGCACGGTCCCCGTCCGGGGGCGCAGCGTGCCCGAGATCGTCTTCAGCGTGGTGCTCTTTCCGGCGCCGTTCGAGCCGATGAGGGTCACGACCTCGCCGTGGTTGACGTGCAGGGTCAGGCCCTTCAGGGCCTCGATGTTGCCGTAGAAGACGCGCAGGTTCTCCAGCTCGAGCAGCCGCTCTCCCGTCCCGGCGGCTGGATCGGCGGTCACGACCGACTCCTCGACGGTCATCAGGCGGTCGCCTGCTTGCCCAGGTAGGCCTCGATCACGCGCGGGTTGGCCCGGATCTCCTCCGGAGAGCCCTCGGCGATCTTCTCGCCGTAGTCGAGGACCGTGATTCGCTCGCTGACGCCCATCACCACCTTCATGTCGTGCTCGATGAGGAGGACCGCGAGGTCCAGCTTGTCGCGCAGCTCACCGATGAGCCGCGTCATCTCCGCCGTCTCGCCCGGATTCATCCCGGCGGTCGGCTCGTCCAGGAGCAGGAGCTTGGGATCGCTGGCGAGGGCGCGGGCGATCTCCAGGCGGCGCTGGTCGCCGTACGGCAGGTTGCGGGCCCACTCGCCCTCGTATGACGGGTCGAGGCCGACCAGCTGCAGCAGCTCGCGGGCGCGATCGGTCGTGACCTTCTCTTCCTGGCGCACCTGCGGAAGCTGGAGTAGCGAGCCGACCCACGAGGCGTTCATGCGCGCGTGACGGCCGACCATGACGTTGCCGAGCACGCTCATCTCGTTGAACAGGCGGATGTTCTGGAAGGTGCGGCCGATCCCCAGCTCCACGATCTTGTGGGGCGGCCGCCCGACGATCGAGACGCCGTCGAGGCGGATATCGCCGGAGGTCGGCGTCAGCATCCCGGTCAGCTGGTTGAAGAAGGTCGTCTTGCCGGCACCGTTCGGCCCGATCAGTGACACGATCGAGCGCCGCGGAATCTCGAAGTCGACATCGCGGTTGGCGACGAGTCCACCGAAACGCATCGTGATCTTGGTGGCGCGCAGGACCGGATCGCCGACGGAGGCCGCCGCGCGCGTGGTGGCGGTGCTGGAGGTGGTCTCCGGCTCGGGCGTGCCGGCGGGCTGGGCGGTCATCGGCACATCCTCCATCGGCTCGTCTCCGGTCATGTGATCTCGGGCTCCGGCGTCTGCTTCCCGCTCTCGCGGTCCCAGCGCTTCTCGTCCCAGTCGGGCTCGGAGTCTCCCTCGCCCTCGTGCAGCTCGGCGCGCCGGCTGCGATTCGGCAGGAAGCCCTCCGGGCGCAGCAGCATCATCGCAACCAGCACGATGCCGTACAGGAGCAGGCGGTACTCGCTGAACTCGCGCAGCAGCTCGGGCAGGCCGACCAGGACCAGGGCACCCACGATGACGCCGGGTATGGAGCCGATGCCGCCCAGGATGATCAGTGCCAGGGCGTTGATCGAGACGATCACGTTGAGCTCCTGCGGGAAGACGGTGCCGATACGGACCGCGTAGAGGGCTCCGGCCAGGCCGCCGAAGGTCGCGCCCATGGAGAAGGCGAGCAGCTTGTACTTGATGGTGTTGACGCCGGTCGCCTCCGCCACCGACTCGTCCTCGCGCATGGCGGTCCATGCCCGGCCGACACGGGAGTTGGCGAGCGAGACGGCCGCGATGGCGGCGATGATGCACGCCACCAGGATGGGGTAGTAGAGCAGGGCGGGATCGCGCAGGTCCTTGCCCAGCACCTGTGGAGCCGGGACCTGCAGGATGCCCTGCGCTCCACCCAGGTAGGGGGTCATCCAGTTCGACTGGAAGATGAGGCGCGCGATCTCGCCGAAGCCCAGCGTGACGATGGCCAGGTAGTCGCCGCGCAGTCGGAGCACCGGTGCGCCGATCGTCAGGCCGATGAAGGCGGTGATGGCCATCACCAGCGGCAGCGCCACCCAGAAGTCGAGGTGCGGCGCGAAGGCCGGCGAGACCGGCGAGGTCAGGACGGCGGTGGCGTACGCGC
>CAVZPD010000021.1:0-90064 GCA_963777045.1 uncultured Chloroflexia bacterium
TCGGCGGCGCGGTCGGCTGAGGCGCGGCCCCGGGATATCACTCCCACTGATGAACTGGAGATCGGCGGCGCCGCTCGGTCTCCATCTCATCGGCCCCAGTGATAGACCCGAGAACGAGGCGGCACCACGGCCGTCCGTCCCGGCCCTCATCCTCCAGATCATCACCCCCGCTGATAAGCCGGCGGTAATCGGTCCTGGGGCACACTCCGAAGCATGCCGACGCGCCGCAGCCCCCTGGACGAGGCCACGCTCCGCGCCGAGTGGAACCTGCGCGATCTCGGCCGCGAGCTGCGGCTGGCGCGGATCTCCGCCGGCCGATCCCAGGGCTCTGTCGCAGGGCAGCTCGGGTGCTCACAGGGCTGGATCAGCGAGGTGGAGCACGCCCGCGCGCCGGCGTTGTCGGTGCTCGGCCTCGCTCGCCACGCCGCGGCCGTCGGGCTCCGAACCTGGATCCGCGTCTTCCCCGACGGCCGCATCCTGCTCGACGGACCGCAGCTGGGGCTCCTCGATCGCCTCCATCGGCGCCTGCACACCAGCTGGGACTGGGAGCTGGAGGTTCCCATGCCCGATGCGCGTGACCTGCGCGCCGCCGACTGCCGGATCACGATCCCCGGATGCGCGGTCCTGGTCGAGGCCATTACCCGCTTCGTCGATGCCCAGGCCCAGACGCGATCCGCCCAGCGCAAGCGACGCGACCTTGGAGCGGATCGCCTCATCCTCCTCCTGGCCGATACCGGTGCCAACCGACGCGCCCTCCGCGACGCCGGCCCCGCCTTTCTGGCGGCCTTCGTCATCTCCCCGCGCGTCGCGCTTCGGGCCCTCGCCGACGGCCGCGACCCGGGCGGTGATGCGATCATCCTGCTGTGACCCTTCCCCGTGCGGCGGCCCCCCGCCCGTGCCGCGGCCCCTCCCCGCCGCTCCGCCGCCGTGATATCACCCCCACTGATGATCCGGCGAACGAACCGCCAGCCCTCCGCCGCGATATCACCCCCACTGATGAAATCGCGAATGAAGAGGCCGTTCTGGCGCTGATCCGGCCGTTCGTTCCACAGATCATCACCCCCACTGATAATCCGGCACGCGCACGGGCATCCCGCAGCCGCCACGGTACCGCCACCACTCCACACTCCGTCCACAGCTCGTCCACATGTCATACACAGCGCCACGCCCTAGGCCCATCATCTTGTGGGGGTGTACCCAAAGGGACCACCAGATATTGTGGTTTTCGGGTTGACTGGCCCTACCGCTCGTATTACAGTGAACTCCTTATTGAGAGGGCGCCCGAATGCGCCTGAGCGGCCTCCGCGCGACCCCGAGAGCGCCCGAACAAGGGCGATCTATCGGCTCCGCTGCAGGGACCGCCCAAGCAGGAGGAGGCCGGAGGCTCAGCAGCTTCCGGAGGTGAGGACCGCAGGCAGACATGGCTCGCAGCGCAACCCAGACGAAGCCCGGCACCAACGGCCACGCGACCACCGGCCACGGCACCAACGGCCACGGCAACGGCCACGGCACCAACGGGAACGGGCACGGCAACGGGACGAAGACGCAGCAGGCCGGAGCCAGCACGCGCACCGGCGGCTACCACCAGCTGAGCGAAGGCCAGAAGCCGGCCTGGAAGGGCCTCAGCATCGAGCGCCGATTCACCACCCCCGGCGTCCACCCCTACGACACCGTCGAGTGGGACACACGCGAAGCCGCCATCACCAACGAGCACGGCAAGGTCGTCTTCGAGCAGAAGGACCTCGAGTTCCCCAAGGCCTGGTCCGCCCTGGCCACCAACGTGGTCGCCAGCAAGTACTTCCGCGGCCACATGGGCACCCCCCAACGAGAGCACTCCGTCCGCCAGATGATCGACCGCGTCGCCGACACCATCGCCGACTGGGGCGTCAAGGACGCCTACTTCGCGACCGATGACGACGCCGAAGCATTCCGCAACGAGCTGAAGGACATCCTCCTCAAGCAGCGCGCCGCCTTCAACTCGCCGGTCTGGTTCAACGTGGGGATCGACGAGCACCCGCAGTGCTCCGCCTGCTTCATCAACTCCGTCGAAGACACCATGGAGAGCATCCTGGGCCTGGCCAAGACCGAGGGCATGCTCTTCAAGTTCGGCTCCGGCACCGGCTCCAACCTGTCGACCATCCGCTCCTCCCGCGAGACGCTGGCGGGCGGCGGCGAGGCGAGCGGGCCCGGTCTGCTTCATGAAGGGCTTCGACGCCTTCGCCGGCGTGATCAAGTCCGGTGGCAAGACGCGACGCGCGGCAAAGATGGTGATCCTCAATGCCGAGCACCCGGACATCGAGGAGTTCATCGACTGCAAGCTGAACGAGGAGCGAAGGCCTGGGCCCTGATCGATGCCGGCTATGACGGCAACTTCAACGGGGGCGAGGCGTACGCATCGGTCTTCTTCCAGAACTCCAACAACTCCGTACGCGTGACGGATGGCTTCATGGAAGCGGTCGAGCAGGACAGCGACTGGACCACGCGCGCCATCACCAACGGCGCCCCGGTCGAGACCGTCAAGGCCCGATACCTCCTCGACAAGATGGCGGCGGCGGCCTGGATCTGCGGCGACCCCGGGATCCAGTACCACGACAACATCAACCGCTGGCACACATCGGCCAACACCAGCCCCATCAACGCCAGCAACCCGTGCAGCGAGTACATGTACCTCGACGACTCGGCCTGCAACCTGGCCAGCCTCAACCTCATGAAGTTCGTCAAGGCCGATGGCGAGTTCGACATCGAGGCCTACAAGCACGCGGTGCGCATCGTCCTGACCGCGCAGGAGATCATCGTCGACAACGCGAGCTACCCCACGCCGCGCATCGGCGAGAACAGCCGTGACTTCCGGCCGCTGGGGCTGGGCTACGCCAACCTGGGCGCGCTGCTCATGAACCGCGGCCTGGCCTACGACTCCGACGGCGGCCGATCCTACGCGGCGGCCATCACCGCCATCATGCAGGGCGAGGCGGAGCTCCAGTCCGCGCGGATCTCCCGCGACCAGGGCGGCCCGTTCGCCGGCTACGCCGAGAACCGCGAGCCGTACCTGAAGGTCATGCGCCAGCACCGCGACGCCGCCTACCGGCTGCAGGACAGCCTGGTCCCCGAGGACCTGCTGGACGCGGCGCTCACCACCTGGGACGAGGTCATCGCCCTGGGCGAGAAGGCCGGCTTCCGCAACGGCCAGGTCAGCGTGCTGGCCCCCACCGGCACCATCGCCTTCCTGATGGACTGCGACACGACCGGCGTGGAGCCGGACATCGCGCTCATCAAGTACAAGCGCCTGGTGGGCGGCGGCTACCTGAAGATCGTCAACCAGACCGTGCCGCACGCGCTGAAGCGCCTGGGCTACGACGCCAAGCAGACCGAGGAGATCGTCGCCTACATCGACGAGCACGAGACCATCGAGGGCGCGCCCCATCTCAAGGACGCGCACCTGGACGTCTTCGACTGCGCCTTCAAGCCGGCCAACGGCTCACGGTCCATCCACTACAACGGCCACCTCAAGATGATGGCCGCGGTGCAGCCCTTCATCTCCGGCGCCATCAGCAAGACGGTGAACATGCCGGAGGCCTCCACCCCGGAGGAGATCGCCAAGGTCTACATCGACGGCTGGAAGCTGGGCCTCAAGGCCATCGCGGTCTACCGCGACAACTCCAAGCGCTCCCAGCCGCTGAACACCAAGCGCGAGGGCGGGACCGATGCGGTCGCCGCGGTCGCGGCGCCCGAGATCCAGACCGTCTACAAGCCGATGCGACGCCGCCTGCCCGATGAGCGGGCCTCCATCACCCACAAGTTCAACGTGGGCGGGCACGAGGGCTACCTGACCATCGGCATGTACGAGGACGGGACGCCGGGCGAGATCTTCCTGCGGATGGCCAAGGAGGGCTCGACGATCTCGGGCCTGATGGATTCGTTCGCCACGGCGGTCAGCCTGGCGCTGCAGTACGGCGTGCCGCTGCGCGACCTGGTGAACAAGTTCAGCCACCTGCGCTTCGAGCCGGCGGGGTTCACCACCAACCGGGATATCCCGATGGCGAAGAGCCTGGTGGATTACATCTTCCGGTACATGGCGACGAAGTTCCTGGATCGGGATGCGCAGGACCAGGTGGGGATCATCAATAGGCAGCTGACGCTCTCCGAAGCGACTCCGGTGGGGGAGGGTGCCGCGCGGCCACCCCACCCGCCCCGGCTAGCGCAACGGGATCGGGCGGGGCAGCCGCGCCACGGCTCCTTCCTCGAACGCCTCAGTCGCTTCGGAGAGCACTCAGACGTCGGATGCTGGTAGCTGCCGCACCGGACTCCGGTGGCCTCCGCATCAGGTCCGAGCAGCCGATCCGGCAGCAGCCTCGTCGAGATGCCGCGGTGACGAGCCGAGCGCCGGCGTCATCGGGCTGATGGATGGGTTGAAGATCGTGGCCAGGAATGGGCATGCCGACGGCCGATGCAGCGGGAGGAGCGGCTGAACGTGGGGCAGGCGCCGGTGATCTTCGACACCGCGGACTCGCCGGCGTGCACCGAGTGCGGCTCGATCATGGTCCGCAACGGGTCCTGCTACAAGTGCATCAACTGCGGCGCCACCAGCGGCTGCAGCTAAAAGTAGGAACTATTGCACCAGATGAAGGATTCTGAGCGGTAGGCTCAAGACACGGAAGACGCCGAAGACGCCGCAAACGCGCCATTCCCGCTGCAGGGATGGCGCGTTTCGCCTGTTCGGGCGCTACTTTGACAGCGAGACGGTGATTGACGCCGTATCGTACGATGCAAGAATCCTGCATCTGAGGAAAGCCAACTTGGGCGTGACCCCAGAGTCCCTTCCCGGCTCGGCGCGGCTGCTGTTGAGCGACTCCGTCGTTCTCTTGCACCCAGAAGAGCAGGTCCTCGAACAGATGCTGCGCGGCTGGTCGATCCAGCAGCAGAGCCGGATGCTGAAGCCGACGACCGTGGATGGCCGCGTCGCGACCGTTCGCCGCTTCGTACGCTACACCAACGCCTACCCGTGGCAGTGGACGGCAGCCGACATCGAGGAGTGGTCGGCGCACCTGGCCGGTGAGCGGCACCTCGCGCACTCGTCGATTCGCGGGATCCAGAACGCGGTGCAGCTGTTCATGGAGTACCTGATCGACCCGAACTACGACTGGGTGGAAGTGTGCCGGAGCCGCTTCGGTCGGGTGCCGGTCCAGATCTGCCACGACTGGAACACGCGTGAGCACCTCGACGAGTACGAGGGTCGACCGTCGAATCGACCGTTCAGCCGCGAGGAGCTTCAGGCGTTCTTCGATGAGGCGGACCGCCAAGTCGCAGCAATCCGCAAGGCGCGAAGGAAGGGCTGGTTGGCGGCGTACCGCGACAGCACGCTGTTCAAGACGATGTACGCCTGGGGCTTGAGGCGTCGGGAGACCGCACAACTCGACCTCGAGGACTTCGGTCGAAACGCGGCTGCTCCGGAGTTCGGTCGGTATGGGTCCCTCACCGTCCGCTATGGGAAGGCGATGCGCGGTGGCCCGCCGCGGCGTCGAACCGTGCTCGCGGTCATGCCCTGGTCGATCGACGTCGTCGACGAGTACGTCCGCGAAGCCCGGCCGCGCTTCCGATTCCCGAAGTCCCCGGCGATGTGGCCGACCGAGCGCGGCGGTCGTCCTTCCGGTCGCTACATCAACATCCGGTTCGCCGAGATAAGGGAGGCTGCCGGCCTGCCCGACATCTTGGGGCCGCACTGCCTGCGCCACTCCTACATCACCCATCTGAAGGAAGACGGCTGGGACGAGCTGTTCATCCAGCAGCAGGTCGGCCACTCCTATGCCTCGACCACGGCGATCTACACCGGTGTCTCGAACGAGTACAAGAACACCCTGCTCCGGGAGGCCCTCGACGACATCTACGGCCTGGGCGCAGCGAAAGGAGATTCCTGATGCGACAACTCGGCTACCGCTGGCGGCTCCGCGAGCAGATGGCGATGCGCGGGATGTTCAAGACCACGGACCTTGTCCCGCTCCTGGCCGAGCGCGGGGTCGAGCTGTCGTCGGTCCAGGTTTACCGACTGGTGACCCAGACGCCCGAGCGCCTCTCGCTCAATACGCTCGCAGCCGTGTGCGACATCCTCGAGTGCACACCCGACGACCTGATCGAGATGGTGGCGGTGACGGTGCCGTCCAAGAAGGTCGCGACCGCTGGCGGCGCGCCCCGGCATCTGCGGCCGAAGCCGGCCAGGATCGTCCCCCGCAACAAGGCCTAGCCTGTGCCCCTCTGTCCGGCCGGGATCCATGAGCGACCCGCCAAGCGGAAGCTGCGCCTGGTCTGTCCGGACTGCGACGGCGCGGCTGCGCGGGCGAAAGTGGTCTCGGCGATCCGCACCGCGGAGCCCGGGTTGGCGGCCGCTGCGGTCACCGAGGCGGTTGCGCGACGACTGGCGAAGAGTGCGGTGGCGAGACGGGCGGGATCGCACCTCGAGGCGGCACCCGAGGCGCTGACCTCGGGCGACCCTAGCTCTCCGGTCGCCCTGCAGCGGCTCGTCACCGAGCTGGTCGACGCCGGCGCGACACGTCTGGCCAAGCCGATCTGTCCGGGCTGCGGCCGCGCGGTCGAGCTGAGGCAGACGACCGAGGACGGGCGCATCTGCCAGGCCTGCTGGATCCGCAACCACCGCGGGACGTGCGATGGCTGCCAGCGTGAGATGCCTGTCGTCCGCTCCAAGGTCGACGGCCTGCTGCGCTGCGCGAACTGCCGGCGGCGCGATCGGTCGCGGTGGGAGCTGTGTGGTCGGTGTCTGAAGTGGCGACCAGTCGCCTCACGTCGAGACGAGGTGGCCAGGTGCGACGCTTGCACCCGCTGGGAACGAGCGCCAGAGGTGTGCGCCGAGTGTGGCGAGCAGCGCCGCATCAAGTACCGGCCCAGCGGCCGTCCGACCTGCGCCCGCTGCTACCGAGCGCCGGTCGGGATGTGCGGGCACTGCAACCAGCTCGCTCCGATCGCCACTCGTGCCGGCGGTCGCTGGCCGGCGTTCTGCGTGAAGTGCTACCAGCCCGTCCGCCGCTGCCGAACGTGTCGCAGCGGGTACTGCGAACGGCGGCGGAAGCGCGACTCGCTCACCTACGCCGGAAGGCTTCGCCGGCCGAACCGTCCGCTCGAGGAGTGCGCCCGCTGTGGCGAGCACGAGCCGGTCCAGGCCCGCTGGCCAGAAGGGCCCATGTGTTCCCGCTGCTACGACGCCGGCCTGATGGCCAAGGCGCCCTGTGAGCAGTGCGGACAGCTGCGGCGGCCATGGCCGCTCAAGGGCCGGCAACTGTGCTCGGATTGCGCCGGCTTGCCGCGGGTGCACACCTGCTCCGAGTGTGGCGACGAGACGCGTCTGTACTCCCAGGGCAAGTGCGCTCGCTGCGTCCTGCGCGAGCGTGTGACCCTGGCGGCATCAGGACGCCGAGGCGTCGTTCGCCCCGAGCTACTACCGGTCTACGAAGCCCTCGTGAACATCGATGACCCCAAGGTCGGGCTGCGGTGGCTGAACAAGAGCGATGGCTTCTGGGTCCTGTACAGCCTCGCCGACCTCGACGGGCCAGTGACTCACTCCACCTTCGACGCGGTGTGGCGCAAGCGGCTCCCGTCAGTCCAGTTCGTTCGCCAGGTGCTGGTGTCCTCCGGCGTGATGGAGCCCCGCGACGAGCAGCTTGTCGGCTTCGAGGACTGGCTCGGTCGATGGGTCAGCTATCTCGAACCCGAAGACCAGCGCGTCATCCGCCCCTTCGGCGAGTGGCGGATCCTGCGCAGCCTGCGGAGGAAATCCGAGCACAAGCCGCTCACGCCGGGCTCGGTGAAGTTCGCCAAGTCGCGCGTGCTCACCGCCATCGATTTCGTGCGCTGGCTGCGTGAGCGTGGCGTCGCGCTCGAGAAGGCCGCTCAGGAGGATGTTGACGCTTGGCTCGCTACGCGGAGGACGCCGGCCTACAACGTGCGCGCCTTCCTGCGCTGGTGCGGCGAACGGGGCGTGACCGCGCCCCTCCGCGTTCCGCCTCGTCAGGTGATCGCCGCGAGTGGTCCCGTGTCGGTGGCAGACCACGCCGCATTGGCGCAGGAGGTGCTCACCAGCTCGCAGCGCGATGGCGCCCGGCTGGCCGGCGTCCTGGTCCTGCTCTACGGGCAGCCACTGAGCCGCGTCTGTCGACTGCGGGTCGACGCCCTATCCGACACCGAGAACGGGCTGGCGATCCGGCTCAGCCGCGAGGAGGTTGTCCTGCCCGGCCCGGTGGCCGACCTGGCGCGCTCGGCCCTGCGGACTCGTCGAGGCCATGTTCGAGTCGGACAGAGGGAGCCATCACCCTGGCTGTTCCCCGGTGGGCTTCCCTCGCGGCCGATCTCCGAGGACCGCATGGCGCGCTGGCTTCATGCCCTGGGCGTGCCCGACGCTCGACAGGCACGAAGTGCCGCCACCGCACAGCTCGCGGCTCGAGTGCCGGCCAAGGTACTCGCGGATCTGGTGGGCGTTCACATCAACACCGCGGTCGACTGGGTTCGAGCCGCGGCAGGACATCACAGGCGCTACGCCGGCATCCGTGCCGTCGCACCGGCCAGCATCGGCGAGACGTGACCCAGGCGCACTGGTATGTGGCCCACATTTGGCGATCCACTGCATAAGCCCCCCAACCTTGACATCGCGAGACTGGCGCTCAAACCCCTTTCAAAGTCGCGAAGGGGTGAAACAGCCAACGTGAACAGGTCATGGCATGAGCCGCTCAAGCAGGCGATCGCGGAGCTAGAGCCGGCGGAGACGACCCTCTCTATGGGTCATGCCGCGCTCGCGCAACTGCTAGATCAGAGAGAGGTCAAGCAGTGGGGCGACGATATTCTTTCGGTTGACTTCGTGAAGGGCGGGGTCGCGATCGGAGGTACCGTCCTCTCGATCGGCATCGGGTTAGTCACCGGGGCACTCGCCGCTGCGCTGGCGACAGCAGTGTTCTGCGGGGTCGCATACACGGTCACCAAGCGCGGTTTCAGGATCGCAATGGAGGGCCTCAGGCATGTCGTGCAGGCGACGGCCAAGATGCTCATTGAGCTGCGCGAGCATCTTGGTGATCTTCGTGCGACACTTGTCCTCGCTCACCATCCTTCAATGGACCAGCTTCAGGTCGTCTACGAGGCTCGGAGGGCGCACCGCCTCATCCGGTTCCGCTATCGCGCGTTGGACAAGGAGTTCAAGGTCAGCGAGTATCTCGCGAGAAGGCTGATCGTGCGCGCGTGAGGGGCCCTGACCCCCGGTCCGGTATTGACAAGGGGTGGTAACGGTGTCACAGTGTGACACTGTCACAAGAGGAGCCACATCGTGGCAACCAAGACCGCCCGCCTATACGCCGCTGACATAGATCGTGCCCAGGTTCTCGCCGCGGTGCGCGGCGAAAGTCCTCAGGAAGTCCTTCACGCTGCGCTCAACGAGTACATCGACAACCATCGCGGCGAGCTGGACGGCGCATTCCGCTCGGTGCAAGCCGCTGTGCTGTCCAACGACCGTGAGACGCTCGGGGCTCTCTTTGCCGACGATGCGCGGCGTCAGGCTACTGCCGACAGCGACCGCGTCGCTCGCCTTCTGGCCGAGTCCCAGGACTGACCCCTTGCGCGGCTTGACGCGCGCCGCATAGCCGCACACCTTGGGACGCAATAGCCGCCCCGAGGGATCAATGCCTAACGCGATTGCCCGTCGTCTCCGAGTGACACTCCGCTGCCTGACGGAGGATCTGGGCCTCGCGGAGGCTGACGCCGATCTGCCTCTCGAAGCGTTGGGCGCCGACTCGGGGGATGTCGCCGGCCTCATCAAAACCTTCATGGATAAGCGGTCCACCCACCCCACCGACGAAGACAGAATCGAGCACCTTGCGACAGGCCGCATTCCGATGCACCCCCTGAGGCGCGGAAAGCGCATTCGCGGATTGACATGGTCCGACGAGCAAACCGGCGTCGTCTGGCTCGTGGCCGCCCACTTCGTCCATCGCTCTGGCGAGAGGATGGACTCCTACGCGTACTTCCGATCACTCCCTGCTTCCGCCCTGCTCCCGAGCGATAGCGACTTCGCCCGCCTTCGCGAAGAAGAGGCACTTGCCGCGCGAGACGCGATCTTCAACGTCATAGACCCCGCGCGCGCGGAGGCACTCAATCGCCCAGGGGACGAAATCCGAATCATGGTGGGTCCGGTGGCGGTGAGCCTCGTCGCCACAAGCACGGAGCCTCCGCCCCACGTCAAGGTGGCGGTATCGACAAAGTGGGACGACAGAGAAATCGACCCGCCACCGAACGTCGTCCTCGCCATCGTGACCCGGGTCTACCTTCAACACTTCCGTGACTGGGTTGAACTTCCCTGGGCGGACGATGTCGACACGATCGCGGGACGACGCGCTTTGGACGAGCTTGTCTTCGAGTGGTTCGTCGGCTCCGACGGAGGTCAATAGGACGCGCTCGACGCCCTCGAGGGCCGGCGGCGTAACTCACAGAGCGACCCATTCGACACGTCTGAATAGTTCTCCCTACCAGCAGACGTCCGAACGGCGGGCTGTGATGAGCCGGCCGGAGTCGGCGGATTCAGCCGCGAAGGGGCAACACCCGACCATGGGTGTTGGACGAACTGAACAGATCAGCGACCGATGACCCTGCCGGACTGCTCGCCTTGCCCGTAGATGCGAAGAAGAACCCTATTCGAGTGGTTCTACGTCGTCGGGGCCGGGATGCTCTAGGTCCTTGACGAATGCAGATTCATAGGAGAAGGACGTTGTGGGGAGCCCCGCTGCGACGGGCGGGGTGTCGTTGTCGGCCACCAATAGCTGAAACGACCCGATAAGACCAGCCTGCATCGCATGGAGCAGCCGGTACAGGCGTTCCGACAGCGCGCGGTCCTCCGGAAGAGATCCGAAGTTCTTCCTCGGACTATCGAGAATTAGGAAGGTGGGCAGAAGCGTCCATCCGCCGCCGGCCGCATATCGCAAGGCCCCTAAGTGGTAGGCATCGTTGATGACGGTCCGTATGCCGGAGGACAGCTCCTCGTAGAACGTTCGGCCGCCGACGATTGGAAGATACGAACGTTGGTCTAGATGGGCAGGATCCGTCGCAGGGTCAAAGTGCGGGGGCGCTAGCTGGCGCAAGGTATCGACGAACATCTCCGAGAGATCGGTGAAGCGGCTACGTCCCTCCCGTGTCGCTGCCTGTGCCTCTTCGAGCCGAGCACGAGTGGACCGTGCCTCCGTCTCCAGTCTGCCGAGTTCGGACTCGAGTTCCCGGAATCTGTCCCAGGTCCGGAGGCCTCGTTGGACGACGCCAACCTGTTCTCGCAGCTTTGCCACACGGGCGCTACTGTCCGAGATCTGACCAAACAGTGGCGAAACGAACTGGGCAGTCTGCTCGTCGATGGCGGCGGTGAGACGAGCGATTTCCGCTTCGGCACTAGCCAAAGTGTTCGTCAGTTCATCGATTGATCGCTCGTCCTGCGATATCAGCTGATCCGTCTCCGCGATCTGGGCCTCCAGGCGACGGCGCTCGCGTTCTAACGAAGCGGCGGGAGCGACGTGTTCGGGCTCCTGTTGCGAACAGAGGTAGCAGCGGCCATCTCCATACCGATGCGGTTCAACTACCTGCCAACACCGCGGGCAAATTCGAAACTCAAGGCCGTGCAGTGCCAAGTCGGCAGCCGTTGTCCGCTCAAGTCGCTCTAGATCCAGGTACAGCTGCGACTTCACCGAAGCACGCCGTCTCGTTTCGCCGATGCGCTGGTTCAGCTGCTCTTCCGTATGTAGCGCTGTGTGGCGCCACTGAGCCAACTCCCCTCTCATCGCTTGGGCCTGAGGGGTCTGGGCCCTCACGCCCGCCTTTAGCTGGCTGAGTGCCCCGTCGGCGATCTGAAGCTGAGCCAGCATCTCCTGCTCGCGGACCCGAAGCGAATGCTGGTCAGGGAAACTCGAGCGCTCTAGGAAACTACCGACGTGCGCAATCTCGGACCTCGCATTCGCCATTCCATCGTTCAGTTCGCCAAGCCGACGTTGGAGTTCGCGCATCTCCTCAGTCGCGATTCCGTACAGGAGTTCGAAAGTAGCCTTCCGCTTTGGCTCGCGGTAAGGCTCGTTGCTATGAAGAACCGCGGCATCGATGTGGCGCTGGGCGACGTACATGAACTCGTAAACGTCCCAAAAGGTGATCGGGGTCGTATCCGCGCCGGGTCGGGCGCGTGAACGAGGGATTCGTGTCTCCGGGATCCCGAGGAGCTGCATTAGCCGCTGTCCTGCGGAATCAGGTCCCGAGTCGGCCGCTACGAGCCTTTCAACGTCGCCTGGATTCTCGTTGGGAAAGACGGATATGCGGTTGGGCTGCGATCGAAGTGATCGGCTGAAGGTCCAGGCCGTTTCGCCAGTCCGAATGGTGACGGAGGCTTCGTTGACACCATCTTGCACCGCTTGCGACAAGATGGCAGCACCGCCTAGGCACCACTTGAGAACCTCCAAGAGCGACGTTTTGCCCGTGCCGACTGGCCCCACCAAGAGGTTTACGCCTTGACGGAATGGGTACGAGTAGGTATCGCGATGGCCCACGACTGCCAACTCGAGGATTTCGAGCGAAGGCATCAGATTGGTGCTCCGAAGCGCGCCGTTCGCACCTCCGGCAAATGCTCGTAGATAAGCTTGCGGAGCGCGTTGCCGCTCATCGTGAAACGGCGCCGGAGCAGCCGGCACCTGCGATCGGTGAGAGCCCACGCTGGATGGCTGCGTATCGTTTCCGCAGCTTCCTGCCCTTGGTCTGTCGTTCGCAGGGTTAAGACGGAACCCTCCACAACGTAAATCAGCTCGAGAGAGATCATCGTGCCGATCAAGGGGTAGTAGTGCTCATCCCATGGCCCGTACTTCCAGCGAATCATCTGGCTTTCTACCGAAGTCAGTTCCGTGTCGGTGGGCGCCAGGTCCGGCTGCAGCGTATCGCCCGCGGCTGCCGCGATCCGCTCGAGCATTGCTGGATAGCGAAGGAGGAAGTCGAGCTTTGCTAGCTTCGTCAAACCTGCCAGGCCAGCCCCTCCACCTGAGTACGCATCGATCAGCAACAGCAGTCGCGCGACGTGGTAGGCGGCGGACGGTCGCACGCTCATACGGAGGTCTCGAATTCGGGCGACCACCAAACCAAGCATTCATCCGTCAACTGGTAGACAAGCCCTTGGAGATGCAGGGAATCCAGCCGGACGCCCGCATTGGTCGACGCAGGCATGTGTTGGAGGCTGGTCGCTAGCGTCGCGTGCATGCGTGTCCCGTATGTACCGCCTACGGCTACCGATGACGAAGCGATGCCTTCCGCCTCACCGGCTAGGGCCAAGACTCGGGTCCTAAGGTCCTCAATGTCGTCATCACTGCCGGGAAGTCCGACACGGAATCTGGCCTCTGTCTCATACCAAATCCCGCGGAGGCGCTGCGCGGCTCCAATTTGCGTCGGCCCAAAGCCGCCAGCTTGCAGCTTCTGAACCATCACGGAGGAGCGGCTCACAGATCTCCGCGGTACCAAAGCAGGTGGCCGATCACTCACGGCAGAGTGAGCAGCGGCTTGGACCCCCAGCCTAGTGAGTGTTCGCTCCCGCAAGAGCGCGTCCTGCTCAAGTTCACGCCTGATCGCAGCCGGCTCATTGATAACTCGGTACGTTGACACCCGTGCTCCGCGAGTTGCCCTTCCTGCAGCCTCCGCGAGGCCGACGAGCGCCTCATACACCTGGGGGGCCGCCGAGTCCGCTAGGTCAAGCGCGCGCAGGGCTGGGCGCACCTGGTGCTCGACAGTGTTGAGCCCAATGTCAAGCCGACCCGGAATGTCACTCTCTAGGCTGAGAACGCCTAGGAAAGCGCGTGTATCGTCGGGGGAACCTCCGATCTTGCGCGCCAGTCCATTCGCGAACTCATCGAGCTTGTCGGAGTCAAGCGAATTGCAGGCCTCCCGCAGTGCGGCCGCCTCACTTGGACCAGAAGCGAGTGAGCCATTTGTGACAAGCCGGCACTCATCAGGTCGCTTGGACGCTGCAACCCAGCGATTGAAAAGCGATGCTAGGGCGGCCGACGCTAGCTCACCGAGGCGCCAAGGTCCGCGTGTTCCTTCCCGATGCTTCACGGAGGCCATCACGATGCGATCGTCTGCAAAGACAACGAGATAATCCTCAAACCACTCACAGATGACCGCGACGACCCGATCATCGACGAGCATTTCGACGCAATGCCGAGCGGCTACTTCTGCTTGGTACCGGAATCTCGCTTGTGTCTCAGCACCGACATCCTCGGTCGGCAACCCCAGCGCCGAGAGGTCGGGCGCGCCGCCTGCGCTCGGCGCGCGATCGCGTGAGTCCTGCTCCGTCATCGCCGCCCTCGCAAGCTAATCCAACGGTCCGACGACCCGTGGGCAGTCCAGAGCGCCTCCGGTTCAGGCCAGCGGCCCGCAAGGGCGATGCGACGTTCTGTGCGCCCAGCCGACTCCGTCGTCCACCCCGTTCGATACTCGCGTACAAGAGCGAGCAACTCTCGAACATAGCCAGCCAACTCGGCCGTGCTTAACAGTCGGACACGGTCCAGCCGATTGGCTGCCGTATTGTCAATCTCCGTCCAAGGCGTGACGAGAACGCCCCGCGTCAGAGCTCCGGACGTTTCCGCAAGGGCCCTGGCGGACCCTTCCGCCTGCTCGACATCGGCATTGACCACTCGATTACGTTTCGGCGCCAACTTGACCTCGAAGGTGATTTGACGGTGGGGTCGGGCGAACTCCCAGTCGGCGTCATGCTCGCCTGATACCGCCTGGGGAGTCCTCGCCGGGAGGCCCAGTAAGTCGGAGCCGACACGCCCAATGGCACGTGCGACGGCATCGTGGTCCTCGCTTTGAATATCCGACAGTAATGCGTCCGCCCATCGGTCGAATCTGGGGCCACCTGCTCCGTGTCGCGCGACAAGGGCATCCCATGCTGTAACTAGATCGTTTGGAACTTCACGCGCAGGTAGCGCGGCCTCTCCGGCTTGCCGGCGCTCCGCGAGGCGTAGCCTTACAAAGAACGTGCTTGATGCACCGCTAGTGGCGGCGGCCCTTAATGCGTCGAGAGCTGGCTGTCTTGCAGCCGGATCGCCGAAGTTGGCTGCCTCTTGGAGTGCCAGACCGCGCATGGCGAGCCAAAAGGCCCGGTATTCGGGGCGAAGCCGTGATGCATCGGCCGCGCGGTCAAACAAATCGGCCGCCCGGCCATGGTCCATCCGCCAAAGCGCGTGGAAACCGTCTACCTCCGCGGCCGCGTCGCCCACCGGCTCGTCAACTTGACCGGCCCGATCGACCCCAGCACCGAACTCGGCACCGTCAAGGAACTGTTCGGACTGGGCCACCGCGATCCAAAAGTCGTCATCGCTCCTTCGCAGTGCGGCCTTGATCTCGCCGCGTATCTGCGGTGGGAGCTGATCAACCACAGACCGCCGGCTGAAGAAGGATGCGAACGCGGCGTCGGCCAAGATGTAGATGCTGCGATCCGTTTCGGATCGGTTGCATCTACCGAGCGCCTGCACGATCCTTTGCGCGAAACGCTCATCCGCAAAGGTGGCATCGCGCAGGTAAGCCGAAGCCCACTCCTCCAGCTCGCTTGTTGCGACTGGAACCTCGGGCAGAATCTCTAGACGGCATGTCTCGCCTGGAAAGTCCATCCCGTCATAGCGTCCCGCGGTGACGAGATGCCCGTCCGCGGCCGCAGAGAAGGGCTCATCCGCTCCATTGTCGCCTTCGAGGCGGTACGTACCACCCGGCAGGCGAGCAGCCTCTAATGCCTGCTCCAAGCCGTCGGCCGTATCTCGACGGGCGCACAACCAGAGTGCCTTTCGCCGTTGCTCCAACAGCGGCATCAAAAGAGCTACCAGTTCATCCGGCTCGGACGGCACAAGGCTATCGCCCAGTATCACGAATCGCTCGCCCTGCTGCGGCTGCACGCTAGCGGTCAGCTTCGTGAAGGTGGGACAGCCCAAGCGCCGTCTTAGATCGGATTCGCTTCCAATCGTCGCGCTTAGGTAGATACGCCTTGTCGGCCTCGTGAAGTACTCCAACGTTTGAGTCGGAGGAATGAACGGGGTAATCGTGACCGACCTGCGTGAGATGAGTACGCAGCACGCGGGCAGACGATCTCTAATTTGCCTCCATGCCCACCAGGCTGGGGATCCGTTCTCCAATGATGCGTCCAACAGGTCACGCACCTCATCAACAAGGTCGAGACTGTCCGGAAAGGCCAGCATCTCCGGTGGCGACGACGCCTCGACGCCATTCAGAAGATCGGTTGCGAGGGTGTAGTACGGGCACTTGGCGGCCACGCGTTCAAGCAGTTGACCGAAGAGGTTTGTCCCCGCTTCGACCGTGACGGTGAACGTGTCACGAAGCGGGCCTTCCAGGAGATGGACATCGTCAAGGATCAGAAGATCGGCCGGCTCTACCCCTGGCCTGGCGTTGAAGTAGTTCCAATAGTTCATTATTCCGATGGCTTCGCCGAAATTGAACGCGCGCACATCGGATCGATCCCAAGAGTCCTTCGGCCCTTCGAATCGGACAGTGGGCAATCCCAGGTCTCGGCTTTGTCTGCTGACCTGCTGCGCCAATTGTTTCGTGCCCGCCAAATATGCGATTGGGCTGGACGTTTGACGCCGGTGGTGCTCCGCAATCAGAAGCGCGACCAGCGTCTTTCCGGTACCAGTGGGAAGTTCGACAGCGGCGTCCGCCTCGACCTCCGCGAATTGACCAAGCACCTCCTCCTGCCACGGCCAAAGCGCTGGAATGGAGGAGGTTCTTAGCTCCGCGAACAGTTGGACGAGCTCCGTGTCAGACGTTGCCATGCATCACCTCGCTCGATGCTTTGGCTGAGGCCTCGAAACGTTTCCTTCCAGTCACGACGGGCTTTCGGAGCAACGACAGAGTCGGTAGATCCTCGAAGTACACGTAGCAGCCCTTGAGGCCGCGGGTGAGGAGGACGCGGTAGGTGCGCTTGACGAGGTCGGTGAAGCGGTCGCCGGAGCGCTTGACGATGGAGTCGTGGGACTCGCTGGAGTCGCCGATCCAGGCGTTGGTGGCGGGATCCCAGCGCAGGTCGCGGCCCCAGATGACGCCGACGTAGTCGAACTCGAAGCCCTGGGCGGTGTAGACGCAGCCGACCTGGTCGATGCCGTTGGGGTCGCGAGGCCCAGAAGTTCGAGGGCGGGATGCCGGGGGCGAGGCGGCCGGCATCGGGCCTGGCGTTCCAGGGCATCTGCCAGGCGCCGACCTTGACGTCGTTGACGAGGGTGCCATCGGCGTTCGGGTTGGACCAGGGCCAGCAGAAGCCGGCGGTCAGGCGGGCGGAGTGGCCCTCATCGGCCTTTGATCGGATCAGGGCGTCCAGCTGCTCGACGGAGTCGACGATGCGGAAGTCGAACGTCTCGCGGTCGGGATCCCAGGTGGGGTTGGCGGACTCGGGCGTGAGGCCGAGCATGCCGTCCACCCACTGCAGGAAGGCCTTCGAGCCGGCGAGGCGGAACTGGGTCTCGAGCTCGAAGGTGGAGACATCGGCCCCGTTGCGCTCGGCGGCCTCCAGGATGCGCTGGGTGCTGCCGACCTCGTTGGGGCGGACCGTCTGGTAGTCGTCGATGAAGAAGACCGTCGTCTTCGCCGCCTGGATGAGCTCGTCGACCTGCGGGATGTCGGTGCGCTTCGCCTTCGGCGTGAAGCGGCTGGCGCTCGTCTCGCGCAGGCGGTGCGCCTCGTCCAGGATGAGGACGTCGACGTCGTTGGCATCGGCGTTGCCGAACTGGTTGAAGTAGCGGAACTGCGACTGGCCGGCGCGGCTGCCGACGACGCGGCGCATGTTCTCGGTGAAGGCCTTGCTGCCGGTGGCGTGCATGGCGTTGTAGCCGCGCTTGGCGAGCTCGCCCACCAGGTGCAGCGCGATGATCGACTTGCCGGTGCCCGGCCCGCCCTGGACCAGGACGACCGACTTCTTGGCGTCGTGGTAGCCCGCCCGCGCCTCCGCCAGGACCGATTCGAACGCCACGCGCTGCTCGTCCAGCAGCACGAAGTCGCTCTGCGCCTTGATCATCGCCGCGGTGTGCTCCAGCAGCTTGCGGCTGGGCCGGTACTTCGACTCGAGGACGCGGCTCATCACCGTGGCGCCTTCGCCGGCGGAGAGGTGGTGGTTCAGGAGCTCCGCCAGCTCGAACGGACTGGTCGCCGGTGTAGAGCGGGTTGCGGTGGAGGGCCTCGCGGTGGCGATCGGCCCAGAGCTCGCCATCTGGCTCGTAGTTGAGGTTGTGGAGGAAGCTGACGGCGGTGAGGGCGACGGCATCGGTCTCGTAGAAGACCGAGTGGTTGTCGAGCAGCCACTGCTGGTATCCGCCGACCTGGACCGATGGGTGCAGCACGCGCCGCACCTGCTTGCCGACGTAGAGCTCCACGCAGTTGTCCGCCGTGGATGGACCGATGCTGCCCTCGCTCCACTGCTTGAGCTCGACCACCACCGCGTTCTCGGCGCTGGTGGCGGCGTGGCCGGTGAGCATGGCGTCCAGCCGGCGGCTGGTGTTGCCGAGCTGGTACTCGAGGATGACGCCGTGGTCGTGCAGCTCGGCCTGGTCGAGGAGGAGCTGGAGCGCCATGAGGCTGTTCTGCCAGCTGGCCACCTCGTTGGGTGACGGCTTGTGGCCGATCTGGGTGGTGTACTCGGCGCGCAGCTTCTCCGCGATCCGATGCATCTGCGCATCGGCCCGGAACTGCTCGGTGGTCCCGGCGTAGAGCTTCATCAGCTAGATGGCCACGCCCGTCCAGAGCAGGGCCGTCGCCGTCCACGCCAGCGCGCCGGCACCCGCAGTCCCCAGGAAGAGCGCCGCTGCCGCGGTGCGGCGCAGTGCCACCCACGCCAGGCCAATCGCAACTATATACAGCGTCAGACCCCGAAGATCGCCACCTGGCGGCTGAGGAAGCGCGTACCCGGCCACTGCGGCGGCAATCACCGCAATCCACATGGCCGGGGTTCGGTTCACGACCAGCTTCGCCATGTCGTACGTGGCCAGGCCAGACGCGGCCGTGGTCAAGAGAAGCCCGATCAGGAAGAGGGTGACGAAGACTTCGTGAGGGCCTCCGTCCCGGCGGCTGGCCGGCAGGAAGGCGATGATGGCGAGCGCAACCCCTGTCGCGAGCGCGGCGGCGGCGAGCCAGCTCGAGCCGAAGGACGCACGCTGACGCAGGGTTTCAGGCATCGGTCACCCCCGGGTGGCGAGCTGGGCAAGGCTGCTTGGCGGGTAGGTTAGCACCGGCAATCAACTAGGATTCGCCTCAAACGCAGGTCAGCCGGAGTGCGGAGATGCGGTTCTGGGTTGGGATCACGGACTGGGAGTGGTTCCAGTTCCTCCGCGCCCACCAGCCGCTGGATGAGGTGAACTTCTGGCAGCCAAGTGCTGGCCGGCGGCCTGTGACGCTGGAGCGGGGCGCGCTGTTCCTGTTCAAGTTGCACGCATCGCATGGCGGGTACATCGTCGGCGGGGGATTCTTCATCCGGTACACAGCCCTGCCAGTCGGGCTCGCGTGGGAGACCTTCGGCGAGGAGAACGGCGCGAGCACGTTCGCTGAGATGGTTCTGCGGATCGGGCGCTATCGGCATCGGGCGGTCGATGTGCATGCCGATCCTGTCGGATGCCTCGTGCTCGTTGAGCCGTTCTTCTTTGACGAGGCGGACTGGATCGCCGCGCCCAGCGATTGGGCGCCGAACATTGTCCAGGGGAAGACCTACGACAGCGATGCAGGCATCGGTCGCGAGCTTTGGCAAGCGGTTCAGCTGCGGTTGGCGGGGAAGCGAGAGCCGACTGCCCATGCGATCGGGGAGGATCGATACGGACCACCCATCCTTGTCCATCCACGCCTCGGTCAGGGCGCGTTCCGGGTCGAGGTCCTGGATGCCTACGCACGCCGGTGTGCGGTGACAGGCGAGCGAACGCTGCCAGTCCTCGACGCGGCCCACATCAAGCCGTACGCGCAGTCCGGCCCGCATCGGCTTGAGAACGGAATGCTCCTTCGCAAGGACTTGCACGCACTGTTCGACGCCGGCTACGTGACGGTAACGCCGTCACTGGAGCTTCGCGTCAGCCGCCGAATCCGGGAGGAGTTTGAGAACGGCCGCGACTACTACGCGCTTGAAGGCGCGCCGCTGCGGCTCCCGATGCCGCCGAACCCGCCGCCATCGGCCGAGTTCCTGGAGTGGCATGGCGACATGGTGTTCCGCTCATGACGGGCGACCTCGACCTGCGC
Source organism: uncultured Chloroflexia bacterium (assembly GCA_963777045.1). Classification (GTDB taxonomy): domain Bacteria; phylum Chloroflexota; class Limnocylindria; order QHBO01; family QHBO01; genus JAPSGM01. The sequence goes on from CAVZPD010000021.1 coordinate 20,263, forward strand.
GTACGGTTGGCCGCGTTCCAGTGGTTGGCCGCCCAGGCCGAGATCCATGGCGACACGTTGCCGAGGTCATTACTGGCGGAAGGCTTCGACTTCGACGGGATGCGCGTGCCGCTCCTCAACCCGCAAGGCATCTTCAAGCCGCGAATCATGGACCTGCCGCTGTCGATCACGACCATACCGGGCGGCCCCTATGACGACCTCATCGGCGCCGACAGTCGGGTCATCACCTACAGGTATCGTGGGACGGACCCGCAGCATGGGGACAATCGCGGGCTGCGCGAGGCGATTCGACGCCAGACGCCCCTGATCTACTTCTATCGGCTGCAGCCGGGTCAGTACCTCGCGACATACCCGGTCTACATAGTGGGCGATCATCCGGCCGACCTGGCGTTCGACGTCCAGGTCGACGACGTCCAGCAGTTGTTCTCGCCGGAGGTGGCCGCCGCACCCGCCATCGCCGAGGATCGGGCCGAGATCCGGCGCGGGTACGTGACTGCCATGGTCCGCCGCCGGCTGCACCAGCAGGCATTCAGGGCGCGCGTGCTGGAGGCGTATCGGACGCAGTGCGCGCTGTGCCGGCTTCGGCACCAGGAACTGTTGGACGCAGCGCATATCATCGGCGACGCGGAGGACCAAGGCGATCCGGTGGTCTCGAACGGCCTCTCGCTGTGCAAGCTCCATCACGCGGCCTTTGATCGGCACTTCCTCACCGTTCGGCCGGACTACCTGATTGAGGTGCGCCAGTCCGTCCTGCTGGAGGAGGATGGACCGATGCTGCTGCACGGACTCAAGGAGATGCACGAACGGCAAATTCTGCTGCCGTCGCAACTGCAGCTGCGGCCCGATCGCTATCGACTTGCTCAGCGCTACCGCGCGTTCGCAGCGGCGCCATGAAGACCTGGTGCTTGTCGATTTCAGTGCCTGTGACTTGGCGCGCAGCTCTCAGCGACCCGGTGCATCTGGGGATAGGCCCTGAAGCGCTCGGTTGTCCCGCCGGACAGCTTCATGACCTGCCGCTCGTACCCGCCAGGTGCGTGCGGTGGAGGAGGTTGCACACCACCGGCGCCTGACCTTCGGGATCGTCGCTCAACTGGAAGACGGAAAGCTGATCGAGGACGAATGGCTCGGCGATTCGCTCGTCGAGAAGGCTCGCAGCGTCGTCGTCCGAGACCGGGCTGCGTGAGCGGAGCGTGACATGCGGCCCGAAGGGCCACGGGTTGTCTTCGAACTGCAAGCCGGAGCCGACGATGCGCTGATGAAGGGCGCGCAGACCGGATTCGTCAGTGAACGTGAACACGAAGATGTCGGTGTTCGGGAAACGAATCACCGCGCCCAACGACGTCTGGATAGGCGGCGTCTCGGCCGCGACTTTGTCGAGTGTCGCGAAGACATCGGCCGGATTGCTGCCCACCTTGAAGCAACCGACCCCACTCGATCCCACCACGGTGGTCTCCGCCGGCAGAGCCGCGCGGAATAGGTCGCCGTGCTTACGCCTGATGTCCATCACGGCGCTGGCGACTGGCTCCGGAAGGTCAAGCACCGCGTAGGTCTGCGGTGGGACGCTGGCTCTCGTTGCCGCTTGAGCCGCTGGCGTCAAGACGCTAACTCCGATCGCATCACCGCTGAGAACTCAGGTGCGTGCTGTTCAAGAGCCGCCAGGACATCGTCCAGAGTTATCGGCGGTCGGCGGAGATCGTCTCCGAGTTCTGCGAATACCTGGCGGACGGTAGTGGCGTCGAGCGTCCACTGGTTAAGTAGGAAGGCATCCAGGCTCTGGACCTCGATGTTCAGGACCGCGACCACGTCGCCGGGGATGTCGTCGACATTGTTCGTCACGATGGCATCGGCCTTCGCAGCAATGGCGGCCGCCACGACATGTCGGTCGCCCTCGTCGACCCCTTCAGGAACGGCTGAAAGGTACCGCGCGACATTCTCGACCATAGCCTCGTCGAAGTGCGCCGCCATCACGTCAATTCGCCTTCGTATCTTCGCCGGATCCAGGTCACGCCTCTCGAGGCTCTCTCGGACTTCGTCGAGGATCTCTGCACTCCACACCGGACGAAATAGACCACGGTCCGCGAGCCGGAGCAGCACCTCGGTGGTAATGATTGGGTGCAGCACATTCGCATCGAGGACTGCGGCATACGGCATCGCTACTCATCGAGACTGTCAGCGTCCTGAAGCAGATCGCGCAGCGCGGCGCGCCGACGCTCCGAACGCTCGCGCCGGTAGCGGAGTACATCTTCGAGCGCGATCCTTCGGTGCGTACCGACCATCTCGTATGGCAGCTCGTCTCGCTCGAGGAGCCGAACGAGGTATGGCCGCGACATGCCAAGCAGCTCGGCGGCTTGCTGCGTCGTCAGGAGCTGGCCGAAGGAAAGCAGTGAAACGCGGTTGCCGCGCCGCAGCTCGTGGACGCCACGCAACAGCAGGTCACGAAGCGCTTCAGGGATGTCCTGTTCATCCCCGTGATGGGCAAGCCTGAGCGTGCCGTCCAGGAGCCCGTTTTCGATCGCCGCGAGAGCGGGATCGTCCGCGCGAGCGGAAATCGGTTCGCGCGCAACCGTCGTCATCCGTATGCCCTCCAGTCAGTTGCCGATGAGGGCATTATGGCATTAAACGCAATATCCGTAACTAGGACCATCGAGCCAAGCACTAGTAGCGGAGCAGCGTCATCACGCCACCGACGCGGTTCATCATCACGATTCCGATAGGCAGCGTGACGATGAGCAGGCTGATGAACCAGGCGGCGTACATCCAGATGAAGCCCAGCCACCAGCCAATGAGGACGAACCAGATCGCGCGTAGCAGGATCGGCAGCTGGTTCGGGTTGCGACCGCAAACGTAGGAAACGCCGTCGCGCACCTCGGTCTCGTAGATGACTGTTCGCGCTCGCAGCGTCATGAGCGCCGGGATCCGGTTGAAGACCATGAATGCAATCGGCAGCCCGATGATCGTCACCGCGAAGAACCAACCCACGCCAATTGCGATTGCCGATAGCCACCAGCCGACGAAGATGTACCAGATGACCCGCACGAGCATGCCTGGCCCGCTGCGTTCAGTGACGAAGACCTGCTGATGTCCCTGCACGTTTCCTCCTGATCCGTCGGTCATCGGTCCATTTGTGGTTCGACGATCTTCCAGTACGAATCCTTCTTGACGACCAGGCCGTCGCGGAAGGTCCACAGGTCGCAGCCGCGGACCTCGAGGCGGGTGCCATCGGTGGTGGTGCCGGTCAGGGTCCATTCCGATGCGCCGCGGTCGCCGGCGACAAAGTGGTCGTCGTCGCCGTAGTGGACGTCGGGGATGCCGGCGAAGCGGGCGGCCAGGCCCTCGCGGACGGCGGCCTTGCCCTCGAAGCGGCGGCCGTGCGGGTCGGGGCCGCGCGGGGACTCGAAGACGGCGTCATCGGCAAAGAAGGCCATGATCGCGTCCAGGTCGTGCCGGTTGAAGGCGTCGGCGATCGCCTGGAGCATGGCAACGGACGCGGGCGCGCGCGTGGGCTCGGGCATGGTCACCCCCGTCGGGCAGCGTGGGCTACGTTCGCGAAGGTTAGCAGGGGCAATCAAGTAGGAGTGGCCCTGAGGGGCGAGAAGCATCCAGTAAGCATCGGGTAAGCGCGAGGCGCCAGCCTGCGGGGGTGCCGTTTCGAGATCTCGTCGGCCGCCACGCACGCCGCGAGGCAGCGCGCGAAGGCATATCTATCGAGGAGATTGAGGCGGCCTACGTATGGCCGGACGAGACGCGGCCCTCGACTCACGACGACGCGCGGGAGATCCGCACCCGCTACTTTCCTGACGGGGCGGTCGAGGTGGTGGTGGATACAATCGACGGCAGAGTGGTTACCGTTTGGCGCCGAGGTGGTTCTGCATGACGCATCTCCTGCTCGAATACGACGAGTCGGTCGACGCCGCGTACCTCCAGGTCAGCGATCTGCCCTGGGACCACCAGGAGCGCCTCGATGACGCTCGCGGTGTCAACTACGCGGCCGATGGAAGCGTCGTCGGCATCGAGCTGCTCTCGCCGGCGCGTCGCGGGGTGAACCTCGATGGGCTCCCATTCGCGAACGATGTCGAGCGGGTGATGCGCGCCCGCGGGTTCCGGATCCTGCAGCGCACGAGCTGATGGCTGGGGAGGCGACCAGCGGCGGCAGCTGGTGTCTGAACAGCAATGCGACTGCAGCGGCCGGAAGGGTCAGCAGGTCGCTCGGGTCCGGCGTGAGCTGGACCGGTTGCAGCGCCGGCATCGCTCCGTCCTGCAGGGAGAGTGCGATGGCGTGGAATGGCCATTGGCCCGCGGCGAGCTCCCAGCGGTAGGCGTCAGCACCGAGGGGCGTGAGCTTGCATGGCGGTGAAGATCGTCATCGTCACCAGGACGGCGGCCACGGCCGCGCGGCGGCCCGGAGCAGGGATGTGCGGCGACGTGGTCGCGGCAAGGTCCGCGATGGCCAGCAGCACGAGCGGCACCAGCGCCAGGGCCGCCACGTCCGAGAGCTTCCCCGATAGCCAGCCGGGGTGGTGCACCTTCAGGACGTTGGTCGTTGGCGAGCAGCAGGACGAGCATCCCGAGCGGAACGGGATGGAGGAGTGCGAGCAACCAGTTGCCGGGACGGGATGGGGCAGTCGCGGCTGTCATCGCAGGTTGTCCACAGCCGGATCCAGCGGCCAGAGCGTGACCAGCCCATCCCAGGCGTACCGGACCCAGGCCTGCCCGTACTCGGTCCCGACCGATACTCCCGACCTGCAGGCGTATCCGAGGCAGTCCATGGCTTCGCCGCTGGCGGTCTCAACCGTCGCGTCGGGGACGAGCGGGACCGGAGCCCCGTTGGCCCGGATGATGACCGGAGCAGCAGCGTCGGTCAGTGTCCTGAAGTTCAGCTGGACGATCGCCAGATGGCTGGGAACGCGATCCGGTCCGCGGCGAGCAGCAGTCGACCGTCCGCTGAGGCGGCGTCATCCGGGATCGCGGTCCTCGAGCTCCCAGGCGTGATCCATCGCGTGCTGCGCCGTGCGGCGGATCAGGAAGCGCAGCGGCCAGCGGCGCGCCGGTCGACCGTCGGCGTGGTGCTCGCGAATGGCGGCCACGTAGCGTTCGCGCAGCTCAGCGAGCTGCGTTGGCGTCAGCCGGGCCTCGTCGTCCTCGCGAATGCCGACCTTGCGCCACCAATTGTGGCGCTCCGACCCGTAGACGTGGCGCACGATCTGGTCCCGCTCACGCCCGCCGCCACGCGGACCCTTGCTGAGGGGCCTGGAGATTGATTCGGCCGCGTGGTCGAAGTGATCCCAGACCGCCTGCATGAGCCCGATCCTCCGTTCGAGCTCATCGTCGCCGAGTGGCTCCGCCTCGACGGCGGATGACACGTGGGAAACGCCCCACCAGTCGGTTGAGGTGTTCCCCGGCGTGCGCTCCACGACGTGTGCCTTGACGGATCGCACGAACTCCGATCGGAGGCCGACGCGCTCGGCGACCGGCTCGTAGCGCGGAAGGTATGCCCGCAGCCGATCGACGGCGTCCTGCTCGGTGCGCCCCCAGCGCTCCAATCCCGGCCAGTCCAACGCGGCCGCGACGATCCGCTTTCGCTTCGGACCGATCTCCAGCACGACGCGCAGCTCGTCGCTCACGCCGGGCGTGTCGTCGTCGGCCACCCACGTAGCGTGGCGGCCGTGTCAAGGCAGCGGAGCCCACAGCACTCCAGTGGGCAACGGCTTGCCGCTTGGCGCTCGCCGGATTATCAGTGGGGGTGATGATCTGCCGAACGAACGTCGGGATCGCGCCGAACGGCGGCCTTCGTTCGCTGGATCATCAGTGGGGGTGATAACCCGGCGCCGGGGAGGGCCTTCGTTCGCTGGATCATCAGTGGGGGTGATAACGCGGCGTCGGGAGTGGCTCATCCGTGAAACCGCCCAACCCGCGACAGCGCCGCGTCAGGCTCAGTCTCAATCCCTGGCTTCGTTGCCTCCTTCTGCGGGGCGGCATGGAGCCAGGCTTTCTGCCTAGCATCGGCGCCATGAGCGAGAAGCCAACGACGGCACGTGCATTCCACGAGGCCGCCGGAGTCCAGGACTGGCGGATTCTCTTCTCTGGCGCCCACGCCTACTTCCGCGTCGGATCGTTCGCGGAAGCCGCCAAGTTCGTGACCGCGATCGCCGAGGTTGCCGAGGCTGTGGGCCATTTCCCCGATGTCGATGTCCGACCCGAGGGAGTCACGGTGCGGACCGCCTCCGGGGAGTACGGAGCTCTGAGCCAGCGTGACGTCGAGCTCGCACGCCGGATATCGGCGGAAGCCCGGAAGCTGGGGCTCGAGGCGGACCCGTCGCAGGTCCAGGTGGTGGGCATCACGGTGGCACAGGATGCCGATACCGACGTGGCTCCCTTCTGGGCCGCAGCCCTCGGGTACCGGAGCCTTGGACCGAAGGAGGACGTCGTCGATCGGCACCGGCGCAACCCGCACGTGTCGTTCCAGGGCCTCCGGCCTCCGAAGCCGGGGCGTGGCCGGACCCACATCGACGTCAGCGTGCCGGCCGATCAGGCCGAGGCCCGCGTCGCGGCAGCACTCGAAGCCGGCGGACGCCTGGTGGACGACACGCATGTGCCGAATTGGTGGACCCTGGCGTCGCCCGAGAACCACAAGGTGGACATTGCGGCCTGGCCGGACTTCGAGGGCGGCGAGGAGGACTGAGCCGCGGCGTTCCGCTTGACTGGATGCATATCGCCGACGATGATTCCTACCATGGCGAGCCGAGTAGGAGAGCGGGGCCAGATCACGATCGAGAAGGCGATCCGCGAGGAGCTTGGCATCTACGCCGGGGACGAGGCTGTTCAGCGCGTGGAGGATGGCCGGATCGTGATCGATGTCGTGCCCGGGCGGCATCGGCGCAGCCTGGCGGGGAGCCTGAAGGGGAAGGTCGCGCGGCGCCCGGACGACGAGTCGTGGGAGGCGCTTCGTCGGGCGGCCTGGGAGACGGCCGATCCGGATCGGCGCCAGTGATCAGCGTCGATACCTCGGTTCTCGTCCGCTATCTCGTTGGCACCCCGCCCGCTGCCGCGCGTCGTGCGGCTGCGCTGGTGGACGGCGAAGATGGGATCGGCGTCTCGCCGGTGGCCCTCGTGGAGTGCGCGCACGTGCTGCGCACGCAGTACGGCGTCGCGCGCGATGAGATCCTGGACAGCCTGGTCGGCCTCGTCCAGCGCGAGAATGTCCGCGTGCTGGGCCTGCGCACCGATGTGCTGGTCGGCGTGCTCGTTCGCGCACGAGGGCTGCCTGGTCGGCCGATTCCCGACGCATTGATCGTGGCCGCCAGCCTGGCGGCCGATGCCCTGCCGCTCGTCACGTTTGACCGGGATCAGGGCCGCTACGGTATCGCGACCCGCGAGCCCTGACTCGTCAGCGTGCCGGCCGACAGGCAATAGGGTTCCTCGCGCCACGGCCAGCCTAGCCTGCGGCGGGAGCGCCGAGGCTGCTGGCCGAATCGATCGCGATGCGGAGGCTCCCATCGGGTTGGCGCCGGTAGACCAGGACGTACTTGCTGGTTGGCCCGGAGGGGCCGATGATCTCGCCGACGTCGACCACCAGCGAGCCATCGGCCATCTCGTCGCGCGATTCGAAGCGAAGGTTGACGGGGCCGTCCTTGACCCATTCGCGCATCGTCGCCTCGACGGCCTCGCGGCCACGGAGGATCGGCTGGCCGGGGAAGAGGAGCTGCGCATCATCGGTGTAGCGGGCGATGAGGCCGTCGGCATCCTGGTTCGCCAGGTCCCGCGAGAAGCCCTCGTTCAGCGCTTTGATCTCCTCGCCGATGTTCATGGCGTCGCGGCTGCCTGGCGGGCGTAGTCATCGGCGTCGAACCAGCCGCGGGAGGCGGCAACCTTGAGGTCCGCCACCGCCTCGGGAGACCCTGAGTTCCAGGCCACGGTGTAGGCGTCTGCCACCCCTCGCATCGCGTCGTGATTCATGTCCTCCTGCTCCTTTGGCTGCACCGATGGGCACAAGCGTACCGTCAGCCTGCGTCAGGAACCCCATCGCGTAGACTCCCGGTGATGGCCAGCCCGCCGCCCAAGGAAGCCTCGGCCGATCGTTCTGCGGCCTACCAGGAGGCGCTGGCCGGAGTCCTGCGAACCCTGGGCGGGGCGCCCTTCGACCTCGACGCGGTGCTGTCGACCATCCTCAGCCATGCGACCCGCCTGTGCGACGCGAAGCGTGGGTTCGTCTACCTCCGCGGCGGGGACGCGCGCTACCGGCACGCGGCGGCCATCGGCTCATCGGAGGCGATCGTCGAGTTCAACCTCGCGCATCCGATCGTGCCGTCGCGGGGCACGCTTGTGGGCCGCACCGCCCTCGAGCGGCACGCGGTGCACATCCCGGACGTGGAGCTGGATGCGGAGTACGACTACGCCGAGGCGAAGGAGCTCGGAGGCTTCCGCGCCATGCTCGGGGTGCCGATGCTGCGCGAGGGCGAGGTCGTGGGGGTGGTCACCGTCTGGCGCGACGCGCCGATCGCCTTCCGCGACGATCAGGTCGAGATCCTCCAGCAGTTCGCCGACCAGGCAGTGATCGCGGTGACCACGACCCAGCTGGTCAACACGATCGAGCGCCAGCGCACCGAGCTGGCCAGATTCCTCTCGCCGCAGGTCGCGGGCCTGGTCTCCAGCCCGGACGGGGAGCGGTTGCTGGCGGGACACCGCCGCGAGATCACGGTCGTCTTCTGCGACCTGCGCGGTTTCACCGCCTTCAGCGAGTCGGCGGAGCCGGAGGACGTGATGCAGGTCCTGCGCGAGTACCACGCGGTGCTCGGGAGCCGCATCACCGATGCCGGCGGCACGCTCGAGCGCTTCACCGGCGACGGGGTCATGGTCTTCTTCAATGACCCGGTTGAGCAGCATGACCACGCTGAGCGCGCTGTTCGGATGGCGCTGGGCCTGCGGTCGGACGTCGCCGGCCTGGGCGAAGGCTGGCGGCGGATGGGGCACGAGCTCGGCTTCGGGGTGGGAATCGCGACCGGTTATGCAACCATGGGGCGCATCGGCTTCGAAGGACGCGTCGACTACGCCGCGGTCGGCAGCGTCGTGAACCTTGCGGCGCGGCTGTGCGCGGAGGCGGGGGACGGGTCGATCCTGCTCAACCCGCGAGCCCATGCACGGCTCGGCGAGCGCGTCACGGTCCGTGACGCGGGAGAGATGACGATGAAGGGCTTCTCGCGCCCTGTCCGGGTTGCCCAGGTCATCGAACTGTCGGACTGAGCCTGTCCGGCCACGTGACCACCACCTCGCTGCGGCGTGTGCGCGGCGGACCGTTCACTTGGCCGATCTGAGGACGTCGACCTCGCAGCCAGGCAGGAACGGGTCGAACCCGTGCTCGATCAGCCAGCGGATCGCGACCAGGCTTCGCAAGGACCACCAACCGCGGATGGCGTCGAGGTCGACCTCGGTGCCGTAGCCGGCCAGGACGTCGCCAAGGTGCTCCTCGTGCCCGAGCGTCAGGACCGCGAGGTCGTACAGACCATCACCCTGGCCAGCCTCGGACCAGTCGAGCACGCCGGTTATCGTGTCACCGTCGAGGAACACGTGGGACACCTGCAGGTCTCCGTGCATGAACACCGGTGCCCGCGGGCGCAGCGCAGCCTCGGCAGTCCGGCGGTTGCGCGCGACGAGATCGGTGGGGAGGGTGCCGCTGGTGACCAGCCACTCACATTCGGCGTCGAGTTGTGATGCCGACTCGTCGAGCCGGCGGCTCGGCCACGGTGGCAGCGGTGCGTCGTGGAGCCGCCGGACGGCGGCTCCCGCGGCGGCCCATGCCGCCGATGGCGCGCGCGACGGTTCACCGAGCCGGCCCAGTGCCGTCCCGGCGACGGCAGCCAGCGCAAGGACGTTGGGCTTCCGCCAGAGGACCTCGGGCGTGGGGATCGGTGCCAATGCCATCGTCTTGACCTCCGCGTCCAGGCGCGCCTGATCGCTGTCGACCTTCAGGAACACGTCGCCGACGCGGAGCGTCACGCGCTCCCGATGGGCGACGACGACCTCGACTTCCTCCACGTGGGCAATTATCGCGGTGATGCCCGTCCATCGCGGCGCTGGCGACCAGGATGCGTCCGGCGGTAGTCTGAAGCAACACGCTGAACACCGAGGTCCTCACCTTCGAGGGCGACCAGATCCGAGAGGTGGAGGTCTACTTCGGCTGGAGCCTGCCGGCCTGAATGGCGGTCGGTCTTGGCGGATTCCGTCCACCGGAAGCGCCGCTTTGGACATGAAGGAGGGGAATGCGGGCGGTTGCCGCGCATCCCCTCGGTGCGGAAGCACGGGCTCCCGGGATCAGTCGCAGCTGACCCGCGGGTTGTACTCGTAGAACATCCCGCTGGGGTTCGGCTGCCAGACCCAGGCGTGCAGCTCGTAGAAGTCGGGCAGGCCGTAGCGGTTTCCGGCTGGCGTCAGGTGGAAGTGCTCCCCGAAGAGCTCCGGCGGCGCGGCGCCGGCACCGTTGGTGGCCTCCCAATCGGCCTTCAGCACCAGGTACTCGACGGCGACCAGCTTGAGGCGTCCATCCGACTGCGGCTCGTAGATGAGCAGTTCGGGGGCAGTGGCGACAGCCTCGTCGTCGAGCAGCTCGGGCTTGAGATAGTGGATGCCCATGGTGCCCGAGCCATTTGGATCGGCGATGCAGGTGATGCCGGCAAGATCGGCGACTTCCACCGTATACCCGGCGGCCATGGCGGCGTCGATGTCGTGGAAGGCCGCCGTGGCGTTGCGGAGCGCGGCCAGTCCGGACTGTCCGGCTGCGGCCACTCCCGTCAGCGCGCTCGCCGCGAACGCTCCGACGAGCAGCGCGGGGACGAGACGCCGGATTGGATGCGATGTGGTCTTCATGATCTGGTTCCTCTCTACTGTCATTGACTGATGGGGACGTGGCGTGGGGCCGCCCGCGCTACACCTCGACCTGCAGCTCGTACACCTCGGCGGTGGGATGACCCGCCCGCTCGTGCACGCGCGCCACCGCCTCGCGGTTCGGCCCGGTGGACAGGCAGAACACCTTTCCCGACAGCGGGTCGAGCCACGCGCGCTCGAAGTGCACGCCCTCGTCGCCTTCGAGTGCGAGGTCGCGCTCGTGCGCCTCGGCGAGCTGGTCGGCAGTCACGCCGATGAACCCCGAGTGAACGTCCATGAACTTCGTCATCAATCTGCTCCCTGGCTGTGGCGTGGACGCTGAATGGGCGTCCGATGTCCAAGCTAGGAGCGGGGCGTTTGGCGGCGCGTTTGTGGCCCTGCCGAGCGGTCGATCCGTCCGACGAAGTTGCCCAGCCCGGCGTGGTGCACCAGGCGCCTTGCCGCGTCGCGGCGCTCGAGATCGGCGCCGCGCTCGAGCTCGACGAGCTCGGTCAGGATCAGAAGCTCCGCCCATCGGTACGTGTCCGGGAACCGGCGGCAGCTGGTCAAGGCACGGGTCATGAGGTCGTGGGCCTCTCCGTCACGGCCGCCCGCGGCCTCCACGAGCGCAAGCCCTCGGAGTGAGAGGGCCTCCCAGCACGGGTCGTCCATCTCCCTCGCCATGGTCAGTGCCTCTCCAAGCGTGGCCCGAGCCGCGGAGGAGTTGCCGCCCAGCAGCAGCGCCTCGCCCTGGAAGGCCATTGGGAAGGGGATGACGGCGTGCCATCCAACCTCGCGGGCATGCTGGATGGACAGGACGGCCAGCCGTTGCGCCTCATCGGCTCGTCCGAGTGCGAGCTGGACCCTCACCATGTAGCTGAGGGCATAGGCAACCCAACGGCGATCGCCCGCGCGCTCGAGGAGGGTCAGCGCTTCGTTGATCGTCGTTTCGGCCGTCTGCATTGCGCCCTGGTCGGAAAGACACGCGCCGAGCATTGTCATTGCGCGCCCTGCCCGGCCCTCGTCCCCAGCCTCGCGGGCGAGCGAGAGCGAACGGTGCAGGGCTGATTCCGCGGCGCCGTAGTCCGCCGTGAGAAACGCGACGTAGCCGGTCTCCCGCTCGATGTCCGCGGCGAGAGCGATCGCACGTGCCTCGGTCGCAAGACGCAGCGCGCGGTCAAGGAGACCGATGGCCTCTCGGTCCTGGCCACGGCGCCCGTGGATGAGGCCCTCGGCGAGCACGGTCAGCGCCCGTGCCTCGAGCAGCGGGCTGCCGCCGGCGGCTCCACTCGCGGACGCTCGCCGTGCGGCGGCGACGGCGCCGTCGTAGTCGCCGGTAGTCAGCCGGGCCTGCGCCATGTCGACCATCGCGCGCGCGGACGTCTCATGGTCGATGAGTGGATTGGCGTCGGGATGATTCGCGCGCTCGATCGGACGTTTCAGGCGTGCCGGGGGTTCGGCCCCGAGCTCGGATCGGTAGAGGTTGGTGACGCGTTCGAGGTGGGAGTCGGCGGCACCGCGATCGCCCCGGGTGAGGTGGATCTCGATCGCTAGCTCATGCGCGGCGTCATCGAAGGGATCCATGGCGAGCAGTCGTTCCACGAACCGCAACGCTCGATCGGAGTCGGCCGAGACCGATAGGGTGGCCGCCCACCGCAACGTGGAACGCAGGGCGGATTCCATCCGAGCTTGCTCGATGCCGAGCCAGAGCTCGAAGTGCGGCGCCTCGGCGAAGTGGAGGCTCTCGAGCAGCGTTCCGCCGCCGATCTTCTCGATCTCCGCTGGCGTGAGGTCGCCCTCCAGGAGTCGCAGGGCATCAACCGACAGGTTCGACCGGTCGATCTCCAGGCGGCCGGCGGTCTCCGTCACCGACGATTCAGGGCCGATGGCCTTTCGCACCTGGAAGAGGGCCCATCGAAGGGCGGCGCCTGGGTCGTCTGCAGCCGGCCAGAGGAGCTCGCTCAGCTGCGGACGAGTTGGCGGGGCATCGGCGAGAAGAAGATGAGTGAGCAGGCCCCAGGGCTTCCATCCGGGGAGTGCTCGTGCACCGCCCTCGCCAAAGACCGACGGCCGTCCGAGCAGTCGGATCTGGAGCACGCTCGTGCGTTGCCTGCCGGAGTCAGGGGTTCGTATGCGGTCGACCTCGGATGGGCTTGTGATGCATCAGGATATGGCGACCAACAGGCTGGTCGTCAGCAGCACGATGGTCACGGGGAGCCAAAGCCTCTTCTCCCCGGCGCTCTGCGTGGCGGCATTCAGGAGCACGGCCACGCCCGACAGCGCGACGGGCACCCACACCAGCCAGGGAGCCGACTCGATGAGGTTCGGCAGCAGCAGGCCGGCGCCCGACAGCACCACGAGCGCCACCGCCGCCAGGACCACAACCTGGACCACCGCCGCGGCACGCATCGGCGCCGGCATTCGCCCGCTGAATGCGCCACCCATCGCATAGTCGCCCCACGGCGCGCCGGCCACCAGCGCAAGCTGGAAGGCGATCACCATGCCAGTGACAATCGCGAACAGGATCGCCGCAGCCTCGCTCATCGGTTCAGGGGCGTTCGACGAACTTCCAGAACGAGTCCTTCTTGATGACCTGGCCGTCGCGGAAGGTCCACGGCGAAGAAGGCCATGATGGCGTCCAGGTCGTGCCGGTTGAAGGCATCGGCGATCGCCTGGAGCGTGTCGACCGTGGGCATCGGCTCGGGCAAGGTCATCCCCGGTTGGGCGTGTGGGTGGGCGCTACTCGGCGAACGTTAGCAGGCGAGCAAGTAGGAGTCGTCTTGGGCGCGCAGGCTAGCGGTCGTGGCGCTGGGCCAGCGCCACGATGATCCCGTCCGGACCCCGCACGTAGCACATGCGCCAGATGTCCTCGTACTGGCCGACGCCGCCGAGCAGGCCGTACCCGTCCGCGGCCAGCTGCTCGAGGGTCGCGTCCAGGTCGTCCACCTCGAACATCACGTTGCGCAAGCCCAGCTCATTGGACATGTTGTTGGGCGAGCCCGGCTCGTGATCGGGCTGGGTGAAGCTGGACAGCTCCAGCCCCGTGCCTCCGCCGGGCGGCCGCAGCATGACGATCTGGCTGCGGGAGTCGGGTAGGCCGATGACGGTGTCCACGAACTCGCCGGCCATGGCCATCCTGCCCTCGATCTCGAAGCCCAGTCCCACGAAGAACGCCGTCGCGGCGTCGAGATCGGCGACCGTGATGCCGACGTGGTCGAAATGTCGAATACGTGCCATGCGCGCGATTCTGCATCAGTACGCTGGAGGACACCATGCAGGATGACGGTCAGATGGAACCGTCCGCTCTCGCGGACGACCTCAACGAAGTCTCGGTCCTCATGAACGTGGCGCATCGGCTGCTGCTGGCCATTCGCGATGACGTCGAGGCCTCTGCCGCGCTTCAGGTGATCCTTGACGACTTGGACGCGGCGCATGACCAGCTCGACCTGGCGCTTGAGCGCATCGGGACCGCCATCGACCGGGCCGATGCCGAGGCGGATCGACGGCCGCGGGAGCAGCGACCGACGATTCACTGATTCACCGCTCCGCCATCGGCGTCGGAGTGGCGGGAGTGACGGTCAGTAGGGTGGCTTGAGTCGCTGAAACATCGGGAAGTGGCGGACGTTCAGCGTGGCGAGCGGCATGCCCAGCTCCAGGGCCGTCGCCCCGATGACCAGGTCGGCCACGCCGAGGCCGGGATGGCTCCGGCGCCAGCGGTGTCCCAGCTCCCCGGCTCGTCGTGCGATCCGCTCGTCGACATCAGCCCAGACAAACGTGGCCAGGAGCGCCTCGGCCACCTGTCGTTCCGGCGACCGGACGCCCTGCATCACCTCGACCCGCGTGATCTCGGAGCATGTTGGGATCTCCGTCTGACCCAGGAGCAAGTCGAGAGCAGCCGGCCGGTGGCGGAGGAGGTCAATCAGGATGGACGAGTCGAGAACCGTCAATGGCTTTCGGCCTGCCGCTCGCTGATTCGCCTAGCGCGCTCGGAATCGGCGGCACGGAGCGACTCCACGTAGGACGCGCCGTCGGGGAGATAGGGGGCGACGCCGAATGCCTCCTTGACGGCTGCGTGGTACCGCTGCAGCCGCCGCTCGCCCTCTGATTCCGGATGTTCGAGGTACTCGTCGATCGCCTCGCGGATGATGTGAGACGACGTGGTTCCCTGGCGCTTGGCTCGCGCGGCAAGCTCGCGAGACTGTTCCGAGTCGAGGTAGATCTGCGTGCGTTTCACGATGTATGCAGTATACATCGTCTCCCGGGCCCGCTGGCGAAAAGGGGAGTCGGACGGCGCAGGCGAGGCTGCGGGAAACCGCCGGCCAAGTAGCTATTCGGGGCTCTTCGCCTTATCTCGAAGCGCGCGGGCCCGGCGCTTGCCCTCGTCCATCGCCTGGACCCGTGCGACCGGGATTCCGTGCCCCTCTTCGGTGAGCCCGGCAGGCAGTCGCTGCGGCTCGGGCATCTGCTCGCGCCACGGATCGCGGTCGCCGAGGAGTCCCAGGGCGGTGTGGATGGTGAAGTCGGCCGGCGTGATGTCGTCCAGGTCGTCCCACGAGACCGGGAAGGAAACCGGGACGCCGGGGCGGACGCGGGGGCTGTAGGCGGCGACGACCGTCGCGCCCCCTACGCGCGTGGAGTCCACGAAGACCTTCCCGCCACGGTCGGCCTTCACGAAGGCTGTTGTCGCGACGTCAGGGTCCAGTCGTGCGGCACGTGCCGCAATGGCGCGCGTGGCGGCGGCTGAATCCTCGAAGGTCGTCGCCTCGTCGACCGGCACGAAGACATGGAGCCCCTTGGCGCCGCTCGTCTTGAGCGCGCCGCTCAGGCCGGCATCGGCCAGCGCCTGGCGCACGGCTCGAGCAGCGCGAACGGCCATGGCGAAGGCATCGGCCTCGGGTGGATCCAGGTCAAGGACGAGGTGGGTTGGGCGATCCGGTGCGTCGACGCGCACGAGCGCGGGGTGGTACTCGATCGCCCGCTGGTTGGCGAACCAGAGCAGCGTGCGCCGGTCGTTGCACAGCGCGTACGAGACGTCTCGCTTCGACGACTCGGCCCACCACTCCACGCGGCGCACCCACGCTGGCGCGTACTTCGGCAGGTTCTTCTGCATGAAGGCCTCCTGGCCCCGATGCACCCGGATGACGGACAGGGGGCGCTCCTCCAGGCCGGGGAGGATGCGGTCACGGACAGCGTCCAGGTACTCGACGAGATCGCGTTTGGTCGCATCGGCTCCGTCGAAGAGCGGCTCGTCGAGGTTCGTGAAGTCAACCTCGCCGCCTGCGTGGTCTCCGGTAGTGGCGCCCATGGCGATGGCGAGAGTACACCGACGCCGGCACGGCCGATGCGGCACCTGCTGGCATGCGGATGAGCGCCATCGCCGCAACCGGAATCCTGCTGGTGGCGGCGTGCAGCAACGGGGCGGCCCAGACGGGTGGGTCGGGCTTGCGTGAGTCAGGAGTCAGCGCAATCGCCACTTGAAGCAGCGTCTGGCGGTCCGCACGCGCGGGATCCTCCCGTCAGCTTGCTCCGGGCGATGTCGATCAGATCGTCGAGGTCCAGCGCCCATATCCGCAGCGCTCCGTCCCCGCGGGAAACCGAGGCGAGCTTCGAACCGTCGGGACTGAACCGCACCTTGTCGACGGACCGGCCGTTTCCGTCCAACGCCAGGCGATGCGCTCCCGACGCGGCGTCCCAGAGCCGAATCACCCCGTCCGCGCCGGCTGTGGCGATCAGCGCGCCGTCAGGGCTCCAGGCAACATCCTGGGCTGCCCCGGATCCGCGGTCGAGTTCGTTGACCGTGTCACTGGCGAGATCCCAGACCTGCGCCGAGGTCAACGTCACATCGACTGTGGCGATCCGCTCGCCCGAGGGGTCGAACGCGAGGCTGCTGGACGTCGTCTCCATGAGCGAGTGGGCGATCTCGCCCGTCTGCCAGTCCCACACCTCGATCCGGTGGCGAGTGATATCCCACTGCTCGGAGTCCCCTGTCACCAGCGAAACGGCCAACCGATCTCCAGCGGGGCTCCACGCGAGGGCACCGGCAACGAGGCCGGCCTCGACATCGAGCGAAGCGACCTGATGGCCCTCGCTGTCCACCACGACGACCGGGCGGCCGTCCCTCGCGATGGCGAGCACGCCGTCGGAGCTCCACGCCACCGCCTCCACCCGACTCGCTTCGGGTGTCGCTGCCCTGTGAGTGAAACGCACCTGGCCGGTAGATCGGTCCCAGACGCGCACCGCCCCATCCTCGCCCCCGCTTGCGACCCATCTCCCATCCGGGCTGATGTCGATGCTGATCACCGGGCCGTCGTGCTGGTGCGTGACCAGCGTCTCCGCGTAGTCGGTCGCATCCCAGACCGTCACGCTGCCGTCACCGGAGCTCGCGATTACGGACGATCCGTCGCCTGCATACGCCAGGGCACCCTCGGCCTGGACCTGGGCCGGCAAGTTCGTCCACTCGGCGTCGCCGGCGATCCCGACATCCCACACTTTGATCGCGTTATCGAGGAAGTCACCAGTCAGCAGCATGGTGCCGTCCGGTGAGAATGCCAGCCCGCCCACGCCACTGAGATCCTGGCTCGCCAGGGTGAGGAGCTCCTGCGGCCCGGCATCGCCGAGCTGCCACACCTTCGCGGTCCCGTCACCGGACCCCGTGGCGATCCGCTCGGAGTCCGGGGCCCAGGCAATCGCGAGCAGGAGATCACTATGGCCGAACAGGGTGACCCACTTTTCGCCTGTGCGGGCATCCCAGACCTCCGCCGTTCCCTCACCGCTGGCAGTCGCGATCCAGCGTCCATCCGGACTCCAGGCAGGGGTCACCCAATTCGACGCTATGATCCGCCTGACCTCCTTGCCGGCCCCGATGTCGATGACCGTGATGTCGTGTGGCCCTGTGATCGAGAGGAGTTCGCCGGACGGGCTGAACTGCGTCCCGCTGAGGAGTTGCGTTGGCCCCGGAAGCTCGAGCATCAGCTCTCCGGTTGCAGTGCTCAGGATTCGGAGGCGGCCCTCATCGGTCCAGATGGCGGCAACCAGCGATCCATCGGGGGAGAAGGACGCACCCCAGACCTGGCCGTCCACTCGCTCCTGGTGGCGCATGAGCTCGTCACCGGTTTCGAGATCCCAGACCCTGAGGAATCCGTCGTCTCCCGATGTCGCGAGCATCGTGCCATCCGCACTGAAGGCGACGCTGTTCACGTCTACTTCGTGGGCGCGCCACTCACGGCGCACAACGCCGGTCGCCGCATCACGCAGGCGCACCATGCCAGCGTCCTCCGGTCTCTCGCTTCCCTGTGTCACGAGCACGCTGCCAAGAGCCGCGCTGTCAACCCAGTCCACGTCACCGCCCTCGTCGTAGACGGTCAGCACCGCGCGGGATGCCACCACAGCCCGGTGCAGTGCCTCCTCTGCTTCGGGGAGGACCGTGCCGTCCGTGGCGCGGGTTTCCTCGACCGCCTGGAGCGCGAGGAGGATGCTCCGCTCGGGATCCGCGTCGAGGTTTGCCATCGCGGCGGCGGCCAAGCCCCGGGCCGTTGCGGTCCTGGTCTCGCGGTTCGCTCGCTGGCTCTCGGCAAGTGCGAACAGGCTGAGCCCCCCAGCCACGAGCGCCCCGACGCCGAGAGTCACGACCAGCGCCCGGAGCCGCGAGATTGCCCGCCGCTCAAGCGCCGCTTCGTGCGCCGTCCGCTCCCGCTCCTCGGCATCGACGCGCTCCCGCTCGGCCAGGCTTGCGGCGAGATAGTCGCGCTCGGATGTACCGAGGAGCATGCGGGTCGCCGCGATCCATTGGCTGGCCTGATCGAGGCGGCTGCCGGAAAGCAGAAAGCTCGGATCTCGTCCGCTTTCGATCCACTGGCTGGCTGCCACCGCCACACGGCGCTGCTGGCGCACGTCGTCGCGGGCGTCGTCCACCCACTGCTGGAGCCTGGGCCAGGCAGCGAGGAGTGCTTCGTGCGCCAGTCCCAGCGTGGGCTCGCGGGACTGGGGGTCGCGGTCGAAGACCAGGAGTCGGTGCCGCGCAAAGCGCTCGATCACCTTCGTCATGTCTCCCCGATCCGCTCCGAGCGACAGGAGCTCCCCGGTTCGCACGCGCCGCGACGTGTCCGGTGTTCCCTCACCCAGCTCGATGAGCCGCAGGAAGAGCTGGCGAGTGAGCTCTCGTCCATCGGCGTCGAATTCCCGAACGATCTGCTCGGCTCGACGGGCGATTGCGCCTCCGATGCCCCCGCTGGCATCGTAGGCGCGCACCGACAGGTTCGATCCCTCACGTCGCTCCCACAGCTCGGTGAGCGCATATTGCAGAAGCGGCAGTCCTGCAGGCTGTTCGCGCATCTCGGCGATGATTCGTGCGACGAGCCCCGACTCGAGGCGAACACCGGCTCGACGGGCGGGCGAGGAAACGACCCGCTCCAGCTCCTCCGGGTCGAGTGCCGGAACGGGCACGGTGCGTTCGGCGAGCAATCGTCCGAAGCGCTCGTGACGGAGGGGTCGGTCGTAGAAATCTGCCCGAAGCGTCACCACGAGCGTCAGGTCAGAGGGTGCCTGGTCGACCGACTCGGCGAGGAGGTCGAGGAAGCGATCGCGCTCATCACTATCGGTTACGAGCGTGAAGATCTCCTCGAACTGATCGATGACGAGAAGCAGGTGCGCCCCGGGAGGCAGGATTCGGCCGGTCGCCTTCAGCAGGCCGGTGTCCGAAGCCAGGACGTCGCCGAGCGCCGCCGGAGTGTCCACCGCGACCCCCAACAGTGCACGCTCGAGCATGTGAAATGGCCGATCGGTGGGGGTCATGGTCGCGATGAGCCACTCATCCGAGCCCGGCAACGCGCCGGCGCGCAGGGCTGGAATCAGCCCGGCGTGGACCACGGACGACTTGCCGGAGCCGGACGGACCGACCACCGCCAAGAGCCCAGCACCGATACCGGGCTCCGCGATGCGCCGGACCACCTGACGGACGAGATCCTCTCGTCCGAAGAAGTCCGCAGCGTCGGCCTCCTCGAACGCCGTCAGCCCGCGGTACGGGTTCCTTGGACTGGAACCGCTGGCGTCCATCGCCTGGCTCGCCGGTTCGAGCAGTGCCCGACGTGCAGCAGCCACAAGGTCCGCGGGGCTCGTCTGGCGTCGATCGGGCGCGGGATCGGTCGCCTGCTCAATTGCTGATCGCAGCTCGGCGCCGTCCGCGCCGCCCGTCACGCGCGTGAATAGCTCGGAGAGCAGGACTCCGAACGCGTAGACGTCAGCTGCGCTGGAGGGCGGCGTGCCCGACCTCCGCTCGGGGGCCAGGTGGCGGCGATCAGATGCCGGTACCTTGGCCGACGCTGCAGTAGCGGGGTCATACCCGATGCACCAGTCGGCAACGTAGGCGTTGTCCTCCTCGTCGACCAGCACATTGCCGGCATGCAGATCGCCGTGCGCAAGACCCTGCCGGTGGGCGGCGACGAGTGCCGATCCGATCTGCTCTGCCCATCGGAGTGCCGTGGCCGAGCCGATGTGTCCCTCTGCCAGCCGGCCACTGAGGTCGCTGTGCATCAGCCGCAAGACCAGGTAGGCGGCATCAGGCTCTCGCCACCAGTCGTGCAGCGGGAGGACGTGTGGATGCTCCAGCCGCGCGACCTTACGCGCCTCCGAATCGAATCTCCGGATGAACTGCGGGTCATTTGCGATCGCTGCGGGCAGGACCTTGATGGCCACATCCCGTTGGGACTGTGGCTCAATCGCGCGGAGCACTTCGGCGACGGGGCCGGATCCGATGACGGCGACCGCGCGATACCCTCGCAGTGGCGTCCCTTGCAGGTCGAGTGATGTGTCCTGCGTCAAGATCCGGTGCTGGAGAGCTTCGATCGCGGTCGAGGGGTCCAGCCCGAGATCGGACGCGAGTGCTTCGCGCAGCCGGTGATAGGCGTTCAGGGCTTCCGCCTGGCGGCCGGCTCGATAGAGGGCAAGCATGAGATAGCCGTGAAGGCGTTCGCGGAGCGGGTGTTCGGCCGTCAGTGTCTCGAGCTCGGCCGCAAGCTCCGTATGGTGTCCGAGATCCAGCTCGGCCTCGATTCGATCCTCGATCGCCGCCAGCCGCAGACCCGAAAGTCGCGCGATCTCAGGTTGAAGCGACAGCTCGGTGGTCAGATCGGTCAGCGGGTCTCCGTGCCACATCGCGAGGGCATCGTGGAGAGCCCGCGCGGCCGCGGCGGGATCGTCCTTGAGACGCCGGGCATCCTTGGCCAGCGCCTCGAATCGCCGCGCATCCAGCTCGTCGTCGCGCGCGTTGAGGATATAGCCAGGGGTGCGCCCCTCCAGGCGATCCGGCCCCAGTGTCTTTCGCAGGTGAGAGATGTAGCTGTGGAGCGAGGGGCGGGCGGCATCTGGTGGGTCCTCGCCCCAGATCTCGTCGATCAGCCGATCCGTGGACACCACCTGGTTCGCCCTGATCAGCAGGAGCGCCAGCACAAGCCGCTGCTTTGGGCCGCCGAGCGCCAACCGGGCGCCGCTTCGTTCGACCTCCAGCGGCCCGAGGAGCTGGAAGCGCATCCGGGCACCATACGCCTCGCCGTTCGGAGACGGAAGGGCCGCGAGCCTGATCGGTGGCCTGGCGCGGAGTGCTGCCATGACTGCCACGCTGAGGCCTGTGCCTTGTAAGTCGCTTGTAGGCGTCAACCCCGGTCGCCGCTCCACCGACGCGGCACGTTTCTCAAGGCACCTCCAAGCGCCCTGCACCCGGTCTCCAAGGCCGTCGGTCCATGGTGGGCTCCGTTGGCCGACGGTACCCAACCAGCCGGCACCACGCGAAGCGATTGGAGATCCACATGTCCAGCCAGGCACTCACCGGAATCAGCGGCCAGCGGCCGAATCTGCTCATTGTCGCCGCGGTCGCCGCAGGCATCGGCGGAGTCGCCGTGACGCTGATCGTCGCAGCGGTCATCGCCTTCGGTCTGACACCAGCCCGGGTTCACAGCCCATACAGCTTGGGGCCGATGGACGACTACTACCTCCGTCACGCTCCGGCTCCCAAGGTGCTGGGGCCGATGGACGACTACATCTTCCGTCACGCTCCGGCTGCGAAGGTGCTGGGGCCGATGGACGACTACATCCTCCGTCACGCTCCGGCTGCGAAGGTGCTGGGGCCGATGGACGACTACGGCACGCGCGATCGCCCGTAACCAGCGCGGCTGCGACCGCGGGGTACCGCCCATCGCCAGGCATGTTGCGCTGCGATGGGCGGTCGCGCCGCCGAAAATCGGCCAGGATTCGGTCCCCGGCCGCATTTCCGTACCCGCCACCGAGGAGGAGTCCCGATGCGCAGCGTGACCTACGCCATGGGCATGTCGCTCGACGGCTACATCGTGGGGCCCGACGGCGGCTTCGACTGGGCGCCGCCCGAAGCCGATGTCTTCCGCTTCTGGATCGACGAGATCCGCGACGTCGGCGTCCACCTCATGGGACGGCGGCTGTACGAGACGATGCTGTACTGGGAGACCGCCGAGCAGGAGCAATCGCTCGACGACGCGGAGCTCGAGTGGACCGCGCTCTGGAAGCCGCTCCCGAAGGTGGTCTTCTCGCGGACGCTGACGGCCGTGCAGGGCAATGCCCGGCTGGCCTCCGGCGGCCTGGCCGATGAGATCGAGCGGCTGCGAGCCGAGCCCGCGGCTGGCGATATCGCGATAGGCGGCGCGACGCTGGCTGCCGAGGCGGCTGCCCTGGACCTGATCGACGAATACCGGGCCGTGGTCTACCCGGTGCTGGTTGGCGGTGGCATTCCGTTCTTTGCCCGCGGCGAGCGCCAGGTGGATCTCGAGCTCATCGAGACGCGCACCTTCAGCTCGAAGGTCGTCTACCTGCGCTACCGCGTGCTGCGATAGCCGGCTGGCGCGCTATCGGCGACGACCGATGACGGCGTAGGTGAGGACGGCGAAGGCCAGTCCGGCGCTCACCGCGAGGCCGATGGCCGCCGCGAGAGGCTCATGCAGTCATCCCCATCCATCCCCTTGGCGAACTGCGCCAGGCCGCTTGGCGCCTAGGCTAGCATCGGTCGCGTGCGACGGCGAGTGGTGGCTGCCTCGGGAGCGATGATCCTTTCCATCGTCCTTGGCGGGTGCGCCTACTTCCTTCCCGGGACGCCCGTGGGACCCGTCTCGCCGGGCGAGATGTACCAGGGCGGCGATGCCGCAACGGTCAACGTCATCACCGAGCAGGTCGGGTGCTGCTACATCGAGGGATCGCTGCGGTTCGCACGCCTGGACGGACCAACGACCATCGAATGGGCGGTGGACGACGGCTCGGGAAGTGGCGTTGTCGGCGAGATCTACCACGTCGGCCACCAGGCGATCACTGTCGAGCCGGGCGACTACACCCTGACCGAGTGGGAAGAGGTCTGCGACGGCAACTGCGGCATGCTCGACGGGGCGACGAACCACTGCACGCTCGATTTCAGCGCGGAGGTTGGGGCGACGCTGGAGATCGCGGTGAGCTTCCCCCTCGGGAAGCCGTGCGTGGCCACCGTCCAGTAGGACGGCACGACGCATCACGCCCGCACGGAACCCCTCGACCCCTACCGTCCAGGTCCCGTCAGCCGGACTCGCAGCCGATGCCGTTGTGATCGCCATCGAACCGATGCGGATCGGGCGGGATCACCGCGAAGCGACGGAAGGGGATATCGGCGCAGTCGAGGTCGGGCGGCGAGGGCGCGATGCAGACATCCGGGTACGACGGGTCACAATCGCCAGCCTGCGCGCTGGGTCCGGGCGGTTGGGAGGGAGCCGCCGACGGCGTCGCCGCCCACAGGCCCAGCCCGGCTTCGCGGGCATCGGCCTCCGCCTGACGGAAGAGGTCCTGGTATGCGACATCGGGCGGATAGCTCGAGGCGTTCGCAAAACCGAGCCGCACGAGCTCCCGGTTGACGAGGAGCCATGCGGAGCCTTCGTCGAGCCAGACGTAGCGGAGCAGGCGTCCGTATCGGTCCATCTCCGAAACATCCTTCTCGAGGACGACCTGCCGGTCACCAATGAGCCGGCTGTTCGCCGCCGATGCCTCCGGCCCCATCCACTCCACTGGCTGGCTCGGGTGCACCGTTTCGGGCGTGTCGATCCCGATGTAGCGGACGGTGTAGACCGTGCCGCTGATCTCCACCTTGATCGTGTCGCCGTCGACGACGGCGACCACGGTGCCAATCTCAGTCCGGCCGACGGGCGCCGACCCGAACGCTGCGCTAGCGGCAGCCGTGGGCTGGCGCGTCGATCGCGTCGTCGCGTTCGCGGTGGGGGAGGGCGCTGGCGTGGCGGATGCGCTCTGCGACGAATGGTGCGTGGGCAGGTCGGCGACCGAGGGAGCACCGCCGCAGCTGGTGAGCGCAGCGACCAACGCGACGAGCGCTGCACGGTGGAACACGTCGCGCGACCTGTGCATTGCGGTCATCCCTCCTGGCCGGCGCGCCCCGTCACGCCCAGCCAGGAGCCTAGCCGGATCCCAGCGCATGGCGATGGGACCTTCGGCATTCGCCCTGCTCCGCTCCGGTGCTTGCCGGCGCCGGTTTATCAGTGGGGGTGATGATCCGTGGAACGAGCAGCCCGATGTGGCCCGATGGGGGCCCATTTCGCCCGCCCGTTCCCCCTTCTATCAGTGGGACTGATAACCCGGCGGCGGGCGGAGGCTTCGTTTGCTGGATCATCAGTGGGACTGATATTCAGGCGGTCGCGGCTGACCCGCCCGGCCCGCCGGGCGCGCCCGGCGATCCACGCCTTGCTAATCTCCCGTCGTGAAGGGAGAAGCCTAGGTGCCTCGCCTCCAGTTCCGGCGCTTCGGTGAGGGGGAGCGCCGCGACCCACCGCTGGGAAAGGCGGAGCTGGTGCGGCTGGGAGAGAGCAGCATAGGCCTGGCTCGCTGGGAGCCTGGTTGGCGCTGGTCCGAGCACCTGAAGCCGATGGTCGGCACGGACTCCTGCCCGTTCCACCACCTGGGCTACGCGATGTCGGGCTCGCTGCACGTCGAGATGGAGGACGGCGAGGCGCTCGACATCCCGCCTGACTCCGCCTACGAGATCCCGCCCGGGCACGATGCCTGGGTGGTGGGCGACGAGGCGTTCGTGACGGTCGAGTGGACGAGCGCCGGTGAGGTCGGCATCCCGACGGCGCCCCATGAGCGCGTGCTGGCGACCCTGCTCTTCACCGATATCGCCGATTCGACCCAGACGCTCGCGCGGCTGGGCGACGCCGCCTGGCGGGACATGCTGCTGGAGCACAACCGCCGCATCCGGGCCGATCTCAACGCCCATCGCGGGCGCGAGGTGGCGACCACCGGCGACGGCTTTCTGGCCACCTTCGACTCGGCGACGCGCGCGGCTCGCTGCGGCCTCGCCATGGTCGAGTCGGCGGGCGAGCTGGGGCTGGCCATTCGGGTCGGGGTCCACACCGGTGAGATCGAGCTGGTCGGCGGCAACGCGCGCGGCATCGCGGTGCACACCGCTGCCCGAATCATGTCCCTGGCGCCCGGCGGCGAGGTCTTCGTGTCGTCGACGACGCGTGACCTGCTGGAGGGATCCGGGCTCAGCCTGGAGCATCGCGGGGCGCACGAGCTGAAGGGGCTGCCGGGTGCGCGTGACGTGTACCGGGTGACCGGCCCAGCCTCCGGCTGAGCGCAACAGGCCGCGACTCGTTCGCTGGACACGGCGGGGTACGGTTGGCAGGGGCTTGCCAGGACGGAGCCGGAGGTGTGGCGCGCGTGACCCGCTCGATGAAGATCGGCGTGGTGCTCCCGCAGTTCGAACAGGTGAAGAGTGGCGAGGCGCCGCGCTGGGAGACGATCGTCGGCATGGCGCGGCGCGCCGAGGAGCTCGGCTTCGACACCGTCTGGGTCGCCGATGAGCTGCTCTGGGACTTCGAGGAGTGGCCAGGGCCGCGCGGATTCTGGGAATGCGCGGCCCTGGCGGGCGCGGTTGCTGCCAGCACGTCAACGATCGAGGTGGGGACCTGGGTGCTCTCCGCCCTGCACCGCAACCCTGGCCTGACGGCCAAGACGGTCGAGACGCTCGACGAGATCAGCGGCGGGCGCTTCCTGTTCGGCTTCGGCTCGGGGCATGCGCGCAAGCAGGGAGAGGCCTTCGGCTACCCGCTCGACAAGACCGTGGGGCGCTACGAGGAGGCGCTGCAGATCATCGTCCCGCTCCTGCGGGAGGGCCGCGTCGACTTCGCCGGCCAGTACCACCGGGCCGTGAACCTCGAGCAGCGTCCGCGCGGTCCGCGACCGGGTGGCGTGCCGATCATGCTTGGCGCCCATCAGCCGCGGACGATCCGGCTCGCCGTTCAGTACGCGGACATCTGGAGCGACTTCGCCCGCGAGAGCAGCCTGCCGGAGGCGTTCCAGCCGGTGCTGCAGCAGCTTGATGCGGCCTGCGCCGAGCAGGGTCGGGACCCGGCCAGCATCGGCCGCTCCATCGGCGTCATCGTCGAAGCGCTCGACTGGCACGACGCCGAGGAAGTCGGACTCGGCGTGCCGATCACCGGCTCAGCCGACGAGATCGCATCCACGCTGCGCACCTTTGCCGAGATGGGTGTCACCCGGGTCGAGCTCATGCTCTGGCCGAGCACCCCGCCGGCACTCGAAGCCATCGCTCCGGTGCTACAGCTCCTCGACGCCTCGACCTAGGGGTCACCCACGAGCGCACGCGTGATGCCCGTCCCGTCGACTAGGCTTGTCCAAAACCGGAAGGAGGCACCCATGACACGCGAGGTCCACTGTCCCTTTGGCGACGGGCACGTCGAGGCCGACAACGACGAGCAGCTGCTCGAGAAGGTCCGCGCCCATGCTGCGGATGCACACCCGGAGCTGACCGATGAGCAGGTCCAGCAGGTGGTCACCCAGGGAGCGCACGACAGCCACTGACCGGGTGCCATACGAGCGGCTCAGGACGGGATCGCCTGCCTGTGCTGCGATGCCGCGGTGACCCCACCGGCGTCCTGGCTCATGTGCTCGACGAGGTAGGCGGCGTCGCGGCCCACGCCGCCCAGGAGTGCCGATCCACCGGCATACATGAATGGCAGGCCGATGAAGTACAGGCCGGGAACGACGGTCGAGAGGCCGCGGCGCTGCGCCGGCCAGCCGTCGGGCCCCGCCACCGGGAAGTGGACCCAGCTGTGGTCCGGGTGGAAGCCGGTGGCCCACACCACGTTCGTGGCATCGAGGGTCGTGCCATCGTCGAGCAGCGGCTGTCCGTCCTGCACGCCGGTGACCCGTGCGTAGGTGCGCTCCACGCCCGCCTCGACCAGGTCCCTGGGGCGAACCCGGTCCAGCGGCAGGCCGTGGTCGCGGATGCTCGGCTGCGCCCTGCGGCCGATGGGGTTGTCGATGGTGGCGATGTTGTTGACGAAGAACCAGAAGAAGGTGTCGAAGGCCCTGGCCAGTCGATCCTCGGGCCTGAACGGCATCTTGCCCACATCGCGGCCGCAAAGGACCGTGTGGTGCTCGCGGGCTGCCATGAGCGCGATCTCCGCTCCCGAGTTGCTGGCCCCCACCACGAGCACGCGCCCCTCGCGCAGCTGCGCGGTCGAGCGGAACTCGCTGGAGTGGAGCTGGGTGATGGTTGGATCCAGCTCCGCTGCGAACTCCGGGACCCGGGGGCGATCGTAGGCGCCGGTGGCCACGATCACCTGGTTGGCGTGGAAGTCCCGGTTGCCCGCCGAAATCCTGAAGCCCTGGCCGTCCTCGCCAGGCCAGAGGTCACCAACTCGAACGGCGGTCCGGATGGGAAGCGCCATTCGCGCGGCGTAGGCCTCGAGGTAGTCAGCGACCTCGTCCTTGGTGGGAAGCGCATGCGGGTCGCCAGGGAACGGCATGCCGGGGAGGCTGTTCAGCCGGCCAGGGGTGAAGAGACGCAGGCCCTCCCAGCGCGTCCGCCACGCATCGCCCACGCGCGCGTGGGCATCGAGGATGACGAAGTCGCGCTGCTTCTGCTTGAGGTGGTAGCCGGCCGCCAGTCCCGCCTGTCCGCCGCCGATGACGACCGTATCGAATCGCTCTGCCTGCCGCATTGCCTGGTCTCCGCTTCAAGGCTGATGCGGACCACGGTGCCGGGTACGACTGCGTCGGCGCATCGGCCGAACCATGCAATCCGGGCACGGAGCGAGATGGGTAGTTCTATGCAGGCGGCCCCATCAGGGCGTGCTGGTACGCCCAGGCGGTCGCGGCCGCACGCGACGACACGCCGAGCTTGCCGAAGATGTTGCTCAGGTGGCGAGCGACCGTCTTCTCGCTGATGACGAGTTCGGTGGCGATCGCTCGGTTCGTCATGCCGGCCGCCACGAGCCGCAGGACCTCGGTTTCGCGCATCGTGAGCCCTCCGGCGTTCGCATCGGCGCGCGGTTGGAGCGCATCCACTCGATCGACATCCGGAAGGGCACCCAGCGTCTCGAACACGTCCCGCGCCGCATCGAGCTCCATTCCTGCCGATTCCGCGTCGCCCAGCGCGCGGCAGGCCATGCCGATCAGGACTCGGGTGCGAGCCGCCTCGTACGGCGCATCGAGCTCCTGCCACGCATCCCAGGCCGATCGCAGTGACGCCAGCGCGTTCCGAGCATTGCCCTCCGCCAGCAGGACCGCGCCGTCGGCCCGCCGCGCCATGGCGGCAAGCAGCGGGGCGCCGACCTCGTCCGCGATCTGCGCGATCTCATCGGCCGCCACTCTGGCGACGTCGACGGAGCCGGCGGCGAGCATGATGTCGACCAGCGGCGCAAGCAGCCGGGGCCGCGCAAAGAGGCTCGTCGTCTCGTCCGTGGCGCGGCGAATGGCGGCGGCTGCCGTCTCCACCCGGCCCTGCGCCAGGCGAAGGAGGGCCAGGCCGGGCTCCGGTCGTCGGCCCAGCCGGCTGGCACGGCGATAGGCCGCCTCGGCATCGGTGAAGGCACCTTGCAGCCGATGGAGTTCGGCGGTCTGGTAGACCGCCTCGCCGAGGGAGGCGTCCGCTTCGGGCTCGGACAGTCGTTCGCTCGCGCGCGTCGCCTCCGCCGCGGCCTCCTGCCAGGCGCCGTGGAGCTGCTTGAGCTCGGCACGGTTCAGCAGGCACTGACCTCGGAAGTGCACGAGCTGAGGCTGTGTCTCGCACCAGCGATCGAGCGCGAGCGTCCACTCCTGCGCCCGCCGCAGGTCGAAGACCTGGTGGCAGGACGCGATGACCTGGCAGTAGGCGATGCCGGCCATGACCGGCGACACGTCGTCGGACCTGACCGAGATCATGGCCTCGTCCATGAGGGCAAGCCCCTCGTCGGTCCGATGCATCGCGATCAGCGCCTCGCCCTGGCCGAGCCGCGCAAGGACCTGGAGATCAGGGTCGGCGAAGCGCGTCGCGATCTCATCGGCCCGCTGGTAGCCCTGAAGGGCAGCGCGTGGATCGCCCGATGCGAGGCTCTTCACCGCTGCCGCGACGACCAGGTAGCCCGACTCCACGCGATCGCCCACGTCGTCGCTGACGAGGCGTCCCGCGTGGCCGAGCCAGCCCGCGGCCTGCGCCATCTCGCCCCGACCGAGATGCTCGACCGCCAGCCAGAACGCGCTGCGGATCGCGCGTCCCACGTCTCCAGCGCGCAGCGAGGCCCGGTAGGCGCGACGCGTGACTTCGGCGCTCTCCTCGTAGCGACCGATGAGGTAGGTGGCCAGCGCGAGTCGCTCGAGGTCTTCCGGACCCAGATGCTCTTCCCGATCTGCGGCGGACAGCACTGCCACCGCATCGGCCCAGGACTGGCGCTCGAACGCCGCGCGACCTTGCTGGAGCGTGGCTCCCTGCCTGCTTCCCTGCGATGCCATGGTGCCTAGTCTCTGCCATCGGCCCGCCGGTGCCAATCCCAGCCGGGGCACGCGCCGGAGCTCATCGGGCCGATACCTGCGAGGCGATCCAGGCGATCCAGGCGCTGCATCAGGCAGCGAGAGGGAGATGCCCCCAAGAATCGGTCTGGCCGGTGCCGATCTATCAGTGGGACTGATGATCTGTGCAACGAACGTCGGGATCGGGGCAAAATCGCCGCGTTCGTTCGCTGCATCATCAGCGGGGCTGATAACGCGGTGCCGGCCAATGACCTCGTTCGCTGGATCATCAGTGGGACTGATATTTGGACGGGCTGCCGTCAGGTTCGCCAGGGACCGATGCCGGAGATCCGCTCGACCGTGACTCGCGTCACGTACCCGGGCGGCGGATTCGGCATGGCCGGGAAGACGACGTCCTGCCCCAGGTACGTGTGGGCAAGGTGCTGGAGCAGCTCGGGAGCGCCACCCTCGGTCACGCGCGCCGTGCCCTCGATGACGAGGTACTCCCGGAGGCCCCACTCATTGACGCGTTCCGAGAGCAGCGTAATCGCGATGCGCGGGTCGCGTCGCAGGTTGCGCAGCTTGTGCTGATCGCCGAGCGTGGCGAGCACGATCTCGTCACCCTCCAGGCCGACCCAGGCGGCACTGAGGTGCGGAGAGCCATCTTCCCGCAGGGTGACGACCGCGGCGACGGTATCCGAGCCGATCAGGTTGCGGACTTCGTCGTTGAGCTGAACGGCCATGGTCGCATTGTCGCCCGTGCGCGAAATCCTCGCGCTGGACGAGCGCCATTTCCGCGCCATGCGCGGAGCGCACAGTCGTCCCTTCCGGATCCTGCCAGCGGACGCCTAGCGTCCGATACCGGCCAGGCGATCCAGGCGCTGCAGGAGCTCGTGCGCGGCCAGCTCAACCTCCTTGTGCCGCCATTCGGCCGCTCGGTAGCGGCAGGCGATCAGGGCCGTGCGGTGGATGCGACGGAAGTCGCCCATCACGAACGCGTAGCGCGCCTTGGTGCCGTCGTTGGCGCCCTCGGCCAGGCCCAGGTGCCATTCGCTGTAATCGTCCCACGAGTGCGAGTCGAGGTACCGATTCTCGGCATCTGCATCGGGCTGCACCTCGCCCCAGTCGCTGTCGAGCACGTACTGCCGAGCGTCGATGCGCTCCCTCGCTCGCTCAACCGCCCGCTGGTTCACCGAGTAGGAGGCCACGGCGGAAGTATGCACGGATGAGGCCGCGCAACGAGGAAGGCCCGCCGAAGCGGGCCTCCCTGGAGCGTGAACCCGGTCTCAGCCTAGAGCGCGGCGCACTCGCCGATCTTCTGGCCGTAGACGACGTTCGGGGCGCCGCCGTCGAGCGGGTTGATCTGCGCGACGGGCAGATTGCCGTGGCAGATCAGGTTGCCGCCGATGGTCTGCGGGATGACCGGCCCGCCGAAGCCCGACAGGTCGGAGCCCATCACCTCGGTCGAGTCGAAGAACGTGCCCGGCCCATCCGGGTTCGACCAGCTGCGGTTGTTGGTGATCACCGCGTTGCCGTCGATCGTGTTGCGGATCACGCCGAACCACCCGCCGCTCCAGCCGCTGATGACCAGGTTGCCGTGGATGACGTTGTCCTTGACGGGGAAGTTGCGGAAATCTTCGGCCGAGGTGCTCAGCACGCCTCCACCATGCGAGACCAGGTTGCCGCCAATGGTGACGGCGCCGACCTGCATCGCCAGCGGCTGGTTCGCGATGATGCTGCCGCCCACGGTGTCGGGTCCCAGCGTTCCTTCGGGTGCGTTCCAGCGGCCGTCTCCACCATTTGACATGCAAGTCAGCACTTGCATATCATGCGGCCGTGGGTGACCTCTACAAGGCGCTCGCGGACCAGACGCGGCGCACGATCCTCGACGAGCTGACCGATCGCGACGGGCAGACCCTGTTCGAGATCTGCACGCGGCTGGCGATGAAGCACGGCATCGGCGCGTCCAGGCAGGCCATCTCGCAGCACCTCGAGGTGCTGGAAGAGGCTGGGCTCGTGAGCACGCGTCGGGACGGCCGCTACAAGTTCCACTACATCGACGCGTCGCCGCTCCGCGAGATCGGAGAGCGGTGGCCGCAGGCGGAAAGAGGCGGGTAGGCATGAGGATCTACATCACCAGCGTGTTCGTCGACGACCAGGCCAAGGCGCTGGAGTTCTACACCGATGTCCTCGGTTTCGTGAAGAAGAACGACATCCCCCTCGGCGGCCCCGCCCGCTGGCTCACGGTGGTGTCGCCCGACGACCAGGACGGCACGGAGCTTCTGTTGGAGCCCGACTCGCATCCTGCCGTCGGTCCCTACAAGACGGCGCTGGTCGCCGATGGCATTCCCGCGGCCTCCTTCGCGGTGACCGACGTCGCCGCCGAGTTCGATCGGCTCCGTGCGAAGGGCGTCACCTTCGTGCAGCAGCCCACGACCGTGGGGCCAGTGACGACGGCCGTGTTCGACGACACACGCGGGAATCTGATCCAGATCGTGGCCCAGGGTGGCTAGGGCCGTTCAGCGCCCAGGCTGTCGCGGCGACAGCTCGTCGAACAGTTGCAGGCGGCGATTCGAGCGCCGTCGTCGAGGTCCGTCGCGGCTGCCAGGTGGCCAGGCGGCCTGTGCCCTGCTGACGCACTCCAGATGACGATGACGCCGGTGCGGTTGGAACGCTGTCGTTGCATCGAGACCGGGCGGCTGACCCTGCGCCTCCGGGACGAGGGAGGTCGCCCGGTATGCCGCGGCGCTGGCAGCGAGCAGGACCAGACTGTCGTCCCACGGATGCGCTGAGACGGCGAGGACGCCGGCGGAGCCGACAAGCGAGAGTCGGCACGGTAGAGCTCGCGACTGTCGTCGGCTGAAGGAGACGAAATCGGCTGGACGCGGCGCAGGTAGTCGGCGTGCGCCTGGACGAACCCGATGTCGCCTACGATCTCCCTCGGCGCTTCCATCGGGCGCGGGTATGGCCAGCTGCACGGCGCGACTCCGGGCTGCGGCGCCGCAACCGTCCGCCCGCGTTTCCATGCAACGCTCGGCCCTGGAACGATGGCGTCTCATCGCGTACTCGAGAGACCGCGGTATGCGCATGGACCACACCCCAGCATGTCGACGGCGCGATGGCGCTACCGGCGCGTGACGTCGGGCGAACGTGACTCGATGCAGCTCGGCGGCGCGCTCGACCCGACCCCGCTGGCATCGCTGCTGGCAGCTGAATGCAGCGCCCGCCAGGTTGCGGACTGAACTGCGAGCCCCGCAGTCCGATCGCCGACAGGCTTCACGCTGGGCGGCAATTGGTGCCGATCCGCGGGCCTGCGCGAGCGGCCCTCGGACATCGTTGCCCGTTAGGAAGCCGAGGGGCTGCTCGCGCGGCTGGCGCGATCACTGGCAGCGCACGGTTCGGTATTGGGTTGTGGTAGCGCGCGACCGATCCTGCGACACCGATCGGATTCTGCGGATGAAGTCGATCCCTTCACGAGCGCCATGTGCTCAACCTCTTCTACCGGCTCGATCCATCGGCGTGGGGCAACGGCGTGGCGAGCGAAGCCGCTACCGCCGTGGTGGCGTGGGCGCGCAGGTCGCATCCGGGTATCGCGATCGGCGCCCGCGTGCGGCCGGCAAGCAGCCTCCTCATCGCGTGGCCGTACGAGTCGGATGCGACGGAGCCCGGAGCTCGACACGAACGGCGTGGAGGCTCGACCGGTCAGCCGCGAACGGGTCCACCTGAGCGCGCGCGATCCGGGCAAAAGCAGTGGGTCGAACTTGATACTGGCGCAAGTGTCCGTGCTGCCCATCGGGCGAGGCGAAGAACAGGAAGAGGCGCTCCCTGGTCCATAATGGTCGGACTATGCCTTGGCCTCGGCGGAGAGGTCCCTGTCCTGCATCTCCCACGCGTGGTCGAGGTTGTGGAAAGCGGTATGCCGGATGAGGAACGGCAGGTTCCAGTTCCGCATGCGCTTGGTGGTCTCGCCGGCGTTGTAGGCGCGGATCGCCGCCACGTACCGCTCCCGGTACTCGCGCAGCCCATCCCCGCTGCGCGGCGCCCCTTCGTCCGGCACCTGGATGCCAACCCGCTTGGCGAAGTCCAGGCTCTCGACGCGGATGACGTGGCCGATGATCTCGTCGCGCTCACGCCCTCCGCCGCGCGGCCCCTTGCGCAGCTCCGGCGAGACCCGGCTGGCAACGTCATCGAAGAACGCCCAGCAGGCCTGCAGCAGGGTGAGCGCTCGTTCCAGCTCCGCGTCGCCAATGGGCTCCTGCTCGGCTGCTGCCGGCGCGAACGAGATGCCCCAGAAGTCGGTCGAAGGGGTCCCGACCTTGTCCTCCACGACCTCGAGCGGGCCGGCGGCGGCGAACTCGTTCGCCTGGCCGGCAAGGGCGGCGACCGGCGCGTAGCGTTCCCGGTACGCCTCCAGCGTCTCCAGCGCCTCCTCGACGGTCTTCGCGCCGCGGCTCCATCCCGGCCAGTCCAGGCTGAGGGCAACGGCGCGCTTGCCCTTTGGTCCGCGGTCGATCACGGTGCGCACTGCCATGCCGTCATTCTGGCACCGATCGTCCGCTCTAGAATCGGCCGATGCTCCTTCCCGAGACCAAACGCGCGCTGCTCCATCGGCTGGCTGTCGCTCAGCGCGAGGGGCGCGCGCCGTCCATGGCTGGAGCCGTGGTGCGCGGTGGGGAGCGGGCCTGGTCGCATGCCATCGAGACCACCACCGACACGCAGTTCCGCATCGGCTCGCTGACCAAGACCTTCGTGGCCGTGCTGGTCATGCGCCTGCGCGATGAGGGGCAGCTGGCGCTGGACGACCCGCTCGAAAGGCACCTGCCCGATGCGCCGGTCACCGGCGTCTCCATCGCCCAGCTGCTGACCCATACCGCGGGGCTGGCAAGCGAAACGCCCGAGCCCTGGTGGGAGAGGACGCCGGGGGAGCTGCGGCCAGACCTGGCGGACATCGTGGATCCCGTACTCAAGCATCGGCCCGGTTGGCGTTTCCACTACTCGAACCCCGGCTTCGGGCTGCTGGGCGG
Organism: uncultured Chloroflexia bacterium; assembly: GCA_963777045.1. Lineage (GTDB taxonomy): Bacteria > Chloroflexota > Limnocylindria > QHBO01 > QHBO01 > JAPSGM01. The sequence continues at coordinate 54,918 of CAVZPD010000021.1, forward strand.
CCTCGTCGAGGAGCTGCGCGGCGCACCCTGGGCGGAGGTGCTGCAGCGCGAGGTCCTCGACCCGCTGGAGATGGCACGCACCTCGTTCCTGCCCCAGGAGCCACATGCCCGCGGCTTTGCGGTCCATCCCTGGGCCGACGCCGCCATGCCCGAGGTCGTGCACGAGGTTGGCCGCATGGCCCCGGCCGGGCAGCTGTGGTCGACGGTCGAGGACCTGTGCCGGTTCGCCAACCTGCTTGCCGCCGGAGCCGATGAGGTCCTCTCAGCCGATACCGTCGCCGAGATGCGCGAACCGCGCTCGGCACCCGAGAGCGACGGCTGGGAGTCGAGCTATGGTCTGGGAATGCAGCTGCTTCGGACCCCGAAGCGCATGCTGGCCGGGCACACCGGCTCGATGCCCGGATTCCTGTGCGCGCTGTGGGTCAGCGTGGACGACGACGCTGCCGCGGTGGTCCTGGCCAACACGACTTCGGGCGTGGCGGTGGGCGGAGTGGCGGCCGACCTGGTGGACATCGTGGCTGACCGCGAGCCGCGCATTCCCGAACCATGGCATCCGCTCGCCGAGCTCGAGGAGTCGCTCCTCGGGCTGGTCGGCCCGTGGTTCTGGGGACCGTCCGGCTTCTCTCTCAAGCTCGAGGCAGATCGCCACTTCAGGCTCTCCGCCCTGTCCGGCAAGAGCAGCCGCGACGCGCGCTTCCGTCCCGCGGACCACGGCACCTGGATCGGGCTCAACGGCTACTTCGCCGGCGAGACGCTGCGGCCGGTGCGTGACGACGAAGGCCGCGTCACCCACCTGGACATCGGCTCGTTCGTCTTCACCCGTGAGCCGTACGGCCCCGATGCGCCGATTCCCGGCGGCGTCGACCCCGATGGCTGGGGCGCCTGACTCAGCTCTTTCGGCTGGATGCCTGGTCGTCTACCCCGTTGAAGAAGTAGTACGGGTGATGCCCGATACAGCTCGACGATGGTGAGCCTGTCGCCGTCGGCGACCCGGTGGCGGGGCAGACGGATGCAAATGGTCGGCACGGGCCGGACGTACGCGGGGCCGTTGCGGTAGGCGCAACGAACGTCGCGGGACGAGCCGGTGTGCGCACTTCCTGCGCGATTCGTTGCGGTAGACGCAACGAAAGCCACGGAAACGACGCCTCGCGCGGGATTCGTTGTACTGGGCGCATCGAAAGCCGCCGGGGCACGCCGACGGCGCTCCTTCCTGCGCGGTTCGTTGCACGCGGCGCAACGCCAGACACCGAAACGACGAACCTGGGGGTCAACCCAGGGGGGGCAGCTCCACGTATTCGCACGTCGGCGGAAGTGCAGTTTGCAAACGCGACGTGGCTATGATCCAGGCGCCCGCAAACGCACGGCACGAAGGAGGCAGCATGGCGACCTCGCTCAGCCGCCGAGCTCGATGGGCACGGCGCCGGCAGCGTCGCATGCAGCGGGCGAACAACGACCTGACCGATGCGCAGTGGGCTGACCTCACCGCCGCCTGGGGCGGATGCGCCTACTGCGGGATGGCCGCGGTGCCGCTCCAGCGCGACTGCGTCCTGCCGCTCTCGATGGGCGGTCGCTACACGCTCGACAACGTGGTACCGGCCTGCCGATCCTGCAACGCCAGCAAGTCGAACGGCGAGGTGACGCGCTGGCTGCGCCGCAAGCATCTCGATGAGCGGCGATTCCTGCTGCGCCACCTGGAGATCGTCGGTAGCGTCGGCTCCTGACGCCATGGCGTCGCGCAGCCCGCCGCGCCGGGTCGTCAGCCGGCGAGGCGCGCCATGATCGGCTCGAAGGCGGGGAGCTGCGTGGCGTCGAGCGTGATGTAGCTGATCCCCAGCCGCTCGCGCCGGGCGCGGAGCGTGTCGACCATCTCGTCGATGTCGCCCACCAGGTAGTGCGGACTCCTGGGCATCTCCTCCTCGCTGACGCCGCGCGCCCGCTGCGGGGGAGGATCGGTGCGCGTGTGGAACGTCGGGTCGGTCTCCCAGATGGCGATGCTGATCTCCAGCTGCGCCCAGCGGTCGCCCGCGGCCTCGCGAATCCAGCCGACCTTGCGCTCCACGGCGGCCTCGGTGATGTCCTCGAGATCCAGGCCGCCGTCAGGCTTCGACCGCGGATCGATCCCGATGATGTTCGCCTCCCGAGCGGCGAACGCCAGCAGCTTCGGTCCGCCACCTCCCACCAGGAAGGGTGGATGTGGCCGCTGGACCGAGGTCGGCAGGTTCGCCTGGTGGATGTCGGGGTAGGCGTCATCGGCCCGGTGGTCGATTCGTCCCTCGCTCAACGCCTGGCGGAGCATCGCCAGCGAGGCGCGCATGCGGCGCATGCGCGCGCCGGGTGGATCGAAGGGCAGTCCCGCGGACTCCAGTTCCGGCCGGTTCCAGCCGGCACCCAGGCCGATCTCGAGCCGTCCATCGGTCATGGCGTCCGCCGTCGCCAGCTCCTGCGCCAGGACGGTCGGATGCCGCAGCTCGTTGTTGAGGACCAGCGTGCCGATGCGCAGGCTCGTCGCCTGCGCGGCTGCCACCAGGCGCGAGAGTGCGCCCCAGGCGCCCAGGTGATCGAAGGCCAGCAGGACCGATGCGCCCGCCGCCTCCGCGCGCCGGGCGATCTCGAGCACCTCGTCACGCGAGCCCACCGTTCCCGGGATGGCGACGCCGAAGCGGAACGGTCGCTGTTCCGGCGGCGTGGTGGCTGGGCTCACGCGGAACAGTCCTCCGGACGGCCGCCGACGGCCGGAGGCCTGGTTCGGCCACTGGGTGATGGGGTGGTCAATCGCCCGCCCTGCCGCGCAGGAGGACAGTCTGCTGGTCGTTGGCGGAACCGCTCCTGGCGATGACGAGCAGCAGCCCATCCAGCTCTGCAATGTGGCCGGTGACGGAGTCGACGGAGGGTATGGTCTCCCGCGTCCAGGTGAGGCCGTCCGCGCTGAGCCAGATCCCGCCGCCGGCGTCCGCCGCCGTGAGCACCACCGAATCACCGGCGTGCGCGAGACCCACGCAATCGCCATCGGGGGACGAGGTCGCACCCGCGGCCGTCCACGACGATCCATCCTCTGTCGTCCAGGCTCCGAGATCACCGCTGTCGGTCGTGCCGGCAACGGCGAACCCTCCGTCCGGGATGGTCGCCACGCCACAGGCGATGGAGAGGCCGTCCGGGGGCGCTACCTCTTGCCACGTGACTGCGTCGCCAGAGCGCCAGGCGACAGGGTGACTGGGCCACTCGTCCTGTGGCGCGTCCGTGGCCCGTGCCGACCCGCCGACGGCGAGAACCGAGCGGGCACCCACCGCCACGTGCAGGGCCGGGATCGTCTCCTCCGAGGTGGACTGCACCGCGCTCTGCTGCCAGCTTGTCCCGGCGGTCCAGGTCCAGAGACTGTAGCCCGCGGCGATCAGCCCGGTTGCATGGGCGGCCACGAGCGTGCGGTCGAGCGTCGCCAGGTCGGTGACCGTGCCGTACTGGTAGAACTCGTTGTCCGACTCGATGAACTCCCACGAGGCGCCGTTAGTGGATCGCCACCCGACGGGACGGTAGAAGTCGTTCGGGCCCCAGAACGTCCCGATCGAGAAGAGCGTGTCGCCCAGTGCCGTCATGGAACCCATCGACGTGCCGTCGTAGAGATCGGGGCCGAAGTCGTTCACCAGCTCTTCGATGAAGGCGGGATCCGGAACGGGATGCCGCTCCCAGGCGACGCCATCGGTTGATGTCCATGAGGCGAGGCCGTCCTGGTCCCTGCCCACGGCCACGAAGCTTCCGGAATGGGTGGTGAGGCCCTGGATCTCACCGGGGAAGGGCTCGGCCGACCAGGAGAGGCTCGACGTGGAACCCGGGGTTGAGGACGGAACGGGACTCGGTTGCGACGCCGATGCGGTGGCAACCGGCTCAGTCGGCGTCGCGCCCTGAGAGGGGCTGGTGGGCGGCGTCGCGCTCGCACTGCACGCGGCCACGATGAGGGCCACAGTGAAGGTGGCTGCCGAGTTCCGCGTGCGCAACAGCATGCGCCGATTGTACGAGCCGCCGCGCGTTCGACCCTCCCCAGGATGGACGATGCACCATGGGAAGATCGGTGCAAGCGTGGGCGCAGCCACGCCTTCGAGAGGCTATCGCTGCGTCGACGATGTCGACGACGGTCAGCCCTCGTCTGCCTCCGCTTCACGACCGAACAGCTCGGCACGCAGATCCTTGCGGAGCACCTTGCCGATCATCGTCTTCGGAAGCTGGTCGCGAAGCTCGATGGTCCCCGGGCACTTGAAGCGGGCGAGGTTCGCCCGGCAGTGCTGGTCCAGCTCTTCGAGCGTGACGGATGCTCCGGGTTCGAGTACCACGAACGCGTAGGGCAGCTCGCCGTGGCGCTCCTCGGGGCTGCCGATGACGGCGGCCTCACGGACGGCGGGGTGTGAGAGCAGAACCTCCTCGACCTCCCGGGGATAGACGTTGATCCCGCCCACGATGATGAGGTCCTTGCGGCGGTCCACGATCGTGAAGTAGCCGTCCTGGGACATGGTGGCGATGTCGCCGGTCCGGAGCCAGCCATCGTGCAGGACCGCGGCCGTTTCCTCCGGGCGCTCCCAGTAGCCCTTCATGACCTGCGGCCCGCGCACCTCCAGCTCTCCGACTTCACCGATCTGCGCCGGCACGCCGCTGGGCGGGTCCACGACCCGCGCGTCGGTCGACGGGAAGGGAAGGCCGATGGTGCCGTTCCGCCGCCCTTCGTGGATGGGGTTGCAGTGCGTCACCGGCGACGCCTCGGTCAGGCCGTAGCCTTCGACCACGCGCCCGCCGGTGACCGACTCGAAGTCCTTCTGGATCTCCGGAGCCAGCGGCGACGCCCCGCTGATGCACGCTTCGATGCTCCGCAGGTCGTACTTCGCGACCTCCGGATCGTGCGCCAGCGTCTGGTACATGATCGGCGCACCCGGGAAGAGGCCGGGGCGGTGCTTGTCGATGGCCTTCAGCACCTGGTCCGGCTCGAATCGTGGCAAGAGGATCAGGGCGCCTCCCTGCAGGATGCCGTAGTTCATGTCGACCGTCATCCCGTAGATGTGGAAGAAGGGGAGCGCACTGAGAACCGCCGTCCCCTCCTGCACGTCGGGGAACCACGCCGCGGTCTGCACGGCGTTGGCGACCAGGTTGCGATGGGTCAGCATCGCGGCCTTCGGGGTGCCGGTCGTCCCACCGGTCGGCTGGAGGATGGCAACGTCCTCGGGCCTGGCCGCGGACGCGAACGGCTCGGACGGCGCAGCGTCGAGCAGCCGGAACAGGTTCGGCGTTTCGGCGGTGTGCGGCTGCGGATTCCATCGGCCTTCGCGTCGCGCCTTGATCGGATAGAGCCACTTGATCGGGAGCGGCAGCGAGTCCTGGATGCCGGTGCTGACCAACCGGCCGGGACCGACCTCCGCGCCGCCATCCGCCATGGCGCGCAGGCGTGGCACCAGCAGGTCAAGGCAGATGGACACCGCCGGTCGCGTCTGCGCGAAGAGCTCCCGGAGCTCCCGCTCCACGTAGAGCGGATTCATGGGCACCACGATCGCCCCGGCCCGAAGCGCCCCCATGAAGGCGATGACGAATGCCGGGCTGGTGGGCAGGTGGAGGCTCACCCGATCGTCCTTGTTGACCCCCATTTGGCGCAGTACGTGCGCGAACCGATCGACCGCCCCGTCCAGCTCGCGGTACGAAGTCTTGGCACCAATGAAGATGAGGGCCGTGCGGTCCTCGTGCCGCTGCGCGGACGAGCGCAGCAGGGCGTCAACGGTGACGCCCGGGACCTCCACCTCGGCGGGCACGCCTTCCTCGTAGTGGGCCAGCCACGGGCGGTCCGGCGTCATCGTGCGGGGGTCAGGGCTCGTGGCAGTCATCGGTCATCCCTCCCTAGAGTGGATACCCTCCGCGCTCGCGGATGGATTCTGCGATCCGCCGACCGAGCGCGATGGTGTCGGTCGGTTCGTTCCGCAGGAGTCGGCGGACGCCCGCGACCAGCGTGCGTGCTTCGTCGCCCTCCGCGACGCTCGCCGCCAGGCGCTTCGCGACCGCTTCGACGGCCGCACTCCGTTCCGCAACGGCGAGCCGCGCCAGCCCGAGATGGAGTGGCGCGCGCTGATCGCCCGCCACCTGCGCCTGCTTCGCCCGCTCGAGGGCGCTCTCCATGGCGAAGAGGTGGATGGTGAGGTCGGCCAGGCCGGCCAGCAGCTCCTGCTCGTCCTCGAGGGCCACGCCGTATCGCTGGACGGCTGCTCCGGCAAGGACGAGTGTGGCCACGCGACAGCCCGCTACCGACGCCTCCTCCGTCGCGAACGGCCCCTCGTGCGACGGGAGCTCGCCACCCAGGAGCATCTCCGAAGCGCGCGAAGCCGGGCCCAGCAGGTCCAGCCGACCACGCATGGCGCGCTTGAGGAGCGTGCCCGGAATCAGGAGACGATTGATCTCGTTGGTCCCTTCCCAGATGCGGTGGATGCGCGCGTCGCGGTAGGCCGACGCAGCGGGGTACTCCTCGATGTAGCCGTAGCCTCCGTGGACCTGGACCACCTCGTCCACGATGGCGCCCAGCTCCTCGCTGGCCAGGATCTTGACAATGCTGCACTCGACCGCGTACTCCTCGAGCGCCACCCGGACCGCGTCCGGCGAGCTGGCGTCCTCGGCCTGGGCCAGACTCCCTTCCAGGAGTCCAGCGATGCGGTAGACGGCCGATTCGACCGCGTAGGTCCGGACCGCCATGGCGGCCAGCTTGGCGCCGATGAGCGGGAAGTCGGCGAGCTTGCGGCCGAATGCCGAACGCTCGATCGCGTAGGCGGTCGCCATCGCGAGCGCCGGGCGCATCCCGCCAAGGCATGCGGCGCCGAGCTTGAATCGGCCCACGTTGAGGACGTTGAATGCCACGCGGTGACCCTTGCCCGGCTCGCCGAGGAGGGCATCGCCCGGCAGCGTCACGCCGTCCAGCGTCAGGGGGCACGTCGACGCACCGTGCAGGCCCATCTTCTCCTCCTCGGGCCCCACGGTCAGCCCGGGTGCGTCGCGCGGCACAAGGAAGGCGCTGAACTGCTCGCCGTCGATCTTGGCGTATACGGTGAAGAGGTCGGCGAAGGCGGCGTTGGTGATGAACTGCTTGCCGCCGTCGAGCTTCCACGAGCCGTCCTGGAGCCGGGTTGCCCGGGTCCGGATCGCCATGGCGTCCGAGCCCGCACCAGGTTCGGTGAGAGCGTAGGCGCCCACCCGCGTCCCATCGGCAAGACCCGGCAGGTAGGTTCGCTTCTGTTCATCGGTTCCGAAGAAGGCGATCGGCAGGGTCCCGATGCCGGTGTGCGCCGCGTAGGTCACCGCGAACGATCCGGCCCCGGCGATGGCTTCGTTGACGACCAGGGAGCTGATGCGATCCAGGCCCGCGCCCCCGTAGGCCTCCGGGATGTCGACGCCCAGGAATCCATCGCGCCCCAGCCGCTCCAGCAGGGCCCGGTGCGTTGCATAGTCGCGCGCCTCCACGGCCGCGCGCCGGGGAGCAACCTCCTTCTGCACGAAGGCGGCGACCGCCTCCCTGATGGCCCGATGTTCGTCAGACAGCTCCTCGGGCGTGAACGTGGAGCCTGCTGGAGCCGGGCCGATGACGAAGCTGCCGCCGGACTGGGTAGGCGCCTTTGTCTGGCTGGTCACGCCGCCTCCTCCTGGTCTGTCAAGCGCCGGCGCTGCGGCTGCCGGCCGCCGAGCCACTCGATCACGCCGGCTGCTCCCTGCCCGCCGCCCACGCACATCGTCACCAGCCCGTAGCGCGCGTCGCGCTGCGCCAGCTCGGAGAGGATTTGCACGCTCAGCTTGGCGCCGGTCGCTCCCAACGGATGGCCGAGGGCAATGGCGCCGCCATTGACGTTCGTCCGCTCCTCGTCGAGGCCCAGCCGGCGGACGACCGCCACCACCTGCGCGGCGAAGGCCTCGTTCAGCTCGATGAGCGCAATGTCGTCCAGGTCGATCCCCGCCAGCCGCAGCGCCTTCGGCACGGCGTCGACGGGCCCCATGCCCATGATCTCGGGATCGACGCCGGCGGTGGCAAAGCTGACCAGCCGGCCGAGCGGCTGCCAGCCCAGCGCCGCGGCCCGCTCCCCGGTGGTGACGACCAGCGCCGCGGCACCGTCACTCATCTGGCTCGAGTTGCCGGCCGTCACCGTGCCGCCGCTGGGCGAAGACCGGCTTGAGCGAGGCCATCCTGGCCGGATCGGCGTCGTGCCGGATTCCCTCGTCGTCTTCGAATTCCATGGCACGTTCCCGCGGCGTGCCGGCCTCGTCCACCTCGGTGGACGAGGCCGGCACCGGGACGATCTCGTCCACGAACCGGCCCTCGCGCTGCGCGACGGAGGCCCGCAGGTGCGACCGCAGCCCCCAGGCGTCCTGGTCCTCGCGCGTGACGTCGAACCGCTCGGCCACGTTCTCCGCAGTGAGCCCCATGGAGAGGTAGACCTGCGGCCGGGTGTCGGCGAGGCGCGGTGCCGGATCGAACCGGTGGCCGATCATCGGCACGGCGCTCATCGATTCCATGCCACCTGCCACCACGACGTCGTGCGTGCCGGACTGCACGGCCGCCGTCGCCAGGGCCAGGGCCTGCAGTCCCGAGGCACAGAAGCGATTGATGGTCATGGCACTGGCTCGGATGGGCAGGCCAGCATCGAGTGCGACCTGGCGAGCGATGTTCAGTCCCTGGGCGCCTTCCGGCATGGCACAGCCGAGGACCAGGTCGTCGACCTCGGCGGGGTCGAGTCCCGGTGCGCGGCGCAGCGCCTCTCGAACCGCCGTGGCGGCGAGCACTTCCGGGGGCGTCTGGCGCAGCGCACCGCGCGGAGCCTTGCCGACCGCCGTACGCGATGCCGAGACGATGACCGCGTCACGCATGCTGCTCATGTCGCACCTTCCTCCCTTCAGTTCCGCAGTGGCTTGCCGGTCTTCAGCACGTGCCGGATCCGGTCGCGGGTGAGGCGCTCCCCGAGTAGCCGGAGGAAGGCCTCGCGCTCGAGATCCAGGAGGTATTGCTCGCCGACGAGCGTGCCCTCAGCGACGTCGCCGCCACTCATGACGCGCGCCAGCTCCAGGACCACCTTGCGGTCGTGCTCGCTGATGTGCCGGCCGACGAGCTGGTTGTAGGTGAGCGACTCCGCGGCGGCATAGCCGCGTCGGCCGAGCACCTGGATGCGTGCCGGCTGCGGCGGCCGGTACCCGGTCGCGCTCATCTCCGCGGCCGATCGAGCGGCATCGGCCCACTGCCGGTCGGGATCGGCGGTCAGGCCATCGCAGTCGCGCAGGAGGAGATAGGGCAGCGCATCCGGCGCACCCATCGCCACGCGGGCGGTGGCGATGCCGGTGAATACGTGCTGGAACAGCGGGAAGAGGTCGTCCCGGGCCCCCTCGGGCAGCTGTTCAGTGACCCGTCGAGCCATGGCGGTGGAGCCGCCCCCCGCCGGGATGAGGCCGAGGCCGACCTCCACCAGGCCCATGTAGGTCTCGACCAGCGCCTGCGCGCCGTCCGCCGCCAGCACCATCTCGGCGCCGCCGCCCAGGGTGCGTCCGCGCGGCGCGACCACCACCGGCACGGGCGCGTAGCGCATGGCGAGGGTGGCGTCCTGGAACGACCTGACCGCCCGGTCGAGTTCGCCCCACTCACCGTCTTCGGCTTCGATGAGGATGAGCGCCAGGTTCGCGCCGGCGCTGAAGTCCGGCGCCTGGGTGCCGATGACCAGCCCGTCGTAGCCAGCGGTAGCCAGCTCCACGGCTCGTCGGAGCATGCCGATCGTGTCGACCCCGATGATGTTCAGCTTGCCGTGGAGCTCGAGTCCCAGTACGTTCCCCGGCAGCTCGACGATCGACGCGGCGGCATTGGATGGCAGCTCACTCTCGGACGCCCTGCGCCTGGCCGCCGGCAGGTCGACGGCGCCGGGCCGCGGCGCTCGATCCACCATCTCGGAGGCACGGAAGCTCCAGCTGGAACCGTCGAGGTGGAATGCGTCCGGCAGCGAACTGTTCGCTTCGCCGAGCAGCGTCCCGCGCGCATCACCCAGCGCGTCGACGAGCTCGAGGGGTCCCAGCTCCCACCCGAAACCCCAGCGCATGGCGTCATCGACGCTGGCGGCGTCGTCCGCGATCTCGGGTGCCGCCGTGACTGCGTAGGCCAGGCCGGTGGACAGGCTGCGTCGCAGGAAGGTGCCTGCGACGTCCTCAGCGGCGACCAGGGCACTGATGCGGCGAGCCAAATCCGCCTCGTTCCGAGCGAGCTCCACGGCCCCCGAGCGGATGTGCCGGCGTGGCCGGTACTCGCCCGTCTCCAGGTCGAGTGCCAGGATCTCCCCGCCCTGCTTGCGGTAGAAGCCCATGCCCGTCTTCTCGCCGAGTGCGCCGCGCTCGACGAGCTGGCGCATGACGTCAGGGACGACGAAGTCGTCCCTCCGTGGGTCGTGGGCCAGCGCCCGATGGCACGTGTCCGCAACGGCCGCCGCGACGTCGACGCCGACCAGGTCCAGCGTCCGAAACGTGGCGCTCTTCGGCCGACCGATCAGCTGGCCCGTCAGCTCGTCCACCTCGTCCGGTCCCAGCCCAAGCTCCATCGCCAGCCGCAGCGCCACCAGGAGGCCGTGCGTGCCCAGTCGGTTGGCGATGAACGCGGGCGTGTCCTTCGCGACGACGGTGCCCTTCCCGAGCAGGCGTGAGCCGATGTCGGACAGCGCGGCAAGGACGGCGTCCTCGCTCGCAGGAAGCGGGATGAGCTCGAGCAGTCGCGTGTACCTGGGCGGGTTGAAGAAGTGCGTGCCCAGGAAGTGAGCGCGGAAGCGGTCTGACCGTTCGTCGACCAGCGAGGCGATGGAGAGTCCGGACGTGTTGGTGCTCACGATCGGGTGGGTCTCGCGATCCGACGCCGCTTCCTCCACGCGTGCGAGCAGCTCGCGCTTGGGCTGGAGCTGCTCGACGATGGCTTCGAGTACCCAGTCGGCGTCCGCCACGGCACCCTCCAGCGCGTCGAAGCCGCCGGTGGTGACGGCCTGCGCGTCGCTCGATCGCAGGAAGGCAGACGGCCGGAGCGTCGAGGCGCGCTCAAGCCCGCGCGATGCCGTGTCGGTATCCAGGTCAAGGAGCCTGACCCGGGCGCCGTGGCCGGCCAGGAGCGCCGCGATCTGCGCGCCCATGGTCCCGGCCCCCAGCACCGTGACCCGCGGGAGACGGGCAATCGGGCTCATGGGGAATCGCCCCTTGGCTGCAGACCGGCCAGGAAGAGGTTGACGAACTCGTCCGCGATGTCTTCCACGGCGAGGCGACCGCCGGGTTGATACCACTGGGTGAACCAGTTGCAGACCGAAAGCATCCCGATTCCGGTGAGCGCCACGTTGGCAGGGCGCAGCTCACCGGTGCGGATGCCGTCGGCGATCGCCTTGCGCCACCGGGCCTCGTAGGCATCTCGGCGCTCGATCATCTGCTGCCGGCGCTCGGGGTCGAGCGCGCGGAGCTCGATTTGGATCAGGCTGAGCTCGTCCGCGTGTTCGGCCGCCACGCGCAGGTGCTCGCGGATGGCGGCGGTCAAGCGCGACATGGGCGGTGCATCAACCTCGAGGAGGGGAGCCACGCGAGCGTCCAGGAGGTCGAATGCACGTGTCAGGACGGTCCACAGCAACTCGTCCTTGGAGGCGATGTAGTGGTACAGCGAGCCGCGGTTCATCGCGAGGGCCTCGGCCAGGTCCTGCATCGACGTGGCGTGAAAGCCACGCTCGCGGAAGAGGCGGGTCGCAGCGGCCATGAGCTCGGCCTCGCGCGGACGGGTAGCGGTTGCGGTCACCACAACTCTCGAACGAACGTTTGGTGGAATGATACCGGGCGCGGTCAATGGGCAGCGCCGCTTCGGCTCGGTTACGACAGGGAGCGGTCCTGCAGCTCCCTGTCGTGGTCCATGAGGTGGTGCGCCGTGCGCCGGATGAGGAACTGGATCGGCCACGTGCGGGCGGGCCGCGCGTCCGCGTTGTAGCTACCAACGGCATCCAGGTACCGGCGCCGATGGCCAGCCAGCTCTTCGGGCGTCAGCCGTACCTCGTCCGACTCCCGGATGCCCAGCTTGCGCCACCAGTTGTGCCGCTCAGAGGCGTACACGTGGACGATGATCTTGTCTCGTGACCGCCCCGAGGTCCGAGACGTAGCTCGCGCGAGACGTGGCCCGCGACCTCGTCGAAGTGGGCCCAGGCCGCCTGCAGCAGGTTGAGCCGCCGCTCGAGCTCTGCCGCGGAGACGACCTCCTGCTCGATCTGCGAAGGGACGTCGGCCATCCCCCAGAAGTTGGTGGAGCTCGAGCCGGCGACGCGTTCGACTACCTCGACCTCCGCCTCGCGCGCCCGCGCGAACGCATCGGCCTGTCCAGCACGTTGGGCGACAGGCGCATAGCGGGGAAGGTAGGCAGCCAGGGTGGCGAGCGCCTTCTTCGGTCCTGCCCCATCGCTCCAGGCCGGGCCAAACCATCGCCGCGGCCACGATGCGGCGGGGTGTCTTCCCGACCTCCAGGATCACCCACAGCCGATCCGTCATGCGCCCGGCGCCGGCTTGCGAGCGATGGCGAGGAGCGTGGTGGCAGCTGAAGGCGTGGAGCCGATCGCGGATCTCCTCGCCTTGTCGCACGAGGTCTGCGCCGTCACCGCTCGTTCCAGGCCCGCTCGATCGCCCGCTTCGCGGGCAGTTCGCGCGCCTCAGCCTTCACGCCCCCCAGCCTGGCGGCAGGGCGATCTGCGCAAGGGGTTGAGATCGGCTCACCACCATGGCGCGCGGCGACGGGGTCAGCGCAGCCGTGCGACGAGCTCCCCCTCTTCTGCCTCGCCGGTCTCCTTGAATCCCAGCTTGGCGTACAGGTCGCGGGCCACGCCGTTGTCAGGCGCGTAGCTGAGCCCAAACTGCGTGGCTTCCTGAGTTTCGCGCAGATACTCGATGATGGCCGGGATCGCCGCGCGCCCGTAGCCGCGGCGCTGCTGAGCGCGGTCGATCAGGAAACCGCCGATCCAGTGGCTGCCCTCGTCCCGGTCGTGTGCCCACATGGCGAAGCCGACCATGCTGCCATCGGCGTACAGGCCCAGGGGATGCCACAGGCCGCCGTAGGCACACAGCGCGAGGTAATGAGCGGTGGTTGCGACCCAGGCCGACTGCTCCTCGCTGACCTCCAGCTCCATGGCCTCGCGGAAGTTCCTCTGGTCGATGGGCAGGACCTCGACCACTGCTAGCCGCTGCCACCGTTAGGGCGCGAGCTGATGGTGTGCTGCTCCAGCTGCTCCTCCAGGGCGACCACCCCGTGACTGCGGCCGATACCGCTCTCCTTGAAAACGTCCCGCGCGGTCAGGGTGGCCCCCCGTCTTTCCCCGCATCCAGCTCTCGCCATGGGCCGATGAGGGCGTCCAGGTCATCGGTCTCCATCAGATCGCGCACGACCAGCGGGCCGACCGCGTCGAGGACGACCGGCGCCGCCGCGACCGCGGCCTCGCCGGGGGTGACATCTCGGCCGTAACCGGAGATCTGGTGTCCGCCTGAGTACCAAGCATTGACCCAGCGGGTCACCTCGCGCTGCGCACGCTGTAACTCCTTCTTGCGGCCGCCCGTGATTTGCCGCATCGAGCATGGCGTGGCGGGCGTTGGGTGCGGACCGGGTCGTCGCTCGCGAGGTTCGCCAGAAAGAGCGCCTGGCCCTGGTCGACCGACTCGAGGCGCTCCAATAGCGCATCCACCTCCGTCTCGTTCGGTCCGAACTCGTTCTTCACCCGCGGTCAGACTAGCCGATTCGCAGACGCCGGGCGAGATTAAGCCGTGTACCTGGAGCGATGCCACGCGCGTGATCGGCAAACTGGTCTAGGCATGCTGGATTGCCGAACGTATCATCGGGTCCCCAGGCATGAGGCAGGCTTCTGATGGCAGACGACCTACAGGCTCTCAAGACCCAGCTGAGGCAGGAAATCGCCAAGATCTACGAAAGGCGCCGGATTCCCACGGACTGGCAGGTGGTAACACCCCCCGTCATGGCCGAGGCGTTCGATGTGCACTTCCGCGCGTTGCCCAGCCCGGCAAGCGAGCTCCCCGGAGCGGACGAGGCGGAGCTCCTGATCCACGATCCGCTGACCGCTCTCAAGAAGGCGGGGATCTACAACGGCGGCGACGACCTGCCCGACATCTCCACCTTCGTGGTCAACCACCAGCACACGCTCAACCGCATGGTGATGTACGCGTCGGTCACGATCTCGAAGAACCCGCACACCATCGGCATCATGCTGGTCAAGGAGCCGCTGCCCCCCTGGCTCCAGGAGCTCGCGGATGAAATCGACGCACTCGAGGCGGAGCAGGCGACATAGGCGAACCCGTAGCGGTCGGGACGCCCCGAGGCGCGGGACCCATGAGCAAGGAGGATCGCTTCTGTCCTGACTGCGGCACGGCGGTCGGAGAAGGCTTCCAGTTCTGCCCCTCCTGCGGCATCAGCCTGCTCAGCGCGCCGTCCGCGGCCGAGAAGCCCGTGCCCCGCGTGAGCGCGCCCCTGCCCGCTCCCCAGGCGCCGGCCGACGAGCGGAAGGCCGAGCGTCGACTCGTCTCAGTCATGTTCGTGGACCTCGTCGGCTTCACCGCCATGTCGGAGCGGGCCGACCCCGAGGACGTGCGCGAGATGCAGTCGCGCTACTTCGAGTCCGCGCGGTCGATCGTGGCGCGCTTCGGTGGCTCGCTGGAGAAGTTCATCGGCGATGCGGTCATGGCGGTGTGGGGTTCGCCAGTCGCACGCGAGAACGATGCCGAACGCGCAGTGCGCGCGGTGCTGGAGCTGGTGCGCTCGGTCGGGTCGATGGGTGGCGGGGTGCTCATCGGCGGCCAGCTGGCGGCGCGGGGCGCGGTCACCACCGGTGAGGCCGCCGTGTCATTCAACAGCGACTACGAGGGCATGGTGACCGGCGACCTGGTGAATACCGCCTCGCGCCTCCAGGAGGCGGCCGAGGCGGGGACGGTGCTGGTGGACGATGCCACCCGGCGCGCGGTCGGCGACGCCGGCGCGTTCAGCGCTGCTGGCGCGAAGGCCCTGAAGGGCAAGTCGAGCCCGGTCCGCGCCTGGCGTGCGACGGACCTGGTGGGTCTGGAGCGCACGGAGGCGGCCGCCGGGCACGGCGGACCGTTCGTGGGCCGGCGGCCGGAATTGGACACGCTGCTCGGCCTAGCCAAGTCGGTGGCGACGGAACGGCGAGCGACCTTGGTTTCGATCATAGGGGTGGCCGGGATCGGCAAGAGCCGGCTCGGGAGGGAGCTTGAGCTCCGGATGCATGACACGCCCGGGATGCGCTGGTACCGTGGCCGCCCGCCGCGGTGGGGGCAGGGCACCGCGTTCGCCCCCCTGGCGGAGATGGTGCGCCGGAGCGTGGGGATCGCCGAGAACGAGCCGGCCGAGGTCGTGCGCCGCACGCTGGCCGAGGCGCTCAACCGCCTGATCGAGGACGAGGCGGAACGGACCTGGTTGGAGCCTCGTGTCCAGGTGCTGCTCAATCCGTCCGAGCCGGTGCAGACCGAGCGAGACGAGCTCTTTGCCGCGTGGCGTCGCTACCTCGAAGCCGACGCCGCTGAAGGCTCAACCGTGCTCGTCTTCGAGGACCTCCACTGGGCCGATACCGAGACACTCGACTTCATCGACTACCTGGCCACCTGGTCGCGGCGCCATCCTCTCCTGCTACTGACCATGGCCAGGCCCGAGCTGCTCGAGCGGCGCCCGACATGGGGCGCGGGCATCCCGCAGTTCCGCTCGTTGCACCTGGATCGCCTCACCGATGCCGAGGTGGACGAACTGCTGCACGCGCTCGCGCCGGACCTGCCGCGCGAGATGGCGGCCCTGGCGCGAAAGCGCGCGGAGGGGGTCCCACTCTACGCGGTTGAGATTGCCCGGATGATGTCGGAACTTGTAGCCGAGGGGGGCGCGGCCGTAGCGTCGGTCAACGTTCCGGAGTCTCTCCATGCACTGCTGGCCGCACGCATAGACGCCCTGCCGGAGCTGGAGCGATCGGTCCTGCTGATGGCCGCCGTGCTCGGTCGACGCTTCCGCCCTGACGGGCTGGCGGCGCTCTCCGGCATGGATCATCGCGAGCTGAATGAGATCGTGGGCACCCTCGCGCGGCGCGAGTTCCTGACGATGGACGACGAGCCGAGGTCGCCCGGACGCGGCCAGCTCAGCTTCGTCCAGGACCTCAGCCGGGAGATAGCGTACGGAACGCTCTCTCGCCATGACCGCCGCCGATACCACCTGGCGGCGATCGAGTATCTGGAGGCGGCCGACGGTCCGGAGACGATCGAACCGATTGCCGAACACCTCGTCGCGGCGCACGGGGCCACGCGCTCCCGGGAGTCCGATGTGGAGGCGCTGTCCGACCGAGCACTCGCGGCCCTGCGCCAGGCAGCCGACCATGCCGCGGGGCAGCATGCGCCGCACCGAGCTCTCGGACACCTAGAACGGGCGCTGTTGTTGACTGACGATTCGACGGCCCGGGCCGAGCTCGCCGAGTCGGCGGCCCTCGTCGCGCGTGCGGCTGCGCGATTCGCCGTGGCCGAGGTCCATCTGCGCGAGGCGATCGGGCTGCGTGACGGACTGGGCGACAGCGCCGCCGCTGCGCGAGACAGGGCTCATCTCGCATCCGTGCTGCTGCAGGCCCAGCACAGCGACTCCGCGATCACCGAGCTGGAGCAGGCTTGGGAGGCCTACAGCGCTGCTAGCGCCTCCGATGCCACCCTGGCCCACCTGGCGGCAGAGCTGGCGCGGGCCCACATGCTCCAAGCCGATATGCCGCAGGCGGTCGAATGGGCCGAACGCGCCGTGCGCGCGGCGCAGTCCAGCCCGGCTGACGCTGGCCCCTTCGCCATCGACGCGCGCGTGACTCTCGGAACGGCCCTGGCACAGGGCGGAGAACCCGACGAGGGGCTCGCCGAACTGCAGGCGGCGATGCAGCAAGCGGTCGACAGCGGCATGGCCCAGGTGGAGCTCCGGGCCCGCGGGAACATCGCCTGGCTGACGGCCAGCGACGATCCGAGGGCAGCAACCGAGACGGCGCGGCGCGGGCTGGAGATCGCGCGCAAGGTCGGCAGCCGGGAGTGGACCCTGCAGCTCCTGGATATCGCCGGGTTTCTTGCTGTCGCCACCGGTGAGTGGGACTGGGCGCTCGCAGCCCTGGGAGAGGCGGCCGCTCCGGACTTGCCGACCACCTATCGGCTCGACTTCGCCGCCACGCTGGCGACCATTGCGGCCCTGCGAGGAACGCCCGGCGCGCTCGATCCAGTGGACTGGCTCGGCGAACCCGAGCCGGACCTGGATCCGCAGGCGTTTGGCCTGGTGGAGCTGGCCCGTGCCACGGCAGCGATGGTCGACGGCGAGCTCGCCCGCGGTCGAGAGCTGGCCCGTGCGGCCGCGGGCCGGACGGTCGGCCTCGAACGTGCCGACGCGCTGGCCCTAGTGGGCCGGCTGTCGGCGTGGGAGGGGCGTGCCGACGATGCCACCCGTGCGCTCCGCGAGCTGGACGCGGAGGCGCTCTGGGGGCGCGCCAGCGGCGCACGGCAGCAGACGCTTCGGGCGGCCGCTGCCGCTGTGGGAGGAGCCGCCGGAGCATCCTCTGCGGATGACCTGTGGGATGAGGCGCTGACCACGTGGCGCTCGCTCGACCTACCTGTCCCCCAGGCGCTCTGCCTCGTCGATCGCTGGCTGTTGGGCGGACGGGAGGAGGATCTCTACGCGGCGCGGGAGCTGCTCGATGGCGTGGGCGCAGCTGGCATGATGGAGCTGCTCGCCAAGCTGCAGGCGGGCCGCCCCGGGGCTGACCATTCACGGAATCACTAACCGGCCGGTGTGCCGCCAGACGACTTCGCACGGAGTGCGGGGAAGCAACCACCTGTCCAACGCGGTCAGGAGTTCGGCAGCGAGCTCGTCGAGGTCGGTGTTACTGCCTAGCGCCCACCACGTGTCGCGCCGATCACGGGTCGCGAAGCCGGCACTCATGTGCCAGACCACAGGGCCGTAGTCTGAGGGAATCACTCGTCGTCTGGCAGGCCGAAGACCTGTCCCCCGAGCCTTTCAGGCCCCGCTCACGCAGGGCGGGCGCGATCCGTTCCCGGACGTACGACGCGAACAGCAGCTGGGCGCTGGCAGGCATCGCGGGCGCAGGCTAGCACTCTACGCAGTCGGCAGGTCCTCCGGCGCGAGGTCGCCGGGCGTTGCGCGATACGGCTTGAGCAGCGGCCGCGCAGCGAGGAGCAGCGCTGCCGACAGGAATGCCGACGCCGCGGCCATCAGCCAGGCGGCGGGATAGCCGGGTCCGTCCACGAGCGCTCCGAAGGCAAGCGGTCCGAAGATCGCCCCGAGCGACGGGCCGAGGCGCGCGACGCCCATGGCCGTGGCAGGCGCTCTCGGATTCGTCCGCGCGACCGACAGCAGGATCAGCGCCGGGAAGCCCCAGCCGCCGGCGAAGGCGACCAGGGTGGCGGCGACCCTGACGGTCGGTGACGGACCCGCCGCGAGGCCCAGGTAGCCCACCACGCCGGTTGCGACCAGCCCGCCTGCCAGCAGCAGCGACCCACGACCGAGCCGATCGGCGAGCCATCCGCCGCTGACTCGCAGCGTGATGCCCGCCAGGCTGCCGGCCATCAGCAGGAGACCGGCCGCAGCCGGCGTGAAACCGGCATCGTCAGCGGCCGCCACCGTGAAGGCGGTGGTCGCGTTCCCCGCCGCGGTCGCCAGGCCGGCGCCCAGCGAGAGCAGGATGAGGACGGGAATGGGCGCGTCGCCGGTCCGCGCCCTCCGGCCGGTTCCCCCGGCAGGGGCAGCGACGCGGAGCAGCAGTGCGACCACCGGCACCACCCCCAACGCCGCCAGCAGGTACGTCGCACGCCAGCCGAGCGACAGCCCGAGCACCGGGAGGGCCAGCCCGGCCAGCATGCTGCCGGCCGGAATGGCCGACTGCTTGATACCGAAGGCCAGCCCCATTCGATTCGCCGAGACCCTGCGGGCGATGAGGTGGTTGGTCGCCACCTGCGTCACGGTGTTGGCGGTGCCGCCCAGGAACATGAAGGGCAGCAGCGTGAGCCACGACGACGCCAGCCAGCCGACGCCGACGAGCGTGGCGGCGGTGGCGGCGGCACCGGCCAGCATGGCGCGTCGCGGGCCGATGAGCTCGGAAAGGATGCCCGCCGGCACCGAGACCAGCACCGAAGCGGTGAAGAAGACAGCCACGGCAGCCCCCAGCTCGAAGGCGCCGAAATCCAGCTCAGCGCGGACGAGGAGGGCGAGCCCGCCCAGCAGCATCGAGGGGAGGACCGCCAGCGTGGCGGCGCTCACCGTCGCGACGACGGTCCCGGAGGTGCTGGGCGGTCGGTCGGTCACGCCGCGAGCATATCGGCCCGCGGTTCAGCGGCGGCGGAGCAATGCCCGCAGGTTGAGTGCCGCGCCGACGACGAGTGCGGAGGTGCTGATGACCGGGATGCGGCGGGCCACGGCATCGGGCAGAAAGATGTCGACGACGGCGCCGCTCTCGGCGCCGAACTCCTCGGCCAGCGGCGTCAGCGGGCAGACCTGGTTGTTGCTGACGTAGACCACCCCTTCGGCGAGGCCGACGCCCAGCGCGTATGCCGTGCGCCGTTGCGGGCGTCCACGCACCCCGTCCCAGACGAAGAGCACGATCGTCCAGCCGATGGACGCGAAGATCAGGGTGTGGAACGCCCTGATCAGCCACAGCGTGACGGCGTGCCGGTGCTCGGGGATCACCCGGGCCAGCGGCTCGGTCAGGAGCTGGCTCCATACGGGTCGACGGCGCTGCTGTTGCGGCATGAGCCATATGCTCTCTCGCGCGTGCCCGACGGGCGCCTGCCGAGTGGGCCCTCGCGGCAGTCTGGACGGCACGTGGTCAGCCGGGCTTCGGCTCGGAACAGTCGGGGCGGCAGCGATGGCCTACGACGTCCTTTCCTGCGTCACCCTGCAGTGGCGGAGATCTCGCCGCGTTGTGCCACCACGACGACCTCCGTATCGTCCGGGGTGGCGGTCCGGCCGCTGTAGCCGGCCTCGAACCTCACCAGCTCGAAGCCGGCGAGCTCCAGCATGAGCCGAAGCTCCTGCTCGAGGTAGACGTTGATCGCGATCTCGCGCTCCTCCTCGGCCACCGCCTCACCGTCACGCAGCAGCTGGTCGCGGATGGCGAGCACGATGCTCTGCGCGCGCGGGTCCAGGTCCACCAGGCGAAGCCACTGCAGGATCACGCTGCCGTCCGGCTGCTCCTGCCTACCGGGCTTCTCCGGCCACAACCGAGGGAGGACCTCGCGCCCGTGGGGCAGCCAGAGCCGCCACTCGTCCTCGTCGTCGTACGGGAAGCCCATGGACATCACCAGCGCCCCGCCCGGCTCAAGGTGGTCGTGGATCCGCCGGAGCGCTTCCCGGTCGTTCCGCCTGCTGCCGCCGATCCCGAATGAGTCGCAGATGTAGATGGTTCGGTAGCGTCGGTCGAGCGCGAGCTGATGCATCGCCTGGTTCCCAAGCCTGGGCTGGACGCCCGCCGCCTCGGCCCGCTTGCGGCAGCCGGCCAGCATCTCCTCCGAGAGGTCGACGCCGTCCACGTCGAGGCCCCCCTCGAGCAACGGCACGAGGAGCCGGCCGGTGCCACAGCCGAGGTCGAGAGCGGGCTGGCCGAACTGCCGGATGGCTGCGCCGTAGTAGGCGAGCTCCTCTGGCTCCGCCTGCTTGTTCGTCCACCAGCGGGCAACCAGCCCGTGGTGCCAGGTTTGGCCCTCGAGCCGATGGTGATCCTCGCTCACGACGGTTCGAGGGTACCAGTCGAGAGTTGACGCCGGCGCGCTCGCGGCGGACGATCATTGGCAAGGATGGGAAGCCG
Organism: uncultured Chloroflexia bacterium; assembly: GCA_963777045.1. Taxonomy (GTDB): domain Bacteria; phylum Chloroflexota; class Limnocylindria; order QHBO01; family QHBO01; genus JAPSGM01. The sequence goes on from CAVZPD010000021.1 coordinate 75,776, forward strand.
GCGCGGATGGGGGCAACCATGGGGGCATGGAGGCTGACCTTGGCAGAGCAGGCAATGGAGCTCGATGGCGCGGTGGCGGCTCCCGACCACCATCGGATCCTGTTCGAGAACGACCGCGTGCGAGTCCTGGAAACCGTCATCACGCCGGGGGACACGACGCCGGTTCACACGCATCCTGCCTGCGTCATGTACATCGTTTCGGGATCGCACTTCCTGCGCCTCAGTCCAGCCGGCGAGGTCATGGTCGACACCATGGCAGCTGACCCGCCGTTCCAGATGCCACGCGTCCTCTGGTCCGATGGGACTCCCGCGCACACGCTGGAGAACACCGGTGACGAAGACCTGGTGCTGATCGCCGTCGAGCCGAAGTAGTCGCGGCGCATCTCGCCTGGCGCAGGTGAGCGCCGCACGAACCCGGGCCCACCTGCTCCGGGCGGCCTTGGTGCGGGTCGACAGCCGCACCAGGCGGTGAGACGGCTCCCTGCCGGCACCGGTGCGGCTGCTGTCTGCACGAGGCGAAAGCTGCCAGGGGCTACGCCGGTCGCGGCTCCAGGACCACCACCGCGGTCTCCCGGTTACGACGTGCGGCCCAGCCCTCGAAGTTCTCGCCGTCGTACTCGCCCCACCTCGCCCACAGGCGCGGCCGCTCCTCGTCCGTGGCGCGGCGGGCGCGCACGGGGCGGGTGCCATCCTTCAGGTCGACGACGGCATCGGGATTGGCCTGCAGGTTCAGCCACCAGGCCGGCTCGGGAGCGCCCCAGCCGTTCATTGCCAGGGTCACGAGGTTTGCGCCATCGGCGTAGTAGCCGAGGATCGCGATCCGCTCCGCGCCGCTGCGACGGCCCACGCTGTGCAGTCGCATCATTCCCCACTCCGTATCGGTCGCAATCTTCAGGCCGCGCCTGCCCCCGGTGGCGCTGTAGATCCAGCGGTGAATCTTCCACGCGCTCCGGATGAACCAGCGCGGCGGCAGGGGCGGACGGCGCGTGGGTGCGGGGGTCGGCTGGGTGGTCATGCGTTGGCTCCTTCCGTGACGATGGAGGTGGTGGTGCGCGGCTGCTCGACCGCAGGCGACACGTTCGCTCCGCGGATCAGCAGCCAGGCCATGAACGAGAGTTCGGCGAGCGCGGCGGGCATCGCCACCAGGGTGGAGGCATCCGAGTGGAATCCCGGCGCGGTGATGCTCAGCGCGAACGAGACGGCGTAGCTGGCCGCGCCGACCATGAGGCCGATACCCAGGACCCGCGGAAAGTACCCGGATCGGTACACGACGTAGCCGAGTGGCAGAAGCCAGAGGCCGAAGAAGACCTCGGCGACGAGGTAGCCGATGCCGTGGAGGTCCAGGAAGAGCGCGGCGAGCGCGTCGGCCGCATCGGCTCCCAGCGAGCTCGTGAAGGAGGGATCGGTCGCCAGCATGAGCGCACCAGCCTGGTTGACCAGGTCGAGGCCCATGATGGTCGCCGACATCGCGACGAAGATGACGAATGCGGCGGAGAGCTTGCGGTGGACCGGCGAGAGCACGGCGTAGAGCAGGATCGCCACGCCGATGAAGGCGACGACGTTGACGACGTCGGCCGCAAGGCCGAGGCGGAAGAGGCCCTCGGATGCGCGGATGTTCGCCGCGGTCGCCGCGGCATCGCCGGGGACGATGGTGCCGGCGCGAACGAACATCTGGGCGAAACCGCCGCTGATCGCGACGATGAGGTAGAGGACCCCAGCCAGGCGGGCCAGGGTTCGCGGGGCGAGGTTCACGGATAACCCTCCGGTACATACGTTGTAAACTTAGGACGTAAGTTAGTATATACACCGTAAGGCTGTCAAGGGGCTTACAGTGTCAGGTGTAGAGTGAAGGCGATGACCCCGAAGGCCGAGGCCCCACCCGAGCGACGGGCACCGCTCTCCCGGGAGCGGGTCCTGCAGGCTGCCGTGGAGCTCGCCGACCGCGAGGGGATCGACGCCCTCAGCATGCGGCGGCTCGGCGCCGAGCTGGGCGTGGAGGCGATGTCGCTCTACAACCACGTGGCCGGCAAGGAGGACCTGCTCGACGGCATGGCCGACCAGGTCGTGGCGGAGATCGATCCTGCCACCGACGACGGCGACTGGAAGCAGGCGCTTCGGACCCGCATCCTCTCCGCGCGCCGCACGATGCAGCGACACCCATGGGCGTCGGCCGTGATCACCACCCGGACGAAGGCCAGCCCGGTGATGATGAAGTACATGGATTCGATCGGGGGAATGATGCTGGCCGGCGGCTTCAGCGTCGATCTCATGCACCACGCCTTCCACGCGCTGGGCAGCCGCGTCCTCGGCTTCAGCCAGGAGCTCTTCGACGACAGCTCGCCCGACGTCGACCCCGACGAGATGGCGCTCATGGTGCGGCAGATGGCGCAGCAGTTCCCGAACATCGTGGCAGTGATGGAGCAGGTCCAGCACGACGACAGCACGGTCGTCGGCTCCGGCTGCGACGACCACTGGGAATTCCAGTTCGCCCTCGACCTGATGCTCGATGGCCTGGAGCGCATCAAGGACGCCGCCATCGATTGAAGGGAGGCGGCACGTACCTTGCGCCTACGGGTGGCAGTTCGATTCTCGCACGCATTCCACGAGGGACCGGCAGGTTGGATTCACGGCGCCGTGCTCAGCTCCAGATTCGGGTGGTCCTCATACCACTCAGGTCCGAGGCCGCGCGCCCCCGGGGCGCCTCCGCAGACATGATCGAACGAGCGCGCGGGATCCTCGCCGGGCTTGTGCCGCAGGTTCCGGGCGACGACGAGCTGCAGGCCGAGCTAGAGGCCGCGCTGGCTGAGGTCGAGCGGATGGCGGCGACGAACGAGGTCGTCGATGCGGCTGAGTAGCGCATCGATGCTGAAGGGTTTCTTCAACGTCACGACCGTGTAGCGGTCATCCAGCTGGTCCTCGATCTCGCGCAGCGCGAAGTTATCGGCCGAGCAGAGCAGGATCGGCGTCCCCTCCAGCTCGGGATCGTGACGGACCTGCTGCGCGATGCCCCAGCCATGCAGCCCGTCGGAGCCGAGGCGAAGGTCGATCATGAGCACCTCGGGTCGCGATGCGCGGATCTGCTCGAGTGCATCCTCGGCGGCGCCCTTGATCAGCGTCGTTTCGTAGCGGTCGCCCTCCAGGACGTCGGCCACCACCTCGAGGAACTCGCGGTTGTCGTTGACGACGGTCACTCGGGCCACGGAATCTCCAGCACTGCGGTTGGTCGGGATTGCGGTTGACTGCCGCACCGCAGGATACCGCGTGCTAGCCTCCAGCGGTGAATGACGATCCAGCCGCCACCAACCCCAACCTGTATCACGTCGTCATGGAGAACGACCGCGTGCGTGTTCTGGAGTACCGGGATGTTCCCGGCGACCGGACCACTCCGCACGGTCATCCCGACAGCGTGATGATCACCGCGTCCGGCTTTCGTCGCCGGCTCTCGTCAGGGGGTCACGAATCCGAGGTTGAGCTTGCACCCGGCCTTGTCCGATGGCTGGACGCCCAGGAGCACGTGGGCGAGAACATCGGCGAGACGCCGACGCACGTCTTCTTCGTCGAGCTGAAGGAACCCGCGCCCGGCAGCGACCGAACGGACGAGCCCAGGCTGGGCCCCACCGCCGGCTAGTCAGTCGGGCGACCGCATCCCGAAGAAGGGCCGCACCTCGATGGGCACGCCGATGGCGGCCGAGGTCTTCGAAGCCCAACTCAGCGCCGCCTGGCGGTCGGGCGCCTCGACGATGTAGAAGCCGCCGAGCACCTCCTTCGACTCCACGAAGGGGCCATCGGTGGTGGTGACCTTGCCGTTGCCGGCCCGCACGACGGCCGCGCGGTCGGGCGGCTCGAGTCGGGCGGAGAGAACGAGTGCGCCCGCGGCTTCCATCTCCTGCTCGAGGCCGGCGATCTTTTCGTAGCCGCGGCGCATCTCCTCCTCGGACATCGGCGCCTGGCTGGATTCGCCCGAGGTGTGGACGGCGAGAAGGTATCGGCTCATTGGTCTGGTCCTCGTCTGCCCGGCAGGCTCCTCCCGCCGCTCGCCAATACCACGAACGGGCCGCGCGGGGATCGACACCCGCTTGCCGGATCGAGATCAGGCGATGGGTTCGAGGAGGATCACCGGGATGACGCGCTCCGTCAGGGTCGGGTACTCCTTGAACTGCGGGAGCTGCTGCGCATGCTGCTCGTAGAGGCGTGCGCGCTCATGCTCGTCCTTGACCACGGTGGCCTTCGCCCTGAACGTCTCGCGCTCCGCCTCAATGGTGACCTCGGGGTGGGCCACGAGGTTGTGGTACCAGGCGGGGTTGGTGGGCGCACCGCTCTTCGAGGCGGCGATGACGTAGCGGTCGCCCTCGCGGCTGTAGGTGATGATCGACTCGCGCGCCTCGCCACTCCGGGCACCGACGGTGTGCAGGATCATCAGTGGCTGGCCCCGCATCGGTCCGGAGGTCGGACGACCATTCTCGCGCACGTCGGCGGTCAGGGCGCGGGTGAAGGCCTCGTAGTCCATTGGCGGGAGCTTCCTCGGTTGTCTTCTTGCTCGCGCGATTGTTGCATAAGCAACCAGATGCTGCATCGCGGGCTTGACGACGAGATGAAAGCGACTATCATATGACAGTGACTACCAGTACGAACGCGACGAGCGATCGGCGCAGCCGTCGCCGGGCCCAGGTGATGGACCGCATCCAGCGCGTCGCCGTGCCGCGCTTCGCGGAGCGGGGGTTCAGTGGCGTGACCGTGGAGGAGATCGCCGCCGAGGCCGATGTCGCTCCCATCACCGTCTACCGGCACTTCGGGACGAAGGAGCGGCTGGTCCTGTGGGACCGGTTCGATCCACCCATCCTGGAGGAGATCGCGCGAGGGCTGCAGCACCAGCCGCCGCTCGCGGCGGTCCGGAGCGCGCTCGCGACACTGCTCGACGAGGTGTACGTGCGCGAGGCGCCCATGGCCCTGGCGCGCGCCTCGCTGATCGAACGGGAACCGTCGCTGAGGGCGGCGGCCGCCCTGGATTCGCGCGGCTTCGCGGCCGCCATCGCCGAGCTGGTCCACGCTGCCGGCGTGGACGAGTTCGAAGCCCGCGTGCTGGCAGAGGCGGCGGTCGCCGCGCTGGCGGCGTCCGTGACGGAGTGGCAGCGGCGGGCGGGAGAGACGCCGCTCGGCGACCTGATCGACCAGGCGTTCGCCGCGCTGCAGCGGGGTGCGCAGTGAGCGCGCAGCGGGCCATCGAGGTGCAGGACCTGGGCTTCGCCTACCCGGGCGCCGCGCACGCCGCGGTGGAGGACGTGAGCTTCAGCGTCGCCTCCGGAGAGGTGTTCGGCTTCCTGGGTCCCAGCGGCGCGGGCAAGACGACGACCCAGCAGTGCGTCATCGGCCTGCTGGCGGGCTGGAGCGGGAGGGTCGGCATCTTCGGGCGCGAGGTGCGTGAATGGGGGAGGGACCTGTACGACCAGATCGGCGTCGCCTTCGAACTGCCGGCCGGGTACGCGCGCCTCACTGCGCGCGAGGACCTGGCGCACTTCGCCGCGCTGCACGCCACGACCCCACGCGACATCGACGAGCTGCTCGCGTCCGTCTGGCTGGCCGATGCCGCCGACGCACCGGTGGGCACCTTCAGCAAGGGGATGCGCATCCGGCTCAACCTCGCGCGCGCGATGCTCCACAACCCCAGGCTGCTCTTCCTGGACGAGCCGACCAGCGGCCTCGACCCGGCCACCGCGCGGCAGGTCCGCTCGCTCATCCTCGCCGAGCGGGAGCGAGGCACGTCGGTCTTCCTGACGACCCACGACATGGCGACCGCCGATGCCGTCTGCGACCGCGTCGCGTTCATGGTCGAGGGGCGCATCGCCGCGACCGACAGCCCGCGCGCGCTACGGCTGGCCGGGGGGACCGGCTTTGTCCGGGTCGAGTTCCTCGACGAGGCGGGGAAGCGGCAGGAGCAGAGCTTCCCGCTGCATGGGGAGCAGGATGGCCTCGCCACCCTGCTCGCCTCGGGCCGCGTGGAGGCGATTCACTCCACGGAGGCATCGCTCGACGACGTCTTCGTCAAGCTCACCGGGAGGACCCTGTGACCGCGGCAGCGGCCCTGCCGCGCGTGCGCGGCCTGCTCAGGACGGAGCTTCGGCTGCTGGTCCGCATGTGGGTCCTCGGGTCGGCCGCCGTGGTGACCTTGCTCTGGAGCGCCGGTATTCAGCTCGTGCCGGTCGACGCGCGCGGCGTGGCGGTGCCGCTCATCCTGCTCATGGACCTGGCGGCGCTGGGCTTCTACTTCATCCCGTCGCTCATGGTGCTGGAGCGGGCGGAAGGGATCTCGTCTGCCATGCGCGTCACGCCGGCTCGAGCCGCTGAGCGCCTCGCCGTGCGAGCGGGCGCGCTCAGCGCAGCCTCCCTGGCGGCAGCCGTGATCCTCCTGCTCGCCTCCGGCCATGGACCGATGCCGACAGTCCTCCTGGGCGTGGCGAGCACCAGCATCACGTTCGCGCTCCTGGCCGTCGATCATGGCCGGCCCTTTCGACACGCTCACCGCCTACATGGTCCGCGTCCCGCTGGTCGCCGTGCCGCTGCTGCTGCCCGCGCTGCTGGCGCACCTGGGCATCTGGGACGGCTGGCTGCTGCAGCTGAGCCCCGCAACGGGACAGATGGCGCTGATGGCGGGTGACTTCTCCTGGCCGCTGCTCGGCTGGCAGCTGGCCTGGATCATCGGCCTCTGGCTGCTGGCGCAGCGCGCGGTCGTGGCTCCGTTGCGGCCCGTCCGGATCGAGGCTGCCCGGCGCGCGGCCGGCCGCACTCGATCCTCCCGCGGCTTCAGCCCCTGGCAGGCGATTCGCTCCTTCGCCCGGACCGATCGCGCGACGCTGCTGCGCGACCCGCTGGTGCTGATGATCGTCGGTGGCGTGCCGGCGCTCGCAATCGCGGCGCGGCTGCTCGCGACCGTCGGCGCGAGCTGGATCTCCGACCGATTCGGCGTGGAGATCGGTCCGTACCTGCCGGTCATCTGGGGTCTCACGCTCGTGCTGCACACGCCCCTGATGTTCGGGTCGTTGGTCGGGCTCCTCTTCCTGGAGGATCGCGACGCCCGCCTGCTGCCGGTGATCGCCACCACGCGCGCCTCCATCGCCACGCTCGTCGCGTACCGCCTCGGGCGGACTGGTGCTCGCGACCGCGGTGATGCTGCCCATCGGCTTTGCGATCGCCGGTGTCTCGCATCCCGCAGGCTGGATTGGCCTACTGGCGACGGTGGTCGCAGCCTCCGCGCTGGCGCCGGTGCCGGCCCTGGCAATGGCCGCCCTCTCGCCGAACCGCGCGGCCGGAATGGCGTTGATGAAGGTGATCGGGCTGCCCTTCTACCTGCCACTGGCCGCCTGGTTCATCGGCCTGCCATGGGTGGTCGCCTTCGGGATGCTGCCATCGACCTGGAGCCTGTGGGCGCTCTGGGCCGATTCACCGCTGGCCGTCCTGGCTGCTGCATCGGTCGGCGTGGCGATCTCGGCTGGCGCATCCGCCCTCCTCGTACGGCGGCTGGCGCGCCGCATGGCCTGACCTCGCGTCCCGCCCCCCGTCTAGAGCCAGATGAGGACGACCATGCCCGCCAGCAGGAGCGCCAGCGCGACGCTCACCGCCCGATGCGTCCGCGGGCCGCTCACGAGCTGCCCCATGGCGTGGCCCCCCGCCGCCCAGACTGACGCCGACGGCGCGACCACCACCATGATCACCGCCGCCATGGCCAGGCTGCCGACCACCACGTCGAGGTTCGGCAGTCGGAACGCACCGACCGCGCCAAGCACGAAGAACCAGGCCTTGGGGTTCACGAACTGGAAGGCGACCGCCTGCGCGAACGTCGGCGCAGCCGACGACATCGGCCTCGCGGACCGACGAGCTGCGGGCGATCTGGACCGCGAGCCAGAGCAGGTAGGCAGAGCCGGCCACCTTCAGCGCAACCTCGACCCATGGTGCGGCAGTGACCAATGCGCCGATGCCGGCCGCAACCGCCAGCACCATGCCGCCCACGCCGACGACAACGCCGGCCACGTAGGGCAGGGCGGCCCGGAAGCCGAACCGGATGCCGGTTGCCCACAGGATCACGTTGTTCGGGCCTGGCGTGACCGCGGAGACGAAGGTGTAGCCGACCAGGCCGATGAGCGCCTCCACCGGTGGAGCGGTCTAGCCCCTGGCTTCCGCCATGGCGGCCGCAAAGCGCGGGATGCCGGCCTCCACCATCTCGTCCGATGCGGTCAGGCTGATGCGGAACCATCCCGGCACCTCGACGATGGTGCCGGGCAGGACGAGGACGCGATGCTTCGCGAGGAGCTCGCCGAACGCCATGTCGTCAGCGATCGGGGCGCGGGCCATGGTGTAGAACGTGCCCTCCGGCATGGAGGCGTCGTAGCCCATCTCGCGAAGCGCCGGCACCAGCCGGTCGCGCCGCCGCTGGAGCGCCCCGAGATCGATGCTCATCTCCTCGAGGTCCGGCAGCGCGTGCTGCATGAGCGCGTTGGGGAAGGCGTACCCGGTCGCGAGCTGCTGCATGAAGAGCTCATCGCGGACCTCGGCCCGCTCGGGCAATGTCGGCGGCATGGTGACGTAGCCGATGCGCTGCCCCGGGTCGAGCAGCTGCTTCCCGTAGGAGTAGGTGATGAGCGTGTGCGGGTGGAATTCGGCGGGGCTGTGGAACTCGCGTCCGTCGAAGACGATCCGGTTGTACGGCTCGTCGGAGATGATCCAGACGGGGTGGCCGATCTGCTCCGCCTTCTCCGCCAGCATGGCTGCCAGCGCCTGCAGCGTCGCCGGGGGGTAGACGCGCCCGCTCGGATTGTGCGGGGAGTTGATGAGGACGGCACGGGTGCGCGGACCGACGGAAGCCGCGATGCGTTCCACGTCGGGCTCGAACTCCGGCGGGTCCAGGTGGACCCGGATCGGCTCACCGCCCGCCGCCAGGATCAACAGCTCGTAGAAGAACCAGGGCGGCGAGAGGAAGAGGACCTCGTCGCCCGGATCGATCAGCGTGTTCATGGCCACGGCCAGCGCACCGAAGCCGCCGTTCGTCATCGCGACGTCGGCCGGATCCCAGGCCAGGCCGGTGCGCCGCGTGAGCGTCCGGGCCACGATCCGTTGCGACTGCGGCTCCGACATCTTGTAGGCGAACCAATCCTTGTCCTGCGGCACGATTGCCCGCTGCATCGCGTCGACGTAGCTCGGCATCGCCGGCTCCTGGGGATTGCCGACGGCGAAGTTCGCGACGTCAGGCTCCAGGTTCAGGCGGTCGAACGGTCCGCTGAAGAAGGTGAGGAACGGGGCAATGCTCTCGCGCAGGCGTGCGCGCTGTCGCGAGGGGTGTGTCGTCGTCAATGAGGTTCCTGCCTGTGGGTTTCGGCGTGGCCGGCAAGTGTACGGCCGGGCCGGTCGACGGGGGCGTTCGAACTCGTCGCGGTGTGCCGTCACGTGGGCTTGCGTAGACGAAGCGCGAAGTCGCCGTAGCCGCGCTGCCGGTAGAACCCGATCGCCTCGGTGTTGGCGGTCACGACGCTGAGGCGAACCTCTCGCGCTCCGCCCTCGCGCGCCGCCTCCTCGGCGACCCGCATCAGCTCGGTCGCCACGCCCCGGCGTCGCCACCGCGGACGCACGTACACGCGGCGGATCTCGGCGATGCGGAAGTACGGGCGCTGCGCGAACTCGACGCGCGCCGTGCCGATGAGCTCCACGTCCACCTCTGCCACGAAGAGGCGCGCCTCGGGCGAGGCAAGCACGTGCGTGACCTCGCCCAGCCAGTCTGGCTCACGGTCGCCGCGCGTCGGCCGACCACCGCCGGCCCACTGGTCGACGTGCAGGCCGGCGTACTGGTCGGCGATCTCGGGTGCATCGGCCTCCGTGGCAGGTCGGATCCGAACGGTCGACATCTCGGTGCCATGCTATCGCCGCGCTGGGCACTGGGTTCAGCTGACGGCGACGCCCGCCTCGCCCACGGCACGCTCGGCGAGCTTACGCACCATCCCACGGAAGATGAGCCCGTGCACCGGGTAGAGCCCGTACCAGTAGGCGAGCCCTGGCAGCCCCTTCGGCTCGAAGAACGCCGTCTGGACCAGACGGCTGCCGAGCCCCATCGGCTCGACTTCGTACTGCAGCCAAGCGTGGCCGGGCACCTTCATCTCGGCCCGCAGCCGCAGGAGTCTCGGCCGGCGGATCTCCTCCACGCGCCAGAAGTCGAGCGCGTCGCCGCGGCGCAGGGTGGTCGGTGAGCGGCGCCCGAGCCGCATTCCGACGCCGCCGACCGCCCGGTCCATGGCCCCTCGCGTTCGCCACAGGAAGTTGGCGTACGGCCATCCAGCCTCGCCGCCCAGCTGCTCGACCACCGCGAAGACGTCCTCCGGGCTGGCCCGGACCTCGTGCTGGCGGCGCTCGAGAAGCATGCCCTCGCGAGAGGTGAGGGTGAGCTCCTCGCGTTCGGGCGGTGCGAGGGAGTCGAACCAGGTCGACTCGACGTCGTGGCGGTCGGTGCGGTCGATCGCGCGCTGGAGCGCCTCGCCATAGGGGATCGGGTGCAGCCCGAAGGCCGCGGCCGGCCCGGGGTCGTGGACGACCACCTCGTTGCGCAGGCCCTCGATGAGCGGCCGCGCGATGGAGGCGGGGACCGGGGAGACGAGGCTCACCCAGTAGCTGCTGAGCCGGGGGGAGAGGACGGGGACGGGGATCATCACCCGGCGCAGGCCGCGGACGTCGGCGTAGGCCCTCATCATCTCGCCGTACGAGAGGACGTCTGGGCCGCCGATCTCCACGATTCCGGTGATCTCCGGGTGGTCGAGCGCGGCGGCGAGGTAGTCAAGCACGTCGCGGATCCCGATCGGCTGGCAGCGGGTGCTCACCCAGCGCGGGGTGACCATGACCGGGAGCCGCTCGGTGAGGTGGCGCAGGATCTCGAACGATGCGCTTCCCGAGCCGATGATCACCGCGGCGCGGAACTCGGTGACCGGCACGCCGTGCGCCGCCAGCTCCGCGCCGGTCTGCTGGCGGCTGGCCAGGTGCGGGGAGAGTCGATCGGCCCTCCGACCCAGGCCGCCCAGGTAGACGATCCGGCCAACGCCTGCTTCGCGGGCCGCCACCGCGAGGTTGGCCGCCGCCCGACGATCCTGCTCCGCGAACCGCCCCTCGCCGGCGCCCATCGAGTGGGCCAGGTAGTACGCCACCTCGACGCCCTCGAGCGCGGCGGGGAGCGTCTTGGGACGCAGGAGGTCGGCGGCGACGACGCGCGCGTGCGGGAACCGCTCCGCCAGGTTGGCAGGGTCGCGGCTCGTGAGCGTCAGGTCGTGGCCCGCGGCATCGAGGACGGCCGCGAGCCGGCCGCCGATGTAGCCGCTGGCGCCGATGATGAGCACGCGCATGGTGTTGATACGCTCACGATACCGTCCGGATCACATTCGTGGCGTAGCCGGCGTTCTACCATCAAGCGTCGCGGCGTGGCGAGGCCCGCCCGCGAGCGTGATCGACCGATGGGAGCAGCAACCAACCGTGGGCAACCCTGGCTCTGCGAAGGATTGGGTCCTCTTCGTCGCCCTGGGCTTCTTCTGGGGCTCCAGCTACCTCTTCATCAAGATCGGCGTGGACGCCGGCCTCGAGCCGTTCAGCCTGGTGACGTTGCGGCTCGCATTCGGCCTGCTGCTGATCGGTTCGGTGGTGCTGGTGGCGCGCGAACGCCTGCCGCGCCGGGCGGTCACGTACGCGCACCTGTTCGTGATCGGGCTCCTGAGCGTGGCGCTTCCGTTCTCGCTCATCACCTGGGCGGAGCAGAGCGTCGACTCCACGCTGGCGGCCGTGATCAACGGCGGCGTGCCGCTCTTCACGATCGTGATCGCGGCGAGCTTCCTCCCCGACGAGCCGTTCACCACGCAACGCGTGATCGGCCTGCTGGTCGGCTTCGCGGGGGTGGCGATCCTGGTCGGCTTCGACCCGGGCGTGCTGGCGGGCACCAGCCTGATCCCTGCGCTTGCGCTGCTCGGATCCACGCTCTCGTACGCCGCCGGCGCGGTCTATGCCCGCCGCTTCCTGCAGGGGCTGCGGCCGATGATCACCGCCCTCTTCGAGGTCATCTTCGCGCTCCTGATCGCCGCGGTCCTGGCCATGACGCTGGGCGGTGGCATCGGCCTGCCGACCACCGGTGAGGCGCTGCTGGCGGTCATGTGGCTGGGCCTGCTCGGATCGGGCCTGGCCTTCCTGGTCTTCTTCCGCCTGCTGGGCCGATGGGGTGCCACGCGCACCTCCATGGTCGCCTACCTGCTGCCGGTCTTCGGCCTGCTCCTGGGCGCACTGGTGCTGGACGAGCCGGTCGACCTGCGACTGATCACCGGGACCGCGCTCGTCATCGCCGGCGTCGCCATGGTGAACGTGCGGATGCGCCGGTGGCCCCTGCGCCAGCAGGTCGAGGAGATCCGCTAGCCGGTCGCTCATCGGTGCGCGCCTGCAACACGAATTGCCGTCGTGCAAGGTGGAATGCAAGGAACGAGGCGTAGCCTGTGGCGATGAAGCGTTTCAGGATGGCGGTGCTGGCAGCCCTCGCCGTGCTCATCGTGGCGGCCGGTTCCGCACTCGCCCTGGGCCAGCCGCGGCATGAGACCGCCCCGGTCCTCGCCGATGCGTCCCAGGAGCCGGTCGAAGCCGAGAACGAAGCGCCACCGACCGAGGCCGACCTGGCCCACGCGCTCGATCGCCTGGAGGCGAGCGGCTACACCATCGACGCCGATGCACTGGCCGGCCTGGCCGATACGTACGGCACGGGCGGCGCGGTGCGCCTGGTGGCCTGGGCCGACGCGAGCGGTCGCTCCATCGAGGAGATCGCCGCCATGCGAAACGACGGCCAGGGTTGGGGCCAGGATCGCCAAGGCGCTCGGCGTCCACCCGGGCATCGGCTCGATCATGGGCAATGGCGGCGGCCACGGCCGCGAGACCGCCCCGGGCCAGGCGAAGAAGAGCGACGACGCCAGCTGAGCCTAGTCTCTCCCGGCCTGGTCGTCGGAATGGGCTGATCGGCCCTTGCCCGCAGGATGCCACCTCCCCGAAGTTGAACGAAAACCGATGCGCATCGGTCGTATAGGGCGTGATCGAGCCCTATGCGCCAACGAGGGAAAACGGGGTGGAGCAGCTGAGAGCCGAGCTGACCGGCGGAGGCACGCATCGGGCTGACGCCTTTGCGGCACTGCTGGATCGCTCGCTCAACCGCCACTTCGGGCTTGCGGTCGTCATCCTGGGCAACCGCGAGGATGCGGAGGACGCCGTCAGCGATGCTGCGCTGCGTGCCTGGCAGCACGTCGGGTCCCTGCGGGACCCCGCCCGCTTCGACGCATGGTTCGGTCGCATCCTGGTCAACGTCTGTCGGGATCGGATCCGTCAGCGGCAGCGCGGGCGGACATCGGTCCTGGCAGGCGAACCGCCTGAGCTGCACGACGCGTTCGACGAGTCAGTCGAGCGGGCCGCGCTGCACCAGGCGCTTCGCGCCCTGACGCCGGAGCATCGCGCGGTGGTGGCGCTCCGTTACCTGGAGGGGCTGTCGGTCGACGAGATCGCGGCCTACACCGGGACGCGGTCCGGGACGGTCAAGTCCCGCCTGCACTACGGCCTCGCCGAGCTGCGCGCCGCCTACGACGCCGCCGGGCGCAACCCCGAAGGGACGATCCGATGAACGACGAGCGGTTCACCCACGACCTGCTGCAGGTCCTGCGCGAGGCCGCCGGCGAGGAGGCTCCAATGTCGCTGCGCAGCCGGTTGTCATCCATCATCGACGAGGCGCCCGTCAGCCGTCGCCTCTGGTTCTCCCCGCCGATGCGGCTGTCCGTGGCGGTCGTGAGCGTGGTCGCGGTGCTGGCGCTCGCCTTCCTGCTCATGCCGCGGAACGCGGTTGGTCCCGGTCCCAGCCAGAGCCCGGGTTCGCCGACGCCTCTCGTCGAGGAGAGCGCCACACCGGTGCCCACCACCCAGCCGACCCCAACGCTCCAGCCGACGGCCGAGCCGACGCAGACCATCACGCCCTGGACCAGCCTGGCGTGGCGCGTGATGGTCCCCCCGATTGATCTGCAGTCGTTCAGCTGGATCAACGACATCGTGGCTTCTGACGCCGGCCCCGTGGCCATCGGCGCCGTCTACCACGAGTCGGGCGCCGTCGACCTGGCGTTCTTCATGGGCGGCGATTCGGGCTGGACGATCACGCAGCAGGAGGCCGACGTCGCGACGAACCACGCGGCCCTGGCGGAACGCGTCGTCCGGACCAGCAATGGATTCCTCGCTGCCGTGGCACCGCGGGACGCCTCGGCTGCG